>JBGSHM010000019.1:0-125009 GCA_041752235.1 Chitinophagaceae bacterium
ACCCCAAGCCTCCAACATCCGCATCCACCATCCAACATCCAACATCACTCCTCCCCTTTATTCATCATCGCCGACAGCACCGTATAAGCACCTTTTGTAACAACCACCACACCATTCAGGTTTTCTTTGGTGGAAGAAACAGCTACCTTGCCCTCCTGTTTTACCCCGGAGACAACAGGCAATAGTTCATAGGTATTTTTCCCGGTTACTTTTATCAAATACTCACTGTTGGCATAGCGCACCAGGGCTTCTTCGGGAACAGCGAGCGTTTTTACATTATCCACCTGGATACGTGCGTTGAGGAACATACCCGGCAATAATTGTTTTGGTTGTGTTTCAAAATGACAATGAACCAGGGCACCGCGGTTTTCATCCACATTCTTTGTTACCAAAAGAACCTCGCACTCATATTCCTTTTGAGGATCCTCCACAAAGCTCACTTTAACCCGCTGCTTAGGTTGAACAAATGGCAGGTCCTTTTCAAAAACGGTCAGCGCCGCATGCATGTCGTCGGGATTGATCAGCTCAAACAACACATCTGCAGGATTTACATATTTCCCAATATTCACATTGACTTTGGACACAAACCCATTAATGGGTGAATAAATGGGTACACTCCGCGATATGGTGTTCTCATTTAACTTATCAGGATCGATGTTTACCAGGCGTAGTTTTTCACTCAGGGCTTTAATGGTCACTTTTTGGGCGGTAAAATCGGCCTGTACCTGTTGGAATTGCTTGGCCGTATTAACCTCATCGGCATTCAGCTCCCGCTGGCGTTCAAAATCAAGTTCCAGATACGTTAATTTGGCTTTAGCGACCAGATAATCTTGTTGCAATTGAACAAGAGAGGGGTCTTCGATACGAGCGATGACCTGGCCCCGGTTGACATGCATACCTGGCAAAAGATCAGTGGTGCGGAGATAACCTCCCAAGGGAAAACTTACGGAAATCATATTTTGTGGCGGCACATCCACCACGCCATTCACAAGAATTTCGGTGTGGAGGGTTTCCAGGCGAATGCTATCGGTCAGCAGACCGGCACTTTTCACCTGTGCATCGGTAAGTGTTGTCTTCTGTTCCGTTCCATCTGGTATAGCCTGTTCAGGTTCTGTTTTAGCGCCACAGGAGAACAGGAAGACCAGTATAGCTATTTTAAACGATTTCATACGATTCATTTTAGGATCATTTTCCGGATAGATAATTTAATTCAGCAGCCGCGTGATTATTCAATCGAAGCGCCTGCAGGTAGTTCAACTGGATCTCAAGGGCATTGCGCATCAGTTGGCTCCATTCGAGGTAACTGATCTCTCCCTTATCAAATGCCAGTCTTGCATTTTTAATGATCAGGTCGGATTGTTTCAACCCGGTGGTTTCAAAGTAGTCAATGTATTTTCCTTGTTTCAGGTACTCCATGGTCCAGTGTTGCCATTCGGTTCGCAAGAACTCCTGGGCATTTTCCCGATTAAGGCTGGCTACTTTTTCCTGCTCTTTCGCTGCCTTGATCCGTGAGCGGGTCGCTTTATTAAAGAGCGGAACAGCAATATTCAGCCCAACGGTATGGAAACGTTCTCCACCCCCATAATAGGTTTGATTGATTCCATCCGGACTTTGAAATCCAATGATCGACTGGTTCGAATAGCCCAGTCCCCATTCGGGTAATAACCGGGACCGTTCAACCGCCACCTTTGAACCGGCCAGTAATTCTTCTTGTTTTCCCAATCTTCCGAGCGGATGTTGGTCAGCAGGGATCGAATCGGATAGTACCGTTGCTTTCAACCGAAGCGAACCCTGAACTGGCCGTACAGGATCTTTTACATGAAGCAATCTTGTCAATTGGACCATGAGCTTTGCCTGATCGGATTCGATCTCCTGACGCTGCAACTGAAAATACTGCATCTGGGCCTCGGCACTTGTTTTCTCGAGAATATTCGATTCACCGGTTTTATAGCGTAATTCGGCCGCCCGTAAGATGCGGCTATAGGAAGAATCGATCCGGTTGAGCAGGATGGCTCTTTCTTCCAACAAAGCCAGGTCATAGTACAATAGGGTAATCTCCCGGTGCAGGCTGCTTTTTTGCAATTCGGTAGCTACCTGTTTAAGTCCTTCTTCGGATCGGTAAAGATCTCGTTGACGTTGATAAACGGCCGGCATGGAAAATGATTGATTGATGGAAAACCGGGTATCATTGTTAAAACTGTTTATGTTACCATATTCCATACCGATCATCGTTTTAGCGGGATCGAATACACCTCCCTGCATGGCTTTCCAATAGGCTTGTTCTTTCTCCATGGACATGATCCGCAGGTTTTGTTTATCGGCCAATGAATGCATCTGTTCCAGGCTCATTCTTTCCGGCACAGACTGCTGTGCTGTTGCCGGGAACATGAATAGTGCCAGTACAATGGTCATTTCAATATGTTTGGCCTTGCTCCTGAATTGGAGTTTTTCCACCCAGCGATACAGAACAGGCAATACTACCAGGGTGAGGAATGTTGCAGAGATCAATCCACCGATCACTACCGTGGCCAGGGGTCGCTGTACCTCAGCGCCTACTCCATGGCTCAGGGCCATGGGTAAAAATCCCAGGGAGGCCACTGCTGCGGTCATGATCACCGGTCTTAACCGGATCTTAGTTCCTTCCATAATGATCATACTTAGGTCATGTAATCCTTGTTTCTTAAGCCGGTTGAATTCGGCAATCAATACAATTCCATTTAACACCGCTACGCCAAAAAGGGCGATGAATCCGACACCTGCCGAAATACTGAAAGGCATCCCCCTGATCCATAATCCAATCACACCACCGATCGCAGAAAGCGGAATGGCGGAAAAGATCAACAAACCATAGCGCAGAGAACCAAAAGCGAAATAGAGCATAACGAGTATCAGGAGCAACGCGGCAGGTACCGCAATCGCCAGGCGATTGCTGGCCTCTACGAGGTTCTCAAACTGACCTCCATACTGAACGCTATAGCCCGGATCCATTTTCAATTGGGCACTAACTTTCTCCTCCAGTTCTTTTACGGCCGATTTTACATCCCTGCCCCGTACATTGAAGCCTACAATGATCCTTCTCCGGGTATTCTCGCGTTGTACCTGGTTGGGTCCTTCTTTGATTTCCACACTGGCTACCTGGTAAAGGGGTATCTGAATTCCGATGGGAGAAGCGATGAGAAGTTGTTCTACATCTTTTAAATCCTTTCGGTATCCTTCGTCTAACCTCACAACCAGATCAAACCTTTTTTCCTGTTCGAATACCAAGCCGGCGCTTTCTCCAGCAAAAGCGGTACGTACTGCCCGGTTCACATCTGCTACATTCAATTGGTAATGGGCCAGGGCTTCACGCCGATAATTGATCACCACCTGAGGAAGGCCGGTTACGGTTTCAATATAGATATCCTTTGCCCCATCTACTTTATGAACGAGTGCCCCCAATTCCTGCGCATAAGCGGCCAGGCTATCCAGGTCATCGCCAAAGATCTTACATACAACATCCTGTCTGGCTCCGGAGATCAGTTCATTAAAACGCATTTGAACGGGGAATTGAAAACCAGAGGTCATGCCCGGTATGACCTGCAAAGCCTCACTCATTTTATTGGCCAATTCATCCGAACTGGAAGCAGTGGTCCATTCCTCTTTTGGTTTTAAGGAAATGATTATATCCGTCATTTCCACCGGCATGGGATCGGTAGGGATTTCACTGGCCCCGATCCGGGTAACGATCTTCTCTACCTCCGGAAATTGTTGTAAGATGGCCGCCGCCCGCGATGAATTCCGGATCGTTTCGCTCAGGGAACTACCGGTCAGTAAACGGGCATCCACCGCAAAATCTCCTTCCTCCAATTCCGGGATGAATTCCCCGCCCAACCGTGACATGATAAATAAACTCAAACTAAACACCAGAACTACGGTCAGGACTAGTGTTTTTGGAAAACGCAGCGCAAGATTCAACACCGGCCTGTACATTCCCTGTATCCACCGCATCAGTTTATCTGACCAGTTTTCTTTATGGCTTATTTTTTTGGAAAGAAATACCGAACTGATCATCGGTACATAGGTCAGTGACAATAGAAAGGCACCGATCAAGGCAAAGGAAACGGTCAGGGCCATGGGTTTGAACATCTTTCCTTCAATGCCTACCAACGAAAGGATCGGGAGGTAAACGATAAGGATCACGATCTGTCCGAATACGGCTGAATTCATCATCTTTCCGGCGGAAGCCTGTACCTCATTGTCCATTTCACCCTGGGTGATATGGATCACTTTATTGAGGTGTTTGCTATGTGACAAGCGGTGAATGACGGCTTCTACAATGATCACGGCCCCATCTACGATCAGGCCAAAGTCCAGTGCACCCAGGCTCATCAGGTTCCCCGAAACGCCAAACAGATTCATCATGATCACAGCAAATAACATCGAGAGTGGGATCACGGAGGCGACGATAAGTCCCGCCCGAAGATTTCCCAAAAAGAGTACAAGGATGAAGATCACGATCAGGGCCCCTTCCAATAGATTCTTTTCAACGGTACCCATGGCCTTTGAGACCATTTTGGTCCGGTCATAAAAGGGTTCAAGAATAACTCCTTCGGGCAAAGTTTTTTGAATGGCCTCTATTCGCTTCTTTACATCTTTGATCACAGCAGATGCATTGGCGCCTTTGAGCATCAACACCACAGCCCCGGCTACTTCCCCCTGATCCTGATAGGTCATGGCTCCATACCGAACCGCATGTCCAATACGAACCTCTGCCACATCCCGGAGAAAAACAGGAAGCCCGCTGGTATGATGCCGTACGACTATCTTCTTTAGGTCTTCCGGATCTTTTACCAGGCCTTCTGTCCGAATGAATAAAGACCCTTGACCTTTTTCAATATAGGCCCCGCCTGAATTCTCGTTGTTCTTTTCCAAGGCGGTAAAAAGATCATCGAGGGTAACGCCCATACTTTTCAGCTTTGCAGGGATGATGGCCACCTCATATTGTTTCAGGTAACCACCAAAACTACTCACGTCGGCTACACCAGGAGTGCCAAGCAATTGTTTACGCACGATCCAGTCCTGTATCGTACGCAGTTCGGTGAGGTCATATTTGCTTTCAAACCCCGGTGCAGGCCGAAGAATGTATTGGTAGACCTCGCCTAATCCGGTGGTTACCGGCGCCAGTTCTGGTCGTCCGGCTGAAGCGGGTATCTGATCACGCACCATGTTAATGCGCTCGGAAACCTGTTGCCGGGCCCAATAGAGGTCGGTCTTATCATTAAAAACAATGGTCACTACAGAAAGACCAAAACGGGAGATCGATCGGATCTCATCAATACCGGGAATGTTTGCATTGACCTGTTCAATTGGAAAGGTGACCAACCTTTCCACTTCGGGAGCAGCCAGACTGGGCGATACAGTGATCACCTGTACCTGATTACTGGTAATATCCGGAAGCGCGTCAATGGGAAGCCGCATTACATTGAGCGTACCCCATATGATCAGACCAATGGTGCACAAACCAATGATCAGCTTATTCCGGACAGAAAATTGAATAATCTTGTTAAGCATGATTTTTCTTGTACGGTAAATAAAAAGTTGTATAGCCTTTCGATGGAAAGACTAAAGCAATAAAACGGAAAAATCAGGCTAACCGGGGAGGCTGGAAAATATCCGCCAAATGAAGATGGGTGTAGGAAATAATTCTTTTGGGGTGAAATTGTATCGCGTATTCACTCAGGGATTGTCGTTCAATGCGAATTAGCTGAGGAGGAATATCGGTGGCCGTGGCGTTTACGATCCCACAATCAACATCCCTGAAAGGTAATTGTTGATCGCGTTGATAATCATCATCGATCACAATTTTTTCGTAGTGCATGCGTAAAAAAGCGTAGAATCCTAAACCGGGATCTTCCAGTTTGTGTTCCCGAAAATGATCCAGTAAAACCGGAATCTTGACGAGCTGGTGTAATTCTGTATGCGAGAGCATGAATACAGTAAGTAATATGGCTGCGGTGCCTTTTCGCATGACCAAATGTACTCAATTCTTCCCATAAACAACAGTCTGCTCAACCGGTTCAGGATCATTGTACCGTGAAGCGCACTCCCAAAAAACCTCTCCGGCCCTGATTAGGCGCAAACACATAGGTGGGATCAAAACTCAGGGCATAGGGATTATCGGGCGTAGCCAATATCTTCCCTTCGGAGTCATAACTAACCTGCTTATCAAAGGGATCGTTGGCTCTGGCGATCAGAAAAGGAGCCGCTTTGTCAGGTGTCCAGTCAAGCAGGTTTTTTATCCCTCCATAGACCTCAATTTTCTTACCTGCCTTCCAGGTCAATTGTACATTTTGAAGCCCCCATACAGGCGACATTCCGGGTCTTGGGTCCAGAGAAGAAAGTAGCGGCAAGCGCATGGGTCCATAGAGGTTCCCGGTATAATCCAAGATCCATCGGGCACTGGCGAAAGTATAAGAAGCTGACCAGGTACTACTCCATTTTTCAGTCAACACCAGTGGTTGTTTGGTTCGTTTACCATTGATTTGTTCAAAACGGGCCACATCCTGTAAGGTTAGACCAGCTTGGAAGCGAAAACGATTGGCCCAGTTCCATTCCAGATTTACCGTCATTCCTGCTGACCGTGAGTGGCCATCCATATTCTGGTAAATGATCTTATTGGGATCGGTGTCATAGTCTGGCAAAATCTGGTTGTTGAAATAGGAATACCAGGCCGAAATATCGGTGGAAAAATGATGCAGGCCCCATTTCCAACGAGAGGTCAGGTTACCATTGACATTCATACTTCTTTCAGGCTTCAAGGCCTCGCGTATCTCCACCACCCTTGCTCCGGTCAAGGCAGCATGTTCTTCGGTAAACAGGTTGACCACACGAAATCCAGTACCTGCATTCAACCGAAAAACGGTTCGCTCACTAAGTCCCCATTTAAAAGCAATCCTTGGGGTAAACACCATGCCGTGTATGGGGTGATGGTCAAAACGAATACCGGTGAGCAGGGTTTTCCGGTTTTGAAGATCCCATTCATCCTGAAGGAATAGTCCGGGTAATAAATAACTATCCGGTCGATTGATCCCTGTCAGGGTATCTCTTGTGGCGGTTGAATTGTCATCATATCGGTTATAGCGCAGGGCCAATCCCAATAAGGTCTGGTGACGCGGTGCCAATTTCAGATGCCCTAACAATTGTCCGAATACAATATGTTGCCGAGCGAAATAAGGAGTAGTACCATAAAATGAATTTTGCCGGTGACCCGTACCCGAAAAAGAGAAGTTCCAATTTCCGGGTATGGGCAGTTGATACTTACCAATCAATTCCCAGCGATTGGTGTAAATGCTTTCTCCGTAAATACTATCACTTCCCCGAAAGGCAGGTGTCCAGTTCATCTGACCACCCCAACGATCCTCATAAAAATACCGGCCAGCCAAATGAGCCTCGCGGTTCAATTTCCGGGCAAATGATAATTTGCTGAAAAGCGATACACGATGTTGAAGCGTTAAATCTGTAAACCCATCTTCATTGTTATCAACCGGGTGCTGATAACGATAGTAATTTATGCCCAGCAATTGACTAGCCTTTTTCCCAACCCTGAACCTGGACCCAATATCCCATTGTTGTTCGTTCCAGGTACTGGTCATGCCATCGATCGCCCAACGGGGTGCTTTCTCGGGTTGCCGGGTAATGATGTTGATCAAACCGCCAATGGCTTCCGATCCATACAACCCGGAAGCAGGGCCTTTGACGATCTCTACCCGGTCAATCAATTGTACCGGTATTCCAAACAATCCATATACCGAGGCCAGACTGCTGACAATTGGCATCCCGTCAATGGTCACCATGGTATAAGGGCCTTCCAGTCCGTTGATATGAATATCGCCGGTGTTACACACATTGCAATTCAATTGTGGCCTAACCCCATTCACCTGTTGCAAAGCCTCGAATATGCTCGGAACTGGATTACGTTTGAAGAATTGCGGAGTGAAGATCTCTACGGCCACAGGGCTTTCCGAGCGTCTCACCGATCTTAATGTCCCGGTGATCACCACCTCCTCTCCTACTTTTACCTCGCGTCTTAATTTAATTACCATATCAACCCCCGCCAACATAACCGTATCTAGGGGTTCATAGCCGATGGCGGATATATGAAAGTTTATTTTCCCTTTGGTTGGAATAGCCAGGCGAAAATAACCGGTGCTGTCGCTGATGGCTTTCTTTTTTTGCCATTGAATCGTGGCTGCCATCAACAGCTCGCCTTCCTGATTGATAATCCTTCCTTCTGCCACGGTTTCCTGTGCCTGGCCCAATAGGGTCATTCCAAGAAAGTATCCCATCGTTAAAATTCGTTTCACTTGAAATATTTTTTAGGCGTGTCTAAAATTATATTTAGACGAATGTACGAACTTTTATAACAGATAGGCTACTCTTTTGGAAAAATCTGGATCTTCATGGATTTTTTTAACCGCAGAGGCGCAGAGGGTTATTGATTATTAATTACTGATTATTGTCTTTGGTAAGTGTTTCTCAAACCTTTAATAATCAATACTAAATAATCAATAATAGGTAATAAACGTCCTCTGCGTCTCTATGGTTAAATTCAATTCTGCCCTCCGATTTTCCATCTAAACCCGGCATACAACATCCTTCCGGTTACCGGTCCCCAAACCAAAGAGGCATCAAACAAAGGTCCAAAGGGGTCCTGAGGGGCAATTATCAGGTCATTTTGAATAAATCCACCGAGATTCTCCCCGCCGAGGTAAAATTCAATGGGTAATTTTTTTCCCAGGCTCTTGCTGACCTGCATATTGAGTAAGGTATATCCGGGTGATTTTTCCGGAAACTGAGCCGCTATCGGATTATCTGTGGTGGATGGTATCCGTTTGGGACTATAATAGCTTAGGGTTGCATCCCATTTCCAACCCGCCAGGGAATAGGCCAGATTGATAAATGCCCGGTGAGGTGACACAAAAGGTTTCTGTTTTAAACTCCCCTGGTAGTTGACCTGTACATCATAATAACGATAAGCGATTCGGGCATCCAGGCGGGGCAAAACTTCATATTGGATTTCCGTTTGGAAACTGTTGGCAAATGATCGTCCCTCCAGGTTGTAAATATCAAGCCGCCTGGCAGATCCTTCCATATCAATGACGACCTGATCCTGAAAGTAGGTATGAAACAAGTCAACGGAGATATTTCCATCGCGACCCGCCAGGCGAAACCGTTGGTCAAGCGATACTCCAAAATTCCAGGCAATTTCCGGGTAGAGGCCATAAGCTTTTCCCGGTGTTGTATTCAGGAACGAAAGATTACGGGCGCTTATAAATATCACTCGGTTCTCGGCCAGGATATTCGCCGTACGTTGACCTCGCCCTGCACTCAGGCGAAACACCGTTTTGGATAAGGGTTGAAAGCGAAGGTGAACCCGGGGTGTAACATAGAATCCATAAAGATTATTCTGGTCACCACGCAAACCTATGACCCACTCCCATTGCTTACCGGAAGAACCGGTATATTCAAAAAAGGCACCCGTGGTTCTTTCCACCCGATCAAAGGATTGGTTTATGAACTTCTCCTGTATATCATCGGTCGTATAACTTAATCCTGTTTTAAACTTGTGGTTGGTTTTGGAAAATATCGATTGATAGATCAGGTTAGCATACAGGTTTCCTTGTCTGGCCGTATATTCTCTCCAACTAAAATGATCTTCCTGATCATGTACAAAGTGGGAAACCTGAAATCCCAGGCTACTGTATTTCTTTTTGGGAAACACATAACCCCATTTCCCAAATAATTCATATCGCCGAGACACCATATCCATTCCATATACACTCATGGAGTAGCGGTGTTGAGCGGGATCATATTGGGTTTGTCCGGCGGTTTTATCTTCCCATAACAACCTGGCTCCGGCCTGAACCATCATTCCTTTTCCGTTATCATAGCGCCAGCGGTTTAACAATGTACTTAATGTCCCCGTTGGGATATCCCGAAATCCATCTTCGTTAAAATCCACCTCCTGGTTATTCATAAAAGCATGGTGGACGAGGAGGGCCGTAGACCATTTCTTACTGAGTTGTTTGGATAGGTTCAGGTTGAGGTCCGTTTTACCCATTTGGTTCACATAACCATTGAGGAACAATTTCTCCATTTTCTCCGGCTTCTTTAGTTCGATGTTCACCTGTCCGGCCAACCCTTCCGGGCCATTGAGCACAGAACCGGGTCCTTTTGTCAACTGAATGGATTCGATCCAGGTACCGGGAATTGAGTTCAACCCGCCTGCGATCGCGAGACCACGAGGGCCGGGCATATTTTCCACCGTCATATAGGTGTACTGTCCGGCCAATCCCATTAACTGGATCTGTTTTGTCCCGGTCACTCCATCATTAAAGGATACATCCACGGAAGAGTTTGTCTCAAAACTTTCGGAGAGGTTACAACAAGCGGCCTTGGTCAATTCCTTATCGGTGATGATCTGTGTCCGGATAATGGATTGAGGAGAAACATAAGCAGGCCTGCGCGAAGAAATAATCCTCACTTCCTGTAATTCGTGTGCGCTGTTCAGGATGATACTTAAGTGTTGTCCTGGTTGTATCTCAATCCGGCTGGCTTGAAATCCCGAATAACTGACGAGCAGGAATCCATTCTCCGGAACATGCGGAATTTTAAAATATCCATTTTCATTGGTCGATAACCCTTCGGTGGTTCCACCGAGTAAGATGGAGGCACCCGCGAGGGGTTTGTATTGTTTCTGTGCATCGATCTCCAGCACCACGCCATACACCGCATCTTCTTCCATGGTCAGGTGGGTACCGGCACGATAGAGACAACAATCCGGCAAGGCATTGTACACTTCGTCACGAGCCGTACGCAATGGTGTATCGTGTCCGGCGGTGGCAATACGGTCATGGATCTTCTCTACAGAAGTGATTTTGGGATGATAGGTAATAGTCAGTGCTTTACTGACCTGATCCCATTCCGCTTTGGTCACCCCTTTTCCTTTCGCGGCTTCTTCGATACGTTTTTTACACATATCACAGTTGCCCATGACCAGGAAACTGACGGTGGTATCTGTTGAACGACCCTTATCCTGGGCCTGTAGGTACAGGCCCGGGACAAGAAGTGCGATTAAAAAAAATATTTTCACGAGCGAATATTTTCGCCCATGTCCGTTATTTCAATAGATCTTCCAAAAAGGCTTCTATTTGTTCGGGTTCAAGGTCCATGGCAATTAAGATGCCTTGTTTATCGATGAGGTAGGAAGTAGGAATCTGATTGATATTCCATTGCAGGGCGGTCTTTGCCTCCCATCCCCCATTGTCATTCACCTGCAGCCAGGTGATCTTATCCTTCTTCACGGCATTTATCCAGGCCTTTTTGTTTTCATCCAAAGAAACCCCATAAATCTCGAAACCCTTGTCCTTGTATTTTTCATACAATTTGCTCAGCCCTTTATTGGATACCCGACAGGGACCGCACCAGGACGCCCAAAAATCGAGCAATACAACCTTCCCTTTCAGGGAAGACAATGTAATGGTATCACCTGCTTCTGTCGGCAGGGCAATCTCCGCGGCCGGTTTTCCAAATCGGGGTTGAGCTATGGCAGTCAAACTGCCCAGGGTAAGGGCAACCAGGAGGAATAAATTTTTGTAACGGATCATAGGTGTTTGTTAAAAATTCTTAGCTGTGTTTTTCACATTTACCATTCTTGCAGCAGTCCATTGCCACATTTTTTTCTCCCTTGTGGCCTTTCTCGCCTTTGCAACCTTTGCACTCTTTACCATCGGCACATTTACCATCAGTGCATTTTCCTTCGGCGCATTTTCCGGCTTCACATTTCTTGTCAGCACAGCAAGAGGCCATTTCAGCGGATTTTTCTCCCCGCTCATATTTGCAACATGCAGGTAACTTATCGTAGGATTCTTTGGTGGCTTTGGCACCCACATTATCATAACCTGCTTTTGCAACCTCTTCCTGTACCTTGGCGGCATGGGTGGATTGTGCCTTATACCGGATGGTCAATATTTTGGTTTCCTTGTTCCAGTCTGCATATTCTGCACCAGCTGTCTTAGCCGCTTTTTCAATGGTGGTTTTGCACATGCCACAATTGCCTGAAACATTAAAGCTTTCTTCTTTCAGGTCTTGCGCCTGGGAAGCAAATCCAAATACAAAGGTGAACAGTACGAAGGATATAGAACGAATCGTTTTCATGATCATTAATTTTTTAATAATAAATAAGATTGAAATTGCCGGAGAAGAAATTCTTTCCGGTAAAGCTGTAACCAAATAAATCGGTTGCTTGTCATTTTCAGATCCTGAAAACGCCATTGACAAGATAGGTATCCTGTTTATGAAGAGGTGGGGAATGGGTTTTATACACTACCTTATCCAGGCCTGAAAGGGTATCCGGTTCTAGATAAACCGGTTGTTCCGGCAGGATTAGGGAAGTAAAAAGAGGTAATTGAACGGTTGAAGAAGGTTGCTGGTCATCAGCGATCTTAATGATCTTGACCTCATCATGGCAACATCCGTTGGAGAAATCGGAATGCATGCCGCATTTTCCACAATACTCAGACGGAGCGTTACCGATCTGTACTGAGTCGAACCGTCCCATACAGTAGTGGAGATTGATCACGATTCCACTGCTGAAGGCGAAATAGAGGAAAAGCAATATGGCAATACCGGTTCTCTTCATCCCAACAAAGATAGTCAAGGGATTCAAACCCTAAAAGCCCCACCCGGGGTTATTTTGGGATCTGTGCCATTCTTTCTCAATTAGTTAACAAAATTCCAGAAGATACCGAGCCTTACCACCATGCCGGGGTTGATATACCCGGGCGCCACCTCATTATTGTTATAAAACCCAAATCCGTACTTATTGGTGGCTGTATTCAGGTTTTCAACCCGGAGATAGACCTTCATGCTTCGTATGCGGAAATGCATAAAGGCGTGAATGTCGGGGAGGTTATTGATACTGAGGTTATCCTGGTAAAAAAAGCGTCCCAGGACCGGTGAATAAGCATCCGGTTTATAGGGTGTATGGTAGCGGAACTCGAGTCCCGTGGATAGATTGAGGTTGCTGAAGAAAAGTCCTTCCAGGGCAATCCGTTGCCGGGTAAAGACAACAGGCAGATTGAGTTCCACATCCCCTGTTTTCTGCTGGATATAGATATCGGAATACCAGTTCCAATGTTTCCCCAAACGAAATACCTTTTGAATACTTACCTGTAATACATTGAAGAGCGAGGATTCCTGTTGAGGTTGATAGTACCCATTGAAATAGGTCATATTACTGACCAGGTAATATTGTCCGGTCAACCGAAGGTTCCATTTGGGTTGATAGATGGAAGCACTGATCAGGGTAATATTTTCCTTTTGAAAATCACGGGCCGATTCCAGATAGAAACTGCTCCGTGTGTCAAAAATAAAAGAGGGACTTCGATTGGTATTATTAAAACCCAACTCAAGGGATGCGCCATTTTTTGGCAAAAAGCGTTTAAGGCTTACCTGTGCCTGGTAGTCCCCACCGTTCAATCCGTTGATGTATAAGGTTCCTGCCAGGGCCATGTCCCATTTCCGGTTGCGTGTCCGGTTTCGGTATTCTCCATGGGCATAAAAATTATGGAACTGGTGTTTACCGGTTAGGAACTGACCGGTTAGATTTTCCAGTGCTGCCCCTAATTTGACATATTGCTGTAAGTTATTGGCATCCGGAAACTGGATTATGGAAAAATCATTGACCATTCGGCTCCATTTATCCCCCCGTGTAAATGTGTCGATCAGATCGGTGAAACCTTGTCCATAATAAGTATTGTAATATCCGGTATCGGCCAGTGCATCGGTGAACCGGTAATTGTATAAATGATAGGACAGCGTATGTTCAAAACGAAGACGAGGATAAAACAAAGGAACGATGGTGGAATCCGTAACCAGAGAATCCTTTTTTCCAAGGTCATATTGCTGACGCATCATGAAATGGATATCCTTGTATTTGTTTCCGGTGGTGACGGTATTGGTAAAGAATCCGGTTACTGCGGCTCCATCACCCCCTAATTGTGTCGGGATATTGAATCGGTCTTTGTAGATCGGATCATTCAGGTAATCCTGGTCATTTAATAAACCGCCGTTTTCTCCTGCCAGCAAGTTATTTGCCAGGAAGGCAAAATAGTTATTGTAGCGTTTCTTTGGCGATTGGTACCAGGAGGTAACGAGATAATTGTTGTGGTTGGTCTTTTGGTTTTTAAAATATCCGGGAGAATTGATGAGCCGGTAATTGAACAGGATGTTCCAATTTGGTTTCACATTTTGGGTGTGAAAGGCTTCGATCATCTGCTCGGTCTGGCTTCCAAGCATATAATTCAGCTCGGTATAGGGTTTGGTGGTATTAAAGAAGCGAACATTATCCAATTTCCATCGGTACACATCAAGTGCATGAAAACCGGCATCCCATCCGGGTTGCAGGATCGGAGTGAATAAAAGCGACCTGGTGGGCGTGCCATTATTCCCCAGGTAAATATGGTCGGCGGGAATCGGAAACCGGCTGGTAAAGTCACGAATGGAGGAATCCAGTTTGAGGGCAAGTGTCGTGGTCGGCATCCGGTAAGAAATGGCGATGGTATCATCTGAATAATCCCGTCTTTCAAGGCTATCAGTTGATTTGCCGGAGCCGCCGGTGCGGAGATTGCCGAGGCTGCGCGCGGCAGAATTGGTTAAGACCGATTCATCTACCGTCCGCAATCCTGGTCTCCGCTGACCCAGCAGGGACAGAGGGCCTAAAAGGGCGATCACAAGTATATAGTAGTGGAATCTATTCACGAGCCGATAAACAATAGGCGAAGATAATCAGGCATCCTGACATGGCGTGTCTGGAAACGTTAAAGTGAATGGATCAATTCCCGGAAGATCAGGGTCAGCTTGGGTTCGGCTGCCTTGGCAAAATGAAGCACTTCTTCATGGGTGATCACATTCTCATCCTCCCGCACCCCGATATCGGTGATGACACTGATGGCAAAAACGGGAATACCCATATGGTTAGCGGCGATACATTCCTGCACCGTGGACATGCCGACGGCATCCCCGCCGACCAATTGAATCATCTTGTATTCAGCCCTGGTTTCGAAGGTAGGTCCGGTGACACCAAAGTAGACCCCTTCATGTAATTCAATCCCCTGCTGATGACCGATCTCTTTAGCTTTTTTAATCAACTCTTTCTTGTACGGCTCACTCATGTCCGGAAAACGAGGGCCTAATTCAGGTATATTTTTGCCCAGTAGCGGGTTCTTGGTGGCAAAACTGATATGGTCTTTGATGATCATCAGATCGCCCACAGAATAGGAAGCATTTACCCCACCCGCTGCATTCGAAAGAAATAAATGATGAATACCCAATTTGATCATAACGCGCACAGGAAACACCACTTCATCCGGCGTATATCCTTCATAGAAATGGAACCGCCCTGCCATACATACCACTGGCTTCCCCGCCATAAAACCAAAGATCAGTTTTCCACTATGACCTTCTACCGTAGAAACAGGGAAATAGGGGATGTCACCATACGGGATTTCTATCTCCACTTTCAACTCATCAACAAAACTTCCCAGGCCGCTACCCAGGACCACACCAATTTGTGGACGGGCGCTGAATTTTCCAGCAAGAAAGCGCGTTGCTTCCTCTAGTTTGTGCAGCAGATTTTCCATTCTTTATTCAATTGCCTGCAAAAATGAGAAACATATTTGAAACAAACCAAATTGTTTTTCACTGGGACTTAGGCAGATAGATTTAATTCGTTCGATAAGTCAGGTTAAGCGGCACAGAAAGGTTATGTTTGCAAATAGTTCTTTTATTATTTATTCACACTAAAACTGGAGGTATTATGTTGATCAAGCCCTCACAAAAGTCATACGCCTATCGTTCGTATGCGCAACATAACTACAGGCAGATACCTCAGCTCGCCAATTTCAGCAAGGAGCTACTTGACGATATCGAGATCGTCAGTCATATTCTGCCTTTTAAATCGAACAATTATGTCATTGAAGAATTGATCGATTGGGACCGTGTACCCGATGATCCCATTTTCACATTGACCTTTCCCCGTAAAGAGATGTTAAGGCCTGCCCATTATGAGGCCATGCGTCGCTTGGTAAAAAATAATGCATCGCGTGAGGAGATCAAGGCCCTGGCACACCAGATAAGACTTGAGCTCAACCCCCATCCTGCCGGTCAGTTGGAACACAATGTGCCGGAGATCGATGGACAACGCCTTACCGGAATGCAACATAAATACCGGGAGACGGTACTCTTTTTTCCCAGCCAGGGACAGACCTGTCATGCGTATTGCAGCTTTTGTTTTCGTTGGCCTCAGTTTGTAGGAATGGATGAATGGAAATTTGCGATGCGGGAGACGGAATTATTGACCCGGTATTTGCAAGAACATAAGGAGGTGACCGATCTGCTATTCACCGGAGGTGACCCAATGATCATGAAGAGTGAATTGTTTGAAGGATATATCGATCCCATATTAAAAGCGGACATTCCTCATTTACAAACCATTCGTATCGGGACCAAGGCCCTGGGTTATTGGCCGTATAAATTTCTGGATGGCCCTGATGCCGGCAATATGCTCCGGATCTTTGAACGGATCGTTCGGAGCGGCCGCAATTTGGCGATCATGGCTCATTTCAATCATCCGATTGAGTTATCAACTCCTGCCGTTCAAAAGGCCATTCGGCAGATCAGGGCCACAGGCGCTCAGATCAGGACCCAATCCCCCATCATGCAACATATCAATGCCAATGCCGCTACCTGGGCGGAGATGTGGCGGTTACAAGTAAATTTGAATTGTATACCCTACTATATGTTTATGGCCAGGGATACCGGTGCCCAGCATTATTTCGCGGTGCCCTTGGTAGAGGCCTGGGATATCTTCCGAAATGCCTACCAAAAAGTGAGCGGTGTTTGTCGTACTGTAAGAGGACCCAGTATGAGCGCCACACCAGGTAAGGTTCAAATGCTTGGGGTTGGGGAGATCAATGGTAAGAAAGTAATGACCCTGCGATTCCTGCAGGGACGTAACCCAGAGTGGGTAGCCCGACCATTCTTTGCCGAATATGATGATAAGACTACCTGGTTAGATGAATTGAAGCCGGCATTTGGTGATAAAGAATTTCTTTATGAAAAAGAATTAAGTCAAATGCTATAAATTACCCAAAGGCTAATTTAATTTTCTCATCCAGATGAACAGACATCTTTATCTGAACCCAAATGTAATTGGGTTAAAAGAATCCCCTACGCTACGCATCAATCAACGTTGTCGTGAACTGGCCGCCCAGGGAAAGACCATTTACAAACTTGGCCTGGGGCAATCCCCATTTCCGGTTCCTGAGCCGGTGGTTAACGCCTTACGACTTTATGCGCCACAAAAGGATTACCTGCATGTACAAGGCTTGCCGGAATTGCGTCAGGCCGTAGCGGATTTCCACCAGCAAAAAGACGGGGTTGACCGGCAGGCGGAACATGTGATCATCGGGCCCGGATCCAAAGAACTTCTTTTTCTTTTACAAATGGTTTTTGAAGGTGAGGTATTGATCCCCAGTCCAAGTTGGGTTTCCTATTTACCGCAGGCCAAAATCATTGGCAATACGGTTCATGTTCTTCACACCAAGGTGGAGGAAAACTGGAGGCTTCAACCGGAAATGTTGCAGGATTTTCTTCAATCAGGAAAAGGGAAAGGCCCCTTCCTGCTCATCCTTAATTATCCGGGTAATCCGGATGGGGTAACCTATGAAAAAGCACATCTGGAAAAGCTGGCCGGGGTGTGCCGGGAAAACGGCGTGATCATTCTTTCCGATGAGATCTACGGACAATTGCACCACGAGGGGAATCATGTTTCCCTGGCGAAATTCTATCCGGAAGGGACCATACTAAGCTCCGGCCTTTCCAAATGGTGTGGCGCCGGAGGCTGGCGATTGGGTACCTTTTCATTTCCCGCAGATCTGCACTGGTTGATGGAAGCCATGGCGGCGGTTGCCAGTGAAACATATACCTCTGTATCTGCTCCGATTCAATATGCCGCCATTCAGGCTTTTGCCGGGGGCCGGGAAATCGAGGATTATCTCTGGCATGCCCGAAAAATTCTTTCTGCATTGGGAAAGGAAACAGCCGCACTGTTGCGAAAAGCAGGCATCCAGGTAAATGACCCCACTGGCGGGTTCTACCTTTTCCTGGATTTTACCCCGTTATCTTCTGTTCTCCATAAAAAAGAAATCCGAAATAGCGCCATGCTTTGCGAACGATTGCTGGATGAATGTGGTGTTGCCATTCTTCCCGGACAGGATTTTAACCGTCCGCCGGAGGAACTCTCCGCCCGTTTATCGTACGTTGACTTTGATGGCGCCAAGGCCCTAAGCGCCAGTTATACCTTCCCCCTTCACCAACCTTTACCGGATGGATTTCTGGAGCAGTATTGTTTTAAAGTACTGGAGGCCTCCCGAAAAATGGCTGCCTGGTTGCAGGAAAATAGCTGATTCCCCAGCATGCACGCTTCCTCATCTATCAGTCAATTTCTTTATCTTCGCGGCAAATCATTTTTCGCATGAACCTCCACGAATACCAGGCCAAGGAATTACTTAAGAAATACAATGTTCCGGTACAGGAAGGATTTGCCTGTGGCACCATTCACGAAGCGGAAGAAGCCTATCGCCAAATCAAGACCCAGTTTGGAAGCCCCTTTGCAGTGGTAAAAGCGCAGATCCATGCGGGTGGCCGGGGAAAAGGCAAGATCAAAGAAACGGGAGTAAACGGAGTAAAAGTGGGTAAGAACCTGGAAGAAGTGGTGGAGTTTTCAAAAGGGATTTTGGGGGGTACGCTGGTAACCCTGCAAACCGGAGCGGCCGGAAAAGTGGTGAACAAGATCCTGGTCGCGCAGGATATGTACTACGACGGTCCAAGCGAAAGAAAAGAATACTACCTCTCCATTTTGCTTGACCGTACCAAGGGGCAGAATGTGATCATGTACAGTACCGAAGGGGGCATGAATATCGAAGATGTGGCCCATGATACCCCTGAAAAAATATTCAAAGAATGGGTTCATCCAGGAGGTGGCCTCCTTCCCTTCCAGGCACGTAAGATCGCTTTTAACCTGGGACTGAAAGGTGAGTCTTTCAAGAATATGGTCAGGTTCGTGACCAATCTCTACAGTGCGTATGTTGGACTGGATTGCAGTATGCTTGAGATCAACCCGCTTTTCAAAGCCTCCGATGATAAGATCGTGGCAGTTGATTGTAAAATGAACCTGGATGATAATGCACTCATGCGTCATGCCGACCTTGCGGCTCTTCGGGATGTAACGGAAGAAGACCCTACAGAAGTAGAAGCCGGACAATACAACCTGAACTTTGTGAAACTCGATGGTAACGTAGGTTGTATGGTAAATGGAGCAGGCTTGGCCATGGCTACCATGGACATGATCAAACTCAGTGGTGGCGAGCCTGCCAACTTCCTGGATGTAGGCGGTACTGCTAATGCCCAAACGGTGGAAGCAGGTTTCAAGATCATCCTGAAAGACCCCAACGTAAAGGCAATTCTCATCAATATATTCGGTGGTATCGTTCGTTGTGACCGTGTAGCACAAGGCGTTATAGATGCCTATCAAAACATGGGAAATATCCATGTACCGATCATTGTACGCTTGCAAGGCACCAATGCCGAAGAAGCCAAAAAACTGATCGATGAAAGTGGTCTCAAGGTTCAGTCAGCCATCTTGCTGAGCGAAGCCGCCGATCTGGTAAAGAAGGCTGTAGCGTGAAATATTATTTGACCGCCAGGTCACAAAGACAGAAAGGCCGCGAGGAATTCCTCGCGGCCTTTCTGTCTTTGTGACCTGGCGGTCAAGTCTTCGTACAATTGTTAAGAAACAGAAAAAAAACCGAAATTGGGATTGAGCCTTTCGCCCATGCATCCATTTTTCTGAAATATGAATCATATGACCATGAAAATTCTCCTGTTTCTTAGCATACTGCTAGGCTTTGCGAATGGAATGCGTGCCCAAAAAGTGGACAGTATCTTCTTCCACCTCTACACCGACAGCCTGAAAAAAGGCACCCATAACTATATTAATATTGATGGCAAACTGTCCAATGGCCGGTGGAGGCCCCTCTCCACGAAGGAGATCGAGTTTACGGCAAGCGGAGGAGTGTTTGCCGGAAATGAATTGTTCATCCCACTTGATTTTGCCGAAGAGAAGGTGGTAGTAAAGGCTGTATTACGGGAAAAGCCGGCGTTGTGGAGGGAGGTGACGATTTGGGTGAAACGGAAAACTGAGGATTGAAATTAGAAATAAGGAATAAAAAATAAGGAATAAGAAGGTCATCACTTTCTTATTCCTTATTTTTTATTCCTTATTTCTAATTCCTTACTTGAATTTCTTCGCATCTTCCAAAAACTTCGCCAACCCGATATCCGTCAGCGGGTGTTTAAGCAATCCCATGATGGAGTCGAGCGGGCAGGTACACACATCGGCTCCGGCTTCTGCGCAGCGGATAATATGATTCGGGTTGCGGATGGAAGCCGCCAGAATTTCGGTCTTGAAACCCTGAACCGTATAAATGTGGGAAATTTGTTCGATCAGTTGTACCCCATCCCAGCCACTGTCATCAATACGGCCGATGAAGGGAGATACATAGGTAGCCCCTGCTTTGGCACAAAGGATGGCCTGGCCGGCAGAGAATACAAGGGTACAGTTTGTTTTGATTCCATTATCGGTAAACCATTTAATGGCTTTGATACCGTCTTTGATCATCGGAACTTTAACGACAATATTGGGGTGAAGCGCCGCTAATATTTTTCCTTCTTCAATGATCCCTTTAAAATCTGTGGAGATCACTTCGGCGCTGATGTCGCCATCTACCAATTCACAAATGGCCTTATAATGATTCATTACAGCTTCGTCGCCCTGAATCCCTTCTTTGGCCATAAGGGAGGGGTTGGTGGTTACCCCATCGAGAATACCTAATTCATTTGCTTCCTTGATCTGGGCCAGATTGGCCGTATCGATAAAAAATTTCATGTTGGTAAAATTAAAAACGGCAGGCTACTCACATCGCACCGCTACAACCGCCTATCCTTGCTGCCTTCCGGCCCTGGGGAGGTTCAGCAGGAGCTGGTCGTGTAAGACCTGCCGGGCGCGAAGATAGGTAATAATTTGAAAAGGATTCAGGCAAAAACGAACGAATCAGCGGGCTATGGAATTGACGGTGGTAAGCCCGATCAATTCATCACTTCGCCCGCCAAACGGACGGTAGTACACCAGGGCGGTATAGCCATTTTCTGTACCCCAATAATTGCCCTCGGTGTCTTCAAAGCTGGTGGTATTTCCGGTCACCGAACGGGTGATATACCGGTAATTATAATACCCTTGTTTCAGGAAAAGAGTGGCCTCATAGATGCCCCTTTCCTCATTGAAGGTCATTTTTGAGGTGGAATCGTTGGCATAATTTGTCAATTCCCCAAACACATAAATATCTTTTCCAACATACGACCTTCCACCAGGCGGCTGGTAGGTGAAATGGACATAAGCATAATCAGTTTGCCAGAATGGATTGAGGTTATCGGTGGTTTCGAGTGTAAAAAAGCCATTCAAATCCAGGTATTGGATATACCCTTTTCCTGACCTTTCCATATCCGGTTTGATATACACATCAGTCCGGGTGGATTGTTTATCCATCTTCCATACCCGATCACTTCTTAACCGAAGGCTGCGTAGGTCTATCCAGCGCCATTCCTGACCGGCCGGAAAAACGGTTCTGGTTTCGTCATTGTACTCAAAATAATTACCCCGGTAAATATCCGGTCGTGAAAGGGTAACCGCTGTTGGCCATACATAATTTTGGAGGAGCACCACTTTAATATCCTGCTGATTGAATGAATTGACCTGGTTACTGGTAGAAACGATGGTCCGCACTTTTTGATGCGAATTGTATAGCGCGCCATTAAAGGGCTGCATAACCTGAACCCCTACAGAGGTTTTGGCATCCACCACCAAAAAGCGTTTTGTAAAGACCAATTGGGTAGTATCACTGTTCAGGAAAACTTTTAACAGATAATTTCCCGAACGGGAAGGGACACTATTCCTTTCCGGAACCTTTGCCTGGTAATTCGTGTACCGGGTAAAGGCGATCGAGGAATTTCGGTAATTATTGATCCTTGTATTTTGAAATCCCTTGATATAATCAAAGGCACTCAGGTTCACAGGTGTCCAGTCGGCATTACAGAGTTGATAGGTGTAATAATAGTTTTTAACCCCTGATTCAAGATCATCAAAGGTAAGGGTCAGCTCATCGGCGCTGTTGAGCCGGATGATCGGGTAACTGTATGGGTCACCGGTGCGGATGAGTTTGATCGCGCCTATCTGTCCCCTGAAAACATGGTCGGGTACCTGGGCATTTGTCTTGAAGGAAAACAAAAAACCAATGGCCAGCCATACCGGCAAGGTTCGCTTAGATGAGGTCAGTTGCATTTATATAGCAATATTATCCATTTCCCGCTTATTTTTGAAGACCAAGATCACCTATTGAACGTTGCAAGCTTCATAGCCAGGCGCATCGCCTTTAACAGACAGCGGTCTTTTTCCCGTTTTATCATCCGCCTGTCTACCACCGCTACCCTGATCAGCGTAGCGGTTATGATCGTTACGCTTGCCCTGGTCAATGGGTTCCAGGAGGCTGTCAGTCAGAAGGTATTCAGCTTTTTAGGGCATGTCAGGGTACAACAACGACAACCCGGGCAGGGAAATACTTCGGAGGAATTACCCGTGAAGCAGAATATTCGGCTTGAGGAGGCCGTAAAAAAGATCCCGGGTATCCGTTCCATCCACCCTTTTGCTACCCGGTATTCGATTTTGAGGATCAATAGCGAGATCGAAGGGGTATTGGTAAAAGGGTTTGATAAGACCTATGACACCACCCACCTGAAACCATTTCTGAAAGAAGGTCGTTTCATCCGCTTTACAGACAGCAGTTATAGCCGTGAGATCATCATTTCGGCCTATATGGCCAATCAGCTCAAGTTAAAGCTCAATGATCAGCCCATTATTTATTTTGTTAAACCGGATGGTTCGATCCGGCCGGACAAGTTGAAGGTGGTGGGTATTTTCAAAACGGGTATTGAGGAATACGACAAATCCTTTGCCATTGGGGACCTGGCATTGATCCGGCGACTCAACGAATGGGGGCCTGAACAGATCGGTGGGTATGAAATCTATATTGATGACTACCAAAAAATGGATGCCCAGGCAGAAGAGGTCTTTACACTTTCCGCCTTCCCACAGGAGTGGGATGCCCGGGCGGTGACTGATATCTATCCGGAAATATTTGACTGGTTAAAGATCCTTGATCAAAATCGAAATATACTCATCATTGTCATGGCAGCCGTGGCTTTGATCAATCTCGTCACCTGCCTTATCATTTTGGTGCTCGAACGATTGCGAATGATCGGTATCCTGAAATCCCTGGGCGCCAGCAACTGGATGGTACAAAAAGTATTTCTGTTTCAATCCGCCATTATTACGGTTACAGGTATCCTGCTGGGTACTGCTGTGGCCTTGGGTTTACTCTGGTTACAGCAAAAAACCGGGTTTATCCGCCTGCAGGAGGAGTCTTATTATCTTGATTCAGCCGCGGTAAAGATCGTCTGGTGGCAGGTAGGACTCGTGGTAGGTGGAACCTTACTGGTTAGCCTGCTGGTATTGATGATCCCTTCTCTGATAGTCAGAAGAGTGCAGCCGGTTAAAGCGATCCGCTTTCAATAAGGTGGGAAAGAAGGATACCGGTAGCAACAGCCGCATTTAATGACTCCGCCTCTCCCAGCCTTGGAATCGTTACCCTTACTTCTGCCTTTTCCAACAAGGATAATTCCAACCCTTTGGATTCATTTCCGATCAATAAGATCCCTTCTTTTTTACGGGTAACCTGTTGAACAGGTGTGCCATTTAACACGGCGGCATAAACGGGTATTTGGTCCCATTTCCCCAGCC
The DNA here is from genome assembly GCA_041752235.1 of Chitinophagaceae bacterium. GTDB lineage: Bacteria > Bacteroidota > Bacteroidia > Chitinophagales > Chitinophagaceae > SpSt-398. The sequence continues at coordinate 24,011 of JBGSHM010000019.1, forward strand.
AATCAAGTAACGAAACACGGTGTAAGCGCAGGCGACCCAGGCTGCCCATGGATGATTGAACGACTTTGGGGTTATACCAGTCTGCACAATCCTCACTGCAAACCACTTGTTTTATTCCAAACCAATCAGCAATGCGAAGAATCGTTCCCATGTTTCCCGGGTCCTGGATTGTATCCAGGGCCAGTGTCCAATGTCCTTTGGGATCAATAACACCTGACTCCTCATATTGCGCAGCAATCAATAATACCTGGTTGGGTGTGGAGAGCTGGGATATCCTTTCCAATTCTATTTCATTGACCTCCGTCAGTGGAATACCCGCATATTCAGCAGAATGTTTCTCACACCAATCTTTTACGGCATATACCTGGTGTATCTTTGTGTCAGGGTTTGTTAAAAATTCATGTACGGATTTGGGTCCCTCTACCAAAAATACCTTCTCCGCATCCCTGAATTTTTTCTGGCCTAAACTTTGGATATATTTGATCTGGTTTTTACTCAGCATTATAACGAATTACGATTAGCAATACAATTTGAAAGGCCGGCAGGAAAAATATGCTCCCCTTATACCAGTCATCCTGTTCGAGATGGCGGTTGTCCTGGTTTCCTCCTGTGGTGTGGTTCCTAAGGGGTATCCCCCCAACAAACCCTTTGTCTATGAAACAAATATCCAATTGCAGGGCGACTTTTCAAAGGATGAGCGTAAATCCCTTTCCTCCCGCCTCCGAAACCAACTGGATGACAGTATCCGGATAAGGACGGTTGGTCAGTTGATCCGCGAGGTTCTGCGTAACCCTCCGGCTTACGATAGCATACATGCCCAACGATCGGTACTCTTCATGCGCGACCTGCTTAACTCCCTGGGCTATTACAGAGATACGATCTGGTTTGATACCAGTTTGGTGGTTGTTCCCAACAACAAGCACGGTGACCAATTCAGAACCACTGTGGACTTTCATGTCAGACCGGGGAAAATGATCCACATTGACTCGGTAGCGTATAATCTGAATGATACTGGCTCGTACCATCCAAACAAGGCCGATCTTCAAGCACTCGCCCTTCAATCTGCCGGAAACTCGGTACTTAAGAAAGGTGATGCCTTTTCCAAACAAAATATTTCCACTGAGATCGACCGATTGGTCACGCTCTACCGTAACAACGGATACCTTCGGTTTTCCCGCGAAGAATTGGTGGCTGTGTGGGATACACTCGATCCTTCTTTACTCGCCCCTACCCTTGACCCTTTCGAACAGATCCTTCAACTCGAAGAAAGACGAAAGCGGATGGAAAACCCCACAGCCAATATTGAGTTTATCCTTAAACCCGGGTTCAACCCAACACGCCTGACCAAATTCTATGTTGGCCATACCACACTTTTTCCGGACTACACAGGCGATTCCATTGCCGCCGACAGAAAAGTCAACCACATCGACTCGAGTTATAGCGTTGTCCGGTACACCGATTTCTTTGGTTGGAAATTTCTTTCCCAATACATCTATTTCAAGCGGGGTGACCTCTACAACCAACAACAATACCTCAAAACGGTCAACCGATTCAATGGCTTGGGTGCCTGGCGACTCGTGAATATTGAACAAGTTACGAGACCAGGCTCCGATACGGTGGATTTCAATATTTTCCTCACCCCTGCCAGCCGGTATTCCTTTACAACCAACCTGGAGGTAAGTGGCAGCAATAATGCCCTGATCCAGGGAAACCTGCTGGGACTTGGTGCCAATGCCACCCTGCTCAACCGAAATTTTGCCCGTTCGGCCAACCAGTATAACCTTAATGCGCGAATCAATACCGAGTTAAGTACCAAAGGAAAGTTTATTGCCGCCCAACAGGCCGGGGTGAGCTATACGATCAATTTCCCCCGACTCATTCCCAATCCTTCCTTTATCCGTGCTTCGGCCAAGGAAAGAGCCAAGACAAGTCTATCCATTGCGTATAGCAATACAGACCGAAAGGATTATTTCATAGTCAACTCGCTGAATCTTTCCTGGGGCTATGATATCGCCTGGAAGAATAAATCATTGCGCATTGTATTGCCCAATATTGAATACACCGTTCTGCAACGCCGCGACAGCCTGAGTTCACTCATTGACCGAAACCCTTCATTCAAGAACATCTTTAACCAGGGATTGGTGGTATCGGGTCAGGCAGGATTCAAGATCACAGGAGGTAAAGGAAAAAATGTAAACCTGTTTAGTGCCAATTTCGAAGAGTCAGGTTTGCTTTCACGACTTATCGATGCCAAATTATTCGACAGCTTATATCGTTTTGTCAAGTTTGATGCGGAATTTGTGCGCAGCATGAATTTTGGCAGAAACCAATTGGTCACCCGCTTTTATAGTGGTGTTGGTATTGCCCTGAAGACACGTACAAGGAACAGCGATATCCAAATGCCTTATTTCCGGCAGTTCTTCCCGGGTGGACCCAATAGTATGCGTGCCTGGAACCTGCGAAGCCTGGGGCCGGGATCTTCGCTTAAAACACGGGAAGAAGCACCTTTCCGGTTTGGTGATTTCATGTTTGAGACAAATATTGAATTCCGTTTTCCGCTGGCACAAATTGCCGGGTATAAGGTCACCAGTGCTTTGTTTTCGGATATTGGCAATGTATGGTTCATCCGACCCAATGATGACTTTCCGGGTGGTGAGTTAACCAGTTTGAAAAAGTTCTTTAAGGACCTGGCCGTAGGTGTAGGTACCGGCTTGCGATTTGACTTTGAATTCCTGATTGTCCGCCTGGATTATTCGCTGAAGGCACGTAACCCTACTCCGGCCCCGAGCAATGCCGCTGCCCAAAGCAAATGGTTTTATAAATGGAATGGGGGAACTTTGTTACACGGAGTATTTCAGTTGGGGATCAACTATCCATTTGTCCGTTTCTAGTTTATTTCTTTTCCGCCATGACGCAAGGGCGCCAGATTTTCTTATGCCCTCCTGGCGCTACATTGTGTCATCGCGCCTTGGCGGTTGAATCAACTATTTTTCCTCCAACATTTCTAATATTTGTTTTTCTACTCCTGGCATGTCTTTCGCTTCTTCCACCCGAAACTCCCCGATACGGGTGCGGCAAAGTTTGCTGAGATAGGCCCCACAGCCCAGGGCTGCACCAAAATCATTGGCCAGGCTGCGGATATATGTCCCGGTGGTACACACCACCCTGAAATCAACCTCGGGTAATTCAATACGGGTGATCTCAAATTCCTTTATGGTAACCGGACGTGGATCGAGTTTTACTTCTTTCCCTTGCCTGGCCAGTTCATATACCCTTTTCCCATCCACCTTAATAGCGGAATGTGCCGGAGGTATTTGAAGAATATCCCCGGTAAAGGAGGCTGTTTGTTTAATGATCGCATCGCGATCAATTCCTTCCAACGGTTTAAAATCGGTTGGCTCACTCTCGAGATCATAGGTGGGTGTAACTGCCCCGAGCGTGAAAGTCCCGGTATACTCTTTTTCCCGGGCCATGTATTCATTGATCTTTTTGGTAAACTTACCTGTACAAACAATGAGCAAACCCGTTGCCAGCGGATCAAGTGTGCCCGCATGCCCCACTTTCTTGATGCGCACCAGGTTTCGGACCTTTCGTACCACATCAAAGGAGGTCCAGCGCAGGGGCTTGTCGATCAGAAGAACCTGACCGGTTTCGTACACAGAAGGAGTTTTAAGAGACATGATGCAAAGGAAATAAGAAATAAGGAATAAGATATAAGAAATGTGAAAGAGATGAGCACAATACTTTCTTTTTTCATATTTATTATTTCTTATTCTTTATTATTTATATCGACATCCTGTTCTTCACCTCCAAATACTTATTGATCGTATTCACCGTCAGGTCTTCCGGTGCGGAGAGAATGGATAGAATTCCGTTCTTTTGGAGTTCACGGACCATGCGCCTTTTTTCATTGCTGAATTTCTCACCAATGGTCTTGATATAAATATCTTCGACGGTTTCGGCTTTGCTTTGCTGGAGTGTGCGGAGTTCGGTATTCTCAAATAGGACGACCAGGAGCAGGTGGTAGCGGGCGATTCGTTGAAGAGAGGGCAATTGTCTTTCCATACTTTCGAAAGACTCAAAGTTGGTAAAATACACCAGTAGGCTTCGGTGGCTGATCCGGTTCCTGATCACTGAGAATAATTTCTCCAGATCGGGTTCAAGAAATCGGGTTTGTTGTTTATAGAGCGATTCGAGGATCAGGTTGATCTGGGTTGGTTTCCGATCGGCGGGCAAAAAGGTATCTATGTTCTCAGCAAATGTGATCAACCCGGCCTTATCCTGCTTTGCCAGGGCCACATTACTCAACACCAAAGCGGCATTGATAGCATGATCCAACAGGTACATGCCACGAAAAGGCATTTTCATTACCCGGCCTTTGTTGATCACACAATAGATCTGCTGGCTTCTCTCATCGGTAAATGTATTCACCATCAGATCGCTTCGACGGGCTGATGCTTTCCAGTTCACTGTCCGATAATCATCTCCCCGTACGTATTCTTTGATCTGCTCGAATTCCATGCTGTGTCCAAGACGCCGCACCCTTTTTACGCCAGCTTCCTCTAATCGGTTGCTGATGGCCAATAACTGGTAACGGCGCATTTGCATATAAGAAGGATAGACCTTGACGGTTTGTGTGGTTCCAAAGGCCAGGCGGCGGCTCACCAAACGCAGGGGGCTGGAAACCATCAAAATGGTCTGATTAAAAATATATTCTCCTCGTGTAAGTGGTTTGAGTTGGTAATTGTGCTCCGCAACAGATTTCCCAGGAAGCAGCATATTAATCGGTCTCCTTTTTTCCTGAAATTGATCGGGCAATTCTTCTATGATGGAAACCTCTACAGGAAAGGGATATTCATTCTGTAAACTTAATTTTACCTCATTCTCATCCCCATGACTAAACCGTTCCCCGACCTCTCGCAAAGCGGTTACACCTTTCTTGTTGCCATATAACAGTACCATATCCACGATAAGGGTAAGTATAAAAAGTACCAGGGCAATCAATGCCGCCTGATATAGCCAGGGCAGGAAATAACTCGCCGCAAAAATCAGGGCTACCACCCCTGCGGCAACATAAGCTCTGGTATGTAAATAAAATGACCTTAGCATGAAAAATGTATAATAATCCCTTTACCTGGGAACTTCCATCCCCTCAATGACCTGTTTGATCACTTCGTCTTCAGTTACTCCCTCCATTTCCTTTTCCGGTGCCAGAATGATCCGGTGCCGAAGAACAGGAGCTACGATGGAAAGAATATCTTCCGGAGTTACAAAATCTCTCCCCGATAAGGCGGCCATAGCTTTTGCCGCATGCATGATGGCCAATGATGCACGGGGAGAAGCGCCCAGATAGATGGATTTATGATTTCGGGTCTGTTGGATCAACCGGGCAATAAAGGCCATCAGTTTATCTTCAATTAACAAGGTCTTTACCTGTTGTCTGATCTCGTTGATTTGATCTCCAATCAATACCGGTTGAACTTTGTCCACCGGTTTGGTGCTTCCCATTTCATGAAAGAGTTTAAGCATGGTGACCTCTTGCTCTTCGGTGGGATACGGAACCAATACCTTGAAAAGAAATCGGTCCAGTTGCGCCTCGGGTAGGCGGTATGTTCCTTCCTGCTCTATCGGGTTCTGCGTAGCCAATACCATAAAGGGAGATGCCATGGCATAGGTTTTCCCATCAACCGTCGCTTGCCGTTCTTCCATAACTTCAAAGAGAGCGGATTGGGTCTTGGCCGGTGCACGGTTGATCTCATCAATGAGAACAATATTGCTGAATACGGGGCCTGGTTTAAAGTCAAACACCGCTTCGCGAGGATTGAACACCGGAGTACCCAATACATCGGACGGCATCAGGTCAGGGGTAAACTGTATGCGCGAAAAACCGGCATTGATACTACGGGCCACCAATTTAGCGGTCAGCGTCTTTGCCACACCGGGCACCCCTTCGATCAATACATGCCCATCAGCCAGGATCGCGGCGAGGATCAACTTGACCATTTCATCCTGCCCGACAATGATTTTCTTGATCTCGGAGCGGATATTGTTGACCGACTCATTGAGGGCAGTCAGGTCAACGCGGGGCTGGTACATTTGTTCGTCCATATCAGGCTTGTTTATAGAATTTTTCTAATTGTTGATAAAAGTCTTGCAACTGCCAAACTGAAACCGAATGTTCCTTTTCCAATTGGGCAATAAAAGTCAGGATATACCGGATCTCGGGTTCAGGGTAACCGGATTTAAAATGGAGTGTCTTCACCAACTCATCATCCAGACGCGTAGTTGTCACCCGGTAACGGTTTCTGACATGCTCCAGAAAATAAGACCCCATCTTGATACAGAGGTTACGGTGATCACCACGTTCATGGTATAAGCGCCCAATGGTGCGCACAAAATCGAGCGAATCATTCTTGGGTGCAGGAAGCACGGGTATCTTTCGTCTCCGGCGTCTCATTTCCAGCAACACGTATATGATCAAAGTGAGGAGAGCGATCCAGAGTGCCGCCTTCATAGAGGGGTAACGCATCATTACGGTCCACCAATTGGCCTGCTTGGGATTGGGTTGGTTATTCTGGTTTCTTTGCGAAAAATATTCATCCCAATATATATACTGCACCGAGGAAGGAATCAGGGAAAATAGTTGTTCGTAATAAGACAGGTTCTTTTTATGGAGGAGGAAATAATTGGATAGCGATAAAGGTGCCAGGTGTAAAAAAATATTCCCTCCCCCCGCGTGATAACGAAACAGGAGAGGCTCGCCGTCAACTGAAGTGGCAAGAATATCGACCAGGCTATCGTTCCAGGAATGGGCCGGCGAGGCAAACTCATAACCAGGATAGGTAAAGGATTGTTTGGTGGTAAAAGGCGGCGTGTTCAGTTCAACGGTCAGCGAATCATAGTACGGAAAAACTTCTTCCTCCAAGGTCACTGAAAGAGTCTTTTCCACCTGATAAGAAATGCTGCGGGTACTGAGAAATATCGTATTGCCATATGAGGCAAACCGCATAAGATTTCCCATTTCTTTTTCCGTCGGATTGAATTGATCCGTAATGATCACCAGCGCATTTCCCGTAGAAAACTCCTGAAGACTGTCGAGATAGGCATTGTCTGAACCTGTGGGAATAATATCTGCCTTTTTGAAAAGTGTACTTAACCCGGCATAGGCGACATAATGTCCATAGGGCTTTTTTGAAATTTTTCCAATGGCCAATCGTCCATCCAACCTGCGTTTACCACCTGTCGAAGAGGAGGAGCCAATGATGAGCAACACGAGTGCTCCGATCATGAAGAAAAGAAAAAGGATGGGCAAATACTTTTTCATGCCAGGCCTCCTTTTTTATAAAAATCATGAAAGAACTGGCGGATATCCCTATAGTTTCCTTCCAGTGGACTGAACTGGCCATACCATACATATTCATAATGCCGCATGGCCTGAAAAAAGTTCGCATACTCCGGGCGGCCATGCAATTGCATCAGGTAGTCGAGGTTGGTGCGGTCAGGTTTATATTGGATGGTGCCTCGTTCTGACAATCCTTTTAGTAATTGAAGAAAAAGGTATCGTACGGCCAGCCTGTAGTTACCGTCCTTTTCCGCAGCTTCGATCTTATAGGCATAGGGAATGGTAAAAATATCCTCCTCCTCTTGCAAACCTTCTGCCTCTCCTTTTACCAATGCCTGATCATTTTTAAAGAACCCGATCCCGTTTTGGGATAGAAACCAGATAAGCAGCCCTATAAATGATAGCAGGATCAGTATCCAAAGTAAGTTGAATATCCAGCTTTGATTAAGAACGGATTTATTGTTCTTTTCCTTCTTTGGTTCGTCTTCCTGGAAAGGATAATTCGCATACCAGAATTCGGGGTCCTTTTCAAAACTCAACACGGAATCAGCGGGAAATTTTCGCCATTCCCATTTTTCTTCAAAATTTTTATAGGCTTCTTTGGGTACCACATATCGTGACAGGTCTTCGCCCGTGGTAGCAGGCACAGCAACGACCTCATCGGTAACCGGTGCTTCAGTTATAACCACCGTATCCATTTCATAGGGGTACTCCTCCTCTTCATCCTGCGCAAAGCTCGCCTGTGAAAGAAATCCCATGAGGATCAGGAGGAGATATGTACGTAAATTTTTCATCCCCTTTCCTCCCAGAATTTATTCGCCAGTTTCTTTTCTATGCGAAAAGGATAGATGATAAAATACCAAACTACAAATACGATGGAGGCCACCACTACCAGGATGGTAAGCACCGGCACATCATTATACAAGCGTGTAATGAACCCTTCAAAAAACGCGGCCAGGGCAAAGACGGGAAATAAACCGATGATGATCTTGGCTCCTTCTTTGGCCGCCATCTTAACGGAGTCAAGTCGGCTTAGCGTACCTGGCAGCAAAAACCCTTTTCCCAGGATCAGGCCGGCTCCGGCCGCCAGAATAATAGCTGTCAATTCCAACGTGCCGTGGATAAATACAACCAGAAAAAAATCAAGCCCCAACCCTTCCCGATAAAAAAGCTGGTCAAAGGCCCCGACCATGAAACTGTTGGAGGCAAGGATATATAAGGTGGGAATGCCAAAAAATATTCCTGAAATAAAGGCTTTGACAGCCACCCCAATATTGTTGATCATGATCCGCAACCACATCACAAAAACATTTTCATTTTCATACACACCAAAAGGGTTGCCATCCCGGATATTTCCGCGGGTCATATCTACGTAATCCTGTCCCAATATCTCATTTAAAATTTCTTCATCCCGCGAGGCGGTCACAAATGCGACGGCTGCGAATACGATAAAAATGATGGTAGAAAGAAGAATGACCCGGTGGTGTTTCCGGATGACCATGGGAAGGTCATATTTCCAAAAATCAACAAGGCGACTGGAACGTTCTTTTCGGTTGCGGTAAATATCCAGGTAAATGCGGGAGGCCAGACTATTGACATAATTGGTGACACGGCTGCCCGGATAAAAGGTTTTGGCGTAAGAAAGGTCATCGATAAGGCGCGTAAACTCTGTCGCCAATTCGTCTGCATCCGCCACCTGGCCATGTTGTATCCGTTGCCAGCGTTCTTTGTTCTTCTTGATGAATAAGGCTTCGCGCAAAAATTGAGATTATATCGTAAAATAGTGATTTGTTGGTTATCCCCCCTTTCGATTCGTTAATTTTTTATTTCTTATTCCTTATTTCTTATTTTTAACCATGCCCCTGGTAAAGATTCCCACTTCTTTTAACCTTGATATTGAATTTGAGGTCAGCGAATTCTATCGCCGCTTCCTGGCCTGGTTGCTGGATATGGTTTTGCAGATCGTTTACCTGTTGCTGGCCTATCGCCTGCTGGGTGTTATCGTTTCCAGTTCCTCCAACCCATTCCGGCCCTCGACCTTTGCCCAGATCTATGAAATAGTTCTCTGGTTTCCCGTCATATTTTATTACCTGCTATTTGAAATATTCACGAATGGACAAAGTATTGGGAAAAAAGTGGCCGGGTTACGAGTCGTGAATGAGAACGGAGGCAAAGCCAGTCCAAGCCAGTATGTGATCCGATGGCTGATACGCGTATCTGATTTAATGATGGTTGTAGCCATTCTGATTTTGGCCACCTTCCCCAGCGCCTTTCAATATCCGGAATTAAGATGGGCCCTGGTGATGATTTTGGGTTTGATGATCACCGATTTGGTTTTGGTGGCATCCTCCAAAAAATCACAACGACTGGGAGATGTATTGGCCCAAACCATCATTGTACGTACCAAAAATAAAGCAGACATCCAGGACACGGTATTTCGGGAGGTGGAAGAAAGTTATACCCCGCATTTCCCCCAGATCATGCAGTTGAGTGATAAAGACATCAATGCCATAAAAAGCATTCTGGATACTGCACAAAAGAATGGGGATTTCAACCTCGCGTATACCGCCACGGAAAAAATAAAATCACACCTGAAGATCGATACATCAATGAACCCTTATGATTTTCTGGCTACCGCGTTGAAGGACTATAATTATCTTTCAGTGAAATAACTTTATAGCTAATAGCTATTAGCTGTTAGCTTAATACGCTTGCGCAAATAATACCCGCTGGCTGCTGGGCTTACCGGTTAAAATACATTTCCCTTCTTCAGGTGTATTGTTTAGCGGAATACAACGGATGGTGGCTTTTGTTTTTTCCTTGATGGCTTGTTCGGTTTCGGCGGTGCCATCCCAATGTGCGGATACAAACCCGCCTTTCTCCTCCAAAATCTTTGTAAACTCATCCCAGGTATCAGCCGGAGTGATATGCGCATCGCGATAGGCAGCAGCACGATCGAAAAGGTTTTGTTGGATGGTGACCAGGAGATGCTGGATTCTATCCGTTAATCCATCCAGGGATACACTTTCTTTTTCCCCTGTATCACGACGGGCCATTTCCACGACATTATTTTCCAGGTCACGTGCCCCAATGGCCAGACGAATGGGAACACCTTTTAATTCGTGTTCGGCAAATTTCCAACCCGGACGGTTATTATCATTGTCATCGTATTTTACCCGGATCCCGGCGGCTTTAAATTGCGCTACCAGTTCCGCCACACGACCATCGATCATTTTCTTTGATTCCTCTCCTTTGTAAATTGGAACGATCACTACCTGTACCGGCGCGATCCTTGGAGGCAATACCAATCCCTTATCATCACTATGTGCCATCACCAGGGCACCGATCAACCGGGTGCTCACTCCCCAACTCGTGGCCCATACATATTCCTGTTGGTTCTCTTTGGTCAGGTATTTGACCTCAAATGCCTTGGCGAAATTCTGTCCCAGGAAATGCGAAGTACCCGCCTGCAGGGCTTTGCCATCCTGCATAAGCGCCTCGATACAATAGGTATCTACGGCACCGGCAAAACGTTCACTTTCGCTTTTCACCCCTTTTATCACGGGCAAGGCCATGTATTCTTCGGCAAACTGGGCATAAACCCCCAGCATTTTTACTGTTTCTTCGATGGCTTCCTCTTTGGTGGCATGAGCCGTGTGGCCTTCCTGCCAGAGGAATTCGGCGGTACGCAAAAACAAGCGCGTACGCATTTCCCAGCGGACCACATTGGCCCACTGATTTACCAGGATGGGCAGGTCACGGTAGGACTGGATCCAGTCTTTGTAGGTATTCCAGATGATGGCTTCACTGGTCGGACGAACCACGAGTTCTTCTTCGAGTTTTGCCTCTGGATCGACCATGAGCTTTCCCTTCTTGTTTGGATCGGCTATTAAGCGGTAGTGCGTTACCACCGCACACTCTTTGGCAAAGCCTTCGGCATTCTTTTCCTCGGCCTCAAAAAGACTCTTTGGTACGAATAGAGGGAAATAGGCATTCTGGTGCCCGGTATCCTTGAACATCTTATCCAATACATCACGCATATTCTCCCAAAGGGCAAAGCCATAGGGTTTGATGACCATACATCCGCGTACGGCCGAATAATCGGCCAGTTCGCCCTTCAATATCAGGTCATTGTACCATTGTGAATAATCGGTGGCCCGGGAGGTGATCTCTTTACTCATAATCAAATGCTAATTTTGAAACAAACCATTGATCCTGAACTGTTAAAACTTTAATAAGCTTGTCTTTCCCTATTGGTTTCGCCGCAAATGTAGTAACTTCATACTGATTACTGCATAAATCCACGGTCATGAAACGTCAAATTCTACTTGCTTCCCTCACCGCCCTGGTACTGGGCAGCTGTACCACAGCTTACAAAACCGGACAGACACCCGATGATGTCTATTATTCTCCTCAACGTGAGGTGGATGATTATGTCCGTGTAGATAACCGTCGTGATGGTCGTTATCAATACGATGACGAATATTATGATGACCGATACCTGCGGATGAAGGTATCTGATCGTTACCGTTGGTCAGAATTGAATGACTGGTATTATTTTGACCGGTACAGTTATGGATACAACTATTTTTACGGGTCGTATTATAACCCTTATAATTCCTGGAACTATTACTATAACCCCTATTGCCCTGGCAATGTGGTGATCGTGAATTCCGGACTTGGAAAAGAAAGCCGTCCAGCTTATACACCGCCCCGGAATTTTAACCTGGCGGGATATGCAAACGCGCAAAATTCCAACAATAACCTGTCTTCGAAATCAGGTCGGCCCGCGATCATTCGCCCCGGAACCGGTGTGAGCAGCTCGTATAACAATTCCAATTCAAATGTGAATACGAATGGCTTAAGCAATCGGGTCAATCGTTGGTTTTCCGGAAACAATAATTCCAGTTACAGCAACTCAAATACCAATTCTAATAATTCAAATTCTACCTCCCGTCCCGACAGGAGTTACACCCCATCGAGCAACAACAATAGCAACAGCTCCGGGTCCTCCAGTTCAGGTTCTTCGAGTAGCAGCGGTGGTGGCGTAAGCCGGCCAACCCGCGGAGGTAATTGATGATCCATCAAAATCGTAACATGAGATCGCCGATTTTAACCATTGCCCTCCTGGTCATGGGAGGAACCGCCTTTGCCCAGATACCGGAAGAAGCCCTTCGTTTGTCATGGACCTACCCAAATGGTACGGCCAGAAGCCAGGCCATTGGTGGAGCCATGGGCTCCTTAGGAGGAGATGCTACTGCCAATCATGTCAACCCGGCTGGATTAGCATTCTTCAAAACCTCTGATTTTATTTTCACACCGGCCTTTCAATTTGGACGCGGAAAGGGAGATTTCCGGGGCACAAACAGTAAAGGCGATTCCTATTCCAAATTCAATTTAGGTACAACCGGTTTTGTTTTTGGAGGGATGGGTCGTCAACGGAGTTCTGCCTTTGCGCTCACCTTGACGCAAACCGCCAATCTTAATCAAACATCCTATTACAAAGGACAGAATAACTACAGCAGTTTTGCCGAACCACTCGCCGATGAATTTTCTGGTTCAGGTTTGGATATTGACGGAGCTTTGAACAGCGATAATGTTTCCCTCCAAACCAAAATGGCGCTCTATACCTATCTTGTTGACACCGCTACCATCGGGGGCAACCTGCAAGTAATAGCCAGACCAGAATTTGCTTCTATTTCCGATCAGGAACAGATCATCAACACAAGTGGCGGTATCACCGAACTTAATCTTGGCATCGCGGAGGATTTCAACCGTAAATTCTATCTGGGTGCAAGCCTGGGAATTCCCATTATCAAAATGGATCGAAACAGCACCTTTACGGAATCGGATGCCAGCGGGGATACGGACAATGACTTTGGATATCTTAGGTATGTTGAGAACTATAGACTCACCGGTGTCGGCGTAAACCTGCGGGGCGGTTTTATCTGGAGACCCCGCGATTATATCCGTATCGGATTTGCCGTGCATACACCCAACTGGATGATGCTGAAGGAAACATTTAGTTCAACGATGACTGGTGATGTGGAGAATCTTTTTGGGGTGGGACAGGGATTGGATAGTGTAAAATCAACGGTGTTTACCAATGGGCAGATACCTGAGAACAGGTATACGTTGAATTCCCCTACCCGGTTTATCCTGAGTGGTTCTTATGTATTTCGCGAAGTAGCCAATGTTGAACAGCAAAAGGGTTTTCTGACCGCTGATATCGAATATGTCAATTACAAATGGATGAAGTTCGCTCCACAGGATGAAACTACTTCCGCTGATATTTTCGCCCCGTATAATGCCGCTATTGATCTGATCTATAAGGGCACGTTCAACTTTCGGGTGGGTGGTGAGTTAAAATTCAAGACCCTGATGGCGCGTGCCGGATTCTCTTATATGGGCAACCCGTATAAGGACAAAGAATTAAAAGGCAACCGGATGAACCTGAGTGGCGGACTTGGCTATCGGAACAAAGGCATGTTTATTGACCTTACCTATGTTCACCGGATCGTCAAAGATGTCAATTTCCCCTATCGGGTAAATGCGCCAAGGTTGAATACCTATGCTGACCTGAAGGATAATGGAGGGAATGTTCTTTTGACGGTTGGGTTTAAGATATGAGACGTGAGGCGTGAGGCGTCTCACCTCCCATCTTCCTAAACCAGGTCCCTTGCCTTTTGGCATAATTCCGGGTGTGTTGTTTAATTAACGTAATTGCTTCCTCACGGGATATCTTTCCTTCAAAGTAGTCAAACCATTCCTGATAGCCTACGGTTTGTAAGGCGGATAGGTGCCGGAATGGGTACAATCTTCGGGCTTCGTCTTCCAATCCGGATCTGACCATTTCATCCACGCGTTGATCGATCCGTTCGTACAATTGAGGGCGGGGTAAATCCATTACCATCAATTTCATATCAAAGGAGCGTATGGCTTTCTCGCCTTTTCGAAAGGTCAGGATCGATTTCCCGGTGCTGCGGACCACTTCTAGGGCCCGCATGAGCCGGTGGGGGTTTTGATTTTCGCCCTGGGCAAAAAACATCGGGTCGTTCTGTTTAACTTCTTCCTGCAACCAATTTAATCCCTTTTCTTCATAGTCATGGATGATCGCAGCGCGAATCACCGGATCCGTTTCCGGGATCTCATCCAATCCTTCCATAAATGCTTTAATGTACAAACCCGTACCTCCAACCATGACCACTACTGTGTGTCGGGTAAATAATTCATTCACTTTTTCCAGTGCATATTTCTCGTACCAGGCAGCGTTCAGGTTGTCATGTATGGAATGGGAAGCAATAAAATGGTGTGGAGCTGCAGCGAGTTCTTCCGGGGAGGGGCGAGCTACGCCGATATTCATTTCCCGGTAGCACTGCCGGCTATCGGCAGAAATGATCTCGGTCTGGTATTGAAGCGCGAGCTCAATGGCCTTCCGGGTTTTTCCGACTGCCGTTGGCCCTACGACCAGGATTACTGTAGGCTTTGTAAAGTTCAAGGCTGTTTCTTTGCGCCCCTTGGCGCCTTTGCGTCTTTGCGGTAAAATCTTACCCCAAAGGCGCCAAGGGGCGCGAGGTTAGAATTCTTCGGTGGGAGCTTCTTCCTCCCCGGCTATTTCATCTCCGTCAGTACTACCTGTCCCTTCTTCTCCTTCTTCACTAAAGCCTTCGCCTACCTGGGTCAGGTCATATTTTTCTTCCACATCAGCAAATTTCTCACCCAGTAACCCTTTGGTTCCGTACTGGCTGGGGGCTATCCCTTCTGTGCGCACCAGGGCAGGATATACGAGTTTCTGGCTTTCTTCTTTGGAAACATGGATCAGTTCCACCATGAAGCTCCAGTTCTTATTGAAATCGTAGAGGTAAATGAATTTTTGGTTGGGGTCACGGATCTCCGATCCGATGGTGGTTTCTTCCATCAGGAGGGGCGGCGCCTTATAGTCCCTTTCATATTTTTCCAATGTGATCTCCCTTCCCCGTTGCCAATGGTCATTGCTCCGGAAAAAGGTCGCCTTGTGCTTATTATCAAACTCATAGGCCTTTAGGATGATCGCATGCAATTCCAAAAAGGACTGTGTATGCTTGATGGCCACATCCCTGTAAATGCTTTCGTCCTCTTCAAAATAGATCCTGAATTTTAATACCGCCATGCAACAAAAATAGGCAATTTTAAATGACCGGTTCAAGCCGGTGCTCCCGGGCTTTTTCCACCATATAGGCATAGGCAGCCTCGTAGGTATTGGGGATTATACCATCGAGAATGGCGTCTCTTACCGCATTCTTTATATCCCCTACGGGACGGGAAGGTGGTATCCCAAAGGTCTTCATGATGATCTCCCCGGTGATGGGAGGTTGCCAGCTTCTTATCCGGTCACTTTCCTCCACTTCGGCACAGCGCTCCCTGACCATTTTAAAATTGGCCAGAAATTTCTTGACCTTCCATTGATTTTTGGAGGTGATGTCTGCTTCGCAAAGCATCATGAGAGAATCAAATTCTTCCCCGGCATCAAAAAGCAGCCGGCGGATGGCTGAATCTGTGATATTCTCTTTGGTCAGACTGATGGGTCTTAAATGCAATTCAACCAGTTTGCGGACAAAGCGCATTTTCTCATTCTGGGGCAATTTGAGTTGGGCGAATATCTTGGGGACCATTCGTCCACCCACTACTTCATGTCCATGAAAGGTCCAACCATGCCCTTCCTCAAACCGCTTGGTGGCGGGTTTGGCAATATCGTGCAGCACGGCCGCCCAGCGCAACCAAAGGTCATCCGAGTTCCGGGCCAGATTATCTATGACCTGCAGGGTGTGGTAAAAATTATCCTTGTGCCCCACCCCATCTTTATATTCCGCTCCGGCCAGGTCCACCATCTGGGGAAAGATAATATGGAGTAAACCCGATTGGTATAGGAGGTCAAAACCGATGGAGGGTTTGGGACTGGCCAGGATCTTATTCAGTTCATCAGTGATCCTTTCCTGCGAAACGATCCGGATCCTTTCGGCTTCATTCCCGATCGCCTTCCAGGTCTTTTCCTCGATGGTAAAATTCAATTGGGTGGCAAACCGGATCGCCCGCATCATCCGCAAGGGGTCATCACTAAAGGTCTGTTCTGGTTCAAGCGGTGTTCGCAATATCCCGGCATTTAAATCAGAGATACCATTGAAAGGGTCGACCAGGTTTCCAAAATCGTCCTTGTTTAAACTGATCGCAAGGGCATTGATCGTGAAGTCGCGGCGAAGCTGATCATCTGCCATATTGCCAGGAGTCACCTCTGGCTTTCGGCTATGATAGGCGTAGCTCTCTTTTCTGGCCCCTACAAACTCCACCTCAAATCCGTCCTCGGTTTTTATCTGCGCCGTACCAAAATTCTTGAAGTAACTCACATGCAAATGCGGGCTGAAACGGTGGGCTACAGCCCGGGCCAGTTCAATCCCATCCCCCACACAAACAATATCGGCATCTTTGGTAGGTCTGTTGAGGAGCTTATCACGCACAAATCCCCCGACCAAATAGGTCTCCACCCCCAACTCGGCCGCCGCGTGGGCGATCTTGTTGAGCAGGAAAAGTTCTTTATTTGTACAAGGGATAGTCATCTTCAAATTATAGTTTCTTGGTTTCTCGCAGCAACCGCAGCGGTCAACGCCGCGTCCGCTGCAAGAAATATAATTGTACAAGTTATTCTATTTAAATCTAATACAGCCGTTATATAAAATTAAAATAGATATTAAATTACCTCCAATAGTTTCTCCACTTTAATGTCCAACCCACATTTAAAATGCCCTTCGGGGCATTCCCTTTTTCCATGTAATCCACAAGGACGACAGGCCAATTTCTCCTCGATTTCAACTATGGTTGACCGTTCGGACAAGGGCGTGAACCCAAATTCCGGAACGGTAGAACAGAAAATGGCCGTCACCGGTGCATTCATGGCTGAGGCCATATGCAAGGGAGCAGAGTCGTTTACATAATTCATCGCCGCTTCACTCATCAGGGCTGCCGACTGAAGAAAGCTCAGCTCTCCACAAAGATTTTTAATTACTTTTTTATTTAAAGTAACCTTTTCAATTACAGTATTAACCAGATCTTTATCACCAGGTCCTCCAAGTAAATAAAGACGGCAGTCTGAGGGCATCTTCTCCATCAACTCTACCCATTTTTCTACCGGAAACTGCTTGGTGAACCAGACCGAAGCGGGAGAAATGGTGATATATGGATTGTTATGTGACCATTGCTTCACCCACTCATAGTCCGACGCCGCCGGATATAACCGTGGTTTTCCTGCTGCTCCCTGGTCGTTTGGAATGAGGTGTGCGATCAATGCCTGGTTGCGATCTATTTCATGTCCCTGCCCAATTTTATGTTCTACTTTTTTTGTAAACAACCAACTCAAAGGATTCTTAGTGAAACCAATACGTTCTTTTGCACCTGAAAACCCGGTCAGAAATCCACTGCTGGCAAACCGGTGTACATTGACCACGATATCGTATTTATTTCGCCGGATCTGACCAAGAATCCGGAAGAGGTTCCTGATCTTTCCTGTCTTTTTATCCCAAATAAGGCGATTTCTCAGGTGTGGATTGTTCTGTAGCAAAGATTCATTCCCCTTTCTGACAAGCATATCAATTTCAGCGTCTTGATAGTTTTGTTTCAACTTTTCTATCAAGCCGGTGGCTAATATGACGTCGCCAATGAAAGCGGTTTGTATGATCAGGATCTTCTTCATTTATTATTTCTTCTCCGTGTCCTTCGTGCACCCTTTGTGTCCTTCGTGTCCTCCTACGCAAGACTGTCGTAGGAGGACACGAAGGACACAAAGGGTGCACGAAGGACACAAAGAGCTATCTCAAAATTTCGATATGACCTTTCCGGAACCGGACCACGGATGAAGGGATTGCCGGCTCTCTGTCATCCTGTCGGTATTTCACAATATAATCCACCCCGGTTTTTACTTCTTCACTTACCTCCCCAAACCATCCTGGCGCCGGTTGGCCCGATATATTGGCGGAGGTGGAGACCAGGGGTTTTTGCAGTCTCTTGATCAGGGCCTTGCAGAAAGGGTCACTACAAATCCGAATACCTACTGATCCATCCGGGGCGATCAGGTTCTCTGCCAATCCCAAGGCCCCTTCATACACCACGGTAGTGGGCTTATTTGTTTTCTCCAGGTATTCGAAAATTTCCGGGTCAGGTGCGGCGGTATATTCATAAATAACCCGTTCTTCCGCCACTAACACGATCAGGGCTTTGGAATCTTCCCTTTTCTTGAGCGCATATATCCTTTCTACCGCGGATTTATTGGTCGCGTCACAACCTATCCCCCAGATCGTATCGGTGGGGTAAAGCAGGAGGCCACCTTTACGCAGGGTTTCCAGTGCCAACTCAATATCTTCTTGCTTGTACATCGTTGCGGGCAAAGGTAGAAATTTGAAGGTGTTTAACCGCAAAGACGCCGAGTCGCGAAGGTGCCCAAGGTTTTCATGGCGTTACGTAGCGGCTTGGCGCCCTCGCGGTAAAACTTATCTTATTTTCGCAAAAAATAATTAATGAAGGAACTCATACTCGAAGCCTGGGCCAATCGCGAACTACTAAAAGAATCAAAATATACCGATGCTGTCCGTGCTGTCATTGAAGAAGTGGACAATGGCCGATTGCGTACCGCGTCTCCCACCGCTTCGGGTTGGGAGGTAAACGAGTGGGTGAAACAGGCCATCCTGCTTTATTTTGGGATACAGCAAATGCAGACCTGGGACCTGGCGCCATTTGAGTTTTATGATAAGATGTTACTCAAAAAGAACTACAAGGAGCTCGGTGTAAGAGCCGTTCCCCATGCGGTGGCCCGGTATGGCGCTTTTCTGGCAAAAAATGTTGTGTTGATGCCGAGTTATGTCAATATCGGCGCTTATGTAGATGAAGGCACGATGGTAGATACCTGGGCTACGGTGGGTAGTTGTGCCCAGATTGGAAAGGGTGTTCATCTCAGTGGCGGTGTTGGAATTGGTGGGGTGCTTGAACCCCTGCAGGCCAGCCCGGTGATCGTGGAAGATGGATGTTTTATCGGCAGTCGGTGTATCGTAGTAGAAGGTGTGATCGTGGAAAAAGAAGCCGTTCTGGGTGCCAACGTTGTATTGACCCAAAGTACCAAGATCATTGATGTCAGCGGTAATACCCCCGTGGAATACAAAGGCCGTGTTCCTGCCCGGTCGGTGGTTATTCCGGGTACCTATAACAAAAAATTCCCTGCCGGCGAATATGGGGTAGGTTGTGCCCTGATCATTGGGCAACGCAAACCCAGCACCGATCTTAAAACCAGTCTCAATGATGCGTTACGGGATTTCAATGTTTCTGTATAGGTGACCAGGCAGTCCATGCATAAGATGACCCTGGCCGGCGTGGTGGCCACGGTCATTCCCAGTTTTTTGATCAGTGCCGGTACCAGGCGGATTGGGTCCAATAATTCCGCCATCATTTCGAGTATAGGGCCTGTTTCCACCATCATTCAAGCCTGGTGGTTGCTGGATGAACCCATTTTTGCTACGCAGATCATTGGCACTTTGCTTGTACTCGGTGGGGTGGTTTTACTGGGCTGGGTTCCAGCTAAAAACCGCGATAAAAAGCCTGAATAAAGTTTTTCCCCATTCATTTTATCCCTTAAATTTGCACCCCCGTAGCCCAGGTGGCGAAATTGGTAGACGCACCGTCTTCAGGTGGCGGCGCCGCGAGGTGTGCTGGTTCGAATCCAGTCCTGGGCACAGAAAAAACCTTCAGTTTGAACTGAAGGTTTTTTTTTAATGAAAAGTAAAGCTTAAATCTACTTCGGTCGGCTTCCTACCAGTTCATTGAAGGAAAAATTCCTAATTTTAGGTAGGCATGAAAAAAGAACCTATTAATAAGCTGACAGTCCCAAAAAAAAGCTGGAATGGCGACCAGCAGGAATTTACCAGGTTACGGGAAGATATTTTCCGAACAGACCTGGAGAAATTTCGATTGTTTACGCAAATGCTACGCAGAAATTCAATGCTCAATAAAGCTATCATTTCTCACAAATAACACTTATGGATACCCTGGATATTGACCTGATCAGGTTATGGAGATTTCCCTCAGGTGGAAAAAATGGAGTTCATCGCTGGCTGGAGTGATTTTATCATTTCGAGTGGAGTAAGGGTAGATACTATGACCAAGATGAAAGGTTTGGAGAAAATTAAAAAGATTCGAGAAAACCCGAATCTTTTCTAGCCCCATTTGATCTGGCGCTTCTTACAAACATCACACAACACATTTCTCAAAAAAATAAGGGAAGAAAATTTCTAGGTATGCCCATACCGGGGATCATCATAATAATCCCTGACCAGGGAGGGACTGGCCTTCTCGAGTTCACCAAGCAAAATTCGATTCGCCACTTTATTGCCATGGGTATCTTCCTGATAAATGGTGACAAAGAGCAGACCTGTGGCCGATATTTCAAAAGTGCTGGTTTCGCCATCGGCCACGGCCTCATCGAGTTGTTGGGCAATTTCGCTGTCAACCACACTCAGGTTTAATGTACCACAGGTTACGTTGATATGGTGTGCTTCATCACCATCCATGATGCTGATAGAGGCCATGTGGTTATCGCTGGTAACCGCGCGCATGGTGAGTTTGGTTCCATCCGGAAAGAGGATAGACCGGTGTAGACCCAAACGGTCTTTGATATGTTTTCCGTTGAGGTTTTCGTGTCCGCCTCCAAACAGCGTGTCTCCCGGTGAAGGAACCACGATATCCCATAACTCAATCTTGAACCCGGGATATCCGGAGTGCGTAACCTTAATATCGCTTTTTAAATTGATGGTAATGGCACCACCACCACTTGTAGTATAGGTATAGATTTCGGTTGCTGCATTGTAGGACAGGCTACCTTTTTGGGTTACGGCATTGCAGGACTCCAGGTCCAGGTTTTTCTTTACCGCCTCTTTCTTACAGGAAAAAAGCAGGAAAAAGACTGGAACGAATAAAAATAACAGGTGGCGGAAACGGGCAGAATGGGGCATAAACATGGTTTTTTGATGATCTGATACCCCTACATCGGAGAAGTGGGAAAAGGTCATCAGCCCCAACTAACTACCTATTTTTCCAACAGGTCCTCCGGGCGGTAGTACTGAAAGGTCTTGTCCGTACTCATCGCCACAAACAGCCCCTTTTTAAAAGTACCATTCAAGGGAATGGAAACCATATCCGACCCATCACTTTCCAGCGTGGAAAGCGGAATGGAACGTATAAGGGTATGATCATGCGGGTTTCCTGCTTTGCCTTCGCGTGGATAGATATTGAAACGATTCACTCCCTGGTCGGAAACCAGGATAAATCCGGTACTGTCCGTTGTGGAATAGAAACTGATGCCCTCATTATCCACTGAAAAATCTCCCTTTCCAAAAACCGCGAGTTCGGCATTCCCCTTGGTTGGATCGGCGTAGTATTTACGTACGCCAATTCCTTCATCGGAGTAATAAACATACCCCATGACATCATCCACTGCGATTGATTCGATCTCTTTGGTTCCGCTAAACACTCCAAATTTTCGGACCAATTCTGCTCCTGCCTTTCCATCTCCCCGGTCGTACAACCGGTATTGCCATAGGTAACTGCCATCCTTTGGTCCGTTCTTTCTTCCGACAATGGCGAAGATCGTCCCGGCAGTATCCCGATACAGAGCAATTCCCATCAGATCACGATAATCCGTTCCGGTTTCTCCCACAAACATGTCCAATCCTCCCCCATCAACCGGACGCATATCGGGCAAGGAGTAGATACGAATTTTATGGGTGAACCTTTCAGTGACTACGGCGATATCCGTTGATTTCCCGCCCAATAATAACCCATACTCCACATCCACATTATTGGGTCGCTTGAGGGAGCGAACCACTTTTAATTCGACGATCTTTCCCTGCAGGTCAAACACATAGAGCGCCCCATCTTCTTCTTTATCGGTTCCCAAAACAAGACTTTTTGACGGATCGGAGGAATCGATCCAAATCGCAGGATCGTCCGAATCATACTTTACCGGTTCCGTTACAATTACCGGAATACGGGCATCTGCTGCCAGTTTTGGCCCTGATTTAAAATACTGACAGGCAGGAAAAAAAAGCATTATAAAGAACGAAAATAATATTAGACGCATGAGTTGATCTTAAGGAATTCAAATAAAATTACTTTTCAAGAGTCAGGACTATAGCATCTGTGCTATCGTCACCATATTCCCCTTCCAGTTCGATGGTAAGCGTGGAACCGGTAATAGAGAATACGCCTTTGTAGACAAATTCCCGGAACAAACCTCCACCTAATTCAATGAGTTCACCAAATTCCACATCACCACTCAGCGCGTCATCGCTAAGTTCTTCAATTTCTGCTTCGATCTCAATCTCTTTATTCTCGACACTTGGCGAGCCGCAATCATCCACGATCTCGGTTTCCACCAATTTCACAATAGCCTTGACCTCCTCAAATTCAAACACCAGTGTAATTTCATCAACCTCCGAAGCATCAAGGCTGAGAATATCTTCATTGATCAACCCAAATAATTCTTTGAAGCGGGCAAAGGCCACGGGATCATTTACATCCAATTCCCATTCCCCATAAATACCCTCATCATCCTGAACCTCGTACACAAACTCGCCACTGGTATTCACTACCACATTTTCTGAGGTAGCTCCTATTCCGGTCAACTGAATGGTGATACTGCGTTCATCGGTATTAAAGTCATTGTCGTCAAACAGACCATCGTCGGTTTCAAATTCAATCTCAATTTCTTCGATACCCGCGGGGAAACGTACCTGCCCCTTCCCGGTATTCACATCAAAGGTCAAATTGAGGTCGATACCTTGATCGAGGGAGGTGATGCAATCATCTATCTCATAGAAAGCTTCGGCTCCCAGGATAAAGTCTGATAATTGGGTAAATCCTTCAAACCCGGTCACTTCAAAAGAGACCAATACATCCTGCTCCAGCGGAACAACTTTCCCACCAAGTTCATCCCCATCCGGATCTTTGCGATCTGACAAGGAAATTTTGAAACTGAATTTATCTTCATCTTCCAGATCACCATCGCCTTCATCTGCAAGCCGGATCACCTGGGGGAAATCAGCCAACGGTGTTTCCAGCCCATCCTTTTGTTTGTCGCAGGAAAACAAGGATAAGGCGAGAAAGAGTGTAGCTATACGAATTGAAAACTTTTTCATAATACGCGTTTATGTTTGGTATTAAAAATCAAATTTGACACCCAACCGACCCCACCAGGAGTAGAATTCACGCTGAATCAGCCGGGTTTTATCTCCCATAAAAACTTCAAAGGGCTGTCCGGTCAGGTTCATCGTTTCAACAAAGAGTCTCCATTTGGCGGTCAACGCCATACTGGCACTGAAATCCAGTTGAAGCCTGTCTTTTACATATACGTCTTCATCCGGCGCTCCACCGATCTCACTCAGGTATTCTCCGTTGAAATTGAGCGAGGCCCTGGCGGTGAATCGTTTCTTTTCATAAGCCAATGAAATGTTTCCAACATGCGATGCCTGACCGGGAAGGCGAAGTTTCTCGATGGCATTCGGGTCGGAAGCACTGGCATTACGGCTCTGGATACGCGCTTCAGAATTAGTATACGTATAGTTCAGGTAGAGGCTAAAGGGTTTGAGACCGGGAGAAATAAAACCGAGGTGATGTTGAAAGGCCAGTTCAAATCCCAGCAGATCCGCATCGTTTCCGTTTTGTGCCTGTATGACATTGATACTATTAATATAAGGTGTACCTGTCAGGGGATAGGGGCTATTGAACAACACCCGACGATAAATAAAATCGGTCAGGCGTTTATAGAAGAATCCACCTGATAGTAACCCGGCATTACCAAAATAATGCTCAGCCAAAAGATCTCCATTAAAGGCGCTTACTGGTTTAAGGGCCGGATTTCCTGCCGTAGCTTCTTCGTCCTCCTGGTTGATCTCCTGGGCAGGTATGATCTCTCCGAAATTTGGTCTTGCATAAGAGAATACCGCGGAAGCCCGAAGATTGGTGGAAGCACTCAGGGGATATCGGAGGCTAACCTGAGGAAGCAGAAAATCATATACGCTGCTACCCGATACTGGTATGATATCTTGCAGATCACCTGCCCCATCGATGACTACATCACTGGATGTATAATTTACCTTTGTTCGTTCATAGCGCAATCCGGCAACCAATACCGCTTTGCGTAACTGTTGCCGTGTCATCAGGTAGGCCGCATATACATTTTCTTCTGCATCGTATGCTTCGAGCGCTTCATCAATCGCCTTATCCTCCAGCTCCGCTTCAAATTCTGCCGGGTTGGCATTGAAATAACGGATAAAGGAAGCAACAGAAAGAGGTCTGC
Source organism: Chitinophagaceae bacterium (assembly GCA_041752235.1). Lineage (GTDB taxonomy): Bacteria > Bacteroidota > Bacteroidia > Chitinophagales > Chitinophagaceae > SpSt-398. Next base: position 48,718 of record JBGSHM010000019.1, read on the forward strand.
CCATCTCATATCTCCCTTTCATGAAACTCGACTTGATCGGGTCTTCATCGAAATTGGACAGGTCGGGAATTCCGGCGATAGGACTATAATAATCCTGAGTGATGGAGAAGCTTTTTGTTTTTTGCCTCCATTTCATACCCAATTTCAGCAGGCCGTTGTTTTTATTGATCTTGTATGGAATCCCGAGGTCGAATTTGGCGGTAAGGTTACGGTCTTTGGCCAGCGTATTACCAAAACCCGCTTCGTCCAATTCATAGTTTGTGTTATCCGTATAGCCAGCCGCCTGAATACCTGGGAACTTGGGATCCCCTGCCTGAATAGTTGAGGCAAGGTCAGCAATAAACCCGATCTCATTATCGTAAGGAGTATTTTGTTCTCCATAGGAATACTGCCCTTCATAGTTCAAAAAGAAGGATTTAAACGTATGCTTAGCCCCGAGGTTGATCGTAGTAATGGATTGTGCTTCAAAACGATCCTTGGTGAGTTTTTCGATCTCATCATCTTCCGGTTTGAAAACATATCTCCGGCGCCATTCACGGTCAGTAAATCGATTATACAAACCCCGGAGATAGACCTCATGATTGGCATTGAACCGGTGATCGAGGGTGCTGCTCAGTCCAAGCCGGGTGCGCGTGAGTTCATAGTCGCGCAATTCCAGCTCATTGTCATCAAAAGCCCTTTCCAGGTTATCCGATCCCAGGTCATTGTGATAATAACTTGAATTGACCAATAATCCGGTCTTGCCCTGTTGCCCAAATCGCTGACCAAATTGTAACTGTCCCTGTACATTTCCTTTTTTCATCAGGTTATTGTAGCCTCCTGCCAGGGAGGAACTTACCTGTAGTTTGGTACTTTGAGCGGTACGGGTAATCAGGTTGACTGATCCACCGATCGCGTCACCGTCCATATCTGGCGTGAGCGTCTTACTCACTTCGATGGAGGCCAATTGATCAGAGGGTACAGCATCCAATGCCACAAAGCGCACATCCGCTTCAGGAGATGGTATTTGCTCCCCATTGATATTGATATTTGTGAATTGAGGCGCCAGCCCACGCACTAAGACATAGCGACCCTCTCCCTGGTCTCTTTCAATATTTACACCGGGAACGCGCTGAAGCGCTTCGGCCGCGTTGGGATCGGGGAAGCGCCCTATCTGATCAGCCGAGATGACATTCTTTATGTTGTCGGCATTCTTTTGCTGATTAAGCGCCTTTACCTGGCCTTTCATAAAGCCGGTGACCACTACCCCGCTCAATTGAACAACCCCCGTTGTCATTTCGATCCGGAGTTCTCTGCCATCAATGGTGGCAGGGTCAACCTGAATGGTTGTGTCACGGTAACCCAGGTAAGTAAATTGAACTTGTTGTGTTTTCGCCTGCATGTACATAAAGAATCGCCCATTCAGGTCGGTTACGGTGGTCAGGTTGGCGTTAAGAACGGAAACTGTGGCACCGGCAAGGGGTTCACCAGTTGCCTTGTCATGTACCCGTCCTTTTACCAGGACTTGCTGCGCATCTGCTGTCACAGAGAAGATCAGCGCCAGCAAAAGACAGGAAAAGAAGGAAGACTTCATTTTTTTGTATTTGAGCGCAAATCTGTGGCGAACAAAATTAACGCAGCGCAAACCCGCGTTAACAAAACAGAAGCAGTACTTGTATGCGCGTAAGCAAACCAGTAACATCAAATATTAATATTCTGAAAATCAGGATAAAATCAAAATAAAAACCTCCATTAAGCAATTGTTACGCCCGTGTTACCGCAATATGAATATTACAAATTCTGAATAAAAGTGGTTAAGGATTCTCCTTCCGATATATTCAATTTTTTCTTCAACCGGTACCTGGCCACGCGCAAGCTGTCTTGTGAAATGGCAAGAAGGGTGGCGATATCAGAGGAATTAAGGTTCATCCGAAGTAAGGCGATCAGACGCATTTCTGCCGGAGTGAGGGTATCTGCCTGTTTTTTCAGATTCGCAAAAAAGGTTTGGTGCACCTGGTCAAAGATGGCCCTGAAATCATCCCAATATTTATCCTGTACAAAACTTACGTTGATCTTTTGGGCCAATTGTTTGATCTGTCTTTTTTGGTCCCGTTTTTCATCGGCGGCGATCTCATTCAACTGATTGCGTAGTTCTTCGAGTAATTGATTCTTTTGAATAAGATGAAGGGTATGTGTGGACAGTTCCCGGCTACGGGCCTCCAAAGAGGAACGGAGTTTATCCTCTTCCAAAAGCTGGTTCTTCAATTCCGATTGCATCAATTCCCGGTTGGTTTCATAGATATGTGTATTTCGTTCATTCAAGGCCTTTTCATTCCTGATCTTTAGCCTTTGACGGCTGATGATAACGATGCCCAGGATGGAAAGCAGCAATAAAACCAGTCCGCCGGCAATGGCCAATATGGTATTCAGCTTTTTATCCAGGGCCAATTGGGTGATCTGGTTATTCTTTTTTTCCACCTCGTACATGGTTTCTAATAATGCGATCTGGCGGTTGTTGGAACTGGAATAAATTTCTTCCACCAGTTCCCTCGACATTTCATTATATACATAGGCGCTATCAAAACGATGAAGGAATTCATATCCACGGGCCATATCGCGGTAAGCGCTGGCCAATTGATATTGAGATGCCGTTTTTTTTGCGAGTTGGAGAGCTGTAAAGGAAAATTTCAAGCCTTCTTCATACCGGCCAGTCTTGCGGTAAACATCCCCCAGGTTATTGAATATTTCTATCTGGGCGATCTCATCCCTGAACTGTTGGTTGATGGTAAGCGCGTCTATAAAATAGGCATAGGCAGAATCATATTGTTCCCCGTCTTCAAAAATGCTCCCAAGATTTTCATAGATCTTGGCCATTCCTTTTTCATCACCCACCGAACGGAATAAGGTTAACGCCTTATATTGGAAATACCTGGCGCTGTCATATTGAAGTTTTTTTTCATAGAGGTGTCCGATATTGCCATAGGTTTGTGCAGTACCGGAAACATGCTGCTCCTGAAGATTTATCTGTAAGGCCTCTTCAAAAAGCCGGGAGGCAAGGTCAGGTTGTTTGTTGGCATAGTATAATCGACCGAGGTCATTCAGGTTGGCCGCCAATTTCAATTTATCCTTCCCATCACGGAAAAGGCGATCTGCCGTCATCAGGTGCTCTATCGCTTGTGTAAAGTGGCTATTATTAAATAATATCCTTCCCATTTGCTGGTGACAGAGAGCTTGTTCGTCATTGGATAATGGTTTTGCAAGCATATCCTGCAGTTGGATATAGGCGCTATCGGGTCGGATCCGGCTTAATAGTTCTATGTTATTTAAAACATTGGGGAATTCCCTGTTTTCGGTTGTTTGTCCAAATCCGGGGAGGATAGGTAATATTTGAATCCACAAAAAGAGGAAAAACCAAAAAACGGGAATGGAGCGTCGGGTCTTTGACATTGGGCCAAAAATAGACCAGCAGGAAGCTGTTTATAATTGCTTAACGAAAAAATAATATTTGCTCTTGTATTCGATTTCATTTTTCGTATAAAACCCTGGGTTGAATCGTGATTCCAGGGTTGATAGTTTTAGGTTAAGATCAGATATTTGGGAGTCAAAATTGAAAACCATTTATAGAGAAAACGAGCATATTAGAATTTTAACTTCCCTGGGGTTAGGGAATTCATAGGAATCGCATGTTGCCAGCGCAGATGTAGTTATTCATTTTTTGAAAAAGAATATAGGGTAGCTAGCCCGCAGGGCTTAAACCATCAATAGCCGCCGGTGAAACCGGTGGTTAGGCGTCATATAGAACAGCGCAACCCCAAAGGGGTTGAACTAAATCAACAGATCGCTAAAAAATCCATTCCCCTGAAAATACCAAGGCAAAATTCTTTTCTCTTAAAAAACCTTAATCCTATGGGAACATATCGCAAAATTTATTACCATATTATTTTTGGCACAAAGAACCGGGAAGCAGTTATTCCACCAGCATTTGAAAGAAAGCTGTTTAATTATATTTGGGGAATCGCCAAATTAAAAAATTGCAGATTATACCAAATCAATGGAATGGAAGACCATATCCATTTGCTTACCGATTTACATCCTACTTTATCGTTGAGTAACTACATAAAGGAAATAAAAGTATCAAGTAGTATGTGGTTAAAGAGGGAAGGTAGTTTTCCCTTGTTTAAAGGTTGGCAGGAAGGATATGGAGCCTTTACATGTTCAGAAATGGCGAAAGAGTCCATTGTTGCCTATATAAAGAATCAAAAAGATCATCATAAAATTGAAAGGTTTGAGGATGAGTATCGGCGATTATTAAAGGAACACGAGATAGTTTTTGAGGAAAAATATTTATTCTAAAAAATGTAAGTTCAACCCCTTTGGGGTTGGGGAACTTCTTGGAATCGTTGACCACCGGTTGCACCGGCGGCTATTGATGGTTTAAGCCCTGCGGGCTAGCCATTCCGACCATTTGAACAGCATAATAATAATTAAATCTTTGGTTCAACCCCTTTTGGGTTTGGGGAACCTCTTGGAATCGTTAGCCACCGGTTGCATGGGCGGTTGGAGTTCATGAATTTCGTGACAACTCCGGAGGGGTTGAACTAAATATATAAATGGCTAAACGCTATTGACCATCACTACCGAGTACTTTCTCCAACAACACCAACTGATTCTCCGCCCTTAGCTTATTATGTCCTTCATACGTTGCCCCATAATACCGGTCATTGTTCAAATGATCGGTCAGAAACCGAAGGGCCTGCATATATATAATATAGGGCCCGGCAAAACTGACCGAATCGAGTTCGGTAGAACTTAGTACGGGTTTCATTTCTGATAGATATCCTTCCAGCACTGCTGCTTTATATTCTTCCCTCGCCTCAATACGGGAAAAATCCTGCTCTTCTTCGCTTACCGGGCTCAGATAGGTCCGCATCATATCCCCGAGGTCGCTTATAAAATAACCAGGCATCACCGTATCCAAATCAATGACACATAGGGCCTGGCCTTGCGGATCAAACAATACATTACTGATCTTGGTATCATGGTGGGTGGGCCGGAGTACGAATGCCGGATCCTGTCGAATGGATCGGTAGCGGTTCACGAGAAAAGACAAGTCTTTGGCCTGGTCAATCAGGTAGGCGGATTCCCTGATCCGGTCGGGATTCCCTCTTTCCACGGCTCCGATGAACTGTTGATAGCGAAGGGAAAGATCATGAAAGGCTTCAAGGGTTGTTTGCAATTGCTCCATTGGAAGGCCCGCAAGGTTACGGGTGAAACGCCCAAAGGCCCGGGCGGCTTCGAACGCTAACCGGGGATCTGAAACCACATCATGGGTAACCGAACCAGCTATAAAAGGAAAAATCCGAAAAAAGCCCAGCCCCTCTTTTTCCACCATCTCTTCGCCCTTTATTGTCGGGATAGGGCGTGTAAACAAGTATTCGGGATGCCGACTGGCGAGGTATTCACCCATTACCCGAATATTCTGTTCGATGGTCCCGGGGTTTGGGAAAACGGAGTCATTGATCTTTTGCAGCACAAAATCCCCCCGGCTATCGGTTATTTTCCAGGTGGAATTGATCAGCCCAGTACCCAGGGAACTGATCCCGTAGCTGCCTGCCTTAAATCCGTACTCTTCCAGAATCGGGAACAAATCCAACCCCCGGTCAAAATTTTCCATATATTATAAAAGTAGTGAAATTGGTCATTTACGACTGGTTTTACCAATGAAAACCCCGTAATTCCCCCTACCCTGGGATGTGAAAAACTCTTGACCCCGCGCAATTTTTTACAGGTAGATACCGTTTCTACCCATTGTTAGACCAATCAGGTATTGTTACCAGGGAATACCGTACCATCCCTGTTAAAAGATCAAACATGAAATCCAATCCAATGTCCTTTGCAGGAACTATCCTGCTATTGCTGTTCTTTCATTTCTCCCAGGCCCAGTTCGGGACCACTGCCTCCGCGGTATGGATCACGGATTGCAACCAAAGCAATTACTATAATACTTCAGGAAACCTGGCCGATGAGATCGGTCCCAATGCCAACGCATTTCACAACAATAATTTTGGTGTTCATACCCAGAACGCAGGTACTTTGTTATTGAGAGGCGGTGCGGTTAAGACCTTTAAAACGCCAGCTTCAGGAAATGTTTGTGCGGTAACCATGTACTACCGGGTTTACCTCCAGAGCGGAGTGCCTGGCGCTTTTAGTTCCATTGATCTTCCTTTATTTGAAAACTGTAATACCGGTACGGGGCAATTCCCTTCCGGTGGACCTTGCGTTGATGGCGGACAAAGATGGCAGCGCGTGATACCGATCGGGGCCTCCGTGCCTTATGCTCCTGTTAACCTGACTAATTTTGCACCGGGTAGTTATGTTGTAGATGTTTATTTTCAGGCAACAGGATCACAAACAAATTCCACCGACTGTGCGGATATAGTAACGGATGATAATGCCGGTAATTTTTACAAAGCCTTTTTCTCTATACAAGCCCCCACCCTTTCTTCTACCAACCCCTCCACCTGTAACGGGACGGAGGGATCGATCACCATCAGCGGACTCACCCCTGGTGCCACTTATCAGATCGCTTATACAGATAATGGCAGCCCGGTTGCTTCCGCCTCATTTATAGCCAACGGCAGCGGTCAGGTAACGCTTTCCGGATTGAATGCCGGTCTTTATGCGAACTTCAGCCTGTTGGTGAATGGATGCACCACAAACCTGAACACCGGTGTAATCCTTTCCAACCCGATCTTTATTCCTACGTTTTCTTCAGTGGCCCCATTCTGCGCCGGAACTACCCCACCCACCTTGCCGGGTATTTCGAATAATGGCCTGGCTGGTACCTGGAGTCCTGCGGTAGTAGATAATACCACCAGCGGTACGTACACCTTCACACCGGCCAATGGTACCTGTGGTATTCCTGTTACCGTGAATATCACCGTGATCCCGAACGAAACACCCACTTTTTCATTTGGCACCAGTCAAACAATTTGCGATGGCGGCAGTGTTCCTGTACTTCCCGGAATTTCCGCAAACGGATATACCGGTACCTGGAGCCCGGCGGTAGTAGATAATACCACCAGCGGCACCTATACTTTTACACCCGATGCAGGCCAGTGCGCCACCACCGCTACTTTTACTGTAACTGTAAACCCGAATATCACCCCCACTTTCTTATTTGGTTCAGGAATCTCCATTTGTGCGGGTGATACACCACCGACATTACCTGGCACCTCCACCAATGGTATCAATGGTACCTGGAGCCCTGCCTCGATTGACAACACGACCAGCGGCACCTATACCTTTACCCCAACCGCGGGACAGTGTGCTACGCCAACCAGTATGACCGTTACCGTAGATCCGATTGTACCTCCGGTATTCTCCTTTGGTAACAGCCAGAACATTTGTATTGGTGGCACAGTACCCGTTTTACCGAATACCTCTGATAATGGCATCAATGGAACCTGGAGTCCTGCCGTAGTGGACAATACTACTTCGGGCACTTACACCTTTACCCCGGGTGCCGGACAGTGTACTACACCCTTTGTATTCTCAGTAACTATTGACCCGAATATCACACCGACATTTAGCTTTGGAACTTCTTTAACCATTTGCGAAGGCGCCACCGTGCCTACCTTACCCGGCACCTCAACTAATGGAATCACAGGTACCTGGAGCCCGGCGGTTGTAGACAATACAACCAATGGCACCTACACCTTTACCCCGGATGCTGGACAGTGCGCCCTTCCAGCCAGCTTTAGCGTTACTGTCAACCCGAATATTACACCCACGTTCACGTTTGGTACCACACTCACCATCTGTGCGGGTGAATCCGTTCCGACACTTCCAACAAGTTCTTCAAATGGAATCACCGGTACCTGGAGCCCGGCAACAGTTGACAATACCACCTCGGGTACATATACATTTACGCCAACGGCTGGTCTTTGTGCGACCCCTGCCACATTTACCGTGACGGTCAACCCGATCGTAACACCCACCTTTGCTTTTGGCAATAGTCTTAACCTCTGTGCCGGTGGATCTGCTCCTGCTTTACCAGGTACCTCCGACAATGGAATCACCGGTACCTGGAGCCCGGCAACCGTTGACAATACCACCAATGGCACGTACACCTTTACACCAACAGCCGGTCAGTGTGCTGATCCATTTACCTTAAGTGTAACAGTTAATCCCAATATCACCCCCACATTTAGTTTTGGAACCAGTCTGACAATATGTGACGGTGAAACAGTACCTGTTCTGCCTGGCACATCAGACAATGGATATACAGGTACCTGGAGTCCTGCCGTGGTGGACAATACCACCAGTGGTACCTATACATTTACTCCCACATCAGGTCAGTGCGCCACACCCACTACGTTCACCGTTACTGTCAATCCGATACTTACACCAACCTTTGCTTTCGGAACAAGTTTAACCGCCTGCGAAGGAAGCACTATGCCTGCATTGCCGGCTACTTCCGACAATGGTGTAACAGGTACCTGGAGCCCGGCCGTAATTGACAATACCACCAGCGGTACCTATACCTTTACGCCAACATCTGGACAGTGTGCCATTGGTACTACCCTGACCGTAACCATCGACCCGAATATTACTCCGGTATTTAGCATCGGTAGCAGTCTAACGATCTGCGCAGGCGCCTCTGTCCCGGTACTGCCTGGCACATCGGATAATGGAGTGACAGGTACCTGGAGCCCTGCAGTGGTGGACAACACAACCAACGGTACTTATACCTTTACACCTACAGCAGGCTTGTGTGCGCTTCCGTTTACGTTTACTGTAACTGTCAATCCGAATATCACTCCTACCTTCTCCTTTGGCACCAGTTTAAGTGTTTGCGACGGAGCTTCTGTTCCGACGCTACCTGGTACATCCAATGAAGGAATCACAGGCACCTGGAGCCCGGCCGTGATCGATAATACAACAAGTGGTACTTATACTTTTACGCCGGATGCCGGACTTTGTGCCGTCACTACGACGCTTACGGTAACAGTGAATCCGATCCTGACTCCGACTTTTGATTTTGGAACAAGCATCACTATATGTGAAGGAAATACGGCTCCTGTTTTGGTGAACACTTCAAACAATGGTATTCAGGGAACCTGGAGCCCCGCTACGGTTGACAATATGGTATCCGGCACCTACACCTTTACCCCCGATGCAGGTCAATGTGGTACACCTACAACGTTGACTGTAACCATTGAACCCAATATCACCCCGGTATTTAGTTTTGGTTCCACCCTGACCATTTGTACAGGCGGTACGATACCGACTTTACCCAATACATCCGATAATGGAATCACAGGTACTTGGAGTCCTGCAGTGGTCAACACCAATGCATCCGGCACCTATACCTTTACTCCGACAGCAGGTCTTTGCGCGCTGCCTGTGACCTATGCTGTAACAGTCAATCCGATCCTCACCCCTGCGTTTGCTTTTGGTCTTTCCCAATCCATTTGCATCGGCGGTACAGTTCCTACCTTGCCTGCCAGTTCCACCAATGGAATTACAGGAACATGGAGTCCCGCGGTGGTGGACAACACGGTATCAGGTACCTACACCTTTACCCCTGATGCAGGGCAATGTGCAACCACGGCCAGCTTTAACATGGAAGTGAACCCGATACCTGTGGTGACTGTAAGAAACGATACATTGGTTTATGATGGCAATTTTGTCCCTGGATATACTTTCACCACAACGCCTGCTGGTAGTGTAAACTGGACCAACAACAATACGGCCATTGGTTTGGGCGCATCTGGAACGGGCAACATGCCTTCCTTTACCGCCACCAACCTTGGCAGCACACCGATCACCGGTACGGTAACCGTTACACCAAACATCAATGGTTGCGTGGGCCAGGCCAGACAATTTGTGATCACGGTGAACCCCCTGAACAAAGATGTATTTGTTCCAAACGTATTCTCCCCGAATGGCGATGGCAAGAATGAAGTGTTGTATGTATATGGTAACTACATTGACAAACTCGAGATGCGAATCTTCAACCAGTGGGGACAACAGATCGCAGAGATCACCAATAAAAGTCAGGGATGGGATGGTAAACACAAAGGCACTCCCCAACCGGTTGGTGTATATGTGTACGTTTTAAAAGCCGAACTCGCTGACGGACGTGTAGTGAATTTGAAGGGGTCGATTACGTTGGTGAGATAGCTAACAGCTAAAAGCTATTAGCTATTAGCTGTTAGCTCTGTGTTGTTTGTTAATTGTTATTTATAATAAGAAATACGAAAAGTCTAAAGGCTAATAGCTAAAAGCTAGTAGCTCATAAAAAAGTCTCCATTATGAAAAGACGCTTTGATAAAGTAATGCTTGGGTTCTTCTGCCTTGTGTCGGCAACAGCGATGGCACAAACAGACCCGCATTTTACACAGAATTACACCTATCCTATGTATTTGAATCCGGCACTGGCAGGCAGCAGTGACGGGGAATACCGGGTATCGGCGGTCTATCGCAGCCAGTGGGGCAGTATTTCCAATCCCTATCGAACCATGGGGGTATCCTTTGATACGCGTACCAATAAGAATATCGCGTTGGGAGGAAATTTGCTGAACCAGAATGCCGGCGATGGCGGGTTTAGTTACCTGAATGCCAATGCATCGATCGCTTATACCGGAGTAAAGCTGGGAGCGGACAATAACCACCGGGTCGTACTGGCCATGCAATTAGGCCTGATCAACCGCCGGGTTGATGCTTCCAAATTCAAATGGGGTGAACAATGGAACCCCATCACCGGGTACAATGCCTCCAACCCGACCTCCGAATCATTTGCCACCACCTCTTCCACCACCTTCGATGCCGGTGCGGGGGCCTTGTACTACGATGCCACTCCGGGTAAAAAATGGAATGGCTTTGGCGGACTCGCTTTTTACCACATCAATAAACCCAAGGATCCCATCATTTCAAGCCAGAGCAGTGAGCGTAATATCATCCCGATGCGTATGACCTTGCATGGCGGTATCAGTTTCAATTTAAGTGAGCGTACCAGCATTGTTCCCCATGCCCTGTTTATGAAACAAGGTTCAGCCACGGAAACCATGTTGGGTATATATGCCCAGGTCAATGTAAATGCGGAAACCGATGTGATGATCGGCGGGTACTATCGGTACAAGGATGCGATCGCTCCTTTTGTGGGTGTGGACTATAAAAATTTCCTGATCGGGTTGAGCTATGATGCGAATACTTCCAAACTTGGTACCATGGCAAGCAACGTAAATAGTTTTGAACTAAGTCTTTCTTATATCAAACGTAACGCTACATCTCGAAGCATCGTGGATTATATCCGCTGTGCCCGTTTGTAACCTCTAATCGATCCACATGAAGATGAACCTGTACATATCCGACATAAAAAAGGGAATACTTACCCTGATGGGATCCATTCTCCTTTTCGCTACGCAGGCCCAAACCGGGAAAAGCCCGCTTACCCTGGCTGATGAATATTTTGCCGCGGGAGAGTATTATACGGCTGCCCATTTATATGGCCAGTATTTGAAACCGATTGTGAAGACGCGTTCAGTAGGCGATTTCCCCTTGAGTATTAAATCAAGGAGAGGTGGCACGACCGCGGTGGTACGTAACAAAGAAGAAGTGCTGGCAAAAATGGCGGAGAGCTATCGCCTGGCGCACTATTGGCAGGAAGCCTCTTCGATCTATCAATCTCTGGCCAGCTCCAATCCGGATACCTATGTGGATGGATTATATTGGTTTGCTGTTTGTCAGCGTAACCTGGGGCATTATGATTCCGCCAGACAAAGTCTGGAACAATATATCGAAACACGCTCTTCGGTTAAAAAATGGGAAGAGGCAGCTAAAAAAGAAGTACAGACCCTTCAGTATATCCAGCAACAATTGGCCAGACCCGATTCCATTCTTTATCAGGTAAAGAAAGTAGATGCAACCGGCAGTTTTGAGCGAGGCATGTTTGCACTTACTCCCTATGCCAGTGGACAATTTCTTGTCAGCAGTACAAGGGCAGATTCCGCTGTTTCGGCAACTGAAAATCCAAACAAAAGCAGTTTGTATACCGCGAGTCTTCAAGGCAATCAACTTGGTGCATTGAGCCCGTTAAATATTCCTGCCGGTACGCCTGGTTGGAATACCGGCGCGGCCAGTGTCAGCGCCGATGGGCAGTGGTTATATTTCACCCAATGGAAAAAAGAAAATGGGCAAACTGTATCACAAATATGGATGGCCCGAAAGAATGGTGTATCCTGGGGCAATCCTGAATTAGCCAACTCTCTCAACATCACCGGCTCGAATAGCAAGCAACCATTTTGCTCCGCCGATGGAAAATATCTTTATTTCAGCTCCGACCGTAAAAACGGGAAGGGTGGTTTTGATATCTGGGTTGCCACGCTTGACGCACAGGGCAAACCAGGTACACCCATCAATGCCGGAGCCATGGTCAACACTCCGGGAGATGAGATTGCACCCTATTATCAATCCAGTTCCACCACCCTTGTCTATAGTTCCAATGGAAAAGGTGGTATGGGTGGGTTTGATCTCTTTAGTGTGGAAGGAAAAGAAAATGAATGGATACACCCGCTGAACCTGGGGCATCCCGTGAATTCATCGAGAGATGATATCTATTTCTATGCCGCCGAAAACCAATCCATACTGGCTCGTGCTCTGGTTGGATCTGACCGCGGTACAGGTTGTTGCCTGGAAACCTATCAGGTAACCAAAAAACCCAAGACACAATCCATGTCGGGCACCATCCTGGATTGCAAAACAGGAAGTCCTCTTGCCGACGTAGAAGTTGTGCTGAAGCAAAATGGCAAAGCCATTGCCCAAACAACCACCAATGAGCAGGGTCAATATCGTTTTCAACTGGAAGGTGAAAGAGCCAAAGGTCTTTCCATTCAATTGAAAAAAGTGGAATTCTCCGACACCACCCAATCACTTATCACCAGTACGATTGATGAAACGGATCTGCTGGAAGACCGCATCGCGTTTGAGCCTGGCTGTATCGCAGCCATAGAGCCACCTCCGGTGGAAAAACTCGTCATTCGCGTAGAAGATGTGGTGACCGTTTATTTTGACTTTGACAAACACAACCTTAAATCACCAGCCGTTGCTAAACTTGATTCCATTTACACCGTCCTCCTCGAGAACCCGGGTGCGACCATTCAGATCTCCGGATATACCGATGGATTGGGAACCGAAGACTATAACAAGGTCCTGTCCGACAAACGCGCGCGGGCTTGCGCCAACTATCTCATCCAGAAAGGGATCGACCCCGTGCGGATCAGTTTTGTCTCCTTTGGCGCCTGCTGCCCCGTGGAGATGGAACTCCTGAACGGACGCGACAACCCCGATGGCCGGAGCAAGAACCGGAGGGCGTTGATCAATGTGAAGAAATACTAGGATTTCTCGGATGACGCTGATTAGGAGGATTGCACGGATTATTTTTCAAAATAGGTAGAAGATTTCTATACCATTGAAAAAGTAATCCATGAAATCCTCCTAATCAGCGTCATCCGTGTAATCCTCGTAATCAGTGAAGTCCTTTGGCCTATTTTATGTACCTTTGCGGCTTCTTAAACGAAGCGAAAATGATCAGTGTCAACAACGTAACCCTCTCCTATGGAAAAAGGGTCCTGTTCGATGAGGTTTCCCTGAATTTCACCAAAGGCAATTGCTACGGCGTAATCGGTGCCAACGGTGCCGGCAAATCCACCTTTTTAAAGATCCTGAGTGGCGAGATCGAACCCAATAAGGGCACGATAACCATTAGCCCCGGCGAACGGATGGCCGTACTTAAACAAAACCATTTTGAATTTGATGAAGTGACCGTCCTGAATACGGTCCTGATGGGACATAGCAAACTCTGGGCGGTAAGTAAGGAAAGGGAGACGATCTATGCCAAAGAAGACTTTACCGAGGAAGATGGAATGCGTGCGGGTGAGTTGGAACATGAGTTTGGTGAAATGGGTGGTTATGAATCAGAGAGCAATGCCGCGGCTTTGTTGAGTGACCTGGGTGTTAAAGAACAATTTCATGCCAGCCGGATGAAAGATATTCCCGGTAACCTTAAAGTACGGGTGTTATTGGCACAGGCCCTGTTTGGTAATCCGGATATTTTGTTATTGGATGAACCGACCAACGGACTCGATATTGAAACCATCAGTTGGCTGGAAAACTTTTTGGCGGATTATGAGAACATTGTTCTCGTGGTAAGTCACGACCGTCACTTTCTCGATGGCGTTTGTACCCATGTGGCCGATGTGGATCGTCAGAAGATCAAGATCTTTACCGGGAACTATACCTTCTGGTACGAATCATCTCAATTGATGGCCCGCCAATTGAGTGATAAGAATAAAAAAGTGGAGGATAAACGTCAGGCATTGATCGACTTTATCGCTCGCTTTAGTGCAAATGCCTCCAAATCAAGACAGGCAACAGCCAGAAAAAAGGCGCTGGAGAAACTCACCATTGAGGAGATCGAACCCAGTAACCGCAAATACCCCGGTATCATTTTCCAGCCACAACGCGAAGTAGGTAACCAGATACTGAACGTGGAAAAGCTGAGCAAGAGCGTGGATGGCCGTGTGTTATTTCAGGATGTCAGTTTTACCGTCAATAAGGGAGACAAGATCGCCTTCTATAGCCGTGACCCGCTGGCCATCACCAGCTTTTTTGATATCATCAATAACGAGGCAAAACCCGATACCGGAAAATTTGAATGGGGTACTACGGTAACGACAGCCTATCTGCCAGTGGAGAATACAAAATATTTTACCGAAGAGTATAATCTCATGGATTGGTTACGGCAGTATGTACCCGATTGGGTCACGGATGCCGATGAGCCATTTATCCGTGGATTTCTGGGTAAAATGTTGTTTAGTGGGGATGATATCATGAAGAAAACAAAAGTGCTGAGTGGAGGAGAGAAAGTGCGTTGTATGATCAGCCGGATGATGTTGCAAGGTCCGAACTGTATCATCCTTGACCAGCCGACCAACCATCTTGACCTGGAAAGTATTCAGAGCTTCAACGAACAATGCGTGGCCTATAAAGGAATCGTTTTGATTTCTTCGCATGACCACACCTTTATGGAAACAGTGGCCAACCGGGTGATCGAACTGACACCTTCCGGCATCATCGATCGGTTGATGACCTTTGATGAATATTTGGAGGACCAGCGCGTGCGTGAGAGCAGGGAAATGATGTATCCGGAAGCCGTAGCATAAATACACAAAAGGCCCCCGACAAATGTCAGGGGCCGCCGCTATAATTACAATTCCCGTTTCAATCTATTGAATAACTAACTTTACAAGTTCCTCCTTATCGTTCATAAGGATGTAGGTTCCCTTTTTAAAGTTAGACGTATTGATCTCCCGAGTATTCTTTACCTGGAGGACAACTTTTCCACTCATATCAAAAATGGTAAGATTAGACAGTTTGTTCAAACGAACAAAACCTTGAGCCGGATTGGGATATACATCCAATTTGGGCTCGTTTCCGGTTTTATCTTCAGCCACTTCCTGTGTCAAGCTACCATTCAGGGAAGGTGCAGCTTGAGCAGAGAATGTTCGAAGGTCGTCCGATCCATGATAAGAGGGTTTTCTTCCTGCCAGGGTTTTTGAGGCAAAAAGGATTTGACCGCCCTCTGCTAAATTGGTACTTCCACCTATAATGGGGCTGCTTAAACTGTGACCTTGCACATCTAATAATAATAGCGTTTCACCGGGTCTTGTTAAAAATAAGTCCGTAACATCGAGTACTCCGGAGGACTCCCAGTTACCAATATCAGTAGGTGCGCCATCTGTTTGTTGGAAAGGCACGGCATTGCGATCCATTTCCAGTATACGGGTAGCAGCTCCGGATTCCGGATCCAGTTGCCAGAGTGAGGCTTCGATTTTACTGGTAAGTCCAAAAGTTGAGATCGAACGATCTTCATTGATATAGATAAAGCCATTATCAGCCCATTCCAGGTTATCCGGACTACGGATACCAAAATCAGGTCCGGCAAACTGGCCACCACCTGCATCTTCCCCATCATAAATGATCTTGATTGTAGCGTTGATATTGTCGATCATGGAAAGGGGTTTGTTCAGGTTCTGCCAAAGGCTTGTATTTTGAAAATCAATGATATAAACATCACCCCAACTATCAACACCGCCTAGCCAGGAACTCAATCCGGTGGAGGCCATTACAACCTGGGTACCATCCTGTGGATTTCTGGCCAGATCTTCTGGTCGGGAAAACCGAAAATAATTTTTGGCATCAGCCAGGGCTTCCTGTGTTGCCTGATCGGCAAATCCCTGGGCATCATATCCAGGAGTGCCGGCATTGGCCGGAGCATAATGCTGAATTTTTACAAATTTTCCTGACCGAACAGCGCCTGTTCCATTAAAGGAAGTCAGGTCACGATCTCCACCATCGGCTACCCAAACGTACAACTGACCATTTGCCAAACCATTACTCCGAAGGAAATTGGATTTAGGGGCATTCCCCATAGGTGAGCTACCTTTTTGTCCAATATAAAGGATCAGAGGTGCGGGTCCGCGGTCGTCGCCAATAAGGAAAGCCACCTTGTTTGTACCAAAATTTTCAATTGGCACTATGTTTTCAAAGGCAGCCCGTCCTGCCATGGGCACCACGTGTAATTCTTTAGAGTTTACGTCCAGGGCAGTCAATTGTCCACCATCCGTTTCCTCACCAGCAAAGAAAATATCACGGGTAAATCCATATTTACCTGCATTGACACCATAACCCGAACAAAACCGGTTGAATCCCAAAGTGGTGCTTGTACCTTCGTTAATCTGAGTGGCGCTGGAAACAAGGATACCGGCCCTGTCATAAATTTTGTCATAGGCAAGACCCATTGATTTGACTTCTTTGGTAATACGCGATAATTCAATTGAATTCATGCGTGCCCCGGTCAGGGACAATCCATTTGCAAGCGTGTAAGCATAACCCCGGCTATCGGCCAATTCACTGTTCACGACTACCCGTACATTCAGCCCTTTTTTCCAGGCCCCGATACCATCTAAAATTCCTGTCAATTTGTAACCAAACCTGGTTTGGTTAACATCTTCTCCGGCATTGTTCGTCTCCCCAACAGTAACGACAGGCTCTACTGTCCAACCATTCTTGATGTTTTTGGTAACCCCGCGCATCATGGGGGCTTCCTCCGTTTTGAACCCCTGTTGAGCCATAGCACTCGTACCGGTCATCAAACCGATCACACCGGCTATGCCCCAGGCTTTCAGAAGTGTAATTTGTGTTTTCATTTCAGACTTTTTTAGTTAATGATTAATTACGACCATTTAGGTATCCAATACTAGAACAACTATGTTACCATCATATCACAGGATTCTTAAATTTGTATAACCAAAATGTTAGGTCATAATTCATTTTGCAGAGATATTCACCAGATATTCACATATTCGAACATTACTATTAAAATATGAAGATTGAAATAATCAAACATGGAAGCAGTGCCTATGAAGCGATGGTGGCACTTCGCACAGAAGTATTAAGAAAACCGTTGGGTCTTTCTTTTACAAAGGAGCAATTGGAGGCTGAAAGTTCAGATGTGATTGTAGCCGGAATGGAAAACGACCAGGTAGTAGCCTGTTGTATCCTTACCCCCCATGAAGAAGGTGTTCTCCAATTACGCCAAATGGCGGTCTCCTCACAAATACAATCGAAAGGAAGGGGAAGGGCGATCGTTGAATTCGCAGAAAATTGGGCACTGGGCAATGGCTATCATACATTGATGATGCATGCCCGTGATGTGGCGATCGGGTTTTATGAAAAATGTGGCTACTCCCTCGTAGGCGAAGGTTTCACCGAGGTAGGTATTGCCCACCATCTGATGGAGAAAAAGCTCTGATCAATTGTCCACTTCGGTCTCGTAGAAACCAGCATTGGCCAGCAGCGTGATCGGCTCGATATAATTCAACAAAGTATTGCGGATGATCTCCTTGATCTCGGTCTGGCTGATACAATATGCCGCATTGGTCAGCGACAATTTGTAGGAACTGATCTTGTACAGAGCCAAACGGGAAACATCCATGGTGTTATCGTCGATGAACTGGAATTGCTCGGCGATATAAGCGGAGTCGTTGTGGTACGGGACAGTCATACCTTGGTGGATTTGGTTTTTACAGATAAAGGATCTTGTCTAAAACGTAAAAGTTCTCTTAAAATTGTACCCCGCTATCCGTTGATCCTTAAAAGTTTATGTAGAATTTGACCGACAAGGGCCGTCGGGGGTGTTAAGGTAATTTAGCAAATAAAGGATTGGTACTGAATTTGTTGAACAAGGTTTAAACAGTAAATTTACCTTTAAATAATTGTCCCTGAAGCGATTCAAGAAAATAAGCCTCTGGGTTCTCGGGATTTTGCTCTTCCTGCTAACCGCCTGCTACCTGATGATCCAGTCTGAATGGGGACAGAACTATATCACCGGGAAGATCACCAGCCGTCTTTCCAAAAAGCTCAATGCCCAGGTCCGTATCGGTCATGTCAGCCTTTCGCTTTTCAACAAAATTAATATCGATGATGTGTTGGTAGAAGACCAACACCAGGATACATTGATTACTGCTGGACGGATTCGGGTACGCATCACCGATTGGTTTTTTGTAAAGGACGAGGTGGAACTGAAATACATTGGGTTGGAAGACGCCCGGGTACAGTTAAAAAGAACGGACTCGGTGTGGAACTACCAGTTCCTGATTGATTATTTTTCAGGCGGAGGGGGTAGTGGCAAAGGGGGTGTTGAACTTGATCTCAAGAAAATAGAATTGACCAATGTCCATTTTGACCAGATCGATCAATGGCGTGGGGAGGACATGAAATTTTATGTCGGTAAACTCGACCTGGATGCGGAAGCCATCAATTTTGGACAGAAACAAGCATCTATCAATAGCCTTGTACTTTCCCAACCCGAATTATTGATCCGTCAATATGTGGGTAACCGACCTAAAAAAACAACCCTGAAATCACCCGAACTCCCGAATGGTGAAAAAGTAATTGATTCCCTGTTAAAATGGAATAAAGCAGGCTGGGTATTGCAGGCCGATCTGATCGAAATAAAAAATGGTTCTTTTCGTACAGAAAGAGCCGGTAAAGAACCCCTTCCCTATTTTGACGGACAACATATCGCCTTTACTTCTATTAAAGCGGAGTTCCGGCAACTACATTGGGAAAAGGATACGATACAAACTCAGCTCAGTCTGAGCAGTAAGGAACGAAGCGGGTTTGAAGTAAAATCCATTGTGGCCAATGCCAAGGTTACTCCCGAAAGCATGGCCTTTACAAAGATGGAGATACGGACAAACAAGAGTATCATTCGCCAGGCCTATACGATGCGGTATGTGGATTTCAATAATGACATGGGTGATTATATCAACAAGGTCAGGATGGAAGCCGATTTCGCCGATGCGGAGATCGACAGTGATGATATAGCCTTTTTCTCCCCTAACCTCTCCGAATGGAAAAAGAAGATCCGGGTAAATGGAAGGGCACGCGGAACCGTGAGTGATCTGTTTGCCGATAACCTCGAAATCAGTGCCGGTGAGAATACCTACCTGAATGGAGACATTAGTTTGGTAGGCTTACCGGATATAGACCAAACCTTTATTGACTTTAAGGCCAATCGGTTCAGGACCAATTATGCGGATGCGACGGGCCTTTTTCCTCAATTA
The DNA here is from genome assembly GCA_041752235.1 of Chitinophagaceae bacterium. Classification (GTDB taxonomy): domain Bacteria; phylum Bacteroidota; class Bacteroidia; order Chitinophagales; family Chitinophagaceae; genus SpSt-398. The sequence goes on from JBGSHM010000019.1 coordinate 68,391, forward strand.
CGAAAAATAAAAAATCCCAAACTCAGTTCTGTCCAGTACCTGGACTTTACAGGTAGCTTCACAGGATTCATTCGCGACTTTGTAACCTATGGAAATATTCAGACCAATCTCGGCCGTATTACGACCGACTTGAACATGAAGCTTCCAACCGGCAGAGCGCCTATTTATTCAGGAAATATTTCCGCCCATAATTTCCAACTGGGCAAATTCCTGGATAATTCAAACCTCGGGGCGATCAGCTTTGATGGGAAGGTATTGGGCCGGGGGCTTGAATGGGAAAGCCTGATCGCTGGGATTGACGGTCGGATAAAATCCGTGATCGTTAAAAACTATGAGTATAAAAATATCACCCTGAACGGGCAAATGGATAAGCGCCGGTTTACCGGTCTGGCCACAGCAGACGATGAAAACCTGGATATGAAAATGAACGGGGTGATCGATCTCAATGGTGAAACCCCCAGTTTCGACCTGGTGGCCGAGATCAACCGGGCTTCCTTAAAAGAACTCAATCTTTCAAATGAAAACCTGGGGGTGAATGGAAAATTCAACCTCAATTTTACCGGAGACAATATTGATAATTTCTTAGGGACCATCACTGGTTCCAATATTGAGTTCATCCGGGATACGGTCAGTCTTCAACTAAAAGGATTATCTGTTATCTCCGATATTGAAGACGGGAAAAAACTACTCAGCCTGGAATCGGATGAAATCTCGGGTGAGGTGCAAGGGGATTTTTCGCTGCGTGAGCTTCCGGCAGCCTTTACCCTTTTTCTCAATAAATACTACCCCTCATATATCGCCCCTCCCCGACTGGATCCCGGCAAGGAAGTGTTCACTTTTTCCATTCGAACCAGATATGTGGATGACCTGACTAAGATCATTGACCCACGGATCACCGGACTTAGTAATAGTACCATCAAAGGACGGATCAATCTCCCAAATAATGAATTGGAACTCGATGCCGACATTCCCTATTTCGCCTATAACAACATACAGTTCAACAATACCCAGATACAGGCGCGTGGCGATCTTGAAAAACTGAGTTTCACCGGGGCTGTTGATCAGGTCAATTTCAGCGACAGTACCTATCTGCCCAATACCAAATTGAGTTTTGTTTCTCAAAATGATATCTCGGATGTGCGGATCGTCACTGATCGAAATACAGGTACACTAGGAAATACCGAGATCGGGGCCCGCGTACAAACCTTTGATGACGGGGTATCCGTTCAGTTTGATTCATCCTCCTTTGTCCTGAATGGGAAAAAATGGAGTATTGATGAAAATGGAGAACTGAGTTTGAGAAAGAATACGGTCTCGTATGGCCAGCTTGTATTACGCGAAAGCAATCAGGAGATCAAACTCTCCACCATTCCCTCCGACATCGGCGATTGGAATGATGTTCGCATTGATCTGAAAGATATCAACCTGGGGGATATTTCACCCTATGTAATGAAAAATGGACGGGTGGAAGGAGCAGCATCGGGAACGGTGATGATCGAGGACCCACAGAACAAACTGAATATTCTTTCTGATATACGCACCAATGAATTGCGTTGGGATGACGACTCCATTGGACAGGTCAATGCCAAGGTTACGTATATCAGTAAGACCGGTGAATTGACCGGCAAGGCTGTGAATACAAACCCGGAAGAAAAAGTGGCGCTTGACCTGAAATTCAATTTAAAGGATTCAGCAGGCACCGTAGATGATGTGTTGGAGGTCAATGCTGAAAATTATCCTATCAATATCGTAGAGCGTTTTACCGGTGCCTTGTTCTCCGACCTCGAAGGATATGCTACCGGCAAGGTCAAACTCATCAATCCAGGTGGAAAGATCAAAGTAATAGGTAAACCCAAATTGCGTAATGCCGCTGTCACTGTAGATTTTACCAAATGCCGGTATGAATTACAGGATACGGAGATCGAGTTCACCGAAAATGAGATCAACCTGGGCACGCTTACCCTGCGTGACCGTTTCCAGCGGCAGGCCACTGTACAAGGATGGATCCAACACAAATCATTTGGCGACATGTCGTACAACATTACGGCGCGCACCGGGGTATTGCCACTGGAGCTATTGAACACTACCGAGAAAGACAATCAAACCTTCTTTGGCCGGGCAAGAGGAACGGGTTCACTGGTGTTGACCGGGCCTCAATCCGATATGCAGCTTAAGATCAACGCCTCTGCCTCCAATAACGACAGCTCCTATATCACCATCCTTTCTTCGGATAGCCGGGAATCGGGCATCTCCGATTTTATGGTGGAAAGACAATACGGACAGGAAATGATCGCAGGTAAGACCCTGGGTGGAGAAACAAACATCACCTATAATGTAGACCTCCGTGCCAATACCCTGGTCACGGTCAACGTAATCCTTGATCCATTGACCGGTGATCAGATCCAGGGAAGGGGAACTGGGGATCTGAAGATTCGTTCCGGTACGCGGGAAGACCTTTCCATTCGGGGTCGTTATGATATCACCGAGGGAAGTTATATGTTCACCTTTCAGTCCTTTATCCGTAAGCCCTTTGAATTATTGAAGAATGCCGGAAACTATATCGAGTGGACCGGCGACCCTTATAATGCCAATATCCGTATTGATGCCATGTATAGAAATGATAAGAAGGTCAGTTTTGCCCCCATTGTCAATAGCGGCGTCAACCTCAACAGCAATAACGCCAATATCCGGGACTATGTCTATGTGATTGCCAAACTGAGAGGCGATCTCTTCCGTCCCGATATCAGTTTTGCCCTGGATTTTCCAGAGGGCAGTCCGGCCAAGACGGACCCCGAACTTTCCTTTACGTTCAAACAGCTTCAGAACAATGAAGATGAATTGAATAAACAGGTAGCTTATCTGATCCTCTCGGATAATTTTGCTCCCTTGGGGAACTCCACGGCCGACATTACTTCTTTTGGCGATGCGGTGGTCAATACCATTACGGGTAAGATCGCTAATGAAGTAAATAAGTTGCTGAATAACTTCCTGACCAAGATCGATCCCAATTTGCGCATCAATTTCAGTAGTTCCTTTCAGCGTGATTTCTTTAACCAGAGTACCAGTACGATAGGCTTTGACCGCGCGAGTTCCAATCTTACGATCGGACGATCCTTCCTCGACAACCGGATCATCCTGACCGTGGAGGGTGCCTTTGACGTACCCATCCGGGCCGATGCCAATTATACCACCCAGTTGCTACCCAATATCACCACGGAGATATTGATCAATAAAAGCGGGTCTTTGCGAGCGACCTTCTTCTATAAAGAGAATATTGATTTTCTTACCGGCGCCAGCTTTACATCCAATAGTAAGGCCCGCAAGTATGGAACGAGTTTGGCCTTCCGGAAAGAATTTGATTATATATTACCTCGAAAGAAGAAGAAAGCAAATAAATAGGATTACTAATTACTAATTATGAATTATTAAGTGAAATCCCTTCCAGGAAGAACCTTAAATAATCAATAATTAATAATCAATAATTCGAAATAAATTTGCAGAATGCCAACCATTCTCGCCATAGAATCCAGTTGCGACGAAACCTCGGCGGCCGTCTGCCGCGACGGAAAGATCCTTTCCAATCTCATTGCTACGCAAAAAGTGCATGAAGCCTATGGTGGCGTGGTACCCGAACTCGCTTCCCGTGCGCATATGCAAAAGATTGTCCCGGTAGTACATGAAGCCCTGCAAGCAGCGGGAATAAAACCAAATGAGATAGATGCGATAGGTTTTACGCGTGCCCCCGGCTTGATCGGCTCGCTTCTTGTAGGCGCACAATTCGCCAAATCCATGGCACTCACTCTGAATGTACCTCTGATCAGTGTACACCACATGCAGGCCCATGTATTGGCCAACCTGATTGATGAACCAAGACCTGATTTTCCTTTTCTCTGCCTCACCGTTAGTGGCGGTCACACACAGATCGTTCGGTGCGATTCCCCAACCGCTATGCAGGTGATTGGAGAAACCATTGATGATGCGGCCGGAGAAGCTTTTGATAAATCAGCCAAATTGCTTGGACTCCCCTATCCTGGTGGCCCCCTGATTGATAAATATGCAGTAACGGGTAACCCTACACGCTTTCAATTTCCGGAACCCCAGATTCCCGGACTCAATTTTAGTTTTAGTGGGTTAAAGACCGCCATACTTTATTTTTTACAAAATGCCGGCAAGAGCCAGGTGTACAAGGAAGAGAGCATGGCGACGGAAGAGGAACGAAGAATATTCATCGAAAATAACCTGGCTGATATCTGCGCATCCATTCAAAGCCGGATTGTAAGCATCCTGTTGAATAAGGTCAGGAAGGCGGCCATTCTTACCGGTATTCGTGATATCTGTATAGCCGGAGGCGTTTCCGCCAATAGTGGACTTCGAAAATCATTTGAAGACCTTGGGAAGAAGCAGGGTTGGAATACCTTTATCCCCGCTTTTCAGTATTGCACTGACAATGCCGGCATGATCGCAATTACTGCTTACTACAAGTTTCTCGAAGGGGAAAGTTCCCCACTTGATACAACTGTTTCGGCCCGTTCAGTATTTGAATCCTGAACCTCATGTCCAACCCCTATTTTCAGTTCAAACAATTTACGGTGTATCATGACCGCTGTGCCATGAAGGTTACGACCGATGCCTGTATGTTTGGTGGCTGGGTGGCCCACTATCTTTCTGGACAGGATACAGGAGATAAATCTTTCCTGGATATAGGCACCGGCACGGGCTTGCTCAGCCTGATGATCGCGCAACAAACCAAGGCCCAAATAGATGCCATCGAGATCGACCCGGAAGCAGCAGCGCAGGCCACGGAGAATGTAGAAGCCTCTCCCTGGGCGGCAAGGATCAAGGTGATCTCAAAAGACCTTCTTCATTTTCACCCGGAGAAAAAGTATGACCAGATCATCACCAACCCTCCTTTTTATGAAAAGGAAATACCCTCAAACGATCCGGGCAAACAAGCTGCGCACCATGGAGAAGGGTTATTGCTGGAGGAATTATTTGATTGGGTAAAAAATAATCTGAAGCAGAACGGAAGATTTCATGCGTTGCTGCCGTTTAAACGCAAACAAGCCATACTTACACTATTAAGTAATGCAGGTTTTTTTGTGGAAGAATGGGTTGTGATCAAACCAACGGGTAAGGCGTTGCCTTCGCGTATTTTATTGCGTGCTTCGTTGAAAAAACCAGTAATTGTTACTGAGTCAGAGGAACTGATTGCCGTTGAAGGAAATAGTTATAGTGATTTTTTTAAGGGATTGGTAACGGAATATTATTTGAGATGATGAACCGCGAGGACACAAAGACGCAAGGATACGCCAGGGATTAATAGCGAAACCTGGCGTCCTTGCGACCTGGCGGTAAACTAACTTTCCTCTTTGACATATTCCTCCAAATATTTGTACCCCTCTGTCAGCGACCCGTTCCTGGCCATTGTTGCGCGGTCGATGATCGCCGAGCCGCCTTTGACAAGGTCTTCCAAAATATATTTGATCAATTGTTCCCCAAAATACCGGCTTGCATCCCTTGGCAATTCATTCGGCAAATTTCCGACCGCCAATACATCAATGGAATTGGGAAGATAAGGTGCCGTTTTTTCCAGTGATTGCCGATCCACTCCATACACCGGGTTTTCAATTGTCTGATCACCCAGGTTGATCGGTACAGAACCATGTTCATCATCGGTGACATCGGAAATAGTTTGTATGATAAACCGGTCCGAACGGATATCTTCTTTCTCAAATAGTCGGGGTAAGCCCTTTTCCCAATACACACCGTTGAGCAGGATATCCGTTTGTTCAGAATAAGGAAGAAATTTACATTGATAGTGTTCCGGATAATGGTGAAAATCTTCGCGGCTGTATTTACCCGTTTCTTTGTGGGCATACAGTTCTGCTCCTTTCAGTTGAGTATAAACCGGATAGGAGAAACGCCTGGCCAGGTATTCATCCGGCTCCACCTCGTGGATTCCCATCAGGTTCATTACTTCCAATAATCCATGGGCCACTCTTCCCGAACCGGTCACGGCGATCTTGACATTGGGGAGTTTTAATCCAAAATAGGTATGGATCAATTCACGAAAACTTCTTTGTTTATAAACCCGGTCGAGGTTATAAAGTCCTTTCCGGAGTCCATAGGCCATCATCCCATTGTGGGCACCCACCACCCCGGCAAAAAAACCAAATCCAATGATCCGTTGCCCGTCTTCATGTTCCAGGCACTCGTAATCTACCAGGGTTATCTTTTTATCCAAAATAGCCTTTAGCAGACCCCGGTTATGGGGTTGTTTCTTTTTGGTATGGGAGAAGAATAGGTAGGTCTTACCAGGTATGAGTTGATCAACCGGAACCTCTTTAATGCCAAATAAGATATCGCACTCGCTTATATCCTCCTGCACATCCACCCCGGCGTGGATATAATCCCGATCCGGAAAACACCGGTCAGGGGAATGTTGTACCACGATCTTCACCTGGTCACTCATTCGGTGAACCCACTTGCATTGGGCGGGTGTCAGGGCCACCCGGTTATCGGCCGGTCTCTTTCCTTCCCGTATCAGTCCTATTTTAATCATATGGCTTAAATCTTGGGCAAATTTGACAGTAATTCGGCAAACGAACAAACTGATGATTATCAATCAAATAATATAAAAAATGTAATATTTTAGCACAAAATTTGCTAGTAAGGGCATACGGGTGGTTACATTTGCCCGTTTAGATAGTACAAAAAGAAATAGCATGGGCGCAAGGGTCATATTTTCCATTCTCAGTTTAGCGATGCTTGGCTTTACCTGGTCATGCCGGAAAGGTGGTGATGCCAAGGAGAATCCTTATGTGCTGAGTTATGGTGATTCGATCTTTTATGTCAATCCTGCCCTGGGTGAGTACGAGATCCGGCCTACCGAAGTGAGACCTGGCGAATACATCGGCTTCCCGGATGGTGTTGAGATCGATGACGACGATGGCACCATCAAAGTGAATAATTCAGAAAGCGGGCTTCGCTACAAGATCACCCATGTATCCCCCGACGGAGACTCTACCTCGACCATGATCGTTGTTTCCGGATTAAATTTTTACGATAAGATCTACAACCTGGCCAATAACGATACCCTGGCCCTACCAGTATATAATGCCAACGGACAACCCTACCAACCCGGTTTGTTTGGCACAGGTACCAATAATGTATTTGATGATGGAAACGGATGTAACAGCCAGGGCTGTGCCGTATCCCTCACCAATGGCTCCATCAATCTCTTATCCACCATGCGCAATGGCGGTTTATTAAGCACAAATGATGACCAAAAGGAATTCACCTATTATTACCGGATGGATGACCCCAGCCGAAAAGAACTCAATAAACTCAAGGTCAAATTATACTACTATAACACCCAGGCGGATATTCCCCAATACCTCTGGGATATCCTTCTTATTGATCATGCCGGCACCATCCTGCGTACGGGTGGTACCCAACGGCTGGCACGTCCCCGCCCTCCCTGTATCATCATTGTAGGACAGTAATAACTCTCTGTATTTGATTACATTTGACCAATCAATATGATTGGCTTGCGGCGATATTTATTCATTTCAATCCTCTTCTTCAGCGGTATAATTTTGCTCCCTTTGATTCAGGGACAGCAGGATGAAACCAGTCTGTCTGCTTTTCTTGAAACGTACAGACAAGTAGACCGATTATATGACTATGCCGACAATGCCTCCGAGCGTCTGGGTCTATCCGTGGAAGAAGAAGAAAGATTGAACGAAGAAGCCCGAAAAGGGTTTGTATCCCTACTGGATCGATTGGACCGGGCGGGAATACCTTTTGATTCCTTACGTTTTTACTGTCATTTTAAAAGTGGTGAGATCGATCACTACTTTGGCCGACTATCCGAAGCACAAGGGCATTACCGCGCTGCTATTACAGTCAAATCCATCCACCTGGGCATCAAGGACTCATCGCTTTTCAAACCCTTGCTTTATAGCGGCAATATTTATTATTCTCTGGGTAATATGGATTCGGCGCTTTTTCAGTTCAAGGAGGCCGAAGCGATCGCCGACCTCTATCCCCAGGGAATACAGGAGTCAGGGCGGTTGTTCAATTCGTTGGGCGCCCTTTTTTATGAGACGGGAAATTTTCGGCAAGCCCGAAACTATTTTGCTAAAGCCGTTTCAACCCTCCCCCGGTCGGATGTCAACTATAAAGAATTCTTTGTAAGCTATAACAATAACCTGGCGGCCACGCTTACCAAACTCGAGGAATACGATGAAGCCATAACACTCTATGAAAAAATACTTCCACTAAATATCAGCCGAAACGATATCCTTCACAATATGGGTATCATCAACCTCAATCTTGGTTCGATACGGCGCTCGCTCGACTATTTCCGGCAGGTACCCCTGAAGGGGCCTGTGGCGGCACGGTTGGCCAATAATTTTGCCCTGGCTTATTTCAATTTGAAGAATTATGATTCGAGTACATATTATTTACAACTTGCGGAGACGCTAAACCAGGAACAACATGGCAGCCGGAAAAATTCTACCCTGGGACTCACCCTCCGGTATAAAGGCGATGTACTGAGTGCCGAAGGAAACCAGGAAAAAGCCGTGGAGCTTTACCATCAAGCTATCATTCAATTTGACAATGATTTCAATAATCCCGACATCTTTATAAACCCTGGTGCCTATTCCGGGATTTTCTCCTATATCAATTTGTTCAATACCCTTTCGGCCAAGGCTGTCGCCTTTCAATTATGGTATGAGAAGAAAAAGGATATTCAATTGCTCAAAGCCGCGTTGGATGCTTATCGTTCCGCGTTTCGTTTGGCAGATTACGTAGAGCGGAACTATGATTCAGATGAAGCCCGCTTATTCCTCAACCGGATCAAATACAATATCCATCACAAACCGATCGATCTTTGCATTTCCCTCCATCAGCTTACGGGAGAAGCTTCTTACCAGGAAGAAGCCTACCTTTTTGATCAACGCAATAAAGCGTCAATTCTTAGTTTAAACATCCGGGAAGCAGAATTGAAAACCCGGGGGGATATCCCGGCAGCCCTGGTTCAGGAAGAGAACAGGATACGTAGAAACCTGACCCGGTTATCCATCAAGGCCGGAAACTTAACCGCTTCCCTTCAACTAACAACCCTCAATAACCAGATCAGGGACCAGGAGATCGAACTGGGAAGGATACAAGACAAAATGCGAGAATCGGGTGGTGACAGGGAAATATCTATTGTAGATCGAATTCCTTCCCTGAAAAAAATGCAGGAGAATATCCTCGACAGCCGAACGGCCCTGCTTTCCTTTCATTTGTCAGAGGAACAGATACTGGCCTACGTTATCCGCCGGGAGAGTTTTCATTACCAACTCATTCCCATTGGTCCATCTTTTTTTGCCCGTATTGATTCCTTTTTGGTACGGCTACGACTTACCGGTCAGGGCACACACCGTGACCTGTTGACCCTTTCCGGAAACCTGTATGAACAACTGATAAAACCCATTCGTGCAGATTTGAACGGTATTCAACGACTCATCATCATCCCGGATGATGAATTGAACTATATCCCCTTTGAAACGCTGACCGATTCAGAAGGACGGTATATGTTGGAGGATTTCAGCATCCTATACCAATATACCACCGCCTTGCTGGATAAGCGCGTTCCGCTTACCTCCACCCCGGCGCTCACCCTTGGTCTGGCCCCTTTTAGCAACAAGGAAAGACAGAATGGGTTTGAGCCTCTGCCCTATTCGGAAAGCGAGTTAAAGGGATTGTCCGGTAATATTCTCTTTAATGAAAAAGCAACCAAGGACAGCCTGCTTTTCTATGCCAACCGATATCCCATTATTCATTTCGCCACCCATGCCCGGGCCAATGATGCCGAACACCTGCAATCCTATATTTCCTTTTATCCGGCCGATAGCCAGTATAAATTATTTGCCCGTGAGATCTACGATCTGCGTCTGGATTCGACCAACCTCGTCATCCTTAGTGCCTGTGAAACTGGTACAGGCCAATTGGTTCATGGGGAAGGAATGATGAGCCTGACCAGGGCTTTCTCCTATGCCGGCTGTCCTAATATCATAGCTTCTTTGTGGAAGGCAGAGGACAGGACTACTTCATTAATCACCCGGCGTTTGCATGACCACTTGCAAAAAGGACTGACCAAGGATGCGGCCCTTAGACAGGCCAAACTCGATCTGCTAAATGATGAGGATATCGATCCGGTATTAAAGACTCCGGAATACTGGGGCCACCTGATCTATATCGGTGAATATGAAACCGTACAACACCGACCCATCTGGCAATATGCCCTTCCCGCTCTGTTCATCCTATCGATCCTGGTAGCTTTGTCGATTGCCCGGAAACAAAAAAAAACCTGAACTTACCAGCGTAAGTTCAGGGGGTCAACATAGGAGTTGAAATAATTTATTGACGCAAGGTGATCGTCGGCAAATGTGTATCCTCTCCCCTACGTACCACCACATTCGTAATCGTAGTGTCCCGATATCCATTGTTTCCGTCAAAGATCACGGTATAGGTACCTGCATTCAGGCCCATGATCTTGAATTCCCCATCATGTCTTTCAGGAATAGCGGTGGCTGTGTCGGAGCCATTGATCGCCAGTACTACCGGATCAGCCGCGGCCGGGAATACCCGTCCCTCAATTCGACCTGATTTTGATTTGGTAAAGGCTTTGATATGAGCCTTCAGCTCATAGCCATTATTGTTACCGGAGCCACTGTTGTCCACCCGAATGGAACGGGCTGCATCAAAATCGATCCAGAACTGGATCTCACCCGGAGTGGGCATATCAAAATTATCACTGCTGATATTGATCACCACTTCGCGGTCATTGTCTTTAACTTTCAAGGGGAATCGCTGGCCGTCTTTCATCACACTGTTCTGAGTTCCCAGGGTCAGGCGGATTTTACGGATACGTCCATTCGGTAAAGTACCGGTGGCAAAGAGTGTATCCAGGCCATTCCGAAAGCGCAGGATATTATACACACCCGGCACAATGGTCAACGAAACCCAGCCATCGTTGGAGAGCGAATCATCTTCCAATTTTACTTCCAGTTGCTGCAGGTCAACGAATACACTGTCAAATACAGGTGTCTGGTGATCGGTCAGGTAAACCGTGAATTTGGCCGGACCATCAAGTCCCTCAGTAGCCGAGTTCTCTTTTTGACAAGCATAGAAGCCGATTACTCCAAGGGCGAGGAAAAGAATAAATAAAGGGGTGTTTTTCATATAAAGATTAGTTTTTAGTGAAGGTTAAAAACTCATTGCTGGATGCATTATCATCACCCAGGCGGATCTCCGTATTGCTTGTGGAAAGGATCTTCCAGTCATCCGTCAGTTCACCCAGGGGTTTATTGGCATCGATCTTCGGACCAAGGTCGATATTGAACTTGCTGGAGGTCACCGACCAGGTTCCGCTTTGGGTGGTGCCATTCTTTACCGCGCTGATGGTGCCATTGTCATTAAAGGTGAAGGTGTAGCCTGCAAAATCGGTGGTCTCATCGTTCCCGCTATCGGTGAACAAAGTGACCCGCCAGCTACCTGAAGTAGCCACCTGGTTGGTATTGTTGTTATCATCCAGGCGACTGGTACAGGATACCAGCAATATGGAAAGAAAAAGTCCGGTTAGCCAGCTGTGTGTTGTTTTCATGATTATACTTTTAAATGGGGTGATACAATGTGTACTTTCAAATTAGTCACCGCCGATATCCATGTTGTAACTTTAAAATAAAAAAAAGGGCTGTTTCAGTGAACTGAACAGCCCTGCTGCTATGGATCTGTAGAGAAAGACTAAGCGAGTCGTTGTACCTGTTTGATCAACCGGTTACTCACTTTTCGGTGGTACACATGTTTGGGGTCACTGTGGATGGAACGGAGTAATTCCAGGGAGCGGTTAAATTCACCGTTCTTTAAATAGGCGAGGGCCAGGTTGTATTCGGCCTCATCGAGGTAATCCCGTGTTGCGTTGGCGGTATTGTACTGAATGATCTGATTAAAGGAACGGATAGCGTCTGAAAAATTGCCCAATTCCATTTCCGCCATGCCACAGAGGAAATTCTCACGGGTGGTAAACCCGGAATTCAATTTACATAAACGCACCACCCGGTTAAAATCCTTATCCCGGTAAGCCGTTTCCATTTCACTGGTATTTTTCTGTTCTTCGCTCCGAAGTACAGGCAACTCATAAGAGGAAAACTGTTGGGCATAGACGCGTTCTGGAGTCAGGGAAAAATATTGATAGGCCTGAATCGAAGCCCAGGCAAAGAGCACGGTTGCGGCTACCCCAATGGCCCAGCGACGAAAGTTGTTCTGTTTCATGGGGACAACAGGCGTATGGCGCTCCTTCATAATATCCTGATGAATAGAAGCTACCTGATTCTTCAGGCCATACTGGAGGATAGCTTCGCGGGCCAGACGGAGGCTGGTCAATTTTTCCATGAGTGCTGCATCTTGTTGCAGGTCGGCCTCCAGGCTTTGTTTCTCCTCTTCTTCCATTTCTCCGTCGATATAACGGAACAATCGTTCATCACTGTCATATTGAGTAGAATTATCCATTCAGTAATGTTTTAAGTGTGTTTTTTATGGATGGGTTGGCGTTGATCAATTCTTCCAGTTTTTTCATGCACTTGTGTTTCTTGTTACGAACGACCTGCTCGCTCTCATAATCCAGTTCTTCCCAAATTTCCTTCATCGAGCGGCCTTCGTAATAAAACAGCAGCAGTATTTTCTTACAGTTTTCTCCCAGTTGGTCCACCAGGTTGATCAGCCGGTCACGTTCTTCTTTCTCAGCGATCTGGTGGCTGATATCCACTTCTTCTTTTGTACCGGCGGCCTCATATTTTTGTTCTCTTATCATGGCCCTGTCCCTTTTTTTCCATTCATTCAGCCAGAGATTTCGATTGACGGAGAAAAGAAAGGTTTTGATACTCGATTCTCCACGGAACCTGTCTTTGCGAACGAGATCGATGAAACTGACGATCACTTCCTGAAAGATATCTTCGGCATCCTGTCTGTTTCCGCCATTGTTCTGAATGTACCACGACAGGTTTTCAAAATGGTCACGGTAAAGGACACGAATGGTCTCATTCATCCGGCTGCCTGTTTGCAGGCTAAGCAGGATCTCGCGGTCCGGTACCAAATTCCTTAATTCCATGTTGTGATTCCTTTATTTGTAAACGAAGGGCCTATTTTTGTAACCGAAACTATGGTTATTTGTTAAAATATTCAGTACGAAGCCCCCGCAATGGACTATTTTGAACTCCTTGAACTTCCCGTCAGTCTGAAACCGGACCCGGTCGCCCTATCCGGGCGTTTTTTTGCGCTCAGCCGAAAATATCACCCTGATTATCATGCCAATGCGAGTCTGGAGGACCAGGCGGGAGCCCTGGAAAAGTCGGCCCAGCTCAACCGGGCCTACCGGATCTTTCAAAACCCCGATGAAACGATCAAATATGTATTGATGCTGAAAGGGCTGTTGGAGGAAGAAGAGAAATACAGCCTGTCTCCCGAATTTTTGATGGAAGTAATGGAATTGAATGAAAGCCTGATGGACCTTGAATCCGACGGTCTTCCCGTACTCAGGGAAAAGATCGCCGAACTCGAAAAAACGATCTACGCACCGGTGGCATCCATCATCGAGCACTACCAGGAAGGGGTAACCACGACCGAGGAATTATTAGCAGTCAAAGAGTATTATTACAGGAAAAAATATCTGGATCGGATAAAGGCGCAATTGAGTGAAAAGCATTAGTTTTGCTGCCCCATCAATGTAACGGCTTCGCTAAAATTTTGTCGTTCAACGCCCGGGTGGCGGAATTGGTAGACGCAGCAGACTCAAAATCTGCCGTCCGCAAGGATGTATCGGTTCGACTCCGATCTCGGGCACAAAAACCTCCAGTTGTACTGGAGGTTTTTTTTTACCGACCCGGCGTCCCGATGGGACGCATAAAGCCCACACTCCAACATCCGTCATCCAACATCCAACCTCATTTGAGCTGAAAACCAACTACTAATAATTTTAGTAAATTTATTACTAATTATTTTAGTAGTTTAGCCTTCCCTATGTACCTCAACTGCAAGACCTATTTCAGCTTTAAGTATGGCACGTTTTCGACAGACGAACTGGTACGCACCGCCGTGGAGAAAGGGGTGACCGCCCTGGCGCTCACCAATATCAACTCCACCTATGATACCTGGGAGTTTGTGAAACTGTGCCGTGAACAGGGCATTAATCCCATTGCCGGAACGGAGATCCGCAATGGCCGCGAAGTGTTGTATATCCTGCTGGCGGCAAATGACCGGGGGCTGACCTGGATACACCGCTTTTTATCGGAACACCTGATGGGAAAAAAAGATTTTCCCGAAAACCCGGATCGGTTTTTTGATGAAAGCTGGGATGGCTTTGTCGTATTTCCCCTTGGGCGAAAAAACCCAGGTGCATTACTTCCCAATGAACGGATAGGGGTAAGGGCCACCGAACTGACCAAACTTTTTGGCCTTGACTGGAAACTCCATGCCGAGAAATTTGTGATCCTCCAACCCGTGACCATACAAGGCAAAGCGCATTACAATCTCCATCGGCTCTTGCGTGCCATTGATTTGAATACCCTTCTCTCCAAACTGCCCCCGGAGGAATGTTGTCAGCCCGATGAAATTTTTGTTTCCCCGGAAAACCTCCTGCAGCAGTTCAGGCAATACCCCTGGCTGGTGACCAACACCTATAAACTGATGGACAGTTGCCGGTTGGACATGAATTTTCATACCGATAAAACCAAGCGTCAGTTTGGGGGCTCGGAAGCGGATGACAAAGTGTTATTGGAAAAACTCGCTCTTTCGGGATTAAAAAGACGCTTTGGGTTAAAAAATGCGGAAGCGTTGAGGCGGCTGTACAACGAACTCAAGGTGATCAGCGACCTGGGGTTTACTGCTTATTTCCTGATCAACCACGATATGGTCCGTTTTGCCCAATCACAAGGTTACTATTATGTGGGCCGAGGCAGTGGCGCCAATTCCATCGTCGCCTATTGCCTCGGCATTACGGATGTCGATCCCATTGAACTCAACCTCTATTTCGAACGCTTCCTTAACCCGGAGCGGACCTCGCCGCCGGATTTTGATATTGATTTTTCCTGGACCGACCGCGATGAGGTGATGGATTATCTCTTCAAACGGTATGGGCATGCCTATGTCGCCCTGTTGGGCTCCTTCCCTACTTTCAAGCAGGACGCCATTGTACGGCAACTGGGAAAAGTATTTGGCCTGCCGGATGAGGAGATCAAAACCCTGCAGCGTTATCCGCATACACATGACCGTTATGCCAAATGGATCTTTCAATACGGGGCCCTGCTCCAGGGTTTTCCCTCCCACCCTTCCATCCATCCCTGTGGGATGTTGATCGCACAGCAACCCATCCTTCAGTATACCAGCCTTTTTCTTCCCCCCAAGGGTTTCCCCACCGCGCTGATGGATATGTTCACGGCCGAGGATATCGGGTTGAATAAATTCGATGTGCTGAGCCAGCGGGGACTGGGGCATATCAAAGAGACGCTTCGCCTGGTCAAACTCAACAAGGGGATCGATATTGATATCCATGATTTCAAACGCTTTCGCGAAGATGAGCAGATCAAGGTGCAGATACGCGAGGCCAATACCATTGGCTGCTTCTATATTGAATCACCTGCCATGCGGCAACTCCTCAAAAAACTCCATTGCGATGATTATATCACCCTGGTCGCCGCTTCTTCGATCATTCGTCCGGGGGTAGCCCAATCGGGCATGATGCGCGAATACATCTACCGGTATCACCACCGCGATGAGGTCAAATACCTTCATCCCCTGTTTGAAGAACATTTGTCGGAGACCTTTGGGGTCATGGTCTTTCAGGAAGATGTCATTAAGATCGCGCATTATTATGGCGGGTTGAGTTTGGGCAAAGCCGATATCCTTCGCCGGGCGATGAGTGGAAAATACCGTTCACACAATCATTTCCGTCAGATACGCGAAGAATTCTTTTTGTCGGCCAAGGCCCTGGGTCGCGAAGAAGCACTCACCGCCGAGATATGGAGACAGATGGAAAGTTTTGCAGGCTATAGTTTCAATAAGGCCCACTCGGCCTCCTTTGCGGTGGAGAGTTATATGAGTCTTTACCTCAAGACCTATTTCCCCAAAGAATTCATGGTAGCGGTGATCAATAATTTTGGCGGTTTCTATTCCCGCGAACTGTATTTTCTGGAATTGCTCAAAACCGGCGGACAGATCAAGGCCCCCTGTGTAAACAATAGTGAGCAGTACACCAATATAAAAGGCGATGAAGTGTATACCGGTTTCATCCATATCAAAGGCCTCCAGGATAAACTCGTAGAGCAATTGCTCGAAGAAAGAAAGGAACACGGTCCTTTTCTCCACCTTCAGGACTTTATTGAACGGGTGAACCCCGGCCTGGAACAATTGAATACTCTTGTGAGCATCGGTGCCTTCCGGTTCACCGGCAAATCAAAAAAGACCCTGTTGTGGGAGGCCAATTTTTTACAAAAAAAACACCAGCCTGTGGCAGCCGGGAGTGCCCCGCTTTTTCAGGAGCCACCCCTTGCGTTTCAACTTCCTTTGCTTGAAGACCAGCGGATCGATGATCTGTATGACGAGATGGAGATCCTTGGTTTCCCGCTCTCCAATCCTTTTGAACTGGCTGATGCCGATCCCGCCGCACATGTACCTGCGGCTGACCTGGGTAAACACCTGGGAAAGGTCATCACCGTACTGGCCTATTTCATTGCACGTAAACATGTGGTCACCAAGCATCATGACCATATGTTCTTTGGCACTTTTGTGGACAATGAACTCAACTGGATCGATACGGTCCACTTCCCCGATGCCGCCAAGAACTATCCCTTGCACACAAGCGGGTTCTATCGCATCACGGGAAAAGTCGTGGAGGATTTTGGGGTGTACAGCCTGGAAGTGCGCCGCATGGAAAGAGTGGCCTATAAAAAAAGACCTTATCTCTGATCATATGTTCCTCGACCCCAAACGCCATATCGCCCATCTTGACCTCGATGCTTTTTTTGTATCGGTGGAGCAGCAGCGCAATCCGAAGTTAAGGGGCAAACCCCTGCTCATTGGCGGAGGTAGCGACCGCGGTGTGGTGGCGGCCTGTAGTTATGAAGCCCGCCGCTTTGGGATCCACAGTGCCATGCCCATGCGTGTTGCCCTGCGCTTATGCAAAGAAGCCATCGTGGTGCGTGGCGATTATGAAGCCTACAGCAAGGCTTCCAGCGCCGTGACTGAAGTGATCGCCGAAACAGTCCCCGTGTTTGAAAAAGCCAGTATTGATGAGTTCTATGTGGACCTCACGGGCATGGATCGGTTCTTTGGCTGCAGCCTTTTTACCCGGGAACTAAAGCAAAAAGTGAACAAGGAAACGGGTCTCCCCATCTCCTACGGGCTTGCGAGTAACAAACTCATCAGCAAAGTGGCCACCAATGAGGTGAAACCCAATGGACAGATCGAGATCCCTTTTGGCGAAGAAAAAAGTTTTCTCGCCCCACTGAGTGTCTTGAAAATCCCAGGTATTGGAAAAGAGACCGGGTATAAGTTGATTAAAATGGGGGTAGAGACCGTCAAACTGCTGAGTGATATACCCGTGGAATTATTGCAAAACCTGCTGGGGAAAAATGGCACCGAGCTCTGGCGACGCGCGAATGGGATCGATGAAACACCTGTCATCCCCTACCGCGAACAAAAATCCATCTCTACCGAGAACACCTTTCAATCCGACACCACCGACACCGGGTTCCTCCACAGCCATTTGGTGCGTATGACCGAGCATATCGCGTTTGAACTCCGGAGCCAGGACCGTCTCACGGGTTGTATCACCGTCAAGATCCGGTATGCCGACTTTGAAACACATACCCTTCAACGCGCGGTGCCCTACACCAACGCCGATCATGTGTTGCTCAAAACGGTATTCGCGCTATTTGCCCAACTTTACTCCCGACGCCAGCTTGTACGGTTGATCGGGGTGCGCTTTACCCATCTTATTCCCGGCACCTATCAGATCAATCTATTTGAAGACACCCAGGAATCCATCCGCCTTTATCAGGCGATCGACAGGATCAAGCGGCAATTTGGGGAAGGGAAGGTAGGAAGGGGGGCGGGAGTGTGAGGTGTGAATAATGGGTATTTAAATTAATTTTAGATTTTCTAAATTTTATTTACATTTGTAGTCCATACTTATTGTGCCAGAAAAGAATAGAAAAACGTATGGTAGTCATCGCAAAAAGCACAATAATAAAATTTATTAAACGGCATCCCGAGTCGGAAATACCACTATTGAACTGGTATCTGAAGACAAAAGAAAGTGATTGGTGCAAGTTTACTGACATCAGGCAGGTATTCAGGTCAACCGATGTTATACAAAATCAATTATATGTATTTAATATTGGCGGAAACAAATACCGATTGATAGCCAGGATAATTTTTAAAACAAGAACCGTATATATTCGTTTTATCGGAACACACGCCGAATATGATAAAATCAAAATACGAGAGTTATGACATCTGTAAAAAAAATACGCGTGCCAGAAAAAAAACGGGTTTCGAAAAAAGTGGGAAGTACAAAGTCTCCCCGAAAAAAATCCAACCTTCCCGTGAAAATCAGGACTTCAGCCGCTTATTCTCTTGTCATGAAAGAAATTGACTTGCTCATGCGGAAAGGTGAACATTCACTCACGGAAAAAGAAGCAAAAAGATTAAAGACACTCGCCGAAGCTGCTGAGTTGTATGAAGATACCACAGATCCATTACCCATACCCCATACCCTACCGGAAATGATCCGTATGAAAATGTTTCAATTGCGTTTAAAACAGCAATTTACTGCCAAACTCCTGGGTGTAAGTGAAGCGAAATTCTCTTTAATAATGAATGGAAAACAAAAACCGGATATCTTCTTTCTAAAGGCGCTTCATCAAAAACTAGATCTGGATGCACACCAGCTGTTAGAAGCTATTTGAATTCAGGCACCCTACGATTCAGCTTTCACGCCTCACGAAGCTCCTCATACTCCACCCTCTTCGTCGGCTCCAGCGAATCCCGGAAATCTTTGGCGATCGTATAGGCTTCCATTTGTTCAGCAGGAAAAGGGGTCATGGCGATTTCGGTAATTCTTTTTTCATTGGGGTTTCCAAATAACCATTCCCAGGCAAGGTCTTCGGAAAGGATGGCGGGCATTCTTTTTTTACTGTTATGTATTTTCTCCATGAGTGGATTCGCAGCTGTGGTTACAATGGCAAAACTCTCTACATACTCCCCGGTGGCCTTGTCGGTCCATGGTTGCCAGATTCCAGCCATATAGAAATACTCCCTGTCTTTTACTTTGATAAAATAAGGGTACTTATCCGGTGTCTTCAGGGGTTCGCCGGTTCTTTTATTTGTTCGGTAAATATGCCGCCATTCATAAAAACCGCTGGAAAGAACAAGGCATCGCCGGTGAAGGGCGGCGTCGCGGTACACTTTATTCGGAAGGAGCATTTCCTCGGCAACGGCATTCAGGGTCATGATCGGAGGTTTGAAAAAACCTCTGGCATCTTTATACCCTAATCGTAGTTTATGTACATCGTCCCTGGTTCGAAGGTTAGGGAAGATAAAACCCCATTCCATCTGCACAATATCAAAATCTTCCTGGCCCGGAATGGGTTTCAACACCGCATTCTTATTGTAATCAAACCCCACCTGAAGGTCACGAATAAGGAAATCATATTTTGCCACAGCTTTTTCCAGGTGTTTGAGACGGATGTACTCCGCGTGGGTTACTTTCTGACCGTTGTAGTAGCACATGAAAATTACATTTTAGAAAAATGTTCCTCCAATATCTTGCCCATTCCCGTTGCTTCCTTTTGCCGACCTTCGGGAATGGAGGTCCAGAACCAGGAACCATCCTCGGCTTTAGCCCGGGTTATGACAAGTGGGTCACGGGCACTGCTGAAAACGATCCGATAGGTATCGGTGGAACCGATTTTTAACCGCTCGCAGTGCATGACCACCTTTCCAACTTCAATGCGGAAATGGTCTTCCGGTAGAAAGCTTGCATCTGACATTGAACCTGAAATTAGGAAAATACAGGCAGTTATTTGCTTCTTGCCTTTTTGACGAGAATATTAGACAGAATACGGAAGAAATACCGGAGGTCGGTAGTAAAGGCATTTTTTTCGTAGGATTCGAAGTAACGGTTTTCCGAGGCAACGATTTCATTGAAACTCCTAGGCATATCGGCGTAGTAAGGAGGGATCAGACCTGGTTTGAATTTCTTTCGGTACTCCTGAAAACTTTCCGGGTACAGCTTCAAATAATTGGCAGAAATGGGTCGTACCCCAATTAATTTGATATTCCCCAATAACAGGTTAAAAAGCATGGGCAATTCATCCAGCCAATATTTTCGAAGGAACTTACCCCACCCGGTGACCCGAAAATCATTTTTGAATTTACCGGTCTCATCAAGCCCCTGCGTCACCCGAATAAACTCCTGTACGTACTCGGCATAAGGGTGCATGGTCCTCCATTTATATACATGAATGACCTTACCATTTTTTCCCACCCGGCGCATCCGAAATATAGGCCAATAAGAAGGAGGGGAAGGTTCGCCAAACTCGGCTGATTTAAAGACGCGAAAGCGTATTTCGCCTTTTTCCTCGGAGAAAGCCACCATTTGAAAGCCTGCACGAAAAAGACGGCCCAATACTTCTGTTTTGGAAAAATACTGGGTCTTTCCTTTGGTGATGGTCAGATATAACTTCCTTGTAATGGGATGTAATTTGGGAAATAAACGATGAAACAGAAAGGCAAAAAAATATCCGATCCGTCCATAAAGCCCAAGTCGGTAAAAATGATACTTATGATAGGCATTCAACCGGGAGAAACCATCCAGGTATTCCCCCATCTTCATTTCCTTGTTCTTTTCTTCCAGTACCTTATCACAATCCCGGATCATATCCATGCGTGAATGGAGTCTGTGCCGTTGTAAAATATCAAATCCGGTCTTCCCTACCTGGGTCTGGTTGGTGGCAAAGGGTTCCGGGATTGACAATGAAAGAATCATAAAAAGGCAGGTACTTTACAGGAATAAAAGTAGCCTTTGGATATTCATTGCCTGTTAACCTGTCATTAACAAATTATGATGAATAGGCTTAATCAAGTTCTTTAACCGCCGCCATGGTTAATTCAGATTTATCGATCTTGAGGTTCCCATTTTTTAATTTCAGGATAAGGTTATCTTGTCTTTGTGCACTATTCTTAAACCTGATCCGGTTAAAAGTAGTAGACCCGGGTGTGAAATACCGAAGATCAGCGAGATATACACCTTTTCGCAGATCTTCTACTTCCACTTGTTCCAAAACCAGCTCCTTTACATTGGCCTTTCCGTAGATCAGCGAATGGTTCGTGGCAGGATCCCCAATAAAGCGGCAGTTTCTGATCGTATAATGTCCCCAGTCCATACCTGGCAAAACATCGCTCCCCACATTCAATATCCGTTTCTTATCAGCATAAATAATGCAACTATCCACTGTCACATAATTAGCCCCCAGATTGATACCCCCGTAAACGGTGCAATTTCTGATGACCATCCTTTCCACTAATCCGTGGGAATCAAGGGTTCCTATATGCTCATTGATCGTGTGTACGATCGGGTTTCCTTTATATATACCACCGTTCACTTCCAATACAGAGGGATAGCCAGCATGTCCTTTCCCACCCGACTCCTCTTTTTCCCATAACCCGCCACCTCCCCCACTCACAACGTGTCTGCCCCCGGAAAGCCGACATTTAATAATCTTTACATCTGACATATCAGCTACCTGAATACAATAACTATAGCCATTGTTCTCATTAACCGGTAATTCAGCTTCCATGCCTTCCACTGTTCCCCAGGAAGATTTGAACATGATGGCTGTGAGGGCGAAATTTTTAAAGTAACCTGAAACGATACCCCGGGCATAATAAAAACGGAAGCAGGTAATAAAATTCATAGGACTTGTTTCAAACCGCAAATCAGGCCCTATTTTCACCAAAGGTTGAAAATCATTCCACCATAGTGTAGCCTCGTTAATGGAATAAAAAAAAGGATCCTGCAATTCCAGTCTGCCTGTTTTGCTATCATAGGCTGCAACAATACATCGTTGCCCTTTACAATAATAATCCCGTTTTGGATTTGGCAATGCTTCAGCACTGGTCAGAAATAACACCGCATTTCGTTTCAGCGAAAGGTTTTTTTCAATCCAGATCACTTTCCTGCCCTTTTCAACTTCTTTAATATTTCGCTGAAGCAATTTCTTTGTACCTGAAATTTGAAATATGGCAGTCATCGATTTATTACCTGCAGCAGGTCCGGTTTTTGTCAGGTCCAGGGTGCCTTCCCCTGTCCATTCCGGAATTCCTGTGATATCTACAGTGGAGCGTGGGGAAAAAACATACTTTTTCCCTTCCAGGCGAATTGGCCAATTCATCTGCTTCGCATAAGTAATGGCTTTCAAAATTGGAGCAGTATCATCTTCTCCATTTCCTTTTGCTCCAAATTGTTCAAAGGTGACAACATTTTCCTTACTGAAACCACTGTCTTTCATTTCTCCTTGTTTCCCTACCAAGGAAAGCCATAATAAAAAAAGGATCATCCTTCAAAATTATTTATCCCCTCTATCCATTCACGAAGCTGCATGTTACCATAAAATTAATTTCTCCGGGTGAGCCATCCTTCTCACTATTCTGCACGTACTTAGTATAGTGAGCAGACCTTATCTGTGATACCCATGGCCAAAAATCCGGAAATACTATTCATATCCAATTATTGGAAAAAAAGTCAGGGCGGTGGAATCTCCACGTATCTGATCAACCTTGTTGAAGCCCTTAAGAAAAGAGGAGTGGCCGTACATGTATTGTCACGACAGGGAATTGATCCGGAACAAACCATTGTTTCCGGGTCAAAGTTTTATTTTGTCTTTAAGGTCCTTCACCTGCTTCGTCTCCACGCTAAAGCGCCTGTTGTGAGCAGCAATGACTGGTATTGTCTATTACCTGCCTTAATCCATAAATGGATTTATGGGCAACAAGTGGTTCATATCTTTCATACCTGGCCGGAAGAAAAGATGAACAAGCCTTTACGCTGGCTAATGAAATATCTTACGCTACGATGTGATCAACTTCTTTTTGTATCTGAAGCACTCCGGGAATACTATTGCCGGGAGGAAGGTATTGATTGCCGTCATTCGTTGATCATGCATGCCGGATTTCCTCCGGCCATTGCCCAACCAGAGGAGGAAAAAGCGGAATTCCTGAAGAAATTTGGCATAGCAAAAAAAGACATCATTCTCTGCTCCCAGGCAATGACCGCTCATCGGGAAAAAGCAAGAGGTCTTGCCTTGCTGATTCATGTCATGAAGGACTTGAATCAAGGCCGGACGGTTCATCTTCTGGTTACAAAAGATGGAAAATACCGGGCATCCCTGGAAAAACAGGTCCGATCCATGGGGCTTCAAAACCGGGTGCATTTTACAGGAGATATGGAAAACGTATATCTACCCCTCTCTGTAAGTGACCTTTATTTGCACATTACCTATGCGGAAGGAGGGGTTTCGCTCAGTATTCTGGAAGCCATTTCAAAAGATATTCCGGTTATTGCCACATCCATTGGTGGTATTAAGGAATTGTTACGAAATGAGGAAACCGGATTATTAGTCGAACCCTCCCCTTCAGCCATCCTGAATGCGATAGAATTATTGATCCTTGATCCGGATAAAGCAAGGAAAATCAGCCATCAAGCTAAAGAAAAACTCACGCCCCTTTTTGATTGGAACAAGAATGCGGCCATGTTATTGTCCTTTCTTTTCCCCGAACAGGAATTCCCCTTAACGATTCCTTCGCCTAAAGTTCATAATAAGGTAATGCAATGACCCATCGAAGCGTTGGCATATTGCATTTCTTCGCTTCCTAAATCTTTGAACGTGAACAGTACTACTTCCCGGTTTCTGTGCATTGGGCTCCTTCTGTTCTCCATTTTTGCTTTTTCCTGTACAAGTCCAAAACAGATCTTGTACTTCCAGGACATTGATCTCAAGCGGATCGATACAGTTGCTTTTACACAACAGCACAGCCTTGCGTATGGAGATATCATTGAGATCTCGGTAACAAGCCTGGAATCAGAGGACTATATTCACTTTACCCGTAGTGGATTTCGATTCAGCCAGGACCATGCGATGCAAAATGCCTACGTGGTGGATAGTATCGGCATCATACAACTACCCTACTTAGGTGATATGAATATAAAAGGATTGACCACCATGGAAATCAGAGAACGGCTAAAAGTGGCACTACAGCCATTCTTAAAAGATCCTACTGTCAATGTGCGTGTTATGAATCTTAAGGTCTCGATACTGGGAGAGGTTGCCCGGCCAGGAACCTTCAACATCCCGGATACCAAGATATCCCTCCCTGAGGCGCTCAGCCTGGCAGGGGATCTGACGATCAATGCCAAGCGAAACAACGTACTCATCATAAGGGAAGAAAACGGAAAAAGATCTTATGCCAAGCTTGATCTCCGGAAAAGTGAGGTGCTTGGGTCACCGTATTATTATTTAAAGCCCAATGATGTGATATATGTGGAACCATCCCGTACCCGTATTGCCAGTACAGATGCCCGAAGATGGCAGTTGTTCACGTTTATCACTACTTCTATATCTCTTGCGACTATCCTGGCTACCCGATTATAACAGCATATTACGATTATGGACATTGAAAAGAACCGGGCAAACCGACAGACTGAAGAAGATTTTTCATTAAGGGAAACCCTGAACAGATACGCGCGGCACAAATTTCTGTTCCTTTTTACCATGTTGATTGCAGGAGCCGCAGCTATAGGTTATCTGCTGCTTTCCACCCCACTTTACAGAATCCAGTCATCCCTGGTGATCAAAGATGAGAAAAAAGGGGAATCCATTAGTTTAACGCTTAAAGAACTTGACTTTCTGGACGAACAAAAGATCGTGGACAATGAAGCCGAGATCATCCGCTCCGAAAACATTATCAGTAAAGTGGTCAGCCGGATGAACCTGAACCTTGGTTATTATCTTCCGGATCGATGGGGGTTGTATCAACCTGTATTTGAATCCTCGCCCATACAACTGGAGATCATACAGCCAAATCCGGAACTATACAAAGAACCGCTGATCATCCAACTGGGAAAGGATGAAATGCGCATCGACCCGGAAGGTGTCAAAGGGCGTTATGGCGATACCCTGACTCTATTTGGAACAGCACGTATTGTGGTCAAAAAAACTTCTTCTTTTTCGCTTCAGGCGCAAAAAGTTAAGGCTGTTTGTTCAGATCCGGAAGCGACCACGCAACAACTGAGAAAGTCAATCGCTGCTTCCACTCCCAGTAAAAACTCCAGTGTACTCTATGTTTCCATGCTACATCCTTCCCGAAGCAGGGGTTCTGCCATCCTGAAGGAGATCATTCAGGAATATGACCAGGCCAATATTGCCGAAAAAAGAAACCAGACCGACTCGATCATTACACTTATTGAGGATCGATTGGCCCTGATCGGCACCCAACTAAAAAAGCTCGAGAACAAAGAGGAAAGCTATAAGGAAGAAAAGGGGATCACCTTCTTAAGTGATGATGCCCGGTCATACCTTGACCAGGCAAGCAACAACAATAAAGAATTGGTAGATGCTGAGGTGCAGTTGACCAATCTGGAAAGGATTCAGGAATATGTTGCTGAATCCGGATCGGTGGTGACGCCTCCTAATACAAGTCTGAACGATCCTGTTTTGACCAATATGATCACACAATTGAGTCAGTTGGAAATGGACCGCCAGAAGGCCGAGCGAAAAAGTGGCCCCATGCACCCGTCGGTACTATCCCTGAAAAAGCAGGCCGAGGAGATGCGATCCAATCTTAAGAAGAATATAGATCTGCAACAACAAGGTCTCTCCCAGCGAATCCAGTTGCTTCGGCAAAGCCAGGGGCGACTTTCGGGGAGTATTGGTAAAGTGCCAGCCAGTGAAAGAAACCTGGTTGAATTGATGCGGGAAAAAAGTATCCGGGAAAATATCTACTCCTATCTGTTGGAAAAACGGGAGGAAGCTTCCCTGAGCGATGCCTCTGTTTTTTCCAAAATGCGGATCATTGATGCCCCCTATGGTTCCATTAAACCGGTAAAACCCAAAAAGCTGGTCATCCTGGGTATGGCCCTGTTGGCCGGGCTGCTGATACCAGTCGGGATCGTTACGTTGCGAGACGCATTGAACAGAAAAGTAAACATCCGGTATGTTCGCGAAAACCTTGGATTCTCCGTCATGGGCCATATTCCCCGCATGAAACGATTCGAATACGTCCTTCCTGCCGGAGAAAACATCGTTTCGGAACAGTTTCGATGGATGCGAACCTCTATCGAAAAAGGGAATGTGGACCAAACATTAAAAGTGATCCTCGTTTCTTCCCCGATGGATAATGATGGAAAAAGTTTTGTATCCTTAAATCTCGCGATCACTTTTGCCCGGTGGAACAGAAAAGTGGTGCTTTTTGACCTGGATCTGCGCAAACAAAAACTTTCAAGTTTATACCCTACGGCCCCTGCTGCTTCTTTTATTTCCCTTCTAAAAGGGGAGATCAAGGATCCAGCGCCTTTGATTCGACAAATCGAAAAAGATGGGAATGTGCACATTCTATCCGGTGACATGCCCCTGGAAGGCACCCAGGATATTCTCCATCAGGAGACCCTGGAAGCCCTTTTCACTCAACTGAAGAAAGAGTATGATTATGTGATTGTGAACACCCCGCCTTTCCTGTACTTCACCGACACCTTTCATATTGAATCCTTTTCTGATCTCAACCTGATGGTGGTAAGGCACCGTCATACCCGGATCAGGCTTTTGGAGGATATGAAACATTTCATTGACCGGGGATCCATGAAACAACCGGCAGTTATCTATAATGATCTGCCGACAAATGAACTATTCAGTCGAAAACAATTGAAGAGCTATTATCATTATCAATAAGGTGTGGAATCCCAGGTCATCGATAAAAAAGAACTCCAGGATAAGACCATGCGTGGTATTGGCTGGAGTTCGGCTGCCAAATTCTTCCGGCAATTTATTCAACTGGCTTTTCAGATATTACTGGCCCGTTTACTCGATCCTTCCGATTTTGGTTTGCTGGGTATGATCCTTGTTTTTTCCTCACTGACCGATATCCTGAAGAACCTGGGTTTAGGCCAGGCCCTGGTACATAAAAAAGAGCTGGAACCTGAATTGCTGAATGCTGTATTCTGGGTGAATATACTGGTTGGACTTTTACTGCTTGGAATTTTTCAACTGGCTGCTCCCTGGATCGCTGCATTTTATAAGGCTCCTGCGCTTGAAAATATCACCCGTGTCTATTCACTGATCTTCCTGATTGGATCTTTTAATGTGGTACAGGACGCATTACTGCAAAAGCAACTTCAATTCAAAAGATTGTTCGTTGCCGAAGCTGTGGCTGTACTAAGCGGTGGTTTTCTCGCCTTGTGGCTGGCCTGGAAAGGATATGGGGTTTGGACCCTGGTATGGCAATA
Source organism: Chitinophagaceae bacterium (assembly GCA_041752235.1). Taxonomy (GTDB): domain Bacteria; phylum Bacteroidota; class Bacteroidia; order Chitinophagales; family Chitinophagaceae; genus SpSt-398. The sequence goes on from JBGSHM010000019.1 coordinate 95,995, forward strand.
TCTTGTTATTACCCTGGTTAGTACCCTGATCATCTGGTTCACGTCCTCCTGGGCCCCCTCTTTTCGCTTTTCCCTAAAACCCATAGGTTCCTTACAACAATTTGGTAAAAACCTATTGGGGCATGACCTGCTTAGTTTTGTATCCCGGAATATCGACAACCTGCTGATCGGTAAATTCCTGGGGGCGGCCTCCCTGGGTTTTTATTCGCGCGCGTATTTTCTGATGCTCCAACCAATCAACCTGACCAATCAGGTACTGGCAAGAGTGATGTTCCCTGTATTTGCCAAATTGCAGGATCAACCCGAACAAATCCGTTTGGCCTATCTTAAGAGCACACGCCTGGTTTCGTTTCTTGTATTCCCGGCCATCACTTTTGTTTTTGTTATGTCGGATCCCCTTGTGCGGTTGTTGTTGGGTGATAAATGGGCAGAGACCGGCTATCTGCTAAAGATCTTCTGTGTATATAGCATAGTGGACACAATCGGTGTTACCACCGGTTGGATCTATAAAGCCATTGGCCGGACGGATGTCATGTTCAAATGGGCGATCTATAGTACTACCATCATCGTAAGCGCTATTCTGATCGGACTGAAATGGGGGGTCGAAGGCGTTGCCATTTCCTATACCGTGGCATTTATCGTCCTGCTCTGGCTTCCCGGATGGTATGTTTGTTATCGCCTGATAGGTCTGAAACTGACCGACATGCTTAAAAACCTGGCTCCGGTTTTTTTCATTTCTCTTCTTGCCGGTGCAGGAATGTATGCCGTCCACCATTACCTGTCCAAGGATGTTCCCCTTTGGCTATCCTGTATGATCGTTGGCGCAACAGGAGCCATTTTTTATTACTTACTGGCGCTTCAATGGGAAAAGGCTTCCCTTCAATTTGTGCTTACACAAATCAGGAAGGTGATAAACCGTGCCACAAAAAAGAAAGTGAGGCATGCGTAACCTGTTGAACATATCATCTGCACGGCTTTCCCAAAAGCAATTATTTCAGGTATCGGTATTTACGCTGATCGTGTTTTGGGTATTGGCCCTCCTTTACCCTTCCCGGCTTGTTCCGCCGGGGTATATTTTGGGTGGAATGATCACCATCCTTCTTTTTTATAGTGTCCATCGTTGGTTGGTTGGTGCATGGGATCATCTGCCCATGCGACGGTTTCAGATCCGTTTATTATCGCTTGCGCTGGTAATCCGGGCCCTTGTAGCTGTAGCACTTTATCTTTTTTATAAATGGAAAACCGGTGAGCCCTTTGAATTTTATGCGGTGGACTCGAAATTCTATCATCTTGTTGGGACCAGATTATCCGAAAGCATCTCCCAATTCAACTTTAATTTCAGGGAGCAATTAAATGAGGTCGGGTTTTCCGACAGAGGCTACAATATTTACCTGGGTTTCATTTATTCCACCTTTGGACCATCGATCATTACCGTGCGATTGATCAATGTGATCTATAGTGCGCTCTCGGTATGGTTGGTTTACCGTATAGCAAAGAATATCTACAATGAGGAGGTAGCACGTTCCGCTTCCCTTGCTGCCCTGCTTTTGCCCAACCTGATGTTATACCTGGGAACTCATCTCAAAGAGCCGCTGATGATATTTCTTGTCCTCGTTTTTTTGGATGCTACTGTTCGATTTGTTAAGGCTGGAGAGCGCAACCTGACACTGTTGGTGACCTTGATGGCGACCGGATTCAGCCTTTTCCTTTTTCGCACCATATTGGGGGCTGTTTGCCTGATGAGTTTTGCCGCCTATGCCATTACGGTTAAACCATTGCGAAAAGGGTGGATGAATATTATTTCAGCAGGTGCCTTATTGGTGGTGTTAGGATATTTCATGCTCAATAGTGAAATTGGGAATGAGTTGGCAGAATATCTGGAGAAAAGCCAGACGGCCCAAACAGAGAACATGCAATTCAGGGCCACCCGGGATGGAGGAAACAAATTGGCAGTGATGGCCAGTGCGCCGCTATTTGTGTCCATTATCCTTATCGCCCCGTTTCCATCAGTGGTGGTTGTACAGGAACAGGATCTGCTTTGGATGTTTATTGGAGGCAATACGATCCGGAATATATATGCCATTTTTGTGATCAGTGCCATAATTTGGATCATCCGAAGGGATTTTCGCAACAGTAGCCTGTTGCTCTACTTTGTGCTGGGGTATCTGCTTATCCTGGCGAATTCCGGGTTTGCCATTTCGGAGCGGTTTCACCTCCCTGTTGTTCCCTTCCTGCTGATCCTGGCAGCCAAAGGGATGCAAAACGGCCACCCTGGCATGCGAAGGTTCTTTCCCCTCTATTTAATCCTGGTCTTCTTGATGATACTGGGCTGGAATTATGTAAAACTTGCCGGAAGGGCCTGAATACATTCGCTTAACATTAAAATAATCTTCCTTTAACCCTGGCTTAAACGGTATGGATTTTTGTGTTCGTAACTATGCATCCTGATCGAATCATTATTACGTAATTGTGAACCCTACTGGCCTTACCGTGAAGAAATTACCCTTGATCCTCGGCATTTTGTTGTTAATCCTGGTTTCCTGTAAAAAGGATAAGGACAAGAATAAAGCCGTGGAAGATGCCCTGGCCATCCAGGTAAAGAATACCAACACGAATACGGTTAATTTATATTACCTGCGTTCGGATGGGGCAAATTTTACCCGGGTGATCACCAATGATCTGGGCAACTATTTGAGTAGTCCGGCCTGGTCGGCAGACCGGCGAAAGATTTTCTTTGCCATCAATACCAGTTCTCCCAATGTAAATGGTGTGTATTCTGTTTCATCCAATGGCGACGAATTCAAACCTGTATATAAGGACAATGATACCCAGACCCGAAAATTTTATCAGGTGGTGGCATCCAGGGATGAAGAGCATGTGGTGTTTAGTTTACAAATTCCTCGAACCGGACGAAAAGTGATCGAGCTATATCGGATGTGTCCTTGTGGACAGCGGGTCACAAGGTTGACCAGTTTTGAAACCAGCCAGTCTCCCGCCCTTATAAGTACCGAATCCTATGGTGGATCCTTTTCGCGTGATAGCCGTTACCTGTACTTTGTTCAATCTGATCCTACCATCACCGGAGCCAAAGAAATAAATATTTACCGACAGGATATGGTCAGTAATGAGCTTTTGCTGATCCGAAATTTTGTGGCCGCCGATGTATTGGGTGCTGTTCCCAGTATATCTCCCGACGGTTCAAGGATCCTTATCAGTATAGACGGAGCCATCAAAGTGATGAATGCGGATGGCACCGATCTGCAAGACCTTGCGCTAAGCGGCTACCGACCATCCTGGGATAACAATAATGCAGACTTCTTCTTTTCCACGCAGGGCCTGCCAGGCCAGTTTGCCTCGGGTATCTATCGGACCAACCTGGCCAAATCAGAGATCAAACCCATTTCCAAAAACTCTACCGCCTGGACCTTTGGTGGTTTTGGCGTCAACAACTAAATGATTCAGGGATGAAAACTAATTTTCTACGGTTGGGTTCCCTTGTGTTCGTCATTGGGAGCTTCTCAATTCTTTCTGCTTGTAATAATTCAGTAACAAAAAAAGAAACTGGTCAGGTAAAAGACACCAGCTTTAAAGCCGGTCCAACCTCACCAGTGAATGACACCAGTCTTCAGGCCATGGACCACATGGTTTTGATTACCTATTTGCCCGAAAAAATAAATGGATATAAAGCCATTGGCTACCCCGACCTAAATGATAAATATGATGGCCAGGCTACTGGTGAAACCCGAAGCCCGGTCGCCAACCCTAAATATGGTTCCTTTGCCAAACATCAATATGAAAAAGGCATGACCCGTGGAGAAATATCCCTGGTAGATTTTTTGCCTGGCAGAAATGAGTTTGAGGGTTTCAGAAAGCTTTACCTGTCCACGGTAATGGACACCAAAATTCAGGTAATGCGACGGGTAGATCTGGGACTGCCATCAACAGAAGCTGCCTTCAATCTTTTTCCGGAGGAAAACAAGGGTGATTTGCGCTTGTTTGTTTGCAATCGGTTCCTTATCAGTATTCAGGTAGTGGATACAAAGGATGCTGAAACAGAATTGAAAAAAATAGCGGCTGCTATCCGTGTAGGCGACCTTGTTAAAGACCACTGCAAGGAATCTGCTTCAAACTAAATTCTTTGTTAATTTAGAATTCTGCCACCATGATCAGGTTGCCTCTTAGAGCCGGTCTGTTTACCAATAAAGTACGAAGCAAAAAATTCCTGACCGGTTTCTTTTTATTCAATGGGTAATAGGTGGCAAATTCGTGATACAAGGGTTTGAAACCTGACCGGATCAAGATCTTCTGCATGGTAAAAGGAGTGAACCAATAGCGATGGTCAGTATTGATCTTCTCTGTATTCTTCCCAATGGCCTGGTAAAAATTTGATACCGAAAGGGCGTTGGGTACGGTGATGACGATCTCCTTGACAAAAGGGGCATATTTCTGACGGATCTCTGTCAGAAATTCAACCGGGTTATCGATATGCTCTACGATTTCTCCTAAGATCATACAATCCCACAGGTCTGATTTGATCTCTTCCGGTACAGGGTCTTTAACGATATCCAGGGTCAGGATATTGGCAAATCCAAGCTCCTTTCGAATGTATTCAACTGCTTCAGGCAGGATATCTATCCCAATCTGCTTTTGGGCCACCTGATCGATCCGCTTATGCAACCAGGTGTTATTTTGTACCTTCTCTAAAATGATAGGTATATGGTCCGCACATCCCATATGGATCACCTTCTTTCCTTCTGCATAACGCACGAGGAATTCGATCCGGGAAAAAAGCTTCTGTTTCTCCGCGATACGCACCCGAAGACCGTTGTCAAATTTTTCGCCCGCTAAATAGGGTTTTACTGCATTGTCAATGACCACCATGTGATATTTTTGAATTAAGCCACTCCGGCAATACGGTTCTTCAGAAGATGGAATTTTTCCGCCAGCATCACTTCATGCCGTTGAATATCATTGACCAGGTTTTGGAATACATCATTGACAGGATAAATTTCCGGGGCTTTGATAGTAGGTTGTCCGGCCTGATAAACTTTATCAATGATCTCTACCACTTTTAATCCCTCCAGGGCATTGGTGGTAATGGAATCCTTTCCTTTCAATACATTCACCACGTTCTGAATGATGTAGTGGTGGTTGGCGGCTGATCCTTTGTAGGCCCCATAGTCATTTGCCGGATTGGTAGGAGCCAGTTCAGGCATTTGATATCCCCGCACATGACAGTATTCCACCTCGTTCATGTATTGTCCGCCTACCTTGATGCTTCCGTTCTCCGCGATTATGGTCATACTGCTCTCCAGGTTCTTGTCCCAAACTGAGGTAGTAAAGTTCAATGCCCCCATTCCCCCATTCAGGAATTGGAAGTTGACCATCCCGCTGTCTTCAAAGTCGGTCAGGTGACTGTGATTGTTGGAGGTAAAACGTGACTGCACATCTTTGATATCCCCGAATAACCAGAACATTATATCAATGAAATGCGAGAATTGTGTATAAAGTGTGCCTCCATCCATTTTGCCACAACCATGCCAGCTCTCAGGCGTATAGTATCTTTCGTCCCGGTTCCAGAAACAGTTGATCTGTACCATGAAAATTTTACCAAGCACCCCACTTTCTACCAGTTCCTTAAGCCAGATGGATGGAGGAGAATACCGGTTTTGCATGACTGAAAATACCTGGCGGTCCATCTTTAATGCCTTGAACAATATTTTCTCCGCATCATTCCGGTTCAGGGCAATGGGCTTCTCGATCACCACATGTTTTCCACGGGAAAGGGCGCGTAAGGCCTGGCTGGCATGCAAACCATTGGGGGTAGCGATGGTGACCACATCGATCTCATCCCCGGCATACTCGAGCATTTCTTCCAGGTTCTCGTAAAATGGAACATGGTCAAAGGCCGATAACTTCAACTCCGAACGGGGCTTGATATCGGCCATCGCTACCAATTCAGCCTCCGGGTTACGGGTGATCATTTCGGCATGTCGCTTACCGATATGGCCGCAGCCGGCTACGGCAAATCGGATTTTTTCCCTTTCCTGTTTCATTGCAAAGCGTTTGATTGTTTTACGGAATTATTTTCAAGCAGGTAGGCCAATCCGGACTCCGGACAAACAGCCTTTCCTTGCGAATCAAATTTCAGTTTGTGTCCATGCTCACTCATCCAACCGGTTTGTCTTGCCGGGTTACCCACCATAAGCGCGTAAGCAGGCACCGTCTTAGTAACCACAGCACCGGCCCCAATAAAGGCGAAGCGGCCAATGGTAATGCCACACACGATCGTGGCATTCGCTCCAATTGTTGCTCCCTTTTGTACCAGGGTAGTCTTGTATTCACTTTTCCTGTTCACGGCACTACGTGGATTGATCACATTGGTAAACACCATCGAAGGGCCCAAAAACACATCGTCTTCGCAGATCACTCCGGTATAGATCGACACATTGTTCTGTACTTTTACATTCCTGCCCAACATCACACCTGGGGATACCACCACATTTTGCCCAAAGCTGCAGCCATCCCCTATTTCACAACCCGGCATGATATGGCAGAAATGCCAAATTTTAACCCCGTCACCAATCCGGCAACCCTCATCGATCACCGCGTTGGGGTGCGCGTAGTAATTATGCTCCATGATACGCTCTTGTGGTTTGGACAGGTGAATGACGGTGGCCATATCAGTTTCGGTTTAATCCTAAAATAAACTGGCCATTATAAGAGCTTTCCGTTCCGTCATTCCCATTTCTATCAGTAAAAGAAATAGATGAACGCTTTATTCGAATGGTTTGGAATTTATGATTGGCATCCACGCTCAGGTTGATTTTCCCTTTTTTAAAATCCCAGTCAGAAAGACCAGTATTGGGATCATTTACGATTTGGATATCCGTATCCGCGAGCAACTGCTGCACCAGGTTAGCTGCGGCGGATCCGGGAATACCGGGGGAAATATCTCTGATTCGTACCCCATATTTCTTATTCCTGGCCAGGGTAATATAGTCGCTTAGTCCGCAGGCACTGAAATCCACCGCACTATAAACGGTAACAAAGGAGGAGGATGCCGGTGGCAGGTTGGGATTCGCATTGGGCGTAAAGGTGAAAACCTGTAACCGCATTCTGGACAACAGCCTTCCAACATACCCGGTATTGGGGTTGCTGATCATGTCATTGGTGCTAAAAAAGAACCTCACACGTATGCTGTCATTTGCAGGTAAGGGTACTTCTGAGGCATCGCCAACGGTCCTGTCAATAAAAATGGGGTCGGTACCCGGACAGGTTTGAAAAAGAATAAAATCATTGGCATTCCGAAATTTGATCCGACTATTAAAGAGGAGTGAATTTCCGTTTGTTGTTTTTGTCAGTTTAACCTGAAACAGGGCAGAATCCTGGAATGAAGTCCAGTTCTTGCTTAAAAAAACATCATATATTTCATTATCTGTACTATAAACCTGGCTATTCGTCAGGTTCTCATTGCCAATACTAACCGATGTGTAAACGGCAGTATCCGGGTGATAGGCTGCGAGTTTAACTTTCATAAAATTCCCCTGGTCCACAGCATCTCCCTTTTGGCAAGCCAAAGCGGTCAGGAGGATCAGCAGGAGGTAAAGACTATTACGCAAAACAGGTTTCATCGAACTAGAGCTTTTAAAGAAGGGCCGGGCGGAAACCCGGCCCCTGAATTATTGCAAAGCGATTGTTACCATATATCCATTGTATCCTAAATAAGAACTACTATAGTGGATCGAAGTTTACCCACGCACCGGCGCTACCAGCAATCCAGTTGTTAGGAGTAACCCATACACCATTCACACGGATGGGAGAACCAGGTCCGAGCGCTCCGATATAAGGAACATTCAGGAAGTTGGTTGTCAAACCGGCAAAGTTGGCAGGGAATACACCAGGAGCCAGAGGACCAGCGGCATTGTACACAAGGGCAGAGCTCTTGTAAGTTGAGTGTGCAGCGGGGTTAAAGTTATTTACCCAGTTGGCAGGAGCAGCACCGATAACAGAAACGTTGTTCAGACCTACAGGGCCGGCAACAGGAACGTTAGGAGTACCACCTACTGTAGTACCAGAGAACACGAAATCGGTTGTTACACCGTTGGTCGCGTTGCTGCGATAGAAAGCAGGAGCCTGTGTAGCACCAGTGATACGTGTATCCTCGAAGGTAGTACCGGCAGTAGGATAAGCCATCACGATGCTATTACGCATACGGAGGTCAGTACCTCTTCTGAAACGGGCACCACGGAAGATACCACCCAGACCGGGACGACCAACGATGGTCAGGTTAGATAACTCAGGACGGGTTGTAGGCGCAGAAGTGAAAGGAGCAGAACCTTCGTTGTCGCACTCGATACCATTGGCATCAGCATAAACGAGGGCAGGGTTGCGCACAGAAACACCGAACTGGAAGTTACCACGGAAACCGAAGTCAAAGTCAAACGCGTCATCGTTCTGAGAGTTAGCGATCAGGTATTTGGGGTTAACAAGACCACCAAAGAACTCAAAGGCATCGTCAGCGCCATTGCTGGCCATAACAAAGCGGAGTGTGGTTTTGTTACCGCAACCACCCAAAGTAAGGCTGTTCAATTCATTGGTAGGAGCAATAGCGGCACCAGCGAACTCAATACGGGCATACACCAGTACACCAGCACTGTGAGCCACATTTGCACCACCATAGGTAGGATCAACACCAACAGGAACGTTAGTAACGTTGATACCTTCGATTACCTGTGTAGTGGGTTTGTTCGTTGGGGCATCACCCAGCATCACGATTCCACCCCAGTCACCAGGAAGGCGGGTAGTACGGCCACCGGGTAAGCTGTCGAGGTGAGAAGTAAAGATAACAGGGTTAGCTTCAGTACCTTTTGCAGAGATCTTACCTGTTTTGGTAATGATCAGGGCAGAAGCAAAGTTGGGGTCAGTTTTGTACACACCTTCCAGGCGGGTACCAGCAGGAATGGTCAGGGTACCGCCAGTTACATACACTTTACCATTGATCACATACAGTGTGTCAGCAGTCAGCGTACGGTTAGCAGAAATGATCTCGGGCAGGAAAACAGTGTCCACAATGGCTGTGGTAGAGGCGTTCAGGGACAGATCAAGCTCAGAAGCTTCGTTCCTGGATACGTCTTTCTTACAGGCCGTCAGGGTCAATGCAGCTGCGCCAAAAAGAATGAGCGCTTTTTTCATTGTTGTTTTTTTTTTAATTAATTAAGAATTACACAAGTGATATATGGAAACAAGAAAAGAACTTCAAAATTCATGCTTAGGATCAGTTTAAACAGTTACCACTCCGTTACCAAATGATTTTAGAACTTATAGTTCAAGGAAAAGGAGATTCCTGTACCTCTATTGGTCCTTCTGCGCAGATAATCCTCTGCCGCATTGTAATCCAATTTGTTATTGGGGTCTGGTGTGCCAGATATCCGGTTACTCCCGGCATCTGCGATATTGGAATATAATATGTAGGGGTCGTTTAGAATATCATTAAAATTCAATTTCAACTCCAGTTTCTTCTTTAGCATCCGGACAAAGAATTGCAGATCGATCACATTCCGCGAAAACTCATAGATATCCTGGTAGTCGCGGTCTCCCTGGAAAAGAAGGCGGCGTCCAAAACGGTTGTAGGTAATATTTGCCCCAAATTTTTCGCCATCATAAAGCAGTCCCCCGTTGATGGAATAGGGTGACAAGCCTTGCAATGGTCTTTCTCTGACCTCGGCACTGGCAGATCCGGAAAATTTGGGATCGAGTTTTACTTCCGATTTCATATACGAGAAGTTCCCACTTACATACAGCCTCTTCCACCATTTAGAAGATTTCCGGATAAAGGAAAGCGACTTACGAAAATCCATTTCCACACCCAGGTTGGTTGAAGAAAGCAGGTTGACAGGTGTTACCTGAAAATTGTCTGATCCCAGGTCTCGCAAATTGCTCTCAATGGGGTCTTCGAATTTTTTATAGAACACCGTAACACTAAACACCTCTCCTGGTGTAGGGAACAACTCATAACGAAGGTCATAGTTTGAAATCAGGCTGTTCCGAAGGGAATCATTACCAACCACATCGTTAAATGTCGTAAAGTCAAAATACCCGATCTTGACAGCATCCCTGAAATCCGGCCGCGCAGTTGTTTGTGAATAGGCAAGCCGGATATTTGAAAGTTTAGACAGTTTATACACCAGGTTGGCAGAAGGGAAAAACCGATCCTGAAGAATATTGTTTGTTTTAACCGACTTTGGGTTATTGGTGGCAGAATCCCGTTCAAGTACCTGATCAATTTTTATGGCGTTGTCCTCATACCGAACACCCGCTATCAATCGGAATTTCTCCGTCAGATTCAGGTCACCCAGAAAGAAATAACTTTTGTTGATCTGTGAACCCGAATAAAAATCCGCAGAAACACTTTGCCCGCCAGCAGACTGAATGGTAGAAGAAATCGGGGTATAGGTTACAAAACCATCCAGGATATTCTGAGGGGTCATTACCTGATCCAGGGTTTTACCAAAAAATTTCACATCCCGGATATCCACCACATTCGGCCCGGGCGGAATCAGGTAGCGCAAAAAGGAATAGTAATAATCTACTTCCCTGTTGGAATACAGATAACCAACTTTGATGGTTTGTTTCTGCTTAAATAATTGAAAGGGCACGGACAGGTCTAACCCAAGATTGTATCTCGTCTCCTCATAGTCGGAGGCACTAACCCCACCACGGGAGGGAAATTTATCGGTATAATCATAAGAGGGGGTCGAAGTCCCAACACTATATCGGGAGGAGGTACGTCCATCTTCCAGATTCCTATTCACACGGGCCAGATCCCCATACCATTTCAGCCGAAGTTTTTTTCCAGTTAATATATGCTCCCCTTCTATCCGGTTTTGCAACAAGCCTACGGTAGTTAAGTAAGAACTATAAGCATCCAGGAATTCGGCATTGATATTCGATCCCGAAAAAACATTGTTCTCGTGTGTCAGCTTCCGGGTATAGATACTGCGAAACGTGAGCTTATTGGTTCCAAAACTATATCCCAGGGATGCCAAGGCACTGATATCGGTGGTGAATGTATAGTTCCTGCCAAAGGTGGAATCATTATTCCCATTCAACTGGCGAATCTCTTGTTCAATACTCTGGGCATTGCGGTAAGAACCAGCTAATAAAAATCCCAAAGAAGATTTGTTCTTAAACCTTTTTCTCAAGCCTGCACTAAATTGGTAATTCTGAGTGGGAGTAGCAATATATTGCTGATAGGCCCAGTTATTCGGAATGCTGGCGGTCATTGCCCTTAAAGCCTGCGGATCATTGGAAGCGAGCTTAAGGTAGATATTGGGGTTCCATTTGCTGAAATACCATTTCCGGTCGGAAGGAATGACCGAAAGAAATTCTTTGCGGTCGATCGGAGTACTGATAAACGCCCGGCCAGTACTGATCGAGTTATAGCCCGTACCAATGGTTATCGAATACGAATTCTTGTCTGGAATCTCTTTGGTAGTAACCTGTACAATACCTCCCGAGAAATCGGCAGGCAGGTCAGGGGTAGCTGTTTTAGTGACAATGATATTGTCAATGACACTGGAAGGGATAAGGTCAAATGAGAAATTCTTTTTATTGGCTTCGGTGCTGGGAAGTTGCGAACCATTGAGCAAGGTCGTATTATACCGCTCTCCCATCCCTCGTACCACAACGAATTTATTATCCACCACCGTCACACCATTCATCCGTTTGATGGCATCCCCCACGGTCACATCGGGCGTGCGGCGAATCTGCTCAATACTCATCACATCCGACACCGCGCTATTATTTTTTTGAATAGCCAGAACCGCTCCTACTGACTCGCGTGTTGGTCTTCTCTGGGAAGTAATCACAACCGCTTCTCCTGTCTTAAATGAAAGGGAAACCGGATGTCTGACCACCTCGCCTTTCATCACCACAAGACCTGTATCATTTTTGGTCTCATAACTCGCATAACTCACCGTAACCGAATAAATACCTGGCTCCAGGTCAAACTCGGCTTCGCCATTTACATCGGTAGATTTAGGATTGATGCCCACCACGTTGAGGGTTACGGTGGCACTGGAAAGTTTCTCATTGTTCTCGTTGCGTACTACCAGAATCAGCCGCCCTTTAGAACCCAGTTTTTGAGCTGATAATGAGAGGGGTAAGGAAGCACAAAACAGGATACAGACTACCAGGCAGGGAATTAGTCCTGCTCGATAATTTTTCATACCTTCGTTTCTTTAATTAATTATTAATTACGCAACGGGGTGTCATGTCCATGACGCCCTTTATTATTTCCGTTGGTCTTTGTGAGGATGTGGATCTGATTTTGGATCAGGAGCTCAAAGGTGGTGATTTAAAACCGAACCAAGGTTAACGCATCTTTAACTAATCGTTAATCCCTAAATTCTCCATTTCGCTTCTTTCAACTTTTACATTTCGGCACTAAAATGATATGACTACCTGCAAATTTCTGCTTCGTCTTTCTTCCAGTGAACTATATCTTATCTGTGTGGCCTGCAAGGACATGCGCCACTCATTTTCTTCCTGCCAACGAAAACTTTCCCCACTTACCTGATGGGTTCCATAAATACGATACAGGGCTTCCTTTAACATGGATTCATTCACATCACCCAAATTCCGAAGTGGTAGCGTAGCATACTCTGCCACCGGATACAAGGGATCGATTCCGTCCGGGTAATTGCCCTGTTGGCTCGCATTTTGAATCCGAAAAACCATAGGGTAAAGCTGCCAATACACCTGTTTAGGTTGTCGAATATCTTTGATAAGTACTCCCGCCTTGTCCTTTCCCCTGGTCTTCTCCCCTATCTGAATTACTGTTATGTACGGTTTCAAATTATTCACCAGCATCTCAGCCGCCGAAGCCGACTGACTCCCGGTCAGCAGGAATATCCGGTTCAATGTCAGGGCCTGGCTATGCAGTTGATCAAAGCTTCGGCGATATCCATTTCCCGAACTGAGTACCGCCTTATCAAAACTCTGCTTATTCAACCCTAACTTGCTGTTTCCCGCATAATAGGAGAAAGTCTCCGTGGCGCTAATATTTTTTAGCAGCATAGCACTGATCTTGGCGGCTGTTGCCACACTGCCACCCGGATTGTACCGAAGATCAATGATCAATTCCTGAACATTCTTTACCCGAAAACTATCCAGTGCATCCAACACATCCCTGTCAAAAGTTTCGGTGAACTGGTTATAAAACAAATATCCGGTGGCTATATTATTATGCCTGAATACCTTTCGCACAAAAACCGGTCTCTCCTCATAATAAGCAGAGTTCATGGTTTTTACCAAACCCTCCGCCCAAACTCCGGCTGTATTCGTCAACATCGTGACCTTGAGCGGACTGCTTTGCTGTAAGGCGGCGATAATTTGTGCTTTATTTTGGTCGGAAATGGGTTGACTGTTGACTTTTGAAAAATAATCGCCCCGTTTTAACCCCGCATTTGCTGCCGGACTTCCCGGGGCAACAAGTGAAACAACACCGACCAGGCTTGTGGAAGAATAGGAAGGGATACTAACCAACAGGTATTGAAAACCAAAGGACTCATAGGTATTCTTCTCCGGGCCAATACTTCCCCCATTGGTGATCCAGGAAAATTCGTCGGTTGTATTCAACAGTTGGCGATAGAATTCAGGGGTAGATTCAGAGAGTGAAGGAAAGGCAGCATAGTCATCGCTCCATAAGTAATACTTTACCATACTATCAAGTACCCACCGATTTATTTTTTGCAAGGAGTCTGTTGGTTGAGGAAGCACCAGGTCAACACCTCCATCTTTTTTGCATGAAGCAAGCAGGGCTATAACTACTATGAGTAGACTAATTGATCTTTTGGGTTGCATTCGCATCGCTTGGCAAGATGTCGCAAATAATGCTCCGCACCTTCAACTGGCAGGTTAACCTATTATTAAGAGATCATTACCACGACTGCCGGCCAACTTGATTTAGTTCACATTGAGTTAACATTAAACACCAATTTTTGCAAAAAAAGATGCGTGTCCTGATCGTTTGTAGCGGCAATAAAGGAAAGATCAATCCTTTTATTACTGAGCAAGTCAACGCCTTAACGAAGAAAGGCATCGCTTTTGACTATTTCCTTATCAAAGGCCATGGTTTTACTGGGTATCTGTCCAAGCTACGGGCTTTGCGAAAAAAATTAACCGAAAATTCATATGACCTTATCCATGCGCATTATGGTTTGTCGGGGCTATTGGCCATTCTCCAGAAAAAACTTCCCGTGGTCATCACGTTTCATGGAAGTGATGTAATGAAAGGTAAAGTGTTGTTCCTGTCCAGGCTTGCGGCGCATCGGGCAGCCCATAATATTGTTGTTGAAGGCAGTTTTGGCCAACGCCTGCGTACGCGAAATTATTCCACCATCCCCTGTGGCATAGACCTTACCACCTTCTATGAGGTCAATCCCATTCAGGCACGGCAATTGTTGGGCCTATCACCTGATCAGCCACTGGTACTTTTTACCTCGGCCTTTGACAATCCGGTAAAAAATTACCCGCTTGCCAAAGAGGCGATAAAATGTACGAAGCTGCAACCTGGTTTGGTAGAACTTAAAAACTATACCCGTCAGGAAGTGAACCTTTTAATGAATGCCTGCAATCTACTATTGATGACCTCATTCAGCGAAGGTAGCCCCCAGGTGGTAAAAGAAGCAGTGGCATGCCGCCTTCCTGTTGTATCTACTCCGGTTGGGGATGTAGCCAGACTGGCTGAGCAAATAAAAGGAATCCATATAGTTCCGTACGAAGCAAATAAAATTGCGTTGGCCATCGATCATGTGCTTGAACAAGGTGTCCGTATAAAAGAAAATGAGCTGATACAGGATTACGACAACGAGAAGGTAGCAGACCGGATCAAGACCGTTTATTTATCCATTATAAAAAATGCCAGTTGAAGGATTTCACCCTGGATGTATATGAGCAATTGATCCTTTGCATACAAAAGGCAGGATATATCATTATACCTTACCGGGATTGGCCTGCGCATTGTGGTACAGAAAAGAAAGTTCTTTTACTCCGCCATGACGTGGATGACTATCCCACCCGGGCCCTTGAAATGGCCGAACTGGAATGCCGAATGGGTATCTATAGTTCATACTACTTCCGATTTACAAGAGAGGTGTTTCAGGAAAATCTGTTGCGGAGCATTTTCCGTTGTGGTCATGAGATCGGATATCACTATGAAACGTATAGCCTGGAAAAGGGAGACCGGGAGAAAGCCCATCATAGGTTCGTTAAGGCCCTGGAGCGTTTTAGGGAAATTTGTCCAATAAAAACCATCTCCCCCCATGGAAGCCCACTTTCTTCCTACGACAACCGGGACCTCTGGATAGATAAGGAATATAAAACCTGGGGTATTTCAGTAGATGTTTCCCTGGATACTGACTTCACACAAATCCTTTACCTCACTGATACCGGAAGAAGCTGGAACTCCCCTTTTAACCGACGTGATCGCGTGGAAGAAGGGTTAAGCCTGGATATCCGAACAACAGGCGAATTAATGGCCGGATTTGAAAAAGAGGATTTACCCAACAAAGTAATGATCAATGTACATCCTCAACGTTGGACAAATAGCGTCTTGACCTGGCACCGGGAAAAGTGGGTACAACAACAAAAAAACTGGATCAAATATGTCTTCTTCCAACGCAATGACCGTGATCCGGAACAAGAATGATTGGGAAATCTCCACGGATCCCGATCCTGTAAAATGGAATGCATTTATCGGGACATTTCCCGGGGCAACCATTTTTCAGTCACGCGATATGCGTGATCTGCTTAACATCACTCCCGGCAACAAGACCGGATCGATCGCTTTACTGGAAAGGGGCGAAATAAAAGGGATACTGGTGTATAGTTTCCTCAAAGAAAAGGGATGGAAAGGAGTATTCTCCAAAAGGTGTATTGTACTTCGAGGTCCTCTGGTCTGCGAAAATGACCAGAGTGTTCTCGAATTGCTGATCCGTCAACTGGTGGAATTATCCTTATCAGAAAAAGCAATCTATACAGAGATCCGAAATAACTGGCCACTGATCCCTGACCCCATAACCCTGCGTAAACAGGGATTTGTTTACAACCCACATTTAAACATACTTATTGACCTCACTCAGGAGGAAAAGACCCTTCTCCACCAAATGCATCCCAAACGTGCCGCTAACATCCGCAGAGCGCGAAAAAAAGGAGTCATGGTTCGGGAATTGGCAGAAGAGGATGAATGGATAGCCGGGTATCATTTGATACGGAAAACTTATCGCAGAGTTAACCTTCCTGCAGCAGGTCCTGAATTATTTTTGAACCTGAGAAAAAAGATTCCTGATAAGTCGAAGCTTTTTGCTGCCTTTCTGGATAAACAAATGATCGCTGCCCGGTTTTATTTGCTCTCTGGTGATATACTCTATGACTGGTATGCGGGTAGTGATCAAAAGTATCACCGCTATCAGCCCAATGACCTGCTTCCCTGGGAAGTGATGAAATGGGGAAAAAAAAATGGGTTTAGCACCTATGATTTTGGAGGTGCGGGACAACCCGGGATTGATTACGGAGTACGGACCTATAAAGAACGATTTGGCGGCCGTCAGGTAGAACCAGGCCGGTATCGGTTGGTACATCGTCCGTTTTTATACAAACTGGGGCAATGGGGAATCCGATTTTATAAATTTATTCGAATGATATGAAGATACTGGTTGATATCGGACACCCGGCCCACGTGCATTACTTCAAATATGCCATTCGTGCGCTGGAAAAGAAAGGACATGAATTCCTGATCACCACCAGGGATAAAGAAGTAACCTTGGATCTCCTTCGTCGCTATGAATTCCCTTATGTCTGTACCGGGAAAAATAAAAAAGGAACTTTCAATAAATTCCTGACGATGATCCGTAACGATAGGGCGATCTATCAGGAGGCCCGTCGGTTTCAACCAGACCTTTTTTTTAGCTTTTTCAGCCCTTTTGCGGCGCATGTTGGCGCGTTGATGCGCAAGCCAGTCATTGGATTCACCGATACGGAATTCGCCAAATTCAGTATTCGACTGACGCTGCCCTATACCGACCACGTTTTTACCCCGGACACTTTTGAAACAGCCTTTGGCCCAAAACAGATCCGGTTCAAAGGGCATATGGAAGGCTTTTATTTACATCCGCATTATTTTCAGCCGGATGACAGGATCTGGATGGAACTGGGTATGGAAAAAGGGGAACCTTTTTCTGTGATGCGGTTTGTTTCCTTTAATGCCGGTCATGATGCGGGAGAAACTGGAATCTCTGAAAAAGCAAAATATGAGATCGCTAATCTCTTATCAAATAACTCCAGGTTGTTTATCTCCTCTGAAGATGGGTTGCCCCGTGAATTCGAACCTTACCGCATCCGGGTGACCCCTGATAAGTTTCACAGCCTGCTTTCCTACGCCCAACTTTATGTCGGCGAGGGGATCACCACGGCATCTGAATCGGCCTTACTGGGTGTACCCAGCGTATTAGTAAATACCCTGACAACAGGCTATATCAAAGAGCATGAGAAGAACCAATTGGTGTTTCGGTATGATAATGCTGCTGCCGCCCTGGAAAAGATAAAGGAACTTTCTTCCGGCCAGATCGATCGAAATATATTCAAGGAAAGAGCCGCCCAAGCCGCCCAAAGCCATATTGATTGTACTGCTTTTCTCGTATGGGTACTTGATGAATTTCCCAAAAGCCTGGAGATTCTTCACCGCGACCCCTCCTTTCAGGATCGCTTTCTTCCTCAACCCAAACCATCCCCGGCACTGGAGCTTGTTAACAAATAATGAACTTCATTTTAATAAATCTTAAACTTACCGTTATCAATTGAAAGGTCAGACGCAAACCTGATAATGTGTGGTATTTTTCCTCTCTCTTTATTAACAAGAGATGAATTTTTTACAACCGACATGGACACCGGGAAAATGGGATATGAAAAGATAGGTGCGGAAATCTCCGCTGAAGCAGACCATTTCACCGGCGAAAGGTGGCACCTACTGCGACGTGCCTTGCTATCAGTGACCCGACATGAATTTGCTGCCTTGGCAGACCTGAATGATGCACAACTTTTGGATCAATTACTCTCCCCGAACTCTTACCTCCCACTGTTGCCATTGAAAGATTATAATTCGGTGAATTGTCATTTACCCGATTCAGAAATTGGATATGGGGAAACCTGGGTGAATGATTGGAATCCTGACTCCGAGGTCAACCAAAAACGGTTGCAGAGTCTTTCCAGATGGTTCATTGGTTCCTTGTTTACCCAGCACAAAAGTCTGTACCCCCGGCTTTTACTATTTTGGCACCAATATTTCCCCATCCACCTCCCTGGCTTGTCTTCCGCCCGGGAAGGGTTTGACTATTTTGAGATCCTGAGAAAGAACTGCCAGGGTTCGTTTGCAGAACTTGCTACAAGTATTCTCCTCCATAGTCCATTTCTAAACACCTTGCGTAATGGGGGAAAGATGAAGCAACCCGACAGTCATCATTTTGCGCGACAGGTATTATCTCAATATTTGTTTGGCGCCGATTGTCGAACATTGGTGAGCAGAGAGGACCTTTCCCGATTCTCGCACCTGCTTCACCAGTGGAATATTTCTGAAGGAAAACGAACAGAAGGTCAGGAACTCGAATTGAAGAACTGGATCCATCAGTTTTGCGGGATGGAAAAATCAGTTGAAAACCTCTCACAACGTTTATTTCGGGAATTTATCTATCATAAAACAGAAAACGCATTAGCCGAAAAGACGATCAACAGCCTGATGAATATATGGTATGCGTCGGAGGGCAATATTACGATCCTAATCAAGCATCTTTTTCAAAGTCCTGCCTTCCAGGATCCGGAATATCGCGGCGTACTGGTTCGTTCACCCATTGAATTCCTGTTTACCGCCATACGTCAATTACACCTGGTAGCGCCAGATGAAAATACCCGCGGAATCAAATACTATGATCTTTGGAACTGGATCGCGAAAAAGCTTCATTCCGTTGAATATACTCCCGGATATCCTCCCCTGAACACAGGTTGGCCCTCCTTTTTATTTGCTCCGTATCACCAGCATTGGTCTACCCCCGCCATGCAATATGACCGGTCTGCCACAATGCGTGAATTATTTCAGGAAGGGATCTGCTTTAATATGGATATTCGAAAACCCAGTTGGGAAAAGGAATTAGACCGGCATCTATCTGAATCCTTTGAAGACTTTTTATTTCAAATATCCACTGAGGTTTTGTCAAGGCCGTTGGAAAAATCCCTGATACCCGATCTCAGTCGTCATCTAATGAATCGTCATCAATTGGATAACCGCAAGTGGAAATTACTCATTCAACAGGATCCCTCCGGAGAATCTGTGGGAATACAAAAAAAGTTATTGACGGATACGATGAATTTCCTTTTCTCCCTGCCCGAATATCAACTTCATTAAGCGGTGACAATCGAAGTACCTTCCTCAATGGAAGCGATATAATGTCCCAATTCCTTACCGGAAGCTGTTTCATAGGCAGGTTTCAATCGCTCAATCAGTTCCGGTATATGGGCTTCCTTTACCAGGTTAATGGTACAACCACCAAACCCTCCCCCCATCATCCGTGCACCCGCCACCTGTGGATCGTTTCTGACCTGGTCAACCAAAAAATCAAGTTCGGGGCAACTGACCCCATAGTCTTTACTCAACCCGTCATGGGTACGAAACATCAATTGCCCTGCCGCCGCCAGATCCCCATTCGATAAGGAAGCACATACCCCCAGCAACCGTTCATTTTCTTCCACCACATACCGGCAACGGCGAAAAGTAACTGAATCAGTATCCAGACATTCTTCCAGCATGGACAGACTTATATCCCGCAGACTGTGCACTTCCGGATATTTTTGTCGCACCCTTTCCACGCCTCTTTCACACTCCAGGCGTCGGTCGTTGTATTCGCTCCCCGCCAGGGAATGTTTGACATGGGTATCCAACAACAATATTTTGTACCCGGGCAATTGAAGAGGTATCGTGGTATACTCCAGACTTCGGCAATCGAGCCGGAGACAATGGTCTTTTTTCCCAAACATGCTCGCAAACTGATCCATGATCCCGCATTTTACGCCTGCATATTCGTGTTCCGCCTTTTGGGCCATTTTGACCAACTGCATACGGTCAAACCCCGTTTGCCAGAGCTGATTCAGTGCAAAAGCCGTGGCACATTCCACAGCAGCGGAGGAAGACAATCCGGCGCCAATGGGGACATCACTACTCAGGATCAGGTTGAACCCACGAACAGGAATACCGGCTTGTTTGAATTGAGCGACTACCCCGAGGATATAATTGGGCCAGGAAAGTGTGGCCAGTGATTTCAGGTCTTTCAGCTTCATCGAAAAATGCTGATCCAGGTCCCGGGCAAAAAGCCGGATCTCCTCATCCTGACGGGCAGACACGGCTACCCAGGCAGCTTTGTCAATCGCCGCAGGAAGCACAAACCCTTCATTGTAATCTGTATGTTCACCAATGATATTCACGCGACCGGGGGAACGGACCACCAGCGGTTCCGCTTCAAAAAGTTCCCGAAATAAGGGGGCCAGTTTCATGATCGGAAGGTACAACAGCGGCGGCAAATTCCACCTGACCAATATCGTGGAAAAACCCTGAAGACAGGGTATTAACTCATTGTCCGAAACTCAATTTTTATGTAAAAGCCGTTTAGTTTTGTGCCATGTCAATCATCCGTTTTCCCATCCG
Organism: Chitinophagaceae bacterium; assembly: GCA_041752235.1. Lineage (GTDB taxonomy): Bacteria > Bacteroidota > Bacteroidia > Chitinophagales > Chitinophagaceae > SpSt-398. Next base: position 116,744 of record JBGSHM010000019.1, read on the forward strand.
TTTTGAAGGTTCGCTTGGTGAGCGAATTCTGTATGCACTCTTTGATTCCGGGGCCTCTTATTCGGGAATTCATCCCGATCTGGCTAGTGAATTGGGTCATATGGAAAAGCTTCCCAGGCCCATGACTTTTGCAACGGCCAGTGCCGGTCATTTTTTGGAAGTGACTGAAAGAATTTGTTGCGAATTTTATTTGGACGAATTGCGACTGAGTGATGAATTCCTGGTCATCCCCGACCTTAGTGAGGAGGTGATCATTGGCGTCAATACCCTCCAAAAATGGAAGATCAAGTTGGATTTTGAAGTGGAAAGGCCAATCATTGAAGCGCGGATTGCTAAAATGATCCTGAATCCCCGATTATGAGTGTTTGATCAAATAATCCCTAAACACCTCATAAACAGGTTCCAGTAAATCGGCTTGCTTTTCTTTATCAGCCAGGGCCTTAATAGAATCCGGCCAGGGGATTGTTTTCTTAATCGCCTTTTCAACTTCATCGGGAAATTTTACCGGGTGGGCTGTTTCTAAAAAGACACCAGGATATGTGGAAAATGAAGGATGGGTTGGATTGAAATTCTGACTCAAAGTTGACCCAATTTTACCATGCTCCCGACAGTATGCTTCCAGGGCGAGGAATCCTACAGCCCCGTGTGGATCCGCCATATATCCATATTCCTGATTCAATCTTTCCATGGCTTCCCGGGTTTGATCGTCGGTAAACCGGTAACTACTTAATATATCTTTTAACGGCTCAGTTTCCTGATCAAATAATTCCATGATCCGGATAAAATTGCTTGGATCACCTACATCCATTGCATTTGAAATAGTGGCCACCGCCTTTTTAGGTTGATAGGCTCCCTCCTGGAGAAAACGCGTGACCACATCATTCTCATTGCAGGCCGCAATAAAATGCTTTACAGGCAGGCCTGATTGATGGGCCAAGATGCCTGCACATATATTTCCAAAGTTCCCACTGGGAACTGAAACAATAGGAGGTGTATCTTTCTTTGTCCATTGCCTCCACAGACTGAAATAATAAAATTGTTGGGGAAGCCAGCGTGCGACATTGATCGAATTAGCTGAAGTAAGAAACAGGCTTTTTTTCAACTCGGTATCGGCAAAGGCTTTTTTTACGAGTGCCTGACAATCATCAAAATTTCCGTTCACTTCCAAAGCCCTTATGTTCTTTCCGAGGGTGGTCAATTGTTTTTCCTGGACCGGACTTACTTTCCCCGAAGGATAAAGGATCACTACCTCAACACCGGGTACTTCAAAAAACCCATCTGCCACCGCGCCTCCGGTATCACCCGATGTGGCCACCAAAACAGTTACCTTCTCCGATTTTTCTTTGGAGAAATAGCCAAGACAACGGCTCATGAACCTGGCGCCAACATCTTTAAATGCCAATGTAGGTCCATGAAAAAGTTCCAGGGTATAAATATCCTCACTTAGTTTAACCAGAGGCAGGGGGAAAGAAAGGGTCTCTTCTACGATCCGATAAAGTTCAGCGTCGGGAATACTTTCTCCGGCATAGGGACGGATCACCTGAAAGGCGATCTCGATGTCGGATTTTTTTTCGATGGTGGCAAAAAAATCCTTTTCAAAAACAGGAATATGTTCTGGAAAATACAACCCCTTATCCGGCGCTTGACCGGCAATGGTGGCCTCGCGAAAGGATACGGGAGTGGACTTTTTATTTAAACTATAAAATTGCATAAGGCATTCTCTTTAAAAATAAAATCTAATCAACGAAACGAACTCCTTCCATATTGATCCTTGTTACATATATCCGGTGGTCCAATCCCAATTGCTGATACACCGACTTCATTTCACCGGCTACCTGATGGGCAGTATTCTCTTCCTGGCACAACATAAATAGCGATGGCCCTGATCCGGAGATACCTCCCCCAAGTGCCCCTGCTTCTTTGCTTCTTTTTTTCACCTCATCAAAACCCGGAATCAGGATACTGCGAATAGGTTCTACAACTACATCCTCCAGTGAGCGGCCAATGAGGGCATAATCGGATTGCAGTAACCCGGTAACCAGTCCGGCGATATTGCCCCACTGTCGGATGGCATTCTTTAATTGTACTTCCTTTCGCAATATCTGGCGTGCATCGGATGTTTTCACTTCGATCTGAGGATGCACTACTGCTACATACAGGGGTGGAGCAGAAAGGGGAACGATATCCAATGGAAAGATGGACCGTATCAGGGTAACACCTCCATAGATTGCCGGTGTGATATTATCAGCATGTTTTACGCCACTCGCCAGCTTTTCACCATGCATAGCAAAACGCACGAGGTCATGTTTGGTAAAAGGTTCACCCAATAATTTATTCGCAGCTACCACGGCACCTGCTGAACTTGCAGCACTCGAACCCAAACCGCTTCCTGGCATGATGTGTTTATGAACAATCAGGTCAAATCCAACCGATTTTTGGTATTCATCCATCAAAGCCTGCAAGGCGGCACCAGATACATTGCGTGATGCTTCTTCAGGTAATCCATATCCGTCAGTATGACTGATTCGTATCCCCGGCTCCTCCGACAGCGACATCGTGATCTCATCATAAGGCTCCTCCAGGGCTAATCCCAGTATATCAAAACCGCAGACCAGGTTGGCTATGGTGGCTGGGGCGTGTATTTTTATAGTGTTTATCATTGTTATTTATTATTGTGAGTAGTGAATAGTGAATAGTGAATAGTGAATAGTGAATAGTGAATAGTGAAAACTAAATCCTATAACTTACGTCGCCAAATATATATTCACCATTCACCATTCACCATTCACCATTCACCATTCACGCCTCACGCCTCACGCCTCACATCCTCGCCGCCCGCATCACATCTGCAAACACCCCCGAAGCGGTTACTTCTGCACCAGCGCCTGCACCTTTGATCACCATGGGTTGTTCCCGGTACCGGTCGGTATAAAATAGGACCACATTATCTTTTCCATACAGGTGGTAGAGGTCATGTTGAGGATCGATATGCTGCAGACCGACTTCGGCCTTACCATTTTCATATTTAGCGACAAATTTCAATTTCATTCCTTTGGCTGCGGCTTCTTCATAGAGCTTTTTAAAATGGCTTTCTTCGTTAGCCATTTCGCGATAGAAATCCGCAACGGTGCCCTGCATACAAGTAGCTGGCATAAAGGACCGGTTGACGATCTGCTCCATTTCCAATGGCTGTCCTGACTCCCGGGCGAGGATCATGATCTTTCGCATCACATCCGTACCACCAAGATCGAGGCGCGGGTCGGGTTCGGTGTACCCTTCCTCCTGAGCCTGTTTTACAACGTCGGCAAAAGGCCGGGTGGCATTGTAATTATTAAAAACAAAATTGAGTGTTCCACTCAAAACGGCTTCCATGCGGTTGACCTTATCCCCACTCCGGAGCAGATCATTCAAGGTGCCGATCACGGGCAATCCCGCTCCCACATTGGTTTCAAATAAAAAGGAAGCATTGTATTCCCGGGCCAGGTCCTTCAATTTTCGATAATGGGAATAGACAGAAGAACAGGCGATCTTGTTGCAGGCTACTACGGAAATACTCTTTTCCAATAACTGCTGGTACACTCCCGCTACTGCATCACTGGCCGTTACATCTACAAAGACTGAATTTCGCAGGTTGCGAAGGATGATCGCATGTACAAAATCATCAATTCCTCCTTTCTCCCCTTTTTCGAGTGTTTCCTTCCATTTGCCCGGATCTACGCCTTCCTCCGAAAAAACAAACTGTTTGCTGTTTGCCAGACCGACGATCCTTACCTGTAGCCGTAGTTGCTCAGACAGGAATTGACGCTGCTGGTCCAATTGCATCAGTAATTTACTCCCCACATTCCCCACCCCGCATATAAAGAGATTCACTTGTTTGTTCACCTTCTCAAAAAATTCTTCATGCAACACGTTGATCGCTTTGCGAACATCCTGAGTAGATACAACCGCGGATATATTTTTTTCGGAAGAACCCTGGGCAATGGCCCGCACATTCACCCCATTGCGACCCATGACACCAAACATCTTTCCGCTGATTCCGGTATGACTCTTCATTTGTTCACCCACCAGGGCTACGATGGACAGATCCATTTCCACCACCAGAGGATCTACTTTCTTAAAGGCAATCTCGGCGGCAAAAGCGGTATCCACCGCGGTACGTGCCAATTCAGCATTAGCCGCATCCACGCCGACACAGATGGAATGTTCGGAAGAACCCTGCGTGATCAGAATGACATTGACCCCAGCACCGGAAAGCGCTTCAAACAATCGCTTGGCAAATCCCGGCACACCGATCATGCCACTACCTTCCAGGCTCAGTAACGCAATATGATTGATGCTGGATATACCCCGGATCATACTCCCATTCTTTTCCGGTTCATCACTGATCATTGTTCCCGGGTCATTGGGAGAAAATGTATTCTTGATGCGGATCGGGATCTTTTTGGCCAATACCGGTTGAATCGTAGGTGGATAGATCACCTTCGCACCAAAATGAGAGAGTTCCATGGCCTCATGATACGAGATCGAAGGAATGATACGGGCATTGGGTACCCATCGGGGATCGGCGGTCATCATGCCTGACACATCGGTCCATATATCCAGCAAAGAAGCTCCTGCTGCAGCGGCCAGCAATGCCGCGGTATAATCCGAACCACCCCGTCCAAGCGTAGTGGTCACTCCCTGCTCATTTCTGGCAATAAACCCGGGGAAAATAACCAACCGGGAGGAGGATTCCTTTTGGTAGCCCTGGATCTTTTCATTGGTCAAGCGCATATCCACAGCTGCCTGTCCAAACCGGGAGTCGGTAAGAATCAGTTCCCGGGTATCCTTCCAGGCACAATCCATTCCATGCGCTTTAAAAGCAGCGGCGATGATCACGGAAGAAAGAAGTTCGCCATAACTGAGTAATTTATCATAACTCCTGGCCGTCATTTCGCCCAATAGAAAAATACCACTGCAAATGTCTTCGATCTCGTTGCATAATGTCTTAACCTGTGATAGCACACCACTTTGCGCCTGGAGAGGCAATAATTCCTTTACCGCCTCTAGGTGTCTTTTCTCCATTTGCCCGAGATATTCCTTATACTCTTCTTCTCCAGTCGCGGCGAGCTGACCACTTTTCAGTAAGAGATCCGTGGTGCCACCAAATGCGGAGACCACCACCCATAATTGATCTTGCTTTACCCTTTCTTCCAGAATCGAACTGATCTGCCTGATGGCCGACACCGAACCAACCGATGTACCGCCAAACTTTAAAACCTGCATATAGAATTTGATTAAATAAAATAAATGTGATTGCCTCCCTTTGGAACTAACAGCCTATGCCCATGAATTGATATGAATAAATACAATCCGCTTTAGCGGATCGTTGTGGTGGTAGTAGTAATAATGGAAATGCCGGAGGGAGCCGGAACAGGAGGCCTGTATGTACATTTATTATCCATTATCTTGAAGTGAACCGAAGATACTATCCACACCCCAATCAGCAAGGAAATACCACAATTAATTTCATAAAATTATAAGAACGAATGTTAGTGGAGCAGTGGAGGCGCGGCTATCCCCTGCTTTTTTTGTATTTTCACTTCCCCGATTGCCTGTCTATTTCCTATTATTTTCTGTCAACTTATTTATGGACCATCAGTCAACCACAGCGCTCCAGCATTTCAGAAACCAGGTGGGCATCAAGTTCCAACTGTACAATAGCCTGTTTACTTCTCTCCCCTTTCACCGGATTGAGAAGACGGGTATCCTTTTATCCCTGTTGCTTTCGAATTGTGAAGATGGGTATAAGAAAGGGCAGAGCCCGGAAGAGATCATTGAAGATTTCTTTAAAAAACACACACATTTTTCAACGGAAGAAGAAAAGCTTGACCTGCTGTTTCGCTTTGTACAATATGCCGAAAGACAGGTTGTACTTTTTGATGCGCTCGAGGATTCAGCTTTTCGTGAGGTAAATGATATGGGTGGCGCAGGTACGCTCAAAAATTTGTATGCCGAAATGGAGGACAATGGTACAGAGCGCGAGATGGTGGAAAAACTAAAAGAGTTCTCTGTCCGGTTGGTGTTGACCGCACATCCCACGCAATTCTATCCTGGAAGTGTTTTGGCCATCATCAATGACCTGGCCAAGGCGCTCACCGAGAACAATACCAGCCAGATCAATATGTACCTCCAGCAATTGGGGAAGACGCCTTTTTTCAAGAAGCAAAAACCCACTCCGTTTGACGAAGCTGTTAGCCTGATCTGGTACCTGGAGAATGTATTTTATGCCGCGGTGGGAAGGATCAGCAATTTTCTGCATAAGGAATTTCCGGAGGCCCTTCAGGATGGAAACCCGGTTATCCGGATGGGATTCTGGCCCGGGGGCGACAGAGATGGCAATCCATTTGTCACAGCCGATACAACGCTTCGCGTGGCCGAAGCCCTCAGAGGCTCGATCATTAAATGTTATTATCTGGAAGTCAGGCGTATCCGCCGGCGACTCACCTTTGATGGGGTGGAAAATCGTCTGGCCGAACTGGAAAAAGCCCTGTACAATAATATTTTCATCCCCGGGCAGCGCACCGATATCACCCGGGATGATATTCTCTTTACCCTTGAGGAATTGAGACAAACCATTATTTATAAGCACAATGGTTTGTTCCTCCATTTACTCGAAAGCCTCATTCACAAAGTGAAGGTGTTTGGTTTGCACTTTGCCTCCCTGGATGTACGACAGGACAGCCGTGTGCATGGACAGATACTCGAAGGGCTTACCCGTATCAAAGGCGTATTGGACGAAGGCTATACCCAACTAACCGAGAAAGAGAAGATCGAGTGCTTGTTAAGGGTAGGCTCCCTGCCTGAAGGTGCCGCATTAGAGGACCCATTGGAAAAGGATACCCTGGAGACCATGCGTGTCATACGCTCTGTACAACAATTCAATGGTGAAGAGGGCTGTAACCGGTATATCATCAGCCAATGTAACAGCGCGTTGAATGTATTTGAAGTAATGGGATTGTTTCAGATCGCCGGATGGGAAAAGGAGAAACTGAATATTGATATCATTCCCTTGTTTGAAACCATTGATGACCTTCGTCACGCGGGTCAGGTGATGACTGAATTATACGGACATCCCGTATATCGCGAGCATCTCCGCCGCCGGCGCAATAAGCAGACCATCATGTTGGGCTTTTCCGATGGCACCAAAGACGGAGGCTACCTGATGGCCAATTGGAGCATCTTTAAAGCCAAGGAAAACCTCACCCGAATCTCTACTGAGTTTGGGATCGATGTGTTGTTCTTTGACGGACGAGGTGGTCCTCCTGCCAGGGGCGGTGGTAAGACCCATCGCTTTTATTCTTCGATGGGAACGGATATCTCTAACAAAGAGATCCAGCTCACCGTCCAGGGGCAGACCGTCAGTTCCAATTTCGGGATCATTGACTCGGCTCAATACAATATGGAGAAGCTGATCCATGCCGGTGTCACCAGTGAAGTATTTACTAAAAAGGAGCAGACCTTTAGGCCGGATGAAGACGACCTGATGCAGCAATTATCCGAAGTCAGTTATGCGGCCTATTCTGCATTAAAAGGTCATCCTTATTTCCTGGACTACTTGTCCCATGCCAGTCCATTACGATTTTATAGTGAAACAAATATCGGGAGCCGACCGGCTAAACGCGGGGCTTCGTCGAGGCTGGAGTTAAAAGATCTTCGGGCGATTCCCTTTGTAGGTTCCTGGAGTCAGTTAAAACAGAATGTGACCGGTTATTATGGGGTGGGATCGGCCTTGCAGGAAATGGACAAGCGCGGGCATATACCCGCCTTGAAAAAACTCTATCGGGAATCCCGGTTTTTCAAAACCCTGTTGGATAATTGCGAGATGTCGATGATGAAATGCTTTTTCCCCTTGACCAGTTTTTTACGTAGCCATCCGAAGTATGGGGAGATATGGGAAATGATCCACCGTGAATATGAATTGTCCCGTCAATACTTGCATATACTCTCCGGGCAGGAACCCATGTCCGATTTTCCGGTGGATAAATTATCGATCCAAATGCGTGAGCGGATCGTCCTGCCCTTGCTGACGATCCAGCAATTTGCCATCACCAAGGTTCGTAAAATGGAAGAGTCATTGGTGGACGCCCCGATCAAGCAAACGTTGGGGAAATTGGTTATGCGTTGTTCGTTTGGGATTATTAATGCCGGGCGGAATTCCGCTTAATTAAAATTTACCGCAAAGGCGCTAAGACGCCAAAGAACGCGAAGACGCTGGCTGTGGGGG
>JBGSHM010000020.1:0-101340 GCA_041752235.1 Chitinophagaceae bacterium
TGGTCTCGCACTTCCAGAAAGCCGCCTCTGGCGGCGGATATAGTTTATAAGGAAAAAAGAAAAAGTTGTAATTCGAGTCGCCAGAGGCGACGGGAGATAGGTGCGATACCAGAGGTCTCGCACAGCAAGCCTCCGATATCCGTCATCAGACCCCGGACCTCATCCCACCCCCCGCTTCACCCACGAAATAATAACCCCACTCGTGATGATGCAAAATATCCCGGCCCAGGAGATCAGGTCGGGGAAGGGGTCATTGAGCATCATGCCGATAAAAACACTGAAGATGATATTGGCATACCCTACCGCGGAAACAATACCCGCTTTATCCGAACCGTAGGCGCGGGTAACAAAGTATTGACCAAAAAGCGCGGCCAGACCAAGTAAAAGAAGCAATCCCCATTCATATCCCTGTGGCCATTTCCAGGCAATAAAAAACACTTCGTCGACGGGAAGGGCAAAAACCGCACGGACCACCATAAACAATACCGGGACCAACACGCCGGTACCAATAAAAGCGAGTACAATAATGCGCGGATCATAATATTTATTCAACCGCCCCACGGTGATATAGGCAAGCGCCGAAGTGATCCCCGATATCAAGCCCGCCAAATGATAATACCAGGGAAAATGCATCACGGGTTTATAAATAAGCAACATCCCCAGGAAACCGAGCAATACCGCCAGTAAAACCCGCTTGCCATTATACTCCCTGAATAACAAAAAGCTAAACACCGCTATAAACAAGGCCGATGTGAGGTTATAACTCATGGCCGTTCCCAGCGGAATATGAAGGATACAATAAAGCAGGGTGTACAATGCGGTAGTGCCCATCAAACCCCGAAACAGCAACAAATGAAATTTACCTCCCTGACTGGCAGGTGGCCGGGCAATCAAACTGGCCGCGAGAAATACAAGTCCAATGAGGTTGCGATAAAACACCAACTGCCCGGCATTGAAGTTTCCTTTTAATGCCTTGGCGGCTCCCCCCATGATGGAAAACCCCATTGCAGCGAGCAACATGTAAAATACCCCTTTATATTTTTCTTGAATATTCATTCTTTGCGCTCCCCTGCGTCCTTGCGCCATTGCGGTTAAGCTTTACCGCAAGGGCGCAAGGACGCAAGGATTATAGATTCTGTAATCTGGAAACTGCTTCCTCCAGGGTTTCCTCCTTTTTGGCAAAACAAAACCGCACCACCTTGTTATCCTCACCCGACTGGTAAAATGCGGAAACTGGGATGGTAGCTACCCCGTATTCCTTTGTCACCCGAATGGCAAAGTCCTTATCCCCTTCATCACTGATCCGGTTGTATCTGGCACAGATAAAATAACTCCCATGGCTATCCAACAGATCAAAGCGGGTGTTTTTCATCAGGGAAATAAAATGATCTCTTTTCTTTTGCATAAACCCTGAGAGGGAAATATAGGCCTCTTTATTTTTCAAATATTCCGCCAGCGCAATCTGGGTAGGCGTAAAACAACTGAAGGAATTGAACTGGTGTACCTTGGTAAACTCTTTCATCAGGGGTGCCGGGGCGATGCAATAGCCAAGTTTCCAACCGGTGCAGTTATACACTTTTCCAAAAGAAAAGCAGACAAAGCTTCTTTCGAGCAGATCACTGTACCGAAGAATGCTCCGATGCGGCAGCTCATCAAAGATCAGGTGTTCATATACCTCGTCACTCACAATAAAGATATTCGTACCCTTCGTGATCTCGCGTAATTGCTGAATATCCTCTTCACTCAACACTGCACCTGTTGGGTTATGGGGAGAATTGATAAGTATGGCTTTTGTACGGGGTGTAATGGCCCCGCGCACCTGGTCCCAGTCAATATGATAATCCGGATACACCAGCGAGATCCGTACCGCCCGGGCACCATTCACCTCTACATTGGGGATATAACTGTCATAGGCTGGTTCGAATACAATGACCTCATCACCTGGATGCAGAATAGCAGTTAAGGCGGAATAAATGGCATAGGTACCTCCGGGTGTGATCACCACTTCCGTATCGGGATTGATCGTCGTTCCATAGAGATACTTCACTTTTTCGGCAATCGCTTCGCGTAGGGGAAGCCAACCTGGCATCGGTGCATATTGGTTATACCCGCCCCGCATGGCCCTGGCCACCAACTCAACCAGCTCCGCATTCATCGGAAAATCCGGAAAACCCTGACCGAGGTTTATGGCCTTGTGCGCCGTGGCCAGTCCGCTCATGACAGTGAAAATGGTGGTGCCGACGTTGGGAAGTTTGGAATGTATGGTCACGAGTTTTTGTAAAAATAAGGAATAAGGAATTTGAAATATGGAATAAGAAAATGGGAATTCATCTTGCTTTCACACCTACTTACTTATTTCTTATTTCAAATTCCTTATTCCTTATTTATCAAAAACCGATATCCAATCCCTTTGATCGTAAGAATCTCCAGTGCCGGATCATCTTTCAAATAGCCACGAAGTTTTGTAATATATACATCCAGGTTGCGGGAATTGAAGAAGGAGTCGTTCCCCCAGAGCAGGTTGAGAATATCTTTTCGGTCAATGATCTTTTCGCGATTCTCGTAAAGGATCTTCAGTAATTCCGTCTCGCGATAAGAGAGTTTTCGCTCTTCTTTTCCGTTTACCAATACCTGCCGGTGAAGGTGAAACTGAAGTTTGCCCATGGCCACCGAATCGGTCATGGGTTTGGCGCCTGTATCCATTCTTGTCTTAAGCGCATGTTGTATACGGATGATCAGCTCCTCCATACTAAAGGGCTTACGGATATAATCATTTCCACCGAGGGAGAAACCTTTTACCACATCTTCGGTCTGCGTCTTGGCCGTAAGAAATATAATAGGGACCGTTTCATCCACTGCCCGTATCTCATCAGCAATGGTAAACCCATCCTTATTGGGAAGCATCACATCCAGCACACAGATATCGGGTTTTATTTTTTGAAAAAGAGGAAAGGCTTTGGCGCCATCCCCTTCCATCGCAACCGTAAAGCCACGACTCTCCAGGCTTTCCTTGACGATCTTTCCCAGGAAGAGTTCATCCTCGATGTACAATACTTTGGTTTCAGCCATGTTGTTTGGGCAGATTGATGATAAAGGTAGTGCCTTTACCGGTTTCGCTGTTCACCTCTACGGTTCCGCCATGTTTGGCCACTACCTCGGCCGCATAGCTAAGCCCCAATCCATACCCTTTCACATTATGGGTATCACCAGCGGGTACGCGGAAGAATTTCTCAAAAACCTTTTGCCGGTATTCGGGAGGAATTCCCACACCCTTATCAGAAACAGCGATCTGTACCATAGCCCCTTTATCGGCTAAGGCAACTTTTATTTGTGGCGCCTCGGGAGAATATTTGAGTGCATTGTCTACCAGATTATATAACAAACTGGTGATATGCATTTTATCAGCGAGCAAGGTAAAATCATTCCCTTCCGTAATGATCTCCGCGCTGGCGTGAAACTTTTCGAACTGTAAACGAAAACTCGACACCACCTCTTCGGTCACCTGCTTAAGGTCAAATGATTCCTTGCGCAGGTCCATCTCTTTGTTCTCAAACATGGATAGCTTGAGTACTTTATCTACCAGCAGGGAAAGCCGGTTTAATTCATTCTGGGATATATCCAGGTATTCCTTTGTCCTTGCCGGGTCATTGATGGCATTGAAGTTCTTTAATGCCTCAATGGCCACACCAACGGTCGCGATGGGGGTTTTTAATTCATGGGTCACATTGCTGATAAAATCATTTTTCATGGCGGTCAGTCTTCGTTGCCGCATCAGGTTGCGATAGAGAAAGACAAGCGAAACAATGGTAACACCTATCAGAAACAGGGAAAACAGGATCGGGAGCAGGAGCCGGTTGAGCAAATAGGGCAGGGTATTTCCCAGCACCAGTTCATAGGTCATGGGGTGGGTAAAACCCAGCACTACTTTATTGTTATCGGGTATTTCACGCATCCGCTGTGCCATTCCGGGTTCAAAAGGGGGAAAGGGCCCACCGCGCATCCGGTCATTTTTGTCTTTGGTGCCTGCTGTCCGGACTATGGTAAACGGTACACTTATCTTTTCCTTTTTCAAGGTGGCGGTAAAGGCGGAATCAATGGCCTGATTGCTCAGGGTGTCTTGCAGCGAATCGATCCGGTAAAGAAAACTCAATAAGCCATTGCCCTTATCAGTGGGTTCAAAGCTGCGGGTACTATCCCGGCTGATCATGATATTGTTTTTCTCATCACTAAAAACAATGGTCGATCGAACGGAATGTTTTTTAGATAAGGAATCGCCTACTCTTTTACCGATAGCATTGACAAGACCAGCCACATCCTGTCCCCGGTTCACTTTGATCCGTAGCTGTTCGCCTTCTTTATCGGTAAAATCGATATCCAGTCGGGTCATGCTGTCACCTTCCAGCTCCTGAATTCTAAAAGCGGCTGCCTGAAGCCCCATCAGGGTTTCGCGAAAATGGATATTGGTACGCTGAGCCAGAGCCTTTTTCTCCCGGTCATAGCTGTTCTTTAGCCAATAACCCTGGAAACCGGCAATGACCAGCAAGGTCAACCCGATCAGCAGGATCTCACGGTCACGGTGCCGTACGGTATTGTTGGAGGAAGGAATCTGCCTGTTCATTCAAACAAAAATAGACCTTTCCCTCAGCCCTCTTTGCCCTTGTTAACCTTAATTAACCTTTTTGAAAGGTGCATTAACGGACTCCCATTCCAGGGGGAATTAGCTTTGGCACAAATATTAAATCTCATGAAGCGTATTGCACTTTTGCTTGTCTTGTCCCTCACGGGCTCCCTGCTTTGGGCCCAGCAAACCCAGGGACGTATTGTTTATGAACGCACTTCCAAGTTGAGGATCCAGATCGGGGGCAATAATCCGGCCTTCTCCAATGCCATTCCACAGGAGAGAAAGGACCGGTTTGAACTGCTTTTTGCCAATAACCAAACCCTATGGCGGGCCATGCCGGATATGGGGGAAGATGAAATGAGTTTTGGCGGCGAAGGCGCCCAGATCCGAATGATTATGCCCGGCTCGCAGGATATCAGTTTCAGCGATCTGCCGGAAATGAGAAAAGTTGACTACCGAGAGCTGTTTGGAAAGAATTTCCTTGTAGCTGATACCATCAACCGTCTCAATTGGAAGTTGAGTGATGAAACAAAGGAGATACTCGGTCATAAATGCCGCAAAGCCACCAGCAGCCGTACACAGGCAAGTATGCGGATGAATAATGACAATGGGGTAATCACCCGGCAGGAAATGACCGACACCCTGGAGATCACGGCCTGGTTTGCCACCGATATGCCTGTATTTGCCGGACCATTGATCTATCAGGGTCAGTTGCCCGGTGCTGTACTTGAAGTCACTGAAGGTGATCGTGTCAGCATTGTCGCTGTAGAAATATCAGATAAAGTAGATACCAAAGAGATCAAAGAACCCAAAGGCGGGAAAAAGATCACACAAGCGGAATTTGTAAAAGAAAGAGAGAAAATGATGAAGGAGATGCAGGAGAATGGGGGGATGCAATTCCGGATGCGCAATTAACCTCCCAGCGCTTCATTGCGTCTTAGCATCCTGGCGGTAAAATGTAACCGCTAAGACGCTAAGGCGCAATGTAACGCCGGGATTGTGTTAATTTTATGTTCTAAAGCATCCAGCAACTTGTTCAATCTCTTTAATAAAAAGCAGGCACCAAAATTCCAGGACATCGTCTGGATACATGGCCCGGCAAAAAAATCAGGATTACTAACTTTACTAAATGATAAACCCGGCGCCGTATTGATCGCCTGGTTCGAAGAAACCCGGGAAGCGTTTTCGCAATTCCTTCAATCACGGGGAATCGATAATCCCGTTTATCTATACCGGGAACTACACACCTCTCAGGCTACTGGCAAACCGATCATTTTTCTCGAACACTATCCCTTAGCCGAAAAGGAAAAAGAGTTGTTTCAAAATTTCACCGGACAGGAGATACTTGTACTGAGCGCCCTCGACGAACCGCTGTTCAAGCGTTTTGGCGGGGACAAGATCGTGGACATGATGAAGAAACTGGGTATGGATGAAGCTGAATCCATTTCGCATAACCTAATCAGTTCGGCGATCACGAATGCGCAGGAAAAGATCGCCAAAAAGATCACGCTCGAACAAACCGCAAGGTCTGCAGGGGAGTGGTTGGAGCGAAATTTCCCCGCCTAATTTTCTTTTGTGGCCACTTTACGGGTGGAACCCAGACCGGCAACAAAATTCAACGCCGCTATCAGGTTGCCCCCTTTGCTGATCGTTCCATCAAAATTGCGACCAAAAGCAAAACTGAGTTTTTGATTCTTCCAGAGGGCATATTCAGCATTCATTACAAAACGCCAGGAAGGTTCGAGGTCTGATTTTCCCAATACACTCCGGTAGAGCAATTCGCTGCTGAGCGCAAAACGGCCTTCCACCCCATTGATTAACAATCTTCCTCCCGCATCAAAGGTGGAGACCTTATCGGTGCTCAGATTTCCTTGTGGATCGGCAAAGATCGATTCGGGTTGATAGAGATAGCGAAGTATAAATAGAGAAGTAATCCCTTTATTCCCGTTCTCATTTCCCATCGTCAGCCAGGCACCGGCTTTGGAGGTACGGCTATTGTCAAACCGGTTGGCCGGAAAATCAACAACGATCCCCGAAGCAAAATCTATAAAAAAGCCCTTCCGCTCCTGAGTAAAGGAACTGGCCGTTGCCTTTAGTTTCTGATATACTTCACTCGCTTCAGCTACCTCTGAACGCAGTTCCTGCATCGCTTCATTGGATTCATTGCCGATCAATACTTCCAACGAATCGATCGCTTTGGTTAAGAAGGTTGCACGTTGCTTCTCAGCATCTGTCCAATTGGCGCTGGGTTTTTTAATGATGCTTTTTAATTCCACCTTATACACACTTACTTGTTCGTTGTGGGCATTTGACTGGCTGATCTGCTCGTACGCATTCAACAGGAGCTTTTGCAGTTTAATCATGGAGTCATAAACCTTTTCCGTTTGCCCCGTCCATCCCGGTCTTTTGATCGAAAACTTGATACCAAAGGCGAGCTTAGTGGTTTTCAGGCTATCCACATCATCCCCACCATCGGGACCGAGCCTTGAGTAGCCGGCTGAAACGACAAAGGTCTGAGGAATGGTATACTTATTATCATTAAACGTATTGAGCAGGTATTTCTTTCGCTTCATCAGAAAGGGAGCCAGTTCCACCGCATAGGCATCCGGTATGGAAAAATTGGTGGTGGCATTTTGAAGCGATAGCCTAAACTCGGTTATATCACTGGGTCTTTCGATCAGGCTGGGTGAAATACCCAGCAGGTTAAAGGCCGGAGAAGACGGTGATTTAAGCAGATCCAGTTTGATGGTGGTATCAATATCGGATTCCTGGGCGTTGAGACGGATCACCAGGAACAGCGAAAGCAGAATAGTTATTACACGAGTTTTCATTGAAATAGGTTTATTGAAAAAACAGGATCGTGATTTTGTAACCTACCGAGTCACCTTGCGATTGCACGGTACGCTTCAGGGAAATGCTGTATTCTTCCACGCCACCTTTCAGGATCATGTCCAGGGAAGTGAGATCGGTGTCATGCGAAACATCGGATACCAATGTATAAATCGTCATTTCCTGCCCTCGCAATTCTGCATTGGTTCCCAGGTCCAGGTCTTCAATAGAGCCTTCCTGTTCCTTTACGAGGGTTGAGCTCTCGAGTTTTACGGTACTGATGGCCGATTGACCGGTAGCGCCGGGAAAAAGGTCAAGCTGTACATGTCGGTCGGAATCCTCCACCTTGTACATTCCAAAATGGGCGGTGCGTTCATCCGATTCGTTGACGAGTGTCTTAAGTGCTTTTTTCTTTGCCATATAAAAAGGTGTTATGAGGTTTGATTAAGGTGTTCTTCTGCGGGTGGTATCTCCACTTATTGTATTGACGTAGTTTTTATACACTTCGCCAATAGACTTGATCTCGCGGGCATCAATGGTCAGAATATAATTGGTCAGGTTATTAATGGTCACGGTGTTCATGTTGATCAGCGAATCGGTCTCGCGCAGGTAGCGGTTGGTATCGATCCGGGTAGATCCGGAATCCTTGCCTTTGATCTCGGTAATGTTAAAAAGGCTGGTGTTCTGTAGCATTGATAATTGTCCCACAATATTTGCTTCCGCTTTAGTATAATTCATATAACTCCCAATATTCTGATTAAAGTTTTCCTGCTGCTTAAAGACCACAGGGAAAAAACCACAAAAGGTCACCACCATGAGAATGGCCAGAAAAAGCGCTTTGAGTGGCTCGGAGCTTCCTCCCCATCCCTTGTTAATCACTATAAAAAGCACTACGCCTCCTACGCAGGAAAAAAGCATGGTAAGTATGAGTACGCCATAATAGTTACGGAAAAAGAGGGTACTCAATTCGAGGTAATGAGTTTTCCGGGTAGCCAATACCTTTTGCTGGGTCTTAATGGTTTTAAACTGGGTCTCCGTCATCAGATCTGGCTTTGAAACTTTATCGATATGTTGCTGGATAAGGTCCTGAGAATTGGAAAAAGGGCGCATCATATTTACAGCCACATTGCCCATTTGCACATTAGCAATCAGAAACACGATGGCGGCAGTCAATACTACCGAGGAAAAGACAATGATGGATTTCACCTTGTCGGTCTGAGCGCGGTAAAGGGATAAGGGGGATAACATGGTTTGGTTGGTTTTCTTAAAGCAATTTCGTCATTCGGTCAGGGGCAAAATACCGTGAAATAACGGAATCTGCTCCGTTAATTCACGGAGTCAGCCTAGGTGGAAATCCTGATGTCAAAGGAGTTTCAAATTCAGGGGTCTATATTCTGACTATTCCGTGTTTGATCGCAAAAAGGACCAGACCGACCCGGCTTTTCAGCCCCAGTTTTTCGAACAGGCTGTCCCGGTAGCCATCAATGGTTCGGGGGCTCAGGTTCATTTGATCGGCGATCTCTTTATAGGTCATTTCGGTGGCGGCGTATTTAAGAAAATCTTCTTCCCGGGCATTCAGACCCAACACAGAGGAAGTAATCCTTTCTTCCTCATCCATCTGGTGTATGGAATGAAGCAGTTTTCCCGTGACCATATCTGAGTAATAAAATCCTTTGTGCAGAATAGCTTCCAGGGCGGCCCTTAATTCCGAAGGTTCACTGTCTTTGAGGATATAGCCCCTCGCCCCACTCCGGAGCATCCGGATGATGGCGTGTTCATCATCATACATACTCAGGGCCAGGACCTTTACATCCGGGTAATTCTTTTGCAGCCAACTGGTCGTTTCATACCCATCCTTTAGGGGCATATTAATATCCATTAATACAAGGTCAGGAATCGCACCGGGGCCACCTTATTCATTAGCTCCTGTCCATTATCTGCCTGGAATAAAACCTCGTATCCCAGTTTGGACACAAGTCCGGCAAGCCCATCACGAAGAAGGATGTGGTCGTCGGCGAGGGCTATTGATTTTGTATTACTCATTTCAGTTTCTGGTTTTAGCCAATATCATTCGTTGTTCGTGGAATTTTGATCAAAATGGTCGTCCCCTTTCCCGGGCTGCTATCTATCAGAACGCTTCCTCCAATATGGCTCACCCGCGCATTCATATTGCGAATACCCAATCCTTTCGTGGGCAGAACCTCATCTTGTTCATTCACCAAAAAACCTTTCCCATCATCACTTACAAAAATGGTCAGGCCAACCGGATCATACTGTGCCAGGATCTCGATGCAATTGGCCTCAGCATGTTTTATAATGTTCTGAAGGCATTCCTGTACCACCCTGAAAAGAATGAGCTCATGTTGCGGAGGCAAGCGAAATAATGTTCCTTCCTGGCGCATGGCGACTGAATATTTCCCGGTTCGCCGTATCATTTCCAACTCCTCTTCCATAGCCCGATTCAAGCCCAGCGCCTGAATATTTTCTGTATTAAATGAGTGGGAAATATCCCGAAGATCCTGAATAGCCTTACTGACCAATTTCTTTGCACTGATCATCTTGGTTTCCGCTTCTTTCTCCAATGGCGTTTCAATTGTATTCAAATGCAGCTTGGCCAGGCTCAATACCTGCCCGATATTATCATGAATCTCCTCTGATATTTTTTTTAGGGTTTGCTCCTGAATTTCAAGTTGGGATTGCAAAAGAGTCTGATTATACTCGCTTCGGATCTGTTCAT
The DNA here is from genome assembly GCA_041752235.1 of Chitinophagaceae bacterium. Taxonomy (GTDB): domain Bacteria; phylum Bacteroidota; class Bacteroidia; order Chitinophagales; family Chitinophagaceae; genus SpSt-398. The sequence continues at coordinate 10,188 of JBGSHM010000020.1, forward strand.
TGCGCTTTACTAACAGGTCCTGACGTTGCCTGTAGAGTATGACAAACACAATGATGAAAAGTAATAGAAATATCACCAGGCAAATACCTGCTATCACAAGGAGCTTTATATCACCGGTTAATGGCATGAATGTTTTAGGATTTCCCGATTGCCTTAGTCCCATCTTTCCTAAGACTTATAAGAAACATAAGATACATTAAATAGTTCCCCCACTCAAAAACTCCCCGCACAATCTTAAAATAACTAACGGCATTGAGGGTTTGTTGAAAAGTGGAGAGAAACCCCCAATAGAAAATGCTGACGCTATAAAAGATCAGGACTCCGGTTGAAAACCAAAAAAAGGGTAACTGAAACAGTGGGTGTGTTTCCATTGACTTCAGTATTTGAAAATACCCGAAAAGTGCAAAAATCACCAGTATAACGCCTCTGATCAACCGAAAGTCGGTATCTAATCCAAAAAAGGGTTCTTTAAGACGCAGACTATACAGACAAAAATAAACAAGCATAAAAATGGATGCAGCTATAGTAATCTGGCGCATCCACTTTCTTTCAAAGCTGAGGTAAAAGATCCAGGCTACCAGCAACGAATCAATGATTCCCAGGTATCGGTAATAGGTAAGGTTCGATTGAAAGTAAATGGATAAAATGAGGGCGCCTGTTTCCTTTACAAAAATGTAAATAAACGTGAAGAACAGCACCTTATAGGGAAAAGACAGGCGCCTGTAATGCGAGGCGCCTGTTAAAATCCCTGCAAAGAGCAAGATCAGGTATATGACGATCTTAGCGCTCATTGATTATTGTCTTACTACTTCTGTATTATTAAAGTTTTTCATCACCTCTGTATTGCCTACTGTTTTATGCCAGTTCAAGTCGGACCGGTAAATGGCCCTGCGGGTCGCTTCCGGAAGTGTGGGCAGATTATTATCTCCGGGACAACTTGTCGGGCAAGGCAAGAACTCGTCCGCAATATAGGAAAGGTCGTTTGATAGATCGTTCTTAACGCCAACCAGGATAAGACGGTAAGAACCATTGGGTGCCTTTCCAAAGTAGACCCGGGCACCATTAACTAATTTGTTTTTGATGTTGTTGATATCAGTTGCGGAAATATAAAAACCCCGGATCAGATTGCCGTTGTTATCAACAATTCCCGGGATTGGGCTGGATAAATATGCTTTGTGATAAGAACGGGCCGTAGGTTCAGGTATCTCGTTATCATCTTTCTCAAAAACATATTTCTGGTGTGACTCTAACTGAGGCTTCGATGTATCTCCCTGGTTGATGATTGCCTCACAAATGGCCAATGAGTCATCATGGGTGAGTTTAGCTTTTCCGCCCTGTTCATTACAGGACATTAAGAGGGAGAGAAGAGTTACCGCCAGGACGCAAAGGCGCAGAGGAGCGCGAAGAAGGAAATGGTGCTGCATAATAGTTGATTTTGGTTTGAATTGTTCTTACGAAAATGAACTATTTATGTGTAACCACGACCCGTTTTTTCCCCGTTTTTTAGGGTGAAATCACGGTATTACCTCCTGATCACCCGCATATTCATCCCCGGCCCACCAGGCGCCTCGCCGCCCATCTTGTTCAGGCTGTAGGTAAAACTGAGCATAAAGAACCGGCGGAGGATCTTATTGCTGACATCCTCTATATAGTTGGCGTTTGTATTCCGCTGGATGCCCTGGTTCTTGTTCAACAGGTCATGCACACTCAGCTTGAGCTCGCCGCGGTTGAACTTGAGGAACTGTTTGCTAATGGCCGCATTCCACATGGGTACCTTGATATTGAACCCTTCCGCCCGCTGGGCATTGACCCTGTATTCAAAATCAGTGGATAAATAGAAATTCTTGGGCAACTCCCAGCCAATATTCCCACCCAATTCACGGGTTACATAGTTATTGTTCAGGTTGGACTGCAGGGAATAGGTGGCCCGGCTCAGGGTGATCCCGGCAAATACCGATAGGTCCACTTTATTCTTGATCACTTTGGTGATTTCTACCCGGGGGTCGATACTGGTATTCCGTATCTCATTCTTCGCCCCGTTGCTGTACTGAAATCCACGGCTGTATTGTACCCCTGCATCGAGGTTCAAATTGGCCTTCATGAACTTCAATGGGAAACTGACATGAAAATTACTGTTGAGGTTATATACCCCGTCCACATTCACATAGGTGGTGGTATCCACTCCGAGGGAATCACGCTGGTTTACATTCACGATCTTATTGGCCGTAGTCGTAAAGTTGACAAAGGCAAACAAATTCTTATTCTTGAACGGGTTCACCCCGGTATAAGAAAGCTGAATACTATGGGAAAATTCCTGCTCCAGATTGGGATTTCCCAATTTAATGCTCAACTGGTTGCTTACATCAGGTACAGGTTGTAACTGGGAAGCCGTGGGCTGGGTGGTGTAGGTCCGGTAATTGAGTGATAAGTTCTTGAAACGACTAAACTGGTATTTGAACTGTGCATTGGGCAACCAGTTTTGAAAATCCTGCCGGATCACCGAGTCCTTGGTACCACTGATGATGGTGCCTTCAAGCGCCGCTTTCTGCCAGCTCAACCCATAGGCATAGCTGAATTTCCTCTTCTGGGTCCGTATCCGGAATCCTGCTACCGTAGTATTGTATATGTTCTCGTAATTATTGGTCAACAGATCATTGAGCTGATCATATTTGTCTGTGCCTTTATTGTAATCATAGGTCACTTTATCCGAAACCGAACGGGTATGGCTGTTCGAGGCACTCAACTCCAGCAATGAGCTCTTACCCAATGGCTCAGTATATACGGCTTTGGCGGTATATCCTTTCTGGTCATTGGTCAGGTCCCCACGCTGGCGCACACTGTCTGTACGGAAGAGATTGGATGTTTTATAAAAATTATTGACCGACTCCAGGTCACTCTCCCCGGTGTTCTCATTGAATTTTGAATTCAAACTCAGGGAAAGGGTACGCCCCCGTTTGGAAAACCGGTGACGGAAAATGATGTCATTGGTAAAATTATACCCCCGTGCTGAGGCAATATAGTCCGTCCAACTGTCATTGGTACGGGCCAACTGTTCGGTCAGGGTCTCAGATTGGCCTTCGGACCGGGTGGACGATTTTTGATAACTGAAATTCGGGGTGATCTTGATGGAATTATTGGAATCAATAAAATAATCCACCACAAAATTCACACGGTGATTCTCATTCAATACATCCGACTTACCAAAGGAATTGTAGTAGTTGGTGGAATCGGGTAAAATATACTGTCGGGCTGTCCGTGATTCGCTCAGGGGATTGAACCGGTTGTAGAAATAATTGCCATTCAGTTTGGTCTTCTTCCCTATGATATTGTTGTAATTGATCCCTCCTGCATTCGTTGTATTGATGCTATTATCTCCCCCAAGACCAAACAGGTTAGCCGATGGGTCGCTGGAACTGATATTGATGTTGATATTCCCTCCGCTGCTGGATACATTACCCAGTCCGCCCGAGAAATTCAGGATATCCATAAAGGAAAACCCTTCCGCATTGTCATTGTTCGACATACCGATCACGGATAGCTGCCGTGCCCCTTTAAAGGCATTTACATTAAACCTTCCTTCATACCGGCCTTCGGTACCTCCGCCTGCCATCACCTTTCCAAACGCTCCTTTCTTCTTGTCCTCTTTTAATTTCAGGTTGATCGTCTTCTCATAGTTCCCATCATCAAAACCGGTAAGCTCGGCCGCATCGCTCTTTTTATCATACACCTGTACCTTATCTACCGCATCGGCGGGCAGGTTCTTGGTCGCGATCTTGGGGTCATTGCCAAAAAACTCTTTGCCATCCACCAATATCTTCTTCACTTCTTCCCCTTGTGCCTTTACCGTTCCATCCGCCTCTACCTGTACACCGGGCAATTTCTTGAGCAGGTCCTCGACTACGGCATTGGGTTTTGTTTTAAATGAACCGGCATTGTACTGGATGGTATCCCCCACAATCGTCACAGGCGGTGCCTCAGCCATGATAACCACTTCCTCCAATACCTTGGTCTTATCATTCAACACCACATTTCCCATATCCACATTGTTGACCGAATCTGAAAGAATGAAATATTTATTCCCGTTATGATAACTCACATGGGTGATGAGGAGCCGGTAATCCCCTTTTTCAAGACCTGTGAGTGAAAAGGCCCCATTGTTTCCGGTCATGGTAAAGGTGACGAGGGAAGAATCGATCCGCTTCATCACCGTGATGGTGGCACCGGCCACGGGTTTTTGTGAAAGCGTATCGAAAATAATACCCTTGACTGTTCCGTTTTTTTGGGCAGCCAGAAACAAAGTGGAAAACACCAGACAAGAGAGGAGTAAAGTTTTTTTCATAAACGGGTTTTGATTCCGGCTACGAAAATATTCTTACCCCACCATAAGGGAGGTTAACCCGGGTTGCATTAATGTTAATGAAGGTTAATTCTCGATCACCGGGCCTCTTTCATCGTCCAATCGCTCCTTGTCATACAGGATGACGCGTATACCCCATTCCAACATATCGGCTTCGAGGAGGATCTCGAGTTTGAGGTTCTTGAGAGCCCGGTCCTTGCTGTCTGGCGTAAGAATGATGCTGTGAAAACGAAGCGATTCAGTAGGCTCTTTATAGGTGCCCACCAGGTGAAAGGTTTTATCGCCCAGGGTGACCACGGTTTGCTGGGCTTGTTGAAAGAGATCTTTGTAGGTTTTTTTAGCGCTTGAAAAATCTTCAGATACCGGCATGCGTGCCTGCCAGGAATAAATCGTCTTGCTCTTGGCGCTGTATTTTGTAATGGTGCATTGTTCGGCACCGGCAATGCAAATTTTTGAACCAAATTCCTCCGATTGCGGGTTGGAACTCAGGGGTTCGCCCAGGTATTTGGGAAACTGATTGGTATAATCGACAATGACCTTGGAAAGACTGGCGGAGACGGCTTCGGGCTGAGAATAGGCTACGGAAAGGGATAAAATACCGAAAACAAGGAGAGAAATTGCTTTAGTTTTTGTCATAAGGTTGAAATTTAGCGTGTTACGCGTTAGCTAATATCCTATTTTTTAACGTTATCCACATAATTTTTTTTTGTTCCGGGCGTTTTATTCTTCTATAAATCCAATTTATTATGAAAAACAGGATGATCCATCATGCTAATGAAGAGGCGCGTATATACAAACGCAACTATCAACCTTCACTCAATGTTTTCCGGGTTATTAAAGTGGTATTGGGAATCTTCCTGTCAGGACAATCTCCTGCAGCCCATGCGTACGATTATCGCAAGAAGAAATAGTAGCTTACTAACTCCCCGATAACTAAAGGCCGTTCCGTGGTGGAGCGGCTTTTTTTGTCTTACCGCCAAGGCGCGAGGGCGCAAGGGAGCGCCAAGACTTGGCGAATCATAGCGCCCTCGCGCCCTGGCGGTAAATCGTTAACTAAACAAATACTCCACATCCTCCCTCGACAACGACTTCACAAACGACGAATCATCCGCGATCAATTCTTTCGCTAATGCCCGCTTCTTCTCCTGAAGCTGAATGATCTTATCCTCAATCGTGTCCTTACAGATCATGCGGTACGCAAAGATGTTCTTCGTTTGCCCGATACGGTGTGTCCGGTCAATGGCCTGTTGCTCCACCGCGGGATTCCACCAGGGATCAACGATGTAGACATAGTCGGCGGCCGTCAGGTTCAAACCCACACCCCCGGCTTTGAGCGAGATCAGGAAGACCCTGACCTTATCATCATTCTGGAAGCTTTGGATGGCTTTCTCCCGGTCAGGAGCCGAGGTGCTTCCGTCAAAATATTCGTAGGTAATATCCAGATGTTTTAACCGGTCCTTGATCAGCGCCAGCATACCCAGGAACTGGGAGAACACAAGCGCCTTGTGGTTTCCGATATTCTCCGTGATCTCCCGCGCGAGTTCATCAAGTTTGATGGAATGGTTCTCAAACTTGTCCTCTTCATTGAGGATAGCGGGTGAATCACAGATCTGCCGGAGTTTCATCAACCCTTGCAGAATGGTCAATTGCGATTTCTGAATACCCTGTGTCTCGATCGTGCCCAGTATCTGATTGCGGTAATCATTGCGATAGGCATCATAGATCCGTCTTTGCTCATCTTCCATCTCACAATATAGGATCATTTCCTGTTTCTCGGGGAGGTCACGCGCTACCTGCTCCTTGGTACGACGCAGGATAAAGGGATACAATATCTTCCGCAAATGATCCTTTCGGTCCTCTTCCCCAAATTTGTCAATGGGAATGGCAAATTCCTGACGGAAGAATTCCATCGTACCCAGCATACCGGGATTGAGGAAGTTCATTTGCGCATAAATATCAAAGGTGTTGTTCTGTAATGGTGTACCACTCATGCAGAGCCGGTTCTTGGCCTTGAGCAGCGAAGCGGCCCTGGTTACTTTACTCGCAGGGTTCTTGATGGCCTGTGACTCATCAAGTACCAGATAATCAAAATCAATGGTCACGAGTAATTTGATATCACTCCGTAAAGTGCCATAGGTCGTAATGATCACATCATAGTTTTCAATGGCCTCTTTCTCTCTTGACCTTGCCCCGCCATGATGTATATGATAAGTAAGATCGGAGGTGAATTTCTTGATCTCATTTTCCCAGTTATAGATCAGGGTGGTGGGACATACCACCAGCGCCCTCAATTTTCCTTTGGTGTCTTTAAAATGCTGGATAAAGGAAAGCGCCTGCACCGTTTTACCCAAACCCATGTCATCAGCCAGGATACCTCCCCAACTTACTTCGCTGAGATAATTGAGCCATTGATAGCCCGCTACCTGATAGGGACGAAGGATACTTTTTAAGTGCTCCGGTGGTTCAATTTCCTTGATGGTATGGCCCTCTTTAAGGTTCTCGTATTTCTCTTCGAGTTGGAGTACCAGCTCGCCTTCATCGCGACTGTCATACAATTCATCCACCACACTCATGTGGTATTTGGATAATTTAAGCTGATCGGTCTTGCCCTCTCCAATACGGAAGAGCAGGGAATATTTTTTTAACCACTCCTCGGGTAAAATACCCAGGGTACCGTCGTTCAGTTGTACAAATTGTTGCTTATTCGCCAATGCGCGCTTCACCTCGGATACACTTACTTTCTGGTCACCAAAGAGAATGTCCACCTTGGCATCAAACCAGTCGGTATGACTGCTGATAAAGATCTTGGTCGAGGGGCGGGCCGTATTGAAACGGAAATTCTTCAACGCATCAAATCCAAACACCTCGATCTTCATGTCTTTCATGGCATCCACAAAGAGAAAGAACCAGTTGTTCTTTAATACATCGGTGCCTTTTAGCGCGAGTGATCCCGTATCGGATTGAAAAATAAAATTGCTGTGCAGGTTCTGTAACTGTTGAATGAACTTATGCTCCGCATCGCGGTTACGCCGCACGATCATCACTTTATCATTCACCGGTACCACCACTTCATTTCTATCACGGGCCTTGGTCTCATAGCCTTTATAGGTAAATGTGGGCTGAAACACGAGGTAATCCCCTTTTTCTACAAGGAACAATCGCGTTTCGGGTTCGCCTTCTTTGACCTCGGTAACCAGGGTGGATTTGAATTCTACTTTATAATCCCGGGTCAGGGGCAGGATAAACCCATGGAGTTGTTTTTCCCATTCGGCATTGGGAATATTATACTGTCCATTGGGAAGAAAGCGCTCGGCCATTTCCATGGCTTCGGTATTCTTCCAAAGACTGATCTGATTATTGTATAAAAAGAAGAATGGGACCTTGGTTTCGTTATCCCCCAATTTATAGAACAACCCTCCCGCGCGCAACACACAATCCACCTGATAGGATTTTCCATTCTTGTTTACCTCAAACGCCGGTGACAAGGGATCATTCGATGCTTGCACGGGCTCCAGGTTGGCTGTCTTAAAGGCCTTTCCTTTGGGAAGCATAAAGAACAGGGGTTGTCCTTCATGCTCTACCATCAGTTTTTTTAGTTTGGGATGCAGGTATTCACGAATCAGAGCCTTGGTCTCATCGGCCAGGTCCTCATCCTCCTGCTGAATGATATTCTCCCAGATACCGGAGAAAGGTGAATTCCGGCTGATGTATTTATTGATCTCGGTATCCTGCAATTTACGCAGCATGCCAAACAATTGCTGGTCATGCTCCGACAAATCGTTTACTTCTACGTATTTAGTAAGGTCGAGTTTCTCCACCTTATCCACCAAAGCAATGCTCTCTTCTTCCACATCCCCGCGGATCACATCCACCGAAAAATAGGGGTAGTTCTTTTTGTTTAAATTAAACACCACACCCAGGCGTTTCGAGGGACCTTGGACCACCGCAGGTTTCTCAGGTTCGGGAGCGGTTTCTTCCTGTACGGGTACCGGACGTGGCGCTGGCGCCGCAGGTACGGCATTTACCCGCTTGATCGTGGGATCGAGCAAACGTAAAAAGGGTTTGCCTTCTTTATAGGTGAATTCAAATTTTCCTTCCAGGTCATCTTCGAGGGAATAGCCGTAGAGCTCAAGCAATTTATTCTTTTCCTTATCCCAGTTACGGATGCTGTCAAAATAATGCGCGCCATGACCGGATAACAATTGCAAAAAGACGATCACTTTGGGTAAACAAAGCGGATGATCTTCATCCACATATTCACAACTGGTATCAAAGTTCTTTTCCTCGTTCTTTCTGATCACCACTTTATAATCCTTGCCTTCCAGGGTGACGGTGGCTTTTACCATCTCATCCTTGGCGTAATCGATCGTGGCCTTATTGGTGCGCAAATAGGTTTCGGCGGTGTTCAGTGTTTCCTGGGAGCAAAGCAAACGGATGGTCTTCATCTCGATCGTCTTCATCTTGACCACGGTATGTCGTTGATCGTACACCGAGCCACCTGTTTTCAGAAGGTTCTTGTCGATCATCTCCTGCAATGAAAAAAGTGAAGCCGCCTCGTGGCGGCAGATATCCCCCAGGTTGTAGGGGCAGGCGCAGCGCAGCGATACATGCTGCGCATCGTTTATCTTTTGAATATATACTTTGTAGTAAGTAGCATAGGTATCATCTTTCACCCGGAACACCGCCGAGCCAAAGAGATCGTCATACTCTACTAATTCCACAAAACCTACCGCATGGATCTTCTTGCCGCGACGAATCACTTCATCAGTTCCATGGGTGTACACATACTTAATCAGATGGGGTAAGGCCATAGGGATAAATTCCTAATATCAATGCACAGTTTCAAAAATGGACAATCTGCAAAAGTAAAGGAATAGAATCCGGATTTCCTCTCTTAAATGAAAGAAAATAATTATTCGTGAGAATTAAAAAATAGCGGGGAAAATGGTGTACCTTTGCGGATTTTTTTTGCGTCCCCTTAGTGTGCTTTGTGCTCCCTTAGTGTCCTTCGTGACCTCCTACGCAAGACTGGCGTAGGAGGACACAAAGGGCACAAAGTTTAGCTGTGCACTACGAGTTTGCCATCCATATACACCGGTAATACATCCGCGCCTCCCGGTGTCAAACAATACTTAATATCTTTCTCCAACCCGAAGTTCATTAGCCTATGATAATGCGACGCGTCATTCTTCTTCATAAACCCAAACATATCCTTCTTGGCCCTTGCATACGTCGCTTGCGCCAAATGCGAGGAATCACAATTGATGCTAAAGTTCTTCCCGATGGCTTCAATCACCGCTCCGGCAAATAACATATCCTCCATATTCACCCGGTCTTTCCAGGCGGCACAACCGAGAATAACATTTTGCTTCCGCTCACCGAGGTAATTACATACAGACTGCAGATTGGGAAAAGATCCCGTAATGATCTCCTGCGCGCCTTTCTCCAACGCCATATGGAGTAAACGCGTACCATTGGTCGTGGTTAAAACAAGCGTCTTTCCTCCAACGAAATCACGGGGATATTCAAACGGCGAGTTGCCATATTCCAATCCTTCGGCAATTTGTCCATCACGTTCTCCCGCGGTGATCCCTTCGATCTGTCTCCCAATCTCGATACAACGGCTTACCGAATCCACAGGGATCACGGATTTAGCGCCATTGTATAAGGCCGTAGCGATGGTAGAAGTTGCGCGTAATACATCAATGATCACCACAATGCTGTTGGTAACATCATATAAATGGAGCAGGGCAGGGGATAAAGCAGTATATAAGGTGGGTTTTTTCTCCATGGTAGTTGGGTGGTTCAATCCCGGGTCTCCGCCTGTCTCCGGATCTTTTGGTTCCTTTCTTCGAGTTGGCGGGTCAGGTGCTTGTAAAGATAAATCCTGTTCCAGATCTTTCCGAGTACCCCATAGGGCGCCTCATAGTCGAAATAATCGATCAGGATGGTCCCATTATCACAGGGTTTCAGGAAGCGTTCATGTTTCATCTGGTATTTGGCCGTCCATTCCCGGGGCACATCGATCCCTTTGCTAATGGTATAAACCCTTTGCTCGGCGGCAGCGATAAATGTGGTTAAATGAATCCGGGGCATATTGTGTCGTTAGAACCGGTTTGGCTTGTCAAAAATCATTCCCAATTACCCAAATATCAGGCAAAGGGTAGTTTCACCACCCGGGCGCTCAAAAGTTTATCCCTTACCGCTACAAATACCTCCGATCCGGGGGCGGCATGCGCACTGGCCACATAACCCAGGCCTATGGCTTTTTGAAGGGAGGGGGATTGGGTACCCGAGGTCACATGCCCGATCTCCTGGCCATTCGCGTCCTTGATCAGGTAGCCATGACGGGGAATGCCTTTGTCGATCATCTCAAAACCGACCAGTTTGCGGGTTACGCCTTCCTGTTTTTGTTTTTCAAAAGCGGGACGGTTGGTAAAATCTTTGGTGAATTTGGTGATCCAGCCCAGACCGGCTTCGAGGGGACTGGTAGTATCATCAATATCATTACCATATAAGCAATACCCCATTTCAAGACGCAGGGTATCACGGGCACCGAGGCCAATGGGTTTGATGCCTGATGCTTTTCCGGCTTCAAAAATGGCCTCCCAAATGATGTTGGCCGCATTGTCTTTGTCCTCAAAATAGATCTCTACGCCACCTGCACCGGTATATCCCGTCGCGCTCACCAATACATTCTCCACACCGGCAAATTTCCCTTTTACAAAGGTGTAATACTTCAGGTTCATGATGTCCATCTCCGTCAGCGGTTGCAGAATACGGGTGGCATTGGGGCCTTGTATCGCAAGCAGACAGGTCTTATCGGAAATATTATGCATCTCCACCCCTTCGGTATTGAAGCGGCTGATCCAGTTCCAGTCTTTTTCAATATTGCTGGCATTCACCACCAGCATGTACACTTTGTTTTCTTCCACACAATACACGATCAGGTCATCCACGATACCGCCTTCTTCATTGGGAAGGCAACTGTATTGGGCTTTACCCGCTGTAAGTTTGGAGGCATCGTTGGTAGTCACCCGCTGAATGAGGTCAAGGGCCTTGGGACCTTTTAAAATAAACTCCCCCATATGGCTTACATCAAATACCCCGGCGTTCTTGCGCACAGCGGCGTGCTCGTCATTGATGCCAGAATAACTGATGGGCATATTGTATTCGGCAAAGGGGGCCATCTTCGCGCCGAGGGCTATGTGTTTGTCGGTAAAGGGAGTATTTTTCATCGGGCAAATTTAAGAGGTTTTTACCGCAAAGACGCCATGACGCCAAGGAACGCAAGGATGTCTTAGCGCTCCATCGCGTCTTTGTTCCTTCGCGGTAACAAAAAAGCTCTCCCGAAAACGGGAAAGCTTTGAGGTTGCCATCTACTCACGCAGATGGTTCCAACTTCAACCGAGTTTAATCAATAAACCGGGCCAGGGAAAACACCGGAGAGAGCGAACTTCCACCCAATCCTACATCACTGTTGTTGTCCATTCTTTCGGGTTTTGTTGTCTTCGATTGATCCAGGCTGTCCTTTTTACGTTGCTCCTCAATTTGACGGAGTTCCTCTTCCAGTTTTTTCTTCTCCTGTGCTTTTTCCTCTTCCAACACTCTCATTTCTTCTTTTATTCTTTTTTCTCTGTCTGCTGCATCATCACCATCCCAGCGATAACCATCGCGTGATTTGGCTTCTTCCTTGGGCATATTGGGGTTAAATAAGATCCCGTCCTCACCCATGGTATAGTCTGTATTTGTTCTCCAGCGGAAATCGGTATCGCGTACATACACACCCCGGCGGTTCCAGTTGCGGCGACGGCCGTAGTTGTCATGGAATTCGATCTCCACGCTGTTCAATTTTTCGGTGATGGTTTCATCAAAGCGGATCTTCTTGCCCACAGGTACCTGTATCTCTACCACTACGTGCTGTCCACGGTACTTGCTTTCTTTGCCTACGGAGAAACCATTGCCCAGATCCAGGAAATTATCGGTATAGGTCATTTCATAACCGATACGGCTGGCGCGACTGCGGGCGTCCTGGTTGTCACGGCCAAAGGCATTCTTCCACAGGATCACGTGATAGGCGCTGTCCTTGCTGCGGCTTACTTCAATATTTACCCAGCTCAGAGTCAGACTGTCTTCAGAGATATCCCAACCGCTGCGGTCATCATTCATCCATCCATATCCACCCTGAAAATTCAGTTCGGGAGCGGTAACTCCTACGGTCAGTTTACCGGTGGTGGGTTGTGCAATGGCCATGTCTTTACTGCCTTCTTCAAAGTAGCGGAAATCACGGGTCACCGAAGCCGCCAACCAGATTACACATACCCAGCCTAATGTCCACAAGGCGCCAAAGGTCCAACCCATATAGCCACTACCCGAGCGGATCTTCATGATGCGACGTACCAACCAGGTGATAAAACCTACCAGGGGAACGATCAGGAAAAAGATCACGGTACCCCAGGCCAGCATCTTCTGCCAATCACTGGTGAACAGGAAATTATTAAAAGGCCACCAGGCTACACCGCTAAATAAGAGGGCGAGCAGGGCTACAAACAAGCCAAAAGCAATGGAACCGGCGATAAAGAAGAAGAAGGCTTTAAAGATCACACCGATCACATGACCAAAACCTATCCCCGCATTACCGGCTGCCTGGCCAAACTCACGCGCAAACTGCTTGCTCCGCTCCTTGCTGTATCCACCTACCTTGCTGCTGAATTCATTCGCGGCGGTCTTTAACTCTTCGCCAAACTCACGTGCTTTGTCCTGTACATTTTGTTTGATCCGGTTCACATCGATCCGTTCGCCACGCATTTCCATTTTCTGGTATTCCGTATTTGCTTCAGGCAATACGATCCAGAGAATGATATAGGCCAGCACAAAGGTTCCGGTCAGGGAGCCAAAGGCGATATCGGGGAAGAAGGAACCATTGTTCCAGAAGGGAATGCTGATAATGGCCAGCACGACCTTCAAAATGATCGGTGCGGCAAAGATCAGGCGGATGATCTTGACGTCTTTATTAAAATAAGCGCTCAAACCACCGGCTACACCACCCAGGACACGGTCATCCGGGTTGCGGTACAATCTTTTCCCACCATATTGACCCAGGCCTTGCTCGGGCAATACGATCCAGAGGATGATATAGGCGAGGATACCAAAACCAAATCCACCAAAGGTGACGATCGCAAACAAAAGCCGTACGATGGAAGGATCCACATCCAAATAGTTGGCGATACCCGAACATACCCCGCCGATCACCCGGTCATTGGTATTGCGGTACAGGCGGCGTTTTGCATGGATCCGGTCAAACACCGAAGCGGTGCTGGCTTGTTCTTTACCGGCATTTCTTTGTTTTTCATCCTCATCCAGGTCGGCGTCAAAATCTTCGGGACGACCCATGGAAGCAGCGATCTCATCAATATCCGCATCCGTAATGGCATTGGCGCCCTTGCGGATCTTTTCATTCATCAGCTCCGCGATACGGCTTTCAATATCATTGATGATCTCATCCTTTCCTTCCTCCTTGGAAAAATACCGGCGGAGGCTTTCAATATAAGCCTGCAACTTTTCATAAGCTGAATCCTCGATCGGGATCACCCGGCCGCTCAGGTTTATATTAATTATCTTTTTCATCTTGCTGCGTTTTTTGGTTGAAGTCTTGTTGTTGGTTGGTTGGGCTGGTCAGAGCATTTACTCCATTGGATAGCTCCATCCAGGTTTGTTCTAATTCCTTGTAGAAAGCCTCACCTTTCTCCGTTAAGGAAAAGTATTTGCGGGGAGGACCCGAATTACTTTCCACCCAGCGGTAGGTCAGCATATCGGCATTCTTCAGGCGGGTAAGCAAGGGGTAGAGCGTTCCTTCCAGGATACTCATATTGGCCGCCCGCATCTCCTCCACGATATCACTGGGGTAGGCCTCCCCACGGCGTATCACGGAGAGAATGCAGAATTCCAATATCCCTTTCCGCATCTGGCTCTGTGTGTTCTCAATATTCATGGCGCTTCATTTATCTTTTATCGTCTTTATTTCGCATTGACAAGTCAAAGATAGGGTGATATTTGGTACTATGCAAAACAAAGTACCAAGTTTTTTTTAGTATTGTAGCAACTTAGCGTGCTTTATTATTGATTAACAGTAAGTTATGATTTATGGAAATTGATAAGTGGTTGGTAGGCGTGATAAATAGCTTTACCGCCAGGGCGCGAGGGCGCAAAGGAACGCAAGGATATCCGCGCGTTCCTTTGCGCCCTCGCGCCTTTGCGGTAAAAACTACTTCTTAAGCCCTATCTCCCGCAGACGCTCATCCAAATATTCCCCCGCCGTAGCATCCGGATAGGCCTTGGGGTGAGTGGCATCAATACAGCTCTCGAGACAGGCCAGGCTCATCTGGCTCTTGGGGTGTAAAAAGAATGGAATCGAATAGCGCGAGGTACCCCAAAGTTCACGGGGTGGGTTCACCACACGGTGGGTGGTGGAACGGAGTTTATTATTGGTAAGACGTTGCAACATATCCCCCACATTCACTACGATCTGTTCGGGGAGAGAGGTAACGCCTACCCATTCATTCTGCTTGGTAAGGATCTGCAATCCATCGGCGGATGCGCCTACCAGTAAGGTAATGAGGTTGATGTCTTCGTGTTGTTCGGCACGAATAGACGATTGGGGTTCATTTAATATAGGGGGGTAATGAATCGCGCGGAGAATGGAATTGCCATTGTGAATGGGATCATCAAAATAATGTTCATCCAATCCCAGGTAAAGGGCAATGGCTTGCAGGAGGGAGCGACCCGATTTTTCAAAAGCACGATATGCATTATTAAACGTTGGTGTAAAAGGTGCCACTTCATGGATCACCACATTATCCGGGTATTCGCTTTTGATGGGATCCCCATCATCCACCATTTGTCCATGCTGATAGAATTCTTTCAGGTCCGGGGCCGTACTGCCCTTCGCGTGTTCGCGGCCAAAGGAGGTATAGCCACGCTGACCGGCCAGTTCGGTTATCTCGTAGCGTTTCTTTATTTCCAATGACTGGGCAAAGAAGGCCTGTACATATTTATACATATCTGCGATCAGATCATCCGAGATACCGTGATTCTTAACGGCCACAAATCCTACTTCTTCGTATGCCTTCCCTAATTCGTTGACGAATTTTTGTTTGCGGGCGGGGTCACCACTGAGGAATTCGGCGAGGTCAACTACGGGGATGGTCATATGGCAGTTTTTGGTGAAAAGATCTATAAATGTAAGAAAGACCCGGAAAATATCAGACTTTTGAACTCCTCGCATCCCCTTGCGCCTTAGCGTCCTGGCGGTTAAGTTTTACCGCAAAGACGCTAAGGCGCGAAGGGGCGCGAGGGATTCAATTGAGTGAAGTATACAAGATATTAAGTTCAAGAATCGCCGGCATTCTGATTCTATTGATCGCCATTGCTAACCGGACGATCAATATCCTCTTTGTCTCCTACGCCGGGCGCGATAAAATGATCGGTGTAATGCAAAGCAAGAGCTTCCTCGAAGGCAAGGGTTTTGTCATCCCCCAATACTTCTTCACCGCCCCCGATCAGGTGGTTTATGATGCCACCCCCTACTGGCCTCCCGGTTATCCCCTGTTTCTTTCGCCGTTCTTGAAATTGTTTTCCTTTGATATCTATCAGGCCACCACGGCATTTGACTGGGTCTTTGCTATTATCCTGATCT
The DNA here is from genome assembly GCA_041752235.1 of Chitinophagaceae bacterium. Taxonomy (GTDB): domain Bacteria; phylum Bacteroidota; class Bacteroidia; order Chitinophagales; family Chitinophagaceae; genus SpSt-398. Next base: position 26,240 of record JBGSHM010000020.1, read on the forward strand.
TTTTGATGCGTAAACTGTTACGCGTACTTGATTTTAATAAAGCCGCTATCAACATCGGCACTTTGATCGCCGGGTGTTTTGAATATACGTTTATCAGTGAATCATTACCCACCGATCTGCCCGCCTTGGTATTTTTGGTAGCGGCGTTTATTCTGGTCATTCAATCATTAAAGAATACTGCATCCCGTCCCGGGTATTGGGTGCTGGCCGGATTGTTTCTTTTCTTACCCAATCTCTTTCGCTATGCCTATCCCGCTATAACCATCGGCGTACCTGCCGGTATCCTGTTATTGGAATTTATGAATAAGGATAAAGCCGTGCGTATAAGAGGCTGGGTAATGCTCTCCACCGCGCTCGCCTGTATGGCCCTGTTCTTTTTATACATGAGAACATCCACCGGCATGAGCAATTATGCCCTGCCTACCGAACGGGGGATATTTCCGGGTAATCTTTTGCATTGGCATCCTTCAGCCCCCGCTTCGTTTATCAATATTGCTTTTCTCAGCAGTCAGGTCATCCTGCGTCTGGGTATTCCCCTCTCCATTTTGCTTACTGCATTGGAATGGATCAATATACTTGTCTGGGCCCTGCTGGCCGGCTGGTTGGCCTGGTTATTCTTTTTACAAAACTATTTCCGGACCATGGATCCCTGGAAATGGTTTGTCTGGTTGGGCGCCATCAGTGTGGGAGGTATCTTTCTTTCACTGGGCTATCTTTCCCTTACCTATAAAATGCAGCAGGGTTTTGTGGGTGGTTGGAATTATATCTACGAATCACGCTACTACGCCTTTGTCTTTCTTTTTCTCCAGTTCCTTTTTCTCAAAGGATTATCTCAGATTAAAGGCTGGCAGCGCTGGGTTGTTGCTGCCGCCGGACTCTTACTCTTTATCGAGATCGGGCATAATATTTATTTCCATACCAAGGTGGCCCTGCGTTTCAATGAGCACAAGCAAGCCGTGTACCGCGAACAGGATTACAATATGTTTGGAAAATTGCTCGATGAATTAAAGCGATCCGACACCGGTGCCGATATCATCGTTACTTCCTACAAGGATAATTATTACCCCTACACGGCCATCTATCACGGGTACAAGGGGTTTATGGATGCGAGGACGCTTCTGCAGTCTCTGCCCGTGGTGAAGAAGAAGACTATATTGGTGTTGGTATTATACTCCGAGGATGTACCTGCATTTCAATCCTTGCTATCTTCTGAAAATGCAAAGGAGTGGGGGAGGTTTGAGTATACGCGTTTCTATATTGTTGATTTGGGTGTGGGGGATGACACGAATTAAGACGAATTGAACGAATTACACGAATTATTTTAATGCATGGGTTACGCTGAATTCCGCCCCGGTTGGTGTTTCCCGAAGACCTTCAAACTTATTCTGGCAAAATACACACAGGGAGCACCAACCGATTAAACTACGGCGGACACCTAATTGCTTAAAAGGCGCAGTTCATCCGCCGAAGGCTTTACGACTGCATATTTAGTTACGCCATTGATCAGCATTTCATCCAACACATCCACCATGTTTTTATAGCTAGCTTCCGGGCCGGCTTTGATGATGACGACCATTCCTTTTCTTCCTTCCGGGTATTTGCCCGACTGATCTATGGCCAGTTGTTTATCACGTATTACCTGACCGATTCCTTTTTGTGGGTGATAGTTACTCGAGAAGACCTCCCCGCTTGCCAATGCCTTTTCCGGCATGCCGTGGTAATAATGAATCCTATTCTTTCCATCCAGCAAAATGGTCAGGGTCAGTCCTTCCCCGGTTGTGTTGGGGGTAATGGTTTTGTCCTGGTCATTCGGCATAAACAGTTTCAGTGCCTGCGGCTCGCCAAGACGGGTCGTAAAAATGAAAAAGGTGATCAGCAAAAACCCCAGGTCCACCATGGGGGTCATATCAATCCGCAGATGGGTTTTCTTTTGATGCGAAAACCCCGGCCGGCGGGTAGTGGAGGGGGTAGTTTCGGGTATGGCAGCCATAATGGTTTATCAATAAGATACAAAGGGGACTGTTTTCCATATATCAATCAGCATCACCAAGTACCCCAAAACCCACCACGCGATTTATTTCATTAAACCCATTTGCTGTTCCCGTGCTCCGCAGGAGCACCATACTTGTACCCCGAGATAAGAGGGCATTCCCGCGCTCTGTAAGAGCGCTACAACAATAATTTTGGTGGTGAAATGTAGTTGGTGTTCCCTGTCATCCATTATAATTGAAATGTCTTCTGATAGCCGTGAAACGCCAACAAAGGCGGGGCTAGCCCGCAGGGCTTAAACCATCAATAGCCCCCGGTGCAAACGGGGGTATGCGATACGTATGCAAAACCCAACCCTGTAGGGGTTGAACTTGTATTCCTCAAAAAAACCTCCCGATAGACATGAATTCATGGAACCCCCAAACACCACACCAAATCTCTGTGTCTCTGAGGTTTCTTTACACCCCCGAAACCCTATCCTCAATTCCTACGCTGATCTCTGAAAAGTTCCGACTGCATAGAAACTGGTTTGACCTTAGCCTGCTGAACTATACTGGTTAGAGTTTAACTGTATAAGGCTACGGCCAGCAAAGAACAGGCTAAGGGCAGCGTGGTTTAGCTTAGAACACTCTAAGGACAGCGGGGTCTTACTGTACAAGGCTACGTCCAACGGGGAACATGCTAAGGATAGCAGGGGTTAAAAGCATTAGACTAAATCGACCCAGAATCAGTTTTTAATTCAATATTAGTCAACGATAGCATAAATACCCCCATTCCAATACCTTGCCTTAGATTCTAGGATCCCGTATTACAATCGCTGGCATTTCCCTTTCTCCCCTTTCTAAAATCAAGCCTTGCTTAACCAGTTCGCTTTTAATATCATCCAAATTGGACATCATGGCATCAATTTCCAGATCAATGTTGAAATCAATTCCCGTTTCATCGATAAATGGAGGCTCTTGTTCATGATATCCAGCAACTATCCGAATTATTTGCTGAATGGATACGTTTTTCAATACATATCCTGAATGAGTTCCATCCACAACTTCAATCGCACCCTTACTTTTTAATTTACTTTTTGCTTCTTCTGAGATCTTCAATGACCAATATGGCACTTTTTGAACCCCCGTACTGACATCATAACCAAAATAATTTTTTAGGTCCCGTTGCATTGTCTCCATCAAATACGACCGGGTAGCTTTTCCCTTTGGGACCATCAAACTGTAATTATAAACACCCTCTCCGGTCTGAAAATCATATCTAAATAATGACGAATCCATAAGTTTTAATACCGGCATGTGAAACACTTCATCATACCTATTTACGATATTAATTTCTTCCCCGAAATAGGCATATTCATACAGCCATTCCAGGATTGCGCCCGTAACCTGGAATAGTCCTTTATCATCATACCCCTCCACTACATCATCTGTTACGAGGCAGTCAATGCTTCTGAGAATACTTTGCCTGGTAGTTGGATCCCACTTAGTAAGCAATGACCTGTGCAGGAACTCTCTTTCATCACCGCCATTACCATCTATCAACAATGGCTTATTATACATATAAGAGTTCAATATACTGGATATTCCCGCGGAACTTCGGTCCGAAAAATCAAAAGTTTTGCCTTCAATAAACGATTTGATGTTATCCGAAGTCAGATCCGCAGAAGTTGTAACAGCTTTGACAATTCCTTTGTTATTTATCCATACGAGAAATGGCACATACTCTATCTTCCATTGCTCAAAAATTTGCGCATCATAAGTCACGGGTAATTCAAGCTTCAACTTCTCCCGGTACTTTTCATACGCTTTCTCAACATCTCCTCCTCGTCTCAAATCCCCGACTAATATTATATCCACTCTATCTTTGAACTCATCCAGCAGCATGTTCGTTTTTGGGAAGCTTGCAAAACATGAGCTGCACCATTTTGAAAAAAAATCCAATATTACCCATTTGCCCTGTAAATCCTTGTTCGTTACATTCTCCTTTGCATAGTACCTTATATTTTTTAGCGCAAACTCAGGAATCACTTTTCCAATTTCAGGATATAATCCTTGATCGTAATTTTGTCCAATGGAAGCTGAGCTATTTACTATCATTAATAGAAGCACTGATACTATTCCCCTGAAAATTATTTTTATCCAGTTTCTCCTGTCTTGCATACCAAATAATTTTAGTTTCTAAATAAGAAGCAAGCTAATTGTGTCATTAAGTGAATAATTTTAACTCCATACATTTATGGACCAGTATATGCCAGCGGTACTTAGAAATTAATACCCTGCATTCTGGGTCATGTTAGGATTAATAATCAATTCTCTTTCAGGAATGGGATATAAGGTGTCTGTTGGCTGCCAATTAGGGGCTTTAATTGAACTAAGTACTGCATCGGCCTTGGAGTATCTCTTTAAATCAAACCAACGGTGCCCCCATTCAGTAAATAATTCAACACGCCGTTCATTTTCAATAGCCTGAAGCAAGGTTGATTTATCATTCGCGCCTGTATTTGATAACCCGGCCCTTGCCCGGATCACATTCAGATCAGCTTGTGAACCGCTAATATTATTTAGCTGTGCTCTTGCTTCTGAACGAATTAGGTATTGTTCACCTAATCTGAGAGTTGTTGAATATTCTGTCTTTGTGGTATTTACGAATATTTTATACTTAAATGCATGATAAAATGTTTGCCCCCCATCGGTAAAGCTCTTTACCCAATTATCTTTACGATTATCACCAGGTTCAAATGAGTTAACTAATTCATCTGATAAGAGGGTCCCTGACAGGGTGAATGTCCCAAAAATTGGTATAAAGTAAGCCCCTTCTGTAGCATTAATAGAACCGTTAGTACTTGGAAAAAATTGCAAAATTGTTTCTGAACTGTTGGCCAAAAACACGGCATTAAGATCACTGTTTAGCGTATATAAAGCCGTATTGTTGATCACTTTGCTTGATTCGGTTTCCGCCTTTTGCCAGTCTTTTCTGTATAAGTAAGCTCTTGCCAATAAAGCAATAGCTGATGATTTATTTATCCTTACCCTTCCAGCGGTGACATAGTTGTCTTCTAATAAATTCTGGGCTTTCACCAAATCCTCAATTATTAAAGCATATACATTTTCCACCTTTCCCCTTGGCTCAATACCGCTTACCCTGAAATCAGTCGTAGTAATTATGGGAACCTCATCAAAAAAATTAACCAGATAAAAAAAACAAGCCGCTCTCATAAATCTAGTTTCACCCTCAAGCTGATGTTTTAATTGGGTTGTCAGAAGAATAGATTTTTCCAATCCTTCCAAAATGCTATTTGCCTGGTTAATAGTTGAATATAAATTGTCCCAAAGTCTGTTAGTGTAACTATTGTTGGGGTGTATCCTATTTTCATAAAACTGTATCTGGTTTTGATCCCAGGTGGATAGGCTTTTTAATTCATCTGAAGATAGGCCCGTTGCTGAAGCAACATAATACCCAAAATTCCACAATTTTAAATACAGGCCGAGCACAGCGCTTGTTGCAGTTGCATCCTCTTCAAAAATAAGTTTTGTACTTAGTTCTTTGGCAGGCGGGTCAATAGCCACAAACTTTTTGCAGTTTAAATTCAAAAAGACTGTCGCCAACATGAAGCAGATGTAAATATTTTTCTTTAACTGTTTTATCATAATTATTTATTTTAAAACTTTTTACAATTCTAACCGAATGCCAGTGGTAATCATCTTTACGGGAGGAAGCAAACCCATCGTTTCCGGGTCCAAGAATTTATACTTTGTAATTACAAAGAGATTTTGAGCCTGTATATAAATACTCAGGCTTTGAATCTTGGATTTCTTAGTTAACACATCTGGTAGCTTATAGGAAAGAGAAATATTCTTTAGCCGGACAAATGAAGCATTGACGAATGATGCGTTACTAAAGGCATATCGGCTGTACGGAGAAGCGGCACTACCGGTAGTAAATCTTTGAATATCTGTTATATCTCCAGGCTTTTGCCAGCGATCCATTGCAATTACCGGCTGATTGCTTATTCCTCCCGGGGCTATATTTAAGAATCCTCCCTGGTATCCGGTCCTCGTTTGTTTAACAAACTGAAACAAGAAATCCAATGTCAGTCTTTTATAGTTTATTTGATTTTGTACCCCACCAAAATACTCCCTGCCTGTTCTGATGATTTCTTTTGTATCATTTGGGTTTGATATACTCCCATCACTATCAAAATCCACAAACTGGTAAATCCCCTGATCATTTACTCCGTTATACCCATAAACCAATGCGATATTTAACGGTTCTCCTACCACATATGTATTTGCATAATTTGAACCTTCAATGCCCGGAAATTTTACCAGCTTATTCCTTGGAATTGTTAAATTCATGGAAGTTGCCCACAAAAAATTTTTCGTTCTTATGTTTATGGTATTTATTTCAACTTCAAATCCCTTATTTTCAATTATTGCATCCAGGTTTGCTGTGATAGAGGTAAATCCTGTAGCACTTGGTAAAGGATATTCTACCAGTTGATTTGAAGAGCGGTTGCGATAATAGTAGCCGTTCAAGTTGATCCGCTCATTCAAAAAGCCAAGTTCAAGTCCTATTTCCAGCTTTCTTATTTGCTCCCATTTGTACCCTTCGTTCGGTAATCTGACTGGGGTCAATGGCACTCCATTCTGATAGACTACAGGCTCTGCTCTATAGGTGCTTAAATATTCATAATTGCCAATCTGGTCATTACCTGTAATTCCGTAGCTACCCCTAATCTTACCAAAGCTTAAAAATGACAGGTTTGAAAAAAACTTCTCTTTAGAAAACAACCAGGCTAGGCCCACTGCTCCAAAATTCCCGAAACGATTGTCCGGTCCGAACCTGCTGGACCCATCCCTTCTTCCCGTAAGGTTAAGCAAATATTTATCTTCAAGGTTTAATCCCAGGCGGGCATATAAAGCCGTATACCTGTATTCCGAAAACTCATCTCTTTCTAGTGTCACACTTGTTGCCGCCCTTGTATTATTAATTAGTGCATCGCTGGCAAATCCACTGGCAACGATGAGAGTCCCCTTATTAATTGATTCCCGGAATGTTCCTCCTGCTAATGCTTCTACTTTTAACTTGCCAAATTTTTTTTCATAGTTTATTTGTGGTTCAATGATCCAGGTTTTCACTTCATTGTTGCCTATCTGAACTTCCCCTGTTGCCACTACTACTGGAGAATAAGACGCAAGAGGAGTCGTTCTTTTTATGTCTCCGATCAGTAAATTATAACCTGCATTACTTTGTATTTTAAGGCCGGGGATTATTTCATAAACCAGGCTCAGGCTGGTTAAAAGACTTGTGGTTTTGCTGTTGTAATTTTTCAATAACTCGGCATATGGATTATTCCAGGTTCCACCTTGCCAGTTCAATTTTCCATCAGCATCAAATGCGGCCGGAGCATTAGGTGGCAGAATCATGGCCTGGCCGGTCAGATCATTAAATGGAAGGGTGCTGCTTTCCCTTACTATATTATTCTTAATTGAAATACTCAACTTTTTGTTCAAAGCAGTATGAGTTCCCCCGAAATTCAATGATCCCTTTCGATATGGAAAATTACCCGGGAATACGGTGGTTTCACTAAGATAACCACCGCCAACAAAAAACTTTGACAATTCACTGCCTCCGGAAACAGACACATTAGCATTTGTAATCTCTGCAGTTCCCCCAATTAACTCCTTCTGCCAATCAGTATAACGGTTTTGATCCCAAAGCAACAAATCCGGTGCATTATTTACTGTAGGAGTTTCGTTGTCATTAGCAAAGGCTTCATTTCGCATTTCCAGGTATTGCTGAGTATTAAGCAATTCAATCCTGTTAGAGGCTTTTCCTGTACCCTTATAGAAATTAATATCAATTGCCGCCCCAATTTTTTTGACATTTTTAGTTGTAATCAATATCACTCCATTGGCTCCCAATGAACCATAAATGGCCGTTGCATCCGCATCCTTCAATATTTCAATGCTTTCTATATCAGAAGGATTAATTATGTTGAGAGGAACAGGGAAAATACTACTAGCAGCCAGATTACTTAAATTTTGAGACGGATATGGGATACCGTCTATCACAAACAACGGGTCATTGCCATTAAATCTAAGGCTATTTTGCCCTCTTATCTGAAGATTCCTGAAATTGCCTCCAGGAACACCTGAAACTTGCTCAATATTTAGCCCGGCCACACGGCCTTGCAATGCAAGAATCAGATTATTCACCGGCTGCTTTTCAATTTCTTTTGAGGTAATTTTAGTGATATTTCCAGTACTTGTTCTTTTCTCACTGGTCCAGTAACCCGTGCTAACTGTTACAGACTCTCCTTCCGTTACTTTTGTTTTTGCCCTGATTTCCAAGTCCGTTCTGCCATTAATTTTTACTTCCATCGTTTCTACGCTAACTGCAGTGATAACCAACGTAGCGTTTTCATCTACATTAGACAATGTAAAATATCCGTTGACATCAGAACTAACCATGTTGTTGGTTCCCTTAACAGTAATAGTTGCTATAACCCCATCTCCATTTTCATTTACTACCCGGCCTTTTACTTCTATTTGAGGATGAACTACTTCCCTGACCGGGCTATCCGTCTTTGGCTTTATGACAATCGTTTTTTCTATTATGCTAAAAGTCAGGGGTTGATTTTTAAAGAGTGTAGTTAGTGCTTCATGCAAGTCTACAGACATTAACTCAATAGTAATAGGTTCTGCCCTCTGTAACATTTCATCGTTGTACAAAAAGTAATAGCCGGTTTGCCTCTTTATTTCTTTAAATACTTTTTCCAACCGGGCATTTTTCTCAGAAAGGGTCACTTTCTGGCTGTACCCGTTGGCACTGGCTGAAAGGCAGGCCGTAAGCAAGATGATGGCTGTAATTTTCATTATCAACAGCGCCTGCCTCGCCGGCAGGCAGGTTTTGGTGAAGCCTCGCAGGAGGGCAAGGGAATAATGAGCCTTTAAATCCATAATTTTGTTTTAGTTTGGGTTAAACAAGAATCAGTCCGTCGAACGATTGAATAAATGGGTTAGCCCAAGCAGCCGGCCAGGAGTGTGCAACCACTTCTGGCTTTTTGTTTTTGCCAACATATGAACTATTGTTTTCAACAGGTAATTATCGTATCACAAATACATTCCTTCCAACAATTCTGAACTGAACAACCTCTGTTGTTTCCAGCATCCTGAAGAGTTTCGAAGCTTCCACATCTCTTGAGATTCCGCCACTGAAATGCAGGTTTTTTGCATCCCCTTCATAAACCACTTCCACATCATACCAACGGGCTACCTGCCGCATTATATCTTCTATACTTGTATTGTTAAACTGAAATGTGCCGTTCTTCCAGGCAAGGGTTTCTTCCAGGTTGGGGTTGGCGTTGAGCGTGAGTCGTGAGTCGTGAGACGTGAGGAGGGCTTGTTGGCCGGGAGCTAACACAAGGGGCTTAACCGCTAAGACGCCGGGGCGCGAGGGTGCGCCAGAGACTGAGACTTTGCCTTCGAGCAATGTCACCCGGATATCTGATTCGTCATCATAGGCATTTACATTAAAGTGTGTGCCCAACACCATCACCTCCATATCACCCTTACTTACATAGAATGGCTTTGTTTTATCGGGGGCTACTTCAAAGTAGGCTTCGCCGGATATCTCTACATTTCTACTTAACCGCGAGGCCGCGAAGGACGCGGGGTAGCGCAAGGAAGATCCGGCGTTGAGCCAGACACGGGTGCCGTCGGAGAGCGTAAGGTTGATGACTTTGGATCCGCGGGGGTTAGTGAGGGTGTTGAACGTGAGTCGTGAGTCGTCAGGCGTGAGAGGGGAGACTTCATAAACTATTTTCCCGTCCTCCGTTTTTACTACTTGTACACCATTCATATTAATGAGCTCGCCATTCGATGCACTGTCGAGATATACTATTCGTCCATCGGCAAGTTTAATGGTGGCTTTGTTTATCACAGGTGCTGATACATCCGCCATTACTTCCGTCTCCGGACTCCCGACCCCGGACTTATCCCCCAGCCCCCGGACCAAAAACCACCATCCAACAACCACCAACAACAAAACTGCCGCAACAGACAACCATTTAATTCGCCGAATCACCGGCTTCATCTTCACAACAGGCACTTCACCGTGTAGTATCGACACCAATATCTCCTTTGTTCTTTCTTCTGGCAATACCATCTCGCCCTTTACCTCGCTCCAATATTGTTCGAGGAGTTGTTGCAGATCGGATTCATTTTGCAGAGCTAGAGCAAGCGCCGACAGCTCCCGCTTTTCGGCGGCATCGCATTGGCCTTGCACATAACGCGCAAAGAGATATGTCAATCGTTGATTCGACATGGTAATGTGTAGTTAGGACAGGCTTAAATGTGTTAACCTAAAATTGACCCTTTGATAATGTGACAAATGGGAAGAAGGGTAGTACCAGAAAAAGAGAAAGTTTTTTCCGTGCTGTGGAGCTTAGATGCCGGTCAACTGATAAAGGGCGTAGATTATAATAGCATTGGGGCCATACTGGCGTCCCATCTCCTCGCGGAGAAAACGAAGGGCCTCATGAAGATGGTTCTTCACCGTTCTTTCGGCAATACCGAGTTCACGGGCAATTTCCGCAATGCGGAGTCCCTGCTGACGGCTCATAATAAATACCTGGCGCTGCTGGGGAGTGAGCTGATCCACCGCCTCCCGGATGGAAGCGAGTACCTCGGCATGGGTGATGCGGTCCTCGCCCTCAAAACCGGTATCCATACCCTGGTCACGACCGATCTCGGAAAGGATCAGGGTCTCCTTGGCCATACGCCGGAAAAGGTTGATGGACTGATTACGGGCTATACCATATAAGTAAGCGTTGAGGTTGTCAATCTGGGGAATATCGGCCCTTTTGGTCCATAATTTTAAAAAAACCTCATGGACCGTGTCCTCGGCCGTCTCGGCAGAGCCGGAAAGCCGGAAAACATACGTATATAATTTATCCTTATAGGCAAGAAAAAGCGCGCGGAAGGCTTGCTCGCTCCCCTCGGCCAATTGCCGTAGCAATTCGGGTTCATTATAGATGGGCTCGTTGGACAATGACTTTAAGTAAAAACGCTCAGGCTAAAGTAAGGAAAAGCTAACACTTGTTCAGACGCCCATATATCTCCAAATGCTGCATACCCGATCACAAACTATACCCAATGCCGCCATAATATCCAACCACTCAATTAAATACACCCCGTCTTTTATTCTCACTTAAAAAACTCTGTGTCTCTGCGCCTCTGTGGTTAAAAATCCTCGTCTCATAATTAAAAATGACGCTAATCATACCCTTTCCCCCTCACACTGTCCTACCTTTAAAGTGCTAAAACCTAGATAATGAAAACCATAATCGTTCCTACCGACTTTTCGCCCGTTGCCACCAACGCCATGAACTATGCCGCGGATATGGCCCAGGCGATCAATGCCAGTGTTACCCTGTTGCATGTGTACCAGGTACCCGTGTCCATGACGGAGGTTCCCGTGGTCATGGTCTCGGTAGATGAACTGAAAAAGGGCAGTGAGGAAAAACTGAAGGATTTAAAAACCAGTCTGGAACATATCAGCTCGGGTAAACTTAAAGTATATACTGAATCGCGTATGGGGAACACGGTTGATGAGCTGGAAGACCTTTGCCAGCATCTGCAACCCTTTGCCGTAATCATGGGTACCAAAGGATCAACCGGTCTGGAACGTATCCTCTTTGGCAGCACCACCCTCACCGCCATCAAACACCTGAAATGGCCCGTGATCGTTGTACCTCCGGGAAAAGAATATGGAAAAGGGATCAAAAAAGTGGGCTTTGCCTGCGATTTTCAACAAGTGGTGGAAACCACCCCAACCGAATATATTAAATCCGTAGTAAATGAAATGCACGCGGAATTTCATGTACTGAATGTAGATTATGAAGGGAAACATTTTGAGCCGGAAACCCCGGAACAATCTTTATTGCTGCATACATTGCTGGAAGACATGAACCCAAACTATCATTTCATCAATCATGAAGATATTGAAGATGGGATCAATGACTTTGCGGAAAAAAACAACCTGGATCTGTTGATCACCATCCCCAAAAAACACAAACTATTAGAGGGAATATTTAAGCCAAGTAGTACGAAGCAGTTGCTGGTGCAGTCGAAGGTGCCGGTGATGTGCGTCCACGAATAAATAATGACACGAATTATTACGAATTAATCGAATTGCACGAATTTTTTTTCATTTAATTCGTGCAATTCGATTAATTCGTAACGATTCGTGTCATTAATATTGCGCGTTGCCTGGAGTTCTCGGAAAAGCAATCACATCCCGAATATTCGTCATCCCCGTAACAAACTGCACCATTCTTTCAAACCCAAGCCCAAAACCTGCATGTGGTACCGTACCAAAGCGGCGGGTATCGAGATACCAGTTTAATTCCTCTACAGGTACATGCATTTCCTGCATCCTGTTTTCTAAGACGCTGAGTCTTTCCTCGCGCTGGCTGCCACCCACGATCTCGCCGATACCGGGTGCCAGGATATCCATGGCCGCCACGGTTTTGCCATCCTCGTTGACGCGCATGTAAAAGGCCTTGATGTCTTTGGGGTAATTATATAATATAACGGGACGTTTGAATTCTTTTTCTACCAGGTAACGTTCATGCTCGCTCTGAAGGTCCATGCCCCAACCGGTGATGGGGTATTGAAATTTCTTTTTCTTGTTGTGGTTGCTGTTCTGCAATACCTCGATGGCTTCGGTATAACTCAGGCGTTTGAATTCGTTGTTGAGTACAAACTCAAGTTTTTCTACCAGGCCCATTTCGCTCCGCTTATCCTGGGGCAATTGTTTTTCTTCTTCGCTTAAGCGTTGCGCCAGGAATTCAATATCCTCGCGGTTATTGTCAAGCGCATAGCGAATGATGTATTTAATAAAGGCCTCGGCCAGGTTCATGTTATCTTCCAGATCACAGAAGGCCATTTCCGGTTCAATCATCCAGAACTCAGCAAGGTGACGTGCGGTATTCGAATTCTCGGCGCGGAAGGTGGGACCAAAGGTGTAGATCTCCCCAAAAGCGGTGGCGGCGAGTTCGCCTTCCAATTGTCCGCTTACAGTAAGGTTGGTTGATTTTTCAAAAAAGTCTTCTTTGAAATTGATCGAACCGTCATCGTTACGCGGAGGATTTTCCAACGGCAGGGTAGTTACGCGAAACATTTCACCGGCACCTTCGGCATCACTCGCGGTAATGATGGGTGTATGCATGTACACAAAACCACGCTCGTTAAAGAATTTGTGTATCGCGAACGCTAATGAATGGCGTACACGAAACACAGAGCCAAATGTATTCGTACGAAAACGCAGGTGGGCAATTTCGCGGAGGTATTCGAGTGTGGGTCGGTTCTTTAATTGCAGGGGATATTTTTCCGCTTCGCTATCACCCAAAATGATGATCTCTTCAGCGACCAGGTCCATTTTCTGACCCTTACCCAGCGATGGCACCAGTTTACCCGATACTTTGAGCGAAGCAGAGGTGGTGACCCTTTTTAACAGTTCCTCATCAAACTTGCCCAATTCGGCCACCACCTGCAGATTGGTGTTGGTGGATCCGTCGTTCAGGGCAATAAACTGATTGTTACGAAAACTCCGCACCCATCCCATGACGGTTACCGCCTGGCCGGAGGGCTCTGTTTGGAGCAAGTCCTTAATTTTCACCCGAATGTTGAACATATCCTAAAAAATTGAAAGGGCAAATATAGACCAGGATTTCAGGATTTGTTGATTTTGGGTATTGGGCCAAAACTTTGAATTTTAATAATAATGCCTTAATATTGTGCCTGAAAGCTGATAAGTAACATCCCCAATAAGAAGCTCATCAGTCCTACCGATCTCATTTTCACATAAAAATCAACCCATTTCTGGAATCATTTTACCCGGTGAATTGGCACCGTTGAAAACTTCAAGATTCATTTATGTACGACATCTTACAATTGAACGACATGCTCGTTCCAGAGCTGTTGGATATTGCCGAGCAGCTTAAGATCCCCAATGCGAAGAAGATGGAAAAACAGGAGCTTATCTACAAGATCCTCGACAGCCAGGCTATCACCGGTTCCAAAGCCGCCCCTGAAGACAGCGATAAACCCAAGCCGCGCAAGCGTATCATCAAAACCAGCACGGCGCTGACCACGGAAGAAGCCGAGGTAGATGAACCCCAGCCCGAAGCCAAACCTGCTCCCCGCAAAGCCGCTCCGCGCAAAGAAGAAAAACCCATTCTGAAAAAAGCGGCCAAGAAAAAACCCGAACACGATATCGTTTCCGAAGAGCAACCCGAAACTTCGGATGATTCCAATAATACGGATGCAGAGATACCGGTGATCAGCGATGAGATCTCCGCTGACCTGGCCGAAGCAGAAGCCATCATCAAATCAGAAATGGAAGGTGGTTTCCCCGAAGAGCCCAAGGGCCCGGTGAAATCCTATCCCCAACGCCGCGAACAACAATTCAATATTGAATTTGATGGCGTGATCCTCGCCGAAGGCGTATTGGAAATGATGCCCGATGGATATGGTTTCCTTCGTTCTTCCGACTACAACTATCTTTCCTCTCCCGATGATATTTATGTATCCCCTTCTCAGATCAAATTATTTGGTTTGAAAACGGGTGATACCGTTACCGGTGCGGTACGTCCCCCTAAAGAAGGCGAGAAATATTTCGCCCTGCTGAAAGTGGACACCATCAATGGCCGCAAGCCTGAAGAAGTACGCGACCGTGTACCGTTTGACTACCTGACCCCGCTTTTCCCCTTTGAAAAATTGAACATTTTTGATTCGCCTACGAATTATTCCACGCGGATCATGGACCTGTTCACCCCCATTGGTAAAGGACAGCGTGGATTGATCGTGGCCCAGCCCAAAACGGGTAAGACCATGCTCTTAAAAGCCGTGGCCAATGCCATTGCTGAAAACCACCCCGAATGTTACCTGATGGTGGTGTTGGTGGATGAGCGCCCGGAGGAGGTGACCGATATGGAACGCAGCGTGCGTGCCGAAGTGATCGCGTCCACCTTTGATGAACCCGCCGAAAAACACGTTAAAGTTTCTACGATAGCCCTGCAAAAAGCCAAGCGTCTGGTAGAGTGCGGACATGATGTAGTGATCCTGTTGGATTCGATCACGCGTCTCGCCCGGGCACACAATACCGTAGCCCCCGCCAGTGGTAAAGTATTATCCGGCGGTGTGGAAGCAAATGCGATGCAGAAGCCCAAACAATTCTTTGGAGCCGCGCGTAAGATTGAGCATGGTGGTTCACTCACCATCATTGCCACCGCCCTGGTAGATACCGGTTCGAAAATGGACGAGGTGATCTTTGAAGAATTCAAGGGTACCGGTAACATGGAATTACAACTCGACCGTCGTCTCGCAAACAGACGTATCTATCCCGCCATTGACCTGACAGCTTCTTCTACCCGTCGTGATGATCTGTTGTTGGAGAGGGATGTACTGCAGCGAATGAACTTGCTGCGTGTGTATCTCACCGACATGAATACGGAAGAGTCGATGAATGAATTGCTGAAACGCATGCGTGGTACGAAGAGCAATGAGGAGTTTTTGGCGAGTATGAATGGGTAGGTTTTTACCGCCAAGGCGCAATGACGCAATGGAGCGCAAAGACTTAGCGTCCCCTCGCGTCATAGCGCCTTGGCGGTAACCAAGTAATTTCACCTCATGGCTATCTCCCGCCTTTCCATCCACGAATTTCTAAAAACATCAACGGGGCATCCCATCCTGGATGTACGCTCCCCGGGAGAATACACCCACGCCCATTTCCCTGGTGCGCTTTCCTTTCCCTTATTCACCGATGAAGAACGCAAGGTGGTAGGCACCTTGTACAAACAAAAAAGCCGCGAAGACGCCATTAAAGCAGGACTTGATTTCTTTGGTCCCAAAATGCGCGGCATGGTTGAAACCGCCGAATCCATTTTAAAAGAAAATAATTCCACCTCCAAACAAATATTCGTCTACTGCTGGCGGGGTGGTATGCGCTCCGCCGGCGTAGCCTGGCTGCTTGACCTTTATGGGTTCAAGGTGCATACCCTTGTGGGTGGCTATAAAAGTTTCCGTCGTTTTGTACTCGATAGTTTTTTGTTGCCCTTTCAACTCCGCATACTCGGTGGGTATACCGGCTCAGGTAAGACCGAATTATTAAAAAGCATACAGGAAAAAGGCGCAGCCATCATTGACCTCGAAGCCCTGGCCAATCACAAAGGATCGGCCTTTGGCAATATTGGTTTACCCGAACAACCCAGTCAGGAAATGTTTGACAACCTGTTGGGACTTGAACTCTACCGCCTTACCGGCAGTGGAGCCATAACAGATGCACTCCGAAACATGGACCGTCTGATCTGGTTGGAGGATGAGAGCCAGCGGATCGGGAAGGTGAATATCCATCCGGAGTTTTGGAAACAGATGCGCAGTTCGCCCATTTGGTTTTTGGATATTCCCTTTGAAGAACGATTGGACCACCTCGTCGCCGAATACGGGGAACTTGACCGCGAAAAAATGATCGAGGCCATTGGGCGGATCAGCAGCAGGCTGGGAGGGTTGGAGACCAAAAACGCGATCCGGTTTCTGCAGGAGGGTAATACGAAGGAAAGTTTCCGGATCCTATTGAAATATTACGACAAATGGTATCATAAGGGTTTGCACAACAGAGCGGGGCTGGAAGCGTTATTACATACGGTTCCGTGTAATGGCATAGGCAGAGAGAACGCAGATGCCCTTTTAGTAGATTAAAAACATGAACGGAATTAACCGAAATTAGTATTATTAATTATTGATTATTAATTATTACCTGCCTGTTGGACTTTCACTATTGATTACGAAATAATCAATAATTAATAATCTGATTACCATAAAATCCAGGCATGAAATACCTTTTTCTATTTGTCCTATTCCTCAGCTCTGGCGTTTCAGCACAGAAGACCCTCTCCGGTGTATGGACCGGTGCCCTTACCAACGACTCTACCCAGGCCCGGAATGACCAGACCTTTGAACTCGCGCTCACTGAATACCGCGGCAAAGTATACGGGTATAGCTATGCGACATTCCTCGAAAATGATCATCTCTACTATATTGTCAAACGTGTGGAAGGCACCATCGTGGATGGGGTTTGTGAAGTAACGGATGATGAATTGGTGAGTACAAATTTGTTTACAAAATTAGACAAGCGGGTGAAGAGGACAATCACCTTTCGAATGAACCCCGTGGATAGCATTTGGCGATTGGATGGTAGCTGGAAGACCAATAAGACAAGAGAATTTTATGCCATTACGGGAAAGATTGCTTTGAAGGAAGAAAAAGATCTGAATAAATCAAGGGTGTATGAGCATTTGGGTGACCTGGGGTTGCAGAAGTCGTTGGCCTGGGAGAAAAAGGAAGAGCCAAAGCAGATGGTGATTATAAAGGTGGAGGATGTGGCGAGTGTGAAGAAGGAAGAGAAAGTGAGGAAG
Source organism: Chitinophagaceae bacterium (assembly GCA_041752235.1). Taxonomy (GTDB): domain Bacteria; phylum Bacteroidota; class Bacteroidia; order Chitinophagales; family Chitinophagaceae; genus SpSt-398. Next base: position 43,713 of record JBGSHM010000020.1, read on the forward strand.
GCTAAGGAGGACGAAATTACTAAAGTGAAGGAAGAGAAGGTGAAGAAGCCTAAGGAGGAGGGAATTAACCGCAAGGACGCGAAGGCGCAAGGGGGCGCGAAGAGAGAGGAGGTTGTGGTAAAAGAAGTGAAGAAGGAGGAGGTGAAGAAGCCTGAACCTGTTAAAGTAGTGCCGGCGGCGCAGTTGGCCTCGAGAAAAATTGAGAAGACGGAGGAGATCGGGTTTGCAGCAGATAGTTTGGTGATAGCTTTGTATGATAATGGCGAAGTGGATGGGGATACGGTGAGTGTATTATTGAATGGCGAGATCTTCTGGGCCAACCAGGGATTGAAATCACAGGCGGTGAAGAAGACGGTGTATATTCCTGCAGGTACGGATAGTTTGGAACTGGTATTATATGCGGAAAACCTGGGGGCCTATCCGCCGAATACGGGATTGCTGATAATATATGATGGGGAAGAAAGATATATGGTGCGGTTTAGTGCGGATTTTAATCGAAATGCGAGGGTGGTGTTGCGTAGGAAGAGGGGTTAAGATTTTGCTTTACCGCGCTTTACGGCGCTTTACCGCCAGGGCGCTATGACGCAAAGGAGCGCCAAGATTTTGGTTTACCGCAGAGAACAAGAGAACGCAGAGTTCCGCAGAGGGGTTTTTAACAATTAACTCTTGGCGGCCCTTCTGCCTTAGCGTCTTGGCGGTAAAATCTCTGCGTAACTCCGCGTTCTCATGTTCTCTGCGGTGAACTCATACCTTCTTACCTTTGAAAAATGGATAACATCCGCCTCACCCAATACTCCCACGGCGCGGGATGTGGCTGCAAGATAGCCCCCGCCGTACTCGAAGAAATTCTCAAAGGACATATCTCCCTCCCCGATAACCCCGCCCTGCTCGTAGGCAACAGCTCGAAAGACGATGCCGCCGTTTACGACCTGGGCAATGGCACAGCGCTTATCTCCACCACCGATTTCTTTATGCCGATTGTAGATGACCCGATTGAATTTGGTCGCATCGCCGCCGCAAACTCCATCAGTGATATTTATGCGATGGGTGGCAAACCACTGCTGGCAATCGCGATCCTGGGTTGGCCGATCAATAAACTTCCTGCCGATGTAGCGCGACAAGTAATTGATGGCGGAAAAAGCATTTGCATGGAAGCGGGTATCCCCCTTGCCGGTGGACATAGCATTGATTCACCCGAACCGATATTTGGTCTGGCCGTAACCGGACTGCTCCCCATCGAAAACCTGAAACGCAACGATACCGCCAAAGAAGGCGACCTGCTTTTTTTAACTAAGTCACTGGGCGTGGGTATCATGACCACCGCGCAAAAAAGAGGACAACTCAACGAAGAAGACAGACCTGCGCTTATACAACAACTCACTACGCTGAATCGCATTGGCGAAAAACTCGGGACCATCAAAGGCGTTAACGCCATGACGGATGTAACCGGTTTTGGACTACTCGGCCACCTGATTGAAATGGCAGAAGGGAGTGGATTAACTGCGGAGATCTCTTATCAGGCATTGCCTAAACTCAATAATATCTCGCACTATATTTCACAAAAAATATTCCCCGATGCGGTCACCCGTAACTGGAGCAGTTATGGAACCAAAGTGAAGTTTGAAAAGGGAGTAAACGTAATGGAAGCCTTTACACTCTTACCCGATCCGCAGACCAATGGCGGGTTGTTGATTGCCGTGCAGCCTGAAAGTGTGAATGAGGTGATGGCGGTGTTTAGTGAGTTTGGGTTGGAAGGGTTTGGCGAGCCGATTGGGAGGTTGGTGGGGAAGGGGGAGAAGGTTGTTGTGGTGGGGATTTGAATTAACCTCTTTACCGCTTTACCGCTTTACCGCCAAGACGCGACGGCGCAAGGGAGCGCAAGGGTTTTGGTTTACCGCAGAGAACAAGAGAACGCAGAGTTTCGCAGAGGATGTTTTTAACAATTAATTCTTGGCGTTCCTTTGCGTCATAGCGCCCTGGCGGTAAAGCGGTAAAGAAGTAAATTGTCACAGCCTAAACCCTACCACAAAGCTCAACACCCTATGTTTATTATTATTATCCTCCCCATTCGTGGTGCCCGACTGGATCTTGGCTAACCCATGCCCATAATTCACAGCAATAAAAGCGCGGTCGCCCTGAAAGCCCACCAATCCATTCAGCCCATAATCCCACCGCTTTAAAATTCCGAAACCAGCACCCTCTTCACCGGATGTGGTAGGGTCATCATCCGAAAATTCAATATTGTCTTCTCTGTTAAAATCAATACCGATCACCGAGCCTTCCGCTTTTCGTTTACCGGCAAATCCCATCGCTACATAGGGACCCGCACCAAAAAAGAACGTGGAATTTGGTCCCTGAAGTGGAACACGAAAGACCAGATTGGCAGGCACTTCCAGATAGATCGGGTTGCTACTTGCGCGGTAATAATTCGCATCGCCCACATTGCCTGTTTGTGTCTTGGAGCCCTTGCCTGTAACTAATAACCCGGGTTGTAAAGAAATGTATTTACTTAACTGAATATCCCCCACAAAACCCACCTGGAAGGAACCCAGCGTGTTGGCATCATCTATCTCTCCATTGTCTGTAATGGATACATTCGCGAGGTTCAAGCCGCCTTTGATATAGATATCTGACTGAGCGGTGACAATTAGCGTACTCATCACCGTGAGCATGACTAAAATAATGCTTGTTTTTTTCATGGCTGTTTTTCTTTGTTAAAAACAAAGACTTTGCCATACTGTGCTGGTTTAACAAGTTTACAGATTATGAAAATACGTTTCGCGTAAACTTCTTTGAATCAGAGAACAAAAAATTATTTCTTTAAAAGTAAATCTATACGCTTCGCCAGCTCTTCATCTTTTTCGGTAACAATATCCCCCGCATCATGTGTATTGAGCCAAATGTCCACCGTATTCCACACATTCCTCCATTCCGGATGATGGTTCATTTTCTCGGCTTCGATGGCTACACGTGTCATAAAGGCAAAGGCTTCGCTAAAGTCAGCGAATTGAAAGCGGCGGTAGAGTTTGTTGTTTTCGTTTGTCCACATGGAGGGAAGCTTTTGGCTTTTAGCTGTTAGCTATTAGCTTGTTTAAAATAATACTAAGTTACGATAGGTCTGATTCGATAAAATGAAAAAACTAAGAGCCAATAGCTAACAGCTAATAGCTATGGTTAAAAAACCATATGCTCCTTATTCCGAATCTTCTCCTGCGTCAGCTCCGTCACCAACTGCACCCCGCTGATGGAGCGGATATCATTGACGACCTGTGCCAGATAAGGATCGGTGACGACATCGCCTTTCATCAGCCACAGAAAGTCGAGGTTGCGGAATTCGGGCAGGAGGTATTCTCCGTCAAATTGATTGTTGTAGATATAATGTTCGAGTGAACCCGTTGGTTCGCGGAACTCGTAAACAGAGAAGAAGTAATTTCTTTTTTTCTTCGTGAGTTGTATCTCGATATCGGTGTTGATGCGGAAGTCGAGGCCGAGCAGGCCATTGAGTTGCCAGGCGAATTGATAGTCCTTCATGGGGCACATGACGCCGAGGAGGCGGGTGCCGTCGAAGAATTCTTCGGAGAGGTCTTTGTTATCGAGCGTGAACTTCATTGTGTTTTACTAAAACTGCACCTCCACCTCACCACTCGTATCCCCACGCTTATACTTTACTGTAGTCTTATCGCCTTTTTTAAACTTGCCCAGCGCCTGCATATACCCTTCCACCGAAGACACACTATGTGGCCCGATGGCGGTGATGATATCCCCAGCCTTTAATCCCGCTTTTTGCGCAGCACGTCCTTCGCTAATGCCATCCAACCGCATACCCGCGCCGGTATAGGTATAATCGGGCATTACACCCAATGAAACCGAAAAGCGTGCCGAAGTGGTGGTTTGTGTCTCACGGGTTTTGGTAAAGGCCAGTTTTGATTTCTCGGCATTCACCCCGTTGATGATGCTTTGGATATACTGAATGATCCGCATTTCACCGACATAATTTACTTTCTCCGCATCATCCGAAGGACGGTGATAATCGGTATGTAATCCCGTAAAGAAGAAAAGCACGGGAATGTCTTTACGATAAAAAGAGGTATGGTCGCTCGGACCGGTACCACTTGAATCTGTTTTTATAACAAAATAGGATTTGTTGCCTGGGTTCACCAGCTTGCCCCACACGGGTGAAGTACCATAACCCCCCACGGTCAACGCCTTGGTGCTATCATTCAGACGACCCACCATGTCCATATTGATCATGTAGTTCACCGACTTGAGATCGATCGTTGGGTTTTCGGTATAATATTTTGAACCATTCAATCCCAGCTCTTCAGCGGAGAAAGCGATAAAGAGGTAATTACTTGTTTTAGACTTGCTGGCTTTTAATAAACGCGCCAGTTCCAGCAGGGCTGCCGTACCACTCGCATTGTCATCGGCACCATTGTGAATCAGTTTCTCGCTGGTGCGAAGCATTGAGTTGCCATCTTCACCAAAGCCCAGGTGATCAAAGTGGGCGCCGAGTACCACGGTATTGGCCGCGCCATTGTCTATATAGCCCACTACATTATGTCCGGTGCGGAATTTCTTCCCGATCTCCACCTTCATTTTCAGATCGATCGAAGCCGAAGCATCCTTCAGGTATTGGGTGGCTGTGGCCTTGGTTATGTATACAATGGGAATGGGTGCTACCTCACTCCGGTCTTTGGCGTTAAACACCAGGTTATCTTCTTTGCCCGCTATATTATATAAGATCATAGCGGTGGCGCCCATTTTTTTATAATCCACCGCCATATCCCGCAAGAAAGTAATCAGGTCAAAATGCGGGTTCTCTTCATTGTCTTCCAGAATATCGCCCACATTTACAAACCAGGGGGTGTTTTCTTCCTTCAAACTAATGGCCGGAAAGGATTCCACACTGCCATTGGCCGAAAAAGCCAGGGGATAGAAATCTTTCCCTGCTTTCAGGTCATGGCCGTTTAAGATCAGGTGGGTGGCGGGGTCAATGGTTTTGCCATCATATATTTCAAAAGGCTGGAAATAGCTTTCGGTTCCTTTGGGTTGTATCCCGATCTTTTGAAACTGGCCGGAGATATAGTCCATGGCCTTTTTTTCTCCTTCGGTACCCGCGCGGCGGCCTTCGAGTTTGTCATCGGCGAGAAAACCAATATGGGCTTGCAGGTTGGAAACGATCTGCTTTTCGGCTTTTTTGAGCTTTTGGGACAGGGAAAAGAGAGAAATAGCCACAAAACCGAGGGTGAGAAGGAGTTGTTTCATGAAAAGCGGGGATTTTATTTTGCGAAGGTAGAGGTTTTATCTCTTGTATTGTTTTACCGCCAGGGCGCAAAGGCGCAAAGAAGCGCCAGGAAAGCAATTAACACTTGGCGCACCCTTGCGCCTTTGCGCCCTGGCGGTAAAACTACCGGTAAAACAAACCCAGCTTTTCCCTAATCCGTAACCCTCTCTCCCTCCATAATTCTATTTTTGCAGGTTAATATGGCAGGCTCCCATATACATATCGGCCTGGTCGGCAACCCCAACAGCGGAAAATCCTCCCTGTTCAACTGCCTCACAGGCCTCAACCAGAAGGTCGGTAATTTTCCCGGGGTGACCGTTGAGATGAAGATCGGTGTGGGCTCCCTTTCGGCACAAAAGCAGGCCGAGTTCCTCGACCTTCCCGGCTCCTATAGCCTTTACCCCAAACGCGGCGATGAGTGGGTCACCTATAATGTCTTATTAAATGACGACCATCCCGAGCGACCCGATATCCTCGTCGTGATCGTAGATGCCTCGAGTCTCAAACGTAACCTCCTTTTTGCCTCGCAGATCATTGACCTCAAAACACCCGTGGTCATCGCCCTGACCATGATGGACCTGGCGCGGAAAAAAGGGATCATTGTGGATGTACCGGGATTGGAACGCGAACTGGGTGTACCTGTTATTCCCATCAACCCGCGTAAGAACAAGGGCATTCCCGAACTGAAAAAAGTATTGGAGCAAACGGCCAATGAATTGTATAAAGTTCCGGCGCGTGATTTTGTACCCGGTGCCAAATGGGGTGGGGGTACAGTAGAAGCCATCCGCGAAAAAATGCCGGAGCTGAGTGAGTACAAAGCCCTTCATCTCGCCATCAACCAGGCGGAGATTGATATTGTGGATTCCAAAAAGCGATTGGTCGAAGAATCCATTCGTTCGATCCCTTTTAATAAAACAAAGGCACAGGCCGATGAGATAATGGACCGGTATGCCCGGATCAAGACCATCATGCAGAATACGGTGGTAGAACCCGATCCGCTGCAGAAAAACCTGTTTACCGATAAACTCGATAACCTCCTGCTTCACCGCCGCTGGGGTTATATCATTCTCCTCGCGGTCTTATTCCTGTTGTTTCAAAGTGTGTTTTGGCTGGCCGCCTGGCCCATGGACTGGATCGAAGCGGGTTTTGCCGCTGCAGGGTCGGGATTGGGCAATGTATTACCCGAAGCCTGGTGGAGCGATCTGCTCATCAATGGCGTGGTCGCGGGATTGAGTGGGATACTTGTCTTTGTACCCCAGATCATGATCCTGTTTGGATTGATCACCTTGCTGGAAGACTCCGGCTACATGGCGCGTATCAGTTTTCTTACCGATCGCCTCATGCGAAGTGTGGGATTGAATGGGAAAAGTGTAATGCCCATGATCTCGGGTTTTGCCTGCGCGGTACCCGCCATCATGAGCGCCCGGAGTATTGAGAATAAAAAAGAACGATTACTCACGATATTGGTCACGCCCCTGATGAGCTGCTCCGCGCGTTTGCCGGTGTACACCATCCTCATTGGCCTGGTCATTCCGTCCAAACTTGTGTTGGGATTTCTGAGTCTGCATGGATTGGTCATGATGGGACTTTATCTCCTGGGGCTCATCCTTGCCCTCATCGTATCCTGGATCGCCAAGTGGTTTATTCATATCAATGAAAAAAGTTTTTTCATTCTTGAGTTGCCTACCTATCGTTCACCCCGGTGGAAGAATGTCGTGCAGACCATGATCAATAAGGCCAAGGTCTTTGTATTTGATGCCGGAAAAATCATCATGATCATCAGTCTGATCTTGTGGTTTTTGAGTTCGTATGGTCCCAGTGCAGGAATGAAGAAAGTAGAAGAAAATTATGCCACGCGTCTCGCCCAGCCCGGGGCTGACTCTACCTCGTTGGAACGTGAATACAATTCGGATAAATTGGCCCATTCATACGCCGGTATTTTAGGCAAAGGCATTGAGCCCGTCATCAAGCCATTGGGGTATGATTGGAAAATTGGTATCGCGTTGATCACTTCCTTTGCCGCCCGCGAAGTATTTGTGGGGACCATGGCCACTTTGTATAGTGTGGAAGATGACAGCGACCGCACTTTGCGCGAAAAGATGAAAGCAGCCAGACGTCCCGATGGCACGGAGGTTTATACATTGGCTACGGGTATCTCGCTGATGATCTTTTATGTCTTTGCCATGCAGTGTATGAGTACACTCGCGGTCGTAAAGCGCGAGACAAAAAGTTGGAAATGGCCGGTGATACAGTTGGTGTATATGACGGCGCTGGCGTATGTGATGGCGTGGGTAGGGTATCTTATCTTTTCCTGATTCCGCTTATTTTACCGCCATGGCGCCAAGACGCAAAGGGACGCTAAGGGACCTGGCGCTCCCTAGCGTCTTGGCGCCATGGCGGTAAAGCCCATTATTTAAACAACCTCCTATTCATCCCCCTAATCCTCTCCACCCCCATCTTCACCTTCTTCCTATCATACGTCATCAACCCATTGATCTCTACCTCCACATCCGTCGTCTGTGTATAAATAGCCGCCGATAAACCCAGCGGAATAAGCACCGCTATCTCATCAATCATTTGTCCATACCGCTTTGTCAGCTCCTCCGCGTTTTTAAAACTCTGGTATCCCCAGTTATCCTTTTCCTGCCAGGTATGTCCCTCAAGCGGCAGACCCAATCCTCCGTATTCTCCCAATACCAGTGCCTGTGTGCTTCCAAAAATTTCCGCATCCGGCATTACCGGGTCGGGGTAATTGTGCAGGTCAAGGATATGTCCCGCGCCATTGATATAGTTACCCCCGCTGGCGGCATTCACGAGGCGGGTGGGGTCAAGTTTCGCGGTCCAGTCAGCAATGACCTTTGTATCAAACTGTCCCCAGGCTTCATTAAAGGGCACCCACACTACGATACAGGGAAAGTGTTGAAGTGATTGAATGATGTTTTCCCATTCCTTTTTAAAAATGGCGATGGAGGCTTCGCTTCTTTTTTTATCCAGTGGTTGCGCGGTTACGGTAGCCGGACGTGTCATCCAGATATTTCCACCCATATCTCCGCTGGCCATATCCTGCCAAACCAGCATCCCCAGTTTATCCGCGTGATAGTACCAGCGGGCCGGTTCTACTTTTACATGTTTGCGGATCATGTTAAAGCCCATCGCTTTTGTCTGCTCGATATCGAAGGCCAGTGCCTTATCCGTGGGCGCGGTATATAAACCATCCGGCCACCAGCCCTGGTCCAGCGGACCAAATTGAAAAAGGATCTTATTATTCAGCGCCATGCGTTGTACCCCGTTAGCGTCTTTTATCATTGAGATCTTCCGCATCGCAAAATAGGAACCCACTTCATCCACCGGTTTGCCTTTTCTCAACAATTGCACTTTCAGGTCATACAAGAAAGGGTTTGCAGGTGACCAGGCCTTGGCCTCCGGGATCAGAATGGTAAACTCATCCCCCGATTTATTTCCCGAACCGATGATCTTTTGATCGTACCAGGCCGATACCAGCACTTCATCACCCGGTTGCAGGTCTTGCACCTTTACTTTTACCTTCAATTCTTCCTTATCCAGATTGGGGATAATATCCAGCGAAGCGATATAGGAGGTCGGTACATTTTCCAGCCAAACTGTTTGCCAGATACCCGTCACCGGGGTGTACCAGATGCTGTGAGGTCTTTTTACCTGTTTGCCCCGTGGTTGCGGACCATCGTCCGAGGGGTCCCATACTTTTACGGCAATCTCCTGGCGCGTGCCTTTAACGAGCGCTCCCGATATATCAAAACTGAATGGATCATAACCCCCTTCGTGGCTACCCAGTTTTTGGCCATTCACATAGACCTCTGCCCGCCAGTCAACCGCGCCGAAATGCAGCAGCCATTTACCTTTCCGTTTCGCCGGCACCTCGATCCAGGTTTTATACCAGAGCACATTGTCCTTACCCACCAATTCGCCCACACCACTCAGAGACGATTCAATGGCAAAGGGCACCAGGATCTTCCCGTCCATTTCGGTTGGTATTCCGTCTGGTGCGGAGGTGGGAACGATCGCAAAGTCCCAGAGTCCGTTCAGGTTTGTCCAGTTATCCCGCGTCATTTGCGGGCGTGGGTATTCGTTCAGCGGTTTTGGCGGGTTAAGGTCGGCCACCCATTCTGTGAGCAGGCGCTGCGAGGCGGGTTTCCAGTCAGATTGTGCAGTGGCGATGATGCTGGCCATAAGTCCAAGCCAGGTAAAAAATTTTCTCATATGTAAAGCATTCGAGCAAAGGTTAAAAACGAATCCTCAATCTCCAAAAGGTATTCCTTCGTGCCCTTCGTGCCTCCTTTGTGTCCTTCGTGTCCTCCTACGCCGGACTTGCGTAGGAGGACACGAAGGACACAAAGGAGGCACGAAGGACACAACGCACAAAACCCCTAACTTCATGACATGCGATTTTTGTTTCTACTCTTCATATCAGGAACCCTCTACGCCCAGGACCCAGTAGCTCCCGTTCAGGCACAGCTCGATGCCTATAACAAACGCGATATTGAAGCCTTTCTCAAACCCTATTCCGATTCCGTTGCGGTATATTTCTTCCCCAACCGCCTACTCTACAAAGGCAAGGAGACCATGCGCAAAGAATACGCCGACATGTTCACCAACACCCCCGATCTTCACTGCACCCTCAAAAGCCGCATGATCCTCGGCAACACAATCATCGACGAAGAGTGCGTCATCTTCAACAAAAACAGTCCACCCCTGCATGCCGCTGCCATCTACAAAGTAGAGAAGGGCCTGATCGTGGCTGTGTACTTTGTTGGCGAATAAGTGTTTTTACTTAGCCGGGCTAAAATCATGCTTCTTTTTTTCTGAGAAATTAGAAAGATGAATATCTTTCTGGGGAACCTTATCCATTGTCCTGCCTAACCAAGAGATCCCGCCTTATTGTTGTTGATTGAAGAGAGTAGCTCATTTTCATTATTGAAATCAGCGTCAATTTAAATTTTGAGAATTTGTGTGCGTGATTATGCAAAAAAATACAAAAATCTATATAGCAAATCTTTGAGTATAAATCAACTATATCAAGGTGAAATGTGCATTGCGTCAATGCACGCGTTGGCTGCAATACTTTTCGACACATCATTACCAATAGAAACTTAACCTTTTTTATGTCAAACAATCTTATTAAAATCGGAAACCTCGTACAATATGTGGGAAGACTGCAAGGTCATTATAATAGAGTTGGACAGGTTATATCAATTGACAAAACTTACGATGACAAAGACTCCTTCTTATTAAAGGTAGTTGACTATAAAAAGCAAGAGCATGAAATCAGAGCTTATCAAAATGAGGTTTGGCCAATCACTTTAGATGTTGGGCATTTAGAGAAACTAGGATTCATCAAAGAAAATGAAAGAAATGTTTTTTCTTTAGAAACTATAGTATTAATTCGACCTGTTTTTATTTATCATTCGGAAAATGGGTCGAGCTATATTGATAAAGGATTTGTAGTAATAGAAAGAAATCTTAAGCTTCCTTTAAAAGAGGATGAAGTTGATGCCAACACTTCACCTGTAACTTCGTTACACTCTTTGCAAAACTACTTAGAAGGAAAACTAGTTCAAGTTATTGATTGGAGCATTTTTTTGTAAAGCCTTCAAAACATTTTAACCTGCTTTTCGATTTAGAACATAATTGGATTGACATTAACTGCCCGAATTGCAATTATAGTTTTGAGGTTCAAATAATTGACGCAAAATTACAGTGTACTGTTATTTGTAATAATTGCAAATCCAATATTCAACTTGTCGATCAAACAGCCTCTGTTCACACATCTATAAGTAGCATCAATCAGTCATTCAAGGACCTAGAAAATATTTTCAAAAATTTTAAGTAATGTATTACGGTCATAACCTAAGAAGCAATTTACAAGAATGGCGAAATCGACTTTATAAGTCTAACTATGAGAACATTAATAATAATTATCGCTTTTTCATTGATAGGCTTAAAAGCACTCCTGTGGTTCACTCAATCCTACAAAGTGCAATTGATAATAATCCAATAACATCTGAACAAATAGATGAATATCATAACCATATCTTTGATTACACATCAGGTGGAGAGATTTCATTTCAAAGTGAAGTACATGCTGCGGCAGTAATTTATAGCCTCCATTTATCATTCATAGAAAAAAATTATGAGGGAAGAGTTTTATGCCAAAATTTAGGCAGTGGAAGTAGGTTTGACGAAAATTTAAATGGATTTTTAGACAACTACATTGAACCAATTGTAAATTTCATACATGACAAACTTGACGAAGCTAATTTTGTTCTTTATCTTTTAGAAAAATATAAGAAAAGAACTGAATGGTTTTTTCATAAACCCTTAATAGAGAAATATAGAATTGCTACGCAAAATTATGAACAGATATTTGAGGATAATTTAAGATTATACTTATTTGACCAAGGGATAGATAATCCATTTTCAACTCCGAAATCAACATCAGGAAGGGCAGATATTGTAGGTTTAATCGACAGTAAAGACCCTTTGATTCTAGAAATTAAATTATACGATTCTGAAAAAGGTTATAGAAAAAATAGGGTTATTGAGGGTTTCAGCCAGATTGTTAAGTATTCAAATGATTATAACAAAAATGTAGGTTACTTGGTTATATTTAATGTTGACAATGTAGAAATTGAAATTCGGTCGGAAGATTCAGATAAAAACTTTCCTGCCAAAATATTATTCAACAACAAAGTATACTATTTGGTATTCATAAATTTAAATTTCGACACTTCGGCAAGTAAAACAGGAACACTTAAAGTTGAAGCTATTACAAAGGACGAATTAACTAAAGAAGCTGTATAGACTAGTACAGCAGCCAACATTGGTATTGCCAATAGTGGGGCTTGACATTGGAGCAATCGGCAGCGGTAATTCTGCTCAGCTGCGGTTCGGGGCTTGACCTGCAAAGCCCAGCATTAGTTCTTAATATTTAACTTTATCAAAAAGCCAGGCAGTGGTTCCGGCGGACGGAATTCTATTTCCCCATCATCGGCAATACCTGATCGTTAGCTGTAATTTTATGGCAACACTGATCAACAGAAACTACCGGGCAAATAATAATAAATATGGACTTCTCATTCCACTTACAACAAGGACAGCAACTGTTAAAGAAACAGGACGCAACATCAATTAAAAAAGCATTAGAGCATTTCAAAAAAGCAAATGAAATGACAGAGGACGAACACGTTGGAAAACCTAAAATCCTTTATCATTTAGCACTTGGAAACTATCTAATTGGGAATATTGAAAAGTCTTATAAAATTGCTCACAAAGCAAAACGAAGTATTGATATTGCAATTAATAATAGTATGTTTTCAATGGACAATATGAGGCAAATGCTTGGCGAAGGCGACATTGATGCTTTGATAAACCATATTGACGATAAATTTCCGCAAGCAGTTTTGTTCACAGACACAGATGACGATGACTTTGATGAAAATGAATTAGACTTTGCACTTTTAAACCAACTTTATGAAACAATAGAAAAAGAGGAAGTAAAACCTCAATTTTCAATCGACAGTTTGAATGAAGAAGTGTTAATGGCAACATTTTTCGGTTTAAGTAGAACTAATGATGAATTGGTTTACTTCGACAAATTGAAAGGAGATGTTTTGAGTTATGTTCAAGGTTATTTTTCATCTCATATTGGCGACCAAAGTATCGCAAACAGAAGACTTGTAAATAAAATAACCAATAGTGAGCCAACCGATTTCGTTGATGAGGATAGATTTGTTTTAATTGACAGACTTAAATTATCTGAATTTCTTGAAGAATATAAAAAACAAACTAAAGGTAAGGAGCCGTTTTATTCGTTTGTAGAGTATTTTTCAGTAGAAGTCTTAAAAGATTTGACATATGATAATGATTTGACAATTGACGACCTGGCAAATAGCAACCATCTTCAAAATAAATTCCACGAATTGTTTGGACAAAAATATCAAAGTAGAGTTTCAGAGTTGAGAGAGGACTATACAAGAATTTTTCAAAACACTACAAAAGCATTAGCTGTGAATTGGATTAAACAAAACATTCCCAACACAAACGTAAACAATCAAACAAAAGGTTCAAATATGAAATTAGATTTCGTTTTCAAATCTTCTGATCATTTACGCTATGAAAATGGCAAACACGTATCTGGACCACATGGTGGTGCAAGAAGAGCAGTAAAAGTTGAGCCTAATATTAACGGAGGAGAAGGCGTTTCTGTTACAATGTATAACCTTGACGGCAATCATCCCGTTTGGCAAAACAATGTTCAAATGGCACCAAAGCAAATGAAAGTTATAGAGCAAACAAATGACAAAATCGTTTTGCGTGGTTATGGACACGATGCAATGGGTAGTTCATTTGCTGACTATGGTTTGACAATTAAACTGAAAAACGGACAATTAGAAAACTGCATTTTGCATATGCACGACAGAGGTGTTGATATAGAATATTTACCTTGACACGAAGAAAAACTACAGCTAACAAGGGCTTGCCAAAAGCGGGGCTGAACGGCTTCGATTGAGCATTTATGCAAGGTTCAACATTAGTAATTCTATTGAACTTTTGTGCTAAAATTCACCACCTTCGGCAAGCCCCGAACCGTTCACAATCTGTGATACGCTTAACTATATATGTGGCTTATTTCCATTAATTGTCTTTTACTTATCCTTTAAAGATGATGACCGGTTCTAATAAAACCCCAATTATAAAGACCTCCTTCCCCCCAATTTCAAACGAAAACACACGCATCCTGATTTTAGGATCCTTGCCAGGTGATAAATCCCTGGAACTTGCCGAATATTACGGCCATCCCAGAAACCGCTTCTGGAAGATTCTATCTGCCATTACAAATAAGGAGCTGCCGGTTACCTATGCGGAGAAAAAGGAGTTTCTACTAAAGTCCGGCATCGGCGTTTGGGACGTCGCGCATAAAGCTACCCGAAACGGGAGCCTGGACAGTGCTATAAAAGATGAGGAACCAAATGACCTGGATGCCTTTATAGCCAATCATAAAAACCTAACCGTCATCGGCTTTAATGGAAAGAAGGCTGAAGTACTTTTCAATAAATTCTTCAATAGGCAAAGTGGTTTGAGGTATGTTTCCTTACCCAGTTCCAGTCCGGCAAATGCGGGTATTAATTTTGAGGATATTTGTACTTCCTGGAGCCGATTGCTATTTTAAGGCGCTATTGGGTTGCTTGTACCAAAAGATTAAATTTTGCATTTTTGCACTCCTATCCTTTGCGTATGGACCCAAACAAATTCAAAATATCATTCAGGGAATTGTCCTACCAGAACAGCCGTATTCTTGCGCAGCAAACTCCAATCAGCTTTGAACAAGCTTTTAAGCAAGTACAACGGTTAAAAAAATCCCCGAAGGTGAAAGACTCATCAAAGAAAGGGAGGAGCAATTCCTAATTAACATTACCGTAAATGTCATACCATAAAAACCTCGTCGTCTTAAACAAAAACAATGCGCCCTTACCTGCTGCTGCCATCTTCAAAGTCGAGAAAGGCCAGATCGTAGCCAACTACCCTGATGGCGAATAAGTGTTTTTACTTAGTCGGATTAAAATCATACTTGAATTTTTTTGTGGAATGAGAAAGATGGATATCTTTCTGGGAACCTTATCCATTGTCCTGCCTAACCGAGAGATTCCACCTTATTGTTTCTTTAGATAATCCCCGCTTTCGGTTATTGAAACTGGGATAGACTTGTATTGAGTGTGCAAGATGGTGTGAATTAAAATACAATAATCCTTATTGCAAATCACTGAGTGCAAATCAAATATTAAAGGTAATTTGGTAACTGCGTAAATGCACGCGTTAGCAGTAATTATTTCGACAGTCCGCACCAACTCAAAAGTCAAAATTGACAAATATGGAGTTAAAAGAATTTATTAAAGAGACATTAGTTTAAATTACTAATGGAGTAATGGCAGCCCAAGAAATTATTAAAGACACTGGGTGTTACATTAACCCTGAGGGCTATCATATTGGAGAACAAGTGCGTCATGGCTATGACAAAGAATATCCGCATGTACAAAAAATAAAAATGAGTATAGCAATTAATGTAATCGAGAATAATGAAAAAAAAGCTGGTTTAGGAGTTGTATCTGCAATTATTAGTACAGGCGTTGCAAGCAAGACCAATGAAAGTAATAGGGTAACAAATCGAAATGAATTTGATATACCTCTAAGTTAGCCCGTCATGGACATAAAAAAATAAAACATTATGGAATCAAAAAGATATTTAGAAGAAGATTTTAATGCCTTCGTTAAAGAATTAATCAACAACAAAAGATTGAATGATGCAAAAGAAGAAGGAATTGCCTCCTTGGTTTTGGACAAAGGATTTGAATCGCTATCTGACAAACAAAAGTTTGTATTTGAAAAAGCAATAAGCCACTATGTTTATGACGAATGCAGTAGATGCGGACTTGAAATTCCGTGGAGTGAAATGTCGGCTGCAGAAGACAATGGCGCAATGTGTAGTTGGTGCCAACAATTAAGCAGAAATGATAAGGACTAAAACTACCGGTAACATTGCATTGGCAATATGGCGGGACGACGAATAAATTCTCAGCTTTTGTTCGCTATTCGGCTTCGGTTTCGGCAGACTAATAACGCCAAGCTGCTGAATAAACAATGAGCTTTTGCATCGTAAACCAAAAGCTGTACCAGGCAGACGGAACACAGAATACCACCACATCGCCAATGCTTCAACGTTATCGGTCATTTTATTGGCGTCCGTGCAAGCATTAAACCGACAGGACGCTAAAACATAAATTAGACGACATGAACGAAATCATTTGCCCGAATTGCAAGAAAGCTTTTAAAGTTGACGAAGCAGGTTTTGCTGACATTCTTAATCAAGTTCGTGACCACCAATTTGAGGAGGAGTTGTTAAACCGACTGGCACTTGCCGACAAAGAAAAAGAAAGTGCTGTAAAATTAGCTGAGGCAAATGTTAGAAGCTCCTTACAAGAACAACTTGCAAATAAAGACAAGGAATTGACTGAACTCAAAGCACAAAAGGACGTTGAACTTTCGCAAAAAATATCACAAAAAGACACAGAGTTGCAGCAACTTAAAGCAAAACTTGACAACGCAGAAATTGCACAGAAATTAGCTGTAACGGAGGCAACTCAAAAAATTGAAAAGGAAAGAGACAACTTGGTAAATGTGGTCAAAGTGAAAGACACCGAAAAACAACTGCTTGAAAAATCATTAAACGAAAAATATTCTGCTGAATTAAAAGAGAAAGATGCAATCATAAAACACAAAGACGATGAAATTGCTCTACGAAAAGATATGAAGTTGAAGCTGTCTACCAAAATGATTGGCGAAACTCTTGAACAGCATTGCGAAACGGAGTTTAATAAACTTCGTGCAACAGCTTTTCAAAGAGCATATTTTGAAAAAGACAATGACACAAAATCAGGTAGCAAAGGCGATTTCATTTACAGGGAAACAGACGAAGCGGGGAATGAAATTATTTCCATAATGTTTGAGATGAAAAATGAAGGAGATGAAACAGCAACAAAAAAAAGAAACGAGGATTTTTTAAAAGAATTAAACAAAGACCGCATAGAGAAGAAATGCGAATACGCTGTTTTGGTTTCTCTTTTAGAAGCAGAAAATGAATATTACAATTCAGGAATTGTGGATGTATCACACAAGCACAACAAAATGTATGTTATCCGTCCTCAGTTTTTCATTCCAATTATTACACTACTTCGCAACGCAGCAATGAACTCACTGCAATACAAAGCAGAACTTGCTTTGGCAAAAAATTAGAACATAGACATTACCAATTTTGAGGACAAGCTTCTCAAATTCAAGGATGGCTTCTCAAAAAATGTAATTTCAGCCCAAAGTCATTTTGAAAAAGCTATTGAGGAAATAGATAAGTCAATTGCCCGAATGCAAAAAGTAAAAGAAGAGCTGACTACGAGTTCAAACCAATTAAGGTTAGCAAATGACAAAGCAGATGATTTAACCATCAAGAAATTAACTCATGGCAACCCAACAATGAAAGCTAAATTTGATGAACTCAACTAGTATAACAGACTCATGCAAGAACATTCTTCTCTTCTATTACACAAGCAGACACTGCCATTTTTAAACATTTCATTGTATCTGAACGACATTAGACCTGTTCAGTCATTGAGTATTGAAAATACATCTGAAAGTAATTCCGCCCACATTGTTGTTAAAATAACTTCCGACATTCCTTGCATTGACCCGTTTGATTACATTGTTCCATTTATTCCTGCGAAAAATCAAGTAAAAATTCCGTTGGATGGATTGAAAGTAAGCCGTGATTTTCTAAACAAATTATCCGACACTGAAAAGGCAAATTTCAACATTGAAGTTATTGAAAATGATGCAGCAATTATCAAAGAAAGTATTGCGATAAATGTTTATCCATTAGAGTATTTTGGTGGGTTTCAAATTTTGCCTGAATTGATTGCGGCATACATTACTCCTAATCATCCTTTCATCTATCATATAAAAAGAAAGGCGGTTGAAATTTTAGAAAAACAAGGATTAAAAACCGCATTTGAAGGTTACCAGAGCAATGACACTGAACGGGTGTTGCAAATGATGTCTGCAATCTATTCGGCAATACAAGGTGAGGAAATAGTTTACAGTTCATTGCCACCTGGGTATGAGGAAATGGGGCAAAGGTTGAGGTTGCTGAACACCATTAGGAAAGAAAAATTCGGTAACTGTATTGACATTAGCTTGTTGTTCGCTGCTTGTTTAGAAGCAGTTGACTTAAATCCAATTCTGATAATTGTTCGTGGACACGCATTTATTGGATGCTGGTTGCAGGACGAAAAGTTTTCAGAAGCTATCAATGACGACAAGACTGCCATTACAAAACGGCTTTCAAAAGGCATTCGTGAAATGGTTGCCGTTGAAGCAACAAGCGTTTGCAAGGGCAATAAAATCAAGTTTAGTGATGCACTAAACGCAGGCGAAGCTCAGTTAGTTCAAAAAGAAGATTTTTTGCTTTCAGTAGATATTAAAAGAGCAAGAACATTACGAATACGTCCGTTGCCATTACTTACAAACGGAACGGGAACTCAATTAGATGAAGAAGCAATAAAACAGACCGAAACGGCTGCGATGGAAAACCGTTTTGAAATTGGCACTATTTACCAAGACGAACTGCTACAAGGCAAGCACCCGAAAACAAAGCAAAAAATATGGGAGCGTAAGTTGTTGGATTTGTCACTCCGCAATAATTTGCTCAATCTGCATTTCACACGAAATATGTTACAGTTGGTTGATATTGACATCAACCATTTAGAAGACACTTTATCGGATGGGAAAAGTTTTTCAATTATGCCTAATCCTAATGCAGAAGTTTTGCGAAAATATAATTTTTTCAGTCAGCCACTACATCACTCATCTCCGCTGTATCAACTGGCAAATGATGAGTTAAAACATAATCGGTTACTCACTCATTACCATCAGCAAGATCTAGACAACATTCTCGTTTATATTCATAAAAATGCAAAACAAGCCATTGAAGAAAACGGTTCAAGCACTTTGTATTTAGCCGTAGGGTTACTTAAATGGTTTGACCGAAAAACACCTGAACAAGCAAGATACTCACCTATTCTGCTTTTGCCTGTTGAAATCAGTCGCAGGTCTGTCAACAGCAAGTTCACATTAAAAAGCCGAGAAGAAGAAACGATGATAAACATCACACTGGTTGAATTTCTTCGGCAGGAGTATGAGCTAAATTTAGGATCATTAGAACAATTACCAACTGACGACAAAGGCGTTGATGTAGCAAAAGTGATGGGTATTCTTCGCAGGGCTATTATGCAGTTGAAAGGTTGGGATGTAGAAGAGCAATTAGTGCTGGGTAACTTTTCTTTCAGCAAGTTAATTCTTTGGAAAGACATTGTAGTGCATCAGGAAGAATTGCTAAAAAGTGACATGGTTCGTAGTTTAGTTGAAGGCAAATTAGCATTCAATGAAAGCTACGAGCCACATTCAGCAAGCGATTTTGATAGTATTCATTCGCATAATATAGTGTTGCCCATTGCGACAGATGTTTCGCAAATGGAAGCGGTGCTCACGGCACAACAAGGGCGTAGTTTTATTTTACATGGTCCTCCAGGAACTGGGAAATCGCAAACCATAACCAACATTATTGCTGATGCTTTGTATCGTGGGAAACGGGTATTGTTTGTTGCAGCAAAAAAAGCTGCATTAGATGTTGTTAAAAGGCGATTAGAGCAAATTGGGCTTGCACCGTTTACATTGGAACTCCATTCCAATAAATCCAAAAAATCGGATGTATTAGCACAATTATCAAAATCAATTGAAACAGCAAAACTTACACGGACAGCCGATTTTCAACAAGAAGCCAAACGTTTAGATACAGCTAAAAAAGCAATTAGCGATTATGTAAATGTTTTACATAAAAAACAGCAAACAGGTTGGAGTTTATATGACAGCATAACTGCTTTAGAAAATTACCACGATAAAAAGTTCTCAAAGAATTTTATTTCTGAAACCGTTCTGCAACAACTTAACGCAACACTTTGGCAACAATGGACAGATTGGCTTCCGCAATATCAATCGATAGCAAGGTTAATTGTTCATCCATCTGAGAACCCACTGACTGCTTTGAATTTGTCGCAGTATTCTTCTTCGTTAATTGATGAAATTTCTGCACACACTCAAAAACTATTGAACGTTTTGCCTGATGTTGAAAGTAAATCTCAATCATTGGCAAAGGCAATATTTTTCCCTTTTTCCATACAAGCAAAATCGGAGTGGGAACAATTTGTTCAAGTCGTTATCGCTTTCCAAAAACTACCCGACATTCCCTTAGAATTTGTTCAGTATTTATCTGATAAAGAAAATTACAGCGTGTATGAAGAATGGAGCAAAGTATTCAATCAATACCAAACAATTATAAGCCACTTTTTAAAAGAATACAACCGCAATATTTTAACCTCAAATGTTTCAGCGATAGAAACTCAATGGAGGCAGGCACAACAAAGCTGGTTTCTACCTAAGTGGATGCAATCACGTAAAATCAGAAAACAATTATCTGTATTTAGAAATTCTCCTTTCAATACTGACAGTGAGGTAGAGCAACTTTTCTCTTACAACAATCAGTTACAGGAAGTGCATCGTCTGTTAAAGCAAAGCCGTTTTGCATTAGTGCAACAAGTCCAGAAAAATTTGTTCAAAGATGAGCAAACTGATTTGTCTGATATTAGCAACAAAGCCGTAATAGTTCAGCAAATAAGCTCTTTGATAAACTCTTGGGAACGCAATGCTCTTGGCAAATGGGTTCAGGTTTGGCGGGAAAAGAACTTGCAGTATTCCGATGAAATAAAACAAAAGAACCTATCCGCCTTTGCCGACTTCATTCAGCTTGCAAATACATTCAACCAACAAGCCAAAAGTTACGAAACGCTTACAGGTCTCCAATTTCAACAGAATGAAAACTGGAATACCGAAACCGTAAATCAACTGCATAGTATTCAAATAAATCTTCCGCATTTAAAAAACTGGATGAACTATGTGCAACTTCGTAAGCAAGGAGAACTCTTACAGTTAAATTGGTTCATAAACGCATACGAAAGCAAATTATGCAGTGCTGAGAACCTGACAGATTATTTTCAGTACACCGTTCACACTTCCATTGCACAACGAGTTATTTCCCAACACGAGGCGTTGAGTTTGTTTAATGCCATTTTAATTGAAAGTAAAATTGAGCAGTATAAAAAAATCGCAAAGGACTTTCAGTATCTCACAATACAGGAATTGCGTGTGAAATTAGCGGCACAATTGCCGAACACTACAGCAGAAGCAATGCAAAGCTCTGAAATCGGTATTCTACAAAGATCCATTAAAAACAGAGGCAGAGGACTAAGTATTAGAAAACTATTTGACCAAATTCCTACGCTGCTGCCTCGTATAGCTCCCTGTATGTTGATGAGCCCAATTTCAGTAGCACAGTATTTTGATGTACACACAAAGCATTTTGATATTCTGATTTTTGATGAGGCATCGCAATTACCAACCTGCGAAGCGGTAAGTGCTTTAGCAAGAGCAAAGCAATCTGTAATTGTTGGCGACCCCAAGCAAATGCCTCCTACTTCGTTTTTTAGCACTATCAAGCTGGACGAAGAAAATATAGATGTGGAAGATTTGGAAAGTATTCTTGATGACTGTTTGTCATTGTCTGTTCCATCAAAATATCTTTTGCGACACTATCGGAGTAAACACGAAAGTCTAATTGCTTTTAGCAACGTAAACTATTATGAAAACAAACTGCTTACTTTCCCTTCATCGGATGATTTGAACCGTAAAGTAAAGTTTCACCACATTAATGGCTTTTATGACAAGGGAAAAACACGAACTAACAAATTTGAAGCCGATGAAATAGTGCAATACATCCAATTTCACTATAACAATCCACAAAAGCGAAAATTAAGTGTTGGAGTTGTAACATTCAGTCAAACACAACAAAACATGATTGAAGACAAGGTCCAAAAACTCTTTATGAACGACCCTAAATTGGAAGAATATACCAGTGATAGTGATGAACCTTTGTTTGTAAAGAATTTGGAGAATGTTCAAGGCGATGAACGTGATATAATTCTGTTTTCCGTATGCTATGCACCCGATGAAGAAGGAAAATTGAGTATGAATTTTGGGCCTTTAAACCGCGATGGCGGTTGGCGTAGATTAAACGTAGCAGTAACCCGTACAAGATATGAAATGCACATATTCGCTACACTACAAGCAGACCAAATAGATTTAAGTCGCACATCTGCCGAGGGTGTAGCAGGACTTAAAGCGTTTTTACAATTCGCGGAAAAGGGACATTTAAGTGTTCGCCCCGAAGATGTTCAGGAAGCATTGAACAAACAACATTTGTCTGCATCCGTTAGTAAAAAATTACTGGAAAAGGGATTAGAGGTTAAATGTAATATCGGCACTTCTGGATTTAAAATTGATATCGGAGTTGTTCATCCCGACAAGCCACAACAATATATTTTAGGAATTATAATTGACGGTCATTACTACTACAATGCGCAAACAACTAATGACAGGGAAATGGTAATGCCTTCTGTGCTTAAAGCCTTGGGTTGGAATGTTCACCGCATTTGGACAATGGACTGGCATGAAAATTCGGATAAGATTATTGACACCATAGTTGAAAAGGTAAAGCAACTCCAAACACAGCCTGAGGTTAAGGAAGCAATTAGCACAGGACAAATTGTTGAACCTGTATTTGAATTAGTTAAGGCAATGCCCGAAGAAGTTGTGCCTATCACTATTACAAGCAAACAAAAACCTTATGTAACTGCTACTTTAACTTCTGTTTCTTCTGCCAACAGTGAAACCGTTTTTGAATTTCAAAACAGGAACTCAATTAAGCAACAAATCAAATTATTGGTGGACACAGAAGCCCCCATCAGCAAAAGTTTGCTGTATAAAAAAGTATTGCAAGCATGGAACACAAGTCGTGCAGGAGCAAGATTAGACAAGCATTTAGAAGGAATAATTAAAGAGATGAGTATAGCCCAAACGACACATCATCAACCATTTTATTGGAACATTAACACGACTTTAGACTTTTACCGTAGCAACGACATTGAAAAGCGAAATATGGAGGACATTGCTCCCGAAGAAGTTATAGTAGCGTTAGAAGAAGTAGTAACCCATAATTTGAGCATTGAAGAAGATGAACTACTCCGTTACTTAGCCCGAACTTTTGGTTTTGCCAAAGTCGGCAAACAGATTGACACTTTATTGCGTTACACTATTGACATAGCAATAAAACAAGACAAAGTGAAAAGAGAAAACAACAGAATAAAATTGGCAGACAAATGAACACCTTACTGAACGACTGAAAAGGAAAACGACCGATAACATTGGGTTTGCTGATATTAAACCGGCCACCATGCACTTTTATTATCTTGACGAGACAGGAGACACAGGAACTGACTTGCTTAATGCACAACAACCCATTTTTGTAATGGGAGGATTGTGCATTAGTGATGAGAAATGGAATCCCACACAACAAAAATTTGCAAAACTCATAGGTAAATATTTCGGGGGGACAGTTCCTGCAAATTTTGAATTGCACTCTCATGAGTTGCTTTCTCCGAACGGTGATGGTCCTTTTGCTGGACACACAAGGGCAAGACGTAACAACCTTGCCCTTGACATTTTAAACATATTAGTTGACCATAGCCATCACGTTCATTTAATAGCATTTTGTAAGAAGACGCTACATGCTTCATCTTGCTCCTTGGCCCTACCATTTGACCCAAAAAATCCATATCTCTTAGGTTTCGACTATTTAATTACGCAATTCAATGACCACGTAAAATATAAATTAGGAAGCTCTGCCCGTGGCATGTTAATACTCGACAAAAAAGACCAACATCATAATGACATTGAACGAATATTATACAATAGAAGGCTTGAAACCATTCTCGCTCATAGGGTGAAATGGATTGTGGAGTTTAGCTATCCAATTGATTCGACTAAGAATCCCATGATTCAAATTTCTGATCTTGTATTGTTTTGTATGAGAAAATTTCTTGAGATAGAACATGGCTACGCAAACGGCTGGACACAACCCGCCAAAGATTTTTTTGCGAATTGTTATAACATAATTGACAAGCGGCTTACTATAAAGCGAGACATTGTAAAACGGACAGAGCCGAAACTCAACGCATTAAATCAACATATTGGTTCAGTATCATCAAAGCCTGCCGTTCAGTGGAAAAGAAAATACACTTTGACACCTTAACGGCAGGTTACATCTCATTGGCAATATGGCGGGCGACGAATATATTCTCAGCTTTTTGTTTACTATTCAGCTTCAGTTTTGGAAGACGGAACACAAAATACCGCCACATCGCAAATGCTTCAAAGTTATTCACTATGCCAACCCACCCATTCCCCCCACAAATCACCTTAGCCACCAGGAAACTTCTGGTCGGCTCTTTACCGCCAGAGGGCGTATCGTTTTATTTTTCCAATAGCCCTAATACGCGTCTTTGGGATATTTTAATAGCTATTAGGAATGGGCAGGATACGGTTGGTTATGGAGGTTACAAACTTGATAAATCTGAAAAAATTGAAATATTAGACTCGTTGGGGTTAGGAATAAGCGATATCATATTTAAATATGAAAGGGAGGTTCCCAATTCAACCAAAGACCAACACATTATTCCAAAGGAATACAATGACCTACTGAAATTGGCTGTGGATAATGATATTGATGAGTTACTTTTTGTGTACAAAGGCGCTTACAGGTGGTTTTTGCACTCTTTGAGTAATGAAGAGCCTGTCAGGTTACGGCAGTTGAAAGAGAAGAGCCCGGTTGAGCAAGTAAAAGAAATTACCTGGCAGAACAAGAGGGTTCGTTGTGTTTTACTTCCTTCCCCCCTTAGTCATGGTAGGAAAGGTGAAACGCTTTCCTATAAGCTGGATATTTACCGAAAACATATCAAGGGGAAACCATAGCCCATAACAAAGTTTGCGTCATATTTTCTCTCACTATCCCGAAGCCTCGGGACACAAGTAAGCAACGCACGCCACGGCACTCACCCATTCGAATTTAATACGGCCGCCGCGTCCGCCATTTCCTCCGCGACCGCCGCGAGAAATACCCCCTAAAAAATACTTGTCCATTTTTCGGTTGTTTGCCCCCGCCCCCAAAAACTATATTTGCTTTCAAAGGATAATCAATGAACGACTACCAGCATTTTAAAGCCCTCCACGCCGGACCAACCCCGCTGCTGATCGGAAATGTGTGGAATGTGCAGAGCGCGCGTGTTTTTGAGCGGCTGGACTTCAAGGCCCTCGCTACCTCGAGCGCAGCCATGGCCCGTGCCCTGGGTTTTGAGGACGGGGAACAAATGCCATTTGACAGCCTGCTATATGGTGTGGAGCAAATTCGGAAACACATAAACCTCCCCCTGTCGGTTGACCTGGAACGGGGCTATGGCCAAACCGCGGGAGACATTGCCGGGAACATGCTCGCCCTGGCAAAACTGGGAGTGTTGGGTATCAATATTGAGGACAGCCAGCTGGTGAACGGAAAACGAACGCTCAAAGACAGTGGGCTGTTTGCTGAACTTATACAAGAACTAAAATCGATCCTGGCCAGCCAGGGCGTGGAACTGTTCTTCAATGTGCGTTGCGATGCCCTTCTGATCAATGGGCCCAATGCCCTCCAGGAAGGATTGGAACGAATAAAGATCTACGAATCCGCGGGTGCGGATGGACTTTTTTTCCCGGGTCTGGTTGACGAAGAAGGAATCGGTGCCATTGTTTCGCAGGCAACCTTACCAGTTAATGTGATGTGCCGGCCAGGCCTGCCAAGTTTTGATACGCTGGAAAAACTGGGCGTGAAAAGGATCAGCATGGGGGATTTCCTGAATGAATATGTCTACGCCTCCATGGAGCATATGACAAAAAGAATTTTAACCGAACAATCATTTAGCAGTTTGTTTTCCGCATGAAACTCACCCAAGAAATAATGTACCGGGCCATCATGGAAAAGGACAGCTCCTTCGAAGGCCTGTTCTATACAGCCGTGAAAACTACGGGTATCTTTTGCCGGCCCTCCTGCACGGCCCGCAAACCGAAGCTGGAGAATGTGGAATTTCTAAAGACAACTAAAGAATGTATGCTCAAGGGTTACCGGGCTTGTAAGGTCTGTAACCCCTTGCAGTCTTTGAACCATACACCCGCCGGGTACCGGGAGATCATGGATGCGCTGGCGGCAAACCCGGGTATAAAATTCAAGGACCATGACCTGAAACAAAAAGGAATTGAGCCCAGCCAGATACGAAGATGGTTTTTGAAAAACCATGGCATCACCTTTCAGGCCTATCAACGCATGTTGCGCATAAATTCGGCTTTCAAGAAGATCCAAACCGGCCAAAAGATCACGCATACGGCCTTTGATGCAGGGTTTGAGTCACTGAGCGGCTTTGGCGAATCATTCAAAAACATCTTTGGCGTTTCGCCCAAACAAGGGAAACAGCAAAACATCATTGACCTGAAACGGATCGAAACACCCCTGGGTACCATGCTTGCCTGTGTCACCGGCGAGGGTATTTGCCTGCTCGAGTTTACCGACAGAAAAATGCTGGAAACACAACTAAAGTCGATGGCCAGGCAGCTAAATGCAACGATCATACAGGGCAACAACCCGCATTTTGCTACACTGGAAACGCAATTAACTGAATACTTTTCCGGAAGGAGGAAAACGTTTTCTGTCCCGCTACATACACCAGGCACCCCCTTTCAAAACAGGGTTTGGTCCGCCCTGCAAAGGATTCCCTATGGCCAGACAAGATCCTATAAGGAACAAGCCATCTCCATCGGAAGTCCGGAAAGTGTAAGGGCCGTGGCAAATGCGAATGGCATGAACCGGATTTCTATTTTAATTCCCTGCCACCGGGTCATTGGCTCCGATGGGCAACTGACGGGATATGGTGGGGGGCTTTGGCGGAAGAAGTATTTGCTGGATCTGGAGGTGAAATGGAATAGTTAGTTGGTTTCTACTTATTTCCTCATTGGTGATAGTATCAAATGATACTATCATATTGCTCTTTAGATCCGGCATTTCTACATCGCAATAAACCCCACAATCCATCGCATAAACCGGGTTTCTCAACCCAACCCATTCGATTAGTTTTACGGCACAATAACCAACGAATGGGACTCGTATACGCCGAAATAGAACTGATCAATGGTGATGACCTCGCCCTGGAAAGAAGAAGACTTATAGACCGGGATGAGATAAAGCGGATCACCGTGCCGGCCCTGGTGGACACAGGGGCCATCATGCTTTGCATCAATGAAAACATCCAGGAGCAATTGCAATTACCTATCGTGGAAACGCGAAAGGCGCAGATGGCAAATGGCCATATTGTTGAGTTTAATGTGGTGGCGAATGTGGAGCTGCGGTTCAAAAACCGGGAAACAACCTGCCGGGCCTTGGTGCTTCCGGGAGATGCGGAGCCATTGCTGGGCAGTATACCCCTGGAGGATATGGACGTACTGATCCATCCACAGCGACAGGAATTGGTCGTCAACCCGGACCATCCTTATTTTGCTCAAATGAAACTGAAGTGACACTTGTTCCGTGAATCCTGGATATTCCCAAAAAGACATTATCCATTTCACTTAAATGGATAATGTCCGCATTTTTCAACCCGGTAAAAAATAAACAAACAAAAAATTCACAGTTTTCGATTTGAACTGTCCAATAGAAGGTAACCAAAATTCATTGGTAACTATAAACGGACAACACAAAATGAGTACATTTAAAAATCATGATGTTCAAAGCGTGAACATTCAAACAACACCTGAAAAAGTGTTTAGCTACATTGCCAACCCGGAAAATTTACCAAACTGGACTGGCGCCTTTAGTCAAGCCGACACTAATTCAGCATTGCTTATTACACCAAATGGAGAGCTAAAAATTGGTTTGGAGACAAAAATCAATCTGGAATCAGGGACGGTTGACTGGTATATGACCATGCCAGACGGAAGCGTCGGAGTAGCTTATTCAAGAGTCGTCAGCGGACCAAACGGTAAGGCTATTTATTCGTTCGTATTATTGGCCCCGCCAGTTCCGCTTGAACAAATTGAAGGCGCATTATCTGCCCAAATGATGCAGTTAAAAGAAGAGCTGGCAAAACTAAGTTCCATTCTCACTGAATAACAAATATGATAGGGTTGGTTTTTGCCAACCCTATAAATTTTCTAAATATGGAAGAGAAAGAGTTAATACAGTCTTGCCTCGAAGGAAATAAAAAGAGCTTGGAGAAGTTAATAAACTCAATTCAGGGCTTGGTATTCAACCTGTCCTTACGTTTCTTATGGAACAGAATGGACGCAGAAGACGCAACACAAGAAATTTTAGTAAAAGTGATTACTAACCTGAGCAAATTTGATGGAAGAAGCAAAATTAATACTTGGACCTATAGGGTAGCGACAAACTACCTTCTAAATATCAAAAAAACATTCACTTCGTTCGACGTTTTTTCTACAGACCTATATTCAGCCCAATCTGCTGTTGAATATGATTTACCAGACAAAGACTTATTAGAAAGAGAAATGAAAACGGGATGTACGCTGGCTATGCTACAATGTTTAGACAGAGACCTAAGAATTGTGTTTATTCTCGGTAGTATATTAAAAATAAAAAGCAATGTTGCCTCGACAATTATAAAAACCAGTCCGGAAAACTTTAGAAAGAAACTTGAACTATCAAGAAAGCTAATTGGCGGTTTTCTAAACGCTCATTGTGGTGTTTACAATCCAAAAAATAGTTGTAGATGTAAAAAGCGAATTAATTCAGCTATAAATTGTCATCGTATCATTAAAACAAATCTAAATTTTGCTGACAAAATAGAATTGTATAATGATGAAATGGAAGAATTAAACTCTATGGCTGGAATTTATCGAAATCACGGAACGTTTAAAAGCCAAAAGGAACTGGTGGCTCAAATTAATAAACTGGTAGCCTCAAAAAGAATTATGAATGACAACTAAGAAGGCGGGGGATGGGAGAAATGGAGCATGGCCCGGCTCGGGAAACCAATTCGCGAAGTTGAATACTCGCCATTTCATCATTGGTGATAGTATCAAATGATACTATCAGGTCGCTGCGTCCGCCATCTTCTCCGCGACCGCCGCGCGAAACCCCAGAAAACAGAAATCCCCAATCCGCTGATTTCCATAGAAAATGTACTGAAATGCCGCAAGCATGCCGCTAAAATGCCCGTAAATTGGACGCGTCATAACCATACATTTGTACAAGCATGGAAATACAGTTTTCATCGGAAAAATTGATCACACAGAGGAAACTCCAGGGGTTCAGTCAGGAAAAACTGGCCGAAAAAGCCGGAATAAATATCAGAACCCTGCAACGCCTTGAAAAAAATGAGGTGACGCCTCAGCTATATACCCTTCGTTCCCTGGCTGATTCGCTGGGTGTAAAGATTGAAGACTTAACGGTTTCTGCCCCAACGGGTATTCCAACAGAAAAATCTACCCGGCAGTTGGCCCTCTTACATTTCTCTGCCGCTGCAGGATGTGTTTTTCCTTTGGGCAATCTTATTGCTCCCCTGCTTCTCTGGATCTATAAAAAACAGGCCGATGATGCCTGGGACAAACAGGCGCGGGAGATCCTCAATTTTCAAATGAGTTGGCTACTCTATTTGTTTTTGGTCCTTGTTCTTTATTTCACCATACCCGTACTTCCGTTTCTTGTATTTCTTATCCCTGTTATTGTCTTCCTTAACATCCTCCTTTTCCCCATTTATTCGGGTTTCCGGGTAATAAACAACCAGCCCCCATTCTACCCTTTAACCATTCCATTCCTTAAACCCAAGACATGAAAAAAGCATTTTCGTTTTTGCCCCTTCTATTGTTCGCTTTTTGCGTCCTGCACGCCCAAAATAAGCCGGTGATAACATTGGATGGCCAAAAGATCACCGAAGAACAAATCGACAAAACAGTTACTCGTTTAATGGAAGCGTCGAATGTTCAAGGGATTGGCCTGGCCGTTCTCAACAATAAAGAGACGGTTTTTATAAAATCCTACGGCTATAAAAACAAACCCAAAAACGAGATGCTGGATACGGCCTCCATTATGTACGGCGCTTCTTTTAGCAAGGCTGTTTTTGGCTATTTGACCATGAAATTGGTGCAAGAAAAAATCCTGGACCTGGACAAACCACTCTATCAATACTTAAGCAAGCCAATCGGAGAATACGAGTACTTTTCTGACCTCAAAACAGATGATCGCTGGAAATTAATCACCGCCCGAATGTGTTTAAGCCATACAACCGGGTTGCCCAACCTTCGCTGGTTTCATCCAACAACCGGCGTGGAAGATTCGCTTGGGATTATGAGAATCTATTTCGAGCCGGGTACTAAATATGCCTATTCGGGTGAGGGGTTCAAGTTATTGCAATTGGTGGAAGAAGAAATCACCAAAAAGCCCATTGATGAACTGGCGGTTGAATATATTTTTAAGCCCTTTAACATGACCCGGACCGGTTATGTGTGGCACCCTTCTTTTGGTGATGATAATGTGGCGGTTGGTCACATGAATAATGGCGCCATAGATATAAAAAGAAAACGTACAGAAGCTGTGGCTGGCGGCTCCCTGGTAACAACCATTGCTGATTATGCCAGATTCACGGAGAATATGATGAAGGGGCAAGGGCTGACAAAAAAAATGTTCAAAGAAATGATTAGCCCTCAGATAAAGATCCATTCCCTCACTCAATTTCCCCCTTTAACAACAGAAACCACGACGGAGAATGACGCTATTCATCTTTCTTATGGCCTGGGCTGGGGACTATTAGACTGCCCAAATGGAAAAGCCTTTTTTAAGGAGGGCAATGGTGGTGCCTGGAGAAACTACAATATTAATTTTATTGACAAAGGCATTTCCATTATCCTCTTAGTCAATAGCGAAAATGGAGAATCCATATTTCAGGAACTCGTGGAAACCCTGGTTGGTCAGACATGCATCCCCTGGAAATGGCATGGCTATATTCCCTATAATAACATAGCGAAGTAGGGCGTAGCCGCGTCCCTAAAATAAATTTGCGTAGTTAAATGACTACATATATATTTGTAGCCAAATAGCTACATAATGAATCTGCGACGAGATGTTTTTCAAGCCATTGCCGACCCCACCAGACGAGCCATCCTGCTCCTGGTGGCCTCCCAATCCATGACCGCCGGTGCCATTGCCTCCAATTTTGATACGGCAAGACCTACCGTATCCAAACACCTTCAAATTCTCACCGAATGTGACCTGCTTACCCAGGAGCAAACTGGCAGGGAAATCCATTATCACATAAACGCCACTAAAATGAAGGAAATAGCAGATTTTATTGAGCCTTTCCGAAAAATGTGGGATGACCGCTTTAATAAACTGGAATCCATCATGAAAAAATATAAAAACAAATAGCCGTGGAATATCTAACAAACATTGTTGCCGAAGAAGGCAAACAGGAACTCATCATCACCCGGGAATTTGATCTTCCCCTGGAATTACTCTTCAAAGCTTTCGAAGAACCCGAACTTTTTGAACAATGGATGGGGACCAAAGTGATAAAAATGGAAAACAAACCACACGGTTCCTACGTCTTCGAAACATCGGCCAACGGCCAGGTCGTATTCCGGGCAAATGGAACCATTCATGAGTTCGACCCGAACCAACGGATCACGCGGACCTTTGAAATGGAAAACACACCCTTTCCGGTTCAACTCGAATTCCTGGTATTTGAACCTGTAACCAACGACAAGAGCAAACTCACGATGCAGATCCTGTTCAAGTCGGTTGACCACAGGGACCAACTACTAAAACTCCCCTTCAAACAAGGCCTCAATATGGCCCACAACAAATTACAGCAACTCCTTTCAGGATTAAAGCAATCTTAATATGACAAAAAGAAACAAGATCATTTACTGGATCAGCACCATCTGGCTCGCCCTTGGCATGGTGCTTTTATTATTACTGACTATTATATCCTGGGCGTTTCGGTCAAACGAAAGGAAATTTATTTCTCGCGGCGTACGCTAAGTAAGCAACGATCGCGGCGGCTCTCCGATTTTCGTTCTCAGGACAGCCGCCGCGCCCGCTATCTTCTCTGCGTCCGCCGCGAGAAGCGGGAAGAACCCGAATAATACTCCCATAACATCTTAGAGATCTCCTTTGTCAGCTTCCAGGCCTCATTATTCTGGTTCCAGCTCTGGTCCTTGTTATTCTTGGTGAAAATAGCCACGAGATAGGGATTGCGGGGGGCGTTGACTAAAAACACTTCGCTGCGATTGGCATTCACAGCCCCATTCTTACTAAATACCTCGACCTTGGGTGGTATCTGTGACAAAGCTTCGGCATCCCAATAATTCCGGCCGAGGAGACGCAAGGCGCGCTCACAAAATCCTGGACTTATGATCTCCATCCTGTAAATCCTTTCCATCAGGGTCGCGATCTCGCGCGGCGTGGTCTGCCCCCAGCCATATTGGCTTCTGTTTTCCTCGCGGCCAGGTGTGCGGGAATTGACACGCGTATGTTGAAAGCCGAGACTATCCATGATCTCATTGATGCGGGCGCCCGTACCGGCAATGGCCTGAAGCCATAAGCTGGCGGTATTGTCGCTTGTGGTGAGCATCAACATCAGCAGCTTGCTCAACTCAATTTTTTCGCCTGACTTAAATGACCCGAGGATATCCACCCCGGCATATAACATGGAATCATGGTAAATGAATTCCTGGTGATAGTCGAGTTCTTTTTTCTCCATTTTGTCGAGTATCCCGATCATGATGGGAATTTTGACGATGGAGGCCGTGGGAAAGATGGTGTCAGCCTGGTAAGAGACGGTCTTGCCGGTGCGGAGGTTTTTAATATAAATGCCAATGTCTCCCTGGTAGCTTTGGAGCAATGGCAGTATTCTCTTCTCGAGTTTTTTATCGGTGTGTTGGCCGAATGTGGGGAGTGTTAATAATAATAAGAGTTTTACCGCCAGGACGCGAGGGCGCAAGGCAGCGCTAAGTCCTGGCGCTCCCTGGCGTCCTGGCGCCTTCGCGGTAAAAAACCCCGTAAACGCAATTAAACTTCTATCCATCTATAATAATTCGTGAAATCCGAGCAATTCGTTTAATTCGTGTAATCGAACACCAAATAACAAAACCCCTTCACCCCCACATCCAACATACTATCATCAATATAAAAATCGGGTGTATGATGCGGTGGTGCATTTTTCGGATCGGTGCCCTTGGGCATTCCCCCAAAGTATATAAAGAAAGCAGGGGCCTTTTCACCAAAATAGGAAAAATCCTCCGCGCCCGTCACCCACTCCCTGGGTTTTACCTTTCCCTTGCCGGCGGCTTTCTCCAGTGAGGGGATCATCTTCTGCACCAGGGCGGGGTCATTATAGGTCACCAATGTTTTGGTATCGATCATCACCTCGATCTCGGCACCCATGGCCTCCCCAATGGAAGTGGCCAGGGTGCGGATCCGCTCATGCGTCTTTTTTTGCATGTCCTTATCCAGCGTGCGTATCGTGCCTTCGAGTAGGGCGTCTTCGGGAATGATATTGGGACGTACCCCGCTGTGAAACTTTCCTACCGTGATCACCACCGGTGCTTTGGTAAGATCGGATTCGCGGCTCACTATGGTCTGCAGCGCATTGATGATCTCGGTACCCACTACGATGGGGTCCACCCCGAGCCAGGGTTGTGAGCCATGTGATTGCTTGCCTTTTATTTTTATCGTAAACCAATCGGAGGAAGCCATAAAGGCACCGGGTTTATATTCAAATGTGCCTTGCTCAATGGCAGATTCAATATGCATTCCAAAAATGGCATCCACTTTGGGATTTTCCATCACGCCTTCTTTGACCATCAGCGCCGCGCCGCCTTCTTCATCACCCGGGGGACCTTCCTCGGCGGGTTGGAAGATAAATTTCACTGTTCCTTTCAAGTCCTTTTTCATTGAGGCGAGCACTTCGGCCGTACCCATCAATACAGCCACATGCGCATCATGTCCGCAGGCATGCATCACCGGTACGGTTTGTCCGAGATAATCGGCTTCAACGACTGATTTAAAAGGGAGATCCACCCTTTCTTTTACGGGCAATCCATCCATATCCGCACGAAGCGCTATCACCGGACCGGGTTTATCGCCTTTGAGGATTCCTACGACACCGGTCTTAGCCACAGCAGTTTGCACTTCGATACCGAGTTTTTTTAAATGCTCGGCAATGAGGGCAGAGGTTTTAAACTCGCGGTTACCCAGTTCAGGGCTGGCATGGATGGTGCGCCGCCATTGGATGACCTTGTCTTTTATTTCAAGGGATTTTTTGTCGATGGCTTTTTGAATCGGGTCCTGGGCATGGAGGAGGTTGGCCAGGAGGAGCAGTGTGGTTAGGATGGAAATTCGCATATGTGAATTTATGGAATTACCGCAAAGGCGCAAGGACGCTAAGTAGCGCCATGTCTTTGTGTTCCTTTGTGCCCTCGCGCCTTAGCGGTAAAGCTTCTATAATCTCTTTTTCAGTATATTTAACAACCATGCTTTTGCGCCATATGCATTTTTTACGGGCGGTATTCCTGCATAGCCTGACAGCCTTTGGCGGTCCGCAGGCGCATATCGGCATGATGCTAAAAACCTTTGTCCACAAAACGCCCTACGTTACCGAATCGGAGTTGATGGAATACAACGCCTTTTGTCAACTCCTCCCCGGTGCTTCTTCCACACAAACCCTCACACTCATCGGCTATAAACGCGGTGGTGTTCCATTGGCGGTCGTCACTTTGATTGTGTGGATCCTTCCCGCCAGTATCATGATGGGGGCCCTCTCCTTTCTATTGCATTATATTGACAAGCGCGCGCTCCATGTAGATATTTTCAAATTCATTCCCCCCATGGCCGTAGGTTTTCTCGTCTATGCGGCGGTAATGGCTTTTCATATTTCCATTAAGAATACGATCACCTGGGTGATCATGATCGTGGGATCTATTTTAACCTATATCTTTTTCAATCAACCCTGGATCTTCCCTGTGCTGATCGTTGCGGGTGGTATTGCCACCAACCTGAGCCGGAAAAGGATTCCACAGGTACACCAAAAACCGAAGAAGATCAAGTGGTGGAATATCTGGCTCTTTGCGATCATCTTTATCCTTGCGGGGATCGCGAGTGAAACCGCGAAGAAGCGTGACCTGCCTAACCGGAAAGTGATCAACCTGTTTGAGAACGTGTACCGGATGGGGAGTTATGTATTTGGGGGCGGACAGGTACTGATGCCCCTGATGTATGAGCAATTCTGTATCCGTCCCGAGGCGGTCAAGGAAAAAGACAAGAATGTGGTGCAGATCGATAAAGATGATATGTACACGGGAATGGGGATTGTGCGGGCCATGCCGGGACCGGTTTTCAGCATCGCGTCATTTACCGGGGGAATGGCTTTAAAGGACCTGGGGAATACCCCGGAGCAGCGAACGAGTATGCAATTGCTGGGTTGTTTGATCGGGACGATCGCGATATTTCTGCCCAGCGCCCTGCTGGTGCTTTTCTTTTTCCCGATCTGGCATAATCTTAAAAAATATGCGGCGGTCTATCGTTCCCTCGAAGGGATCAATGCCGTGGTGGTGGGGATCATGATCGCGGCCACCCTGGTGTTGATGAAGGATATTTCTTTGCTGGCCATGAGCGGGGGTAGCCTGATCAATGCGCTGGTGATATCGGGGACATTTTTATTGATGCAGTATACAAAGGTGCCGGCGCCTGTTATCGTGGCGGGGTGTTTGTTGTTGGGGGTTGTTTTTTAGGTTGCTTTACCCTTTATAATACCCCCCCGCCTCTATCTCCTCCCGCACTTTATCCGGCACCATATATCGAATTGACTTCCCCTTTTGAATCATCTCACGTAAACGAGTAGCCGAAATTTCCAGCAAGGGTGCCTGCAGGATAACCGCGTCGGTATTCTCAGGAGCTTGCACGATAAACCCGGGCCGCTGATAGATCAGGATCTTGTAATCGCGCAGTAAGAGTTCATAGTTTTTCCACTTCTTAATATTGCTGAAACTATCGCTCCCCATCACGATCCGGAATTCGTGCTCGGGGTATTTTTCTTTTAAATAAGTGAGTGTATCGATGGTATAGGATGGGCGGGGTAGATGAAACTCGATATCTGAGGCTTTCATCCGGAGATCGTCGCCAATGGCGGTCTGCACCAGGTGAAGCCGGTGGTATTCATTGAGCAGGCCGTTTTCCTGTTTGAGGGGGTTGTGCGGTGAAACCACGAACCAGAGACGTTCCACGTCGGTTTCATTCAGCACATGGTTGGCAATGATGAGGTGTCCTACATGGACGGGGTTAAAGGAACCAAAGTAGAGGGCAATCTTCATCTAATTGATAATCAATTAATTATATCAACCATAATATTATCGGCTTCGCTGATGCGGAGACTGAGTTGATAGCCGGAGATGCTGACGGAGATCGGGTCACCGAGTGGGGCTACCTGTTCTACCAGGATCCTTTCGCCGGGCACACAACCCATTTCCATCAGTTTGAGGAAGATCTCATTGTTCTCAAAGTGTGTGATCACTGCTTCCTGCCTGGGCTTAAGGTCTGATAATTTCATGTTTCGTCTTGAATGGTACAAAACTAACCTTGTTGGCTGGGATTTGTTTGCGAATTTCGTAAAATGCCCCACATTCACTTCTTTATACAGAACACTACCCTCCCTCTCCGGGATCGCACCCGTTTAAAGACCTTCCTCGCCCGCCTGGCTAAGAAGGAAGGGAAAAGCCTGGGCTCCCTTAATTATATCTTTTGCACGGATAAGGCCCTGCTGGATATCAACCGCCAGTATCTTAAGCATGATTTCTACACCGATATCATCACGTTTGATATGTCTGAATCATCTTCCGCCCTTAGCGGGGAGATTTATATCAGTATTGACCGGGTGCGGGACAATGCAAAAACCCTGGGTGTATCGGTAAAAGAGGAGCTTCACCGGGTTATTTTTCATGGATTACTGCATTTATGCGGGTATAGAGACAAAAAACCGGGGGATATAAAGGAAATGCGGGCTAAGGAGGGGTATTATCTACAGCAATATCTTAAATAGTTCCACGTGGAACTCCGAATATAACCGCAAAGGCGCTGAGACACAAGGAGCGCCAGGATTTTGCGCCCCTTGCGTCTTTGTGTCTTGGCGGTAAAATCAACACCGCATCGTTCCACGTGAAACCTCCCCATCCCTCCCAATTTCCTACCTTTGCACGCTATGTTTCCCAATTATGATGTCATTGTGGTAGGCGCCGGTCATGCCGGCTGTGAAGCAGCAGCCGCGGCAGCCAATCTCGGCTCCAAAGTGCTATTGGTGACCATGAATATGCAGACCATTGGCCAAATGAGCTGTAACCCCGCCATGGGTGGCATTGCCAAGGGCCAGATCGTGCGCGAAGTGGATGCCCTCGGTGGATATTCGGGGATTGTGACCGATGAATCCATGATCCAGTTCCGGATGCTGAATAAATCCAAGGGTCCGGCCATGTGGAGCCCCCGTGCACAAAGCGACCGCATGCTATTCTCTCAGAAATGGAGGGAAATGCTGGAAGGGACCAAAAACCTCGACTTTTACCAGGATATGGTGCGTGGATTGGTGATCAAAGAGGGAAAATGTCAGGGCGTGATCACCGGAATGGGACATGAGATCATGGCAAAAGCGGTGGTATTGACCAATGGCACCTTCCTCAACGGGGTTATTCATGTGGGAGAAAAGAACTTTGGCGGCGGACGTATGGCTGAAAAGGCTGCCACCGGGATCACCGAGCAGTTGGTATCCGTTGGATTTGAAAGCGACCGGCTCAAAACAGGGACACCACCAAGGGTAGATGGAAGAAGTCTGGACTATTCAAAAATGGAAGAACAGCCAGGCGACGAGGATATCAAAGGCTTTTCATTCAAGAAAACTAATAAACCGACCCAGCAACGCTCCTGCTGGATCACCTATACAGATCCGGATGTGCACGCGATCCTCCGAAAGGGATTTGACCGGAGTCCCATGTTTGCCGGACGCATTGATGGAGTAGGGCCCAGGTATTGTCCAAGTATAGAAGATAAGATAAACCGCTTCGCGGAAAGGGACCGCCACCAACTCTTTGTGGAGCCCGAAGGGTGGAATACGGTAGAGATCTATGTAAACGGATTCTCTACCTCACTCCCAGAAGATATACAATACGAAGCCCTTCGTACTGTGCCGGGGTTTGAGAACGCGCGGATGTTTCGTCCGGGTTATGCGATCGAGTATGATTATTTCCCACCCACACAGTTAAGACATAGTCTGGAGACCAGGCTCGTTGAAAACCTCTTCTTCGCCGGACAGATCAATGGAACCACGGGTTATGAAGAAGCGGCTTGTCAGGGATTGATGTCCGGAATAAATGCGCATCAAAAGATCAATGAAAAAGAACCCCTGATCTTAAAAAGAAGCGAAGCTTATATCGGCGTATTGATCGATGACCTCATCACAAAAGGGACGCAGGAACCATATCGGATGTTTACCAGTCGCGCGGAGTTTCGCACGCTCCTGCGTCAGGACAATGCCGATCTGCGCTTAACTGAAATGAGCCACGCCATTGGGTTGGCCGATGAAGAACGCTATCAACGTGTGCTGGCCAAAAAAGAAGGAGTGGAGAAGATCAAAGCATTTTTACAAAATACTCCTGTCGAACCCGCTGTCATCAATGCCTACCTAACTTCGATCGGATCGGCAATAATTACCGAAAAACAAAGACTGGCAAAGATCCTCTTGCGCCCGGATATTGATATTGATTCATTGGCCAGGGCCGTGCCATTTCTCAAAAAGGAATTGAGTGCCTATGACCCCGAGATCATTGAACAGGCCGGTATCCAGGTAAAATACGAGACCTATATAGAAAAGGAGCGCGAATTAGTGACCCGGATGTCGGAGCTCGAAAACCTACTCATTCCGGAGGCGTTTAATTATGATAACCTCAAAGCCCTTTCGGCCGAGGCCATGCAAAAATTCAAGAAGATCAAGCCACGCACACTTGGCCAGGCAAGTCGAATCAGCGGGGTAAACCCGAGCGATGTGCAGATATTGATGGTGTACATGGGGAGGTAGAGAACATTAACACGAATTACAACGAATAACGCGAATTTCACGAATTATATGGATTTTAGGGATTAGGTATGAAAATGAAAAAGAAGTCGGATTTGCCACAAAAGATCTGTTTAACCTGTGGAAGGCCGTTCTTTTGGCGAAAAAAGTGGGAAATGGTCTGGGACGAAGTAAAGTATTGCAGCGATCGTTGTCGGGGAAACCGTAAAACAAAGGCCTAATTTTTTCTGGATTTCCTGTGAATAACCTATTTTTGCTGCCCCTTACGGGAAAAAATGGTGCGGTATTTCAAGGTGCGGTAGCTCAGTTGGTAGAGCAAAGGACTGAAAATCCTTGTGTCGGCGGTTCGATCCCGCCCCACACCACGGAAAGGCGACTAGAAATAGTTGCCTTTTTTATTTTACCGCCAGGCCGCAAAAACGCGAGGGAGCGCAAGGATATCTTGGCGCTCCCTCGCGTCATAGTGCCTTTGCGGTAAACCTCCTACATACCGTACTGACTCAAGAACTTTATTCGCATGATCTTCAACTGCTCCCAGGTAAAATCATGTTCCGAAAGTTCTTCGAGTGCCACCTGAAGGCTGGATGTCTCGCAACCCTTAAAATATTCGAGGATATCTTCCTGCTCGTATTCATCGAGCATATCATTAATCGCGTAGTCCAGATTGAGCTTGGTGCCGCTTGCGGCGATGGTTTCCATTTCCTCCAGCATCTCCTCCAGCTTCATCCCCTTGCTCCGCGCAATAGACTCCAACGGAATCTTCTTGTCAACATTCTGAATGATAAAGACCTTGTTCCCGCTCTTATTCACCACGCTCTTCATCACAAAATCATCCGGTCTTTCAATATTGTTCTCCTCCACATACCGCGCGATCATTTCCACAAAAGGCTTTCCATACCGAAGCGCCTTGCCCTTACGCACACCCTGGCATTTATCCAGGTCATCCACCTTTATGGGGTAAAGCGTGGCCATGTCCTGTAAGGATGACTCCAGGAAGATGACAAAAGGCGGCAGGCTTTTCTTCTTGGCCTCTTTCTGCCTCAGTTCTTTTAGCATCTCAAACAGCCTGTCGTCTGCCGCAGCGCCGGCGGCTGTTTCGGCCCCTTCATCATCATCGGCATTGGCTTCTTCAAACAGGTTGTTAAGCACAATGGGGAAGGACTTTGGTTTTTTATAAAAATCATTGCCCTTCTTCGTGATCTTGAGCACCCCATATTCCTCAATATCCTTTTCCAGCAATCCTTCGAGGAGCATCTGCCGCACAAGTGAATTCCAAAAATGGGGCTCTTTATCATTGCCTCCGGCAAATACATCGATGCCGTCGTGACGGTACATTTTGATCTGCGGGGTTAATTTTCCAATGATGATATTGACGGTATAGTCCGTGGCAAAACGCTCGTCCAGCGCCTTGATGGTCTTTAACACAGTCATTGTTTCCTCCTTGGCTTCTACACGCTCTTTCGGGTGGAGACAGTTATCACAGCTTCCACAGTTCTCGGTTTCATATTCTTCTCCGAAATAGCTCATCAGCACCTTGCGCCGGCAAACGCCACTTTCCGCAAAGGCCACTGTTTCGTTGATCAACTGGGCGCCGACCTCTCTTTCACTAAGCGGTTTGTCGCGCATCAGGTGCTCCAGTTTGGAAACATCCTTGTGCGAATAATAGAGAAGACATTTTCCCTCGAGGCCATCCCGTCCGGCGCGGCCGGTCTCCTGGTAATAGTTCTCAATGGACTTCGGAATATTATAATGCATTACAAACCGGATATCCGGTTTATCAATACCCATTCCAAAGGCGATGGTGGCCACGATGACCTGTACATCTTCATTTAAAAACAGGTCCTGGCGCTTTGACCGCAATTTGCTATCCAGACCAGCATGATAGGCCACGGCCTTGATGCCATTCGCGGCCAGCATATCGGCCAGTTCTTCCGTTGTTTTCCGGTTGGTGGTATAAATGATCCCGCTCTTGCCCTTGTTCTGCACAATGAACTTCGCCATGTGCTTCAGGGTAAGGTCCTTTTTTATCTTGGGCTGGATCTCGTAATACAGGTTGGGCCGGTTAAAAGAGGAGATATAGATCTTCGGTTCCCGCAGGTCCAGGTTCTTCACAATATCGCTCTGCACCTTGGGTGTGGCCGTGGCCGTCAGGGCGATCACCGGTACATCCGGATTGATCTGCACCATCATTTCACGGAGGCGTCGGTACTCGGGACGAAAATCGTGTCCCCATTCCGAGATACAGTGTGCCTCGTCAACCGCAAAGAAGGAAACCTTCAAATCGCTGAAAAACTCCAGGTTTTCCTGCTTGGTGAGGGTTTCGGGTGCTACATAGAGCATTTTTGTATGTCCGTTCAGCAGGTCATCATGCACCTCTTTGATCTCTTTTTTATTCAGTGTTGAATTCAGAAAGTGGGCCACATTGTCATTGCTGCTGTATCCCCGGATAAGATCCACCTGGTTCTTCATCAGGGCGATCAGGGGGGAAACGATAATCGCTACACCTTCGCTCACCAGGGCGGGGAGCTGGTAGCAAAGACTTTTACCGCCACCGGTTGGTTTGATCACAAAAGTATCCTTGCCAGCCAAAACCGACTCGATGATCCTTTCCTGGTTGCCTTTGAACGAATCGAAGCCGAAGTAGGTTTTCAGGGCCTCGTGAAGGTCGAGCCGTTTTGGGGTCGATTTTTCTTTGGTAGTAGTGGTCTTTCCGTTCGAAGCAGCCTTCTTTCGGGGTGCCTTTTTTTCAGCTGTTGTTGCCATTTCGCGCTTGGTTTCCTCTTCTCCTCAAGGAGATTTATATAAGATACTCCTTTTTTTTCGAAGCAGACGAAGGTACGAAAATTTAAGGGGGCTTCCTTGGGTAAAAAACGTCTAAAAATGGTTTTTTCCTGAAATGAAATTTCACTGAGGCAAATAGGCTAATTTTACCGCGTCAGAAAAAACATTCGCCGAAGGCAAACCACCCAGATGACCCTAATGGGTTGATAAGCATATTCTAATGAGCAAGAACCACAATTATGTAGCCATTATGGCCGGAGGCATTGGGAGTCGATTTTGGCCCATGAGCCGGACCAATTACCCCAAGCAATTCCTGGATATCCTGCAGACAGGGAAAACCCTTATTCAGCAAACATTTGACCGATATCGTAAAATGGTACCGGCCGAAAACATCTTTGTCATCACCAGCCAGGAATACATTCCGCTGGTGAAAGAGCAATTACCCAAACTACCGGTAGAGAATATCCTGGGTGAGCCATCGCGTAAGAACACCGCGCCTTGCATTGCCTATATTTCCTTTAAACTGATTCAAAAGGACCCCGAAGCCCGCATGATCGTGGCCCCGGCAGATAACCTGATCCTGGATACGGATGAATTTGTCAAAACCGCCAACCGTGCGCTTGATTTTGTAAGCCATATCAATGCGCTATTGACGATCGGGATAAAACCCACCTACCCCAATACAGGGTATGGTTATATCCAGCACGAGACCATGCCCGCCGCGCCGGAGGTATATAAGGTGAAGACATTTACCGA
The DNA here is from genome assembly GCA_041752235.1 of Chitinophagaceae bacterium. Lineage (GTDB taxonomy): Bacteria > Bacteroidota > Bacteroidia > Chitinophagales > Chitinophagaceae > SpSt-398. The sequence goes on from JBGSHM010000020.1 coordinate 86,265, forward strand.
AAAACCCAATCTCGACCTGGCCAAGACCTTTATCGCCAGCGGAGATTTTTTGTGGAATGCCGGCATCTTTATCTGGAAGATCAAAAATGTGATCAGCGCCTTTGAACGCTTCCTGCCTGAAATGCACGAAGTGTTTGCCGCGGAAAAAGATAAGTTCAATACCGACCAGGAACTCGAAGCCATCGAATCCATATATCCCCAATGCACCAATATCAGTATTGATTTTGGGATCATGGAAAAAGCGGATAATGTTTATGTGATACCCGCTTCCTTCTCCTGGAGCGACCTGGGTACCTGGAACAGCGCCTGGGAAAATATGGAAAAGGACTACCTGGAAAATGCTGTGGCGGGAGAAAATGTGATGGTGATGGATGCAACGAAATGTGTGGTGAAAGCGCCAGATAAGAAATTGGTGGTATTACAAGGCCTCGATGATTTTATCGTGGTGGACACAAATGATGTGTTGCTTATTTGTAAAAAGGATAAGGAACAGGAGATAAAGGAATTTGTGGCGGAGGTGAAGAGGAATAAGGGAGACAGGTTTTTGTAGGTCTTAACCGCCAGGACGCCAAGGCGGAAAGTTACGCAAGGATATACTGGCGAACCTGGCGCCCTTGTGTGTTGGCGGTAAAGCAAATAAAAAATAATCATGACTTTCCCCTATCATAACACCCTCTTCCTCGACATAGAAACGGTGCCTCAATACCCCGACTATACCAACATGCCCGAGGATTGGAAAAAACTCTGGGACCACAAAGCATCCATCCTCATTAAGGATAAAGAAAAAGACAACGCTTCCTCCATCTACAACCGCGCAGGCATCTATGCTGAATTTGGTAAGATCGTATGCATCAGTTGTGGTGTATTACAAGGAAACGGGGCTGAGCGGAAGATGGTCCTCAAATCATTTTACGGAGAAGACGAGAAAGTATTATTGTATGCCTTTGGGGAAATGCTGGCCAAATGGTCATCAGGTGAACCAAAGTTTCTCTGTGCCCACAATGGAAAGGAGTTTGATTTCCCGTATCTCTGTCGCCGCATGGTGATAAATGGAATTCCTATTCCGGGTATTCTTCAGCTTTCGGGAAAGAAACCCTGGGAGATCTCCCATCTGGATACGCTTGAACTTTGGAAATTTGGTGATTTTAAAAGTTATACGTCATTAAATCTATTGGCGCTTTCACTCGGTATTCCCACACCCAAGGATGATATTGACGGGAGTATGGTATGGGAAGTATATTGGAAAGAAAAGAACCTGACCCGCATAGTGGAATACTGTCAAAAAGATGTGGTAACAGTGGCACAGATCCTTTTGCGCATGGGTGGAGAACCGGCAATCACTGCACAAAACATCGAAATCAAAAAGGCCTGATATTTATCCAACATCTATATTTAACAACCATGAATATAGAATCCCTACGCGATTATTGTTTGTCAAAGCCCGGTGCCGAAGAGGCGCTTCCTTTTGGTCCGGATACGCTGGTATTTAAAGTAAATGGCAAGGCCTTTCTGCTGGTGGGCTTAGATAGTGAAGACCTTCGTTTTAATGTAAAATGTGATCCGGAGCTGGCGCTTGAATTAAGGGAACAGTATCCTTGTGTACTCCCGGGATATCATATGAACAAGAAACTTTGGAATACAATCGTTGTAGATGGTTCGATCAACGATGCTCAACTGCGTGATTGGATCGACCATTCCTATGATCTTGTCGCCAGGAAAAAAAAGTAGCTACTTATTCCAGAATGACCAAAGCGCAACCCCTTTTTAATGGTATGGTAAGGGTTGACTGAGCCTGGTATTTTACAGATTTTCCTTTCGTCGGTACCGGATCTCCCGGATAAAGAACTTTCATATTCCACCACTTTCCTTGTAAAAATGTTTTTGGAATGGCTAGAACGATGTCGACCGATGGCTGCTCTGCTCCATAAATAACGGGGATTACCCATTTTTTACCCACCTTAAAAATATTTGCCTTGGCCTTCTCATCCACCACACGGATGACATTCGGTTCAAGCACCCACTTGCGACCACGTAGTGCAATCAACATCGGGCCATAGTCCAGGTAATATCTTTCAATAGTACTGTCAGGTAATATAGTATGGTCGTTTCCCGGAAAAGGAACGGTCAAAAAAGAACCCAGATATAAGTGTTGTTGAAAATATGCATCCGGGTTAGGAAGAAAATCATCGCGCGAAACCGTCCAGGCGATCAGTGGCTTCTTGAGTGCAAGAAAAGCACTTAGGTTAAGGCTATGGGAATAATTTCCATATTCATCATAAATACCATCCACCTCCTTCATCAGATCGATCCGCTTATAGAGTGGATTACAAAATATCACCTTGCCGTTACCATGCATGATCGGCCCGATTCTATTCATGGCCTGGTTCCATGAAAGGACCATCGCGTGCACGGGCCTTCCATCCACCATACTAACCCCATCGTCTCTATTTTGATTGTAATACCGCAGCCAGTCAAGACGGTCTATACAGATTCCGGCTGATGCGGGAATCTTTTCAAGGTGCAATCTGGCCTGGTTTAAAAGAAAAGTTTGATACGCAGAATCGCCAGGGTCCATCACCACACAGTCTTCCCAATTCGAAAAAACAGGTCGCTCATCCCAATCAGGTAACACACCTGCCGGTTTCAATAGCGCCGAATTGAGCTTATGATAAACTGCGTCATTGGCATTACTCCAATCATTGGGCGCCAGCGTTGGTCCATGATAGGGATACACGATCTTATTACCAAACTCAGTTATGTTAAAATAACTAAGTGTATAATACCCCTTATCGCGAAACTTCTTTGAGTATTGTTGAAGCCGGTTGGCAGATGCCATGCCGTCACCGACCTGAACCCCTCGTTGCCGGTATTTCTCCCAAAGGGAATCATTATTGTTTGTCGGTGGAATAAAGAGTCCCATATAAGGAAAGTCAAGGGAGGCTTTCCAATTGAGCTTAAATCCCATGCGATTGAAATAGGTGGTATCAAGGTCACCTTCAAAAGCAGAATAAGCCGCGTTACCAGCTATTTCATTTGCTGCAGGCTCCTGTGGAAAAAAGTATTCTCCAAACCTTTTCTCCATCCATCCAAGCCCGGCTCTCCAATCGGCTGGATGGACAACAATATGGTGATGAAACCGTATCGTGTAATGATCGGCGATCCGGTGTTGAAGATGTCGAAAGGCCACCCGACCCGAATCATTTGTTTGCAGTTCCAATCCCAGTATCGTATCTGCGGGAGAACGAATAAAACTCAATCCGGTTTGCTGATCGGATAAAAAACTGGTAGCAATGGGAATGGAGAAACTATTCCTGGACCAATGACTCTCTCCCCCATACACCAGGTTCATTTTTTTAAAACCTGTAGTCAGTAAGGGATCCTGCCATGAATCGATGGTTTCCTTTTCCTGGTTATCCGGCCAGGTGGTCCAAAACCGAAGTCCGGAAGAAGATTCCCAATCTAATCTTGTTTCAATAGGCACAGACCAGGCAGGTCCGCTTCCTTTGATCTCTACCGTCCAATCAAGACCATATTCTGTCAATTGAAAAATCTCTGTGAGTTGGGCATTATTCCCAAAATAAAACATATCTCGAATGAACTTTATCCTGTCTGTTCCTTCATTAATAATCTTCGATTTGGCGCTACTTTCTGTTTGCGGGAGTATTGTAGCTAAATAAAAAAAGGGCGCGTTAGCATTATTCACAAAGCTCAATCGAATGCGCTGTGCTTCTATAGTAAACTGAATGGGTTTCTCCTGAGCCGTAAGTTCCAGGCACGATGTACAGAAAGCTATCAGGATGAAAACAGCCACCTGGTAATATGATTTCATATACCTGTTTTTTATAACCCCGCCTGCTTACTGATCTCCAGCATCCGGTCAATCGGTTTTTTTGCCGCAAGTCTTAATGCTTCATCCATTTCAATATCCGGTGTTTCATACTCCATGCAAAGATATAGTTTCTCCAGGCTATTCAGCTTCATGTGAGGGCAGTCATTGCAGGCACAGTTATTCTCAGGCGGTGCGGGAATAAAGGTCTTCTGTGGGCTCGCCTTCATCATCTGGTGCAGGATGCCCGTTTCTGTGGCCACAATGTATTCCATCGTATCATCCTGTTGGGTGTATTTCAGCAGGCCTGTGGTGGATCCGATATAATCCGCAATACGTAAAACAGGTTCCTCACATTCAGGGTGGGCAATTAGTTTAGCCTTGGGGTGACGCACTTTAAGCTTCGTGATCTTTTCTAAGCTAAAAATTTCGTGCACCATACAGGCCCCATTCCACAACAACATATCACGGCCGGTGACTTTGTTGATGTAAGCCCCCAGGTTTTTATCTGGCGCAAAAATGATCTTTTGATCCTTGGGGAAGCTTTCCACGATCACCCGGGCATTACTGCTCGTCACGATCACATCACTCAAGGCTTTGATCCCCGCGCTGCAGTTGATGTAACTCACCACCACATGATCCGGATGTTTTTCTTTGAATTTTTTGAAAAGCGGTGGAGGGCAACTATCGCTCAGCGAACATCCTGCATTCAGGTCCGGGATCACCACTTTTTTTTTCGGGTTCAGGATCTTGGCTGTCTCCGCCATGAAGTGCACGCCGGCAAAAACGATCATATCCGCGCTGGTCTTTTCTGCTTGCTGCGCCAGACCCAGGCTATCCCCAATGTAATCCGCCACATCCTGGATATCCGGCTCCTGGTAGTAGTGCGCCAGCACCACGGCATTTTTTTCTTTTTTCAACCGCTCGATGGCGGCAAAAAGATCAAGCGTGGGATCGATCTCGATATCGAGAAAACCCTTTTTGGGGACATGTTGGCGGGCGGCGGTGATGATCTCGTTTTCCATCTGCTTCGATTTTTTCAAGAGGGCAATATTACGAACCCGGAATCCAAATCGCCGATCAAATTTTTTTTCAAACCCCTAAACTGTAATAATAAATAATAATAAATATTTTAAAAAAAAGTCTATTATTATTACAACTGTGGATTCGTGGATAATTCGATCATTGAATAAAACACAAAGTTAGTAATACACAGCAATTCACATTTTGTTTGTGGTTATCCACCATGTGAAACAACGTAGCAACACTATTTCAGCCTAATTATGCACGGTGTGGAAAAACAACCACCTGCAAAAATCGATCCTACGAATTTAGTAGTAGGTCTGTGGATATCGCGGGTAAAAACCAGGTTCCACACAACAGACAGAGGGTGACAGGTACTCCTTGTTAAGATGTGTGGAAAATGTTCCGTTTCATATTCACGTTTCACATAGGGTTATTCACACCAAACCACGGTTCTGCACAGCCCTTTGTGGGAATTTTCCTCGCGCCCCCTCGCGTCTTTGCGCCTTTGTGGTAAAACTTAACCGCTAGGGCGCAAGGACGCCAGGATAATTTACCTTTATAATTAAGAAAACGATTGTTATATGAAACTATTGAAAAAACTCCCCCTGCTGCTTTTTCTCCTTATTCAATCTTTTGCTTACGCCAATGAAGGTATGTGGCTTCCGCTACTATTGGAACGCCTGAATGAAAAGGAAATGAAAAGTCTGGGGATGAAGATCAGCGCGAAGGATATAAATAATGTAAACAGCGGCAGCCTTAAAGACGCCATCGTAAGCTTTGGCGGATTCTGTACCGGTGAGGTAATCTCCACCCAGGGCCTTGTTCTCACCAACCACCACTGCGGCTTTGATGCCATCCAGAACCACTCCACCCTTGATAATAATTATATACGCGACGGGTTTTGGGCCAAAGCCAATGGCTCCGAGCTTCCCAACCCGGGTCTCTTTGTCACCTTTATCGTGCGGATCGAGGATGTAAGCGCGGCTGCTCTAAAAGGCGTCACCGCCGGGTTATCCGAATCTGAGCGCCAATCCATGATCTATAAGAACCTGGAGGCCATAAAAATGAACGCCAAAAAAGAGGCCCACCAGGATGTGATGGTCCGTGGGTTTTTTGAGGGCAACCAATATTACCTCTTTATCACCGAGACCTATCGCGATATCCGGCTGGTCGGGGCACCCCCTTCTTCCATCGGAAATTATGGAAAAGATACCGACAATTGGATGTGGCCAAGACATACCGGCGATTTCTCAATTTTTCGCATTTATGCCGGAAAAGACAACAAACCGGCCGATTTTTCGCCCGAAAACGTCCCTTTTAAGCCAAAAAAGGCCCTTTCCATCTCACTCGACGGAGTAGCAAAAGGCGACTTTACCATGGTTTTCGGGTTCCCGGGAAGAACAAATGAATACCTGTATAGCGAGGCGGTACGCCAGGTAGTGGAAGTAAACGACCCGATCAAGATCGATATCCGCACCCGCGCGCTGGCCGTGATCGACGGGTACATGCGCAAGAACGAGCAGATCAAGATCCAATACGCCGCCAAATATGCCGGTATCAGCAATTCATGGAAAAAATGGCAAGGCGAGGTATTGGGGCTGACCAAGACGAACGGCGTAGGTAAAAAACTAGCCTATGAAAAGGAATTCCAACAACGCGTAAACGCCAACCCGGCGCTGAAAGCCAAATACGGCAATCTGCTCGCGGAAATTGACGCGGCTTATAAAGAAATCGAGCCACTGGGAAAAGCCAGGGACTATTATAATGAGATCATCCCACGGATCGAACTCTTTCTCGCCTGCAGCCAGGTCAACCGCCTGAACACCGCCCGCGAATCAAACGGCGAGGCCGGCTTCAAGAAAGTCTTACCGAGTGTTGAAGAAGGGCTGTCCGGGATCTATGGTGAGTACAACAGCGAAGTTGACAAAAACCTCTTCATATCGCTTCTTGAGATTTACGTGAAAAAACAGGAAAATGAGGTCATTTCACCCTATTTATTGAAGATTTTGGCCGAAAATGACCAAAACTTCACAAAATTGGCCGATTTAGTCTTTTCTTCCACCAACCTGGATGATCCGGCAAAAACCATGGCGGCTTTGGCCGCAAATCCTGCAGAATTGGCCCAAAATCACCAAAAAGACCTCGCCAACGCGCTTTTTATCGATATCAACAATACATATTATAATAAGGTAACGAAAAAGCTCAATGCGGTACAGGACCGGATCAATACCCTGCAAAGGACCTATATGGCGGCTCAAATGGAGGTTTTTAAGGAAAAACGCTTTTATCCCGATGCCAACAGCACCCTCCGCGTCACTTATGGCAATGTAAAAGGCTACCATGCCAGGGATGCGGTAGAGTATGACTTTTATACCTATCTGGACGGGGTTGTGGAAAAATACAAACCCGGAGATTATGAGTTTGACCTTCCCGAAAAGCTTATTGAGCTGTATAAAAAGAAAGATTTTGGCCAATATGGAACCAAAGGCCGGCAGCCGGTCTGTTTTATCGCGGCCAACCATACCACCGGCGGAAATTCAGGCAGTCCGGCACTTGATGCCTATGGTAACCTGGTGGGACTGAATTTTGACCGGGTTTGGGAAGGAACCATGAGTGATATCAATTATGATCCCTCCATTTGCCGGAATATCATGGTGGATATAAGGTATGTGTTGTTTATCATCGACAAATTCGCCGGGGCGGGACATTTGGTGAAGGAGATGAAGCTCGTGCATCCGAAGGTTGGGAAGTAATAAAAGGGCTCTTTACCGCCAAGACGCCAGGACGCAAAGGGCGCTATGGCGTCCCTTGCGTCTTCGTGGCTTGGCGGTAAAGCAAACCCCGGGATTTTCCACTTCTTTTCCCCAAATACCCTATTTTTGCCATCCGTTTTTATAACCCTATAATATTATATGTCAGTCATTCAAACAATCAGAGACAGGGGCGCATTGATTTCAGCAATCGTGATCGCTATTTCACTGGTAGGGTTCATCCTGATGGATGCCTTTTCCGGGCGCGGCAGTATTTTCGATGGGGAGCAATCTACCACATTGGGAACGGTGAACGGCCGGGAGATCAAGTATGCGGATTTCGAAGCCAAGTTGAAGGCACAGGAAGCACAACAACAACAGCAGGGTTATCCCATGAATGAATCATCCCGTCAGGGTTTGGTGCAGCAGTTGTGGAACCAGGAAGTGAACCGGCTTGTAATGCAAGGCGAGTTTGAAAAGCTTGGGCTCTATGTTGGTAAAAAAGAGTTGAACGATGTACTCTTTAATGATCCGGGAGAGCAGGTGATTCAACGCTTTACCGATCCTCAGACCGGTATGTATGATGCGGCCGCTTATCAGCAGCAAGTGATGCAATGGAAAAACAGCAAAATGCCCGAAGACCAAAAAAGCTTTGAGCAGTTTTTAGCTGATCTCGAATACCAGCGCCTGAATGATAAATTCAATTCACTGGTTGCCATCTCCGCCTATTACCCCAAATGGTATTTGGAGAAACAGAATGCGGAGCGCAGCCTGCTTTCCAATGTATCGTATGTGTTGGTTCCTTATGTGACCGTTAGCGACTCTTCAGTAAAGATCAGCGACAAAGACATCAGTGATTATATCGCGAAGAATAAAGATGATTTCAAAGTAGAAGAAAGCCGCAGCATTGAGTATGTAACTTTTGATGCGGCTCCAACAGCCGGTGATAGCGCGGCGGTGTTTCAACAACTCGAACAACTCAAGCAATCTTTTGCTACCACCACCGACAACGAAGGATTTATAAACGCCAACTACTCGGAGCTGGGTTATTATAAAAGCAAGATGGCCAAGTCGGGTATTCAGGCAGGCCCCTATGTTGACTCTGTGGTTAAAGTAGGTGCCGGTAATGTATATGGTCCTTTTGTGTTTGGTAATAATTATCAACTCGCAAAAGTTATCAGTCAGGCCGTTTGGCCCGACACCGTGAATGTGCGTCATATCCTGGTTTCTACCATGGAGAATGGTCAGCAGATCCGCGATGACAGCAGCGCGAAGAAACTGGCCGATAGCATTCTTGGTCTGGTTCGCAGAGGATCCAGCTTTGATTCACTGGTGGCAATGTACTCCAGTGACCAGGGCAGCAAAGCCAAGGGCGGTAAATATGAGAATGTGACTCCCGGAGGCATGGTGCCCGCCTTCAATGAATATATTTTTACCAATGCCCCCAAATCTACGGCTGTGGTGAAGACCGAGTTTGGGTACCATGTGATCGAGGTGTTGAGCCAGAAAGGTTCTTCGCCAGTATATGAAGTAGCTTATTTGACAAAGCCCATTGTGGCCAGTCGCGAAACAGATGCCTCTGCCAATAATGCGGCCAATAAATTTGCCGGCGACAGCCGCGACCCCAAAGCCTTTACGGCCAATTGGGAAAAAGAACTAAAAGCAAAGGGAATACAGAAGGTGCCTGTAACGCTCGGGCCGCAGGATTATAATATCATGGGACTTGGCGTATCGCGCCAGTTTGTACGCGATGTGTACGAAGCGGATCAGGGCGATGTATTACCTCCCACCATGATCGGCGATAAATATGTAGTAGCCGTGGTAACCGGGGTGACCAAGGAAGGTACGATGTCGGTTGACCAGGCACGTGTGCGCGTAGAGCCTTTGTTGCGCAACGAGAAGAAAGCCCAGCAGATCATTCAGAAGATCGGTAGCTACACCACCTTGGAAGAAGCATCTACCAAGGCAGGGTTCCCGATTGCAACAGCAGACAGCCTGCGGTTCTCTGGTGGCAGCAGCCAAATGAGTTATGAGACCAAGTTCCTGGGTGTGTCATTCAACCCGGCCAATAATGGCAAGGTGGTGACCAAACCTATTGACGGATCACAAGGGGTATATGTGGTACGCGTGAATTCGCAGACTGCAACCTCGGTGGCATCCGCGAATATTGAAGATGAGCGCCGCTTCTTGCGTCAGCAGGCCATGCAGCGCATCGTGGGCGGATATGGTAATTTCGGGTTTGGCATGCAAGGCGCCACACCGGCGTCCACGCTGCGTAATCTCGCGAAGATCAAGGACAACCGCCGGAAATTCAACTACTAAAACACAGCCATTGATACGTCGGCAGCCACCTCAAACAATGGGGTGGCTGTTTTGTTATACCTTTATACCCGAATATGGCCGAAGAACTCATTAATAAAGTAGCGGAGAGTGGTCTGGTGACCCTGGACCTGGAAACCTATTATCCCAAGGGCGAGACCATGGTGTTTGACCTGAAGGATTTTCTTTTCATGGAACTGATCCTGAAAGAAAAGGATTTCCGCGAAAAGCTCAAGTCCCATGATTGGGAACAGTACCGCGATAAGTTTGTGGCCATTGTGTGTTCGGTCGACGCCATCATTCCCGTGTGGGCGTATATGTTAGTGGCAGCGCAGTTGCAGCCTGTGGCCAGAGAAGTGGTATTGGGTGATGAAAATGAACTCCACAAAAAGATATTCCTCGATCGCATAGCCGCCATCAACGCCGATGATTATTTGGATAAGCGCGTGGTGGTAAAAGGCTGTGGCGAACTTCCCATTGGTGAATTTGCCTACCTCGAGATCACCAAAAAACTCCGTCCGGTTGCCAGGAGCATTATGTATGGTGAGCCTTGTAGTACGGTGCCGGTGTATAAGAAGAAGGGATAATTAATTTTCATTATGATACCCTAAGTAAAATCTCTTAGGCATGAAAAATTTTATTTATCTGTATCATGTTTAGAATTTCCGAAATTGATTTCTCGCATATGATTTTAGTGTTATCACTAAAATAAATTTGGAGAATTGAATGTAAATGCCGGAACTTAGGTAGACCATTTACCAAACGCTGCGCATGAACCTTATCCAAAAATTCCTTCTCTTCACAGTGATGTTTTCCTACACATCACTCTATTCTCAGGATAGTTTATTACAACAAGACCCGCTTTCACTTCCCACAAAATATTTTAATAAGCTTCAGGAAAAATATGAATCACTAGGCGAATCGCTGGACAAGCGCGCAGCTAAAATGCTTGACAAAGCGCGAAAGTCAGAAGAGCGGTTGTATAAACAACTTTGGAAAAAGGATTCAACAAAAGCGAAGGAGTTGTTTGGCGATGTACGCACGCGGTATGCGCAACTTCAATCACAGGCCAAAGACCGCGCGGCAAAGCTTACTGTATTTTCCAAATTGTATAGTGGTCGCATAGACTCCCTCACTACATCCCTTAAGTTTTTGGAAGGAACCGATCTGGCCCCTGCCTCCATTCGCGAGAAATTGCCCAAGGGGATGGAAGGATTATCGGCTTTGCAAGGCAAACTCGATCAGGCCGAGATCATTCGAAAAGCCTTGCAGGATAGAAGAAAGGAGCTTACCGCGGCATTGGCCAATTCGGGTCTTGGAAAATATGTGAAGGACTTTAATAAGCAGGTGTATTATTATCAGCAGCAGGTGAATGAGTATAAGGAGATTTTAAAAGACCCAGCGAAGTTGGAAGAAAAGATTTTTGGGTTGCTAAGTAAGATCCCGGCGTTTAAAGATTTTTTTGTCAACAATTCTCAGTTGGGACAACTATTCAGCTTGCCAGGGGCAACAGCGCCGCCAGGCAGTCAAAGCGGAGGATCTCTTGGTCTTCAAACCCGCGCCTCCGTGATGCAAGACCTGCAAACGCGATTTGGCAGCGGACCCCAGGTACAACAAGCCATGCAGCAAAACCTTCAATCCGCGCAATCACAACTGAACCAATTAAAGGATAAAGTGAATCAATACTTACCCCAAGGAGGAAGTAGTGATAGTGAACTCCCCGATTTCAAACCCAATAACCAGCGGACGAAGGGATTTTGGAAGAGGTTGGAGCTGGGTACGAATTTTCAGAACCAGAAAACCAATAACCTCTTACCGGTTACCAGTAATCTTGGGGTCACAATCGGATATAGATTGAACGATAAAAGTGTGGTAGGTGTTGGGATGGCCTACAAAATGGGTTGGGGAAAGGATATCAGACATATAAAAATTACTCACCAAGGGGTTGGCGTACGATCATTCATTGACTGGAAACTAAATGGAAGTTTTTATGTAAGTGGAGGATACGAGTTGAATTATAATAGTGCATTTAAAAGTATTGAGCAATTGAAAGATTACAGTGCATGGCTGCAGAGCGGAGTGATTGGCATTAGTAAGGTCATGTCAATGAATAGTAAACTATTAAACAAATCGAAGGTGATGATATTATGGGATTTCTTGAGTTATAGCCAAATTCCCAGAACATCAGCAATAATATTTAGAGTGGGTTATACTTTTTAATTATTTTAATATGCTCCTATTATGAGGAAGATTTTGTTAATATCGACGTTGATACTATTACGTTTTTGGGTAACGGGACAACAGCCTACTAATACAGACCCGTCAAAAAACTATATTAATGTAAATATTCCAAAAACTCCCGAATCTGCAGCATTTGAAAAATATGGTGATCCTGAAGTGAGTGAGTTTTCAGGAACAAGTAGCGTCTCTATTCCGCTTTATACTGTACAAAGTCGTTTTATACAAGTTCCAGTAACTCTTTCTTACCAAGCGACTGGGGTTCGAGTCAACCAAGAGGCTTCTTGGGTTGGGTTGGGATTTGATTTGATTGCAGGGGGAAGAATCACGGTTGAGACAAGAGGATCCGTAGATTTTTGCCAAGCCACCGTGGGGTTATCATCCGGTCAACTTCAGGCTGGAATGTCGCAGATTTTTACGAGAGCTGGAAATCATGGAGAGAATGCAGTTTATACCCCAGCCACATTTTGGGAGCCACCAACACTGAATCCTCCAATTAACGAGAACTTATTTAACGGAAATGCTATTGCAGAAATGGCCCTTTATGGTACAGGAGAGCCTGATATTTTTAGGGCCAATTTTAATGGTAAATCAGTCTCTTTCTATTTTGATAAAATATCCAATTCAATAAAATATATTGGCGAAATAAGCAACTATGTCATTAATTATACACTTGATGGAAATAACAATATAACATCTTGGACAATATTGGATGAAGAAGGGTTAAGTTATCAGTTTAATCAGACTGAGGTAACAGCAAATACGCAAACATCAAGTCCTGTAATCCCATCTTCCACAATTTCTGCCCGGTTATTAACCAAAATACTTCATCCCACGGGGGATTTTGTGAACTTTTACTACTCCAATTTCGGCTATTCAGTACCTTCTTTCAACATGGCGGGGGATATAGATGTGCCCACATATGGTTCAATTTCAATTTCAAATGATCAGAATCAGAATTTATCGCTTCAACCCCCCCAATTACCTGACTAAGATAGAAACTGATAATGTAACTGTAGATTTTATATTGGACGGCAGAACTGATTTGTACGGGCCCGGAAGCAAGCGATTGAAGCAAATAAGGGTTAGTGACCGCCTAAAATCAGTCGTAAAGAAAACAGTTACTTTCTCTTACAGTTATTTTACTGCAGCAATCGATCAAAGCAGCAGGAATTATCTCAATACTCTTAGTTACAATCTTCCATCAGGATTAGTAGCAGCTGATTATTTGGCCTGTTCCAATTTAAGATTAAAGCTCGATGCATTAACAGTTAATTCAAATCCGCCGTATCAGTTTTCGTATTATAATTCCTCCAGTACTCCAGACAAATATTCTCTATCACAAGATCATTGGGGCTATTATAATGGGGTTAATAACAGCGTTGGAGGTTCCTATGGGTTTACAAGATTGATCCCTTATAATGGGCAGTTTGGTGTTCAAAATACTCTTCCCCCGGCTGGATATGGCACAATTACGGCTTATCTGGGCGTTAGCAGAGAGGTCGATGCTTCATTGATAACAACCATGACATTGGAAGGAATAATTTTTCCAACTGGTGGTTCCTCAAAATTTGAATATGAACCTCATCACACGGCTACTATTTCAGGTACAACCATTCTTGGTGGTGGCTTGCGGGTAAAAAGCATTAAATCCTATGTCGATGATGTATTAGTAGGATCGACGGAATATACTTATTTAAATGGAAAGTATATGGGCATTGTAAAGTATTTTACTACAGCTACAGTGATGACCCCGTGCCCTATTGCCGGCTCCGGACCCCCTAGTCTGTATGGCTCCTGGAGATACTCATCCGACGGAGCCGTTAATTTTAATAATGTCCTTGTTGGCTATGGAGAAGTTAAAATATTATCCCGAGATGCCTCTGGCATTAGTAATGGTTATGTGAAGAAGTATTTTAACACAAATACTCCATCCTCATATAATGGATATGGGTTTGATTTACACGCTCCATATTTTCCGCCGGCAGAAATCCAGACTGACATTACAGGTTTCTTAAACTACATTACATACCTTGATCCTGCATATAAGAAATTTGGTCCAACACCCTCCTCTTGCTTAGAAGGGAAATTAACGGAAATTGAGTATTACACTAATAGTGATTTTTTGATTAGAAAAACAAAAAATCACTATTCCTTAGCGAGTTACACAAATAATTATTATAGTATTAAGGCAATAAAGAATCGAACCGGAGATTTTGGTAATATATGCCAGTATAACTCCGCTTACAATGGATTAAACTCCGGTGGATGCCGCCCTGTTAATTTATTTATTTCTCCAGCAAAGGCCTACCGAATATTACTAGATAAAGTGGAAGAGTTTTCATTCGAAAATGGAAAGGAGATAAAGACTGAGAAATCTTGTATATACGAAACCAGTAAATATAAGCTAAGGACTGAAACATTTAAAGAGTCTGATAATTCTGTTACGACCACAAGTAACACTTATCCATTTGATTATATAACAACCGGTTTGAATGGGAGTACTACCATCATTTATCAAATGACGGCCTTAAATATGAATAATAAGGTATTTAGTACCCAAACACAAAAAGGTAGTATAAGCTTAGGAACGGTTTTTAATCTATATCATAACCCCATATCTGGAGTTTTTACGCCGCAGAATACACAAATTCAAATAGGGGCTAATCCTAATGAAATCAGAATGTTGTATAATTCATATGACCAGTTTGGAAATTTAACGGAAAGGCAGAAGCCTGGAGGGGTTAAGGAGTGTTACATATGGGGGTATAATAAGCATTTCCCGGTTGCGTCAGTAATTGGATCTGACTATCTGACTATTTCTGGTATTGTTAGTTCGGCTGTCTTGGATAATCCATCAAGTGACGCCGCTTTACGCGTTGAGCTAAACAAGATAAGAACCCAGTTACCTGGCGCA
>JBGSHM010000021.1:0-69470 GCA_041752235.1 Chitinophagaceae bacterium
ATGTTGGATGACGGTATTTTTATGTTTGACCTTTTCTTTGCCCCGGAGGGGCACCCCACCTGTAGCCCCGAATTATTTTTATTTCCCAAAGGCTCCGGAGGAGCCTCCTAGCTGTTGCCCGAATGTCACAGTATAACCCCAAGATTCTGGGGTTGCCCATTTTTTATTCAATTTTTGATTTTGGGTCGAATTAATATTAAAATTTTAAACCTTTTTTTGCTAGGAGGCTCCTCCGGAGCCTTTGGGAAATAAAAATAATTCGGGGCTACAGGTGGGGTGCCCCTCCGGGGCAAAGAAAAGGTCAAACATAAAAATACCGTCATCTAACATCCAACATCCGTCATCCAACATCTAACATCCAACATCCAACATCCAACCTACACCACCGGCTCCCACCCTTTCTCATACTCCCTTCTCCACAACTTCATCGCTTCCGAGTCGTTGGTGATATGGCCATTGGAAGGATCGCAGAATAAAGTGGTCCCTCTCCGCTGGGCGATATTGGCGAGATGACAAAGCAATACACTCTTATGACCCTCATCCATAGTAGAGTTCAAGGTTGCTTCTCCCCGAATACTGTTGATGAAATTATGCAGGTGGAAAAAATCCAGGTTGCCATTGGCGCTTAGCGTATTGGTAGCGGCATTGCTTGCTCCGGCCTTTACTTCTTTCACCAATTTATTATTGGCATCATAGATCGCATAATCATCATTCCCCCGGTTCACCAGCGTACCATTGGTACCGTAGATGATGAAGCCACGCCCCCCACCTTCTACTTCAAACTTATTACAGCTCCGGCCTTCCCAGGTAATGCTTTTGGAGGAACCAAATTCAAAACTGGCCACCTGGGTATCCGGCATTTCCCAATCATCCTTAAAGGCATAACGTCCGCCAATAGACGCTACCTTGGTCGGGAAGTCAACTCCCAGCATCCAGCGGCACATATCGATCTCATGCGTTCCATTATTACAGGTCTCAGCCGTTCCCCAATGCCAGAACCAATGCCAATTGTAGTGGACCAGATTATCCTGGTAGTCACGACGCGGAGCGGGGCCTTGCCAGAGATCAAAGTCAAGCGTACCCGGTACAGGTACTTTCTTTCCTGTGCCAATGGATTTCCGGTTATTGGCATACCAGGCTTTACCTAAATACGCCTCGCCGATCGCTCCCTCCCGCACCTGTTTCACCGCATCGATGAGGTTGGGCATGGAGCGTCGCTGATTACCCATTTGTATTTTGGTATTGGGATATACTTTCATCAGGTCAACCAGCAATTCTCCTTCATAAGGGTTATGACTGAGTGGTTTCTCCACGTATACGTGTTTCCCATTCTTTACCCCCATGATCGTGGCCGGTGCATGCCAATGATCCGGGCCGGCTATGACCAGGGCATCAAAGTCTTTTAACTTTACCAGGTCACGAATATCTTTTATCACTTTGGGGGCACGAGGTTTATTGGCAAATGGGCGCAAGCCATTGGCAATGGCCTTGTCTTCCACATCACAGATATACGCGACCTCCACATTGGGTAGTTGGGAAAAACAATCCGCCAGATAGGCTCCACGTCCATTCACTCCCATTACGGCGATCAATACTTTATTACTTGGGGCGTTCTTTCCAAATACGGGAAAGTTCAGGATCGTGAGACCGGCGGTGGCAAGGGAACTGTCGCGGAGGAATTTTCGGCGATTCATGGCTGGTTTATTTATCGTTAAAGTTATTACAAAGTGATTCAAATTATTAATTATTAATTGTGGATTGTTAGAATCTGAATAACAATCCATAATCAGTAATTAATAATCATTCCTTAAAGCCCTGGCTGGTTTAAAGTTTTTCAAAAATTAAACCGACATTTGCCTCTGAAACATGACAAAAACCGAACGCATCATCCTCTTTCTGCTCGCGGCGCTGAATTTTACGCATATCCTCGACTTCATGATCATGATGCCGCTGAGCAACTACCTGATGCCTTATTTTCATATCAGTGCGCAACAGTTCAGTATTCTGGTTGCCTCTTATTCCATCAGCGCCTGTATATCCGGTCTTATTGTAGCTATGGTCATTGATCGGTTTGACCGAAAGAAAGCACTGATCGTGGCCTATATTGGTTTCATACTGGGCACCCTGGCCTGTGGAGTGGCACCGAGTTATGGTCTGTTATTGACCGCCCGTATCCTGGCCGGGTTGTTTGGAGGTATCCTGGGGGCACAGGCCCTGGCCATTGTGGCCGACCTGTTTACCTATGAACGTAGAGGCCGCGCCATGGGTGCCGTGATGAGTGCCTTCGCGGCCGCTTCCATCCTGGGTGTACCCATCAGCCTTTATCTCACTAATCTTTTCAAATTCAACTGGCATGTACCCTTTCTGGTTATCGGTGGGTTGGGTACGATACTGATCCCTTTTATGATCATCTATCTCCCCTCCATGATCTCGCATATACGGGAAGGGGAGCAAAAAATTCGTTTTGAAGCCATCCGGACAGTTGTCCAAAATAAAAGCCAGCGTACAGCCCTGATCTTTTCCTCTCTGTTGATGATGGGGCATTTTCTCATCATCCCTTTTATCAATCCCTATCTGGAATTCAACAAAGGATTTTCCAAAGGAAATATTCCGTTGATCTATCTGTCCGGGGGCATCGCCTCCTTTGTGGCTGCGATTTTCCTGGGACGGTATTCTGACAAAGTTGGAAAACTACCCGTCTTTCTCTGGTCGGTCTTTTTTTCGTTGTTCATGGTGCTCATCATCACCGCCATGCCCAATGTACACTTCTCCATCATCCTGGGTTTCTTTGCGCTCTGGTTTATGCTGGCTACAGGTCGTGCGGTTACCGCACAAGCCATGATCAGTGAAGTGGTATCCAGTGAACAACGCGGAAGTTTTATGAGTGTGAATGGAAGCGTTCAGCAATTAGGCAGCGGCATCGCCTCCCTGGCCGCGGGTGCCATTGTGTTTACCGATAAGGCTTCGGGTAAAATAATGCACTATAATTGGGTAGGGTATTTGAGTATTGCGGTGTTGTTTACCACCATGGTGATTGGAAAGTTTATTTTTAAGAAGGTCGACAAAAATTAATTCCCCACCCTATACACCGGATACCTTAAATAATCCGGCTCGAAGTACACCGAATTTTCATAGACAAAATTCAATTGCGCGCGACCGTTTTTGGCGAAATTGCTATCCGCCATTCGTTTCTCTTCCAATTTCGTTTTTAGTTCGGGATGGGTTTTCAAATATTCAGCGGCTGTTTCTTCAAACACATAGCCGGAGAAACCTTCTTTTCGTCCGAGTATACCATCAAAATAATTCCATGCAAAATAGGAATCCGGGGCACGGGGCTCCAATGTCTCCACCAGAAAACGGTTGGCCACCTGGTTCATCGGTATATAGATATCCCCTTTCCTGAATTTCACCTTCTCTTTGGTAACCGAGGTTTTCACATCCGTATTCATGTGATGGGATTCATAGGGTCGCGTAGCGGATTTGTAATCATCAATATGGTACACTTCCACTTCGATCAGGGTATCTTTTTTCAATACCTGCATCTGCACCTTATTGATCTTTAACAGATCGATCACGGGCCACCAGCCTTGAGGAATGATATAAGCCTTTGGTTTACGGATTACCAGGTCGGGCACATAGTAATTGTAAAACTTAACCGTGGTCTCATAGGGCTTTGTCCGGTCATAATACAAGCGACTTTGTCCCGACACCTCGCTGGGTTTATACCCCGACTTAAACCCTTTGTAAAGCCGCTCACTGTATTGACTCCGGTCGAGTTTCCAGGTCAGGGGAAATTCAACCTGGCTTTGCACGGCCTTGCGGTCCTTCTCCCTTGCCGCGCGAATGAACTCACTATTGGCAGAAATAAAATCAATAAAACTTTTCATCAACTCCAGCGTGGACTCTACCCGTTGGGGATAGGGTTTAAGCATATGCGTTTCGGCAACAAAGGAGAAGGTAGACCATAAAGCACCATACCCGCTTCCAAAGCGGGGGCCTTCAAAAAATTCAGGCCATCCTTCCTCGGGTATATCCCCAAAACTGTTCACATAGGGAATCAGGTCGTATCCCTTTTTTTTCATGGAGGCATAGATACCCGGTTCCATTTGTTTATTCAAATAGGTCCCGGTTTCACCACCCAGTTTATTGTGCTGGGTGGCGATCAGCGTCATCACATGCTGGTAATCGGCTCCATTGCTAACGTGGTTGTCCAGAAAAACATCGGGTTGGGTGAGATGAAATATTTCGGCAAATGACCGGGCTTCTTTGGAATCGGCTTTGATAAAATCACGGTTCAGGTCGAGGTTTTGTGAATTGCCCCGGAAACCAAATTCATTGGGCCCATCCTGGTCCACCCGGTAATAGGGGCTCCGGTTGAGACAACCCCCGATATTATACACGGGAATGATCGCCAGTACCACATTATCAGGAAGCTTGAGCTTATTCAGGACAATATCTTTAGCAAGTAGCATGGTGGCATCAATGCCATCTGGCTCGCCCGGGTGAATGCCATTATTGATCAGGAAAACGCGTTTATTATTCTTACGGATATTGGTAAAATTATTGTCGCCGTTGTTGGCGATCACTACGAGGTGGAGCGGGTACCCCGCATCGGTCATCCCCATCGTGAGCATCTTGACCTTGCCTGAGTAAGCATCCAGTTTTTGCCACCAGTCAATCACTTCAGAATAGAGTGGTGTTTCCTTTCCCATGGTTTTTTCAAAGCGGGTCACCGGAACCTGGGCCAGGGAACTGAATCCCATCAATAGAAAGAATAGGATGAATGGGGAAGACTTTCTCATACGCATAATTTGACTAAAAATAAAAAAGGCACCCGGTATGGATGCCTTTTTTTATAAATTATTTAAAAGCTTACTTGGCGAGGGTATTCACCTTCTTGGCCAGCTTGCTTTTCAGGTTGGCTGCTTTGTTCTTATGGATGATACCGCGTTTAGCAAGCTTATCGATCATGGAAGCTACTTTGGGGTATTCTTCTCCGGCTGCCGCTTTTTCCTCCTGAGAGCGCAGGTCACGAATGGCATTACGGGTGGTTTTACCGTAATATTTATTTCTTTCCCGGCGCTTGGTTGCCTGACGAACATCCTTCTTGGTAGCCTTGTGATTAGCCATATAAATTCAGAGTTTTTATCCTAAAATTTAGGGAGGCAAAGGTAGGGGGAATCGGAGATATTTCCAAAATATTTGCCCGTTGGCTCAGGATTTCGGATATCCAATCATAAATTATTGATTATTAATTACTAATTACTGAGTGGAAAGGTTCTTTTTTGATTTCATATAGCCATTAATAATCAATAATTAGTAATCCATAATCCCTTCCTCTCTCAGCAACTCTGCACTTTTTGAACGATATTTGTGCTCCAATAAAAATTCCCCTTGTCGATGAAGGATTTTTCCTACATAACGAGTTCGTCCCCTGCTTATATTGAAACGATTTACCAGGATTTTGTCAGGAACCCCGAGACCGTAGACCCTGAATTCCGTAAATTCTTTGAGGGATTTGATTTTGCTGTCAGTTCAGCCAAGACCGCGATGAACGGGAAATCCCCGACATCCACCTCTGAAACCCCGTCATCCACCCCCTCCTCCCTTGACTGGGCCAAGGAATTGGGAGCATACCGGCTGATTCTGGGTTATCGCAACAAGGCCCACCTGATCGCGGATACCAATCCCATTCGGAAGCGGAAAGACCGGGGCGCCAATCTTAACCTCGATTTCTTTGGGTTGAATGAGGCCGATATGGAACGGACTTTTCAAGCGGGTAACCTGATCGGACTGGGACCTGCCACGCTCCGTCAGATATTGAATCATTTGCAACAATGCTATGCCGGAAAGGTCGGCATTGAGTTCAAGTATATCAGCAACCAGGTAAAAGTAGACTGGCTCACGCGCGAAATGGAAAAAGAATTTGTGCGTCCGCTCCCGCTGGAAAAAAGAAGAAGGATCCTTCAAAAAATAAATGAAGGCGTCATCTTTGAAAAATTCCTTCACACCAAATATGTAGGTCAAAAACGTTTCTCCCTTGAAGGTGGGGAAAGCACAATTGCCGCCCTCGATGCCATTATCCATACCGGTGCTCAATATGATGTGCAGGAAGTGGTGATCGGGATGGCCCACCGTGGCCGGTTGAATGTGTTGGCGAATATCATGGGCAAGACCTATGAACAGATCTTCAGCGAATTTGAAGGCACGGCCAAAATGGACCAGACCATGGGCAGTGGCGATGTAAAATACCATATGGGTTATGGAAGTGAGATCACTACGGAAGACAATCGCCGGGTCTATCTCAAACTCATGCCCAACCCTTCGCACCTCGAAGCGGTGGACCCCGTGGTTGTGGGCTTTGCCCGCGCCAAGGCCGATGTGATGTACGAAGAGCAATTTGACAAGATCCTTCCGATCCTGATTCACGGAGATGCGTCTGTAGCCGGTCAGGGAATTGTTTATGAAGTATTACAAATGAGCAATCTCCAGGGCTACCATACCGGAGGTACGATCCATTTTGTGATCAATAACCAGATCGGATTTACTACCGATTTTGATGATGCCCGAAGTTCAGATTATTGCACCTCGCTGGCAGCCATGATCCAGGCCCCGGTCATGCACGTGAACGGCGATGACCCCGAGGCCGTGGTAAAATGTGTGGAGATCGCTACGCGCTATCGCCAGGAATTTAACAGTGATGTATTCATTGATATGGTTTGCTATCGCAAACACGGACACAATGAAGGCGATGATCCTAAATTTACCCAGCCACATTTGTATGCGCTGATCGATAAACACCCCAATCCCCGTGAAGTGTACACCCAATACCTGATGGAGAATGGGGAACCCGATGCGCAAGACCTCGCAAAGAACATGGAGGCTAAATTCTGGCAGGACCTGCAAGCGCGGTTGGATGGTGTAAAACAAAACCCCCTCCCCTATCATTACCAACAACCCGAACAATGGTGGAGGAGCTTGCGTCGCGCGAACCAGGATGACTTTGACCAGTCACCCATCACGGCAATCACTGCTGAGCAGTTCCAAAATATCTTTGATGCCATCATGAAATGGCCCGAGGGATTCAAACCCCTGCGCAAAGTGGAAAAGATCCTGCAGGATAAGATCAAACTCTATCTCACTGAAAAGAAAATAGACTGGGCCACGGGTGAACTCATGGCCTATGCCAGCATTTTATTGGATGGTAATGATGTCCGCATGAGCGGACAGGATGTGCGTAGAGGGACATTCTCCCATCGCCATGCCATTTTACGGGATGAAAATACGGACGAAGCTTATTTCCGGTTGAGCCGCATACCCGGTGCAACCGGCAAATTCAGGATATACAATTCCCTGCTGAGTGAATACGGGGTATTGGGATTTGAATATGGATACGCCATGGCCAATCCGCATGCACTCGTATTGTGGGAAGCCCAATTTGGCGATTTTAGTAATGGCGCCCAAACCATGATCGACCAGTTCATTGGTGCCGGCGAGCAAAAATGGAACCGGATGAATGGGGTTACTATGTTGCTGCCCCATGGATATGAAGGCCAGGGCCCCGAACACTCCAGTGCGCGGATGGAACGCTTTCTGCAAATGTGTGCTGAATTGAATATGGTGATCACCAATATCACCACGGCCGCTAACCTGTTCCATGCCCTGCGTCGTCAACTCGCATGGCCCTTCCGTAAACCACTGGTGAATTTTTCGCCCAAGGCGAATCTTCGCCATCCGGGTGCTTATTCTCCTGAATCCGCATTCATGTCAGGAGGTTTTCAGGAAGTGATCGATGATGCATTTATCACCGAACCTCAACAAGTGATCAAAGTGTTGTTCTGTACCGGAAAGATCTATTTTGATCTGGCCGAAAGACAGCAAAAAGAAAATATCAGGAATACCGCCCTGATCCGTCTGGAGCAATTGTACCCCTTACCGGAGAAACAGTTGGAAGCCTTGTACAAGAAATACAGCCGGGCTACCTGGTTCTGGGTACAGGAAGAACCACTGAATATGGGCGCGGCCAGTTTCCTGCAAATGAACCTGAAGAGCATTAACTACGGTGTCATCAGCCGTCAACCCAGTGCCGCAACGGCCACCGGCTTTGCCAAAGTACATGCCCAGGAACAGAGCGAGATCATCGACACTGCATTTTCAATTTAAATACAGCGCAACAGCGAATATATGATCAACATTAAAGTACCAACGGTTGGCGAGTCCATCAGCGAAGTAACCCTGTTGAAATGGGTAAAAAAAGAAGGGGATTATGTAGAAAGGGATGAAGTGATCGCCGAACTGGAAAGTGAGAAAGCCACTTTTGAAGTCAATGCCGAACAGGCGGGTATACTGAAATGGGCCGCCAATGAAGGCGATACCCTCAAGGTCGGGGATGCCCTGGGTTCTATTGATGAAACCGCTGCCAAACCGGCCAAAACTGAAACAGCCGCTCCGGCCGCTGCGGCTACACCGGTGACTGCATCCACCACCACCCAAACAACCACCACAGCCGCAGCTTCATCGGGGAATGGGTCACTTAAAGCCTCTCCTGTTGCCGCTGCTATCATCGCAGATAAGAAGATCGATCCAAAGACCGTGACCCCGAGTGGATCGGCCGGTAAAATATTGAAGGATGATGTATTGGCGGCTCTGAGCCATCCGGGTACCAAGGCAGGTGCTGAACTTTTTACCCGCAACCAGAAGAAAGAAAAGATGAGCAACCTGCGCAAGACCATTTCGCGCCGGTTGGTAGAAGCCAAGAATACAACGGCCATGCTCACCACCTTTAATGAGGTGAACATGCAACCGGTGATGGATATTCGGGCGCAATACAAAGACAAATTCAAGGAGATACACGGGGTAAACCTGGGCTTTATGAGCTTCTTTGCCAAGGCCTGTGCCTTTGCCTTGCAGGAATGGCCCACAGTGAACGCCTATATTGACAGAGACGAACTCATTTATCATGATTATTGTGATATCTCCATCGCTGTGTCCACCCCACGGGGGTTAACGGTGCCGGTTATGCGCAATGTGGAAAGCCTGAGCATGGCCGATGTGGAAAGAAAAGTGGTGGAACTCGCGGGCAAGGCACGTGACAATAAACTCACGATGGAGGAATTACAAGGCGGGACCTTTACCATCACCAATGGTGGCGTATTCGGTTCCATGCTGAGTACTCCGATCATCAATATTCCTCAAAGCGCCATCCTGGGAATGCACAAGATCGAAGAGCGGCCCATTGCCCTGAATGGACAAGTAGTAATCCGTCCCATGATGTACCTCGCGTTGAGCTATGACCACCGGATCATTGATGGCCGGGAATCGGTCAGCTTCCTGGTGCGTGTAAAGGAATTACTCGAAAATCCGCAGCAACTGCTGTTTGGAAAAGACCCGGTGAAGGCTTTACTGGAACTTTGACGTCTCTTCCATACTCGAAAAAGGTTTAGGCAAATACAATCTGTTTCGGTTTCTCGCGGTGCCCGCCAAGAAGCGCAGCGAGAGTAAATCAATTTTATCAGCCGCCACCATTCACATATCAATACAGCCTGCCAACTGCTGGAAATGTATAAGGGCGAAATGCCCTTTTCCCATTTTCTGAAAGCCAGGTTTAAAACAGAAAAGAAATTTGGTTCCCGGGACCGTAAGATCATATCGGACCTCTGCTATTCCGCTTTTCGTCTCGGCAAAGCCGGACTATCCCTGTCCACCGAAGAACGAATTTTGACCGGCTATTTTTTAACCCATCAGGAACCTTCTGAACTTTTGGCTTCCCTGCGACCGGAATGGAATGAACAGATACATCTGACACAAGCAGAAAAAATCGATCGGCTTACCCCACCACTTGATCCATCCGGAATTTTCCCCTGGCAAGATCAACTCAGCCACGGAGTTGAAGGGCCCTCCTACTCACTTTCCTTTTTAACCCAACCCGATCTCTTTCTTCGTATCCGTCCGGGTCATGAAAAAGCAGTGATGGAAAAACTAAACACCGCCCAATTACCCTATACCCTTATCGGGTCTCACACGATACAGGTAGAGAATGGGGTTAAAATTGAGGAGGTGGTGCAGGTGAATGGGGAGGTGGTGGTGCAGGATCTGAGCTCGCAACATTGTCTTGACCAGGATTGGGGGGATTGGGGGATTTCCAGGATTGATTTAATGAATTCAACACAAGAAAATAAAATTGAGGATTTGGGTACCTCTTGGATTGATTTAAAGAATTCAATCCCAAAAATCAATCCTGAAAATCTAATAATCCCCAAAATCCTGGTCTGGGATGTATGTGCTGCTTCAGGAGGAAAATCCATATTATTATGGGATTTGATCGGCCCACTCGACCTTACAGTCAGCGACTCCCGCGCCTCAATACTCGCCAATCTCTCCACACGTTTTTCAGAAGCGGGTATTCAGGGATACAAGAAATTCGTGGCCGATCTTACACGGCCTGTTTTCTTTGAAGGAGATAAAAAATTCGATCTCATCATTGCGGATGTGCCCTGCACGGGTAGTGGTACATGGGGACGTACCCCGGAGCAATTGGTATTTTTTGAGCAGGAAAAGATCGGGGAATATGTACAGCTTCAGCGAAAGATACTAGCGAACAGCCTTCCGCATTTAAAACCCGGAGGACGGTTGGTGTTTATTACCTGCTCGGTATTTAAGGAAGAGAATGAGGAAAACGTAAAGTGGTTGGAAGAGAATTTTTCATTGACCTGTATGGGGAGTGGAAGTATTGAAGGCTATACAAAGAGGGGAGATACCCTATTTTCGGCTTTCTTTCGATTGGATTAACCATTTAACCGCCAGGGCACAAAGACACAATGAACGCCAGGAAATCCTCGCGCCCCCTTGCGTTCACGGCGCCCTGGCGGTAAAATCTTGTATTATTTCCTAACCACCTTCACACTCCGCTTATTCACCCCATCATCAAAACGCAATATATACGTGCCCGCCGCAATAGTCTTGATCACCGGGAAGTCCACCGTGAACACTCCATCCTTCTGGATCGACAGATTTTTAATGGCCGCTACCAACTGACCCCGGCTATCATACAACATCAACTGTGCCTGCCCTGTTAGCTGTGCTTTGAACGTAACAAACAGGTCACGGTCAAAAGGATTGGGGAATACCCGCAACCAGTCATTTTCAAACAAGGTAGATTCCTTGGTTAAGGTGATGCTGGTGTCTTTGGTGGCGCTTTTGTAGTTGACAAAATACACACCTCCGGGTAACCCACCCAGGTTGGTGAAACTATGCTGACGTACATCGAGTGAATCGGTGGTCAGTATGACACTATCCAATTTAGCTCCCGATCCATTGCGCAAATAAAGTCTTACCTCACCCGATATTTCGGAGATAAATTCCGCGTCTATCTGGTCGGTAAAAGGATCGGGTTGGGCGCGAAACCAACCATTCGGCCCAAACTGAAGCCGGCTCTTATCGGCTTTCAGGATATAATAGGCCGTCCGCATATTCGGTATGCCATAGCCAAAGCGGTCATCTGGAGCTGTATATTTATGCGAGCTCTTTTGCAGCGCGTCGATCACTTTCATGTTATTGAACTCGGGGAATGCCTGCCAAAGGCAACTCACTAATCCGGCCATATTGGGATTGGCAAAGGAAGTTCCATTCCCACCCACCGGGTTGCCGGCCCCATTGGCAATGATGGTTCCTTGTCCGACTGATGAAACATTGGGTTTGATCTTCCCCGCCGAATTAGGTCCCCAACTGGAGAACCCGGCAATATTTCCAGCACTATTCACTGCTCCAACAGCCACCACACTATCGCCATCTGCCGGACAGGATACAAACTTGATCTGCGATGATTGCGCTCCATAATTCCCCGCACTATTCATCACGATCATTCCTTTTTTGGCAGCGAGGTTGGCAGCACGGGTGATCAGGGTAGTCTTTCCATCTCTTTCTGCATAAAGATGATCGAAAGAAGGGTCATCAAAATCCTGATAACCCAGCGAAGAAGAGATCAGGTCGGAGCCTACACTGTCAGCATATTCAGCACCACATACCCAGAAATGTTCTTCAATGGGATATTCACTCGATACATCTTCGGTAACAAATAACCAGAATTTGGATTGAGGGGAAGTTCCGACCATGGTACCCGGCCGGTTAGCCGCAATGGTCGACAAACAGTTCATGCCATGCCCACTGAAGCCATCGGTGTTGGTGGCATTGTGTACAAAATCCCATTCGCCCAATACCTGTCCATTGAGACGGATGCTGTCAAATGCCGGATTGGTTTTATAGGTAGAGAAGCCGCCATCGAGTACGGCGATCACCATACCCTGACCCTGAAAACCCCTGTCATGAAGAAATTCACCATTATGGATATGCACCTGGTTAAAGGTTTGGCCATAATTGACATCTGTTCCGTTTTCGCGGGCGGTAAAAGGAAAAGCAGGACCGTTATCCGTTTCCTGGTCAAATTTATTGCGTGTTGGAGGCAGGTCGGGTCGAAGCCTGGGTGCTACGGCATTCACCGTTTTCACAAAAGGAAAACTCTGGATCTTCGCCAATGCCGCCGGATCATCGGTGCGAATGGCCACCTGGTTCATCCATTTGGAAACATTCAGTACCTGTACATTGGGTACGGAACGAATGCTATCGAGATAACGGGGTGTAACAGGCAGATCGGTACTATCGATCGATATACCATAGCGCGTGCGGCGATCAATGGCACGTGTGGATAGATAAGCGGAAGGGTTGTTGAAGGTGTAAGGCGTACCAGCCTTATCGGTAAAGGCCACTACATGACGATCGTACTGGGCCTGGACCAGCCCGGAAACAAGGAACAATTGCAGCAAACCAAGTATTCTCTTCATCATCAAGTTCGTGTTGTTCCCCAAATTTAGGGATCAATTATGACTGATCATCCACATCTTGATACCAAACCCACAGTACACACCGGTAGGTAGTGAACCGGGTGGTTGATATTCCCAGAGGATATGTTCGCGAAAAACAAGACCGAGGCCTTTTGCATATTTATCGATCCCATAGATACGCGCCGAATAGATCGGTGAATCATCGGTGATATCTTCCTGTTGAACGGTCCATACATCGGTATAGGTCTCCCCTTCAACGGTCTCCGAATCGGCCCTTTCGCCATCATAGAAATAATCCGACTCCTCCCAGAGATTATCAAAACTGTTGAAATGACAAAAAGGTTCATAGGAATCATCCGGAAAATAACTATTGCCCTTCCAGGTATAATTGGCTTTCAATGGAAGGTGCATTTTGATATAGCGAAGATTATTCTCATTGACCTCCACCTGTTGATCTGTAACCGTTACGAGGTAAGAGCCATTGGGGACCCAGGGGTTGTTACCCGCTGAATCACGGAGATAGGTGACAACGCGGTATGAAGGACGTCCCAACCCATCCGTGGTCGCTCCATCCACCTCATGCTTTGCCTGGTATTTATGTACTTCGACTGTAGTATTCAGGTTGGTGAAGACCGTGGAGTCCAATCGATAAATGATGTATTTGCCCACTTCAAGGGGCATGTAATCCGAAAGTGGTTCGGTGATGAAATCCTCGGTCTTTTTTTCACAGGAGATAAGGCCTGCAAGAAAAAGAAGGATCAGGACAGGTCGTTTGATGGATTGGTATTTCATTGAAAAGGATCGGCTTTTGTTTCTTTTTGGTTTCCTACAGCGGCCATGGAGATAATCGCAACAAAAAAGAAAAAACTCCGTGCCTCTGTGTCTCTGTGGTTTATTCCTCCCACATTTCGTACAAAAACGTCCAAAAATCGCCTTTATTGCATTGATTCTAAATCAGTTCCCCTCTTTGTATGATACCCCCGCCAATCACATCATCTCCCTCATAAAACACCGCGCTCTGTCCGGGTGCCACCCCTTTGGCCGGGCCTGCAAATTCCACTTTTACGCCTTGATTATCAGGGTATAAATGGGAAAGCGTGCCGGCATCCCGGTAGCGGATCTTTGTCACCGCCTCAAAACCCGGCGTGATCGTATCGTATTTGATCATATTGATCCGGGCCACCTGCATGGTCGTTTTATCCAGGTCTTCCTCATCCCCCAACACCACTGAATTCGTATCCGGGTCGATCCCGGTGACGAATACCGGTTTCCCAAACGTAATTCCCAACCCCTTCCGTTGCCCAATGGTGTAAAAGGGATAGCCCTGGTGCTGGCCCAAAATCCGGCCTTCCTTATCTACAAAATTGCCACCGGCTACTCTTGCCTCTAACGCAGGATCTTTTCTTTTCAGGAAACCCCGGTAATCGTTATCCGGCACAAAGCAGATCTCATAGCTCTCCAGCTTTTTGGCCAGTTCCGGGTAACCATAATCAAAGGCCATCTGCCTGATCTCCGTTTTTTTATAGGGGCCCAGGGGCAATAAGGTGCGGCTCAGCAGATCCTGCTGCAAACCCCACAATACATAACTCTGGTCCTTGGTGGAATCCACGGCCTTGCTGACCACAAATCGCCCATTATCATGCTGACGGATCTTGGCATAATGCCCTGTGGCGATATACTCACAGTCAAGCGCATCCGCTCTTTTCAATAATGCCCTCCACTTGATATGCGTATTGCATAAAACGCAGGGATTGGGTGTGCGGCCGGCCAGGTATTCCTCTACAAAATTCTCGATCACGAAATCACCAAACTCATCGCGTATATCCAGGATAAAATGCGGGAACCCGTGCTGGACCGCTGCCATACGGGCATCATTAAAACTGTCGAGGTTACAACAACCTGTTTCCTTTTTGCCACCTCCACTGGCGGCATAGTCCCAGGTCTTCATGGTAATACCCACCACCTCATATCCCTGGTCGTGCAGCATCAGGGCGGTGACGGTACTGTCGATACCGCCGCTCATGGCTACCAGGACTTTTCCTTTTCTACTCATAGTTATTCAATTCGAAGCGGCAAAGATAGACCAGGATTTTGGGATTATGGGATTTGGGATTTACCGCAGAGAACAAGAGAACGCGGAGGTACGCAGAGATTTTTGTTTTATTTGGATTTTACCGCAAAGGCGCAAAGGCACAAAGAATCGCTAATAGCTAAAAGCTAATGGCTAAGAGCCTTCTCTGCGTACCCTTGCGCCTTAGCGCCCTGGCGGTAAAACCAAAACGCTGAAATTCATTTTCTCCGTATCTTCCACACACCCAAACTAAAACGAATGAAAAGAATATTTCACCTGTTAATTCTGCTATTTGCTATAACAACCAACGCACAGGAATTAAGTTATTATCTCCCCAATAATATCCAATATGATCCCCGCATTCCCAAGCCGGAAGAGGTGATCTATCATCATGTTGGTGAATGGCATATCACCCACGACCGCCTCGTGAATTACATGAAGGCGATCGATGCCGCCTCCGACCGGGTGAGTCTGGAGACCATGGGCTTATCGTATGAAAGCAGGCCGCAGGTTTTGCTGATCATCACTTCACCTGCCAATCACGCCCGGCTGGAAGAGATCCGGCAGCAACATATCAAACTCACTGATCCGGCCCAATCGGGTTCCGTGGATATTACCAATATGCCCATAGTGGTGTATATCGGCCATTCCATTCATGGCAACGAAGCCAGTGGCGCCAATGCCAGTTTGCTCAGTGCCTACTATCTGGCGGCAGCCCAGGGAAAAGAGATCGATGAATTGTTGAACAATACCATCATTTTATTTGATCCCTCTTTCAATCCCGATGGATTACAACGGTTCTCCACCTGGGCCAATCAGCACAAGAGCAAGAACCTGGTAAGTGATCCCGCCTCGCGCGAGTTCAACGAGGTTTGGCCTGGTGGACGCTTCAACCATTATTGGTTCGACCTTAACCGTGACTGGTTGCCGGCGGTACACCGCGAAAGCCAAAACCGGTTGGAATGGTTTCATCGTTGGAAACCCAATATACTCACCGACCACCACGAGCAGGGAAGCAGTGCCACTTTCTTTTTTCAACCCGGTGTACCTTCCCGGGTCAATCCTATCACCCCGCTAAAGAACCAGGAATTAACTGCCAAACTCGGAAAATTTCATGCCGCCTATCTCGACAAGATCGGCTCCCTGTATTTTACCAAAGAGAGTTATGATGATTTCTATTATGGAAAAGGCTCCACCTATCCCGATGTCAATGGAGCCATCGGCATCCTGTTTGAGCAGGCTTCCTCCCGCGGGCATTTACAGGAAACCGATAACGGGTTATTGACCTTTCCGTTTACCATCCGCAACCAGTTTACCACTACCCTTTCCACCCTGGAAGGAGCCCGGCAATTACGCACCGAATTCCTCCAGTGGCAAAAAGATTTTTATACAACAGCGATCAAAGAAGCTGCGGCCTCTCCCTTAAAAGGATATGTATTTGGCAGCCAGGCGGACAAGACCAAATCTGCCATTTTCACCGAAATGCTTCTCCGTCATCAGATACAGGTATATGAACCTGGTAAGGCCACCGCGATAAACGGCACTCAGTTTACGCCCGGAGATGCCTATTATGTCCCCACCGATCAACCCCAGTTCCGGTTGATCCAGGCCATTTTCACCAAAACCCTGGAGTACAAAGACAGTTTGTTTTACGATATCACAGCCTGGACACTCCCCCTCGCCTACGGGCTCAGTTATGCCGAAGCCAATGCCGCACAGGCCGCCACACTGACCGGTGGTAAACGCATCCTTCAGCCAAGGGCTATGACGGGCACCTTAACCGGAAAGAGTGAATATGCCTACCTGTTTGAATGGAACGAGTTCTATGCCCCACGGGCCTTGTATGAGCTGCAACAGGCGGGTATCCTCACCAAGGTAGCTACAACACCCTTTGAGGTGATGGTGACCGGAGCAACCCGCAAATTCCAACCCGGTAGTATCATGGTGCCGGTGAGTTTACAGTCCATGGACAGCGAAAAATTATTTACCCTCTTAAAGGGCATAGCCTCGTCCAATGGGATCGAGATATTACCAGTCAGCACCGGGGCATCGATTACCGGAAGTGATCTGGGCAGCCGCAATTTTGCCGTTACCCAAAAGCCCCGAATCGCCATGATCGTGGGCACCGGGGCCAATGCCACCGATGCCGGAGAGGTTTGGCACCTGCTTGATCAGCGGTTCAATATGCCGGCCACTCATTTAGAGCAGGGCCTTTTCAACCAGGCCGACCTGACCAAATACAATACCCTGATCATGGTGGGCGGGCGTTATGCAACATTGGATAAGGAGAAACTCAAACATTGGATAGAGGCCGGTGGCACATTGATCCTCACCGAAGAATCCATTAACTGGGCCCAGCAGGCCGGAATCAGTACGGTTGGATTCAAGCGTACCCGTCCTGCCACGGATAGCGCCACGGTGATCCCCTATGCCGATCTTGGTCAGGTGCGTGGGGCCCAGCAAATGAGCGGGGCCATCTTCAGCGCCGATTTTGACCCCACCCATCCCCTCGCCTATGGATATCCCGGAAAAACGGTGAGCCTGTTCAAAGCCAACAATGTATTTCTGGAGATCCCCCGCAATCGCAATGCCGCTCCCTTTCAGTATGGGAAGGCGCCCTTACAGAGTGGCTGGCTGAGTCAGCAAAACTATGCGGCCATGAAGAATTCCGCCGCGGTGGTGGTGAATGCCGTGGGTGGTGGCCGGGTGATCAATATTGCGGATAACCCCAATTTCAGGGCTTTTTGGCTGGGCGGGACGAAGTTGATGATGAACGCGATCTTTTTCGGGAGGCTGATTGAGGGTGGTTCGGCGAGGTCTGAAGAGTGATTTTTTTTACCGCCAGAGCGCGATGGCAAAAGGGAGCGCCAGGAAATAAGAATTCTCTTTGCGTTTCTTCGTGCCATTGCGTCCTGGCGGTAAACCTCCCTCCCTTTTGGGGGTAAATCGGATTGTTTAAGAATT
Organism: Chitinophagaceae bacterium; assembly: GCA_041752235.1. Classification (GTDB taxonomy): domain Bacteria; phylum Bacteroidota; class Bacteroidia; order Chitinophagales; family Chitinophagaceae; genus SpSt-398. The sequence continues at coordinate 17,872 of JBGSHM010000021.1, forward strand.
CAGAATCCCCTTATTTTGCCTTGTTAACTATTTTACGTACGATTAAAAATTGAGCACTATGATTAAAATGCAAGTAATTGGCCACCTCGGTAAGGACTGTATTGTGAATACAGTAAATGGCAAGAACGTGATCAACTTTACGGTAGCGCATACCGAGAAGTATCGCGACAGTCAGGGTAACAACCAGGAGAAGACGACCTGGGTTGACTGTGCTTATTGGACAGACCGTACCGGGATCTCCCCCTACCTTTTGAAAGGGAAGCAGGTTTATGTCGAGGGTACGCCCGAGGTCAGGACCTTTACCCGTCAGGATGGTACGGCCGGCGCTTCGTTGAGTCTTCGGATTCGCGAGGTACAGTTATTGGGAGGCCGTGGCGATGCCGGTGGTTCTTCCTCCTTCTCCGACAATGTCCGTTCAGATGCGCCTGCATCGGTTGATGCTGGTGAGCCGGTAGATGATCTGCCGTTCTGAGTGGTGGCCAGTTAAATTTCAAGAAGGTCCCTCCCATTTTGGGGGGGATTTTTTTTGGGTTTTGTTTTTGGAAAAATCATACAAAATCGAGTAAATTACATCAAACCTTATCGAAATCCCGCCTTTTCGAAATTCTTCATAAATCACTGGAAATGAGGTAAGGTAGAAAACCGGTCTGTGACTGAGGTGCACGAAGTGCGCGATAAAGGGTAGGTTTTTGATTTTACTGCGGAGGCGCAGAGAAAATAGACATTCAGGTATACACGCCGTATTAATCAGGTTTTATTCAGGTAATGAAATTTCTATTTTCATCGCGAAGAAAAGCGATGAAACATGGTACAGATAAAAGTTTTCCCATTGATGCATTTGGGAGAGGAATGGATAGGTATGGTGTTTGAGAAGGATCCTTTCATACATCAGGTAATTCGAAAAATTGGAAAGATCCGGTGGTCGCGGCAGAATCATTGTTGGTAAATGCCGATAGAGGAAAAAAGGTTTCGGCAATTTCAGGAGCAATTAAAGGGTCGGGCTCAATTTGATACAAAGGAGTTACAGGATTTTTTAAGAGCCAGAAAACAAACGAAGTCTGTTCATGTAGTGACTTCTGCAGCCAGGCCAATTTCAGGCACATCGATTTCCCCAGTCAATGCAGGTGTTTTAGATAAGGTACGTGAGCGATTGGTGTTGAAGGCCTATAGTCCATCAACGATGCGCACCTATATCAATGAGCTCAGTCAGTTTTTGCAAACAATAAAATCGCATCCGGCTGAAAGTTTGACGGAATCAGAGATCAGACGGTATTTGCGGTATTGTTTTGAAAAGCTGGAGCTATCGGAAAATACCCTGCACAGCCGAATCAATGCGTTAAAATTCTACTATGAACAGGTATTGGGGCGTGAAAAATTCTTTGTCAATATCCCGAGACCCAAAAAATCTTTTCAGTTACCCCGGTTGCTGAATGAAAAGGAATTGGCCCGTCTATTCAATGCCTTGAAAAATAAAAAGCATAAGGCCATGTTATTCACGGCTTACAGTGCCGGATTAAGGGTTAGTGAGGTCGTGGCACTTAAGATCAGTGATATTGACAGTTCGCGCATGCAGATTCTAATAGCCAAGGCGAAAGGGAAAAAAGACCGGTACGTGAATTTAAGTCCGGTCTTATTGGATCTCCTTCGAAAATACATTCAGGAATACAGACCTGCGCCAAAGGTTTTTCTGTTTGAGTCAGAACATTCAGGGGGCGCCTACCCCACCCGTACAGTACAGGCAATTTTTGGAAAGGCGAAGCTCCTGGCCGGAATCAGGAAGGATGTTGGCATTCATAGTTTACGACATAGTTTTGCCACCCATTTGTTAGATAAGGGGACGGATATAAAATATATAAAGGAATTATTAGGACATTTTAATATACGTACGACAGAGCGATATTTACATGTAAGTAAGAAGAAGTTAGTGAATATTATGAGTCCATTTGACGATCTTTGGCGTGATGAATCTATAGAATGGTGACGAATTGTACCAATAGGAAATACAACAATCCAACCAGCAACCGATTGATAATTAATAGATTCATTTTTTCGAACTAACAGCTAATTACATAAATCAAAGCGTTAGCAACCACTTTATAATGAAACTTTCCTACAAACACATAGGACTTTTAATCGGAGTTGTATTAACTTTTGTAAGTTTTCTATTCTTCGGGAGACAGCAAGGCACTTATCAAATTTTAATTATTAGCGGACTTCTAACTGCATCTATTTTTTATCTAACCATTTTGTTTGGCAAAGGTCAGCTAAAGGCAAAACTATTTTGGACAGTTATTATTGTTCTTTGTACCGTAGTTCAAAAGTTGACTGAACCATTTTTAATTGACACCTCCTACCGATTTTACATCAGCCAAAACAAAAATATACTGAAAGAAATAAACGACATCTTGATTGACAAACGTGGCGACATTACAATCTTGAATGACAGCATTTCAAAAGGCGCTCAGTTAACTATTTTGGAGAATGACAAACTACGAGAAGGACGAAAAAGGTTAGGCGTTTATATAATTTCAAAATCGGACAACCAAATTTATTACGGCTTGTGGGGCTTTCTCGACGTTAGGTTGGGAATTACCTATTTGACAGACAATATAAAGCCAGATAATAATTACCGACACTTAACAGGTAATTGGTTTCATTGACAGACAGAAAAGCGGCTGCTAACATTGGTATTGCCAATAGTGGGGCTTGACATTGGAACAATCAGCAGCAGTAATTCTGTTATACTGCGGTTCGGGGCTCGACGAACAAAGCCCAGCTTTAGTTCTTAATATCTAACTTTATCTTAAGCCAGCCAGCGGTTCCTGGCGGACGAATATAAAATTCCCCACCATCGGCAATACCTGCCCGTTGTGCGTCATTTAAACTCAAACTACTACCGTAACATGGCATTTAATTGGACTTGTCCCTACTGCAATTCAAAGACAACAATAAACAACGAGAACTTTAGTTCTGACGAATCAAAGCTCTATATTAAGAATGCCGACGGAACAAAAATCCTTGAAACAAAATGGATAGTCTGCCCCAATGTAGACTGCCATAAACTCTCATTGCATGTTAACCTCTACGAACATACTTATAGACCTAATATTTGGGAAAAAGGGAAATTTATTAAGACGTGGCGTCTCTTACCTGATTCGGCTGCAAAAATTTTTCCTGATTATATACCAAAGCAATTATTACAGGACTACTTAGAAGCATATTCTATATTGAGCTTTAGTCCAAAAGCATCAGCGACTCTATCAAGGCGTTGTCTGCAAGGAATAATACGGGACTTTTGGGGTGTTAGTAAGGCGCGGCTAGTTGACGAAGTAAATGCAATAGAAGATAAGATTGACCCTTTGACATGGAAGAGCATTGATGCAGTTAGGAAAGTCGGAAACATAGGTGCCCATATGGAAAAAGACATCAACCTTATTATTGACGTTGAGCCTGAAGAAGCAAATCTTTTAATTCAACTTATCGAACTTCTTTTTGTTGAATGGTACATCCATCAACATGAAAGGGAGCTTAAATTGAAAGCAATAGTAGAGGTTGCATCAAAAAAGGATGAAGACAAGAAAAAATAAACGAACGCACAACATGGGGTTTTCTGCCATGCTGGCTGACGAATATATCCTCATCGACATAACAACCTTCAGCTTTAGTCCCAGCTTTACGAATAAATCTCAGTGACAGAATATATTTTAGTCTTTAGTAACTTCGATCAGCACCAGTCCGGGCTGACGGATCACGGAATACCCAGCACATCAGAAAGCCCTGGACGTTAGCCGCAATTTTTTCGACATGAGGAGAATCGTTATCTCTATATTGGTGACTATTGCGGCTTCCTGCTCAAATAGTGGCGATCAAGCAGGCAGCGGCCAAATGATAACAAAAGGAGGCCCATTGTCAGATAGTATTACTGAGGTTAAAATACTTTACTATCCGTCATTTACTAATAGTGCTACATTGTCTCTGAATAGAATTGAAAACATTGGTGTGTTTAGCGTTGATACAATGCTTACGTTTTCTTACAGAAGAATTGACACTATCAGATTTTCCATTCGAGATATGGAATTGAAAACTGCCCTCGAGAAATTTTGGGCGTCGTCATTTATTTATTCACTTCGACAGGATTCTTCTATGCTTGGCTTGACGGATGGGATGCCTGTTTGGGTGTATTTTATTAATAGGGGTAGCGCCGATTCCGTCTATCTGGGGAATGTTTATCCGGAACGAGTCAACAAAGTCCTTGAGGATCATCTAGATTATTTGCTTCGGCAATCACATAGTAATGCCACAAAAAAGTATCTTGAAAGTCTGCGGCGATATCTATAACAGCAACTGCGGCTAACATCGGTTTGGCGCAAGCCTTGTTTTCTCAAAGTAGAAAGAATCTTAAATTCTATGGCCTGCGCCAAGCCCTAACGTTAGCCGCCATAAATCTATCATTTATGAAAAGAGGGTTTTGCCTTTTGATTGCACTTGTTTGTTTTTTGTATTTGTGGAGTCAAGCTGACAGCAAAATTGCTACCATAGATAGCGTAGTTACTGGTGGAAATTCAAAAATTATTACTATTTCCACAATAACAAAACGGCTTTCAATTGACGCTTCGCACGGGACACTGAATTTGGATATTTCTCAAATAATTAAATACGATGACCGCCTTAACCCTATAGAGGTTCAAAAAATATGGGTCGACCGGGATAAACCAGGTGACACCTCTCAAGTAAACTCCTATTTCTTTTCGAATAGCAGGCTAATTAAAATTACTTGTGAAGTTTTCGGGTCAATTGATAGCCTGCGATACCTTCAACAGATCTACTTACAAAACGACACTGTTATTTGTGCAGTAGATTCTGACGGAAAACCTTTTGATCCATGGTCTCATTTAATTAAATCAAAACTTCTTTTAAAGCGAATTAAACGAAATCCAGAAAATTGGGTTATTGACCCACTTTAAAATACGGCGGCTAACATGGGGTTTGGCGTCATGGTGGCTTAACGAATAAATCCTCATCGATATAACGCTGCTCATCGACATATCCAACTGAAGAACAAAGCCCAGTTTTAGAATATATTTTGATCTTCATATCTTTGATCGGCAACATATCCGGGCTGACGTAACACGGAATATCGCCACAACGCCAAGCCCTAACGTTGTGCGCAAATGCTCAGTCAACAAATGGAAAGAACCGATATAATTGAACCTCAGATAGTCACAGTAAAAAATGTTAATTTGACAGACCCATTTGAAGGAGTTCTAACTTTCACGACACAAAGTGGAAGCCTTATTTCAGCATTTTTTTGGGGAGAAACTTTTTCCAATGAAGAATGTTTTGAAGCTGAGTTTAGTGCCTTAAACTTTCCAATCGAATGGGAGATGATATTTTCAGAAAATAAAGAGCAAAAAACTTGTCTTGAAAAAGGGACAGAACAATGTTCATATTATGCCTACGGAATTATAAAATCACTAAACCCTATTATTGCCGATTTTGGCGACATAAAGTTGGAGCTCGGGGAATGGACGCATGACAATAGAGTTATAGATGAGTTCATATATTGGAAAATTGAACGGCTTGAAATTAAACGATATCTGAAAACAAATAGGATAGCATGATTTCAAGAATGCGCACAACAGGCGGTTTGGCGCAAGCCAAGATACTTCTCATCTCAAATATAACTTCTTAACCGGCCTGCGCCAAGCCACTGGCGTTGTATGCCATTCATAGAAATAGTATGAATTATCAACATTTCACTAAAGTAATTCAGATCCAAATCTCATCTCTGACTCATAAAAAACAGTTGGCGTTGGCCCTAAAAATTTGCAAGGAGCTTTTCATTGACTGTAAAACCTTTTCAGAAACATATAATTGGGGAGACCCTGATTCACTTTTAGATGGAATTAATCTGTGCGAAAAGGCTTTGAACGGAGAGATTGATTATTCTAAAATCAGTGCCTTAATGCCCAAGATTTATTCTGTAATACCTGATACAGATGATTTTGGTAGCGAGCTTGGGTCCTATGCATTAAATGCATCAGCTTCGGTCTATGAGACGTTGGAATTTCTGATGGATAACGATAAATCTCATATCATAAATATTGCTACCTATTACACAGACACGGTCGATTTCAAAGTTCAAGAAGAGGTCGAACTGACACAAACAGAAATCGACAAACACCCATGGATGATCAAGGCAAGACAATTCTTACTTAAGGAAACCAAATGACGGCGTACAACAAGCGGTTTGGCGCAAGCCTGGTTTCCCTAAAGCAGAAAATTCATTAAATTAGATCGGCAAGTGCCAAGCCACTGGCGTCGTGCACAAATAGACGCCAATTTCTCATATGAACAGAAAATTACCATACTCAGCAATTCTTCTATTTATTGCATTTGGATGCACGCATGCAAATTCGAAAGTTAAACCAAACAAAGATGTTTTGGGGGTATGGTTTTGTATAGACAATCCTAAAACCTTCATTGAAATTAAAGCCAATCAATACAGAGAAGTCATTGGCGAAATAGATTCCGAATTGAGAGGTACAATTTATTGGAACGATAGCTTAACTTTTGAAATGAAATTAAATAAGGTCGAAGGAGTAATAGGTCGCGGAGGAAACTCAAAAATCGGAAAAACATATACTTTCAAAATTATCAACGTTTCTACAGACACATTGCGAATGAATGCAAATAAAACAGCATTAACTTTTTCAAGAACTCTATAAGTATTCGAATTATAGTTGACAAATGCGCACAACAAGGGGTTTTCTGTTATGCTGTCGTTCGGGGCTTGAGGAACAAAGCCCAGCTTTAATTCTTAATTTTAAACTTTATTAAACGTCCAGGAAACAGCTCCGGGCGGGCGAATACAATATTCCCCACCATCGGCAATATCCGCCCGTTAGCAGTCATACTATTTAACACCTCATTAATAATTGTCGATATCAAATGAAACTCTTAATTTTCATAGTAGGACTTCTACTTTTTAACTCTTGTAATAATAAACCCAGTGAGGTGAGATCAACCATACTGCCTGATCAACCTGCCACCCAGACTAAAACCATTGACACCACTCTTATATTTAATTACCAATACAATTTTGCTGACAAAAACATTATAAACAAATCTGACAGAAAAGTTGATTTGCTTTTTAATAGTATTGATGGCTACTTAGGTGGACATAGCATCTCAAACATAAGTTTCAGCACTGAATGTATGGGTTGTCAATCTATCCAAGAATTTAAAGGTGGGCTATTATTTGGTAAGCGGCTTCTTCTAACTACTGAGAACATTGAATATTACATGACTAATTTTGACATACCAGACACTATTAACCTCATAAACATCTTCTCTGACGGAAGAGAAAGAACAAATCCAAAATTCAATTTTCAAGAAGGCAAAGGCAGTATCCAGTATATTGGCATTTCTTGTAATGATGCTGACTTCAATAAGGTACGTTAGACATTTCCCAAAGGAGAAATAATTATTGATAGTTTGATTAACGCTTCCTTTTTTGAATATGACTTAGACGCAGACAGACAGAAGGAACAATACTTATTTGGCTACAGAAATTGCACTCAGGAAATGGTAATTTTGCGGACTCGGAAATGAGACCGAAGTATGAACCTCTAACATTGGGCTTTATGCAAGTTGGGCTCAACCCTATATCCTCATCTAATTGCAAATCCCAGCGTCAGTTTAAGTCGACGAATTATTATCAGTTTTTGTACATAACTTCAACCATATATTTTCACTCAGCAGCGGTAATCGGCGGATTAGACGCTAATTCCCAACCTGCATAAAGCCCTGCTCGTTTGACACCCTTATAACTAACAACAAACAATGACAAAAGCAATTGTAACACTGACTATATGTCTAACATTATGTAACAATATTTTGGCACAATCATCATCAACCGTAAGGACAATACTCGACTCCCTTGAAGTTCTAAAGAATGCTTGAGGGTTTGTTGATGGCATCAGTAATCCAACAACGCCGGAAGAGTCAAGATTTTATAACATAACAAGAATGCTTTGGGGTTTGCTTTTTACGGAGGCAAAAAAACTAATGGAAGACAAGAACAAGTTTGCAAGAGTATATGGGTTTTCAGTTGTGACTAGATTTTATTTTGACAGTCTGAATAAATCTGACTTACAAATATTTAATGACACCGCCCAACTTCCGTTATACACTCCACATGGAATTATGGACGTTGACATCACCGTTGGACAGTATTGTAAAATGGCATACACATCAACTATTGAGGTACACCAAAATCTTGCGAAAGAAAAAGATGTTGTTGCTTCAATCAAACAATTCATTAAAGCCAACTCTCAATATCCAGATACTTATGAACCCATAGCGTTTACTAACTATGCTTGGGGAGGAAATGAAGATGATTTATTCTTTGAAATTCAGCATAAATACAAGTTGAAGCAAGTAGATATAAAGCCAGTTGATGTAACTAATTATTTCATTCTTGACAAACAATTTCAAATTATGCTTATTGAAATAAGTCGCAGCACTACTATTAAAGTTGATCCCCCACAAATTGAAGAATGGGTAAACAAATTCGGGAAGGCAAAATAACAGTACATAACATCGTATTGGCAATTTTGGAAATCACATGAATATAAAATTGTTTCTTATATTACTTGTCGGAACTGCTACTGGTTTCAATTGTAAAGTAAAAAGCAAAACTTACTCTGAAATAGTTGGTTTATGGCAAGCTAAATCTATAACAATTGCAACTATTAGCCTTGATTTAATATCTGATTCTTTGACACTTCCGATAGAATATTATCAAGAGCACAAAGGAGTTGTTCCAGGATCTTCGAGAGCATTTTTTGATTCACTTGTATTAGTTGAGCTAAAAAATACATACAGAGGTTCTGTGATGGCCAACCAAGTCGAGTTCAACAATAGGGGGCAATTTAAATTTCTACCAAACGCTGGAGATACTCTTGAAGGAAATTTTAAAATCTTGTCAAGAAATAAGATAAAGCTGATTGTCTCAAACAACTCAAATGCTAAAAAACTCACTCTATTCTTCTCTTTAAACAAAGATCTATTATATATGTCTCAGACTGAAGAGAACGAATTAGAAGTGGTTTATAAAAGAATTAAGTAAAACAAACCTGCGCATCATAATATATTTGCATCAACTACTATGAAACAGTTCACCAGTGTAATCATAATTTTTACACTTTCTCTTTGGTCTTGTAAAAATCAAATAAGTCAAACTGTTAGACCTATTAATGACACGACACAACTGATAAATCAGGCTTTAAATAATACCACTTCTGATAGATATATGCCGAGTGCGGATGCATTAAAACGCCATTACCTTTTGGAGCAGGTGGTTCGTTGGAAATAAATTACACTAAAAAAGGCGATTCACTAATTAATGTAAATAGATCTGTGTCTTCTATTAACTGAACTGCAATCAAGTTAGAATTATCTGCTATTTTTGCAGGAAAATACATACTCATTAAACCGTTCTCCATCCTCTTCAGTCCGGGCTGAAGAATCACTGAATATCAGCACAGCAGAAAGCCCTGTGGGTTATACGCAACCTAAAGCAACATTCGATTTCTAAAAAATAATACTTAAAAACCTTTACTTTAAGCTTTGCAAACATCTATTGTACCAAAAAGACTAAAAGCATTTGTAATTGACTACCTTATTATTCTTATTTATATAGGGCTGTTGATTGGCTGCACATTAATAATTTCAAAATTGTTCTTCTTGAAATTGGGCAATGTTAATCCTGTTATTGGAGAATCAATTGCATTTGCAACTTTGACATTACCAGTAATTCTTTATTTCACATTGACTGAAAATGGTAAATATTCCGGCACAATTGGGAAAAGAAAATTCGGATTAAAAATAGTTAGCAAGACTTTAACCAAAGCAAGCATCAGACAATTGCTATTAAGAAACTGCATAAAATTTCTCCCATGGGAACTTGCGCATTTCTTTATATATCGACTTTTTTATTTTGATTCTCTTGATAGGGCTGTCCCAACGTGGGTTTTGGCAGGTTTAATAGTTTCACAGGGACTGGCTCTTATATACTTGCTCTGCATAATATTTAATAAAAGTAATCAGAGTATTTATGAATTAATTTCCGGGACAAAGGTTGTCAAAAATGTAGCATAATGGACGCCGAACAAGATCTTTTACTTTGGGAATTAGAAAATGGAGATGTGACTCCGAGTGGCTTTTTGAAACGATTCTCGGTTGATATTATAAATGATGTTAATTTCGTTAAGTCAGAAATAAGAGCCAACATGTCCGCGTCCGATCCATATGAATTAGACCGATTATTAAACCTGCTCTGGCTATCAGGAAACTACAATCGGTATGTTGACCTTTTGAACGAATTACTTGTTTGCCCTAATCATTACAGTCACCAACACATAGCAAGGGTGCTTCAGAAATTAAAAGATCCATCGACAATTAGATACGTTAAAATTGCCTTAGACTCAAACTTCAAATATTTAGAATACACTTGCTCTGAAGACTCCGCTGTTGCTAAGTGGTTCAGCTGGATACTATTTGAGATTGGAACTGAAGATTCAATACAAATGCTAAAAGACTACACAAAATCAGAAAATGAAAGCATTAGACAGGAGATGACAGATAGACTATCCAAATTGTCCGGCAATTTAAAAGCTTAACATTGAACAACACCCAGCTTGCCGCAAGGATTACGCATTTCTAATATGAAATATATAGGCAAACCATATCTGACACTCTTTGTTTTTAGTGTTATATTCCTTTTGTTTTTTGTTGGCACGTATACTATTTATACCATCTACTATTTACCCTATTTTCATCCAGACTATGTATCATATACCTTTTATAGTAAACAAATTCCAACTAAATTGGAACTATTATTTACCGGATTCCAAAGTGGGTACATAATTTTACATTCTTTGACCAAAGGAATTGTCTTGACCTTTCTGGCAATAAAGCTAAATACCTTCTTCTATTTCAAAAAAGGGTTTAGACAAATTCTAATTACTTCTTTTATTTGGACAATGCTATTCTCAGCGTTATATATTATTTCAGAGTTCATTTGGCATAAAACAGTGGCAAATTTTAGTAGCTCATTTTCAATTGGAGTGATTAGAGCACAACTCCCCTTCTTATTAGTTTCATATTACCTATTATTGTTACCCATTGTTGCCCTATTATACCGGAGATCTTAATAAGCAAGAGCAAATTCGCGGTATTTAATGCCCAATAAAAATCAAACCATACCAGAGATACCAATGAAATACATTTTCCCATTCCCTTTCTTGATAGTCACTTTGTCTGTTTTTGGACAGATGCCAAATACATTAACTGCCTCTGAAAAGATCCATGGTCTTTCCAAATTCTGGCAGGAAGTAAACTACAATTTTGTATATCTTAATAAAGTTGACCGTAAAAAATGGGACAGCACCTATGTATCACTAATTGCTGAAGCAGGGAAAACAACCAACGACTACGAATATTATCGATTATTGAAAAGATTTTGTGCCATGCTCAAAGATGGGCATACCAATGTCTATTTTCCTCAAACCATACAGTCCAAATTAACAACTACCATGTTCGGTGAATATCGAATATTCATTGAAAACATAGATCACAAAGCCATAATAACCCGAATAAACCTCTCAAAAAAAGACATCCTGCCTATCGGCAGTGAGATCATATCAGTAAATGATTACCCCACCCGGGAGTACATTGAAAAATTTGTCTCTCCCTACATTTCTTCTTCAACCAGCCATATTCTGGAAGACATTTCCATATCTGAAATGCTTGAAGGGATAGAGGGACAACAATACAAGTTAAGGATAAAAAAACCAGACGCTGAAACCTTTGAACTGGTCGTTGCCCATACAAAATGTGCCGAAACCACCCTCTATCCCAACATGGAAGAATCCAAAGTTTTACTTGAGTTTAAATGGCTCGAAAATAAGATAGCCTACGTCGCCCTAAATTCCTTTGAAGATGAGTCCATCGATTCACTATTTGTCGCCAAACTTCCCGAACTGTACAAGGCAAAGGCCTTGATTCTTGACCTACGAAAGAACGGTGGTGGAAATGGAGATTATGGACTGGAGATTCTAAAATACCTGATACCAAATGATACAGTTTATGGTTCCAAAAGCCGGACAAGGAACCATATAGCCACCTACAAGGCCTGGGGAGAAATGACAAATCCAAAAGATACTGCTCTCCATACTGAGTACCGCAAGGCTTATTTGAATTATATCGGTGAATACTACTATGAATTTCCCTACACACCAAGAAAATTGCAAACCAATCAAAAGAGATTGATTATTCCAACGGCTCTGCTAATAGGACATTTCACAGCATCCGCTGCCGAAGACTTCTTAATCTATGCTGACAAACAACCGCATTTCACCAAAATAGGCAGCCCCACTTTTGGAAGCACAGGACAGCCCTTTCACTTTTATTTACCGGGAGGGGGCTTAGCCCGTGTTTGCACTAAGCAAGATACTTATCCGGACGGCCGGGAATTTGTAGGATATGGGATTAAGCCTGATATAGAAATAATACCTACATTGAGTGACTATATCCACAGAAAAGATCCAGTTTTGGAAAAGGCTATAGCTTTTCTGAAACAACAGATGCGGTAAAACTTAAAAAGCTATTAGACTAACTATAAATTGATGTAGTGTAAGTCAGGATTGGCATTGTACCGATCTCTCCATAATTAGGAAACAATTAACCTGGTAATCATTAAATTCAACTATTCATGAGCGAAGCATTACAAAATCTTATCCGTTCAGAACAAAAGGCAAAACAATTGTTTCAAACGATAGAAGAAAGAGGTTTAATCATTCCTGGAAAATCAGAAAAACAACTTTGCGATGAAATTGTTCAAGTTGCCAAAGATGATTTTGGGGTTGAAAATCATTGGGGCAAAAGAATTGTTAGAACAGGAATAAATACCCTTCAACCATATATCGCAGATCCGCCAGACTTAATAATCCAGGATGGAGATATATTGTTCTTCGATTTTCATCCTGTATTTGAAGGATGGGAAGCAGACCTCGGAAGAACCTACGTATTAGGTAATGACCCAATAAAACTTAAAATAATAAAAGATGTCGAAGCAGCATGGAAAGTAGCCAATGCCTGGTATTTTAAACAAAACGCCCTTACCGGTTCCGAGTTTTTTAATTACGTTACTGCCCTAACCAAAAGCTATGGTTACGAATTCGGAAATGCCATAGCGGGTCATATTGTAGGTCATTTCCCGCATGAACAACCCGATGATCCAAATGATCTGTGCTTAGATGTGCATCCAGACAATCATAAAGACATACTTCAATTGGACAAATTTGGAAACAAAAGACACTGGATGCTGGAACTACATTTTGTGGATAGAATAAATAATATAGGTGCCTTTTTTGAACAATTGTTGATGGCAGAATAATGTGCCTATGCCAAAAAATTACTTGAGCTATTTATCCGGTAAACCAAGAGTTCTAAACTAAACATTATACTCAGATAATATGAAAGGTGAACAAATTCAAACACTTCATCCTCAGCCAGGCAAAACAAACAAGCGAATTTCATTAGAAAAATATAATGTTATTAAAAAAAACATTCTATCCATCTTAAAAAATACGGAGCTGACCCATACTGAGCTTATGGAAAAATTATATGAAAATGTAAAAGACAGTTTTGAAGGTGGGGTTCAATGGTATGGTGAAACGGTAAAACTTGATCTGGAAGCAAGAAATATAATAGAACGAACGGGAACTAAGCCTGAAAGATATCGACTGACAAAAGAATCCGCTAACAAGAAAGGGAGTTCAAAGAGCAATATAAAGTAAAGAATTCTGTATAAAATGAAGACCTTCATTGGCTCCCTTTTGATTCTTTTCGGCATTCTCGGAGCCATATTTTTCAGCCGCTATACCGGAAATACTATCCCCTCTCCTATTCTATGGTATCTGGCTTTTATTCTCATGGTGTTGTTAGGTGCCCGTCTTATCCTCACATCATTTAAGAGAACCCAACATATCCTTGACCAAGCTGTCGCACACGAATTTGTGGCTTTTAAATCAACTGCGGAGAAAGTGGACCTTGACTTTGACAAATGCGAATTTAAAAGCGGCACTTACTCGCACCAGGTTGACGATCCAAACCTCAGTCCCTTTAAACTACTTTCCTCCTCGCCGTTATCCTCCTTTGCCAGTAAGAATACCGAAACCTTAGTACAATCCTATTTAATCTACACCTGTACTATAAAAGGTGCCGTGTACAAATTCGTAAGTCAATCCTTTCCATTCGATCCCACAACCCTTAAGTATTACGTCATCAACAGTAAGGTCACTCTCTATTTTGACCCCTTAAAACCCGAAAAATACCTATTTGATTTACTAAAGTAACTTCTACTTTATAATGAATAATTCCTCACCTTCCCCTTTTCGTATTGAAAACATAGCCCCTATTCTTAACGTAAAAAATATAGCGCAGAGCCTGGCATTCTATGTGGATATCCTTGGCTTCCAGAATGCCTCCTGGGGTGACGAAAATTTTACCAGTATAAACCGAGACAATACAGGAATCTATCTTTGTAAAGGTGGTCAGGGCCATCCTGGCACCTGGATTTGGGTTGGTTTTGATGGAGACATCCTCGACCTTTACCAGCAATTACTGGCAAAAGGAGTGAAAATAAAGCTTCCCCCCACCAACTTTTCTTGGGCATACGAAATGCAAATTGAAGACCCGGATGGACATGTCTTACGATTTGGAACCGACCCTGATGCAAATGAGCCATTTGTTGATTAATAAACAAAGAAAGTAACAATAATTACTATCAAGATTTCCATCCGCCTTAATCAAGCGCTAAAATTAGCGCTGAATACTAATGAAAACTTAAAATGGACCTTACACCCGATTTTCCTAACTTAGAGGATATTACCAATCCAGTCATAAATGGAAAATACTGAGTCAATCCTTTCAGACATTCAACCAAAACATGTTGAGGCTTCTTATATTGATCGTTTGCCGTCAAATATTATTGATTTTGTGATTGAAATTGCTTTGTTAGTCTTAGTTTATTTTTCATTTCGAGGGGCCATCTCGATTCTCCTGAAGTCTTCATCATTCGCCATATATTTAATGATTTTTTTGGTAATTATTATATACCGAACCGCTTGCTTATTCCTGTTTGAAAAAACACTAGGCATGATGATTACTAACCTTAAATATATTAACGGAAACGCAAAGCATCTGTCCACACCTGAAAAACTTATACCAGCATTGATCGTACGAACTTCAAGCATAAAAATATACAGAAATAATTAGCTAGAATGTATGATCATTTCAATGGATTTAATAATTGCGATACCCCTTTCATGTTTTACCTCACAATAATAAAAAAATGCCAGAATAATGGTTATTAGCAGAACCCGACGAAAACTCAAAAAAGCTTTGGTGGTGACACTTGTATTTTGTATATCCCTTTTTGCACTGGGAGCCACTACCCCGGCCTATGACAATTCCACCCCACCCTCCAGGAAGCCCCAAATGGATATTTCTGAGTCAATGAACCTGGAATTTGATAGTCTGCAAAAGATCTATGGTAAGAATAAGACCATTCCAAAAAGTCTGGAGAAACAAATCATCTTCGCACTCTCTTTTTTCCCGGAATTGGTCGAAACGAAAATAGAATTCAGGATTGTTAAAAGCAACAATGGCATCATTGCTGCCAGACCGGTATATACAAGTGTATTGCGGAAAAGCAGTAAACGCTCCTATCTCGTCATCATCAATGATACCAGTGTGAACCGAAGAATACCCTCTTTTATAAATGGAACAGTAAACGGGCAGGTGGGCATACTGGGACATGAACTTTGCCATATTGTTTACTTTAATAACCGGACTGGTCTTGGCTTGGTTGGCCTTGGCGTGGCCCATGTATCTACCCGTTATATGGACCGGTTTGAAAATAAAACCGATAGCATGACCATCGAAAGGGGGCTTGGTCATCAATTGATTGATTGGGTGGACTATTTACACAAAGGCTTTACAGAAATGTTTGGCCCGGACGCGAAACTCCCATTTTCAGACAACCCCGACAGGGAAAGATATATGAGCGTTTCCAGCATTCAGCGCGTGATGGGCCGAAGTAAAGTATATAACTAAAATCCGTAAACGAGACAGGTACTAATAATGCCAGATAAATTAATTTCATACTTCGAACTGGTCGGATTTAACAGGACAGATAGTGAACGTGTAGCCCGCCATTTTCGAAAACGCCAATATCTCAAAGACGACCACTTTGTGAAAGAAGGCAAGATATCAAAAGAATTGGCCTTTGTAGAAACAGGTCAATTCAGATACTATTCGATCAGCAACCTGGGGGATGAACACACTACCTATATCTCTCTGGAAAATTCCTTTGCGGCCTCTTTATTAAGTTATTTGAATGAAGTGCCGGCCCGGGAAAACATTGTGGCATTATCGAATGCAACGGTATGGGTGATTGCCAAAAAGGATGTCCTTCTATTGCAAAACCAGATCGCTCTTTTCCGTGATTGGTATATTAAACTACTGGAATGGCAGATCTGTTGTATTGATAAAAGCCGGCTCAACCTGATCACCATGACCGCCGAAGAAAGATATGTACAATTGATGCAGGAAGAACCCGAGTTACTTCAAAAAGTACCCCTGCAATATATTGCTTCCATACTCAGCATTACCCCCCGGCATTTAAGCCGTTTACGCAAGAATATCTGACCGCTTCGATTTTAGGACATTTGTCCGGTCCCATCCAGATCCTTCGAGCCAATTTTGCAGCAATATAAAAAATTGTAATGCAAAAGCTCATCTTCCTGGTTACCTTCATTCTGCTAACCAGTTCCTCATTCGCCCAATCCAAATTTCCAAAACATGTTCTGAGTTTGAATGGATTCAGAAACCCTTCCATTGGCCTGGAATACCAGCGTAGTCATCTATCTATCCACGCCGGATATTATATAACCAATTTTACCAGTGGCGTTACCACGCAGTTTGTAAAAACAGGTCTCTCCTATTGGTTTTTGCCCGTAGATAAAAAGGAAATCCCTTCCTCCTTTTATGCCGGAGCTTCCTTTATGCGGGGATTGAACCAGGATTATGAAGATAAAAATGCCATAGCCCTCGAGACAGGTTTCAGGTGGTATGTCTGGAAAGGTTTGAATTTGCGCTTAGGGGTGATCGTGGTGGGTGCAGAGGGCCAGGATCCCAAGACTAACCCGGCCACCAGTATCAGTTATTCATTCAAATTTGGAGGGAAATGAAGACTGAAAAACGCATCGGCCTGCTTCTCATCCTGGGAGCATTGGGTGTCTTTATCCCTTATACAATTCTAACTATCACATTTGACTATCCGGATATACTGCGTCAGGAAACAGGGTCGATCCTCACCCGGTTTCATGAAGGAGGGCCTTCGCTGATCTGGACCTGGTGGGCCTTTGCCATATTGGGTTTGCCCTTGCTGGTGGCCTATGTGTTGTTGGGACAAAAGCTGGATACCAGGTATTCGTTTACCCGTTGGGCGACATCCATTGGGGTGATCGGTCTGGTGGTTCAAATGATCGGTCTGTTACGTTGGGTCTTTGTCGTACCCGTATTGGCCAACAACTTTGTTTCCGAAACTGAAATGGCCAGGGAATCGAGCCTGGTCGGGTTTCAGCTCATTCACCAGTATCGTGGGGTGGTATTGGGGGAACATATCGGACAATTGTTTACGATAATCTGGACGGTCCTTATATCCGCGGCTTTATTGAAAGCAAATTTTATCCCCCGATGGGTGGCCTGGTTGGGCTACCTGGCCTCGTTCATTTACTTTTTGGCCCAGGCTGAACTATTTGCCACGGTTATACCAGGCTTTCCAGTATGGGACCTGGCTGGTTTGATCGGCAGTTCACTCTGGTTGCTCTGGTTGATCGTACTGGGTGTTATTTTACTGCAAAGCCAACGTTCCTTATGACTTGGAATCTGTTACATAACCTGAAGAAGAACTGGCATATCCTGATGGCCAGCCAACTTCGAATGCCATCTGGATTATTGGCCAGACAGGCAGGGCGAAAAATGAACCAATCGAATAAAAAGCTCTATCAGATTACGCTGTCCGAACTGAACCTGAAGGATGGGGATCGTATTTTGGAAATTGGTTTTGGGAATGGAAAGTTCTTTTCCGACCTGGATGCCAAAGCCCGGGACCTGCAGATATCGGGTATTGACTATTCACCAGAAATGGTCAGGGAAGCCAAACGAAAGAACAAAGACCTATATCATTCCGGAAGGTTGGATATTACAACGGGGAATAGCGATCGCCTGCCCTACCCGGATCAACATTTTGATAAGATCTACTGTATCAATGTAATTTACTTCTGGGGAAACCCCCATTTTCACCTGAAAGAAATATACCGGGTGCTTAAACCCGGCGGACAATTTATAACCGGATTCAGGCCAAAGGACAATCTCATTCAGTTTCCTTTTACCCGATATGGTATTATCCTTTACAACGAAGAGGAATGGGTACTTCTCCTGAAAGAAAATGGTTTTCGTTATATTCACACCGTAAACGGAAATGAGGAGAAGGACATGCAAACGAGAAGAAATACGCCCTTTGTATCCCTTTGTGTAGTGAGTGAAAAATAACCTGGAGAAAACCCATATTTCTTTGCCTAAACAATCTGGCTATAAATTAGCCCTGCCACTTATCCCTGTCTGGGGAAGCATCGTATTCTCCCTTCTCTACTTTTTAGCAACCCTTTACTATCCAGGCGGCTCGGCCTTCAACCGCGATACCAAGGGGTTTAGTTGGGCCAATAATTACTGGTGTAACCTGTTGGATGGAAAGGCCATTAATGGGCAACCCAATAGCGCCCAGCCTGTGGCCTGGGTAGCCATGCTTGTCCTTTGTTTCACCCTGACTTATTTCTGGTGGATTTTCCCAAGATACACTACCCTTCGCCGTTACACGAAAGCCATGATCCGGGTGAGCGGCTTGCTGGCGATGGGTGTAGGCATCCTGCTGTTCACCCGTATTGATCACGACCTGATTACCAACCTGGCCTCCTTACTGGGGCTGATTGCCACAGTAGGAACCTTTACTGGTCTTTACAAAAATGGATGGAAGGGCCTCTTCCTTTTTGGTGTCCTCAATATCCTCCTGGTGATAGCCAATAACTTCCTGTACTATAACGAAGCCTACATTTCCTATCTGCCGTTGGTGCAAAAGATCACGTTTGCAAGCTTCCTCGCCTGGATATGTTGTATTAGTTTCAGGATGCGCAGGGCCGAATATCAACGAATTGATTAAATTACTGTAGCTATTCATACAGGCAATAAGGATTTTTGAAATAAACGATCCAATAACGTAATAAAAGCTAATAACCATGGCACATAAAATTGGAACCAAAGAAAAACCCATGAAGTTGAAGACACCCCCATTATCCAGTGACTATACGATGCATGTGGAGGAGAAGGAGGGCGAACAAATTCTGGTATGTACGGTTGGAAAAACGATCTTGCACTACAGCCTGAACAGCATTGATGACCTTCATAAAATGCTAAAAAAACATGGCGATTGGATGGAACTGGGGAGTGCCGATGAGCAAAAGCCCGCCAAAGAGGGAACGGTAGAGGCCTGGGGTCGTTCAAAAACGAATCCCAATGGTGGATGGTATGGGTTGAAAAAAGGATTTCGTGGGCGGTTTGGCATGTACCTGCCCCCATTGCTGGAAGCCTTGGGATTGGCCGAGCTTACCCATGAAGCAAGGGGTAACAAAATGAGGGCCATTTAATAGGGTAAACCAATCACTTAATTGAATAAGGCCAATACAGCGGTTGCGATAGGGTCAAAAAATACCCACTCAAATCATGTTTTTAAAGAATTTTCAAAAAAAGCAGTGAGTTTATGTATATTTATTCTGCTACGGCATAATGCGTGCAACTCATTGGCAACCATTTTGTTGGGTGCTAAATTTTGTTGCACGACCGATGCCGAAAATATACAATTTTAAACCTCTGCTGTATGATCTGCAACATCAAAAAAATTACCAAGACCGTTCTTTTTGGATCTGCCTTATCGCTTTTTTCTGCAACCCTTATTGCACAAGATGGCACCATTTATCCGTTAGCCGCCCCTGCCGAACCTAATGCCATAGTGTTGGGTACCGGTGGAGTTGAGAATCAACCGGCTACTGAATCCTGGTTTCGCCAGTGGGGTGATCCCATGGCACGCAACATCACGGTTGCAACGCTTACTCCCGTACTTCCCAAACCTGGTAAAGCCAATGGCGCTACAGTGATTGTTGCACCGGGCGGTGGCTTCAGATGGCTTTCCATGGGCAATGAAGGCTGGGAAGTTGCGCAGGCACTTGCAGACAAGGGCATCACCGCCTTTGTGTTGAAGTACCGGCTTTTTCCTACCGTACCCTCGCTGGATAGTTTCAGTGCCTGGATGAACCGCCCGCGTATTGCTCCCCCGCCTGCAGATACAACCCGACCGGTATCGGCACCAAGACCCCCACAGATCGATCTATCAAATCAGTTAGAAGACGCCGAAGCAGCCTATGCCCTGATCGTGAAAAGAGCCAAAGAATGGGGTGTAGATACTTCCCGTATTGGCATGATCGGTTTTTCAGCCGGATCGGGGCTTACCATGCACGCTACCATGCATTCCAAGACCATGAAACTGGCATTCATCGGCATGATCTATGGTGGAATGGGGCCAATGGAGGTACCTAAGAATGCCCCTCCGATGTTCAATGTGATCGCTACGGATGACTTCCTTTTTGGTGGACAAACCGGCCTGATTCAATCCTGGTACAAGGCTGGCATTCCGGTTGAATTTCATCTTTATCAGAATGGTGGTCATGGTTTTGGCCTGGGAAATCCTAACCGAACAAGCAACAAATGGTTTGATGCCTTTATTCATTGGTTGGATGTGAACCGGTTCTTAACAGCCAAGGCTGTCAAGTGATCTCGTGTGGGAGTAAAGGATCGGTAAATAGCAAGATTTTATGGATTCATGGCCGGGGATTGGTCCCGGCCATTTTTGTATCCTCGCCTGATAGACTTTTGACGCAAAAACCCACTGCATTTGACGTTTCCCTCTCCTATCCATTAGATCGTTAAGCCCTACATTTGAATCAACCAAAAAAATAAACCATGGCGCTGATCAATCCACACATCAACTTCAACGGCAATGCGGAGGAAGCATTTGCCTTTTACCAATCCGTATTTGGAGGAGAATTCAGAAAGATTATTCGTTTCAAGGATATAGCAGGTCCTGAATTTCCGATAGCAGAAAAAGATGAAAATAAAATCATGCACATTTCTTTGCCTATCGGCAAATACAATAACCTGATGGGAAATGATGTTCCGGAGTTTATGGGTAAGGTCAACGAGATGGAAAACAGGAGCAAAATTTCAATTAGTGCTGCGTCCAAGGATGAAGCCATTCATTTGTTCGAAGGGCTCTCAACAGGCGGTTCCATTGAAGTACCCTTCTCCGAAAGTGGCCCGGGTACTTATTTTGGAATGTTCAGGGACAAATATGGCATTGAATGGATCGTTGACTTCGACCCCGAGTATGCTGAGCGGGCGTAGATGAACTTAGTAAAAAAGGGAATTTTAATTGTTTAGCCCGCCCCTACCTTTGTGGCAACTTCCTCGATTTGTTACTTCTCAAAATGGACGCATATGGATATGCCAAAAGAAAAGGGTTCACTTACGATCGACAATTATCTGGATACCCACTATATCCACCGGAGTAACTGGCTCCGGGCCGCTGTATTGGGAGCCAATGACGGGATCATTTCCATTTCGAGTCTTGCTATAGGGATCACCGCGGCCAATGCCAGCCGGGATTCCATTGTGCTGGCCACGGTGGCCGGACTGGTCGCCGGGGCATTGTCCATGGCGGCAGGAGAATATGTATCGGTGAGCTCACAAACGGATACGGAGAAAGCGGATATTGAAAGAGAGGCACAGGAACTAAAGGAAATGCCGGAAGAAGAATTGGAGATACTCACGCAAATATATCAGCAACGAGGTTTAAAGCGGGAAACGGCCAACCTGGTAGCGAAAGAATTAACAGAACATGATGCACTGGCCGCGCATGTAAGGGATGAACTCGGGATCAATGAGGTTAGCCAGGCCAAACCTATTCAGGCCGCGCTGGCATCGGGAGCTTCGTTTACTGCCGGAGGTCTGCTTCCCATGCTGGTGGTACTTTTTGCACCTCTGGGGCAAATGGAATATTTCCTGTATGGTTTCACCGTGATTTTTCTGGCTATCCTGGGGACTGTTTCGGCCAGGACCGGTGGATCAAAGGTTTTAAAGGCCATCTTGCGTATCATGGTTTGGGGAACGATCGCTATGGGTTTGTCGGCAGGTGTTGGTTACCTTTTTGGAGTAAGAGTATAAGAAATAAATCTACGCCCATCATGGCATACAATGAAAAACTGGCTGACCAGGTCAGGGAAATAATTTCGCTGACCCACAAGCGTGTAGAGGAAAAGAAAATGTTTGGCGGTCTCTGCTTTATGGTCAACGATAAAATGTGTGTGGGGGTAGAATCACAACGGTTGATGGTCAGGCTCGACCAGGCCGTTTACGAAGAAGTATTGGAAAAAGAAGGTTGCACCCCCATGGATTTCACGGGGAAAATAATGAAGGGCTATGTATTTGTAGATATTGATGCCCTGAATACAAAAAAGAAACTGGCTTATTGGGTTGACCTAGCCCTGCAATTCAATAAAATTGCGAAAGCTTCCAAAAAGAAGAAAAAATGAACCGGTATGCCTGACCTATTTCATAACTTTCAAATAAATGCTCAGCCTTCAAAGGTGTTTGAACAGGTAGCTACTGCGGAAGGGATGTCGAACTGGTGGAGTAAGCATTCATCGGGGCCTACCGTTCTGGGAGGAACAATCGATCTTCATTTTGGCGAAGGCTATGATTGGACTGCGATGGTGACCAAACTGATACCCGATAACAGGTTTGAATTGACCATAACCAATGCAGATGCGGACTGGCTGGGCAGTAGGATCGGTTTTCGCTTGATCGGGGATGAAAAAACAACAAAGGTTGAATTTTATCATAAAGGATGGAAAGAAGACAACGATCACTATCGCATCTCCAATTATTGTTGGCCGATGTACTTAAGACAATTGAAAAGACATGTAGAACATGGTGAGTTCGTGCAGTATGAGGACAGATTAGAAGTGTGAAGCCAACCTGTTTGCGATTTGGCCCGCTTGTCGGTGTCATAAATTTCATTTTTATAATTAATAATAAAATACTCCATTTAATCATGACAACAGTAAACATCTACCTCACGTTTAATGGCAACTGCGAAGAAGCATTCACCTTCTACCAATCGGTTTTTGGTGGGGAGATACCTTATATGGGAAGGTTTGGGGATATGCCCTCAGATAGTGGCCATACACTGGCTCCGGAAGATGCGAATAAAATAATGCACGTATCGCTTCCCATCAGTAAAGAAACCGTGCTCATGGGTAGCGATACCGCTGGAGAATGGGCTGCTGGTTTTACGGCAGGAAACAATTTTTCGATTTCCATTAATACAGACAGTAAGGAGGAGGCCGACCGGCATTTTGCGGGGCTTTCTGCCGGTGGTAAGGTTACCATGCCCATGAACAGTACATTCTGGGGAGATTATTTTGGCATGTTCACCGACAAATTTGGCATCAACTGGATGATAAGTTTTAAGGAAGAAGTTAAAGCATAATACGTAAACCATTTCCCCACTAATAATTTTCAAAAATGTCCCACGCAATCAACTGGTTTGAGATCCCAGCCAACGATCTTGACAGGGCCAAGGCCTTTTACGAAACAGTATTGGATCTTCAGATGATAGTCCCCTTCCCGGGTATGAAATACGCGATGTTTCCTTCAGACCCAACGAAAAATGAAATTGGCGGAGGTATTATGGAAGAAGCAGGTTTTGAACCTTCTGAAAAAGGTTCGCTGATCTACCTGAATGGCGGAGATGACCTGAACATTCCTTTGTCTCGCGTTGAAGCCGCAGGGGGGCGCGTGATCATGCCGAAGACCGCCATCGGCGCCAATGGTTTTATGGCACGTTTTATAGATACCGAAGGAAATCGGGTGGCTTTTCATTCCATGAAATAGGTTAACTACTAAAAGAAAATAGTAATGGCTGACCAAAAGGAAGGATAAACAATGATTAAAAAAATAGAACTCGAACAATTTTCCAATCAAATAGCACTTGATATAGGGCTAAAAATAATTGAACTGGCAAAAAGCCTGAATCAACATATCGCCGTGGAAGTGTCCCGATTAAACCATACTATTTTTCTTTTTGTGGATGACAACCTGCCGGCTGACAAACACAATTGGTTAAGGCGAAAAGCAAATGTGGCTAAACTATTTGAAGAAAGTTCGCTCAGTGTAAAAAACGATTTGAAAGATGGACAAATGAGCCTTGAAAAAACCTTTGGTCTGGACGAAAAAGATTTTATAGCAAAAGGAGGCTCCATCCCCGTTTTTATAAAAAATGCGGGTATGATAGGGACAATAACAGTATCCGGATTACGAGATGAAGAAGACCACAACATTATTGTCGAATCGCTGAAGGGAGTCTATCTGTAATACATTGAGCTAAAAATAATAGATATGGCTAAAGCCTCCGCTAAAAAACTGTCGCCTGACCAGAGCAAGAAACTTCTGGGAATCTTAAAGACGCGTTTTGAAAAAAATATGCCCCGGCACAAGGGATTGTCATGGGCGGCCGTGTTGGCCAAATTGGAATCTGTCGCGGAAAAACTATGGTCACTCAATGAAATGGAAATAACAGGAGGTGAACCGGACGTGATCAGTTTTGATAAGAAATCGGGGGAATTTCTCTTTGTTGATTGCTCGGCGGAAAGTCCCAAAGAACGACGCAGCCTTTGCTATGACCGGGAAGGGCTCGATTCCAGAAAGGAATTCAAACCGGCGGATACGGCCATGGATTTGGCAAAATCCATGGGGATTGATATGTTGACTGAAGAGCAATATCGACTCTTGCAAAGTTTAGGCGATTTTGATCTGAAGACCTCCAGTTGGTTGCTTACACCGGCACCAATACGCAAACTTGGAGGGGCCATCTTTGGCGACAAGCGATATGACCATGTATTCATTTATCACAATGGGGCCGGGTCATATTATGCAGCCAGGGGATTTAGAGGTGCTCTAAAAGTTTAATTGTTGCCAGAGCCTGCTAAGACGATGGCGTAACCCGCGCGGTTGAATACCTAATACTAAATAAATCAACCAATGAAACGCGTGATTCTATTTCTATGGTTTGTTTTTGAGGTTAGTTCGATGTTTGCCCAACAACGACCTGACACTGCCTTTAGATTGGAAGGTGTGAAGCCCATTTTCACAAAAAAGAAACCACGCGTGTTGATCGATGGAGCCCATTATAACTTTCACCAACTCACCACGGGATATGCTCCCTTAGGCCAATTGCTTCGGCAATTTGGTTTTGAGGTTGACGCGATCAATCAATCCATCAAAGCGACTACTGATCTGGAGAAATGCGATATCCTGGTCATGTCAAATGCCATCCACCCGAATAACAGGGGCCGATGGTACAATCCAATCCTTAGTGCCTATTCCGAAAAGGAAATACAGATCATTTCCCAATGGGTAAAAGACGGCGGAAGTTTGTTACTGATCGCAGATCACATGCCTTTTGCCGGAGCTTCCCAACCCCTTGCCCAGGCTTTTGGGGTAGAATTCGTCAATGGCTTTACAGGCGTATCAGGAACCCAATGGCCACCCAATGTATTTGGGCTTTCCGGCATAGGCAACAATCCAATTTATCGATCCTACTTTCCGGTTGACTCCGTGTCGAGTTTTACGGGGTCTGCCATTCGTTTCCCTAAAAAATATTATTCATTACTTGATTTTACCCCCAGAGACACAGCTTTGATCACCGATACAGCCTGGGTGTTCAACCAGTACACAAAGAGGTTACCCCTGGCTGGTTTTTCGCAGGGAGGCCTTATGCCTTTCGGGGAAGGAAGGTTGGCTGTATTTGGGGAAGCCGCCATGTTTACGGCCCAAATCGCCAATAACCTGAAAGTAGGTTTTAATTCACCTGAAGCGAAAGGAAACGCACATTTTATCATAAACCTGTTTTTGAGTTTGGTAAATGAATCTGAATTCTTCTGAATGTTTTTTTGATAGCCATCGTTGCCATCAAGGCTCTTAAATAGAAATAAAAAAATTGTTTCACTCATGAAAGCCTATACCAGAACCCGCTATGGGGGCCCTGAAATCTTAAAGATTGAAGAGGTCACTAAACCTTCGAACCCGGCAGACGAGGAGGTCATTGTCAAAGTGATGGCTAATTCGGTGAACCCCGCCGATTGGCATTTGCTTAGGGGGAAACCTTTTTTTGCCCGCTTCACGGTAGGTCTGTTCAAACCCAAATCAAAAATACCCGGAGCTGATTTTGCCGGAATAGTAGAGTCGGTTGGTAAAAAGATAACCGACCTGAAGCCTGGCGACCGTGTATTTGGAGAGACATTGCTCGGCGGGGCTTTTGCAGAATATACCTGTGCCCCGGCCAGGGTCTGTGCAAAAATGCCAGATGGAGCAGGATTCAATGATATGGCCGCCATGCCTATTGCCGGCATAACTGCCTACCAGGGCCTGGTAACCCATGGGAAATTACAAGCTGGAGAATCCGTCCTGATCAATGGCGCCTCGGGTGGCGTGGGGCATTTTGCCGTGCAGATCGGCAAGGCACTGGGAGCAAGGGTGACAGCCGTATGTTCCAGCCGCAATGTTGAATTTGTTCGCTCTCAGGGAGCCGATCATACGATCGCCTATGACCAGGAAGATATTCACGCCCATGCAGGAAAGTATGACCTGGTTGTTGATACCAACGGCAACCTGACCCACAGCGATTTTCGCCGGATGGGAAATAGAGGCGTAACGATCGGGTTCACCAATATGGGACATATGATCCGGTTGTTATTGAAAAAAGCCGTCAATAAATTTCCGCTGACCCAATTCACGGCAGAAGCCAATACGCTAGACCTGCAGGCCTTGGCGAAAATGGTGGCAGATGGAAAGATCAAATCCAATATAGAGAAAGTGTATCCCTACACGGCGTTACCCGAGGCTATTGGGTATATTGAGGCTATGCGAACAAGGGGGAAAGTAGTGGTAGAATGGGTTTGAGTTGGGTGTCGCCGGAGGCGACCCTTTATCCATGCGAAACCTGCGGTTTCACAAAGCTTGCTATTTTTAATTTCTAAACACCGGTCAAACAATGAAATATTTAATTATCATATTATTTGTTTTTAGCTGTGTCAAAGGTTCATCTCAATCGGAAAACAGAATGATACGTTTATCTGAAATAGAGATAGACTCGAATTACCTGGAGGAATACAAGGCTATTCTTCAGGAAGAATCACGGGCCTCTGTTCAATTGGAAAAAGGCGTTATTGCTATTTATCCCATGTATCAGAAAGAACACCCAACACAGATACGAATATTAGAGATCTATGCAGATCGGCACGCGTATGAGGCACATTTAAAAACACCTCATTTTCAGAAGTATAAGACGAGTACGCTTAAAATGGTTAAGTCTTTAAAACTGGTAGACATGGAAAACATCGATACACAGACAATGGCGGAAATATTTCGAAAAATCCAAAACTGACATTTAAGGAAAGTCAGTTTGTTTTTTGCCACCATTGATATAGCTCCCCCAACCTTCCCAGTGAAAAATTCCTCTCCCCAACGCTGGCGATCCACCGAATACCGGACACAGCATTGGTCAGAAAGGCATGATCCGCCCTATCTAGGTCAGATACGGAGATGGGTGCTTCCTCTACCGCAAACCCCCAGTCGGGCATTTTTTCCAACAAATACCTGCGCATCACTCCCGCCACACATCCTTCTGATAAGGGTGGTGTGATGAATTTCCCGTCTATTGAAATAAACAGATTGGCTATCGTTGAATCGGTGATCCGTTCATGTGTATTCAGGAGCAGGCAATCATTCAGGCGGTTTTTCCGCGCATAAAGGGCCGCCATGACATAGGGAAGATAATTCGCTGATTTCAAATTGGAGAAACGATCGGTGCTTTTTCGGGCATCCGGGAAGATATCCAGCACAAGCCCGTTCGTGTTGATTTCCTGGTAGCTTTCATTTAAGGCCCAGCTTTGCATGAGGTAATTCATATGCAAGGGACCTGGTTCATACAAACCACCATCTCCCCGAAAGACCATCAACCGGATCCGGGCCAGTTGGGTGTGGTGATTCTTTGTGGCCAGCTCGAGGATTTCTTTTTCCAGCTTTTCCCGGGTAAAATGAGGGCCGGGTTCAAAACCCAGGGTATCGAGTGCTGAGAATAATCGTTCAAAATGCTGGGAAGCCAGGGGAATCCGGCCTTTCTCTAACCGCATGGTTTCAAAAACCCCATCCCCATACCGAAGCCCGCGGTTATCTGCAGTAACGATGGGTGTACCGGCATCCAGCCATTTTCCATTGAAACCGATCTTGTCCATCTGGCAAAACTAAAAAATGCCCCGCTTTGACGGGGCATTTTTATTTATCACGCTCAGGCTGTGTGTGGCTTATTGTTCGACGAGACCGGCTTTGACCGCATACATTACCAGACCGGCAATGGACGTGGTTCCGGTTTTTGTCTTGAGTTTATCGCGAATGGCCTCTACTGTACGAGGGCTGAGGTCCACGATATCGGCGATCTCTTTGGTGCTCTTTTCTTCGCACATGAGTTTCAGAATGGTGATCTCCTTATCATTCAATTGCACATCCTGGGGACGGATACTGTCTCCATGCGTTTTACTGCGGAGTCCGTTCAGGAGGGCTTTATTGGTAAGGTCATTAAAGAAGAATTCATTTTCATAAACCCCTTTAACGGCTTCATAGATCATTTCGGCACCTGATTCCTTGGTGAGGTAAGAGTTTGCCCCTATCTCCATCATACGGCTGATCATAGAGTGGTCATTATGCATGGAAAGCATGATCACTTTAAGATCAGGGTAAAGCTTCTTGATCTCGGGGAGTGTGGTTAACCCATCCATGATAGGCATTTGAATATCAAGGAGGACCACATCGGGTTTGATGTGCTTGAGCAGGTTGAGCAGTTGCATCCCATTCTCAGCTTCCGCAATCATCTGGATATCTTTCCTGCTGCTAAGGGAGGTTTTCACACCGGTACGGAAGAGGGCATGGTCGTCGGCGATCGCTACTTTAATAATGGTATTAGCGTCAATGTTCTTCATTTGGATATTAATTAGTAGTAAACAACGGATTTTATACCAACAATAACGTTAAAAGACTATGCAAATTGTAAAAATCCCAAATAAAAAACCATCGTAGTAATACCTTATTTTACTGTTGCGGAAAATACTCTTTTTGGAATCACGCGTAAAGTTCCGATACCCCAACGAAGTAATACTTATGTCGGATGCAAGGCTTTTACGATAAGAACCGTAAATACCGAATGAATAAAATCGGTCAATAATGCTCTTGTCCACATTCCTATGTGGATATATTTTTGTATCAGAAAGTTGATTGACAAGGAGGCATCGTCTACTACTCCGAACCGTCCAATGTCCTATACCGTCCAGAAAGTCATTCCAATTCCCTTGAAAAACCGGCGAGCAAAATCCAGTATCAGTCAACTTTCTCTTTTTCTTTTCTTTTAGTTTTAGTCGTTGAATATAGCTAGTTACCATTTTACCCGTTTTTTAATCCAACCCTGCGAAAGAACCTGTCCTTTGAACGACCACAACCTATCCTTATACTGACGATTCCAAGAAAATAGTCTCTTGAAGAAAAAGCCCACGTCCCAAGCGTGGGCTTTTTCATTCTACTAACCTACTGCTGATATAAGCACTAAAAGTCAATCTCCAGTTCGCATTCAGTCACTTCCCAGCACGACCAGTTAAACCACTGGCAGGCCGGGCAGGTACCCCCACCGGGGCAGGGGCATCCGCATTTCTTGAATTTGCACTTGATCTTGATCTTAGAAGCTTCCTGTCCAAACGCCAACTGGTCTGAATGCAGAAACCCTTCATCCGTAAATACGGTGTTTCTTTCTTTCTCCCGGGGTTGCCCCGCCCGGTATTTTAAAACGGTGGTGGAGGAATAAACCCCGTCACCGGCAACCAGGTCGGTTCCCCGGCCATTGTCGGCATAAACAATGCCTTTCATTCCAAATCCCTGGGGCTTGGCCCGGGCATTGCCAAAATCGCGCAAGACAATCTCGCTTACATACGTAAACTCGGAGACGGGTCTCGCCCGGATGGCCGTAATCGCCACATTGGCTTTAATGTATTCCTCGGTCCAGTTATCGAGGCCTTTCTGCGCATGCGTGGGGGAAATGGATAACCCTCCCAGTCCCCACAACAAAAGTTGGATCATTCTTCGCTTCATACCTGTCATTTGGTCCTACTCTCTTCAAAATCCCGGTTTTCGGTTTGCCCGGATCAACCCGCTGCCGGCAGGCTTCGCTGACAATACAAAGGTCGTTTGCAGGGGTATTGAACCGTCAAAAACACAGGCATAGTATTCCGTGATTAACACCAGGATTAACCGTTGTATAACCGGATTTGAAACGAAGAAAAAACGGATGATTTTCCGTTGAAAACAATAGGTATTCCAATCAACCTCCCTTTAGTTTTGGCATCAAAATGACTGGCATGACAGACCCGAGCAAAACAATCCACCTCGCCCTGGTTGATGACCATTTGTTATTGCGGTCATCCCTCGCCAAATCGATCAACGATTTCGAAAATTGTAAGGTAGTGATCCAGGCTTCTGACGGATTGGACCTCATGGATCAAATGCGCAAGGGTGTGATTCCGGATATCGTGATATTGGATCTTGGTATGCCCAGAATGAATGGAATGGAGACCTCCAACTGGCTGCCTAAGGAATATCCAAAAGTGGCCGTGCTCATTTTGACCATGTATGATTCGGACATGACCATGGTTCGCCTGATGAATACCGGCGTAGCGGGTATCTTAAAAAAGGATATTCATCATTCCGAATTACTTTTTGCGATTCAATCTGTCGTTGACTCAGGCTTTTACTATTCCAAACAAATTACCGGGAAACTGGTCAACCTGATCCGGAAGAATGATGAGGGGGATATGAATCTGGACCGTGTACAATTAACCGATCAGGAAATGGATTTTCTGCGATTGGCTTGTACGGATAAGACATACAAAGAGATCGCTTCGGAAATCAATTTGAATATCCGGACAGTTGATACGATCCGCGACCATTTATTTAATAAACTGGGTGTACGAAGCCGGGTAGGTATGGCCATGTATGCCGTAAGGCAGGGGATTGTTCCGTTATAATCCTGAAAATAATTTCTCCTTATTCCAGCAGTCTATTCCGCATAGCATACATCACCAGACCGGCGATGGTTTTGGCGCCAGCCTTTTGCTTCATGTTTTGCCGAATGGTTTCAATGGTGCGTGGACTTAAGAATACTTCTTTGGAAATCTCTTCCGTGGTTTTATCCTCGGCGATGAGTTTAAGGATCTTGAGTTCTTTCTCGGAGAATTTAACCGGATTGGGATAGAACTGTCTGACCTTCTTTTTATGTTGGAGTTTGAGTAATACCGCTTTGTTTACTAGGTCGTTGAAATAGAAATCATCATTCACACAGGTAAGGATCGCCTGGTAGATCTCATCCGGGTCAGTAGTTTTGGTGAGATAGGCGTTAGCACCCATTTCCATCATGCGTGTGATCATTTCCTGGTCATCATACATGGTGAGGACAATGATCTTCAGACTCTCATATTCCTTGCGGATAAAAGAGATCGCATTGATGCCATCCACTTCAGGCATCCGGATATCCATTAATAATACATCGGGTTCTTTGATCTTGAGTTTGTGCATGAGGTCCTTCCCGTCTTCGGCCTCCCAAAGGATCTTGAGATATTCCCTTTCCTTGAGTGCCATGCGAATGCCGTCCCGGAAGATCTTGTGGTCGTCGGCGATCGCCACCTTTATTTGATCGGTAGTCATGGATAACTGGTTTCCAGTGAATCGAATGGGTTTAAAAACAAGCCCGACGAAAGTAACGTATTTTCCTGAAATTATAATCGTGTATATCAGGCATTTACCTAATTAGAAGGCAAAAAGACCGAATTTTTGCCCCCGGAAGGGATTAGTAGTTTTCCGAAGGTATTCCAGGGAATCTACGATGCCCAATGGAACTATTCCCATTGCCAAATCGGGCAATACTTCGCTTGTCCCGGAAGGCTTGTTTTGTTACTTTTGGCCCTGAATCATTGACCACCAACCCCTCTTATTATCCACAGCTGTTGATAAGCGCCTTGAGATCGTAAAATTTCAAGGTTTTTTTATGACTTTTACGATAGTAAATTTACGCAAATATATTGGGACTATTACCTGATATTACTACTAAAAGTTAACCCTTAAAATGGCCTGAAACCATTGCCAGGACTACATTCCACCCGATTACACCAGGGATAGTGCCCGGAACCCGGTTGAATTTGGGTGTGGATATATGGACTTTAGCAGTGAAAAATAGGTTCTAAAACTAAAACTAAAAGAACATGATCCGGGTATTACACATTCTGTTTTTGTTCGTCATCTAAGTCTAGATTGACATACTAGCTAAAATTTTCTATTTTTGGAATTATGAACAACCAATTCCAATGATAGAAAATTTTATTTTTATAGCTAACCTATCGAGTTTTATTCCGCTTGCCATCTTTCTCTATCACCTTTCCCTGACCAAAAATGTGAATTATGCCAAAGCGGTAGCGGGTGCTTCCGTGTATGCATTGCTGATTTTTGGGTATTATCTGGCCTTCCCGCACCATGTAAATAAGTATTTTGACGCGGTCAATTATTTTGGCGAATTCCTGGCCTTTTCAACGATCTTCTACTTTTCCTTTAACGCCCCCCTGTTTCGTAAAATCGTGCTATTTGCGGGAATTGCGTTCGTCCTATTCTTCATAATTTACTTATCTGCCTTCGTAATAACCGAATTAGACCCTATAATGAATAGTGTCAAGTCAATAATTCTGATTGTTTTAGCGTTACTTGTTTTTTACGAGAAGTTCCAGATGGAGACTGACAAGGTGATATACTATGACCACAAGTTTTGGGGGATCATTGGTTTGATCATCTTTATTTGCGGCACTTTTCTGTTTTACCTGGTGTATACAGAATACTATCTGGAAATGCAGAAGCTGGAAGGAATACCACTCACCCTTTATGTGTTGAAGAATATATTTCTAAGCCTAAGCATGCTCTTATTAATTAAACAAATCAAAAAAAGCAGTGGGAGGAAAGAAAAAGACATCCCATTCCTAGACCTGGAATAACCCTACAAGCCACCACCACATGTTTTTTCTCCAAGCCCCCAACAATATCAGCGTATCCAAAATTGTGCTTTTGGGTACCCTGGGGATATTGATCCTGGTGATCGGCATGGTCTTCTTTATTATCCAGCACCAACGCAGGGTGTTGAAATACCAGCAGAAGCTACAACAGATGGAGATCGATCAGCAAAAGATGATGCTGAGTGCCTCCATACGCATGCAAGAAGAAGAACGCCAACGCCTGGCCGCTGACCTGCATGATGATGCCGGTCCGCTCCTCGCCACCGCCCGATTATACCTCAATGAAAACCTGGTGAACCAGGATAAGGCCAGCCAGCTTCAATCCATTTTTCAGGCAAGGCAGATCATTGATGAAACCATACAGCTTATCCGGAATATCAGCCATAGCCTGATGCCCCCCACCCTTAAGAATTTTGGGTTGGAATCCGCGATCAATGACCTTTTCCAAAAGATCAGCGGCTCCGGGGCGATCAATGCCAGTAGCCGGTTCCATGATTACCGCGAACGCCTCAAAGGGGATAAAGAACTCATCATCTTCCGTATCGTACAGGAACTGGTGAATAATATCCTCAAACACTCCAGCTCAAGTTTTATCCACCTCACCCAAAATATCCACGGCGACAAGTTCTATCTCCGCATCCATCACGATGGACGGGGACTGGTTCAAACCGACTTTGAGAAGCTGAATAAGAGCAATATCGGGTTGGGATTGAAGAATATCAGCAGCCGTCTGCGGGTATTACATGGGGATATCCACTTTGAAAAAGATATTTCCCAGACCTATTATAAGGTGACCATCGAAGTTCCCCGCGATGATCCTTACCAGTAAGCCGGAAAATCCTATTTTTGCTTACTTACTGTTCCTAATGAATGTCATCAAAGTTGCCATTGTAGACGATCATAAGATCTTCCGAAAGGGAGTGGTCCTGTCCCTGCGACCCTATACCAATATCCGGTTTGTCCAGGAAGCAGAGCACGGCGATGACCTCCTGGCCGGCGTAAAAGAATCTGAACCGGATGTGATCCTGATGGACCTCCGAATGCCAGGCAAAGACGGGATCGAAACCACCAAAATAGTTTCCAAGCAATACCCCCACATCCGCATCATCATTCTCACCATGTACGAAGACGAGCGCTTTGTATACCACATGATGGAGAATGGTGCCAATGGCTACCTGCTCAAGAATGCTGAACCCCAGGAGATCCGAAAAGCCATCATGGATGTACATGAGAAAGGATACTACCTGAATAATTTCGTCAACCGCATCCTGCTCAAGCGCTCCCATTCCCGCAATAAGGTCATCCCCTCCCTCAATAATGAAATCACCCTAAGCGACAAGGAACGGGATGTACTTCGTTTTATCTGTATGGAATTTACGGCTCAGGAAATCGCCCAGAAAATGGAGATCAGTCCGCGTACCGTGGAAGCCATCAAAGACCGGCTGATGGAACGCTTTGGAAGCAAGAATACCGCGGGACTGGTTTTTTTCGCGGTGAAGAATAATTTGGTGGACTAACCGCTAAAAGCTAATAGCTATTATCTTTTAGCGGTTAGCTGAAGGTCATCTCAGGAATTTCCCCCTCTATAATCAAACGTCCGGCAGTCTTCGACTTTATTTCCTCAACTGATACACCAGGTGCCCTTTCCAGCAACCGAAAACCTTCGGGTGTAACATCAAGTACCGCCAGGTCACTCACGATCTTCCGCACACATTTTACGCCGGTCAAAGGCAATTGGCATTGCGGAAGTAGTTTGGATTCTCCCTTTGGATTCGTATGCATCATGGCCACGATGATATTGCGGGCACTTGCCACCAGGTCCATCGCCCCACCCATCCCCTTTACCATCTTTCCGGGGATCTTCCAGTTGGCAATATCCCCCTGGTCGCTTACTTCCATCGCCCCCAATACGGTCAGGTCCACTTTACCGGCCCGGATCATTCCAAAACTCATGGCCGAGTCAAAGAAACTCGAGCCAGGAACGGTTGTAATGGTCTGCTTGCCTGCATTGATCAGGTCAGGGTCCTCGGCACCTTCAACTGGAAAAGGACCCATCCCTAATAAACCATTTTCACTTTGCAGGACCACTTCCACTCCGGCAGGAATATAATTCGCTACCAGGGTGGGTATGCCGATTCCCAGATTGACATAATATCCATTCCGGAGTTCGCGGGCAATGCGTTGGGCGATTTGTTCTTTGGTGAGGGGCATGGGTGAAGGGTGAATAGTGAATCGTGAATCGTGAATAGTGAATCGTGAAACGTGAGACGTGAGAAGCTATTAGCTATTAGCTTTTAGCTTACGTATTGTTCGCTGTTCGATCCTTTTTTCGTATTGGGTTCCCTGGAAAATACGTTGCACATATATTCCGGGGGTATGGATCTGATCGGGGTCGAGTTGGCCGGCCGGAACGAGTTCTTCCACTTCGGCAATCGTGATCCTTCCAGCCATGGCCATTAGCGGGTTGAAATTTCGGGCTGTTTCGCGAAAGATGAGATTACCATGGGTATCCCCCTTCCAGGCCTTAACGAGCGCGAAATCGGCCTCAAAAGCGTATTCAAGCAGGTATTCTTTTCCGTTAAATATTCTTGACTCTTTCCCTTCCGCCACTTCGGTACCTGCTCCGGCGGGTGTGAATACGGCAGGCATTCCATATCCGGCGGCAAGACAGCGGGTAGCCAGGGTGCCTTGGGGAATGAGTTCCACTTCGAGTTCTCCACTGAGTAACTGGCGTTCAAATTCCGCGTTCTCTCCCACATACGAAGAGATCATCTTTTTGACTTGCCGGGTACGCAGCATGAGCCCGATACCAAAATCATCAACACCGGCATTGTTGGAGATACAGGTCAAATCCTTCACGCCCTTTTGCACAAGGGCCTGTATGCAATTCTCGGGAATGCCACAAAGCCCAAAGCCACCTAACATGATCACCGCGCCATCGGGAATATCACGAATGGCTTCGGCTGCACCGGACACTGTTTTATTCATACCACAATCGTTTGTGCAAATTTATCCGGATTCGGCCAAATAAAGGGCTTATTGCGGTTGAATGGGCAAACTCAGGCTGTCGAGTTTTTTGCGAATGGATTTGGTGCGTATCCGGATACTGTCTGGTACCGGTGTGGTGGCGGGTTTGGAGGTCGTATCTTCTTCCACCTTATAGGCTTCCTGCTCTTTGCGCCGGGCCATGGTATTCAACGAATCCATCACCACTCTGAGCAGGTCGGGATGCATGCGGTAATAATCCAGGCTTTTCTTGAAATTTTCGCGCTTTATCTGATGCAGGGCAAAAACCTCTTCGTAAAGCCTGAGACTTTCCTGCTTCTTGTTCAGGTTAGAATCCTTGCTGACGAAATCCGCGACAAACTGATCCGATCGGGCCAAGTCCCAAAGCACCAGCTTCATCTTCTCTTGCGTAAGAATATCACCAGGCACCTTGTTCTTATTCACACAGGCACCAAGTCCGATCAGCATCATTATGAATAATAAAAAAAGGGGCTTCATTTGAGTTCCTTATAGGCCTGGTTATTGGCGGCATCCAATTTAACGAGCAGGGCTTTGGCCCGGTCCTTTGATTCCTGATCGGCCTTTGAAAAAATCCGGATCAGTTCGGTGCTCCTGCCCTGGAAAAAAAACTGCAAAATCATGGAACCCGGGTTTTCTGACTGAACGGTTTGCAGATAATTCAGGGAATTCAATACCCCGGTGCGCCCTTCCTCTTCCTGATCGTAAAACATATCAAGCCCGGTTCGAAAATAAGTATAGAGTGCATCATGGATCAGGGCAAACCGGTTATTGTTGAGGTTCTCGGCGAGCCAATACCGGTTGCGGAGACTTTCATAGTTCTTCCAGCCATATATTTCTCCTGATTCGGGAGCATTGTTGACGATATTCTGTGCTTTCTGAAAATAAATTTCTCCTCCCCGTGGCGAGAAGGAATCATAATCCATACCCAGTATGATATTGATCCAATACGCCAGCACAGCCGTCAGGTTCGATACATAGGGATCCGTACCCTGTACGCGGTTCTCATTGAATTCCACCGGTTGAAATTCCTGGTATTTAAAAGCAAAATTGTCATCCTGAAAATTGACCAGTGGGGTGATATAGGTGGTCTTATACACGGGGCGGGCTGCCTGAATGGTCAATGAAGCGGTATAGACATTAGGGGAAATAACTTTGTCCAGATTGATCAAAAAACTACATTCGATCCGCTCCTGTGCCTGAAAATTATCCGTTGTCCATTTCCGGCTATTGATAAAATTGGTCAGCGCCCCTTGCAAGGTGGTAAAGATCTTCTTATCCACCTGGGTACTGATCCGATTGGATAATACGGTTACCTTGGCCTTGATCTCCTGGCTTTGCACCCGGAGTGTGGTGATCAAAAAAAACAGGAAGACTATTTTACGCATAATAAATGCTTAAAAGTGTATCTACGATATGACGGGCAACTTGTTGTTTGGACTGCAAGGCAAGATCAAATTCTTTACCACTTTTATCAAACAAGGTCACCTTATTGGTATCCTTTCCAAATCCCGCCCCTTCATCACGCAATGAATTCAACACGATCATATCGGCATTTTTTGACCTGAGTTTTTCCAACGCATATGCTCTTTCATTGGTGGTTTCAAGGGCAAATCCGATGAGCACCTGATTCTTTTTTCGTTCCCCCATGGTGCGCAGGATATCGGGTGTTTTCTGTAATTCCAATACTAAACGGTCACCGGATTTTTTTATTTTCTCTGGTGCTGTGTTCAACGGGGTATAATCCGCTACCGCGGCGGACATAACGGCTATATCCGTCTGGTCGAACCGATCGCTGACGGCATCAAACATTTGCTGGGCGGAATTTACCCGAATGGTTTCGATTCCCGATGGGCTGGGTTGGGCCGAGGGGCCTAATACAAGCGTGACAGCGGCGCCACGGGCATAAAGCGCTTTGGCGATCTCCACCCCCATTTTACCAGAGGAATGATTACCAATAAAGCGCACGGGGTCGAGGGGTTCATAGGTAGGGCCGGCGGTTACGATGGCCTTACGGCCTTTTAATTCTTCCCGGAAAAAAAAATGCTCCTCGATATAGGAGAGGATGGTTTCCGGTTCGGCCATTCGCCCTTCACCAATCAGTCCACTGGCCAGCTCCCCTTTTTCAACCGGGATGACCTTATGACCGATGGAAATAAGTTTTTGCAGGTTTTGCTGCGTAAACGGATGGTGCCACATATCCTCATCCATGGCAGGGGCCAGCACCACAGGACAGGTGGCAGAGAGCCAGGTGGCCAGTAAAAGGTTATCACATTGGCCCTGGGCCATTTTGGAAAGCGTATTCACACTCAGGGGTGCGATCACCATTACATCTGCCCAGCGACCCAATTGGACATGATTGGCCCATTCATTTTCCTGAAAGAGATCAATATGTACGGGGTGATGAGAAAGGGTGGACAGGGTGAGTGGAGAAACAAAATCCCGGGAGGCAGGGGTCATGACCACTTTCACCTCGGCACCGGCTTTCACCAGCAACCGGACCAGATAGATCGCTTTATAGGCGGCGATGGAACCGGTAATGCCCAGGAGGATCTTTTTTCCAGAGAGGTTCATATTGTCACCAGAAGTTTATTACGTCCGAAGTCCGAGGTCTGAGGTCCGAAGAAAGGGTAATGCCTGACTTCTGACCCCGGACCCCGGACTTCGAAAAAAGGGTTTGTACCTATTGCAATTAACTAAACAGATCGTCTTCGTTCTTCCGGAAGTACACTTTGTCTTCCATGAATTCCTGTGTAGCGAGCAGGGCCGGGTTGGGCATGCGCTCGTAGGCACGGGAGATTTCGATCTGTTCTTTGTTTTCGTGGATCTCCTCGAGGCTATCGGTATGGCTGGCAAACTCCTCGAGTTTGTTATGCAATTCCTCCTTGAGCGAAATATTGATCTGGTTGGCCCGCTTGGCTACCACAGCGATCGACTCATAAAGGTTACCCGTCTTCTGACGAAGATCGTCGAGGCTCCGGGTTTCCACGTTGTTCGTAATGCCTAAGCTAAGCTGGCGTCTTAGTTTGCTCATGAATGGATAAATTTTTGATGTTTTGCTGGGATAAAGATATATAACGTTCGGCGTCCTTCAAAAGCTTACTGTCAGGAAACCTGTCGGTGAAATCATTTACTTCATCAATTACCTTCTCAAACCGCTCCCTTTTCTTCTCTTCGATACTCAGTTCGGCATACCTGAAATAAGACTTGATGACCAACAACTTATACTCATCTGTCCGCAGAGATTCGGGATAATCTTCGATGAGGGTTGTAAAGGCCACAGCGGCGGCATGGAACTGGCCAATATTGTAGTAAAGTTCCGCGCTGTTAAAGTCCTTTTCCTCCAGTTTTTTCCGGCAAATATCAATGATACCCGTAGCCTCCACGTTCTTGGGGCTATTGGGGTGGGTATTGATAAAGGTCTGCATCATGCCGATCGTGCGCTGGGTATTGGTCTGATCCAGTCCAACCTTAGGTGACTGGCGATAAAAGCAATACGCCCGCATATAATCGATCTCTTCCGCTCTTTTGCTATTGGGGAATATCTCGAGAAACTTCTTGAAATTATAGTCTGCGCTAAGGAAATCATTCTGATAATAAGCGCAGTAGGCAAATTTGTAATAGATATCTTCAAACTCGGGCCGACCGTTATAAAAAGGGAGGACATCTTCAAAAAGCATTTGGGCAAAAGTGTATTTCTTTTGCACGTAATACTTTTCTGCCACCCGCAGTTTGTATTCCGGGTCGGGGTTTTTAAGCACTTTATTGATCCCTTTGCAACCGGTGATCGTTAAAGCGAGCAATATGATGGCCAAAAATGATCTCATAAAAGGCGGGCAAAGTTAATTGATTCCGGCAAATATTCAGGTAAAAAGAAACGCGGCCAAAAAGGCCGCGTTAATGTTATGATAAATAAGCGGTTAGGCTTATCCTCGGCGGAGGTTGGGGTGCGGGGCCGGAACGGTGTTCGGACCTTCTTCACCTTGACCGGCAGAGCGGATATCTACTGTATCGCAATCGCCGCCATCCTGAGCATATTGGAAGATCATACGATCGGCACGGATACCTTCTTTCTCAACCAGGTAAGTGATGATTGCATTTACACGCTCCCAGCTTCTTTGCTGCTCACGCTTGTTGCTGGCGCAATAACCGGTAACAACCACTTTACAATCAGAGTTGGTACGCAGGCGATCGGCAACGATAGCGAGCAAGCGGGTGGCGTCATCGCTCAGGCGGGCACTGTTGGCAGCAAATGAAATGCTTGGCAGGGCACCGAGGGCGTTTTCGCAATCACCTTTCTTAGTCAGCATATAATTCTCGAAGCAAGTGGAATCGGGACATTTTGGTGTACCCACGCCATCGGCATCAACAGGCTGCCACAAGGTCGGAGTAACCAGTTCTTTATCCTTACAATCAGGAATACCATCACCATCTGTATCGCGGCTTACACCGTGAGCATCAACCGGGCAACCGGCAGGCGTTTGCTCCTGGTCGAACTGATCGGTAACACCATCACCATCTTCGTCAGGCAGTACAGGTTTGGGAAGGATCATCATCTGAGGTTTGCGGATCTCCTGGTAAGCGTAATCCAGCGGGTTTACCCACCAAAGCGGCTCAACAGATTTAGCACCCAGATTGATATTCAGACCAACACTGGCAAAGTTGTAAGAATCAAAATCGCGGGTCAGGCTGGGGTTACCCAGGTCCTGCTCCTGCCAACGCTGACCATCCAACAGGTCATCTTTGGTAAACGTGTGGCGATCTTCAATGGCCAGGTTAACGCGATTGCTCAGTTTGAAAGCAACACCTATACCAATGGTTCCGGTGGGCTTCAGGGTTTTGCCAAACAGCTTAGGACGTCTTGTACCCTGGTTATCGGCCAATGTTTCGTAAGAATCATCGAGGATGTTACGCAGTTCTTTGCGGGTATCTTTTCTGTTCTTGTACACGTTGGCACCGGCTACAGCAGAAGAGAAATCATACGGTGTGTTTCCGTTCAACGCATTTACGCGTGCTTCATAGATCGTAGCACCCACACCACCAAAACCATACAGGTTGATTCCTGTTTTGGATTTATGGAAACGAATGTTGTTCAAGGTAACCACCCCTTGAAGAGAGAGGTCATGAACTTTGGTCTTGTAGTTGTAAAAAACGGGATCCAGTGCATCCCCGGGAGCCATCAAACCACCAGTGGTGGAATTGAAGAAAGCGGGTTGGTTGGTTGCAGGGTGCAATCCTTCCAAAGGAGCTACATAGTTTGTACTCCAGGCCGGGTTACGGGCGTAGTTGTTAGCTTGCAACCAGCTCAGTCCTTTACCGGTTCCGTACATATATTCCAGGCGCATGGAGAATACATATCCAAACGCTTTTCTCACGTGTGCGCCCAGGCCGAGAGTTGGTACAACGGCGGGTACATCACCACTGATCGCGAACATTCCACCCTTGATACCAATCTCCCACTGATTGCGGGGTTTGGCGGGGAAATTATATGTTCCGTTCAGGAACTCAGTATGTTGAGGCATTCTTTTGGTGGGTATCACCGAAGAATCCTTGATGGCATTAATGCCTACCTGCGCATTACTGCCAATAACCAGTAAGCATAAACCTACCAGGAAAGAGTACTTTTTGCTTGCCATAAGAATGGGTTAAAATTTTGAATTACAATGTCCTAATTAACCGCAAAAATATAACTTGACGGTTAAATGTCAAATTTTTAAATTATTTATTTATTAAGTGCAACGAATTGTTTCACCGATTATTAAGCCAAAAAAACGTTCAAATTTGCTGCTTTCACCGCCATTTTTTTTCAAGTGATACGTATCTTGCTTGGTTTTAGCCATGCATTTACCCGTTGAATTGATCGAAACCGAGCTTAAGGTCTTTGAAACCACCTTCAAAGATGCCGTGAAAAGCAATGCCCCCATGCTCGACCGGATCATGCGTTATATCGTGCGCAGGAAGGGTAAACAGTTGAGGCCCATGTTCGTATTCTTCGCCGCCAAGATCCATGGAGAGGTCACAGATGCCACTTATCGGGCGGCTTCGCTGGTCGAAATTCTGCATACCGCCACCTTGGTGCACGACGACGTGGTAGATGACTCCCTGGAGCGCCGCGGGTTCTTTTCCGTCTACGCATTGTGGAAAAATAAAGCCTCGGTGTTGGTCGGGGATTACCTGCTGGCCAAAGGACTCCTGCTTTCACTCGATCATAATGACCATGAAATACTGCATATTTTGTCCGATGCGGTCCGAAAAATGAGTGAAGGAGAGCTTTTACAGCTCGAAAAAGCGCGTACCCTCAACCTTAAAGAAGATATCTATTTCGAGATCATTCGCAATAAAACCGCCTCTTTGCTCGCGTCGGCTTGTGCCGCCGGTGCCTGGTCAACCAGCCAGGACAAGGAAATAGCCGAAAAAATGCGCTTGTTTGGCGAAAAAGTGGGAATGGCCTTTCAGATCAAAGATGACCTATTTGATTATTCAGCCAGTGCCCGGATCGGAAAGCCGACCGGCAATGATATCAAAGAAAAGAAGCTGACCCTGCCCGTTATCTACACACTGAACAATTGTGATGCCGCCACACGTAAGGAGATCATACACACGATCAAACACAAAAATAAAGACAGTAAGTCTGTAAAAAGGGTGACCGAACTGGTGGCCCAAAACGGTGGGATCGCCTACGCGGAAAAGAAAATGGAGCAATTCCGCTCCGAAGCCCTTGAAATCCTTCACTCCTTCCCTGAATCGCCTGTCCGGAACGGACTGGCTGATCTTGTACATTATGTAACCAACCGGAGTTATTAAATTCAAAATCGCCTGAATGGAAAAGCGGTGGACGTTGAAAAAGGGTGACCCTGCCCGTGTCGAAGCATTGAAAGAAGCTTTGCATATACATCCTGCCCTCTGTGCTATTTTGGAGCAAAGAGGGATCGGGACCTATGAAGAAGCAAAATCATTTTTCCGACCCGATCTTTCAGACCTTCCTTCCCCCTGGTTAATGAAGGACATGGAGAAAGCAGTAGTGCGTATTCAACAGGCCAGGGAAAAGCAGGAAAAGATCCTGCTGTTTGGTGATTATGATGTGGACGGCACCACTTCGGTGAGTGTGCTCTATCGTTTCTTTCAAAAATTTCACCCCAACCTTGATTTTTATATCCCGCATCGCTATCGTGAAGGCTATGGGGTCAGCAAAGCCGGAATTGATTTTGCCAAGGAAAATGGTTTTGACCTGATCATCTCCGTTGACTGTGGCATCAAATCCGTTGACCTGATCGGTTATGCCTCCTCGTTAGGAATGGATTTTATTGTATGTGACCACCACCTGCCGGATGAAGCACTCCCCCCAGCCATTGCGATCCTGAACACCAAGCAAAAAGATTGCCCCTATCCCTATAAAGAATTATGTGGTTGTGGTGTAGGTTTCAAACTGATGAGTGCGTTAGTGGAACGATTGGCTTTACCCAATGAATGGTTGTGGGAAGATATTGATCTTGTTGCCACAGCCATCGCGGCTGATATCGTTCCCATTACCGGAGAAAACCGCATTCTC
This sequence comes from Chitinophagaceae bacterium, assembly GCA_041752235.1. GTDB lineage: Bacteria > Bacteroidota > Bacteroidia > Chitinophagales > Chitinophagaceae > SpSt-398. The sequence goes on from JBGSHM010000021.1 coordinate 61,894, forward strand.
GCTTTTCACGGATTAAAAAAAGCCAATGAAACCCCCAACAATGGCATCAAAGCACTTTCATTTTTAAGTGGGCTCAAGCCGCCCCTTCATATCCATAACCTCGTTTTCATGATCGCACCGCGGGTGAATGCCGCCGGACGTATGGATGATGCGCGAAAAGCGGTGGAGATGTTCATCGCACCCAGCTATGAGGAAGCTTTAGGCTTTGCTGAAAAACTACACAGCGACAATACAGACCGAAAAGAAGCAGATAAATCCATTACACAGGAAGCCTTGGAATTGATCCGAAGTCATGAACATTGGATCGATCGCCGCTCCACTGTCGTTTTTCAACCTCATTGGCATAAAGGGGTAGTGGGAATCGTGGCTTCGCGATTGATTGAACATTACTATCGCCCTACCGTAGTTTTAACCCGTTCGGGTGAATATGTTGCCGGCAGCGCCCGTAGTGTTCCTGGCTTTAATCTATACGAAGCCATACATGCCTGTCGCGAACATCTGCTGGGGTATGGGGGTCATTTCGCCGCAGCAGGAATGACACTCGATCCGGGACAAGTGGATCTGTTTCGCGAAAAATTTGAAGCGGTCGTATCAGCCACCATTGACCCTGAATTACTCATTCCCGAAATCGAGATCGATGCTGAGATCGGTTTTGCAGATATCACCTGGACCTTCTTTAATATTCTTCGACAAATGGAGCCCTTTGGACCGGAGAACCTGATGCCGCAATTCATGGTTAAACAGGTTAGGGATACCGGCTATTCCAAAATCGTAAAGGAAGAACACCTTCGCTTTGTTTTAAAACACCAGGACATCACGCTGACAGGTATTGGATTTGGCATGGCCTCAAAATTTCCCTTGTTACAAGGTAGCCGGCCAGTAGATATTGTTTTTAAGATCGATGAGAATGAATGGAATGGGCAGAAGAGTTTACAATTACGGATGATCGACATACGTCCTTCATAATCAAATTCCAATTTTGGGACTATCGTAGTTTTCCGATACCGGGGCATTATTTGTTAATAAATAATTCACCAGTTGCCCCCCGGCTGCATATTGAATAAAACTACTTTTGAGCGACCACAAACAAACGCTCATGAGAAAGAATTACCTCTTATCCTTCGTCCTTTTCTTTTTATTTCATTTTTCTGCTAATGCACAAGTTGTCATCAACGAAGTGTATGGCGGCGGTGGCAACAGCGGTGCCACCTACAAGAATGATTTCATTGAATTATACAATAACAGTTCCTCTCCCGTTTCACTGACGGGTTGGTCCATTCAGTATGCGTCTGCTACAGGTACTACCTGGCAAAAGACAGATCTGACCGGAACCATTCCGGCCAATGGATACTATCTGATCCAGGAAGCACAAGGCGCTGGAGGAACACTTGACCTTCCTACACCGGATGTGATCGGCACCATTGCCATGAGTGGAACAGCGGGTAAAGTAGCCCTAGTGAACAATACCACTTTACTTTCCGGTTGCCCGGCAGCGGGAACCTATATCGACCTGGTAGGGTTTGGCACCACCGCCAATTGTTTTGAAGGAGGTGGACCAACGCCTGCTCCTTCCAACACCAATGCGGTGCAACGCAATCCGATTGGAAATGATACACAAAACAACAATACCGATTTTGCGACAGCACTTCCTTCTCCATCCAATTCTTCTACCGGAGGAGGTACCCCTTCCGAAACCGTTTCGGTAGCGATCGGCACCAATGGAGCCGAGCCTGCCACAAACGGATCATTTACTATCTCGTTGAGTTCGGCTGCACCCGCAGGTGGTATAACGATAACCTATACCCTCGCAGGTTCTGCCAGCGCAGGCCTTGACTATACTGATCCACAGGCCGGAACAGTGACCATTCCCGAAGGTGGCACCAGCGCCCCCCTCGCGATAAATGTAGTAGATGATGCTGATGTTGATCCTTCTGAAACAGTTCAGATCACTCTTCAATCTGTTACCGCACCGTATATCCTGGGTACAACCACGGCTACCATTAGCATTGCCGATGATGAAGTACCGCCACCCACACCGATCTTTCTTACCCTGGCTCCCTATACCGAGGATTTCAATACCCTGGAAGGAGTAGCTACAACCGGCTCAACAGTATCGAATGGTTGGTTATTCCTTGAAACAGGAAGTGGCGCCAACACCACCTATGGAGTGGGCACCGGATCTTCCAATGCAGGTAATACCTATAGCTTTGGTGCCAGCGGAAGTAATGAAAGAGCTTTTGGCGGATTACAATCAGGCAGTGTCATTCCTTCTATCGGCGCCGGTATCATCAATAATACGGGAACCACCATTACCCGTCTGGGCATTACGTTTACCGGGGAGCAGTGGAGATTAGGTACAGCAGGAAGAGTGGACCGGCTCGATTTCCAATACAGCCTCGATGCCACAAACCTGGGAACCGGAACCTGGATCGATGTAGATGGATTGGATTTCACCTCGCCCACTCAAGCCGGAACGGCTGGCGCACTGGATGGCAACCTGGCCGCCAACCGCAGCCTTATAACGGTTACCATCAATGGTATCGCCATCCCCGATGGCGCTACTTTCCATATACGCTGGAACGACTTCAATGCCTCTGGCGCAGACGATGGTCTGTCCATTGATGATGTCACCATCGAGGCCAATCCCATTGATCTTATTGCCCCCACGGTAACTACTTTTTCTCCTGCCAATGGCAGTACCAATGTTTCTACCAATGGTGCCGCCAGCCTCAGCTTTAATGAACCGGTAAAAAAAGGGACGGGCACCATTACACTGCGCAATGCCAGCGATAATAGTGTAATCGCCAGCGTTGATATCACCAGTGCTGCTGTTTCCGTCAATGGAAATACCGTCAGCTTCCCCTTAGTAAACCTGCCGGTGAATACAACCATCCAGGTGGAGATAAGCATTGGCGCTTTGTTAGATCTTTCTTCTAACCCCTTTAGTGGAACAAGTGGCAATGATTGGTCCTTCACAACAGGCACCACCTTTTTTGCCGCTGATTTCAATACCTGTACCAGCAATTTATCCGATGGGTTTAGCCAATACAGCGTTACAGGGGCTATCACCTGGGCCTGTACCACTTTTGGCCGTGATCCGAATAACAATACCGGTTCACTCGCCAATGGTGTTCAGATCAATGGCTTCTCGGGTGGAACCAATGTCCCCAATGTGGATTGGTTGATCTCACCCGCATTTGACCTGACCGGTACCACCTATCCCCTCTTGTCCTTCTGGAGCCGTGCTGCCTTTAATGGCAAACCCTTGCTGTTGAAAGTTTCCACGGACTTTACCGGTGGGGATCCTGCCCTGGCCACCTGGACCGACCTCAATGGCAAGTTCCCGGCGCAGGCTTCGAATGTGTGGACACTTTCAGAAAATATCAACCTGACCGCTTATAAACAGGCAAATGTTCATATTGCTTTTGTGTACACATCAACCGATGACGATGGTGCACGCTGGACATTGGATGATCTTTCGCTATTGAATTCACCTACACCCCCACCGCCAAGTCTTACCCTGGGTAATCGCGATGTATTGTATCCTTTTGTTCCGGCTGGTCAAACCGCCGAAAAAGCGATCACTTTCATTGGCAATGACCTTACCGGCGATGTGACACTGGATGTAACCGGTGATTTCCTATTGTCGAAGGATGCGATCAGCTTCTCCTCCTCCTTAACCTATACACAGGCAGAGGCCAATGATGAGGAAGTGACCGTATATGTACGCTTCGCTCCAGGTCAGAACAATGAAGATTTTACCGGATTGATCCATGTATCTACATCCGGTTTGCTGGATAGCATTGGGCTGAAAGGCACCAGTATTGATCCCGCAACTACCCTTGAGGTGGTGAACTGGAATATTGAATGGTTTGGCAGTACCGCCAATGGTCCGACCAATGACAACCAGCAGCAGCAAAACGTACAAACCATCCTGCAGAATATTGGCGCCGATGTGTATGGTTTGGTGGAAGTGGTGGATGAAAACCGACTGGCGCAAGTGGTTGCTCAAATGCCCGGATATGCCTATGTGGTTTGTGATTATGGTTCTCATACCAATCCAAATGCACCCAGCCCGGGACCATTGTCACTGGCACAGAAAGAAGCCTTTGTGTACAAGACCAGTGTGTTTAGTAATATCACCACTGAGCCATTGCTGACACAGGGAATCAATTCCGCCGCTGATATTTCCAATCCGGCTTATAACTATTGGGCAAGCGGACGTTTCCCCTATATGATGACCGCCGATGTAACCTTGAATTGCATCACCAAGCGGATGCGTTTCATTTTGGTCCATGCGAAAGCGAATACCTCCCCCACGGCTACTTCCTATGAGCGTCGCAAGCGGGGTGCGGATACCTTGTATCAAACCCTGACCCAGCTTTATCCTGAGGATCCGATCATCATCCTGGGTGATTTCAATGATGACCTGGATCAGTCCATTACAGCCGGGTTCACCACCACGTCCTGGAATTCCTTTACCGATGATGTGGTGAATTTCGAAGCCATCACCAAACCGCTTAGTCTTGCAGGTAAAAAATCGACGGTGAGCTATAATGATGTGATCGATCATGTGGTGGTGTCGAATGACCTGCTTCCCTACTATATTCCCAATTCCGCCGCCTTATTGACCGATGTGGCTGGCCTGGTGACCAATTATGGTTCCACCACAACCGACCACTACCCTGCTTTTTCACGCTACATATTCCGCAATACTACCGCGCCAACGGTTGGCACTTGTACCGCTACCGTTCAGTTCTGTGCCAATGGAACAGACACGTATACGGTACCAGCCTTTGTGGCCAACGATGATTGCGATACGGAATTGACCTATACCTATACCATTACGGGGGCCACAGAAAGAAGCGGCAATGCAAATGATGCCAGCGGCCTATTCAATGTCGGTGTAAGTGTGATCAACTGGACCGCCACTGATAGCTGGGGCAATAGCATTACCTGCCAAACCACGGTAACAGTAAATAATGCACCATCCGTATTGATTCCCGATGTGTATGTTTTGCCGGCAGGTACGTTGGCCAATACCGTATATATAGGCTATGCGCCTGCGTCAACTGCGACCCTGACTGCTTCCGCAGCCGGTGGTACAGCTCCCTATGTGTATAGCTGGTCAACCGGAAGTACCAATGCCAGCATCCAGGTGAGCCCAGGCACGAATACTCAATACAAAGTGACCATCACCGATGCCAATGGTTGCCAGGCGATGGATAGTTTGATGATCCAGGTGAAAAATGTGAAAGGAGGAAAAAGAGGCGACAAGGTGATCATTTGTTATAAGCCAACGGGTGTAGCGAATACGCTTGAAGTGTTCCCGGCACTTGTTCCCTTCTGGATCGCCCATGGTGCGGTATTAGGAAGCTGTTCAGAGAACGGGGTACCGGATTATCTGCTGAAAGTATCCTTGTCACCCAACCCGACGGTGAATCAGTTCCGGTTGAGTATTCAGTCAAATAACCCGACCGATCCGATTGTGATCCGTGTACGTGATATCTTTGGCCGCCTCGTGGAACTGCGTCAGGTACCTGCCGGAACCACCCAGGTGTTTATCGGACAGAACTACCACGCCGGACTCTACTTTATTGAGGTCATACAAGGGCCGGAGCGCGTTGTTTTGAGGGGTTTGAAGCTTCGGTAATAAGGGGCAAAAGCCTTCTAATTTGTTGATTATTAATTACTAATTATTGTTTGTGGCGGGGTTTACTCCGCCACAAACAATAATTAGTAATTATTAATCAATAATTCCCCCCAAACTGCCTATCTTTGCAGCCCATTTTTAAACAATTTTATTAACAAAAAACAGGGTAATGAACAATTACGAATTGATGGTGATTTTTACCCCTGTTCTGAGTGAAGAAGACTTCAAAGCAGAACAGAAGAAGTACATCGACTTTCTGTCAAACAACGGCGGAAAGGTGGTGCATACGAATCCCTGGGGATTAAAATCACTGGCGTATCCCATTCAGAAAAAGACCACGGGTCTTTACTGGGTGTTGGAATATTCTGCGCCATCCGACTTCAATGAGAAGCTGAAGATCCAGCTTCTTCGTGACGACCATGTGCTTCGTCAACTGTTGACCAAACTCGATAAATACGCCGTCGAGTACAACGCAAGAAAGAGAAGTGGCGTTTCTACAGGAACCGAAAAAGCAGTGGAGGCTTAAGACATGGCAAAGAATGAAATAAAATATCTGACCGCCATTAAAACCGATACGCACATTAAAAAGTATTGTCGGTTTAAAAAATATGGCATCCGCTACATTGACTACAAAGATGTAGAGTTCCTGAAGAAATTTTTGAATGAGCAGGGCAAGATGCTCCCTCGTCGGATCACTGGTAACTCTCTGAAGTATCAGCGTCTGGTGGGTGAAGCCATCAAAAAAGCCCGCCAGATGGCGTTATTGCCGTATGTAACCGATCTATTAAAATAAGGAGGAGCCCATGGAAGTAATACTGATTCAAGACGTAGATCACCTGGGTGGCAAAAATGAAGTTGTACGGGTCCGCAATGGTTATGCCCGCAACTATCTGATCCCCCAGAAAAAAGCCGTGGAAGCCAACCCCGGAAACCGCAAGCAATTGGACGAATGGCTGAAAGTGCAGAAGAAAAAAGAGGATGCCATGCTCGCCGAGATCAACAATGTGGTTGCCAAATTGAGCGAATCCCCACTGAAAGTAGGTGCCAAAACCGGTACCAGTGGTAAGATTTTTGGTAGCGTAACCACTTTGCAACTGAGCCGGGCCATTCGCGACCAAAAAGGATATGAAATCGATCGTAAACGCATATCAATCAATGATGAAGTAAAGGAACTGGGTTCCTATAAAGCCAGCATTGACTTTGGTAACGGAAAAACGACCGAAGTGGAATTTGAAGTGGTGGCTGAATAACTGATTCTATCTTAACGATTTATAAAATCCGCTGATTTTCAGCGGATTTTTTTGTTCTGATAATTTTCTGTAAAAAAATACGTTATTTTGTACTGTATTGGTGCTCTGTCAGTTTCACAAGTCTTCTGAACGATTCCTTTTTTTCCAGCGAATGTTCGAAGGTTGATTGTTTCACTGTTGCACTATTTTTTATTTAAAACCTTTTTTTTCATGAACATTTACGTAGGAAACCTTAGTTGGGGTCTCAAAGATCAGGACTTGTCCAACTTATTTGCACAATTTGGCGAGGTGAGCTCCGCCAAAATCGTTACCGACAAATTCACCCAGCGCAGCAAAGGGTTCGGTTTTGTAGAAATGCCGAACGACGAAGAAGCGCAAGCGGCAATCGCACAGCTGAATGGCAGCGAAGTTGAAGGCCGTAACCTGGTCGTGAATGAAAGCCGTCCGAAAGAAGGCGGCAGCGGCGGCAGCGGTGGATTCAAGAAGAGAAGCTTTGGCGGTGGCGGCGGTGGCGGCTTCCGTAAAGGCGGCAACGGCGGCGGCGGTGGTTATAACCGCGACCGTGGTGGATTCAGAGATAATTACTGAACCTCTTTATAAGTCCTTGTAAGAAGAAAAGTCCTCTAATAGAGGACTTTTTTATTTATCTGACTTTGCGTTCCCTGGCGTCCTCG
>JBGSHM010000022.1:0-45904 GCA_041752235.1 Chitinophagaceae bacterium
GGTGGATGGCCGAACCGACCATTCCGCGGTGACCGGCGATATATATTTTGGATTGATTGTTCATTGGTTGGAGCATTAGTGAATCGTCAGGCGTGAGACGTGAATCGTGAGACGTGAGGTGTGAGTGGTGAATCGTGAATTGAAGTGGCTAAAATTTTGAAACTTATAACTGACGACTCACGTCTCACGATTCACGTCTCACGCCTGACGATTCACTAATGCTCCAACCAATGAACAATCAATCCAAAATATATATCGCCGGTCACCGCGGAATGGTCGGTTCGGCCATCCACCGGCGATTGCAGGAGGAAGGGTTTACGCATTTTGTGACCCGTACTTCTGCCGAACTGGATCTGCGTGATCAGGAGGCTGTAGCTGATTTTTTTGCCAGGGAAAAACCGGAGTATGTTTTTTTAGCTGCCGCCAAAGTGGGCGGGATCGTAGCCAATAATACATACCGGGCTGAATTTTTATATGATAACCTCATGATCCAGTCAAATGTGATCCATGAGGCATATAAGAATGGAGTAAAGAAATTGATGTTTCTGGGTTCCTCCTGCATTTATCCAAAATTAGCACCCCAGCCTTTAAAGGAAGAGTACCTGCTCACCGGCTTGCTGGAGCCTACCAATGAGCCTTATGCCATTGCTAAGATCGCCGGAATCAAGATGTGCGAGGCCTATCGTGCCCAATACGGGTGCAATTTTATCTCGGTGATGCCGACGAACCTGTACGGGCTGAATGATAATTATGATCTGCAAAACTCTCATGTACTTCCTGCCATGCTGCGAAAATTTCATGAAGCAAAAAAGGAAGGAAAACCTTTTGTTGAATTGTGGGGTACCGGATCGCCTAAGCGCGAGTTCCTGCATGCGGATGATATGGCCGCAGCTTGTATGTACCTGATGAAGAATTATAATGAAGCAGGGTTCTTGAATATCGGAACCGGAGAGGATCTTTCGATCAAAGAACTGGCAGAAATGATCAAGGAGATCACCGGTTATACCGGCGAAATCAGGTGGGATACGACCAAACCAGATGGAACACCCCGTAAGCTAATGGACGTTTCTAAACTTCATTCATTGGGTTGGAAGGCGTCGATCGGATTAAAAGAAGGAATCTCAACAGTTTATAAAGAAAGGTTTTTGGATTGATTTAAGGCTTCTCGCGGCGCTCGCTAAGAAGCGCTGCGGACGCTGCGAGAAACACAAAACACTTGAATATTCATGTCATTCGAAATTCATATTGAACCCGGCCGGTCTGAGAAAAATTATTGGAAAGATCTCTGGAGATACCGGGAGCTATTCTATATCCTTAGCTGGCGCGACCTGAAGGTGCGCTACAAGCAAACCGTGATGGGGGTCGCATGGAGTGTGATCCGCCCTTTACTGACCGTGGCGATTTTTACGATCGTGTTTAGTGTGATCGGAAAATTTGAAGCACCGTTTGGTATTAACTATTCGCTCGTGGTCTTTGCCGGCCTGTTACCCTGGCAGTTCTTTGCCTCCGGACTTACCGAAGCCAGTAACAGCCTGATTGGAAATGAGCGATTGATCTCGAAAGTATATTTCCCCCGGATGATCATTCCCGCCGCTTCGGTCATTACCAGTCTGGTGGATTTTTTGATCTCCTTCGTGCTGATGTTGTTATTGATGGCCTTTTATCGCACGGTTCCAGCCTGGCAGATCGTTTTTCTTCCTTTTTTCATACTTGTTGCTTTCATGGCCAGTTTTGGAGCCGGACTTTGGCTCACGGCCCTGAATGTGAAGTATCGTGATTTCAAACACGTCGTTCCTTTTATCGTGCAGTTAGGTTTTTATGCTTCACCGGTTCCATATATGACCAACCTGGTACCGGAGAAATACCGCTTATTGTATCACCTGAACCCGATGGTGGGAGTGATCGATGGGTTTCGCTGGTGTTTGTTTGGAGACAAGATGACCCCCGACTGGAACGGCGTGTTACTCTCGATCGGGGTAACAGTATTTCTGGTTATACTGGGTATCCGAACATTCCGCCGAATGGAAAAAAGTTTTGCCGACCTTATCTAACTGATCCACTTATTTATTGAGAAACTATGTCCGAAACAGTAATCAAAGTAGAGAACCTCGGTAAAAAATACATCATTGGCCACCAGGGAAAAGGTAGTTATAAAACCTTTCGCGAACAGGTGGTGGATGGGGTAAAGGGATTCTTTAGTAAGACCGGAGGATTGATCTCCGGTAAACAAATGGTGGATGGCGATGAAGTGGAAGAGTTCTGGGCCTTGCAGGGATTGAATTTTGAGATCGGCCAGGGCGAACGGGTAGGGATCATCGGCCGCAATGGAGCCGGGAAGAGTACCTTGTTGAAAGTGTTGAGCCGTATCACTGAGCCCAGCACGGGTAAGATCTCCATCAAAGGCAGAGTAGCCAGTTTGTTGGAGGTAGGCACTGGTTTTCATCCGGAGTTGACTGGCCGTGAGAATATCTACCTCAATGGGGCTATCATGGGAATGAGCCGGGCCGAGATCAAACGGAAATTTGATGAGATCGTTGATTTCTCCGGGGTAGAGAAGTTTTTGGATACGCCCGTGAAGCGTTATAGTTCCGGGATGTATGTTCGGCTTGCCTTTTCGGTAGCCGCCCACCTGGAACCTGAAATTTTGGTGGTGGATGAAGTATTGGCCGTGGGAGATGCCGAGTTTCAGAAAAAATGTTTGGGAAAAATGAAGGACGTTAGCTCCAATGAAGGACGAACCGTTCTTTTTGTCAGTCATAACCTCATGGCCTTGTCAAGTCTCTGTTCCAAAGGGATCTACCTGAAGAACGGGCAATTGCAATTACAAGGGGGAATTGAGGAAGTGTTGTCCACCTATACCAAAGAAGGTGCCCACAGCAGCCAGAACGAATGGAAGGGTGAAGCCGGGGATGAGCATGTGAAGGTTTACAGTGCCCGGGCCTTTTCCAATGAAGCAGAGTTTGGGTTCTTTACCCATAAAGATATTATTGTCGAGATCGAAGGGGAATTGCTTAAACCAGTGTATGGTTTGATACTTGGGTTTACCCTTTGGTCACAATTCGATTATCAGTTGGCCTATACCTTATTTGATGATGCAGATCCGGATCCAGAGATCCGGACTCAGGCACCAGGTGCTTTCAAGAAACGGTTTGTGATCCCCGCCAATACGCTGGCTTCGGGTAGCTACCGGGTACAGTTTGATATTGGTATCCACAATCAGAAGCGGATCATCAATAATGAATGTGACCTGGAATTCTCCGTGGAAAACATTGCCGGTATCGGCCGTAAATACCTGACAGAAATGAAGGGTTCAAAAAGCCTTTTCCGTCCGGGCTGGTCGGCAGAAAAATTTAATCCATGATCATTCTGGCACATAGAGGATATTGGAAAGAACCCGCGGAGAAGAATTCCGTAGCGGCATTTGATCGTTCTTTTTCCCTGGGCTTTGGAGTGGAAACGGATATCCGTGACTCCGGGCGTGAATTATTCATCGCGCACGATATGCCTACAGGCCAGGAGCAAACGGTATCAGCCTTTCTTGACCAATACCAATCCTATCAACTTCCCATGATGTTGGCGCTGAATGTAAAGGCCGACGGGTTGCAGGCAGTCATGGCAAAAGAATTGAAGGAGCGGGGGATCGAGTCTTATTTTTTCTTTGATATGTCCCTACCCGATGCAATCGGGTATTGGAAACAAGGGCTTCATTTTTATACCCGCGAAAGCGAGTATGAGAAAGACCCCTATCTCTATGAAGCAGCCGCCGGTATTTGGCTCGATGAGTTCAAGGGGCATTGGATCGATGAGCAGGTGATCGAGAGGCATATTCGGCAAGGAAAAAAAATATGTATCGTTTCACCGGAGTTGCACAAACGGCCTTATCAGGCAGAATGGGAGCATTATCGTCATTTAATCAATAAATTTGGTTGGGAGGACCTGATGCTTTGCACCGATCTGCCCGAAGAGGCTCAAAATTTTTTCAAGCATGAGTAAAAAAATAAAGGCCGTCATTTTTGACATGGATGGTGTCCTGATCGACGCACGCGACTGGCACTACGAAGCCCTCAACAAGGCCCTGGGTCTATTTGGTATGGCCATCAGCCGGTTTGACCACCTGGTGACCTATGACGGATTGCCCACCCGCGAGAAACTCAAGATGCTGACCATGGAAAAAGGGTTTCCCGAGGGGTTGCACGGTTTTATCAATGACCTGAAGCAACAGTACACCATTGAGGAAGTGATCATGAAATGCCGCCCGGTGTTTCATCATCAATATGCCTTATCCCGGCTTAAGAGTGAGGGATATAAACTGGTGGTATGCTCCAACTCGATAAAAGATACCATCACACATATGTTGACCAAGGCTGGAATCATAGACTATTTTGATTTCTATTTATCCAACCAGGATGTAAAGAAAGGAAAGCCTGATCCGGAGATGTACACGACGGCGATCACAAGGCTGGGACTTAAACCGGATGAATGTCTGGTGGTAGAAGACAACGAGAATGGTATTCGCGCAGCCGTCGCTTCGGGCGCGCACCTGTTAAAGGTAACCGGGGTGAATGATGTTCATTACCAATCGGTGACCCATCGCATCAACGAACTCAATAATTAATCCCATGCTACAGATACTCATACCCATTGCCGGTGGAAATGCTTTTTTCTCAGACCATGCGGAGTACCAGTTTCCCAAACCTCTGGTAGAGATCGATGGGAAACCAATGATCCAATGGGTCTATGAAAACCTGTCGGAGATCGGCAGCAAGGAAAAGAAATTCGTCTTTATCTTACGCGAAGAGGATTGTACGCGTTTTCATCTTGATCAAACGGTGAATATCCTCACTGATGGACAGGCTTCCGTGATCCGTCTGAAAGAAGAGACCAAAGGTGCGGTTTGCAGTTGTCTGATGGCGATCGACTTTTTAGATCCCGAGCAACCATTGCTCATTGCCAATGGAGACCAGATTATTGAAAAAGACCTGGATGCCGCAATAAAGTATTTTCAAAAAAATAATCTGGATGGTGGGTTGGTGACCTTTGAATCGGTTCACCCCAAATGGTCATATGCCCGGATGGAAGGAGAATTTGTGGTAGAGACCGCCGAAAAACGCCCGATCAGCAAAAAGGCCATTGCCGGTCTTTATTATTTTAAAAAAGCCGGTGATTTTATCAAAGGTGGATTTGAAGTGATCAAGAAAAATACAAACACAAATGGTATTTTCTTTGTTTCCTCCACTATCAATGAACTCATATTGAACAACGAGAAGGTAGGTGCTTTTTCCATTGCCAATGATCATTATCATTCCTTCTATTCCCCGCAGAAGATCAAGGAATTTGAGCATAGCCTGACAAAATAACGAATATGGAGGTTTTCAAATTAGCGGATATGAAGGGCGGCTGGTTCATTGGAAACTTTGAACCCACCCTCTTGGCCACGGGCGAGGTGGAAGTGGCGGTAAAAAAATACAAGCAGGGCGACTACGAAAAGAGTCATTATCATAAGATCGCTACAGAGTACACCGTGATCGTGAGTGGGGAAGTGGAAATGAATGGGGTGCGATACGAAACGGGTGATATCATCCGCATCGACCCAGGCGAGGCGACGGATTTCCGTGTGCTGAGTGAAGAAGTGGTTACGACGGTGGTGAAGTTACCTTGTGTGGCGGGAGATAAATATTTAAAGTAATTCACCGCAAAGACGCGAAGGCGCAGGGAAGCGCAAAGAGAAATCACATAGCGTAACTTTGCGTCATCGTGACTTGGCGGTAAATAATCAACCAAAAGTTTTAGGGTAAATGAACATCATCATTCCTATGGCCGGCGAAGGCTCGCGTTTTCGCAAAGCCGGTTTTGAAAAGCCCAAGCCCTTTATTGACGTAGCAGGCAAGCCCATGATCAAATGGGTGATCGAGAACCTGCAGGTGCACGGGGCTTATTTTACATTGATCGCCCGCCAGGAACACCTTGAAGCAGAGAAGGAGTTGGTGGCATCGCTGGAGCAGGAATTTCCCCTTCGTTTTATTTCAGTGAACCAATTGACGGAAGGCACGGCCTGTACCGTGCTGTTTGCCCGCCAGTTTATTAACAATGAGAAACCGCTCCTGATTGCGAATTCGGATCAGTGGGTGGAGTTTTCACTGGCAGATATGCTGGCCGATGCCGATGCCAGAAATCTCGAGGGATCGATACTCACCTTTACCGACCATGAGCGAAACCCGAAATGGTCCTTTGCCAAAACGGATACCCAGGGATATGTGACAGAAGTAAAGGAGAAAGTGGTTATCTCTGATAAAGCCACAGTAGGGATCTATTATTTTGCCAAAGGCTCCGATTTTGTGAACGCGGCAATAGATATGATCGTACACAACGACCGGGTCAATAATGAATTTTATACCTGCCCTGTATATAACTGGATGATCCGGGAGAATAAGAAGATCGGGATCTTTGATGTGGAATTTGAAGATATGCATGGGCTTGGTACTCCGGAGGATCTGAGCCTGTTTTTGGATTATTTGAAGAAATAATTTTTAGAAGGTTTTACCGCCATGACGCTAAGGCGCTAAGTGACGCCGGGTTATTTCACTTTGCGCTTCTTCGCGTCTTTGTGCCCTGGCGGTAAAACAAATAAATCTCCCTCTTTCTTGAAAATAGCTTTACTTCTTACAGGTCATTTACGGAGTTTTCGAAATACACACCCTTCTTTTGAGGCATTACGAAATGTCCTCACACAATATGGTGAAGTAGATGTGTTCGCGCATACCTGGGACATTGAGGAGTCGGTGACTGCCTCCTGGTGGAAGGATCACGCCGGTGATGCTCCCCCACCTCCCAACGTGAATGAAAAGGAGATCCAGGGATTGTACCAACCTGTTGCTCTCCATATTGAACCTTCCCGCCAATTTGACGAGTTACCCGTTTCCATTAAGTCGATCATTCCCGTGTCGGGACTTTTCTCCATGCTTTATTCTCAATTTCAGGCATGGAAACTCATGGAAGCCTATGAGAAGGAAAAAGGGTTGAAGTATGACGTACTGGTAAAAATGAGGTATGATCTCGGGTTTGAGATCGCTCCGGCTTTTGCTGCTTTGCTTCAACGAAGCCTGAATGAGCAGACCCTTTTTGTTCCCAATTCAAACCCCTACGAGTTGACCGGTGCCTGTGCCGATATTTTTGCGATCGGCGCGGCTGCACCCATGAGCAGTTATCTGCGGTTTTATGAACATTTTGAATCTACCCTCCATTTGTACGAGGACCTGGGTTTCCGTGAATTGGTACCCGAGCGCTGCCTGAAGACCTATCTCGAATCTCACCATATAACCCACAAAGAACTGGAGGGTATACGTATCCATATATTAAGAAGCAATGGAGTATTGTTCCGGATCTGTTCCGATCAATATTTTCCGGGAAATGAACCGCTTTGTTTTTTTCGTGAAACCGTAGTCAAAAATGAAGCCGTTGTTCCGGCAGGATCATCCCTGCTGGAGGAAACAAGACACCAACTCATTCATCGGTATACTGGTTGGTTGTTGCCGGAGTTGAGTATGACGGAGAAGGATGCCTTTGTCCGGTTCTACAAAGGGGAATGGATCGGTTTGACAACGGTAAAGAAACTTGCCCAGGCAGACACCCGGGAAAAGGTATTTCACCCTTCTGTGATGAAAAGTTTTTTTGAAGAAGCCCTGTCTGCAGCCCGATATGGATGGTGGAAGCGCTTTCAACTGGCCCTGGCGCTTTCGCAAACAAGTGTACAAGGCAGTTTTTATCTCAGGGTATTTGTAAAGACATTGACCAAACACTAACCTGAATAGTATATGTACCAGGAGAAATTGATCTATGACGTGGGAATGCACAATGGGGATGACACCGCTTATTACCTGTCACGCGGCTATCGTGTTATAGCTATTGAAGCCGATCCTGTGCAGGCAGAGGCTGGCGCTAAACGATTTGCCTCCGAAACCGCCTCGGGGCAACTGACCATCCTGAATATCGGGGTGGCCAAAGAGGAAGGACAATTCGATTTTTATATCAATGAAGAAAAACCCGAATGGAATTCCTTTGATCTTTCCATAACCAGTCGTGATGGATTGCCCTGGCACGCGATACAGATACAGGCCCGTCTATTTGCGAATGTCCTGCGTGAGCAAGGGGTACCATACTATTTAAAAGTAGATATTGAAGGACATGATTACCTCTGTATTGAAGGCCTTGATCCTCAGAACCTGCCCCGGTATATTTCTGTGGAAGCCAATGACCTGACCTTGCTGGATGGCCTGGCCCAAAAAGGATATACCAAATTCAAACTGATTTTCCAGTACAACCTGGCGCATTTGGACCTGCCTCCCAACAATTATTTTAACCGCTGGCTTTGGGGCTATCGGTTAAGACAATGGGATAATTTTCCCATCAAAGTATTTCGCAAATTAGGGGGGCGCCATTTTATTCACTGGCTGGATAAAAAAGCCGTTCCTCCCTATAGTCAATCCTTCAAGCAAGGAACTTCAGGTAATTTTGGCGAGGAATTAGGGGGCAAATGGAATGATTATCAAAAGGCCAAACAGATCTATGGTTTTTACCATGACCTGTTTCACAGCCTTCCCAATAAAAAAGATTATGGGTTTTGGGTGGATATCCATGCGTCCTGGTAAACATTGATCATGTCATTTAACGGGATATCCATTATCATTTGTTGTTACAACGCTGCAATGCGGATTCAACCCACTTTGCAAGCCTTGCAAAAACAGGTTGACCCCGGTTTTCCCTGGGAACTGATCGTGGTAGACAATGCGTCTACAGATACGACGGGTGAAGTGGCTAAAAGGGTATGGGAACAGAACCCGGTAACCAGGTTAACCGTAGTTAATGAAGAGCAACCCGGGTTGATCCATGCCCGGCATAAAGGATTGGCTGAAGCGCGATACGAGATCGTTTCCTTTATTGATGATGATAACTGGGTAGAGGAGAAGTGGGTCGTGAAGATCGGCGAAGTGTTTTCGATGGATCCACAGATCGCTGCTGCTGGCGGACAGTCATTACCCGCCTTTGAAAAAACGGCACCAGAATGGTTCCCTCGTTACCAGCAACACTTCGCGGTAGGAAAGCAAATGGACCGCAGTGGTTATATTGAAAATGAAAAGGGGTTTCTCTGGGGCGCAGGGTTGAGTTTCCGGAAATCCATTTGGGAACGGTTAAAATTAACCGGGTATCAGAACCTCACCGTTGGCCGGCAGGGAAAGAACATGATGGCCGGAGAAGATACAGAACTATGCTATGCTTTTCGGTTGATGGGTTACCGACTTTACTATCGGGACGATCTGGTGTTAACGCATTATATGCCGGATAACCGAATGCAGTTTGCCTATTTATTAAAAATGACCTTTGGCTTTGGGCTCGCTCATGCCCGGCTAAATTGTTATCGCGAGTTACTGGATCCTGGTTTTAAACTGCATGCCTGGTGGTATGAATGGATAGCGGCACAGAAAAAACGTGTCACCCTCTGGTTGAAACGCTTCAGCGCTTCAGGCGAAAGCAGGGAGATGCTTGCGATCAATCAAGCCTATTTTGCAGGATATGCGCGGCAGTTATTTCTGGATCGCAGCCGGCTGAGGCAATACACACAACAACTGAGAAAAATAGTTGCATCTATTGAAAAGCAGGCTTGAGAATATCCAACACCTGAGAGGGATCGCTGCCATGTTGGTGGTATTTGTCCATTTTCCTACCGAGCTCCAACGGTTTTGCGGAGCAATTGGTGTAGATATATTTTTCTTCATCAGCGGGTTTATTATTTACACCAGCATTGAAAAATCAGGGTATCATGACCGGCCACTTGAGTTTTTAAAGAAAAGGCTTCTCCGTGTTATTCCCCTCTATTATGCGGTAATGGCTCTTTATCTGCTGATGCATTTTTTGCTGGACGCTGTTCGGGAGTCCTCCATTTCCCCATCGTTCTCCACGATGGATGTGATCAAAAGTTTTCTTTTCATCCCGAATGCACACGAAAATGTGTACCAGGATCCAATTGTATTCCTGGGATGGAGCCTGAATTTTGAAATGCTTTTTTACCTGATCACGGTCATCTGCATCGCTCTATTCTCAATAAAATATTTTTTACCACTGCTGCTGGTGTTGTTTTCTCTGGGTATGACGGGTGTTATAACCGGAGGATTTGAAAATGTGATCATTGATCAACTCACTTCTCCCTTCCTATTTTATTTTTGTATTGGTTTATTGATAGGTCGATATCAACAACAGATATCCGATCGGATAGCGCCTTTTTCGGAGGTCTTGTTCTTCTCTTCGCTCTATCTCATTTTTGTGGTTATGCTGGGGAAGGATTACGGGTATGAACACCTGGGTATTACACGGGAAAGAGTAGTCTATGACGGAGTTTCCTATCCTCGGTTTCTGATCTGGGGAATCCCATCCTTACTGCTTTTTTTATCTTACTTCTCCTTTAGTCAAAAGTACCGGATCAGCAGCCGTTTCCTTAATGAGTTGGGTAACCGGAGCTATTCCATCTACCTCTTGCAAATATTCTTTATTCAATTCTTATACGAAGCAGGATTTCTGTTTAATTCAGTCGGGAAAACCATTCTTTCCTTTGCATTGATGGGCATTTTGGTATGGTTTTCGGGGTTAAGCTTCAAGTATTTTGAGAAAAAGTTTCACAATTAATTATCCTCATGCTAAAGATACCAGTTATTGTCACTGCTTATAATTACAGGACATGCTAAGCATTGTGGGTCGGATTTTGGGGCGGACCTCCAGGCTGTCCAGAAAACTTATTGAGTTTCGTCGCTTTGGGTGGAACGCGCCCAGCAGCCTCTCTAGCTTGGATAAAGTGTTAGAAGCCTATAGTTCCTACAAGAATGGGGTGGTTAGGTTTGTGCAAATTGGTTCCAATGATGGTTTGCATGGCGACCCTTTAAATAAGTACATTAAGAAGAATGCCTGGCGTGGAATTTTGGTGGAGCCCATGCAGGAAATTTTTGATCGGCTGGTTGCGAATTATCAAACAGAAAGTGAGCGACTTTTTTTTGCGAAAGTAGCAGTTGGACCTTCTGATGGATTTTCATCCTTCTTTCATGTGGATGACAAGAATAAAGAACTCCCTGAATGGGCCAGTCAATTGTCCTCTTTCAATCGAGATGTGATTGAAAAGCACGCCGCTTTCTTCCCCGGAATTCAAGAGCGAATCAAAGAAATAGCTATTGAAACCCTTCGTTTTGATTCCCTGCTGGATCGCTTTCAATTTTTCGACGTTGATTTGGTGCACATCGATACGGAAGGGTCAGATTATGAAACCTTAAAGGCCATAAACTTTGATCGGATATCTCCGGATATAATTATCTATGAACATAAACATCTCTCAGCGGGTGAAGCACAAGAAAGTGTAAGTTTGTTGCGAAAATTAGGTTATAAATTATATATCTGTGGTGGCGATTGTCTTGGGGTAAAGAAGAAATTAGACTTAAAATTTTGATTTTATAAGAATGCTGAAAATATCTGTCATCATACCTTCTTACAATCAGGGGCAGTACATTGAAGAAACGATTTGCTCAGTTACCGAGCAAGGCTATCCTAATCTGGAACTGATCGTGATTGACGGGGAAAGTACGGATCAGTCAGTGGATATCATTCGGAAGTATGAGCAGCATATCCATTTTTGGGTAAGCGAAAAAGATAAGGGCCAAAGTGATGCGATCAATAAAGGATTTCAGCGGGCTACCGGGGATATCATTACCTGGTTATGCAGTGATGACCTTTTTACACCAGGTACGTTGCATAAGGTAAACGAACATTTTTCTTCACTTCCCCCTGAAACGGGATTGATTCACGGGGGTGTAGTGGTATTTAGTAAGGCCGGGGATGATCATACTGATTTTGGCTATCCCAACCCTTCGGTGGAGCGGTATATTTCGGGAATGGCCTTTTCTCAGCCGGGTGCTTTTTTCAGGAAGAAGTACCTCGACCTGGTGAATGGCCGGGTATCGGAAGATCTGCACTATGGAATGGATTATGATCTTTTTGCCCGGCTGGCCTGCGTTTGCCAGTTTAAGGCTGTTCCGGATACATACGCCCGCTATCGCCTGCATGAGGAAAGCAAGTCTGTTTCTCAACAAGACCGATTCATAGTCGATTGGTGCCGGGTCTATCTCAATATTTGCGAACATCTTGGGTGGAAAGAAACGGCCAGCCTGCTCCGCTCTGTTACACCACTCGAAGCCGCATTTACCTATTCAATGCCCCATGATTTTCCCATTAACTCCGCCATTTTTGAAAAGGTGGATCAACGCAAATCCCTTTTTTATCACCTCAGTTATCAACTAAGGGCACTCTATGCGGCGGGAAATATCAAAGATTCCAAACGCATCCTCCATTTTCTTCAAAAGAACTATCCTACCACGTGGATCGCTGAGGAAAAGCGGATACCCTATATTGCCCGAAAACTACAACTCCCCACCTTTGTCCTATTGACCTTGCGAAAAGTCAAATCCTGGATATGACCGTCCTTTTTTGCCTCTCCCACATCAAGAAATCCCTTCAATGGTTTTGGTTTGCCGAACAACTTCAAAAGGAAGGCATCAACCAGGTCTATGTCATCATCGATATTAACAGCGATGAAGAGCTATACCTTTGCGATGACCTGGCCAAACTGGACCTGCCTGTATATAAACTCCCGCATACCGGAAAATGGTCGCATATCAAGAATATGCTCCTTGTTTCCGACCTGATCAAAGAATACAATGTGGACCTGATCCATTCATCCCTTCCGTTTGGTAACCTGGTGGGTCAGGTAGCGGGTAGAATGGCTGGGTTGAATAAACTGGTCACTACCTGCGAGAATGTGAGCTGGGCACATGATTTCAAAAATAAGAAACAGGAGCGGTTGGATAAGTTCACGTTCAATACAGCCCAACGCGTTATTGCAACTTCGGATATCGCACGAAAGTACCTGGATGAAAACTGGGATTTTGATAAGGCAAAACTGAGCACGATCTATCATGGGGTCAACCCCGCCGACTATGAAGTGAGCCCGGAGCGAATACTCGCCGTACGGGAGCAATTGAAGGACCTGAGCATGGAAAACTCCTTTGTAGTAGGGGTATTATCGCGATTTGAATTTTGGAAGGGGCATCAATTCATCATTGAAGCAGCCCGCTTGCTGAAAGACTACCCAGATATCCGGTTCTTTATATTTGGTGTGAAAGGTTCATTTTATGACGAAGCCATGGAGCTCATTGAACAGTATGGGCTGAAAGATAAAGTGGTCTATGGTGGTTTTGTCAATGATACATCAGCCCTATACCAATTGTTTGATGTACACCTGCATGTACCCATTGATGAACATGTGGAAACAGGGGGCATCACCATCATCGAAGGCATGATGGCCCAACGCCCCCAGGTATTGACCTTGTCAGGCTATGCTTATCAATCTGCCCGGCATATGGAAAACGCCTATGTGGTTCCTTTTAAAGATGCAGAAGCTATTGCGAAAGCAGTACTTTACATGAAACAGAATCCGGAAGAAGCCAAACGAATGGCTGCCCAGGCTAAGAAAGATGCTTATGCCTTTAGTGTACAGGAAAAAACCCGGATGCATATTTCCCTTTACCAAGAACTTCTCTCCTAACGCCTCGCGCCCCCTGGCGCCTTAGCGCCCTTGCGGTTAAGTCTTACCGCAAGGGCGCTAAGGCGCCAGGGAACGCTAAGAAATACAGATGCCTTTTTTCTCCGTTATCATACCAACCTATAATCGCGCAGGTCTTATCGCTGAAACCATTCATTCGGTTTTGAGCCAGACCTTTATTGACTTTGAAATATTGGTGGTGGATGATGGTAGCACGGATGACACCGGGGCGGTAGTGACTCGTTTTTTCGGTGGACATGAAAAGGTAAAGTATTTTAGTAAACAGAATGAAGAACGGGGTGCCGCAAGAAATTTTGGATTGGAAAAGGCCTTGGGAGAATTTGCCCTTTTCTTTGACTCGGACGACCTGATGAAACCGGACTATCTCTCCACTTTGTATGAGGTGATTCGCATAACCCCCGGAATTCATTTTTTAGCCACCAAGTATGATTTCCTGCTGCGCGATGGCCGTCATAAAGCGGCACCAATTCAATCTCTCCCCGAAGGATGGTATGATCGCGATTTTTTTCTGGCCGGAAATATCCTCGCCTGTAATTATTGTATCCGGATAAAGGATAAACTCTTCAAGCCGTTTCCACCTCAACGGGAGTTATCGAGTATGGAGGATTGGCTTTTTATCCTGCTTAATACTGAAAGGTTCCGGCTTTTTCTAAAAGACAAAGTGTGTATGAGCATGCGGGAGCATGATAACCGCTCCATGGGAAATAATCAACGGGTGATTGAAGCCCGAAGAAAGGCAACCGAATGGGCTGTGCGGGAATTGGACCTGAGCCCCGGGCAGGAAAAAAAAATACGGGCATGGTCGCATTATTTCTGCGGGATCCATGAATACCTCGATCACAAGCGCGGAGCTGCGGTAAGGGAAGCATGTCGCGCTATGGCGGGCGCTGGATTGAACAAGAAGTTCATTTTATTATTTTTCAAATCTGTGATTGGACGAAAATGGATTCAACGTCTCCGATAAAGATCAAAAATGCACTGCTGATCTTCACCCAGTGGAGCTATAAGGATGCCCTTATACAGACCTATACCTTGCCCTATGTAAAGATCATTCGGCATGCCATACCGGCTGATAAGAAGATATTTTTAGTGACCTCCGAACAGGAGGCCATCAGCCTTTCGCGTGATGAAATAGCCCAGGTAAATACTGCGTGGAAGGAACAGAACATGGAACTTATTGCCCTTCCTTACCGGCGTTTTGGTATCAAAAAATTATTGGGGTTTGCAGGGCAGGTCTTTCAGTTGATCAAATTGATCGTAGGAAAAAAAGTGGATGTGATCCATGCTTTTTGCACCCCGGCCGGCGGTATGGCCTGGATCTTAAGTGTACTGACCCGCCGCAAGCTGGTGATCGATAGTTTTGAACCACATGCAGTGGCGATGGTGGAGAATGGTACCTGGACTAAAACTGGATTGGCCTATAGGATCCTTTTCTGGTTAGAAAGAAAGCAAGCTCAAAGGGCAACCTATATTATTTCCGCTACGGCAGGTATGCGTGAATTTGCCAAAACCACCTACGGTATTGATATCGGTTCCAAAATGTTTGTAAAGGGTGCCTGTGTGGATACGACATTGTTTTACCCACGTCCCAAAGATCCCCAATTATCAGCCTCGCTTGGATTGGGAGGCGATAAGATCGTGTGTGTGTATGCGGGCAAACTGGGTGATATATATTACAATGAAGAAGTGTTTTCTTTTTTGCATGCCGCCTATGATTTTTGGGGTGACCGGTTTCGGTTTTTGTTGCTGACCAACAAAAATCGGGCGGAGTTGGATGCCCAACTTGACCAGGCAGGCATACCCCATCATGTGTTGGTGAATCAATTTGTGCCACATAAGGAAGTGGCCCGCTATTTATCACTTGCTGATTTTGGTATTACACCGGTAAAGCCGGTGCCTTCAAAGCGATACTGTACGCCCATTAAGGATGGAGAGTATTGGGCCATGGGTCTGCCGGTGGTGATCAGCCCCAATATTTCAGATGATTCCTCGATCATTGAAAGCACCGGCACAGGCGTGGTGCTTGATATGGCGGATACCAGCGCTCATCGTTCCGCGATTGAACAATTGGACAAATTGATCCATGCAGACGATCAAGCCGCTCTGCGTGAGAAGATATTGCAGAATGCCCAGACCTACCGCTCCTATTCCATTCCGGCGCGGATCTATCCAGCCATTTATGCCTGATAAAAAACCACGTATCCATTTCTGGGTTCCCTATCCCCTGGGCGAAGCGCCATCTCAACGGTTTCGGGTGGAACTTTTTCTACCCTTGTTGGAGAAAGAGGGGTATGACTATACATTACTGACCTTTTTGGATGAACAGGCGTGGAAGGTTTTGTATAAGAAGGGTAGTGGTTTGCAAAAAGCATTGGGCACCCTCAAAGGATATTTCAGACGGATTGGACATTTATTCAAATCCGTGCAAGCGGATTATATTTTTATTCATCGCGAGGCGGCACCCCTTGGGCCTCCCGTATTTGAATGGTTACTGGCCAAGGTTTTTCGAAAAAAGATCATTCATGAGTATGATGATGCCATCTGGATACCCGGAGGCGAAAAGATCTCTTTTCTCAAGAAATTCCTCAAAGCCACCTGGAAGATCAAGTACATTATCAAGTGGTCTTATAAAGTGGCCGGTGGTAATGATTTTTTATGTGACTATGCCCGGTCTTACAATAAAAATGTCGTGTTGATTCCTACCGTGGTGGACACCGAGAAAGGACACCACGCGTTACGCGATCAATTTGAAGGCGAGCGGGTGATAGTGGGTTGGACAGGTACACATACCACTTTACATAACCTGGAGGAAATAGAAGGGGTCTTGAAAGAATTGGCAGACTCAAAGGTTTGTGAGATCCTCATTATTTCCAATAAAGCACCGGAATGGGATTTTCCTTTCACGTTCGTAAAATGGAAGGCCGAGACAGAATTGGAAGACCTGTTACGCATGCATATCGGTGTCATGCCCTTGAAGAAAGGCCCCTGGTTTGAAGGCAAGTGTGGATTTAAACTTATTCAATACCTTTCCTGTGGTATACCCGCTTTGGCTTCACCTGTTGGTGTGAACCCCAAAATACTTCTGCATGAAGAATGTGGGTATATCTGTTCTACCCCCGAGGAGTGGAAGACCGGGTTACAGAAACTGATTGCCGACCCTGAATTACGTACGCGTATGGGTAAACGGGGAAGACAACATATGGAAGACCACTACAGTTTACGTTCCACTACTCTTCTTTTCCTGGAACTTTTTACGTAACACCAATTGCTCTTTCGGTGGATTAAAAATGATGAAGAGTAACGCGAGGTAGAAAGGCATACAAGGAATCTTATACCTTGATAATGACCCAAAGTTGGAGGTAGACAATCCAACCGCAAAGGCAAACACTAAAGTAAAAATGAGACAGAATTGAAGTGTCTCATCACCCAGAATCCGCAAGACAACACGAATGGGGTTGTTTTTAAAGATCACAATGATCGTAAAACCAAGAAAAATCAGTGATTCCAAAGCTGATAAGAATACAATTGGTTTTCGCGCTTCCCATAAATAAGGCCGGAACAAGGTAACATTGATCGAAGCCGGCGCTTTCTCCAGCATCCCCAATAAGGTGGGGTCCATATCCCCCAAGGTATATCCCGAGCCATCCTGCTCATTGGAGATACGGTATAAATAATCCCGGGTCACCGAGGATTTGTAGGCAATACTCTCCACATTATACTCCCCAAATAATTCCGTTTGCATTTTCCCTCCCACAACGACCAGGGCAATAATACTGATACCATAGAGTAAATAGCGTGATACAATGATCCAACGGGTGTCTTTGATCTTATAGGATAGAAGGCCCATGCCCCACAATAAAGCGGCTGGCAAAAAGGCCAGAACAATGTACGATTTCACTACAAAAATGACATAGAGGAAGAACAGGGATTTCAGGCTGTTTGCCAATACATTCTTATTGTCATAAAATATCAGGTAGAAATAGTGCACCAGCCAGCCGATGCAACTAAAGGTGAGGGTGTCTTTTAGAAATCCCGAGCCCCAAAAAAAGACGCTTGGGATGAACAAAAAGGAAATGGCCATTTGCTTGTTTAGCTTCGGATATAGTTTGGTAAAAACCACAAACATTTTCCATATTCCTATAAAAGAAATCGCACAGAATACGACGGCAGTAGGTAGGTAAGTAGTAAGGGTAAATACACCAATAAAAGCCCCGATAGCAGGCACCAGATAGTCGGCCGGGCTGCTGTACCAGATCATTTTGGACGTATAAGGGAAAACATCGGTATCATAAGGATCAGCGGACGCGGTCAGGAGTTTGAACCAAGTGGAAAAGGAATCGGAGAGTGAAGAATTGATCAGGGTGGAGTGTTCCCAGAAATTAAGTGTATCTCCGCCTTTATAATAATACTGGTAAACGATACCGATAAAAACAGCCCCAACGATTTTAACGGAAAATGCAGGAAGAAAATATTTTCGCAGTGGATGAAGAATCGGATAATGTTTGTTCCGAAAATAGGCAGCCAGTATGAATACAATAAAAAGGAAGATGGGAAGTAATAAGTAATCGTTTATAGTAATATATTGCATAAAATAATTGGCGTCAGATGTGTGGCATCACCGGAATCATAGCCCGAACAGACCGGGGCAGGCAGCGACTTTCAAAAATACAACAATCCGTTGTTTCTCTCGAAAAAAGAGGGCCTGATGACGAAGGTGTCTATTCCAACCATCATGTAGCCCTGGGACATCGACGACTCTCCATTATTGACACCAGCGAAGGAGGGCACCAACCCAAGTGGGATCCTTCTGGTCGATGGGTGATCGTTTTTAATGGCGAGATATTCAATTATCAACAGCTCCGCGACCGCCATTTTTCTGAGGAGCAGAAAGCAGCTCTCAAATCCCAATCAGATACTGAGATTCTCCTTCACCTCTTCATCCGCAATGGTTTTGATTGTTTGGCTGAATTGGAAGGGTTTTTTGCCTTTGCGATCTATGATTACCAGGAAAACCGGCTCTACATGGCCAGGGATCGGTTTGGTAAGAAACCCCTGTACATTTTTGAAGATGAGGACAACCTGATCTTTGCCTCCGAAATGAAGGCCATTCTGGCCTATGATATCCCCAGGCAGATCAATTACGATTCCCTGTACCAGTATTTTCAACTTTCTTATATTCCGCAGCCACAAACGATCATGCAGGGTGTACGCAAACTGCCACCCGGGCATTGCCTTGATATTCGGGTAGGAGCGGGAACTCGCGAGGAGAAAGCCTGGTATGTACTTCCGGTCACCTCATCCTACCAAAATGTGGCCAGGTACGGTGATGCACAGAAACAGCTGGTCGGGTTATTGGATGAAGCGGTTCAAAAACGATTGGTAAGTGATGTTCCTTTGGGCGCTTTTCTAAGCGGGGGGATCGACTCTTCGGTAGTGGTAGCTCTGGCCAGCCGGCATGTCAAACATTTTCGCACCTTCTCAGTAGGATATAAGGGGGATAATTTTTTTGATGAAACACAGTATGCTGAGATGGTCGCCAAGAAATTTCAAACCGACCATACTGTTTTCTACCTGGATCATTCGGATTATCTCGATGCCTTTTTTCCCGCCCTGGATTATCTCGACGAACCCTTTGCGGATCCATCCCTTTTACCCCAATTCATTTTAAGCCAGCAAACCCGGAAATATGTATCGGTGGCTGTTTCGGGTGATGGTGGCGATGAGGTATTTGCCGGATATAATAAACACTACGCCGAATGGCGGGCGCGTCGACGCGATCTAATAAGCTATCTGGTAAGAGCAGGGCATCCTCTATGGAAAGCCATGCCCCGAAACCGGACGAGCAAGATCGGTAATCTGGTCAGACAGTTGGACCGTTTTGCCGAAGGCAGCAAATTGAATTGTCATGATCGCTATTGGCGTTGGGCCTCCATACATACAGCCGATGATATTGGTCGCATTATGACCCCGGAAACCCTGGCACAGGTAAATAAAAGCCAGGTAGAAAAGGTTAAGCAGGACGCACTCCGTTACCTGAATGAAGAGGATTTCAATTCGGTACTAAGAACCGATATGGAATTGGTACTGACCGGGGATATGCTGGTGAAAGTCGACCGGCTAAGCATGGCCAACGGATTGGAAGTAAGATCACCCTTTTTGGATCATCAGGTGGTGGAGTTTGCCTTTACCTTACCTGCCAAATACAAGATCAAAGGCAATCAGCGTAAACGGATCGTGCGGGATTCCTTTAGAAGCCTGTTGCCCGCTGAACTCTATCATCGCCCAAAAAAAGGATTTGATGTGCCGATGCTGAATTGGTTCAAGCATGAGTTGAATGATTATTTGTTTAAGGACCTCTTCAACGAGGCTACCATCCGTGAGCAGGGGATATTAAATCCCGCCTATATCGAATCCATCCGAAAAGAACTGCAATCCTCCGTTACCCATGATACCGTGGAAAAACTCTGGATTCTCTTATCGTTTCAATATTGGTACAATAAATATATGACCTAAGCCAACCATGCCGAAAGGAGTATTTACCATATCACTCGATTTTGAATTGTTCTGGGGTGTTCGGGATCACCGGACGCTCGACGGGTATGGATCGAATATTGCCAAAGTTCAGGAGGTTGTTCCTGCCTTGCTTGAATTATTTGAGCGATATGGTGTGCATTGTACCTGGGCCACCGTGGGTTTTCTTTTTCACGGAAATAAGGAAACCTTAATGGAAAAATGGCCGGCTACACTGCCCGACTATTTGCGAAAAGAATATGATCCCTATCCCTATATCAAGGATCAACCCCTTGAACCGATCTACCATTTTGCTCCTCATTTGATCGAGCAGATACACCAATCACTTGGGCAGGAGATCGGAACCCATACTTATTGCCATTTTTATGCACTGGAGAAGGATACAACATCGGAGCAATTCAGGGCCGACCTGGTAGCCGCCATCGAAGTGGCCCATGAAAAAGGGATACCCATTCACAGCATCATTTTTCCGCGGAATCAATACGGGCCTGTTCATATTTCCATTTGCGAAGAACTGGGCATCAAAGTATTCAGGGGAAATGAGGAGTCGTCTGTTTACCGGCCTTTATCCAGGGAGGAAGAGAATTCATTTCGCCGCGCCGTTAGACTGGCAGATGCCTATCTCAATATCACGGGTCATCACACCCATGCCTGGCCGAAACCGGCACCGATCATCAATGTACCTGCCAGTCGTTTTTTGAGGCCTTGGTCATCGTCCCTGTCGGTGCTTGATCCGCTTCGGTTTCGTCGGATCAAAAAAAGCTTGTGGCATGCGGCGGAGCAAGGCCATATTTATCATCTTTGGTGGCATCCGCACAATTTTGGAAGCCATACGGAAAAGAATATGGAATTTTTGGAACGTATCTTGAAGGAGTATTCCATTGCCCGGGAAAGGGGAGGGATGGAGTCACTTAACTTATCAGAGATCTATGAACGAACCAACCATACAAGGACCTAAACTCGTACTCCTCGCCAGAGATACGGATTCAACCTGGATGATATACAATCATATTCATCCACAGGTTCCTATTGGTTATATCTTATTGGAAAAACCGATCTCGCGTTGGTTACTGATCCGTAACCGGGCCAAAAGGGTTGGATGGATGAAGGCGCTTGGACAGGTATTTTTTATTTGTTGTATATCTCCTTTGCTCAACTTTTTATCCCGAACACAGAAAAAAGCCCTCTATGCGCAATTCCATTTGAACAGTAATAAACCGGCCAACAAGAAGCTCATTTTGGTTCCTTCAGTCAATAGCGAAGAGTGCCAGGCAATCCTTAAAAAAATAAATCCCGACCTTGTGTTGGTCAATGGCACAAGGATCATTTCCAACCAAACCCTGCAAAGTGTGACGGCCCCCTTTGTCAATATTCATGATGGCATAACCCCCGCTTTCAGAGGCGTGCATGGAGGATATTGGGCCCTGGCAAGCGGCCAACCGGAACTATTTGGTACTACCATCCATTTTGTAGACAAAGGCGTGGATACCGGCGGGATCATTGAGCAAATCTTTCTACAACCTTCAAAGAACGATAATTTTGCCACCTACCCGATCCTGCAACATGCTGCGGCATTACCTGTGCTGAAGCAGGTGCTGGAAAGGATACTAAGTGGGGAAACCATTACCACCCGTCAACCTGTCTGTGAAAATAGTCCGATTCATTTCCATCCCACCATCTGGGAATGGATGCGAAACCGAAAGAGGACCCTTGGATTAATTTTTTTGTTTCAAACATTAGCTCATTTTTCCTGACATGCCACGTGTACTTCGTATTCTCAATCGCCTCATTGTTGGCGGCCCCTCCAAAAACGCTGTTTTTCTAAGCCGGTATATGTCACCCGAATTTGAAACCCTGCTCGTAACAGGGGATAAGGATGATCATGAACAGGATGCGGATGAACTGGCCACCCACCACGGTATCACACCTTTGTGCGTGACTGAAATGAAAAGGGCTATTTCGTTCAATGATGATTGGAAGGCGTATCAAAAATTGAAGAAGATCATTCGCGAATTCAAACCGGATATTGTGCATACCCATGCTGCCAAATCAGGTGCCCTTGGCCGACTCGCGGCCCGAAATTGCCAGGTGCCGGTGATAGTGCATACCTTTCATGGACATGTATTTCATTCTTATTTCAATCCGCTGAAGACGAATTTCTTTATACGCGCTGAACGATACCTCGCGCGGTTTACCGACGGAATCGTGGCGATCAGTGAGAAACAACGTCATGAATTGGTGGATGAATTCAAGATCGCACCCGCCAATAAATTTCATATCATCCCCCTTGGTCTTGACCTGGACCCTTTTGTGGTAGATCAGGACCTGAAGCGCCGGAAATTCAGAGATGAATTTCAACTAGCAGACGATACGGTGGCGATTGGTATAATTGGAAGATTGGTGCCAATCAAGAATCACGGACTTTTCATCAAAGCACTAAAAAAAGTATTGACCCGGAGCAGTAAACCGGTGAAGGCCTTTATCATTGGTGATGGAGAAAGTCGAGAGCCGATCATGACCATGGCACGCGAAGCGGGAATTCCCTTCGTGGCGCCAGGAGAAAAAAATCCGGAAGCACCCCTGGTGTTTACCTCCTGGCGAATGGATGTGGATGTGGTTTGTGCCGGATTGGATATTATATGTCTCACTTCTTTAAATGAAGGAACACCGGTGAGTTTGATCGAAGCCCAGGCCGCCGGGCGACCGATCGTTTCTACCCGTGTAGGTGGTATTGCGGATGTAGTGCTGGAGGGAAAAACTGCCTTGTTGGCCGACCTGGGGAATGAGGACGCCTTTTCCGACCAGTTGGTAGAGATGGTGGATTCGGAACAAAAGAGACAAATAATGAGTGACGCGGGCCGGGATTTTGTATTGAACAAATATGGCTATAAGCGGTTAGTACATGATATGGAAAAGTTATATGGTGAGTTGTTAAGTAAGAAGAGTCGGTAAGGAATCATTAATTTCGTGCTTCATGTTTTCCCTTTTTAAATCGAAGAACACAACACCCGTGTATGCAGGCCTGCATACCGATATGCATTCGCATCTGATACCCGGTGTGGATGACGGAGCGCCGGATATGGAAACCTCCCTGGGATTGATTAGAGGTATGTCGGGTATGGGATTTAAAAAACTCATCACCACGCCGCATATCATGTGGGAGATGTACCCCAATACCCGTGATGATATCATGAAAAGGGTATTGGAATTGAAACAACGGGTAGAGGAAGAGGGGATAGGCGTGGAAATCCATGCCGCCGCGGAGTATTTTCTGGATGGTCATTTCAAATCATTGCTGGATAAGAAGGAACCCTTGCTTACCATTTCAGGTAATATGGTGTTGGTGGAATTCTCCATGGCCAGTCCGCCATTGGACTTGAAAGAAATGCTTTTCGATCTGCAGTTACAGGGCTATCAGCCCGTGATCGCCCACCCGGAACGCTATGTATATCATGAACGAAACAAGGAATTCTTT
Source organism: Chitinophagaceae bacterium (assembly GCA_041752235.1). Lineage (GTDB taxonomy): Bacteria > Bacteroidota > Bacteroidia > Chitinophagales > Chitinophagaceae > SpSt-398. Next base: position 23,658 of record JBGSHM010000022.1, read on the forward strand.
GTGGAATTAAAAGCGGCCGGATACCTGTTTCAACTTAATATTAATTCACTGGCCGGTTTCTACGGGAAATCCAGCCAGAACCTGGCGCAGTATATGATCAAGAATGATTTTTACGACCTGGCGGGGTCTGATCTCCATAGTTTTCGACACCTGGAGGCGCTTGGCCATCCGGCTATTGTGGGGCCGTTAGGGAAGCTGATAGAGAAAGGGAGATTACTTAATGAGCGTTTATAGTCTTTACCGCAAGGGCGCCATGCCGCCATGTTTCGCCAGGATTTGAATACTTTACAAAACAACTTTTTTGGTAATTTTTTACTTTTTCAAACAATCAGGTGACTTTGGTTGTAATAGGTAGCGTATGAACGGTTTCACCATCAAAGACGTTGAGAACCTGTCGGGTATAAAAGCCCACACCATCCGGATATGGGAGCAGCGCTATGGTTTTCTTAAGCCACAGCGTACGGGTACCAATATCCGGTACTATTCCAACGAAGAACTTCGGGTGGTGTTGAATATTTCACTGCTGAATAAGTTTGGGTATAAGATATCCCATATCAATAAAATGGGCGAAGAGGAGATTCGAGAAAAGATACTCTCCCTTAACCAGGCAGAAGCCCAGCAAGAACGGGTGATCCACGACCTGATCCACACCATGGTAGAGCTGGAGATAGAAGGTTTTGAGCGCACCCTGGATAGTTATATTTCCCGCAATGGGGTAGAACGCGCGATCACACGCATCATTTTCCCTTTTTTGGAAAGAATAGGCATCCTATGGCAAACCGGCCATATCAACCCGGCCCAGGAGCATATTGTATCCAATATCATTCGCCAGAAATTAATCCGTGGCATTGAAGGCACACGCTCCCTTGTTACCCTGGATACCAGTTTTCTCCTCTGTTTACTCGAAGGCGAACACCATGAGCTTTCCTTACTCTATGTCTATTTCCTCCTTAAAAGCCGCGGGGCCCAGGTCATCTATCTTGGTGCCGACCTGCCGGTAAAAGACCTGGAGTATGTGGTGAAAATGAAAAAACCCGACTACGTTTTCATGCACCTGACTTCTCCCTCTCGCGCCTTTCATATGGACAAGTTCCTTCTCAATCTTCAAACCCGGATGAAGGATCAATCCTTTGTTATTTCCGGTCCTCTTACCTCCATGTACAAGAAGGAAATCCCCTCCAACGTCAAGTTCAAGTACTCCCTCGCCGAGGTCATGGAATTCCTCCACGCCCTCTGATTCCTCCCCCCAATTCCCGCCCATTTTCCCTCTTTCAAGCAACCCCTGGTGAATCCCATTCATCCCAAAATCCTATAAATCAAGGTATTATTTGTTTAAGTTTTGTTAATGAAATATTCAACAGATTTTTTTGTTTAAACATCGAATTCTGTTTAACTTCACACTTGTAATAATTAAACATTATAACTATGTCTACCGTGGAGTTCAATCAGTTACTTGTGGAGAATGCCGAGTTCCTCAAACCATTTGCGATCAATTTGACACGCGATAATGAGGCGGCCCGTGATCTGTACCAGGAGACCCTGTATAAGGCCCTGGCCAATCAGGAAAAGTATAATGTGGGCACGAATATCAAGGCCTGGCTCTTCACCATTATGCGCAATATTTTCATCAACAACTATCGGAGGAAGGCCAAGCAGAACACGATCTTTGACAATTCTCCTAACGAGTTTTTGTTGAACAATCGTCAAACCACGGTGGCCAATGCAGCGGAGAGTGATTTGAACATAAAGGCCATCCATAAAGCGATACATGAATTACCACATATCTTCCGTACCCCATTTCTTTTGTATTTTGATGGGTACAAATACCATGAGATCGCTGAGGCCTTGAATGAACCTTTAGGTACAATTAAAAGCCGGATTCACTTTGCGCGTAAATTGCTGAAAGAACAGATCAGCAGAAACTAACTTATAATCACCTTTTCACTTTGAAGAAAGCCCTGGTCATTGGCAGCGGTTTTGCCGGATTGTCTGCTGCCTCCTATTTGGCAAAAGCCGGTTACCAGGTTCGTCTGTTTGAGAAGAACGATGGTCCGGGAGGACGTGCGCGTCAATGGAAGGAGGATGGCTTCACATTTGACATGGGCCCGAGTTGGTATTGGATGCCGGAGGTGTTTGACCGTTATTTTGAGTCATTTGGCAAAAAGACCAGCGATTATTATACGCTTACCCGCCTCGATCCTTCTTACCGAGTGTACTGGGGAGAAGGATATACGGATGTACCTGCGAATTACGAAGAACTCCGATCGCTATTTGAATCCATTGAACCGGGTAGTGCCGCACAGTTGGATAAATACATGAACGAGGCGGCATTTAAGTACGAAGTAGGCATCAATAAACTGGTTCAAAAACCCGGTCGTTCCCTGACAGAATTTTTGGATTGGGATATTATAAAGGGGGTATTTCGCCTGGATGTATTTACCTCCATTCAAAAACATATTCAAAAGCATTTTAAGGATACAAAGCTCCGGCAATTGATGGAGTTTCCAGTTTTGTTCCTGGGCGCATTGCCAGAGAATACCCCGGCCCTTTACAGCCTGATGAATTATGCCGATATCAAGGGAGGTACCTGGTATCCGAATGGGGGAATGTATGCGGTGGTTGACGCCATGTATAAATTAGCGGTGGAACTGGGTGTTGAATTTCATTTCAATGAACCCGTGGAAAAGATACAGGTAAAAGCGGGTAAGGCGACAGGGGTACAAACAACCCGCGGCGAAAAAACCTATGAAGCCGATATAGTGGTATCGGGTGCCGATTATCAATTTACAGAGTCTGTATTGCTGGAGGAACCCTATCGCACTTATTCACCTGCGTATTGGGAAAGACGCGTGATGGCCCCATCCTGTTTACTGTATTATGTCGGGTTGAACAAGAAACTCATCCATGCACGGCACCATGCTTTGTTTTTTGATGTTCCTTTTGAATCTCATGCAGCGGAGATCTACAAGAAACCAGGCTGGCCTACAGATCCTTTGTTTTATGTGAGTGTAAATTCAGTGACGGATAAACATGTAGCCCCCGAAGGCATGGAAAACCTGGTTTTCCTGATTCCGGTAGCATCCGGGTTGAAGAATGACAGTGAAGAAGTCAGGGAACATTATTTTCAAATGATCGTGAAACGGATGGAAAGACACCTTGGTGAGTCAATCGCCGATTCGGTGATCTATAAGAAAACCTATTCAGTCACTGATTTTGTCAATGATTACCATTCATTTCGAGGAAATGCCTATGGATTGGCGAACACTTTGATGCAAACGGCTGTTTTTAAACCGGCCTGCAAGAGTAAAAAAGTTACCAATCTTTTTTTCACCGGACAATTGACCGTTCCTGGTCCGGGAGTACCTCCCAGCTTGATCAGTGGAGAGGTGGTGGCCAGGGAGGTGTTTAAGATTTTTGGCCGATAGACAACGAAAACCGAAACAGCGGTTTGTTCAACCGTTTTTTAGCTTATATTCAAGTAACTATGATCAGTTTGTTTAATACCGTCAGCGAACGCTGCAGCCGGGCCACTACCGAGGAGTACAGTACCTCCTTTGCGAGCGCGATCCGCCTGTTGCACCATGACATGCGCAAACCCATTTACAATATCTATGGTTTTGTACGCTTTGCGGACGAGATCGTGGATTCCTTTCATGATCATGATAAGGAAACCTTATTGGCTGAGTTCAAGAAGGATACCTATTTGGCGATTGAAAGAGGGATCAGTATGAACCCGATCCTGCAAAGTTTTCAAAAGACGGTGAATGAATACAATATTGACCACCGCCTGATCAATGCTTTTTTTCATAGCATGGAAATGGACCTGACTCAAACCTCTTACAATGAATCAGGGTACCAGGAATATATTTATGGTTCAGCGGAGGTGGTGGGATTGATGTGTCTCTATGTATTTTGCGAAGGGAATGAAGAGTTGTATAAAAAACTGGAGTCTCCGGCCCGTTCACTGGGGGCCGCCTTTCAGAAGGTCAATTTTTTACGGGATGTAAAGGCTGATTTCAATGGCCTTTCGCGTGTATATTTCCCCGGATGTGATTTCAACAATTTCACGGCGGCTGAAAAAAGACAGATCGAGGAAGATATTCACCGCGATTTTCATGATGCCTATGCAGGCATTCTCAAATTGCCCATGAAGTCCCGCTTCGGGGTCTATGTCGCCTATAAATATTACCTTTCCCTTTTCCGCAAGATCTGTAAAACGGGTCCTGCGCACATTCTTGAATCAAGGATCCGCATTCCGAATTACATGAAAATGATGATCGTATTGCGGGCCAGCCTGAAGAATCAAATGGGATTGATCTGATATGGACCTGGATGATATTATATTGGTGAACGAGCAGGATGAACAGACCGGTACCTCCTCCAAGACATTGGTACATGAGAAGGGATGGCTCCACCGTGCATTTTCCGTTTTTGTATTTGATAAGGAAGGGCGTATGCTTCTTCAACGCCGTGCCGAAGGGAAGTATCATTGCGGTGGGTTATGGACCAATACCTGTTGCAGTCATCCTAAACCGGGCGAATTGACTGAAGCAGCAGCGCATCGCCGGCTGAAAGAGGAGATGGGTTTTGATACCGACCTGGAGGAAATATTTCATTTTATTTATCAGGCGCCGTTTGACAATGGATTGACCGAACATGAATTCGATCATGTTTTAGCCGGTGAGTTTGATGGCCGGATTGAACCGGATCCCAATGAAGTAAGCGAATACCGATATTTTCATTTGTATAAGATCGCACAAATGGTGAAACAAAACCCTGAGGCCTTTACGCCCTGGTTTCTCCTGGCTCTTCCCCGCGTAGAGGAGTGGTGGAACATACGATATCAACGATTGCTCGCCTGAGAGGGGTGTTTTTTTCATCACAAATAATGAATTTGTATGACCGCGTTATTTTATGTTCTGGTATTGATCTCCACGTTTATCATCATGGAAGGGGTGACCTGGGCCACCCATAAATACGTGATGCACGGGTTTCTGTGGTATTTACATAAGGACCATCACCAGGTAGAGCCGGGTTTCTTTGAAAAGAACGATGCCTTCTTTGTGATCTTTGCCGTGCCCAGCATGCTGCTTATTTATTTTGGTACATTCAATCATACCTGGTGGATGCAGGCCATCGGTTTTGGGATCATGGCCTATGGGTTTGCCTACTTTATGGTTCATGATGTGATCATTCATCAACGCTTCAAGTGGTTTGCCCGCAGTAAAAGCACCTATGTGCGCGCTATCCGCTGGGCACACAAAATGCACCACAAGCACCTGAACAAAGAAGAAGGGGAGAGTTTTGGCATGTTGTATGTTCACCGGAAATACTGGGAGAAGGTATGGCGTGATAAAAAACTTATGGCCGGTAAAAAAGTGGAATATGCCCCAGAGGCCGACTGATTCCATCCACGCATACGATATCATCATTGCAGGCATGGGTTGTGCCGGCCTGAGCCTCGCTTCGCGTATGGTGGCGCAGGGAAAATTTTCAGATAAAAAAATATTGCTGATCGACCGGGTTTCCAAGACCCAAAACGACCGTACCTGGTGTTTTTGGGAAAAGGGGCAAGGATTCTTTGAGTCCATTGTGCATCATCAATGGCCCAAGACCTGGGTACATGGAGATGGATTCTCGCAGTGTCTCGATATTTCTCCCTACACCTATAAGATGATCCGGGGAAATGATTTCTATGCGTACAATCTGCGTATTCTGAAAGGCCAATCCAATTTTACCATCCTTCAGGAGGAAGTGGTTGAGGTTCATCCCGATGGTTGGGTAGGTACCGCAGGTGGTAACCGGTTTTATGCACCGCTGATCTTTAACAGCATTCCTTCTCCCCGGCCTCCGGCTACGGAAAAGTTGATCTGGATGTTGCAGCATTTCAAAGGATGGGTGATCAAAACAGCGGATCCGGTATTTGATCCCGGAGAAGCCACACTCATGGATTTTCGGGTTGATCAGACAAGAGGCACCTGTTTTGTTTATGTGATGCCCTTTGACAAACATACCGCGCTGGTTGAATACACTTTATTCTCTGCTGAATTATTGGAAGATGAAGAGTATGATGTGGGTTTGGATACTTATATCCGACAGTTTGTGACGGCGGGTTCTTTTTCAATTATGGAAAAAGAGTTTGGCATCATTCCCATGACCAATCACCGCTTTCCTGCGGGGGAAGGGGCCGTCATTCCTATTGGAACCTCGGGAGGGCAAACAAAGGGGTCAAGCGGTTATACTTTTCAGTTCATTCAAAAACAATCGCGGTTACTGGTGGATCAACTAGCCCGGCATTATGATACCGGAGCCCGGTTTAAACCAGTCGGTCAAACCCCTGCAAGGTTCCGGTTCTATGACAGCGTGTTGCTCGATGTGCTTCGTCACCAGCGTATGCCCGGGCACCAGGTATTTCTTCAACTATTCCGGAAGAATAAACCCGCTCAGGTATTGAAATTCCTTGACAATGAATCTACGATTTCAGAAGAAGCTTCGGTAATTTTGTCCCTGCCGGTGAGGCCCTTTCTAAAAGCGGCCATGCACCAGTTGTTTTAATATGAAGCAGGAACATATCATTGAGATCATTGCCGCTTTGGTCGGTAGCATTGTAATTGGTTGGCTTGTCAAGAAGCTGATCTTCCCCTTTTTGTATAAACTCACCACACGAACCAAATGGAAAAGTGATGACCTGATCGTGGAAAGTGTAAGAAAATGGGTGATCTTTTGGTTCTTTCTGGGGGCCTGTCTTTATATTTTTCCCATTGGAATTGAATATTTGCCCTTTGTAAAAAGAAATGAGAATATTCTCCGGCATGTCATAGGCGGCATTTATATTTTCACATTGACCCTGGTGGCCGCGAGAATTTTGGGAGGCATGTTACAGATTCGGTCGCAGCGGGACGGGAGTGAAATCCCTTCCACCTCTATTTTAGCCAATATTGCGAAGGTGGTGGTGTATTGTGTAGGATTGATCCTGATCCTGCAAAATTTTGGCGTAGCGATTGGTCCTTTGTTAACAGCCCTGGGTGTTGGAGGTTTGGCAGTAGCCCTGGCCTTACAACCGACTTTGTCTAATCTATTCTCCGGATTACAGATCATTGCTTCTGGAAAAATTAGTGTCGGCGATTTTGTACAGTTGGAAGGAGGCCAAAAAGGGTTTATTAAAGATATTACCTGGCGAAATACCACGATTGAGACCAGTCAGAATAACGTGATCATTGTGCCCAATAGTAAGATGGCCGATTCCATTGTAGAGAACTATTTTCTAACGGACCGAAAATTACTTTTTAATGTTCCTCTTGGGGTGGCGTATGACAGTGATTTGGAAAAAGTAGAGCGTGTATCGATCGAAGTGGCCCGGCAGGTAATGAGTAAACTCCCTGGTGGCATTAAAGACTTTGAGCCATTTGTCCGGTTTTATCAGTTTGGCCCAAGCAGTATTGATTTAAAAGTCTTTTTACAAGTTCAGGAATATGCTGATCAATTCATGGTCACTTCTGAATTCATAAAGGCCTTACAGAAACGATTTGAATCAGAAGGCATTGAAATACCGTTTCCCATTCGTACGATCATACAGAAGCAGGATACTGGAATCATGTAAAGATCATGAATCCAAGCAGAATGCTTAATTGGGAGGTCCAAAAGATAAACATCCACTTCATCAAATCAGATTTTGTTGATGCCAGTTGAGCACTGAATTCTGATTTTATTGTATTTAAGTGAACAACCTGATCATAGAAAAGCCTTTCCAAATTTCCCACACGCATATCCAGGTTTTTTGTTGTTACTTTCATTTCTATCATATCCTGGCTTAAAAACTCCATTTTTTTCTCATTCGACTCAAATCGCGAAATCACTTCTTCGCGAAATTCATGAAATCCCTTTTTAATGCTTTGGTTTAAGTCTCGGATATCCTCCTTAGTCGCAAAATTTCTTAATTCCGCTCTCATTTTTTTTATTTTCCGTTGACAACAATCCAGTTTAGGAAATTGATTTAAGATTCGGTTGCCCCTTTCAGTATCTCCACTTCTTTTGTAAGGGTATCTATCTTTTTTTGAATAGAAGTGAAATCTACTTTCACTATTTCAAAGTTATTGTCCACTTTTTGAAAGCCTATTACCAGCAGTTCTTTCAGTCTTGTTAACTCATTGGATACCGCGGAAATTTTTTCCTCCATTTTTTCCATCATTCATGGTTTTACAAGGTTGCTAATTTAGATTTCTCATTATTTCAGAAAAATCAAGTAACCCAGCAGTAGGGTAAGGTGTGTTGCCCAAAATATAAGCATCCATTTGATCAATTCTGCTTTTGTGTCCTTAAGAAGCACAACAAATTCATTGGATTGTTTTTCAAGTAAGCGAATATTTCTCTTTATTTCCTGAACATCATCTTTTAAGTATTGTACATCTACTTTTAGTTCCTTGACATCCACTTTTAGTGCCGAGACATCTACTTTTAGTTCCTTGACATCCACTTTCAGAGTCTGTACATCCACTTTGAGCGTCTGTACATCTATCTTGAGCACTTGCACATCTTCTCTCACTTTTAGCAGATCGGCCTTCGTGGCGACATCTTTCAACTCCTCCTTCATATTTGAATTTGATTTTTCGTCGATATAAAGGGTCAAGAGATCCACTGATTCTTTCCCCCATTTTGGGACAAAATTTTCATAGAGTTGAACCAGGGCATTGCTTTGCATAGTCACGGGTTTTCACAAAAGTAAACCGGCCCCAATTGCAGGACAACCCGGTTAACACGAATAAAACCAGGGTTTTACACGAGTGACTCCTATCACACACAAATCCAACCTGAATATCCATTTTTGCTTCCTAAATTGCATGGAATGGAGATTTTAGGGTATATCGCTTCATTGGTTATAGGCATTTCCTTGGGTTTGATTGGTGGGGGTGGTTCCATCCTTACTGTCCCGGTGCTCGTCTATCTCTTTGGAGTTGAACCTGTTCTGGCCACCGCCTATTCTCTTTTCATAGTCGGCACCACCAGTTTGGTGGGTGTTTTCCCCAAATACCGGCATGGAGAGGTCAACCTGAAGCAGGCTGCTATTTTTGGCGCACCGGCCATCCTCGCCGTGTTTGCCACCCGTGCTTTTTTGGTTCCTGCCATCCCCCTGGAGGTTTTTCGGATAGGCGACTTTGTGATGACGAAGTCCTTGCTGATGATGGTTCTTTTTGCCATCCTGATGGTCTTTGCCTCGATTTCCATGATACGCGAAAAAACAAATGGCAATGGCCATACCGAAGGTGTTCGCAAATATCACTACCCGCTGATTCTTTTGGAAGGTGCTGTGGTAGGAACACTTACCGGATTAGTGGGAGCCGGCGGCGGGTTTTTGATCATACCCGCGCTGGTATTATTGAGTAAGATACCCATGAAACAAGCCATCGGCACTTCCTTGCTGATCATTGCTGCCAAATCATTGATCGGATTTACGGGCGACCTCGGGAAACAAACCATGGATTGGTCTTTATTGTTAATTATAACCGCGCTGGCCATTGCCGGGATTTTCATCGGCTCCAGCCTGAGTAAAAAGATCCACGCCGATCAACTGAAAAAAGGATTTGGATGGTTTGTGTTGGTGATGGGGGTGTATATTATTATTAAAGAGTTGTTTGTTTGAGGGAGCTGGAAGCTAAAAGCTAAAAGCTATTAGCTATTAGCTTTTAGAAAAGGAGGATTAAAAGGTAAGTGACTGTTGCTACAAAAAATTAGAATTAAATAAATAACTTTTGACAAATCATATTCTAAATAATTAAAAGCTAATCGCTAAAAGCTAACAGCTAATAGCCGGAAGCCATCAGCTTGAATTATAAAAACGAAAACACGAAACATATGAAAATCGAACAAATCTACACCGGATGTCTGGCGCAAGGCGCCTACTACATTGAAAGCGATGGGGAAGCTGTGATCATTGATCCGCTTCGTGAGGTAGAACCATATATCCAAAAGGCTGAACGGAATGGAGCCAGGATCAAGTATGTGTTGGAAACGCACTTCCATGCTGATTTTGTTTCCGGTCACCTTGATTTGTCTAAAAAAACAGGAGCACCGATCGTATATGGCCCCAATGCCAAACCAGCGTTTGATTTTCATGCCGCGAAAGATGGCGAGGAATTGAAGGTAGGTAAAGCAACCATCAAGGTATTGCACACACCCGGGCATACCATGGAGAGTACTTGTTACCTGTTAAAAGATGAGCATGGTAAGGATGTGGGATTGTTTAGCGGGGATACACTTTTTATTGGTGATGTTGGCCGTCCTGATTTAGCGCAAAAAGTAAAAGCCGATCTGACGCAGGATATGCTGGCTGGTTATTTGTTTGACTCCCTTCGTAATAAGATCATGCCTTTATCGGATGATATCACCGTTTACCCCGCGCATGGTGCCGGTAGTGCCTGTGGTAAGAACATGAGTAAGGAAACCACCGATAGCCTGGGAAATCAGAAGAGGACGAATTATGCCCTGCGTGCAGATATGACGAAAGAAGAGTTCATCAAAGAAGTAACCACGGGTCTGGTAGCGCCTCCGGCTTATTTCCCCCTGAATGTGATGCTGAATATTCAGGGATATGAGAGTATTGATACCGTGTTGGAGCGAGGCCTGAAGGGATTAAGCCCGGAAGCCTTTGAAGCAGCCGCCAATGAAACTGGTGCCTTATTACTTGATGTGCGCGATGCACAATCTTTCAGCAAGGCCTTTGTACCCAATTCGATCAATATCGGTTTGTCCGGTTCCTTTGCCCCCTGGGTAGGTGCCATGATTCCCGATATCAAACAAGAGATCCTGATCATCACCGAACCGGGTACGGAAGAAGAAGTGGTTACCCGACTTAGCCGGGTGGGTTACGACCATGTGATCGGTTTCCTCGAAGGAGGGATCGAAGCCTGGAAAAAAGCAGGAAAGGAAACAGATGCCATCCGCAGTATCACAGCGGAAGAACTGGCGGATATCCTTGATAAAGAACCAGGTGCCAATGTGCTGGATGTACGTAAGAAAAGTGAGTTCCAGAGCGAACACATCATTGGAGCGGAAAATGCGCCTCTCGATTTTATCAATGACTCGATGAGCCAGATCGACAAGAACGCGACCACCTATGTCCATTGTGCCGGAGGATATCGATCCATGGTCTTTACCTCGATCCTGCGTGCCCGTGGTTTTGATAATCTGGTGGATGTAAAAGGCGGGTTCAAAGCCATCAAGGAAACCAACCGTTTCAAGGTGAGTGACTATGTGTGCCCCACAACTTTGTTATAATAAATTAAAACTCAAATCATGTTATCCCTGATCAAGAAGCTTTTTGGCGGGACCTCAGTCGACTTCAAACAATTGATGAACGAAGGGGCCCTGATCATTGACGTGCGTACACCGGGTGAATTCAAGAGCGGCCATATCAAAGGGGCAATCAATATTCCGCTGGATCAATTGAGCTCTAAGGTTTCCGACCTGAAGAAGAAGAACAAAAAGCTGATCACTTGCTGCCGCAGTGGTAGCCGTAGCGGAATGGCGAAAGGCATACTGCGCTCTGCCGGTTTGGATTGCGTGAACGGTGGCCCCTGGGACTCCCTGAACAGGAAAATCAGTTAAACATGCCGTTGATCAGATATTGCCTGATCCTGCTGTTATCCAGCGGGGCCCTTACCCTTTTTGCCCAACACCAGGAATTGTCGGACCAACCCGGATTGTGGCGTGGCCAAAAAGGCACGCAAGCGGATACGCTTTCGCTACTCAGTGCTTTCAAACGAGGTACGATGCAAGGGCATTTCCGGTATTTTTTCATGGCCACGGATAATGCCAGTCCATATCGGGATTATTACGCCCATGCCATTGGTGGAGGGATCAAGTATGAGACTGCGCCCTTTCGGGGATTTCGATTGGGGGTGAGTGGTTTCTTTGCTTTCAATATCGGCTCATCCAACCTCTCCGATCCAGATCCCCTGACAGGGCAAATGAATCGTTATGAGATCGGTCTTTTTGATATTGAAGACCCTGCCAACCGCAATGATATTGACCGGTTGGAAGAACTCTATCTGCAATACGAGAAGAAAAAAACATCTATTCGTGTTGGCAGGCAATTGATCAATACCCCTTTTATCAATTTGCAGGACGGAAGAATGCGCCCTACTGAGATTAGCGGGGTTTGGGCAGAGACCAATATGGGTTCAAGCACCCGCATACAAGCCGGGTTTCTGTATAAGGTCTCTCCGCGGAGTACCGTCAACTGGTATGATATAGGTTCTTCGATTGGTGTGTACCCAACCGGAGTGAATCCAAATGGACAGCGATCAGGTTATGCCGGAGAAATCGAAAGCAAAGGCATAGTGTTGGCAGGTGTGAATCATAAATGGCCCGTCGGGACAGAATTGAAAATTTGGAACCAGTTTGTTGAAAATGTATTTAATACCACCCTGGTTCAAGCCGATTGGAAAACAAAAGCTAAAGTAAATACGCGTTGGTTGGCCGGGTTGCAGTTTATTCAACAGAATGCGATCAAGTCCGGAGGGAATGCAGACCCGACGCATACCTATTATGAACCGCGTGGAAGTGCCAGGACCTTTGGCGCCAGGGTTGGATTGGAATCGAACCGCTGGGAGACGAATTTGAATTACAATCGGATCACAGCCACCGGTCGCTACCTTATGCCACGGGAATGGGGGCGTGAACCCTTTTTTACGTTTATGCCCAGAGAAAGAAACGAAGGATTGGGGGATGTACATGCTTTGGTGCTTAGGGTAGGATATAAAATCCCGGCCAAACGCATAAAGCTGGCGGCTGCCGCAGGGTATTTTGACCTTCCGGATGTAAAAAATTATGCCCTGAATAAATATGGGGTTCCTTCTTATGCTCAATTTAACCTTGACCTACGCTATGAATTTGGAGGCTGGATACATGGGCTCGACGCCCAGTTACTGGCTGTTTACAAGGCGCGTACCGGACCGGCCTATGGAGAAGGCAAGTATATTATCAACAAAGTAGATATGCTGCTTTGGAACCTGGTATTTAACTTTCACTTCTGACCCGGTTTGGTGATCTTTATCACAGAATTAAGAGACCAGTTGGTCTTAAATTGACCTTTACTAAACGAAACAACGATTATGACAGAGTTTTTGAAACAACCCTGGCCCTGGTATGTAGCAGGCGCGATCATTGGTTTGATCGTTCCGGCCCTTTTGATCCTGGGCAATAAGCATTTTGGTATTTCGGCAAACCTCCGGCATACCTGTGCAGCCTGTTTCCCTGCAGGCATCAATTTTTTTAAGTACGATTGGAAGAAGGAGATCTGGAATTTCTTTTTCGTGGCGGGCATTTTTGCGGGTGCATTTTTTGCGGCGCAATTATTGGCCAATCCGGCCCCGGTGCAGGTTCACCCCGACCTGGTGAAAGAACTGGAACAATATGGTATCAAAGACCGATCAAACCTGATGCCTGCTGACCTGTTTTCTATGGAAAGCCTGTTTAGCGTGCGTGGATTGATCATGTTGGTTGGAGGTGGCTTCCTGGTTGGGTTTGGTTCGAGGTATGCAGGTGGCTGCACTTCCGGGCATTCCATTATGGGGCTTAGCAACCTTCAATGGCCGTCTCTGGTAGCTACCATTATGTTTATGGCAGGTGGTTTCATTATGGCCAATTTGATCCTGCCCCAGATCCTACGTCTTTGACCCAATTTAAATCGTAAGCAATGAAAGAGAATAATACAATTAAAATAGACACACCTGTGTTAAGTGAAGTGGAAGATAATGTGGACTTCGAGGTTCGCTCGCTTGACACCATGTGTGTGAATGAATCGCATCAACAACATCCCTGGTGGTATAATTTTAAATACATGGTCGTAGGGATCGTGTTTGGGATTGTATTTGTAAAAGCAGAGATCATCTCCTGGTTTCGTATCCAGGAAATGTTCCGGCTCCAGAGTTTTCACATGTATGGAGTAATTGGAACGGCTGTAGTGGTGGGGGCGATCTCCGTATGGTTGATCAAACGATTCAATATTAAAACCATTTACGGCGAGAAGATTGAATTCCACCCTAAGAAATTCAGCAAGGGGCAGATCTATGGTGGTTTGTTATTTGGATTGGGTTGGGGATTGACCGGAGCCTGCCCAGGGCCCTTGTTTGCCCAGATCGGCACAGGCATCCTGGTGATCGGGGTGGTGGTACTGAGTGCCATTGCCGGTACCTGGACCTATGGTTATTTCAGAGAAAGACTCCCCCATTAGAGGACCAGGATTTTGGAGATTGATGGATAAACAGGATTGATTGAGTAATTACTTGTCAGTTATGAAATGGAATTTTAAAGAAAATGCCATTCTGTATGTGTTGGTTCTTACGATTGTAGGGATCACGATAAAGGAGGTATTGACCTATCGTAAATCTGCTCCAGTGATCCAAGCGGCGCAATTGGCGGAAGGCTGGCAGGCGCCAAGTCTGTTTTTGGATGGTGAATTAAAGGGGGAGGAGAGAGAAGCGGTGATCTATGGCAATGAGATCGTGGCGAACACCGCACGTTTTTTCGGTCCGGAAGGACAGATCGCGCATCTGACCAATGGCATGAATTGCCAGAACTGCCACCTCGATGCCGGAAAACGGGAATGGGGAAATAATTACAGTGCGGTATTTTCTACCTATCCCAAGTTTCGTGACCGGAGCGGGGCCATTGAATCCATACCCAAACGAGTAAATGATTGTTTTGAGCGCAGTCTGAATGGAATGGCTATTGATACAAACAGCAAGGAGATGCAGGCCATTGTAGCCTATATACGCTGGTTGGGTAAAGAAGTACCTAAAGGAAAAAAACCTGCTGGTTCGGGTATTGTGAACCTTCCTTATCTGGACCGTGCAGCAAGCCCGGAGAAAGGTGCGCAGGTGTACACCGCCAAATGCCAAAGTTGTCATGGGGCCGATGGCCAAGGTCAAAAAGATCCCACTACTTACGGTTATGCCTACCCGCCATTATGGGGAAGCAACAGTTACAATACAGGGGCGGGCATGTTCCGCTTATCCCGATTGGCGGGCTATGTACGCGATAATATGCCCTTTAATCAATCCAGTCATGGTGCGCCTGCCCTCACTGCTGAGGAGGCCTGGGATGTAGCGGCCTTTGTCAACTCCCAACCGCGACCTGTAAAAGATCTGTCGGGTGACTGGCCGGATATTTCCAAAAAACCATTGGATCATCCTTTTGGCCCTTATGCCGATGGGTTTTCTGAACGGCAACATAAATATGGCCCTTTTGGCCCCATCGAAGCGGCCCGAAAAAAGAACTAGGCTGAGTTTTCACATTTAAACGATTGCTATGTCCCAACCTCATGTCCCAAAGTGCCAATGTAACTCATGCGAGCAGGAGGCTATCTCCCGGGCGGAGAAAGAGATACATGTCAAAAATTCGCTTCAGGGTCGTCGTGATTTCTTGCGCCAGGCCGGGAAAATGGGATTGGGAATCGGTGGCGGTATAGCTTTATCACCCCTGGCGGCTTCTGCCATGAATGGGGAAGATGCCCAATATCAGCAACAGCAAATAGAAAAAAGCCATGCCATTCGGGATGGCAAGGTGCAACGGCTTACTATTCTTCATACCGCCGATATTCATTCCCAGTTGATGATCCATGATGAATTTTTTTGGGAAAACAATGCGCCGGTTTATCGTTCACGGGGAGGATTTGCCACCTTAAAATCCATGATCGATACCTTACGCAAGAAGAATCCTGAAAATACCCTGGTGATAGACGGAGGGGATTGTTTTCAGGGAGGCGGGGTAGCGGCGCTTAGTGAAGGCAAGGCCATTGTTCCATTGATGAATCATATCGGATATGATATCATGTTGCCGGGAAACTGGGAGGTCGTGTATGGCAAAGAGATGATGATGAAAGATATGTTTGGTTATGATGGAGCAAAGGTTTGTGCCAATATGTTTCATGAAACCAATGATGAATTCAAAGGGGATCTGATCTTCCCGCCTTATTATGTACAACAGATCGCGGGGTTGCGGATCGGGTTTATCGGATACAATGACCCCTTGACGCCCAAGCGTCAATCGCCTGCCTATAGTGCGGGCATCCGCTTTAGTGCTCCCGAAGAAAATGTCGCCAAATACATCCGCTTATTAAAAGAATATGAACAGTGTGATATGGTATTCCTGCTAACGCATATGGGGTTGGCCCAGCAGATCGGGCTGTCCAATAAGCAGGAGGTAAAAGGGGCTGATTTTATATTGGGCGCGGATACACACGAACGGGTGCGGGAACCAATCCCGGGAGCCTATTCCAAAGTGACCGAACCTGGCGCTTTTGGCTCCTTCCTGGCCCGGTTGGAGGTGGTGGTGGAAAAAGGAGAAGTAAAGGAAACGAATTATCAATTATTGGATGTGGACCCCGCCCGGTACAAACCTGACCGGGAGATGCAAAAATTGGTGGACAAAGCCCGCGAACCCTATAAGGAGAAACTGGATACGGTGATCGGGTACACCAAAACTCCTTTGGTACGGTATTTTGTGATCGAGACGCCGATGGATAATTTTATCACCGATGCCATCATGTGGAAGTTCAGTCCGGATATTGCCTTGAGCAATGGTTTCCGCTTCTGTCCCCCGCTTGTTCCAGACCCTGAGAAGGGAGTGGCACCCATCACCCGCGATTATCTCTGGAGCATGTTGCCCGTAGATAGCGAGGCCAAGATCGGTCGTATAACGGGAAAACAATTACTTGATTGGCTCGAGAAAGAGCTGGAGAATGCTTTTGCCACAGACCCGGCCAAACGGTTTGGAGGCTGGGTGGTCCGTTTCAAGGGGATGGAGGTCAATTTTACCATTGGAAAAGCTAAGGGGAAAAGGGTTAACAGCGTATTGGTCAAAGGCCAACCTGTGGAACCGGAAAGGACCTACACCTTCGTTGCCTGTGAAAGGGAAGGAGACCCCGATACGACGATTTGCCGGGTGGATGGGGTCAAAGAACCACGCAGGTTGGGAGCAAGTTTACACACCATCATCGAGGAATACCTGGCCGTGAATTCCCCTATATCTCCTGTACTTGAAGGGCGGTGTACGGCCACCGATGCTCCGCAAACCCTGCTCACCCAGTTGATGGGTTTTGGCTATGAATTCAGATAGACAGGGCTCCGATTTCAAAATAGACCCGCCTGTTTTTTTCTTTAGTGACAGTTATCACATAAGGGGACTAATTAACCGGAAATGACCCCGAATCATTTTACTGTTTGATACATATCATTCCTCGCAATGAGGCAACTCGTTATACAGGAACAAATCTGGTTGGACTTTTACCGTACAAAACACAACCAGATGAAACAACTTGTCATACTTGGTGCAGGCACAGCGGGAACCATGATGGCCAACCATCTCTCTCATGAACTGGATACCGATCTGTGGAAGATCATCGTCATTGATGAAAAAACCGAACACCACTACCAACCCGGTTATCTTTTTCTACCCTTTGACATTTACAAACCTTCCGATATAGTAAAGACCATTGAGGAGTTCATTCCCAAGAAAGCCGAATTGGTCAGGGGCACCATTGACCGGATCGATCCCAAGAACAACCGGGTGCTGATGACAAGTGGAACCGAGATCGATTATGAAGTACTCATTGTGGCAACCGGTGCCAAAATTGCCCCGGAGGAAACTGAAGGCATGAAGGGTTCAGAATGGCACAAGTCTGTTTTTGATTTTTATACGTTTGATGGATCATTGGCCCTTCGCGATAAACTTCGTCATTGGGAAGGCGGCAAGTTGGTGGTGCATATCACTGAGATGCCCATCAAATGCCCGGTGGCTCCGCTGGAGTTTGCCTTCCTCGCCGATTCTTTTTTCAAGAATAAACACATGCGCGATAAAGTGGAGATCACTTATGTTACGCCATTTAGCGGGGCCTTTACCAAACCCAAAGCCACCGATGCCCTGGAACATTTGTTGCATGAGAAACATATTCAGATCGAAAGTGATTTTGCCATTGAGCGGGTGGACAATGAAAATAAAATGATCGTGGACTATGGTGGCCGCGAGATACCTTTTGATATTCTGGTGACCGTTCCAACCAACAAAGGTGATGAAGTGATCGAACGCTCAGGTATGGGAGACGATCTGAACTATGTGCCTACCAACAAAGCCACGCTGCAAAGCAAGGCGTATGAAAATGTATTTGTATTAGGCGATGCCAGCAATATTCCTGCCTCCAAAGCCGGGTCTGTTGCACACTTCGAAGCGGAGATCCTGACCGAGAATATCCTCCGGTATATCAAAGGCGAACCCCTGAAAGAAGAATTTGATGGGCATGCCAACTGTTTTATTGAAACCGGAAACGGGAAAGCCCTGCTGATCGACTTTAACTATACCCATGAACCTGTAGAGGGAACATTCCCCTTCCCGGGTGTCGGGCCATTGCGTCTGCTCAAGGAAAGTCGGATGAACCATATGGGTAAACTGGCCTTCCGCTGGATCTATTGGAATGTATTGCTAAAAGGGACACATATTCCTTTTGTATCTCCGACCATGTCGGAATCGGGAAAACATTATGAATAACATTTTTTAAAACTTATAAACTACTCATATGGAAAGAGTCATTGCCGGCAAAAACATAGCCGTAAACGAAGAAGGATACATGACCGATTTTAAACAGTGGGATAACAGCGTAGCCGAAGTATTGGCTTCCGAAGCGGAGATCACACTGAGTCCAAGGCACTGGGAGATTCTCAGTTACCTGCAGACCGAATTTAAGAATGAGGTTCCCCTCAGCATCCGAAAAATCGGTAAAAGTGGGGTGGTAGACATCAAAGAGTTCTATCAGCTATTCCCCAAGGCTCCATTAAAAACAGCCACCAAGATCGCAGGGATTCCGAAACCCGCAAGTTGTATCTAACCTTAAAATTCAATTTTATGAGCGAGAATAATGGTGAGATCCGAAAAATGATGATCATCCTTTCCAAGGCCACCCTGGAGAATGTATATGCTGCATTTGTGTTAGCCAACGGGGCCCGGATGGAAGGCATCGAAGCCGAAATGTTCTTTACCTTTTTTGGGCTGGAAGCCGTGCACAAGAAAAAACTCCAAAATCTACATGTGGCTACGGTAGGCAACCCGGCTATGCATATTCCGACCATGATCGGAGGCCTGCCCGGAATGGAAGCCCTGGCCACTACCATGATGAAAAAGGAGATGGACAAGATCGATATGCCGGGGGTGGAGGAATTCCTGGGAATCCTTTCCGATTCAGGCGTGCGGATGTGGGCCTGCCGACTGGCCATGGATATGTTCCACTACAAGAAAGAGGACCTGTTCGAAGGCGTTGAAGAAGTGATCACCGTTGGTGACTTTTATAAGAAAAGTGAGGGAGCCGGAACACATATGCTGTTTATTTGATTCCTGATCCCAGACTTACTGCTTAAAACCACCGGCCCAATGCTTGCATTGGGCCGGTGGCGTTTTATCCTGGCTGGTGGAAATTTGAAATATATTTTGTACTTTAAGGTAACAATTAAACCTTTGCTACGGTTAATACTCTGCTGATGTAGTGCCTCCGGTGTTTAGAATGAACACGAACCTTATCCTTTGCACCGGTATCAGCCCTTATTTTTTAATCAACATGAGTGGAAAACGGAGGTAACTCACAAAAGCAAGAACCATGAACGAAGCCATTACTATCCTCATCGCGGATGATCATAAACTCATTCGCGAAACCTGGTCCTTTCTACTCAATGCCGACCCTCGATTTAAAGTGGTCGCTGATACAGGGGATCCGAACGAAGCCATTGAACTGGTGGCCAAACAAAATCCCCAAGTCATTTTATTGGACATTAATATGTCACCCATTGACGGGTTTGAAGTGGCCCATCAGATTCACGAGCGAAACCCACTGGTACAGATCATTGCGATCACCATGTTCTCCCAGCCAGCCATCGCCAAGAAAATGATGAAAAGCGGAGCCTCTGCCTATGTCACCAAGCAGTCCAGCAAAGATGAAATGATCCGCGCCATCTTGGAAGTGATGAATGGGCACAAGTATGTTTGTGAGGATATACGAAACCTCGTGGCCGAGCAAATGATGGCGGAAAAAGTGCAGCCCTCGGTTAATGACCTTTCTCAACGGGAATTGGAGATCGTTACCTACATTAAAAAGGGGCTTTCCTCTAAGGAGATCGGGGCGCATTTGCAGATCACGACGAAAACGATCGAAGTACACCGCTATAACATCCTCAAAAAATTAAGGCTGAAGAATACCGCTGAACTGATCAATGTGGCCATGCAGGCCGGGCTATGAACTAAATATAGATTCTTTCAATCGCGTCCTTATATTTCTCCATGATCACCCTACGCTTCAGGGAAAGCTTCGGGGTCATTTCACCTGTTTCAACACTCCATTCATTGGCGAGCAGTTCAAAGCGTTTTACCTGTTCAACATGATTAAAATATTTGTTGAAACTATCCACGAGGTCTTTAAAGAAATCGATAACCCGGGGATGACGGATCATTTCCTCATTGGTCGTATAGGCTACATTATTGTGCCGGCACCAATCCTGTAAGTTCGGGAAGGAAGGGACAAGCAGTGCGCCGACGAATTTTCTTTCCGGGCCTACTACCAAGGCCTGTTCAATAAAGAGGGATTCCTTCAGCCGGTTTTCAATTGGTAAAGGGGCGACATATTTGCCTCCGCTGGTTTTAAACAGTTCTTTTTTGCGATCGGTGATCTTCAGGTATTTGTCTTCTACCATGGTACCAATATCTCCCGTGCAGAACCATCCATCCAGGAAGACCTCCTCGGTCAGATCGGGCCTTTTGTAATAACCCATCATGATATTGGGTCCCTGGCAAAGGATCTCTCCATCTTCAGCGATCTTGACCAATACACCATCGATAAGCGGTCCCACCGAACCAAACATCCGGTTGCTCTCTTCAAAACGGTTCACGGCGATCACGGGTGAGGTTTCTGTCAATCCATATCCTTCCATGATGGTGATCTGTGCCGCGGTAAAGATCCGGATTAGCCGGACCTGACAGGCCGCTCCTCCCGTCACGATACATTTGATCTCCCCTCCCAGGCCTTCCCGCCATTTACTAAATACCAGTTTATTGGCCAGGGCCAATTGAAAACTGTACCAGGATCCCTGGTTTTTATTGATCTCGAATTTCTCCGCCAGTTCATGCGCCCAGAAGAATAGTTTTCGTTTCAATCCGGTGAGCTCATTTCCTTTTTGCATGATCTTATCGTACACCTTCTCCAATAAACGGGGAACCGTAGTAAACATGTGTGGTTTTACCTCCTTCAGGTTCTCTCCGATCGTTTCCAGGCTTTCCGCATAGTAGATGGACGTGCCCCGGAAAAGGTAGAGATAGGTCACCATCCGTTCGAATATATGGTTGAGGGGGAGAAAGCTCAACGACCTCATTTCTTCACCCGGCGGAAAGCAGGGAATACAGGAGATCACGTTGCTCAGAATATTTTCGTGCGAAAGCATTACCCCTTTTGGTGTACCCGTTGTTCCGGAGGTATAGATCAGCGTGACCAGGTCTTTGTACCCGATCCGGTCTGAAATGGGTTTGATGGCTTCCACCCGATCGGGAGTGGACAATTCAAGCACTTCCTTCCAATGCCGGGCATTGGGGACATGATCAAAAGTGAAGATATCCGCCAGGCTATGTACATGGTTCTTGATGCTCAGCACCTTTAGATAGGAATCCTCATCACTGACGAAGCAATATTTTACGTTGGAATCCTTGAAAATGAATTCGAGGTCATTCACCCCGATGGTGGGATAAACAGGCACCAAAACGGCACCGATCTGTTGAACCGCCAGGTCAAGCATGACCCATTCGGGACGGTTGCGGGAAATGATGGCGATCTTGTCGCGGCCTTCGACTGACATATCATTTGGACCAACACCGAGGGCCAGTAAACCTGCACTTAGCTTGTCTACCAGGTCTTTAACATCAGAGGTGCTGTATTTTTTCCATTCTCCCCTTTCTTTCCCCGCCAGCATATCGGGTAAACCTCCTCTATCTGCCTGGACAGCCAGGCAATCAAACAAAAGTGTGGGTTGGTTCATGCAATCGTAGATTAGAAAGACAATTTATTGAAAAAAAATTTAATGGAGAAGGGGGGTGTTGGATGACGGATGACGGAGGACAGATGTTGGATGTTGGATGGTGGATGACGGATGGTGGGGGGTGGATGTTGGTTGTTGGAAAGGAGCCGAGGGGCGGAGGGCCGCTGTGCGAGACCAGAGGTCTCGCAC
>JBGSHM010000023.1:0-138130 GCA_041752235.1 Chitinophagaceae bacterium
ACTTCTTGTCTCCTTACAGCGACGTCGCCAGAGGCGACGGGAGAGAGGTGCGGGACCAGAGGTCGCACAGCAGATCCCGCACAACTCAGGTTAGGCTTGGGGCCAGATAGACCAATAAAAGAATGCAGGCCAAAACGATCACGAGGGTTACAAAGAGGTTCATGCCTGAGCCCGATGTATACGTGCCTTCGCTGATCAATTTCTTTGTCCGGAGGAAACTAAAATAGGACAACGCAGCCACCACGGCTCCAAGCGCAACCATGCCAACACCGATACGGGCTGAATTCGCTTTTGGGATATGAACAGTATTTTCTCCCAACATAACCACCGCTTGCCGGATAAACACAGCGAACTTCACAATAACAAAACCGAATCCCATCAGCGCAATACTGGTCCTTATCCAGGCCAGGAAGGTGCGTTCATTAGCAAGGTGTTCGCGAACTTTTTCATTTTCTGAAATAGAATTGGCCATAAAATAATTTTATCAAAATAAAAAAATGGGTGTCTACTTATACGTTTGTTAGCCTGGTAAACCTTGGGTTAATCAGTATTCGGTAGGTTGAATCAGGTCCCAAAGGTTTCCGTATAAGTCTTTAAAGACAGATACGGTGCCATAGGGTTCCTGTAAAACAGGTCGTATGAATTCGACGCCCCGGCTGTGGTATAGCTCAAAATCGCGATAAAAATCGTCGGTATACAGGAAAAGAAAAACCCTTCCGCCACTTTGATTCCCTATAAACTTTTTCTGCTCCTCCCTTGCGGCTTTTGCCAACAGGATATGACAAGTCCCCTTCTCCCCTTTTGGTTTGATGACCACCCAACGTTTGGCGGGAGTGAGTACCGTGTCTTCTATTAATTCAAATCCCAAAATATTGGTATAGTAGGCTATGGCTTCATCATAATCGTTAACGAGGAGGCTGATCTGGTGGAGGTGTTGGGGCATGCTTGAAGTTTACAATAAAAAATGATAATGGTAAATTGACAGTTTACAAATATCGGGTATCGCCCGCACAGCGGGTTTCCCTTATATTTAGGGCAGAAAATAGCCCCACGAATGAGCCTGAATCCCGCAGAAACAAATCCCAATACCTGGATCGAAAACTATGGCGATCAATTGTATCAATATGCCCTACCCCGTGTTAATGATCCTGCCCTGGCTGAAGACCTGGTACAGGAAACCTTTCTTTCCGGCCTCAAAGGACTACAGTCCTATAAAGGTGAAGCATCCGAAAAAAACTGGTTATTCGCCATCCTGAAAAATAAGATCATCGACCATTTCCGAAAAAAGTCCAGAGAGGCATCCATTGTAAACATGCCCGACCTCGCCTCGGTCAATGAGGAATGGTTTAATGAAAAAGGAGGATGGATTCCCCAGAAAACGCCCCGGGACTGGCCCCTGATTGAACAAAAAGAGATCCGCCGGATCATTAATTGGTGTAAGGACCACCTGAAAAATCTCCAACAGCATGTTTTTGTCCTTAAATACCTGGAAGATCTTGATTCAGAGGAAATCTGTAAGGTTTTAAACATTAGCTCGTCTAACTATTGGGTATTGATTCACCGGGCCAGGCTTCAAATGCGTGGAAAAGCAGGGGTTCAAAAATGGAGGGGTATGAAATCGTCCCTGGTAAATAAAATGATGATCCATTGCCATGAAGCCACCTATTTCATGGCCAAAAAGGAAGAAGGAAAATTGTCACTGATGGACAAATTGAAGCTATCAGTACACACCTCCTTATGCGCGGCCTGCAAGAAATTTGAGAAACAGACCATCCATATCAAAGAAGAAAGCCGGTCAATAACAGCCCCCGACACCCTATCTGCCCCGACCAGAGAAAAATTGAAAAAGACCCTGGAAGACTTCCCGCCTGCCAACTAAAGGGCAAAATTTTCAAGAAGTTTTAGATTTTTTACTCCCGCTTGTAAGGTTTAGAAAACCAGCACGTCATTATGTCCGTAAATTATTCTTTTATTATTATCTGATAAACGAAAATCCATTAATTTTCGGGTGATCGGAGAAAGGGATAAAGACATAAAAAACATTCGATGACGATCCATCATTCAGTGCAATCCATCTTAAGGTTATTGGAGTCTTCTATTGATGACCTTACGGATGAACAATTTGTTCAAAAAATCGAAATCTTGTCGGGTGCTACCATTGGGCAGCATGTAAGACATATCCTGGAGATGATGGTCTGTATCGAAGAAGGTTATGCCCATGGTACCGTCAATTACGAACACCGGAAAAGGGATATCGAGATTGAGACCCAACGGGAAACAGCCATTCAAACGCTCCATCAGATTCTGCAAAACCTCCATCCCCAAAACAAGGACCTGACCCTCGAGGCCGGTTTTGATGAATTATCAGATACACCACTCCTTTTTCAAACCAATTATTACCGCGAACTGGCCTATAACCTCGAGCATGCCATCCACCACATAGCCCTTATCAAAATAGGTATACGTGCGGTTTCCACCATTGAACTTCCCAGGGGATATGGGGTGGCTTCGTCGACGATTCGGTATAGGGAGGGGTCGTAAGGAAATAAATTGAAACGAATTTTTTCGAATAGGCACGAATTTTAATACCCATTCCGCAACATATCCGCATAATCATTGGGCAGGGGGCTATCCTCCACTGCTTTTGCCGCCATCTCGATATCATAGTCAAAGCGGATAAATTCCACACCGATGCTGTCCTTGTTGGTTATACTGCTATTTTCCTCTATGGTCAGCATGACATACCCACCCTGCGGGTTACCGTCTTTGGGTTTGCCTACTGAGCCAATATTAATGGCATGGCGAAAATGGTATTGTCCATCAACCTCTGAATTCAGCGTGCGGTGATAGGGTTTGTGGGTATGACCAAAACACATGATATCTGCATCGGCCTGCTCCATGATACGGAGCAGACTTTTTTCATCCCGATCTTCAAACAGGTACTCATTGATCTTTCTGGGGCTGCCATGAACGAGTAGGAGGTTTAATTTATCATTGTTTAATTGATACTCCACCCTGATGTGAGCAGGTAAGGTGCGCAGATATTTACGCTCTTCGGGCTTAACCAGGTGATTGGTATAGGAAATGGATATTTTTCCCATGTCCTTCTCTGGTTCTGTTTTGTACGCACACCCACATTCGTCACTCATTAACCCAATACCCTGATCGTAATTTCCGGCGATGGTTGGAATGCCTCTCTTCCGGATCTCATTAATGACTTCATTTGGCCAGATATTATACCCCACCAGATCACCCAGGCAATACACGGCATCCGGGTTACGGGTTTCCAGGTCGGCAAAAAAGGCTTCCAGCGCGGGAAGGTTGGCATGAATATCCGAGAAAAGCGCAATTTTCATTGTTCTAAATTTTAGGCGTTTGTGGGTTTTGTATAATACTTCCGGCGAAGCCAGAAGGCGACATTGACCAGGGCGATCAGGGCAGGCACTTCCACCAAGGGGCCTATTACTCCGGCAAAAGCCTGTCCGCTATTGATGCCAAATACCCCAATGGCCACGGCGATGGCCAATTCAAAATTGTTTCCTGCTGCCGTAAAGGCGATGGAGGCATTGGTGGAATAATCCGCTCCCATTTTCTTACCAATAAAAAAGCTGACCAGAAACATGATGGCAAAATAGATCACCAACGGAATGGCGATCCGCACTACATCCATCGGGATCTCCACGATCAATTCCCCTTTCAGGCTAAACATGACCACAATGGTAAATAAGAGCGCGATCAGGGTAATGGGTGAAACAAAGGGGATGAACTTATTTTGGTACCATTCCTCCCCTTTTACCCGTAACAAAATATACCTTGTCAGAAAACCGGCCACAAAGGGAACCCCCAGATAGATGGCCACGCTCTCGGCAATTTGTCCAATGGTAATGTCCACCACCGAGCCAGAATAGCCAAAGATGGGAGGAAGCACCGTAATGAACACATAGGCGTACACACTAAACAACAGGACCTGAAATATGCTATTTAGGGCTACCAGTCCTGCCGCATATTCTCGACTGCCCTCTGCCAATTCATTCCATACTATCACCATGGCGATGCAACGTGCCAGGCCGATCAGGATCAATCCCACCATGTATTCCGGATACCCATTTAAAAACACGATGGCCAATACAAACATCAGAATGGGTCCCACCACCCAATTCAGGAATAATGATGCGCCCAGGATCTTTGTGTTCTTAAACACACCCCTTAATTTTTCATACTTCACTTTGGTAAATGGTGGGTACATCATCAGGATCAACCCAATGGCCAGGGGGATATTGGTTGTCCCCGAAGAAAAAGAATTAATGAATCCCGCGGAGGAGGGGATAAAATATCCGATCCCCACGCCAATGGCCATGGCCAAAAAGATCCAGAGGGTCAGGTACCTGTCCAAAAAGCTAAGCTTCTTTCTTTCGTGTGCCGGGGCGCAATTGTTTGCTGACATAATTCAATAATTGCTTTATTGCAATATTACGATGCGTTAATTCAAAAAAATATTTATACTTCCGATCTGTTCTTGGCAGAAAACAAGGCGTCAAACTCCGACTTTACCTGCTTCCATACTTTTTCATCAATACAATAGCTGATACTTTTTCCCTCCACACAGCCTTTAATGATCCCCATGCTTTTCAACTCCTTCAGGTGCTGGGAAATGGTCGGTTGCGCCAAACCCAATTCCTCCACCAGGTCGCCACAAATACAATGCTCGGCTTTGGAAAGCTGCTGAATGATAGCGATCCGGGCAGGATGCGCCAGGGCCTTCAGCATATTGGCGATTCTGTTCTGCCGGGGGGTGAATATTTCGGATTTGGTGGCTCCCATTGTATCGCAATATTACGATGATAATTCCAATTACCTAAAATTCTTTAAAAACATAATGCCTTTGGCGACTTTTAATAAATGGTCCATTGGAGTATCCGCACAACTGGGAGCCTTTTCACTGCCGAACAAACCGAACCGCGCGTATTCGGTTTCCAACCAACATAAGGTCTGTTCTGCGTTTTCCAATAGACATCCTCTTTAGTAGATATCCATCGAAGAGTAACCGGTCAGGGGCAAGGAGAATACCCGTGGTGGTGTCATTACCTGATAAGATTATGGAATAGGTCAAATTACCCTGGTACTTAATTTTCATTTCCAGATCCAGTTCACCATTCTTGAACTGTCCGTTCCATTTAGAAAAATCGTATGCAGGGCCAGGCAATGCTTCCCGGACTAGTGTATAAGGTGCATGACAAGTATAATAGGCTGTAACCTCCCATTTTCCAATTTGACCCAAGTTGAATTCCTGTTTAAAGGCGGGATCATTCACCTGGTGAAATATATTGGATGACTCTCGTTCCAATTTGACATCGTTTCTGCCATACCGACGAAGAAACAAAGCGCTGTCCTTTTGTATGAACTGAAAATAGAACCGGTCTCCATCCGTATAAAAACCCAATATCTCCTTTTCCAAAACGGGTTTTCCTTCGTTTACCGGCCGGGTAAGGAAGGAACCTTCATTGGCCGGAAGGTTCAGAAAAATATCTGCCAGCTGATAGGTTTGAGGGTTAGGCGTTATTCTACCCGAATTGGTCATTGTGATAAAGCTGATCTTCTCTTCCGGAAACCGGATGGTCATGGCCTTGAATGCTCCTGTAGCCCCTTCATGAAAAAGGATAGATCGGTTTTTGTACACACCCTTTTCCAATCCAAATCCGTATGAACCCGGGTTTGAAGGCCATATGAATTCCTGGCTTTTCTGAATGATCGACGGATCGAGATCGGTCAACTTCTCTCCCTGAAGAATCCGTTCCCATTGAACCTGATCGGCCATCGAGGAAAACAAATTCCCGTCTCCAACCACTTTCCATGTCCAGGGGTAGGTGGTCCAGGTTTGAAAATTAAAATAGGCCTTTGCGATCTGTCCGCTAAGCAAGGCCGTGTCCACACAAAACGAGGTCTCTTTCATACCCAAGCGGTCAAACAGCGATTGGGTATATTGAAGAAAAGATTGGCCTGAGGTTTTCCCGATGATCAGCGCCAACAATACATAGTTGGAATTGCTATACAGGTATTGGGTCCCGGGTAAAAAATTCAATTCCTTTTGCTGCATCAACATGTTCAATACATCCTGATTGTCCAGGCTATTCTTCCACCAGGTGATGCCTTGTAATGAGAGCAGGTCATAAAAATCACGTATGCCGCTGGTATGGGTCAGGAGGTGTTGTATGGAAACTTTTTGTTTTATACCCGGATAAAGTCCCGGGAAAAAATGGCGGATATCCTGGTCGAGGGACAGCTTTTTCTCCTGTTCCAGTTTGAGAATGGCCAGGGCCGTAAACTGTTTGGCGTTGGAGGCGATATTGAAACGTGTGGAGGTACCAATAGCCGAGCTGTCTATCAGTTCAGCCAACCCTTCATATTTTTCATAGATTTTTTTGCCATTCCTGATAATGGCTGAGGCTACTCCCGGGGTCCCCGGTGAGCAGTAAAGGGTGGTCAGTGAATCCAGGCGGGCAATGGTCTGGGGCGAAATTTTCTCCGGTAATTGGCCAAAAGAAAACAGAACCAGGTTCATCAGGATGGCGATTAAGAGTAGGGATCGTGTCATCAATTTTTTTTATAAAAATCAATCTGTCTGTGCATTAAGCCGCCCCAAATCAGGATTTGAACCCTTTTTCCGCACAAATTCGCTGGGATTTAAGCCCGTCTCCTTTTTAAATGCCCTCAGGAAGGTGGACTTTGAATTGAACCCGGCATCGTAGGCCAGTCCCATCAGGGTTTGGGTATCGTGTTTTCCTTGCCCGATCCGGTCAATAACCGCCTGTACCCGGTAGCTATTTACATAATCATTAAAATTTTTTCCAAAGGATTTATTGATAACAAATGATATTTTTTTGGGATGTATGTTAATGGCCCGGCTGAGGTCGGTAACCGTCAGCAAGGGGTCCTCATACCCTTTTTTATTTTCCATAAAATGAATGATGCTTTCCCGAATTTCGGCAAGCGCCGGGTCTGGAGAAGTCTGGCCGGTGGAAAGCAAATTATCCGGTTGCGCAGATTCTTCTTTATCATGCTGAATGGGCGCAGCATTGGTTTTTTCTAAAAAAATATCAAAGGAGGTGGGGGTCACCATGCTATTTCCGTAACCAATGATACCCAGCAGGTAGGCGACCACAGAAAAACAGAGATAGTACCAGTATTTACTTCCAAACTGGCCCCATTCCGGATTGAGCAGGAAGAACAGTATGCGTAGGACCAGCAGCAGCAAGAAAAGGAAAAGAACAAACCTGAGCCACCTGAACCGGATACGGTCAGCGAAACTAACCGACTCATAGGTCAACCGGAGATACCTAAAATATTCCCTTACTGACCGAACGGAATAATAGACCAGGAAGAAAAAACCGGTTATCTGGTACCAGGGGTCCAGGTCCTTATCTCTTCCGTCTGCATAAAATCCCGGTTCGGCACCGGATACTCTATCGATCACCCAGAGACCAAGAATATAGAATAGGTAAAGGGCCCCTGGGAGAAAATGCAACCCGTGTTTCCAACTCAGGCGAAAGGACCGATCAAGCAGGGAGCGTACATAGAGGAATAGAACAGGTGGAATCCAGAATAAATGCTGAAGAGGGGCATAAAAGAGAAATTGGCGGTAAGGTTCTTCCGAATACCAGCCTGCATATCCCAGCATAAAGGGGGTGATATACAAGGTTGCCAGAAAAATAAACAGGGCCAGAAACAGGTTGGCCAATTCCCTTTTCTGGTAGCTCTTGATCAAAAGCAGCAGGGTCAAAACCCATCCATTCAGGAAAAAGAATAAGAGCATACTGCTCTTGTCGTTGAAATGGAAAAACATAATGTCATTTAAATTATTGATTTCCACCTTACATTCCAAAAAGTGTGTAACTCTAAGGCCGGTAAACCCTCTGAGAGAAAGTAAATTCGCTTAAATCAAAAAACACCATGCATATAGCCATCATTGGAACGGGAAATGTGGGCGGCGCCCTGGCCACCCAATGGTCAAAAAAAGGTCACCAAATTCAACTGGGTGTGAAAGACATTAACCAATTCAAGGGAAAGGAATTATTACAGAATGATAATACCCGGGCCCTGTCCATTACTGAAGCGGTGGCTCTATCAGAGGTGATCCTCCTGGCCATTCCTCCAGTCGCCATTGATGATGTACTACCCTTGATGGGTGATCTTACCGGAAAAGTCGTGATCGACGCCACCAATAGCATCAATAATCAGGTACATGGCCACCCTACCCTTTTCCATTACCTCTCCGCGCAAACAAAAGCCGATCTGGTGAAATGTTTTAACTCAACAGGGTTCGAAAACATGCTCAATCCCATTTACCCCGCCGGTCCACTGGATATGTTTATGGCCGGTGACAACCAAAGGGCCAAGACAATTGCCCATCAACTCGCCCTCGATTGCGGTTTTGGATCCTGTATTGATTTTGGTAAAAGTGACAAGGTAGAATTATTGGAAAAGTTTGCACTAAGTTGGATCAACCTGGCTATTATGCAGGGCATGGGGAGGGCGATTGGTTGGAAGCTTGTAAGGAGGTGAGGGAGGATTATTGTCGTTGGAACCTCAGATTTGGGTGATCAACAAAGCCAGCCTAAATTTTCAATTATTACAAAGTGTACTTACACCTAGACGGTAAAGCACTTTTTTACTTTCCGATACAGAAATTCCTTTTATTTGAGGTCCACCTCATTCTACAACCGGGCACCAAAAACGCAACAGAAAAACGCCAAGAAAGAACAAGAAGGGACTAAAAAAGAGCAATATCTGCAATAGTCATAATGATGGTATGATAACTTAATAAACCCCTTTTATCAAGACCACTGTTAGGTATTCAGCCTAGCTATTTCAGAAAACATCCCTTTCGAATGAACTAACTACAAGTCTTGTAAGCAACCACATGTTCATTGTATCTTACAAAGAACGCGTTCTATGGGTAGGAAAAAAGAAAATTACTTCGTTGTAGCATAGAGCTCTGTAAAACGAAGATGTGTAGAAATATCAATTCGTGGCTTTGTGATCATTTCATCTTTACGCAAACCCCGTTTGCTAATAAAGTGTTGCACTTCTTCCTGTAACTTTTGAAACGAATAATGATACATCAGCCCGCGTGCACCGTCATAATAGCAGTTCATAGCGCCCAGTGCGGAGCCGAACAGGAGCGCTTTCCGCATTTTTTTTATCCCAGTTTTGAAAAAGGTTTCTCTTCCTTGAGTGCACAATACATGGAGTATGCCAGAGGTGCACCAGTCGCCTGCACCAGCACCATCAGTAATTTCCTCCAGTTCAAAACCTTGAACGCTATGCCAGTGATTCGGATCTGAATGATTCGTACTCCTGAATAAAAGTCCTTCATTACCCCTCGTTTCAATTTCAAGAAAGCAGCGCGGCGATTTGAAATGAACTTTATAATCAGGAAGGCGTTCATGAGAATATTTGAGAATATCGGTCACTGCAAGAAATTTTTCAAACAGCACTTTATCCTTCATAGAAGATGGTTCAAAACAAATAACCGTGCCCATTTCTCTTAATTTCTGCGCCAGTTCTAGAGTACCAGGATTGGGTCTGTCAAAATAAAAAACCTGTGGACAAATGCCACTCTGCAATACATCGGCAGCCACTTGTTTGGTGATGGGCTTGAATTGGGGAAGCCATGAGCCGGTTTCCGGGTCTTTGAACTCAAAGCGATGGATGGGTTTTCCCTGTTTATCCCGCTTAATCCGGTGAATAATGATGGGAGTACTGCCTTCTACGCTCAGCAATAAGTGGTCTGTATGAATATGCCAGCGTTCCATGTCCCGCACTAACTCGGTTCCGGCCCGGTTATTTGACAACCGGGCGATCGGGTAGGAATTCCACCCGAGGTATGCCAGAATAGATAGGACATTACCACAAGAACCCCCAGCCGACAGCTTTGGAAGTGTCTCTGCACTTCCGTTAAGGATAACATCAAGAGCCACCAGTCCGGCTCCGAAACATACAGGCTTCTTCAATTTATTAAGATTTATAGGATTCTCCAGCGAGCCAAATTAAGAAAAGTTCAGATTTATCGCCCATCTTTTGTGCCGACTCCTCATCCTCAATCTCGTACCCAGATGAATCCACATTTAATATGCCAACCTTGATATTGTTCAAAACTTTAAACTCGTAAGCACATAACAGCGCCCCAATAGATAACAGTTTAGATGAAAAGGTGGAAATAACTATGTCACAGCCATTTAAAGAATGCAAAGTATCGTTATAATCCTTGACCGTTTGCGCGAGTGTGCGATAAACCTCGAAAGGATTTTGCTCAGGTACATAAATTATGTTCTGCCCCTCTACGTTAAGTTCATCAAATAATAATTTGTGATACTCTGTTAGTAAAGCGTCCGACCTGCGTGGATCGCGGGATGGAAATGGGAGAACTGGGCAAATTTCATCCGGTTCAATCTTTTCATGAGCTGCTTCTATTTGACCGGCACTCCCCTCGCCAAGTATGGGAAGCCATATAACTTCCTTTTTATCCGAGGTAAGTTCAGAGCCTCCCCTGAATCCAAAGACATAGCTCAACTCCGAGTCTGGTTCAAATTCTTTAATATGCGAATCGAGTTCAGCGTTTTCGGAAATAATAATAAAGAAATTCTTTTCATTAGACGGGTAATTCAGGTCAATAATAGCCTGGATCTTTCCGATCAGTGAAAAATAAATCCCACGTGGAAGAGCGCTGATATCCACGAAAATATCTGTATAAGGCGCCAGTAAAGCTGGGTCATCAAATACATCCGAAGCATTTTTATCACCCACTCTCTGCTTCTTTTTCCCTGCTGCGGTCCATAAATCTATATGCTTTACTATGATTTTTTCAGCTGGTATAATAGTTTTCAAATCCCCTAGATTAGCGTCAACCAATGGCTTATACTTTCTGGAGGACGAACTTTTCCCTTCATCATATTGGATGAGAAGACAGTCCATATCAATAGCAGTATCTGAATTCTTCACAGACCTGATCCCTAAATTCATCCGGTAATCAAAACCTGATCCCATTACATATAGCACTTTTCGTTCGGTCACTTTAAAATGTTCCGATGTGAAGGTTGTGACCTCGCTGTTACGCAAAAGCACGTAAGGATCCCATCTTAATTTATCTTCTATCTTTTTATCCATCGTAGCAGTTCGTCCGGTTTTTTTGTTCGCCAGCCACCATAGCTCAGAGGAAGGCCAAACTTAACACAAAGCCAACGGTTAAGGTAATAAATATTCTTCTTTTGTCCCTTCTTTCCCTGCATAACCTCTCTCACGTGCAATAGATTAAATGCGAGACAGGTGTTTAACACAGTTTGAAGATCAATAAATATATCATTAGACAACCACTCCTCTTCTTTAATCAACCTGATCGTACGGGTCGCATCTATATGAAAACCGTTCACACCCGGCGCATAAGGAGCAGTCGACCGAAAAGTTTCGCTGGAGCAATATGCACAGAAATTTTCAAGGAAGCGTATTACCAACCCACTTTCCGGTATCATTTTATCCAGATCCTTCCAGCGTTGATTTGCGATCTTTCTGATCTCCTTATCCTGAACATACGCTGAAATGGCAACACTTGTTTGATTCAAATTCAGTGAAAGCATTCTTTCGTAAAGCGGTGCCGCGAATCCGAGAAATTGCTCGACATTATTGGTGGATATCTTCGACAACGTTGCCATACTAAAATAATAAGGCAAATTAAATTGCCGACTCAAAAAAAGACGGGCTGCCTGTACTACCTTTTCATCAATTTTTTCGATAAGTTCTTGCACACTCAGTGTGTACTCCAAGGCAAGCTCGCTTCGTGCAAGATTGCGATGAATAATGATCTCTATTTGTTTTGCGAGTTCACAATATTCCTGCTCGGTGCCATCAAACTGCTCAAGGTATTGCTTCCATTCATTAAAGCGAATGGTCTCTTGAGAAAGCTTACTTATTGTGGCAAACAACACGATCTTGGCTTCTTTGTAAGCGTCCGCTAACTCAAGTTCGTTTTGCTGTGCATCCAAAGCGAATTCGACATCTTCGCGGGACTCAGCGGCTCGCTTGTTGGCAATACTTGTCAGCAATTTTTCAAACTTACTTTCTCTTTCTTTCCAGTAGTCCTCCAGATTCAATTCTTCATAATCTCGTCCACGGTTGGTCTTAAGATTATTTAATGCCTCCAAACGTTCAGACAACCAAATGGATGTACTACTTCGCTTTTCCATAAGGTGAGATATGAGCCCATCCCTTTGCTTGGAAGATAATTTATGTACATCGTCCAACATGAAAAGCACTCGATCAAAAAGACATTTTCCATCTACTAACATGTATTCGGGTCGAATCACTTCGAGAGAAAATAGCTCACTATGCCCCTCGATAGAAGCTGGGCTAATGGGTAAGAAACTATCAAGCAACTCATAAATTGTCTTTTCTATATCTGCAGCCCACTCATATAGGGTTCGGCCATCACAGGGCACTGTTATTTTCTTAAAGTATAGTTTCTCGTCTTTATAGTTAAACTCGATTTTATGTAAGTCTTCAGGAAACTTCAGTCTTGCCAGTGAAAGAACTGCACGTAGGCTTGCGGTTATGATCCTACTATTTAGCAAAGAGTAGAATAATCTATCTCTCACTCCTGGTTGAAGACCTGAAAAGCTCTCGAGCAGTTCATAATTCCGGGTAAACGTCAGGTTTACCCCC
Organism: Chitinophagaceae bacterium; assembly: GCA_041752235.1. Classification (GTDB taxonomy): domain Bacteria; phylum Bacteroidota; class Bacteroidia; order Chitinophagales; family Chitinophagaceae; genus SpSt-398. Next base: position 12,712 of record JBGSHM010000023.1, read on the forward strand.
AACACATTAATCCTGTCGTCCGACACCGCATTTAGTTTTTTTAGCCTTTTAAAAAGCTCCTTGAATTCATCGCCGGATTTTCGATTCAACAACGTTAGTAAGGAAGCTGGCTCAAAAAGGCGTAATAGCGAGCTTTTTCCCGCGCCTGGTGAACTACGGATAAACAAAAAAGTATTCCACAATTCCTCTGCATCCATATTATCAATAAAATAATCTAGAACTAACGGACTATATAAGCGCAGAAACCCCGCATCGGACTCGATCCGTTCAGAAGCTCTTAACAAAAATGGATTTCTAATCTTCATATTTATCTTCTCTGTGCCTTGATATTCTTGGAAAAAGTCCTTTATATTTTTTATCTGCCGGCATCCAAAGAATGGCGACCGAATTATTCGGGGTATTGTGATTTAACACAATCGGCAAACAACATTCATTAAAACCCAGGAAGGGCAGATCGTGCTTGCCTTTTTCATAATGCTCATCTACAACACTTCCGTCGAAATATTTTACCATGAAAGACATTAACTCCTGATCGGAGGTTATCTTTTGTTTGCTTGTATCATTGATCTCAAGAAGGCAATCAACAGTACAATTGAAATTTAGACCTTTACTTTTTTTCCATCCCTCAATTCCCCGCCGGATATTATGAAGCGCATCTGTTGTAGCAATATAAAACAGGATATGTATTTCGAGACTTTCATGATCTACCGCGCCATAAAAGGTTTCGCCATCCTTAAATATGGAAGTGAATATTTTTCCGAGCTTACCCCCTCCGTCCGGCCGACAATAAGTCATCCCACTTGCCGTAAAATCGTCAATTAAGAAAACTGTCTTGAATTTGGAATCCGGAATATCCTTTTCCAGATTTTGAAGCATATCCTTAACCTTTTCAGGGCCTATAGAATACGTGGCAATCACCTGTTCGTTGTTGAGATAGGCGCCTCTTCTAAACTGATCAATACGGGAACCATCGCTTAACCCGATAAAAAGTGATTTGCGACGGTTCTGAGCATACAACTTATCATTTTTGATCTTTGAAACGAGATAGGGTGAAAGGGACAGCTCAACCGCAGTTTTTTTGATCAGTAGCGGGTTTATTTTTTCCGAAAAAAGGATATCCACGAGATGAGCCATTTGCTCACTGGAAACGAATATCAGGTGGTCACGTACCAGGCGATACCCAACCTTCCTTTCATCGAGCGTTTCAAACTGCTGAAGCCATTTTATAAGACTCTCCAAAAACCGTGTTCCAGGTGCAAATTGCTGGTATTCATTCCATTTTAGGTTTGCCATAGCCTGCATCAATGGACGCTCCTGATCTATTTCCTCAGGCGTCCACTCCATAATTTTGGCTAACAATTTTTCAGCAAGCGAGGTTCTCATAATTTAGAAACTGTAAAATAACTGGGAAACATTTTCATCTTCCCAAACAAACACGCCACCGCTTTTTCATCTCTCATACCCGGCGGGCAGAGGTTCCAGCCCCTGTCCGGTATGGAAGATACTTCACCGACACTAAGTGAATATTCATTGGCCAGTAGCGCATAGTCATTCCCTGGCCATTGTCCTTTGTCACCTATACAAAGACAGTCTTCCGATACCCTCAGTTCCCGGCACAGTTTCCGGCAGTGCTCGAGAACATTGTTTTTGGAGGCCAGTTTTCTTGGGATTACATCAAGCGAATGACTGGATTCTACTACAGTCAAATCATCCTTATCCAGTAACATGATTTCATTGAGAAGAACCTCCCTCGTTCGTGTCCACTCTAGCGAGCTATCAGCTTTAAAGGTCAGTTGATTGGGGCTTGGGTCTGCGATGATATCGATTTTAGCAAGGTGATCCTGGACAATGACGAGTGAAGGATGCATCGCTTGTGACTTGTCAGGCTTTGTATTGTCAGTCAATGGAGCAATATCGCTACCGTTGTAGTATCCCACCACGATACGCTTCATGAGATCGGGGTATTCCGCGAATATTTTTTCAAGGTCTCCCCGCAGCGATTTTCCTCTTCCTGAAATGACACCCAGGACAAATCCATTTTTTAGAAAGTCGATCAACAGTTCTCTTATTTCTTGATCCGGGCCTTTAAGCCTGTTTGATGGAGCACAGAGGGTTCCGTCATAGTCAAAAATGAGACTACCGAATTTCGCGCTTTCCAGCTTTTTCTTGAACGAAGCGAGATCGGAAAGCCATTTATCAAATACTTCTTTCTCCAAATCAGCGATACGATTCACCTTCGCCTTTCGAGCGATCGCAAGCTCTTCCATTTTAAGCGGTTGTCCGCTGACCAAGCGATCATATTTTAGATGATAGATCTTTGACCCATACGGAGGAACGCCGGGCCTTCCCGGATCTATCTTTACTTTTTTTCCTATCTGGTTGATCAGTTGCATCGATTGGACCAATAGATGAATGGTGCCTTCAAAGCTATTGATAGGGGTGGCGAGGACCACCTTTTGTATACTTGCTGGTAACAAGCCAAGCGTTTTATTGCAAAGTTTTTCATCGGCTGGACAGGAAAGGGCGATTACAACCGAGTTTTTCTGCTTATCAAACCAGTTATGACGTCCGTGTGCAAAATGCCGGTAGTCACATAATAAAGATGGGGCAAGGCCTGCTTCGGAAAATTTGGATTCAAGGTCGACCGCTACTGCGTGGTGGTAAGAACCATATAATATTGTAAAACTTGTTTGCTTATTGACTTTTTTCAAGACCGCACGGAAATGTGAAACATTGGGCGCAGGTAATTGATGAGTTATGATTCTATCTGCTATCGTCCGGTATAGTATGACAAAATAAGCCGCCAGGGAATTGGTTGCAAGAAATCCATCCTTCCCAGCTGGCGGATGAAAACCAAAGGTGTTGCATCCTGAATATTCCGCAGCTAGTGTAGCCAGCTTAGATTTTTTTCTCATGCATATACTAAGAATGGAAAGGGGTTCACTTTCGATTGCCTTTTTGAAAGCAAACAATATGTCAGTGTTGTTTCCGCTGGCACTGATAAAAATAAGATTACTTTTCCTGAACGTAGCGTTGGCATAAAACAGTTCCAAGGGTGTTACAGCTTTTGCAAAAATACCTCTCGACGTAAGGAGATCTGCCGCGTAAACGCAGGTACTGAAGGACCCGCCGGATCCAACAATATATACCGGATGATGGTACTTCCTGATCAATTCCGAGATGTTTTTTACGTCCAGCGCACTGGCCCACTCAATGGTACCGGGTATTTTTTTTAATTCGCTTTCGAAAGGTCTGCCCATAAAATTTATCAGTATAGTTTCAGATTAGTTATCGATTTGCAATATACTAAATATTTTAGTATATTGTGCAGTGAAGATAAGAAAATCATCGCTCCTGTGACTAGTTTTTCTCCATACCTCAAGCATTTACCTCTCCATGCTGATAAACGCCACATATATATTATTTCCTGCCTAGTCCAAGTCATAAATCCTAAAATAGTCACTACCCTATTTATATGGCTTTCAGATATTCGCAAAACCATTGGTGTGGCATTATCTATTCAACAATCAAATCCCTAGACTTTGTCGGATGGAAATCGTCAGGTTCCGAAACCTTCATTTCGCTTAGCCCAAACATCTGAACTATTAAACTGAGTCTAAACTATTTATTAAATTCAACCTGGCAAAATACGATTCAGCCACCAAACTGACAATTATGACAACCTTCCTTGTGCTTGTAATTATCATGCTAGTTATAATACTATTGGCATTAATTTATCTCGCACACTCACTTGGAAAGTTGACTGCAGCAAAATCAGCGTCACTTGATTCAGAGTCAAAAACCATTGATGAGATCACTATTTTTGATTGGAAAAGCAAGGGACTCATCCTTCTTTCCCTCGCGCTGATTATCATGTCATTTTTCACACCCTTCCTTTTAACCAGGACCGGGGTTACCACCACCCCTAACTTTAATTCGACGGGACAAATCGGGGATACTATCGGGGGTCTGATGAATCCCTTCATCGCGATGGCAGGTGTATTTGTTACAGGACTTGCCTTCTACATTCAATTCAAGGCGAACCAGCTCCAGAGAATGTTATTTCAAAAACAGATCAATCACCAGAATGACCAAGTAAAATTGCAACAGTTCGAATCCCAGTTTTATGAAATGCTCAAACTGCACCGTGACAATGTAACTGAAATGAAGATCGAAGGTTATGACTTCAGAAGGATCCCTACGGGGTTGGAAAAATTTGAAAAAGTTACCGAAGGGAGAAAAGTATTTGTCACCATGAAAGCGGAACTTGAGTTCATATTGACGTGTTTTGCCGGTGGCAGAAAGCTCAACAAGGAATTGTTCAAAAAAGGCTATAATCTTTTTTTTTCAGGTCTTGATGATTATTCCAAAAACAACCCTGTAGATGTAATGTTTACGGGTTTGCTTCAAACAGCTCGCGAACAGCATCAATATCCTGGGTCCCACATTGCAACTAATGAGCAAAGAAAAAGGTTTTCAAATGGCGCAAATATGAATTTCAATTATAAACCATTTTCCGGGCACGCATCAAGACTGGGCCATTATTTTCGACACCTATATTTGGCAGTTAAACACGTAGTGCAAAGTAAAGTGGTGATCGAGTACGATGAGAAAATGAGATACTTAAAGATAATACGTGCACAACTCTCCAATCACGAGCAAATGTTGTTATTTTATAATTGGATTAGTGATTATGGAGAAAATTGGGAAAATGATACAAATCAATTTTTCACAGAGTACCGTATGATACACAATTTATGGTATGATAACCTAATGAAAGATGAGTTCATCATTGAACAAGTTGATGTGTTGAGGAATACGAAGGTATCTCATAAGGACCCAATCTTTGAAATTGATCATACCTACTAGAAAATGACTATTGATGAAATCTTAGATCTAGCTTAATTGAAGCGGCAAACAAATGGTTGATCACCGGCACCATATCGCTAAATGAAATAAATTCGTTGGCCATAGTTATTGGAAAGAAAAAGGCGCTGGCGGTTTTGATGATGCAATTCTGTTTATAGGTAATTGATAATTTCCGAAGAGTCAAATTCGTATATGTTCATTCGTGAGTTATTTTTAAAACTAATTTAGTGGATCAAAAATCTTCTATACATTATTCATATCTCGCTTTCGAATACAGTACTTTCTACTCTGTTATTCGCTTTTCGTCTTGTAAACCCTGAATACAAGTTGGATATTAAATTCCCGGTATTTACGATGATATTTCGATTTTGTTGCTCGCTCCTTTTGGCAACCAAAAAGCAAAAAAAAATCTTAAAAACCAACCCTTCCGATTTAATTATTATTGCTTTTCGGATTCTTATTCCCAATTAGATACTCTGGGAAAATAAATATGATAAATTGAAAATCAATGCATTACATATTCTACTTCCCAATACAAAACTTCGAAAAAATATAATCCAACTGTTCCTCATTCGTCACTTCCCCGGTGATCTCACCGAGATAGTAGAGACAGCGGCGGATGTCGAGGGCGAGGAGGTCGCCGGGAACATGGTTGTCGAGACCGGCAACGATATCGGACAGGGAGTCGTTTACCTGCTTGAGCGAGGCGTAATGACGGGCATTGGTGACAATGGTGCTTTCGGTATTGACCGTGCCTTCAAGGACTTTGTCGACCAGCCTTTCTTTGAGGAGGTCTACATGTAAATGAGTGCGGGCAGAGATATACAACACATGCTCGCCGGGAAACTTGGCCGAGGCCTTTTCCTCTCCCAGGGTATCTACTTTATTGCCTACGGCCAGGAATCGGGAATTGGCCTCCTGAATGGTGGCCAGCTCGGTGTGGAGGGTGGCAGCGGTTTCAGCGGATACATCAAACAGGTATAATACGAGATCGGCTGAGCGCATCTTCTCCCGGCTTTTCTCCACCCCCATGGTTTCAATGGTATCTACACTGTCGCGGATACCCGCGGTGTCAATGAGCCGGAACAGGATGCCATTGATATTGATGAGTTCTTCGATGGTGTCGCGGGTGGTACCGGCAATATCGCTTACGATCGCCCGGTTCTCATTGAGCAGGGTATTGAGCAGGGTGGATTTACCGGCATTGGGCTTGCCCACAATGGCTACACTAACCCCGTTGCGGATGACATTCCCCAACTGAAAGGACTTTAGCAGGTCAGCGACCAATATCCGGGCTTTCTCGAGCAAGGCATAGAACTTGGTACGATCGGCAAACTCAACGTCTTCCTGCGAAAAATCAAGCTCTAATTCGATCAGGGCGGAAAATTGGAGCACCTGCTCCCGGAGATCCTTCAGGGCATTGGAAAAACCACCCCGGATATGATGAAGGGCCGTATTGCGACTGGCCTCACTATTGGCGGCTATCAGATCGGCCACGGATTCGGCCTGGGCCAGGTCCATCTTGCCTTTTAAGAAGGCACGCTGGGTGAATTCCCCGGGTTTGGCCAACCGGGCCCCCTGCCCCATCAGGGCCTGAATAACCTGCTCCTGTACAAAAGGAGATCCATGACAGGATATTTCTACCACATCCTCTCCTGTGTAGCTCCGGGGGCCTTTATACAGCGAAATCACGACTTCATCCAACAGGGTATCCCCGGTTTTTAAATAGCCTACATGGAGCGTATGCGTGGCCTGAGCCGATAAGTCCTTTGATGGAAATAACGCATTGACCATGGCAATAGCCTTCTCACCGCTTACCCGTAAAACGCCTATGGCACCAATTCCGGGAGGTGTGGCGAGGGCAAGGATGGTATCGTTCCAGGAGGTGGAGATGATCGGGGAATTTGGGAATGAAGGAATTTGAAAATTTGATGATTTGAGAATGAATATGATACAAAAGTAGGGATGAAATAAATAGAAAATGGCCAGATGAAATCAATTCATCTGGCCATAATTATTTCAATCAAAAAAAATCTAATCCCTCAAATCAACAAATCCTCAAATCCTGAAATCCTCAAATCCTTAAATCCTGGTCTTACTGCTCCTCCACCACAAACGTAATCGGCTGGCGGCGGTAGGCATTTACCTTACGTCCGTTCTGAACGGCAGGTTCCCAGGCTGGACCTTTTTTGATGATCTTAACGGCTTCGTCTTCCATTCCAAAACCGTGTTTGGACAGAGAGCGTACATCGCTGATATTTCCCTGTTTGTCCACGATAAACTGAACGGTTACGGTATAAGTGCCGGCGGGGGCTCCGTTATCAACGGGAACGTTGGGATCGAGGTTTTTGCGGAGATAGTTGGCCCAGGCCCTTTCCCCACCGGGGAAGGAGGCTTCGATCTCTACTTTCTCAAATACCTTATTCTCGTCTTCGGGTTTCTTTTCTTCGATGATCTGTTTACCCTGGTCAATGACCGGAACGGCGATACCTTCATCTTTGATACCTTCCTGGTTCACGATATCGATCTTGGTGTCTTCGAGTTTTTCCTGCTCCGGTGGAATATCTTCTTTCTTCACTTCCTCATCCTTAACAATTTTAGGAGGGGTGAATTTGGTCATTTCCACTTTGGGGGGCTCCTTTACCGGGGGCGGGGGAGGCGGGGGCTCCACTTTCTTTTCTTCGGGTTCCTCGATCTTGGCCAGCTCCACAGGGTTGATTTTTACCTTCTCACTCCTGTTCTTTTTGATCTCACTGGCCAGCAAGGACCCACCCAGGGCGAGGATGGCGACCAGGGCTGTACTCAGGAGGGCGATAGTGAGGCGCTTCTTGTAGGTCTTGCGCAACTCATACGCCCCATAGGCCTTGTTTCTTCCTTCGAAGATCAGGTCCAGGAGGTCACTGGTCAATATTTTATTTACGTCCATTGTCTTGTTTTTGAATTAGATGCGATTCTTGTCTTTTTCCATAAAGGTTATTGTCCGACGGGAACCCCTTCGGTCCTGGCGATCAATTCCTGCTCTACGGGTGAAATATTCACGAGCGCAAAACGCTTGATATTGTTGATGGTCATCTCATCCAGGATATCCACGGTATTCTTGTAGGTAGATTCCTTATTGGGCTTGATTACCACGACCATATCGCCTTGTTTACACTCATCTTCAGCTTCGACACGGGTTTTTTCCCGGCCTCTGGCTTTGGATTCCGTAAGTTTTGTCTCCACGCATTTGGGGTCATTCACGTAGCGGCTGATCACATCTTTCTTCTTGTTGATGATGATCTGACGTAGTTCGCTGAATTTAACCGATTTGAAGTTGGAGGCATCAGGAGCGAGTTCCCCTTCATAATAATAGGCGGTATTGTCCTTGGCCAGGAGGATGGTAAGGGCGCCAGATTGTTTGGCCTTATTCTGGTCTTCATCCTTATCTGTATCCTTAGGCATGAACAGGTCCATGGTCGAAGGGCTGCTCAGGGTGGTCGTAAAGATAAAGAAGGTGATCAGGAGGAAGCCAAGGTCCACCATGGGTGTCATGTCGATACGGGTCGACATTTTCTTGGCCTTTTTTACTCCAGGTCCTTTTTTATGACCACTATCACCGCCACCGGTATCTAAACTTGCCATAAAATCTGTTTATAAGTTATAATTACTATTTATTTTTTGGGTTCACCCAAAATCGCCTTGTTCAACCGGTCGCGGTCCGTTCCGGAGGGTACTCCTTCAGGTGTAGTAACCAGATTGAACTTGTAAATATCATTCTTCTTAAAGGCGTTGAGCACCTGGTCGAAGACGGGATATTTGGTGTTGTTGTCTCCTTTGATCAGGTAGTTGGTCTTTTTTCCGGCCATGACGCTTACGGCATCACGGATCCAGAAATAAAGTTCGCCACCTAAGGAGTCATTCACCGGGATGCCTGGCATCGTCACCCGCTTCATTTCTTCATCGCCTAAAGCGAGGTAGCTTTTAAGCTGGGCGATTGGCATTCCCACGGCCGAGACTTTGTTTCTGAACTTGATCATTTCTTCTTGGGTCAGTCCCAGGTTACGGGTGGTGTTCATATTACTGATCACATCGTATTTGAGCTGGGGGCTGGCCTGGACCAACATTTCGAAGAAAACACGTCCGGCGCTGTCCACGGAGACCAGAACGGCATCATTATCAGGCAACAATTCAGTCGACACGGAATTGGGCGTAGTGATCTCGGCCGCTTCCGCCGGCTTGAATTTGGTCGCCATGATGAAGAAGGTAAGGATCAGGAAGGCCACGTCCACAAAGGGGGTCATGTCCACATCCGTACTCTTCTTTGGTATCTTAACACTTGGCATGTTTCAAACATTTAATAATTGAGATTCAAATTTTACCTTTTTCCATAATCCGGATCCCTGAAATTATTTGTACAGGGAAGCGAAGCTCTGGGTCAGCGTAAAGCCTGATTCGTCAATGCCGTAAGTGATAGAATCGATCTTGGTAGTGAAGATGTTATACATGATCATCGCCAGGGCCGAAGTACCGATACCGAGGGCGGTATTATACAGGGCTTCCGAGATACCGATGGCCAGGGCTGCGGCATTGGAACCACCACCACCACCGTCATCAGAACCGAGGGCGGAGAAGGATTTGATCATACCAATTACCGTACCCAACAGGGCGATCAGGGTACCTACCGAAGTGATCGTAGAAAGGAACACCAGGTTCTTTTGGAGCATGGGCAATTCGAGGGCCGTAGCTTCTTCTACTTCCTTCTGAATGGCCAATACTTTTTGTTCGGTGTCCAATTCGCTATTCACCGTCATTTCTTTGTAACGACGGAGACCAGCGCGCATCACATTCGCTACGGAACCGCGTTGTTTGTCGCACTCAGAAAGAGCGGCTTCCACATTGCGGTTGGCCAGGTGATACTGTACTTTACGGATAAAGTCGGCAATAGAGCCGCTACCCAATGCTTTACGAATGGTCAGCAAACGTTCGATGGAGAAAACGACTACCATCAGGAACATCCCGATCAGCAGAGGAACGATGATACCACCCTCATAGATACGGTGCAGGGCGTTCTTGGGTTCTTTGTGCTCGGGCCAGAATCCACCTTCTTTGTCGGGGATCCCAAATCCACTATCAGCGCCGAGTACAAAACGCCAAAAAGCGTAACCAGCAATAATACATAGAATGGGGGCAAGCCAGGAAATCGCATTCGAGCTTTTTTTCACTTGCACAGATGTCGCCTTAACTGTAGCTGCGGCAGTCGGTTTTGTGTCAGCCATGATCTTTGTTTTTAATTTTTAAGTTTAGAGAATTCAGTCCAGAATAAAGAGGTACAATTCTACTGAAAAAAGTTAATTACAAATTGGTACCTATTGGTTTTTTTTAAACAGGTGGTCAAGTTAATGATTTTTTAATAGGAAACAACTCTTTGCGTCAGAAAATAACCTGAGTTTGATCAGTGAATTACAGCCTTTTATGAGGAAAAAATAACCTAACACCTATTCGTATCGGAGGGCTTCGATGGGATTGAGTTTCCCGGCTTTGAGCGCAGGATAGAGACCTGCAAGGAGTCCGACAAGGCTGCAAATGCCAATACCGAGCCCTACCCATTGCCAGGGCACCACAAATCCGGTGTTGAAAACAGTAGCAGCAAGGTTGCCTAATAAAATGCCCAGTACGATCCCAAACAGTGCACCGAGTAAGCTGATCAGAATGGCTTCGAGGAGGAATTGAATACGAACAGAACTGCTTTTGCCACCAATGGCCTTTACGAGCCCAACTTCTTTTGTTCTCTCCGTCACGGACACAAGCATGATGTTCATCAGGCCAATGGCCGCCCCGATGAGTGTGATCAAACCGATGACCGTTGCAGATATGGTTAAAAAGCCAAGACTATTGATGGCTTTCTCCGCCACGCTATCATTGCGGTCGATCACAAAATTATTTCCTTCTGTAGTAGTGAGTTTGCGCACGGCCCGGAATACTCCTTCTGATTCGCCCATGGCTTCCTCGACCTGATTCACCTGATCGGTCATAATGGCGAGGGTATAAGAGAACCCGGAATTGAATTGCTTTTTGGAATTGATATACCCGGTTATGAAAACATTGTCACGGCTAAATCCAAAGGAAGACCCCCGGCTGGCCAGTACACCCAATACCCGATATGGGATATTATTCATGCGCACAATCGCATTTACTGCCTTCTCCGGTTTTCCCTTGAAAAGATTATTCGCTACATCATGCCCTACGATACAGACATAGCGCCCACTGTTAACATCCTGGATGCTCATGTTTCGACCGGCCAATAATTTAAACCCGTTTAGCGCGAGGTAATTTTCATCGGCACCGAATACAAAAACATTGGGGCTGGTTTTTTTTGACTCAAAGGAGACGAGCGCGTTTCGCTGGGCAAAGGCAGAAATGCCCACGGTTGCAGGAAACTTGAAATGCTGTTTAAAAAGTTCGGCTTCTTCCTTGGTAATGATGCGGCCGATACTTGATTTCTTTTCTTTCTTCTGTCCTTTCTTTTCTTTCTGGATCTCATTTCCACCACCACCAAAGCGAATATTTCGCTCCCTGTAACGAATGGTAAATCCATTTGCGCCCATGGTCGAAAAACTCTCTGTGAGTTTTTGGTTCATGGCTTTTATCGCAGTGATAATCCCGATAAGCGCCATGATCCCGACCGCGATGATCGCCACCGTGATACCGGTACGCAGCTTATTGCCTCGTACGGAACGCCAGGAGAGGGATAATATATCGCGGATGACCATGGTGTAAAGGTAGGAAATTGGGAGGATAGATGTTGGATGATGGATGTTGGGTGACAGAAGACCGTCATCCAACATCCATCATCTAACATCCATCATCTACTATTTCGGATCAAGGGCCTCATCGATCCTCGATACCAGGTCCTGCAAATGATAGCGGGTCATGGAATCAGGATTGGAAGAAGCACCGGCACGGGCTTCGCTGCGCAATTGCGACAGATGGGCCCGAACAACACTCTTGATGTCCGATTTGTCAATGGAGGATCCACCTAATTGAATACCCAGACCTCCAATATTGATAGCTGGCGATGCAGGCGGGTTGATCAGGTTGCTCAACTGGGCCACATAGGATTTCTGCAGGTTTCTGCGATAGATATCCACGGGTTTGTTGCCAGCGAGTTCGCTGAAAATACCTTTCTTCAGGTCACCCAGCAGATCGGTGATGCGGTAAGCGGCTGTTCCGAGATTGGATTCAGCCTCTACCAGTTTAGTTAGCGTACCACTGCTCAGAAGGGAGCGCAAGGTATTATCCTGGATGCCACCAATCACTGTAAGCCTGGATTGACCGGTACGAGCGAATATATCTTTATTGATCAACCATGTTGGGGTGGTAAACAATTGCTGGTTGAGGAAACTCACAGCGCTTTGCTGATTGGCCTTGGGTACGATCTCGTACACGCCCCCTGTTTCCTCCACAGTTTTTGGTGTGCGGTAAACACCCCCAACATGACGGGATACATGGCCCATATAGCGATTGAACTGACCACTCACCTGAGAATACATATTGCGCAGGTTGCTGTAATCCTCATTGGGTTCTTTGGTCCACTCTGCCAATTGAGGAATGATACGCTGCAGGTTCTTGATACCATACTGACTGGCTTTGATATTATCACTGCTCAGGTCTTCCGACTGACTGCGCGGATCATCGCGATTGGCTTCCCCATCACCCCACCATAGACGGCGGTTCTTGAGTTTTTCGATCACCCAGTTGTTTACATGGGTTTTCTCGGCCTCGGGACTGGTGTATTGAGGGAAACGACGATAGCCCCATTCAATGGCCCACTGATCGTAATCACCGATCTTGGGGAACATACCTGCACGGGAGATATTGTCTTCGGGTTGGGCTACATAGTTGAACCGGGCATAGTCCATGATCGAAGGGGTATGGCCATTCGCTTCTACCCACGCTTTGTTCCGGAGGTTCTCTACGGGCACGGTGGAACTGGAACCAAAGTTATGACGGAGACCAAGGGTATGTCCCACTTCATGGGATGAAACAAAACGGATGAGTTCACCCATCAGTTCATCATCAAAATTCATTTTGCGGGCACCGGCATCACTCATGGAGGCCTGTACCATATACCAGTCATGCACCAATTGCATTACGTTGTGGTACCAGTTGATATGGCTTTCCATGATCTCGCCACTACGTGGGTCGGCAATACTGGGGCCGCTGGCATTAGGGATGGCCGATGATTTATAAACGATCGCCGAATTGCGGGCATCATCCAGGCTCCAGGTGCTGTCTTCTTCCCATGTCGGGGCACGTTTGGCCATGATGGCATTCTTGAAACCGGCTTTCTCAAAAGCGATCTTCCAGTCATTCACACCCTGCATCAGATAAGGTACCCATTTTTCAGGCGTAGCAGGATCAATGTAATAGATAATGGGTTTCTTGGGTTCAACCAATTCACCGTGCTTGTATTTCTCCATGTCTTCTTCTTTGGGTTCCAGACGCCATCTTTTGGCCAGGCGAATGGATTTTACTCCCTGGGGATTGGCATCAAAATCGGTATACCCGACGGTGAAATAACCAACCCGGTCATCATAATGACGGGATTGCATGGGAACCTCGGGCAAAATGACCATGGAGCTATTCAGTTCTACCGTCAGGTTGCCGGTAGGAGCAGCGCCGCCAGCCGCGCCAGGTGACGGAGCACGGCCATAGGTTTTCACCGTTCTGATCTCCACATTAATGGGATAAGAACGCATGGAAACGATGTAGGATTTATCGGCTTGCATGCCGCCGATCGCCAAGGCTCTTTTCAATCCGCTATTAAAATAAAGTACTTCATTGTCACTGGCGACAAAGCTGGTGACATCGATAACCGTACTGGCTGAATCCTTTCCAAAGGCCTTTACCTCAAAAGAGGCAACAATAGGCTGTACATTGGAATTGGAAACAGAACGGAACATGGGTGAAGTAGAATCCTTTGAATATTCAGCATAGGAAATTTCGCGCAGGAACACTTTATCCTCTGGTCCTTTTTCAAACCGTACTACATTCTCGCCGATCTGGTCGCCGCCATAGCCAAAGAATCCACCGGCACGCATTTCAGCGGCGGCTTTGGATAACCGGTTTACCACCAGGATATCCCGGCCAAGGAGGGAATTGGGCACTTCGAAATAATATTTGTCTTCTACTTTGTGCACCGTGAACAAACCTTCATCAGATACCGCTTTGGCAGTAATGACTTCCTTATAAGGTTTGGGTCCGGTAGCAGGCCGCGCAGGTGGAGCAGGTCTCTTGGTGGAGTCCGAAACAGCCGGCGCAGCAGGCGGATTGCCTGTACGACGCTGTCCAAACATGGAAAAAGACAACAAGGTGATCCCTGCCGCCAGTATCAGTTTTTTGTGGTTCATGTGTTTAAGTTTTGGAAAAAAGGTTATTGACGAATATACTGGAATAAGTATTCACTCGCCCTTTAGGGGGCTGTTTTCTTGATGAGAATAGAATAGGATGGATTAGCGGCAAAATCAGAAATAAAACCAATAAAGCAACAGGTTGGGGAATATCCCAATGGCCAGGATAAGAAAGGCCAGGATACCCAATACCCAATGGAAGCCAGGGCCCGCTTCCAACACAACCCCCTCCCCTTCTTTAAAATACATGGCCTGAATCACCCGGAAATAATAATAAACAGAGATGACGGCCATGATCACCGCAAAGATCACCAGCCAGAGATAACCCCCGGCTTCAAGCGTGGCTTTGAGTAAATAAAATTTGGACAGAAACCCTGCCGTAAGCGGTATACCTGCCAACGATAGCAGAAAAACAGTAACGACGCCGGCAAGAAAAGGATGCTGTCGTGCCAAACCATTGAACCCTTCAAAAGTGTAATCCTTCATCTTTACCAATACGGCAAAGATTCCGATCGTTGCCAGACTATATGCCGCTGCATAAAGCAACAAGCCTTCGGTGGCCGTGGCATTGAGAGAGAAAATAGCCAGCATCATAAATCCTGCCTGGGCAATACTTGAGTATGCCAGCATGCGCTTTACACTCTGCTGAAAAACAGCCGTGATATTCCCAATAAAAAGCGTGAGGGCGGCAATGATCGCGGCCATCAGTCGCCAATGTTGGTGAATGGAATCAAAAGCACCGGAGAACAAACGCATGAACCCGATAAAGGCAGCGGCTTTAACGATCGTTGCCATGAAAGAAGTAAATACCGTAGGTGCCCCGTCATATACATCGGGTGTCCAGAAATGGAAAGGCGCTGCAGACACTTTGAATGACATAGAGAACAGCAACAACATCAAACCCGTCAGGGCCAATGCCGAAGGTTTATCCGCGGATTTGATCAGTTGGTAAATGTCAAAGGTCCCCGAAGCGCCATACAGCAAAGTGATCCCCATCAGCATTAAGCCGGTAGAGAAAGCGCCCAACAATAAATATTTTAATGAGGCCTCATTGCTCTTGAGGTTTTTCTTATCACTGCCGGTAAGGATATAGAGGGGAATGGAAATGATCTCGATCCCCAGGAAAAGAATCAGCAGGGATTGAAACGAAGAAACCAGGGCTATTCCGGATAAAATAAAAAAGATCAGAGAAAAATATTCGGCATAGTTCAAACCCACTTTTTCCATATCTCTGGCCGAAAGAAGAAAGAACAAAAAGGTGCAAGTAAAGGCGATGGTATTAAAGAAAAGTGAAAACCGATCCGCATGGATCATGTCATTTGCCGGAAAAGAGACAGTGAATACACCTGTCATTTCCAATACGTTCATGACCAGGACAAAAAGCATCCCCAAAATAGCCAGGTTTCGGATCAGCTTGGAAGAGCGGACCAGGAAACTGGCGAACATCATCACAACGCCCATGATCGCTGAAAATAAAATTGCATTCATATCCTGTTATTTCCCTTAGCGGGTTGGTTTATTTTCCTGAAATTATTTTTTGATCATTGTACTGATATCCGTTTCTTTCAACAGATCGAATACGGCCTGTTTTGCTTCCTCGATCATCGGTTGAGGATAAACACCCAGCACCAGGATCACCCCTACAATCACGATCAACGCGATCTTTTCATTCCACCGAATATCTTTTACCATACCGGTCCGCTCACCCACATTTCCATACAATACTTTCTGAATGGCCCGAAGTGTGTACACCGCCGAAAGAATGATACCAATACCCGCCAATACGGCAAACACCAGTGATAAGTGAGCGGCATTGACATGCCAGCGCCCTAATACTGTATAGTTACCGTCGTAGGCGGTGGAGGTGAACACGCCATTGAACATGAGGAACTCTCCAACAAACCCATTCGTAAGCGGCAAGGCAATATTGGCCAGGGCAACGATCACAAACAAAATGGCAAGGGCAGGTGCCTGTTGGGCAATGCCTCCCAGTTCGGACATCCGACGGGTGCCAAATTGTTGTTCGATCCATTCCACTACGATCCAGAGACCGATGATATTGATGCCGTGATTGAACATTTGGATGACCACACCCTGAATACCGGTTTCATTGCCGGCAAAAAGAGCGAGTGACATCAACCCAATATGCGCGATCGAAGAATAAGCGATCAATCGTTTCAGGTCATCCTGCCGCATAGCGATCAGCGAAGCATAGATGATGCCGATCACCGAGAGGAAGGAAGCGGAAACAGCCCAGTTGTTTACACCAATGGGCAACAAGGGCAATAGCCAGCGGATCACTGCAAACAAACCCATCTTAACCATCAAACCACTCAACACCATGGTGACGGCTGTTGGAGCCTGCTCATAGGTATCCGGTTGCCAGGTATGAAAGGGGAACACCGGCATTTTGATGGCAAAGGCGCCAAAGAAAAGCCAGAACAACCAACTTTGTGTTCCTCCACTTAAGGCCGCCTCGTAAAAGGAGGTCTGTGCAAAAGAGGAATCAGGAGTTTTGCTATAAACATAGATGATGCCGACGAGCATTAACAGCGAACCGGCAAACGTATAAATAAAGAATTTGAAGGTGACAGGGATCCTTCTTTCCCCACCCCAGGTAGAGCAAAGAAAATAGACAGGTACCAGCGCCAGCTCCCAAAAGAAATAAAACAGTAAGGCATCCGTTGCGAGAAAAACGCCCATCAATCCGGCTTGCGTCAACAAGAGCAGACCAAAAAAACGATTGGGGTTTTTGTATTCATGTGTCCAGGTCGAAGCCAGGATCAGGGGATAAGCGGCCGCGGTCAACAAGGTCAGCAGGCGCGAGATACCATCGGCTTGCAACGAAAATTTGGCGCCTAACATGGGAAGCCATTCGGCGGAAAAGGCCAGGCTGCCCGCATCGTTGGTCAATACCGCTGCCAATGCCACACCCAGCGTACCCAGGGAAGAAAGCATAGCCAATCCACGTGCGCCTTGCCCGTTCCGGAGGAAGAAAGCAAGGGTTCCGGCAACCAGTGGAACCAATATGAGGAGAAAAGCGATCATACGTTGTTAGCGCTTATTTTTTAATAAAAAATTGGTACACAAAAAACAGGAGGATACTCACGACCATCAACAAGACATAACTCCCCACCTGCCCGCTTTGCACCAATCGTATCTGACGGCTGAGGTATTGAACTCCCCGGCCAACATTATTCACAATGGCATCAATGCCGGTTCTTTCCATGCCTTCTTCCAGCCAATTCCCAAGGCTGGTGATCGGATGGACAATCACCTTGTCATACAGTTCATCCACATACCATTTATTGCCCAGGGTTTTACCCAGTGCTGTTTCTTTTTCTTCTTTGTATTTGCCATACCGGCTCCTGGCAAGTCCGATCATCAACAGCACAAGCGCGGTGGAAGTACCCATCAACATCCATTCGGTGCTATGGGAAACGGCATGACCTTCATGCATGGGTATCACGGTGGCCAGGAAATGGGTAATGCGATCGCCTCCTTTCATCATCATCTCAGGAATACCTACCCATCCACCAACAATGGAAAGAATGGCAAGTACCACGAGTGGAATGGTCATGGCTGCAGGGCTTTCATGCAAATGGTGTTCTTGTTCATGCGTACCGCGGAAGGGGCCATGAAAAGTGGTGAAGAACAAACGGAACATATAAAAGGCAGTCAGCATGGCACCACCCAGCGCGAGATAATAAACTACCTGATGGAACATCCCTTCATGGGTAAAAGCGCTCAACAAAATGGCGTCTTTGGAAAAGAAACCTGAGAAAGGAGGAATTCCTGCAATGGCTATACAACCTATAAGGAACGTCCAATACGTGATCGGCATCTTTCCTTTTAATCCCCCCATACGGCGGATATCCTGTTCACCACCCATGGCGTGGATCACACTACCTGAGCCCAGGAAGAGCAGGGCTTTGAAGAAGGCATGTGTCATGACATGAAATACCGCTGCTACATAAGCGCCGGTACCGAGGGCGATGAACATATATCCCAATTGGCTGACGGTAGAATAAGCCAATACTTTTTTAATATCATTCTGGCGGAGCGCAATAGAGGCAGCCAATAAAGCGGTGGCTAAACCGATCACGGTGATCACAGTTTGTGTGACGGGCGAAGCGGTAAACAATACATTGCTTCGCGCGATCATATAGATACCCGCGGTTACCATCGTTGCGGCGTGGATAAGGGCCGATACCGGTGTAGGACCGGCCATCGCGTCGGGCAACCAGGTATAGAGTGGTATCTGGGCGCTCTTACCGGTGGCACCTACAAACAACAATAAGGTAATGATGGTGATATCGGTTCCACTCAGGGTTTGCAGGGAGCTGAACACGTCGCTGTAGTTCACCGATCCCACTTTGGCAAATAACCAGAATACGGCCAGCAGGAAACCCAGGTCGCCGATCCGGTTCATCACAAAGGCCTTACGGGCTGCATAGTTGTAATCGTTATTCTTAAACCAGAAACCGATCAGCAGATAGGAACAAAGCCCTACCCCTTCCCAACCGATGAACATGACCACGAAGTTGGCCCCCATGACGAGCAGCAACATGGAGAAAACAAAGAGATTGAGATAGGCAAAATATCGGCCGTAGTGCTCGGTTGGCTCACTGTGCATGTAAGAAGCCGAATACACATGTATCAGAAAACCTACGCCTGTAATGATCAGGAGAAAAATAGAAGAGAGTGCATCCACCTGGAAATCGAAAGGGATATGGATATTTCCTACCCGGATAAAATCAAAATAATGGACCACCCCTGAACCGGTTTGCCCTCCCCGTACATCCAGGAAAAGGATGAGGCTGAATACAAAGGAAGCCAGTATGACCCCGCTACCGATGGTGGCAATGACCGATTTGGACAACCATTTCCTACCCAACCCATTGATCAGGAAACCCAATAAGGGGAGTAAAGGAATAAGCCATGCAAACTGTAAAATATGTTCCATAAAATGATCCGGTCTTTAATTTTTCAGCCTGTTTAAAAAGTTGACATCCACGGAATGGATGTTCCGGTACATCATCACGATGATCGCCAATCCCACCGCCACTTCTGCCGCGGCCACCACCATGATAAAAAATACAAAGAGCTGCCCCTCTGTTCCGGCTGTTACAGCCCCTGCGGCCGCTTTGAGGTGGTGCATTTTTGAAAAAGCTACCAGCAACAAATTGACCGCATTGAGCATAAGTTCGATACACATGAAGATGATGATGGCATTACGCCGCGTCAATACCCCGGTGATGCCAATGGCAAAAAGGGCAAGTGATAAGAATATGTAGTAATTGATCTCCATTTGCTTAATCTTTTTTACCGATGACGACAGCCCCAACCATGGCGCTGAGAAAAAGTATACTACTGACCTCAAAAGGTATTACGTATTCATTGAACAGGGCCTTGCCCAGGTTTTCGATCAATCCGATATCACCATACCCGGTTTGGGCTTTATCCATTTTTATATCCGTGTCCTTTAGGGCAGCCACCAAAACAAGCAACAATGTACCACCGGCTACCGCACCCGCCAGTTTCACCCACTTATTCTTGCGGGGCTCGGAGTCCTTTTTCAAATCCATTAACATCAGTACATAGAGAAACAGTACCATGATGGCTCCGGCATAGACGATGATATTCACCACCGCCAGGAACTGGGCATTGAGCAATAAATAGTGTCCGGAAATGGAGAAAAATGTCATGATCAACCAGATCACACTATAGATGGGGTTCTTCCGGGTGATCATCATCAACGCACTGAGCAAGGCCAGGGCGGTAAGAAACCAGAATAGTATTGTAGTTATGTTCATGTTAGTTGGTGTTGGCTATTACTAAAAGCGAATGGCTAAAAGCTTTTAGCTGACTGCCTGTCTTTCCCCTCTTGCTTTCGCAAAACCCTCCGGGTCATTTTTTGGATGGGGGATCAACAGATTATCTTTCCCATAAATAAATCCTTTTCTACCATAATTCGCCGGGGCAAAGGTCTGTGATAAATAGATCGCTTCCTTTGGACAAGCTTCTTCGCACAACCCACAGAAAATACAGCGCAGCATATTGATCTCATATTTCGCTGCGTATTTCTCTTCGCGGTACAGGTTCTCTTCGCCTTTTTGTCTTTCGGCGGCTTCCATGGTAATCGCTTCTGCCGGGCAGGCCACGGCGCAAAGCCCACAGGCTGTACAGCGCTCCCTTCCTTCCTCATCCCGGTTAAGTATATGCAGCCCACGAAATACCTGGCTGAAACTTCTCTTTTCCTCCGGATACCGGATCGTTGGTTTTCGCTTGAAGATATGGCTAAAGGTAACGGCCATTCCTTTGGCGATATTCCAGACATAGAGCTTCTCCACCCAGGTCATGGGTTTGCGGTCTACGGGTTTTGCTCTGTTGGTTAACGCGTTCATGCTTTTTAAGCTTTTAGCTATTAGCTTTTGGCTATTAGCTTATTCATAATACTCTGAGTTCTAATAATACCTGTTTATATAAATTCTAACTATTGGCTAAAAGCTACTAGCTATTAGCCAATAGCTAATTCCTCCACAATACCACTACTGCCGTGATCAGCATATTGATCAGGGCAAGAGGGATCAAACTCTTCCATCCCAGGTTCATTAACTGATCATACCGGAAACGGGGAATGGTCCACCGGATCCACATGAATATGAATACAAAGATCAGGGCCTTGGTCATCAATACCCCAAATCCGATCAATCCTACCCACCATTTGTCACCCCAGGCGGCTTCATTGACAAAGGGAATATCATATCCACCAAAATACAGGGTGGACATCATGACACCGCTCATGAACATATTGATGTATTCAGCAAAAAGATAGAATCCGAGTTTCATGGAGGAATACTCCTGGTGGTAACCAAAGTTCAATTCGTTTTCCGCTTCGGGGAGGTCGAAAGGTGTCCGGTTACATTCCGCGAGGGCGCATACAAAAAAGATAAAGAAGCCCAGGGGTTGATAAATGATATTCCAATTGAACAGGCCTTCGGCTTGTTGTCCAACGATCCCGCTTAAACGCAAAGTACCTGTTAGCATCAACAGGGAGATAACAGATAACCCCATGGGTAATTCGTAGGAGATCATCTGTGAGGCACCACGAATACCCGCGAGCAAAGAGAATTTATTGTTGGAGGCCCACCCGCCGATCATGATGCCATAGACACCCATGCTGACTACGGCAAAGGAATACAACAAGGCCACGTTGATATCCGCGATCTGAAGCGCCACCTTACGGCCTGCAATATCAATGGTTGTCCCCCAGGGAATGACGGCACTGGTCATCAGGGCTGTAACCATGGCCAATCCTGGACCCAGCACAAAAAGGAATTTAGCTGCCGAATTGGGGATGATCTCTTCCTTCATGAATAATTTCAGTCCATCGGCGAGGGGTTGAAACAAACCAAAAGGTCCGGCCCGGTTTGGTCCCAGCCTGTCCTGAATCACGGCCGCTACTTTACGTTCACCCCAGGTAGCATACATGGCTGTAACGAGGCACACGGTTACAATGAAAAGGATGAGTATCGCTTTTTCCAGTAACAATAACCACGGTATCGTCAGCAGGTCCATCAGGCTTTATTTTTTCCTTTAGAAAATGTGGCTCCGGTGGCGGGGCCATTGATCTTACTCAGGTCCACCGAAGGATCATTCACCTCACTCACGTCATGAATATCCATCAATAATTTGGGGGCTCTTCCTCCCATCACTTTGGCTACCGTTTCTTCTGGTTTCACCAGGGTCTTGTATTTATTGGCTGAGATCACGGAGTGACGGCTGATATTTGCCGGCCCTTCGATCACCCAATCATTCAGGTCTTTTTTCTCAAAACGACATTCGTTACAGATCCAGCCGGTTTGTCCGGGTGTGGAATCTTCCACTTCTCCCCATTGATCCTTACGGGCAGTAACACGCAATACTTCTTCGCCACGTAACCACAGTTGTGTTTTGCCACAACATTTACTGCATTCGCGGTGGGCATTCACGGGTTTGGTGAACCATACCCTGTTTTTAAACCGGAAGGTCTTATCGGTCAGGGCACCAACAGGACAAACATCAATTACATTCCCGATAAAATCGTTGGTCAGTGCTTTTTCTATTTGTGTAGCGATCTGTGCATGGTCACCCCGGTCGAGGACACCATGTTCACGTTTGGCGGTCAGTTGATCAGCGACATACACACAACGATAGCAAAGGATACAGCGTGTCATGTGGAGCTGGATATAGGGACCGAGATCGTGTTTCTCAAAAGTGCGGCGGCCAAACTCATAGCGGGTACCTTCTTTACCGTGATCATAACCGAGGTCTTGCAAGTGACATTCTCCGGCCTGGTCACAGATCGGGCAATCGAGGGGATGATTCAGTAAAAGAAATTCAACCACCCCGGCACGCGCGTCCTGCACTCGTTCAGAAGTAATGTTTTTTATTTCCATCCCATCCATTACCGTGGTACGGCAACTGGCCATCAGTTTGGGCATGGGGCGCGGATCTTTCTCTGAGCCTTTGGATACTTCAACCAGACAGGTACGGCATTTTCCCCCGCTCCCTTTCAATTTGCTGTAAAAGCACATCGCGGGCGGGGTCACATCTCCACCGATCTTGCGGGCAGCCTCCAGGATCGTTGTCCCAGGCGCCACCTCAATGGAGATGTTGTCGATCGTTATTTTAAATAGTTGCTCGGACATATTTTTTTTATTTCTCGCAACGTTACATTACTACATTAAAATTAATCAAGTGTCCATCTCATTGCGCAACCTTGCGTCATTGCGTCTTTGCGGTAAACTCTACTTAAACACTTGCTTCTACTTTCAACGGATTTGCATACCCCGCCAATCCATAATTTCTCTTCAAACAATCCGTCGGATTATCCACATGCCACTCAAACTCATCCCGGAAATGCCTGATCGCAGCAGCCACCGGCCATGCAGCCGCATCTCCCAACGGACAGATCGTATTCCCTTCGATCTTACGTTGAATATCCCATAACAGATCAATATCACTTTTCTTTCCCTTACCCTTGTCAATATTCAACAAGATCTTCTCCATCCAACCTGTTCCTTCACGGCAAGGACTACATTGCCCACAACTTTCATGGCGATAGAAACGGGCCAGCGTATAGGTATGCTTAACCACACATTGATCTTCATCCATTACAATAAAACCACCTGAACCCATCATTGAACCGGTGGCAAAGCCACCATCCGAGAGGCTCTCATAGTTCATATACCTTGTTTCGCCTTTGGCAGTCTTTAATAATAAGTTCGCGGGTAAAATGGGTACCGAAGAACCACCTGGAATACAGGCCTTCAGCCTTTTCCCTTTGGCGATACCCCCACAGTATTCATCACTATAAATGAATTCCTCCACGCTGATCGTCATATCGATCTCATACACCCCGGGCTTATTAATATTACCGCAAGCGGAGATAAGTTTGGTCCCGGTGGAACGACCCACTCCGATCTTTGCATATTCCTCGCCGCCTTCATTGATGATAGGTACGACCGCGGCAATGGTCTCCACATTGTTCACCACGGTTGGACAATCCCACAATCCCTTTACGGCCGGGAAAGGGGGTTTGATCCGCGGATTACCCCTTTTACCTTCCAATGATTCAAGCAAGGCTGTTTCCTCACCACAGATATAGGCACCGGCACCTCTTTGAACATATATTTCACAATCAAATCCGGTTCCCAAAATATTTTTTCCCAACCAACCATTGTTTCGGGCTTCGGCGATCGCCTGCTCCAGAATGTCTACGATCCAGGCATACTCACCACGGATATAGATATAGGAACGATTGGATCCTAACGCAAAAGAAGAAACGATCATTCCCTCGATCAACAAATGGGGAATGAATTCCATCAGGTAACGGTCTTTAAACGTACCCGGCTCACTCTCATCGGCATTCACCACCAGATAACGGGGAACTCCTTCCGGTTTAGCCAGAAAACTCCATTTCATACCAGTTGGGAAACCGGCTCCACCCCTACCCCGGAGTCCACTCTTCTTAACTTCCTCAGTCACCGCATCCGGGTTCATCGTCTTCAACGCCTTCTCCACGCTACGGTACCCTCCTTCGCGGCGGTACACTTCGTAGCCCCGAATGCCTTCGACATGTGCTTTATCCAGTAATAATTTTCGACCCATTGTTATGGTTGTATTTTTTCTTGAGACCAATAGTTAAAAGCGATTAGCGATTAGCTTTTGGTCTTTAGCTTATACCTTGACGGCTTGTCTTGCCATTAATTTCCACTCCTTCTTTTGTTTTACCCAAACCAGCACGACCATCAACTTCAAGGGCCTTTGCTGATTATCCGCAGCTAATTCGGTGGCCATCATCACATGACGGGTGACCGCCGTTGTCCCTTCAATCTGTACCTGAATCCCGTCTA
The DNA here is from genome assembly GCA_041752235.1 of Chitinophagaceae bacterium. Taxonomy (GTDB): domain Bacteria; phylum Bacteroidota; class Bacteroidia; order Chitinophagales; family Chitinophagaceae; genus SpSt-398. The sequence goes on from JBGSHM010000023.1 coordinate 37,370, forward strand.
TCTGCAGGTCCTGGTATATTGTACGGTTACGCAGGATTCCCCGGATTGCCTCTGCCCTGTTCTCTACCTTTCCGCTGGAATGTCCATAAGAAACAACGGAACCAAATAATTTTTCCAATACCAGGCTATCCTTTGTACCAAAAACTGTCTGGTGCAAGAGCCGGGTATTTGCCAATATGCGAATCTCCTCTTTGTTCTGCGCGTTTCCGCTCAACAACAAGAACAAGGACAATATGGTCAGTGGAATACGCATGGTCAATTTTGGGCGACGGTTAGTTTACTGCATTCTTCAATGAGCTGATCTACTTTCTCCCTGGTCAGGTGTTCGCGGTAATGTTTCCCCAATTGCATCATGGGGGCATAACCACAAGCTCCCAGACATTCTACGGTTTTCAGGGTAAACATACCATCCGCCGTGGTTTCACCCGGGCGGATACCCAGTTTTTCATAGATATAATCCACGATCCCGTCTGAGCCATTTAACATACAGGGACCGGTCTGGCAAACCTCAAAAAGATATTTACCTACTGGTTTTAAGTTGAACATGCTGTAAAAAGTGGCCACTTCATATACCTCAATCGGTTCCAGGGAAAGCAGGGAGGCCACATAGTCCATGGTATCGGAACTAAGCCAGCCACCGAATTCTTCCTGGGCCAGATGAAGCACGGGTATCAGCGCGCTTTTTTGCTTTCCTTCCGGATAGCGGGCGATGATCGTTTGTACTTCCTGTAACTTATGTGCTGAAAATTGCATGTTCGTTTACCTGTTTATTTTTTTACCGCCAGGTCGCTAAGTCGCCATGTTCGCTATTTTATCCTTGCGCCTCATCGCGCCATTGCGCCTTTGCGGTTAATTACTTCAAAACTACGCGTCCATTTCCCCCGCGATCAAGTTCAAACTACTCAAGGTGATCACGGCATCACTTAACATTCCACCTTTCACCAATTCTTCAAACGATTGATAATACACAAAACAGGGCCGACGGAAATGCAGCCTGAATGGTGCGCGTCCGCCATCACTGATCAGGTAAAAGCCCAATTCTCCGTTTGCTCCTTCCACTGATTGATAAACCTCGCCTGAAGGCATCTCATTTTCTCCCATGATGATCTTGAAATGATAGATCAGGGCCTCCATTTTTGTGTACACATCTTTTTTCTCCGGGAGATAGTAGGCGGGTGCATCGGCATGATAAAGAGTGGCTTCTTCTCCTTTCAAATCCTGGATCTTACGCAGGGCCTGTTCGATAATGGAGAGCGACTCCCACATTTCCTGGTTCCGTACCTGCCAACGGTCAAAATTATCTCCGGTAGTACCGGTGGGTATGTTGAAATCAAAATCTTCGTAGCTGCTATAGGGCGAATGAACCCGGACATCATAATCCACGCCGGCGGCACGAAGGTTGGGTCCGGTAAACCCGTAATTCAGGGCACGGTCAGCACCAATACCTCCTGAACCCTGTGTTCTTTCCATAAAGATGCGGTTACGCTCAAACAGGGAAATGAATTCTTTTAAAACGGCGGGGTATTCCTTCAGGAATTTATCGATCTTCTGGAAAGCGATATCATTGAAATCACGTTCGAAGCCACCGATACGTCCAATATTTGTCGTTAACCTGGATCCACAAACCTCTTCATAAATTTCATAGATCAATTCGCGGTATTGCATCACATACAGGAATCCGGTATAGGCTCCCGTATCCACGCCCACAATGGAATTACAGATCAGGTGATCGGCAATACGCGCCAATTCCATCACGATCACGCGCAGGTAATCCACCCGCTTGGGTGTTTTAACACCTAATAATTTTTCGCATGTCAGATGCCAGCCCATATTGTTGATGGGGCTGCTGCAATAGTTCAACCGGTCGGTAAGGGGGGTGATCTGGTAGAGAGGTCTCCTTTCGGCGATCTTTTCAAAGGCCCGGTGGATATACCCTACTGTCTGCTCCGCAGAAACGACCCGTTCCCCATCCAGTTCCAGGATATTCTGAAACACACCATGGGTGGCCGGGTGGGTAGGCCCCAGGTTGAGGGTGATCGTCTGTTTTTCTATACTTCCTTCCGGAAGTTTAATATTGTGTGACATTGGTTCTATTAGGTGCTAATGGCTAAAGGCTGTTAGCTATTAGCTTTTAGTTATCGTCCGAACATATCATCATCCTTATCTCTTCTTGTCTGGTCTTCCAGCGGGTACTCTTTTCGTAAAGGGAAATAATCCATTTCATCCACATTCAAAATGCGTTTCAGGTTGGGGTGCCCAACAAAACGGATCCCAAAGAAATCATAGGTCTCACGCTCCATCCAATTCGCGGAAGAGAATAAACCTGTTGCAGTATACACATCCGGCTGATCGATGGAGGTATACACCCGAAACCGAATACGCACATTCTCTACCAGGTTATGTAAGTGATAGACCACCGCCAATTCCTCTCCGGTTCTGTCGGGATAATGCACCCCGGTCAGATCGGTCAGAAAACGAAAACCGAGATCAGCCTCATCATGTAAAAAATTAAGCACCTTCAGGTTGATCTCCTTGGGTGCTTCAATGCTGAGCATGCCATAAGATTCCTCCATCGAGGTGATCTGCTCGCCAAACTTCTCCGTTAGTCTTGATTTGATATGATCTGTGGTCAAACCCATGATTTTAAATTATCACATTATCCCATAGCTTCCCAGCAGCGCTTTGTATTCATCGCTGTTGCGTCGGCGAATGCTTTCATTGCCCACCAGGTCCTGTATCCGCATGAACCCGTCAATAATGGCTTCGGGTCTGGGCGGGCATCCAGGCACATATACATCAACAGGTACAACCTGATCGATGCCTTGTAATACGGAATAGGTATCAAAAATTCCTCCGCTGGAGGCACAGGCGCCTACGGCCAGTACCCAGCGTGGTTCTGCCATTTGAAGGTAAACCTGCTTCACGACCGGTCCCATTTTTTTGGCGATGGTGCCCATCACCATCAGAAGGTCGCACTGGCGGGGAGAGAATCCCACACGTTCTGCCCCAAACCGGGCCAGATCATAGTGCGAAGCCATGGTGGCCATGAATTCGATCCCGCAGCAGGAGGTGGCAAAAGGCAGGGGCCAGATGGAATTCTTCCGGGCCAGACCGACCACATCGCTCAGTTTAGCGGCAAAAAATCCCTCTCCCTGGTACCCATCCGGCATGTTAACCACGGAGATATCCGATTCCAGTTTTTTGGGAAGAATATTATATGATACAGGACGCATTGGCGAAATTTTGAGTGAATCAAACCTTACTTTGTTCTAAACCTTTCATTATTAACAGCCATGAAGGCTCCTGGTTCGGGAAATCACCAGGAATTCCGTTTTTGGCTACCTGTTAGTCCTCCCATTTCAGCGCACCCCTCTTCACGATATATATGAATCCGCAGAGGAAGAATCCTATAAACATCAATACAGCGTAAAAACCCTGCCATCCCAGCGCTTTCAGATTAACGGCATAAGGATAGAAAAAGATGACCTCTACATCAAACAACACAAAGAGGATGGCAACGAGGAAATACTTGATCGCCATGGGTTGGCGTGCTTCTCCATGCGACTCAATACCACTGGTAAAGGTCTGAAGTTTATCGGCCGTTTTGCGGCGGGGGCCCAGCATATGGGTGGCCCAGAGCAAAAATCCGATCAGGCCTACTACAATGCCCATTTGAAGGGCCACGGGTATATAACTTCCGGTGGTATTGATACCCAATAAGTAAGCAGAAAAATGGGTTGGTAGATCGTTAAGCATAATTAATCCAGGTGATCGGGTAGCAAAAATAAGGCAGGGGTAGGAAAATACCATAAAAACAAAAAAGCCAATGGGCACAAAAGGCGCCACTGGCTTTCAGCTATGAAGAGATACACTTCTATTTGTTACGTGGCCCGGAGCCTGATCCACCGGGACGGGCTGCGGCACCGTTGCCTATGGACTTCTTGATCAATTCAACATTCTTACGAATATTCTCATTGGTGGGATCCAGGAAGAGGAATTTTTCCAGGTATTCCACCGCTTTGGGTAAATCTTTTCCGGTCTCTGAATTCACATGGTAGGTAGCCAATACGGCCAGCGTTTGCATGATCGAGGACTTGTTTTTCACTGAATCCTTATAGAGGACTTCCAGCAATTTCACCCCGGTTTTGGCAAAATCACCCATAACCATAGCGGTATCACTGGCTCTTTCCGCATTATATTTCCACTGCCAGCCATAGGTCTCCTCAGGCCAGTTTTCGGCATATTTTCCAAACATTTCGATGGCCTTGGGGTAATTGCCGCAGAAATAATACTCCAGACCTGGGTCAAATACATCGCGTTGGTTCGGAGCCGGGGTCAATTTGTAGGCCTCGTAGTATAATTCGGCCGCTTTGCAACGGTTCTTAGCCTTTTTGAAGACATCAGCTCCTTCTTTGAGGGAGGCAATTTTCCCCTGAATGGAAGTATCCAGTTTCACGCCTTCCAGGATGGCATTAAATGCTTGTTCTTCCTGTCCGGGTATGTTCAGGTACACCAGGGCTTTTAACTTATAGTCTTCCGAAATATGGTTCTCAACCTTTTCTTTGGCAAAATAGGTATCTACATACTCTTTAGCTCCCACCGTATCCCCTTTTCCAACGAGGCTGTAAGCGATCATCTTATAAACTTTGGCCTTCATTTCGGGGTCACCGGCATTGATCATCGCTTTTGCATCGGCGATGGCCTCATCAAATTCCTTTTTTGCGTAGTGTGTTTGCACTTTGAAATAGGAATTATTGATATCCGGATCGGCATTCTGCTGAAATTTCTGCGCATATTCCTCGGCACGGTCATAGTTCCCGGTACCCAGGAAATAATAATACAGATCATAATAGGCCGGGGCAAATGTTGGATCTGCATCCACGGCATTGTTCATATGTTCCGACCAAACGATCCAGTTCTTTTGTGTTTCAAAAAGTTTGGCGGTACGGTAATGCCCGATCGCAAATTTGGCGTTGAGTTTCACCGCATTCTGGTAAGCCTGGTAAGCTTCTCCACCGGCCTGACCGGGGAAGGCTTTACGAAAGGCATTACCCAGATTGAGGAAAATATCAGGGTTCTTTGATTCCTTGGAAACAGCTTCTTTCAACCGCTCGATGGCATAAGGCAGATCGCCATATTTGGCATCTGTATTGGCACGGCCAATGGCATTCAGGATCTCAGGATCGTTCCCTTTCTTTTTATTGGCGGTCATCGTCAGGGCTGTTTCAAAGCGTTGACGGGCTTCATTGGTCTTTGACTGATCATACAGCTCCGCATGTCCCATCCCTACCAGGATCATAGGCGCATTGCCATTGGTCCCCAGGGTTTTTTCATACAGGGCTTTTGCACCGGCTATATCTTCGGTTTGGATCAGGGTTTGACCCATCCAGTATATAGCATCCAGGTTATTTGGATTGGCGGCGATCATTTTTTCAAAAACGGCTTTCGCACTCTTAAAGCGTTGCTTGTACAGATCATCGATCCCTTCTTGCAGGTTCTGGGCCCCGAGGCCAGTGATCCCCAAGATTCCCACGATAAGGAGTACTAATTGTTTTCTCTTCATTGCTTTAAAATTTCAAAATTTAGAAGTGTATAAAAATAGCTATTTATTGTTCACGAACAGCGGCTTTGCGAATCCTAAATTGCATTTTTGCCGGAAGCAAATAGGCCCTTCTGAATATCAACTGCCCCGGCTCTCCCAACATAAAGTCCGCAAAACCATGCCCTAATCCATTGTGTGTCTCCTTCAAAATATATACAATCCGGCGGGTCATCGGATACCTGCCGGCGTAAATATTTGCCTGCCAGGGTTTTATAAAATCAGTCGAATCATCCCGGCTTTGGAGAAGGGCCATATCCACTTTTGTCAAAAAACTTTCTTGTTTTGGGTCTTCCGGGTTTCCTACCCAGCTAACCCCCAGGAACCCGATCGCATCCTTTGTTCTTGAAACATATTCGATCACTTGTTCGCTGGTATTGGCGGCTACCGCTTGTTTGGTCAGCGAATCGCCTCTCAACACTGAATCGATGATAAAACTGATCGTACTGGTTGCACGGAGGCCATCAAATACCGGGATTAAATTTTTCTTAAATTTCCCTGTGAGCACTTGTTTGAGTTCTCCCATGGTGAATCGCTTGAATTCTGAATCGGGATGAACGATCACAGCTACGGCATCAAAGGCCATGGTCATTTGCGTGGTCACCACTTGCAGTGAATCGATGATCATTTGTTTTTCTGCCGGGGAAATGGCCCTCGCAACAATGACCATCCGCACACTGTCATTCATCAGGTCTTCCAGGCAAGCCGCTTCCGGCTTGTATTGTACATTGATCTTTTTAGCTGAGTTGGCCGAGTTGTCTGATTCAAATACCAGGATATGCGAATCGATAACGGGTTTAAAGGATTCATCCACACTGATCGTGATCGTACCTGATTTACGGGTATCCGTGGGAAGCGGTTTTGTTTTTTGCCCGGTATTATCCCCGCAGGAGGAAGTGAACCCGCTCAACAGGAAGAGATAGGCCATCCACCGGCTTCCAATTGCCTGATATGTTTGCCATCCTCGCATTGCTATCTTTTTTGGGTAATTCCCCGGTAAAGGCGAAAGCCGCCATACAAGATAGCGGCAACACCGAATATACTGGCCAACATGGGATCGTCATCCAATCGTCCCCCAAAACTTAGATTCAATTGTTTACGAAAGAGAAAGGCCAATCCCAAGACAGTCCACAAAAGACCCATTACATAATTATAAATGGTCTGCGGGGAGAGGCCGGATCTGTTTTTTTCTTTTTCCACTGATCAGATTCAGATTTATTTACGAAGGTTGGAAAGATAAATAAAAATTACTCTTCCAGGCCTATAAAAGTTACTGGTTGGGTGAAATACATGGAAATGGATTGGCCATTTTGTTTTCCGGGATTCCAGGCCGGCATTTTACGTACCACCCGTATCACTTCCTGATCCAGTTCCTGTCCGCCACTTTTTACAATCTCCCATTGGGAAATCCGCCCATCCAGGTCCACCAGAAATTTAATCATAACCGTCACCTGTGTCCCGGGTTCCAGATCCTCCGGTGTGCGTAAATGTTTACGTAAAAAATTCATCATGGACTCGGTTCCTCCCGGAAATGAAGGGGCAAAACTGGGACCAAATTCCCGGGGTTTCTCCGGTGTTTCGGGTGCTGGAACCCCGCCTCCCGTAATGGCATCCCCCGCTTTTTGGTTAGGGTCAGTCGGCGGCTTTCCGTCAATGGTCTTATCGGAAACCACCGAAGTATTCAGCATATCCAAATCAGGCATATCCGTTAAACTATCATCAGGCACTATTTGAATATTGCTTACACTCTTTACCTGTTTTACCTGTTCCGCAGGTTTAGGTGGTTCAGGTTCCTTGGGTTTTTCTTTGGGAAGCTCATAGGTTTTAATAATAATGGAGTCCCTGCTCCAGGTCGGCGTTGCTGTATTCTCCTCCTTTCCCAATGAAGTCAATGTAAAAAACAAACCGGCTCCTAAAAATGTCGTCACCATTGCTTTTAGCAACCGGTTGTTATAATTACGACGCAAGGCATAAGCGCCATAGTTTTTGTTGCGGTGCTCGAAAATAATATCGAGCATATCCGCTTTGAGGATCTCTGCGTTTGTCATGGCTATACTTTTTATTGAGATTCGGAGGTAAGAGAATTCCATATTTTTGGTGTTTGGTTGGTGGATGTTGGATGTTGGTTGTTGGTGGTTAGCTATGCTATCCAATATTTTGGTCTGTCAATTATCGATTAACATCCAATAACCAACATCCAACATCCATCATCCATCATCCAACAACCAACATCAAATCACAACCCCTATGCGCATCCTCATGGTCTGTCTCGGAAATATCTGTCGTTCTCCCCTGGCGGAAGGCATTCTGCAACACAAAGCAAAAAAGGCCGGCTTGAATTGGATCGTTGAAAGTGCAGGCACAAATGGTTATCACAATGGAGAGGCGCCACATCATCTCTCTCAAAAAGTAGCGCGGCTAAATGGGATTGATATCAGTCATCAGCGTTCGCGCAAACTTCATCCGGATGATTTTGAAAAATATGATAAGATCTATGTGATGGCAGAAGAAGTGCTGGCGGATATAAAGCGTTTGGCAAAAAATAAATTTGATCCGGCAAAGACTGAATTTCTGATGAATGAACTTCATCCTGGAAAAAATCTGGATATACCCGATCCCTGGTATGGACCAGAACCGGGGTATCATGAAGTATTCAGGATGATCGAGGAGGCTTGCGAGGCCGTCATCCGGAATCATTCAGTCGTTTAATTCTTTGTGTCCTTCGTGCCTCCTTTGTGTCCTTCGTGTCCTCCTACGCCAGTCTTGCGTAGTAGGACACGAAGGACACAAAGGAGACACAAAGAACACGAAGGGGGTAAATGCTAAAAATCATCAAATCCTGGGTTATCTTTGCGCCCATGGCAAAACCCCAGGTTTCCCTCCCGCAAGGCACACGCGATTTTGGCCCGGATGTGGTTCGAAAAAGACAGTTTATATTTTCCACCCTTCGTACTGTTTTCGAGTTATATGGCTTTCAGCCGCTGGAAACACCTGCCATGGAAAATCTGGATACCCTGATGGGGAAATATGGGGAGGAAGGTGACAAACTCATCTTTAAAATATTAAATAACGGGTTGAATGACCCAAAGAATACAGAGAAAGCCAGCGCAGCTTTTCAACAGGTACTGGCTGGAAAAAATGACAAGAACCTCACGGAAAGGGCCCTTCGCTATGACCTCACCATTCCCTTTGCGCGGTATGTAGCGATGAACCAGGGTCAACTCGTTTTCCCTTTTAAAAGATACCAGGTACAACCCGTATGGCGTGCCGATCGCCCACAGAAAGGACGCTACCGCGAATTTTATCAGTGTGATGCCGATGTGGTGGGCAGCACCTCGCTGCTGAATGAACTGGAGCTCGCAGGAATTTATCATGAAGCACTGAGCCGGTTAGGCCTAAAGGGTTATACCATCAAAATCAATTCACGTAAAATCCTGGCCGCGCTCGCCGAGGTTTGTGGCGGACAGGATAAGATGACCGATATCACCATCGCAATTGATAAGCTGGATAAAATTGGTATTGATAAAGTGAAAGAGGAACTGGCTACGAAGAGCCTGCCTGGTGAAGCCATTGCCATGATCGAAAATTACCTGAGTATTAAAGGAAATGTACAGGAAGTATTGTCCGGACTGGAAGCCTTGATCGGTTATACAGAAAGTGGAAAGAAGGGTTTACAAGAACTCCGGTACATTTTTGATAACCTGACCGACCCTACCATTCCCATAGAACCTGACCCCACCCTGGCGCGTGGATTGAATTATTATACGGGGATCATTTTTGAGGTTAAAGCCCCGGATACCGTGAAGATCGGGAGTATAGGGGGCGGCGGACGATATGATGACCTGACCGGGACTTTTGGGGTGCCGGGTATTCCAGGAGTTGGAATCTCTTTTGGGGTTGACCGTATCTATGATGTGATGGAGGAATTGGGATTGTTCCCACCCGAGGTAGCAGGAGGTACGCGTGTCCTTTTTGTAAACATGGGCGAAGCAGAGGCTAAGGCTGCCCTGGGTTTTGCCATGGAATTAAGAAAAAGGGGCATATCGGCGGAAATTTATCCGGAGTCTGTAAAACTTGACAAACAATTCAAATACGCCGACAAAAAAAATATTTCCTTTGTAGCGATCATTGGTGAGCAGGAATTGGCCAACCGGCAATGCCTGGTAAAAGATCTCGCCTCAGGAGAACAAAGGTCCATTCCGTTTAGTGACCTTCCCGGCTATACGTTCTAAACCTTTATTATGAAACACATGAGAAAATGGTGCCTGCTCCCGCTGGCCCTCGGTATCCAAGCAATTTTATTGGGTCAATCTGACCCTGTTCTATCTGTACCTTCCGATGCACAAATGGTGATCCATTTGAACCTGGGCAAACTGGCCAAAAAAATGTCCTGGTCATCGGTCACCAAACATGATTTCTTTCAATATTTAATGAAGGATATTCCCCTTGAAAAACAGGCTTACCTAACCGACCCCACGAAACTGGGAATCGATTTCGCGTCGGGACTTTGGATCAGCGTAAGACAGGACAAAGAAAACCGGAAATCACCCGACAACTATGTATTAGTGACAGGTTTTATGGCGAATGAAAGCCAGTTTACCAATATGGTGACCGCCAATAATAACAAGCCTGCTTCACTTATTCACCAGGAAAATGGTCATTTTCTGCTCGAGGGCAATGTTAGTCTCGCCTGGAATACCAAACAATTCGTATTGCTGGTTTCCATGGATGATGAGAAAAAATCCGATAAGGCAGCAGAAAAACGTTTACCCAAATCTTTTTATACCAATAAGATCAAACAACTCGTCACCTTTTTATATCCTGACGCACAGAAAAGTCTGTTTAATGACCCACGTTTACAGCAATTGCTCCAACAGGATTCAGATATACGGATTTGGAGTGATGGAAGCGTGGATCTGAAAGGAAAATATGCCAGAAATGACCTGCCGGATGGACTTAACCTGGGTCTGATGACCAAAGGGAACTATAAAGCCACAACGATCGATTTTGAACAGGGAAGGATCATCTCCACCACCCGACATTGGATCAATGACAGCCTGGCTCCGATCATGAAGAAAATGTACAGTCGTCCAATGAATACGGCGCTTCTGCAAAAAATACCGGCCGGGAATACGCTAATGGTCATGAATTTCTCCATGGATATGGCCGGGATGGAACAATTTCTTACCCAGTCCGGAGTCAGCAAACTCATGAAGAAAGAATTACAGGAATCAAATTTAAAATTCGAAGATTTTCAGGAAGCCCTTCAGGGAGATGTCATGATGGCTGCTGTTTTACCGGAATCCTATCCTGATCAGGATGAAGAATCAACAGAAACATCCAGGAATCCGCTGACCGATATTCAACTTTTCCTTGCAGCTACGGTGAAAGATGAAAAGAAAATGAAGAAACTGGTGGATACCATTCAATACAAGATCGAGACCGCCAAAAAGAGAAAAGACAGTATCCGGGCAGCACAGATCGAGTCATGGGAGATGCCGGATAGCCCGGCTGTTTGGTCCGATGAGGCCATGGTGGATTCATCCTTTGTGGAAGAGGAAATGAAAGAAGAGGATAGTATTTCTTATCTGTCAGATACTACAGCGATGGAAAATGAAGAGATTGATCTGGATGAAATGTCTTCACCTCCCCCTCCCAAAGAAGTTTTCAAACCGGTGATAGATATCAGCGATGGACTTTTTGTGATGACTTTCTCCGAAAAATCTTTAAAGGCATTTAAAGACAATAAAAGTAATCCGGAGATGAAGGCCTTTGCGGATTTATACGGCAAAAAGCCGATGGTCTTTACACTTGATATGAAAACATTGATGGGATTCCTGAAACCATTATTGGGATCGAAATTGTCCTCCCGAGAGGACGATAACCCCATGGCCATATTGGACATCTTTGATAAGTTGATCATTTCCGGAGGGGGATTTAAAAATGGCGCGATTGAATCCGAAACTGAGATCCGTCTTTCCGATCCCTCACTCAACAGCCTCGAGGTCACCGTCAATCTGATAGATATGGTTGGGGAAGGAATCAGGCAGATTAAACCTGGGATGATTGTGTCAGCACGAATAGAAGAGGGAGAAAAAGTGGCAGAACCTCCACCACCACCGCCACCTACATTATCTGCCCCCGGCGTGGTAGTATCGCTCCCACCGCAAGCATCTTTTGACGGAGGCGAAAAAGCCTGGGAGAAATATTTAAAAAAGAATCTGAATACCAGGGTGCCCCATGATAATAAAGCACCGGAAGGAACTTATGAGGTGCGTGTAGAATTTATCGTCAAAGAAGATGGCACAGGTGTTGACTTCATTGCCCTTACCAATCACGGTTATGGTATGGAAGAAGAGGCTTTGCGATTATTGAGTGAAGTAAACAAATGGAAACCGGCCATGGAGGATGGAATGCCGGTCGAATCTGTATATATAAGGACAATCAAATTTGTAGTCGAAAACTAATGGCTAAAAGCAAATAGCTAATAGCTCTTAGCCATTAGCTATTTGCTTTTAGCTAACTTAAATCCTTCTCCAGCCAAAAGCCGGCTGCTTCTTTGTCCCATCCAGAATATAGCCTCCGGCTTCAATGTGAACCGCCACCACTTTTCCCGCCTCATCCCGTTTGAACAGGGCGGTACCACTGAATTTAACGATGGTATACAGGTCTTTATCCTGCTTCACCAGCAAAGAGGTTCCTGCGCTTGAAGTAATGGTCAGCGTGCTGTCACTGAGCGTAACCTCAACCTCAGGTACTACACTACCCTCTGGGAACACATAGACTCCTACATAATCAGTCAATGAATCAGGCTTTTGCTGCGCCTGGGTAGAAAAAGCCCCCGCCACGAGCAGTAAAAGGAAAAGAATTGGTTTTCTCATGATGCAAATTTTTTTAAAAATTAAGATTTCGTCCCCTCCCGTCCAAATTAACTTCCCGTGAAGGCCTACCTTTGCCAAATGGCCGAGAAAAAGAATATACGTCATTTGACCAAAGACCAGGTACATGCCTATATCGAAGACCTGGGTGAAATGAAGTTCCGCTCCCAGCAGATCTGGGAATGGCTGTGGATCAAACATGCCCACAGTTTTGAGGAAATGACAAACCTGTCAAAGGACCTGCGCCAGAAGCTGGCCGAAGAATTCACTTTGCCAGCCCTTACCATAGATACCACCCAGTACAGTGCCGATGGAACGGTGAAATCCCGGTTCAAGACCCATGACGGGCACCTGGTGGAAGGGGTGCTGATCCCTACCGAAGAGCGCAAAACCGCCTGTGTATCCTCCCAGATCGGTTGCAGCCTGAGCTGTAAATTCTGCGCTACCGGGTATATTGACCGGAAACGCAACCTCGAATTTGATGAGATCTATGATGAGGTGGTGTTGATCAACCAGCAGAGCGAAAGGATACATGGCAAGAAACTCACCAATATCGTATTCATGGGTATGGGTGAACCCTTGTTGAATTATAAACATGTTTTAAAATCAATCGAACGAATCACGGCACCCGATGGTCTTGCCATGAGCCCCCGCCGGATCACCGTTTCCACCGCAGGGGTAGCCAAACAGATCAAACAACTGGGCGATGATAATGTCAAATTCAAACTCGCCCTTTCGCTTCATGCTGCCAATGACCGGAAACGTCATGAGATCATGCCCATCAACGATACCAACAACATACAGTCATTGGTGGATGCCCTGAATTACTTTTATAAGAAAACAAAGAACGAGATCACCTTTGAATACATTCTGTTCAAGGATTTCAACGATTCCTTTCAAGACGCCGATGACCTGATCAAGATCTACCGTCAGGTTCCTGCCGATCTGATCAATATCATTGAATACAACCCGATCGATTTCGCCAGCTTTGCCAAACCCGATGAAAAGAAGGTAGAAGCCTTTATGCAATACCTGGAAAAACACCGGGTCAATGCACGGTTGCGGCGTAGCCGGGGCAAGGATATTGATGCGGCTTGTGGGCAATTAGCTAACAAAGAGGCTTGATTTTGGTAAGGCGTGAGACGTCAGTCGTGAATCGTGAGACGTCTCACGATTCACGCCTCCTGTCTCACGAATTTCCCCTACCTTCGCCGCATTCCTGTTGTAAAACAGCATACTCATCATGAAGAAAAAAGCCTCCTCCGGCCGGAAATCAGCGGCCTTCGACAAATTCAAGAAAACAAAGAGCAACGCAGCCCGTAAGGAAGAATTCCGCCAGGAAAAAAGAAAGTGGAAGAAAGAACGGGAAGAATTCTTTGAAAAAAAGAAAGCAGAAAAAAGTTATCCTGCACCCGGTCGCACCGTATCGGGCCCCACTATTCTCAAAAAAGAAGGAGCCGGGGAAATGCCTTTGAACAAATTCATTGCACATAGTGGAGTTTGCGCCCGGCGTGATGCAGCCGTGCTGGTGAAAGAAGGTAAAGTAAAAGTCAATGGACAGGTCATCCTCGAGCCCGGACATAAAGTAAATCCCCGGGATGAGGTCAGTGTAAATGGGAAAAAGATTCAACTGGAAAAGAACCTGGTCTATATCCTGCTCAATAAACCCAAAGACTATATCACCACGACAGACGATCCAAAAAACAGAAAGACGGTTTTTGAATTGCTCAAAAGTGCGCCTCGTGAACGGATCTTTCCGGTTGGCCGGCTGGACCGAAATACGTCTGGTGTATTATTGCTTACCAATGATGGAGATCTTGCCCAACAATTGACCCACCCAAAACATCAGATCAAGAAAGTATATGCCGTGACCCTTGACCGCCCCCTTGAACAAAAGGACCTGGAGCGGATCGCGAACGGACTAACCCTTGAAGATGGCCCCATAACGGTAGATGCCATCGCCTATGCCGATACAAAAGACAAAACCCATGTTGGCGTTGAAGTTCACAGTGGCCGTAACCGCATCGTACGCCGTATTTTCGAACAACTGAAGTATGACGTGAAAGGTTTGGACCGGGTGGTCTTTGCCGGATTGACCAAAAAAAATGTAGACCGCGGCAAATGGCGCTTTCTTTCAGAAAAAGAAGTACGCGATCTGAAACATTTTGGAAAAGGAAAATAGCCATGCGGATTGAAGATTGGATCATAGCAGAAACAAAGGATGGTGTGGCTTTGAATAAGCCTTCAGGCGTACTTTCCATTCCCGACCGGGAAGGAAAAGAACCTTCACTCAAGTCATTACTCAAAGAAAAATATGGCGAAATATTCGTGGTACACCGGATTGACCGGGATACCAGTGGCCTGATCCTCTTTGCCAAAAATGCAGAAGCGCATAAACATTTCTCGCTTCAGTTTGAACACCGCGCTACGAAAAAGATCTACCTCGGACTTGTACTGGGTACTCCCCCCTCATCGTCCGGAACGATCGATGCTCCAATTGCCGAACACCACCACAAAAAAGGAATGATGACGGTTCACCGTCAGGGAAAGGAGGCCGTTACGGATTATGAAGTTTTACAGGAATTAGGCCCCTATACCTGGATGCAGTTTCGCATCCATACCGGGCGTACCCATCAAATCAGGGTGCATATGAAAGATTTGGGTCATCCGCTTGTGATGGATCCCTTATATGGTGATGGAAAACCGGTACTGCTTTCTTCGATCAAGAAGAAATTCAATTTATCCAAAAAGGAAGAAAGCGAACGGCCTATCCTAAACCGCCTTGCCTTGCATGCCAGCACATTGACGATACAAGACATGGCAGGAAAAGACTGGCAACTCGAAGCACCTGTACCCAAAGACCTCCGGGCTACCTTGACACAGTTGGAGAAGTGGAAATGAACCCAACTGAGTATTTGCAAGAATTATGTTTCTAAAAATTTCTATTTGCTTCCCACATCAAACCGCAGCGTAATTCCATAGCTTACCGGATCCCCTAATACACCGGCATAGTGCCCGGCATTTCCGGCAGCAGGCAGCAATTGCTCGAAATAATCTTTGTCAAGAATATTTCTACCCCATATATATAGCGACAATCCTTCTGAGGCCCTGAACCCTGCTCTGGCATTCAACAATACATACCCTTCAATATTCAAATACCTTGAGGGGCTGGGACTGGAGGAGAAGGAGGAGCGGTAGAAAATATCTGTAGCAACGAAAAGTTTCCCGGTGAACCGGTTCAATAATTTTTTATTTGCGGATTGGAGTTCAGCTCCAAGTGAACCTGCCCATTTGGAAATTCCGGGTAAGGTTTGTCCCGAAATATCTTTGAAGGCCGTTGGTCCACCTGTTTCTTCCAACGGCACAGGGGCATTGGTAAATTTCACATACTTCCCTTCCGTAAAAGCAGCCGAAGCCGTTAGAGAAAAATGAGAAGAAGCATAATAACTTCCATCGACTTCAACACCCAGCACCTGTACCCGTTCGGCATTGGCCAGGTAGCCTCTGTTCACACCAACCTCTGCTGTTTGTACGTTGGTCTGATAATCTTTTATACCTGTGCGGTGAAAAACGAGGTTGAGGGTGGTTTTCTCATTGGGGTGAGTCTTTACACCCAGTTCAGTATGCGTAACATATTCCGGTTTAATCCGCGCCAATTCGATCAACACTTCCCCATTGGCCGTGGGCAGCCCACCCAGGTTTACACCGACGGGCTTATAACTAGTGGACACCGTGGCAAACGCATTGAAACGGCTGGAAGGCTTGTAAGCCACGGTAAACTGACCGGAAAAATTACTTTCGTCGGCATTGGCTTCAAAAGCCTGATCAGAATACACTTGCCGTTTCAACGCCAGCAAGGCGGGATCAGATGTTTGTAAACCTCCATAGGTTTGACGCAGGTAGTCAACGTCCTTTTGATCATAGTTGTAACGTATACCGGGCAATACATGCAGATGCGGGATCAATTCCCAGTCAATCTGTGCAAATGCAGCCGCGCCAAATGATTTCAGTCGGGAGGTAGTGCGGATACCATATCCTTCAAATAATCCAGGCGTAGACCAATTGCTGCTGGTGGTGCTTTGTGAAAAACGCCACTGCGCTGCTCCTGATTCTTCCGTATGGTAAGGATCGGTCTTAAGGTCTTGTCCAATAAAAAATACCCCCACTACTCCACTCAGGTTCTTAGCCAGGTCACCGGCATACCGAAGTTCCTGAGTCCATTGGTGGTGTTTGGAAGGTGCCTGCGAATAGGTAAGCACAGGAAGTCCGGTAAAGTCACGGTCATTTGATGGATCCCATATCCAATAACGCCATGCCGATGTACTTGTCAAGGTGCCAGCACCCAATTTGAAATCCAGGTTCACCGAAAAACCACCCAGATCATTCCCGGAACGCCAGGTGGTATTGTGATCAATAACCCGGTCAAAGGGGTTACGACTGGGAAGGTCATAGTTCAGATCAGCAATGATCTGCTCAAACTGTCTGTAACCAGCCCGCAAAGTCGGCGCTACTCCTGCCACAACCTGGGCATACCCATTGGGTCTTTGACGCGAAGCGTCTCCAACAAAAGTGATATTGGTCTTCTCCGATGGTTTAAATAATAATTGACCCCTCACACCAAGGTTATTCAGGTCATTTATCCCCTTCTGGGTGTTCACATCGGTGAGTACCCCATCCCGTTGGGTACCAGAAAAGGATAAACGACCCGCCCATTTTTTTCCCAAAGGGCCCGTGATCGATGTTTTAGCCTGTACAAATCCATAATTGCCATAGCTGACTTCCACATGCGCCCCGGCAGTAAAACGGGGTGCCCTGGTAGTAATATTGAATGCTCCGGCCGTTGTGTTCTTGCCAAATAAAGTACCCTGTGGGCCTCGTAATACTTCTATCTGATCAATATCTATAAAATCCAATGTAGTGGCCGCTGGCCGTGCATAATAAACCCCATCTACATAAAATCCTACGCCTGGATCAATGCCATCATTTGTCAACCCAAAGGTGGATCCAATGCCACGTATGTTAAGCGTGGTATTGCGGGGATTGGAAGAATACAATTGCACCGTTGGTACAAGTTCCTTTACCCGGTTTACGTTGAATGATCCCGATTCATCAATGGCTGAACCGCCTACCACAGAGATCGGTATAGGAATATCCTGCGCCGACTCGCGACGACGACGAGAGGTAACAACAATGTTGCCCAAAATCTGGTTATTGACCAATTGAACCGACAATCCCAAATGATTGGACTCATTGACCTCCACCTCCAATCCTCCATAACCAACCAATGTTATATAAAGCACCACGGGTAAGGGTTGCCTGGATTGAATGGAAAAATGGCCTGCCGTATCGGCGAGCGCAAATTGCCATGAACCCTTTACCAAAATCGACGCACCTGCTGCCGGTTGACCATCCTCTGTCCGAATTTTACCCTGAATTGTTGTTTGCCCTATCACAAAAGTTGACCAGAACCCAGTAACCAACATCAGGCAAACGATCTTTCTCATACACTTGGTTTTATTAGTCTACTATTTTTATAGACTATTTTTTTTAAAAAATAACGCCGAAGCGAAGAAGGACTTGAAGTTGATAGCCTTTTAGTGATTCTATTAGTCCACAAAAATAGTAGACTTTATATTATTTCCTGCATTTTTACTAAAATATTTTTATTAAAATTCGGATGCTCCAAAGGATGACCACAGAACCCAGCAGCAGAAACGAAGCCTTACGCGGAAGTTTTCCAGCCAGTCTGGCGGCAATCGGGGCAGCCAGGACACCGCCGATCACCAGGGCCATGATCACCTGCCAGTTCTGTACCCCGATAAGCGTAAAGAAGGTAAAGGCGCTGGCGAGGGTGACAAAGAATTCGGTCAGGCTCACGGAACCCACTACATAGCGTGGGGTACGTCCCTTGGTAATAAGAGTTGAGGTCACGATAGGTCCCCACCCACCCCCTCCAAATGAATCCAGGAAACCGCCTGCGCCAGCCAGCCAGCCATAGCGTTTAAATTTCCGCTTCTCCCCCACTGTACGAAAGGCATTGACAAAAATGCGGATCCCCAACAAGAGCGTGTAAGCCGCCATGGCCGGGCGCAGGTATTGCAAATGGGTATCATCAAAATAAACGAGCAATAAGGCGCCGATCACTGCCCCGATAACACCGGGAATCACCAACGCCTTGAATAATTTCTTGTTGACATTCCCAAACTTGTAGTGACTATAACCTGATGCGCCACTGGTAAACATTTCCGCCGTGTGAATCCCGGCACTGATCGCAGCAGGGCTTACCTGGGCCGTTTGCAAAACGATGGAACTGGTGACCCCATATCCCATACTCGTAGCCCCGTCCACCATTTGTGCCAGGAATCCAGCCAGTACCATCCAATGAAAATTGGGGTCGAGGGTCCGGTACCAGGCCACTGTGTCGTCTGCCATTTCGCGAAGCGGGAGATAGGAAAAAATAAAATGCCCGATCAACATCAGGGCAAACCCGATCAGGGAATAGGTAGCGATCCTTCGCCAGCGACGGGCATTCAGGGTGTTCTCATTCTCTGACAACACTTTCGTGATATCATTCAGCTTTTTTACTTTATACGAAAAATCACCGTCTAGTTTGTTGCGCACCTTGTGCAGATTATCAATCACTTCTTCCAATTCGCCGGGCAGGTGGTCGTGCAGTACCTCTTTGATCCGCTTGGCCATGGTTGGCGACTTTCCATTGGTGGAAATGGCAATTTTCAGGTTGCCTTTTTGTACAATGCTGCTGAGATAGAAATCACATAGTTCGGGGGTATCCGCCACGTTTACCAGTATGCCCGATTCATCCGCTTTCTGGCGAACATCTACATGAAGTGCGTGGTTATCGGTAGCCAGTATGACCAGGTCTTTCCCTTCCAGATCTGTATCCTGAAAAACCCGTTGGTGCAACACACAGTGCGGATGCCGGGCGATCAGTTTATGGATATCCTCCTTTACCTGGGGTGCGACGATCGTAATTCGTGCCTCCGGTGAATTGGTCAACAGGGCCTGCAATTTTTCAAGGCCTACATTTCCCGCTCCAACCAATAGGGTTTCCAATTGGTCAAGCTTGAGGAAAATGGGATACAAAACATTCTTTTCTTTCTTCATAGTCAGCTGGTCATGCAAAGTAAATCTAATATTCCTGGCTTTTGATCCATTCCTTTGCTTCTTTCGCCGCATAGGATATGATGATAGAAGCTCCGGCCCTTGTCAGGGCGGTCCATATTTCCAAATGGGCCAATGCCCGGTTCGCCAATCCCTTCTCCACCAGGGACTCGAGGGCGGCATATTCTCCACTCACATGATAAGCGGCAATGGGTTTGCGTACCTCATCGGCTAATCGGACAATGATGTCGGTATAATGCGTGGCCGGTTTGATCATAATTATATCTGCCCCTTCAGCATCATCCCGTATGGCGGTGGCAATCGCGTCTTTTCTATTAAAGGGTGAAATCTGATACGTTCTCCTATCCTTCAATCCTTTAAATCCTAATAATCCTGGTCCGGAGTGACAAGCATCCCGAAACGGCCCATACCATTGCGAACTAAACTTGGCTGCATAACTCATGATCATCACTTCTTCTTTACCCATCGCGTTCAGTGCCGCCCGGATCGAGCCGATCCGTCCATCGGTCATATCACTGGGAGCAACGCAATCTGCACCGGCTTGTGCCAATTGAAGTGCATACCGGGTCAGGACTTCAACAGTCAGGTGATTGATCAACCGGGTCTGGTCTTTATCCAAAATACCACAGTGACCATGTGTGGTATAACTGCAAAGACACAGATCACTCGCCAACCAGATATCCTCTCCAAACTCCGCTTTCAAATGGCGGACAACAGCGGTTGCAAAAGAAAAGTCAAATTGATCTGTCGTCTTTTTTGCAGGCACAGGAAACAGCAGAAATTTATGAATTCCCTTCGCGATACACGCGGTTACCTCTCCGGCAATTTCCTCCGCTGGAAACACGTAGATCCCGGGAAGGCCTTCTACCGTTCTCTTTTCCTGAATCCCTTCCTCCACAAATAAAGGTTGGATAAAGGCCCTGTGCGACAGATGTACATCGGCCACCAATTCCCTGACAAGGGAGCCCGTCCTTAGGCGACGTTGACCGATGGGTTGAAAGATCTTCTCCATTGTATAAATGATTTGATCGTGGGGAATACAACGGGCGCGAGTCCCGCTTGTTTCAATTGCTGTGCTGTTTCACCAAAAGGACAGGCATGAATCACATTCGGCTTCAATACGTCCTGATAAATTTCATATTGCCCTTTGCTGGTCCAGAACACCACATCCGCTTCACGGATGGCCTGGGCCAATTCAGGAATTTGCCGGGGAATCAACTGATGGGTAATAGCGGTTTTCCAACCCTTCTCCCTCCAATGCACGGCGGCTTTTGCATGTGTTAAAACAAGGACATCTTCTTTTTGAATTTGCAAAACCGGTTTTTCCCAAAGCGGAAT
This sequence comes from Chitinophagaceae bacterium, assembly GCA_041752235.1. Lineage (GTDB taxonomy): Bacteria > Bacteroidota > Bacteroidia > Chitinophagales > Chitinophagaceae > SpSt-398. The sequence continues at coordinate 58,328 of JBGSHM010000023.1, forward strand.
CAGACTCTCCAATCCCAACGCATCGGCACAACCTTCTACCTCGATACCTTTGCTGGCTAATTCAAACCAGGTCTTACTGCCCGCCGCCCACACTCTCTTATGACGAAGTAAATTACCCCAGTCCTCTCCGTGTCTGGGATCACTGAGGCTTTTATAATTGGCAACGTATACCACTGGTTCCTCGATGAGATCAGGCGCAGGAAAAAAAGAGTAATCATAAAATGAACGCATGTGATCCGTGCTGGAGAAGATCGTTTTCCCATCCCAATCAGGCTGAGGTAATTGGTCAAAGTGGGAAAATTCCTGTCCTGTTTCATCCCTGCCCGCCGCATAGGTAGTTTTCTCTCCATCAAAATAAATGGTGGTCACGCCAAAGCGTTGTAAACAACCTTGTCCATAACGCAAGCCCGTTAACTTCTCCCGCACAGCATCTTCCCAAATTTGTTGATCGTTGATCGCTTCCAGAATGGAGGCCGTTTCACCAACACCCGGTAAGGCTTCTACTACAATGGCACCCTGACAGGGAGCAGGCACGCAATCCAACAGGGGAAGGACAATCCTTTTAAACCCATAGGTTTTCAATTCCTGTTCGATTGCCGGCCATAAACGATTCAATCCCGCCGCGGCGAGAATGGTGCCATCATATTCCCCCAGGTGTAGTTTTCTCAAGCGCGTTTCCACATTTCCACGAATGGGGCGCGATTCGATGCGGATAGGTATCGCTTGTTGAGGCAATGCTTTTTGCAAAAAATCCAGGGCCATTTCTTCCCTGCGCGGGGAGCAGGTACCAATGATGACCGGTTCTCCACGTTTCACTTTTTCCTCCCATCCGGAACGGAGCAGGGCGATATCATGCGTATCCTCCCGGTCAACAACCGCAAAAAGGTGGTTGCCAAAAAAATGGGCACTGCTCATATCTTTTAAAGAATGTACTGCCAGGTCGGCTTCTCCCCGCTCCAATGTCTGTATGATTTCACGGGTAAAAAAATCCGTTCCTTCCACGGTATGCAAAGGGATATCAGGCAACTGATCGCCGCGGCTGCTACGGGGAACCAATTCCACCTTTAGCTCTGGCATCACCGCCTCGATCTTCTTCCTAACGATCTCCATCTGCATAAGGGAGAGCGTGGAGGCGCGTCCGGTCAGCCTGATTGTTGCCATACACTATTTTTTTTATACTATAAGCCAGGTGTTGGATATGACGCGTTTCATGACGCGCTGTAACGATTATGCGTAAACATTCTTCACCAACAGGTACAGTAGGAAAATTGATGGGTTGTATATAAATGCCCTGCTCGGTCAACAGCCGGTCGGCCACCTGGCGACAGGCAGCGGCTCCGGGTACAGGCACAATGGTGATGTGGGAAGAATTAGGCAGAAAATGAACCCCTTCTCTTTTTAAAGCGGCTCGCAATTCATTTACTTTGGAAAATAGCAATCCCCGATCAGCATCTTGTATGAGGGAAATGCTTTTAAACGCTGCGCTGCAAATGGCGGGGGGCAACGAAGTGGTAAAAATAAATCCTGGTGCATGGCTGCGAATAAAATCGATCAGATAGGTGGCTCCGGCTATATATCCACCAAATACACCGATGGCTTTGGACAGGGTTCCATTTAACAGGTCGATCTCTGTCTGGAGACCTTCCCGTTCCAGGATGCCCGCCCCTTCGGGGCCATATAAACCCACGGCATGCACTTCATCCACATAGGTAAGCGCCTGGTATTTTTTGGCCAGATCAATGATCTCTTTCACTGGCGCGATTGACCCGCTCATGGAATAGACCGATTCAAAAACGATCAACTTTGGTGTATCCACCGGCAAGGCACGAAGCAAGGATTCTAAATGCACAACATCATTATGCCGGAATATGAATTTTTTATTCTTGCATCCGCGCATTCCTTCGATGATGGAGGCATGGTTTCTTTCGTCCGAAAAGAAAACAAGTCCATCGATATGCCTCGCCAGGGTTTGAAGGGTAGTGAGATTGGCCTGATAAGCTCCATTGAAAAGCAGGGCTGCTTCCTTTTTATGCCATTGGGCCAGGAGTTTCTCCAATTCCAGGTGGTATACCGTAGTCCCCGATATATTACGTGTACCCCCACTTCCCGCTCCTGCCCGGTAACCGACATAAGACAATCGCCCGATCACTTCTTCTCGGGTACTCATACCCAGGTAATCATTGCTGCACCAATTCACCGCACTCCGCTTGACACCCTCCTTATCCTGGTAATAAAACTGGGGGAAATGCTGGGCACTTTTATTCACTTCCAGGAAATAGCGGTACCGCCCTTCCTGTTTCAATGACGCCAATTTTTGCTCCAATATCTCCCGGTACATGAATAATTTTATATCCTACAAAAATAGTAGACTATTTAACCCCACCCAAATTAATCTGTTATTACAAACGGTGGTTAGTTGACGTTATAACAGAATATTATTTTGTGGTGCGGGGCGGTCACCTTAATTTTGAATAGTCTACTCAAATAGTAGATTAATCGTTTATATATATCCTACTATTTTTAAATTGTTAGCAAGGATTCGATGAATCCTTAAACAAAAAAATCCTGGTATGCAGAGTTTTCGTACGGAACTGGAGAACCCGTTGGTGGAAAAAGACATTCTTGAACTGGAGCGGAAGATTCTGCTCTTTCGGGAAGGGAAGATCGATGAGGAAAAATTCAGGAGTCTGCGGCTGGCCCGTGGGGTGTATGGCCAACGGCAACCGGGTGTACAGATGGTGAGGATCAAGTTACCCTATGGTAAAATGACCCTGGCGCAGTGGTGGCGGATCAGTGATGTTTCGGATGAATATTCTACAGGCAACCTGCACCTGACGACGCGGCAGGATATACAGATCCACTTTGTGAGTTTGGACCGTACCCCGGAGATGTGGGCGGAGTTGGAAAAAGACGATGTGACCATTCGGGAAGCTTGTGGGAACACTGTCCGCAATATCACGGCTTCGGATATGGCGGGGATTGACAGCGAAGAACCCTTTGACGTAACCCCGTATGCGCATGCCCTGTTTGAATATTTCCTGCGTAAACCGTTTTGCCAGGAAATGGGGCGTAAGTTCAAGATCGCGTTTAGCAGTTCAGAAAGAGATACGGCCCTGACCTTTATGCATGACCTGGGTGCCATTCCCCGAATCCGGGAGATCAATGGTGAAATAAAGAGAGGATTTAAAATTGTGATCGGAGGTGGATTGGGTGCCCAACCCCATCTGGCGGTCACCACCCATGAATTTCTGGAAGAAGAATTGCTGGTGCCGTATGTAGAAGCGGTATTACGTGTGTTTGACCGACATGGCGAACGCAACAGCCGGCATAAGGCCCGGATTAAATTCCTGATTCAAAAGATCGGTATTGACGCTTTTAATACCTTGGTCACAGAGGAACAACTCGCCCTTACCTTTCCAAGATATACCATACCTGGTCGTGAGAGCCAATTGCCTCCTATTCCCAAGCCCGTTTTTGAAACCGTTACCCTCCCGGCCGATCAGTCCTTTGCCTTTGAACGTTGGAAAGCCACGAATGTGGTACCTCAAAAACAACCCGGTTACTATGCGGTATATGTTCGGGTTCCCAATGGGAATATAAGTAGCACCACCAGTCGCCAATTGATCGCTGATTTGCGGGAAGTGATCGCTGATGATGTCCGCGTAACGATCAATCAGGGGCTTCAATTCCGCTTTGTTCAGGAAGCGTCACTCCCCTATATCTTCCAGGTTTTATCGAAAGAAAACCTGGCCGCTGCCGGATTTGGCAGCGTAGCCGACATCACCAGTTGTCCGGGCACGGATACGTGTAACCTCGGAATCAGCAATAGTACCGGAACGGCCCTGGCCCTCGCCGAATTGATCGAAGAAGAATATCCTGAATTATTATATGACAAGAGCCTGAGTGTAAAGATCAGTGGCTGTATGAACAGTTGTGGACAGCATGGCATTGCCTCTATTGGTTTTCATGGTTCCTCCCTGAAGGCCAAAGGACATGTATTACCGGCCCTTCAGGTGCTGGTAGGTGGTGGTGTGATCGGCAGTGGTGAAGGCCGGATAGCTGATAAAATACTCAAGGTACCAAGCAAGCGAGCACCTGACGTGCTTCGTACCCTATTGAATGATTTCAAAGCCAATGCCCAGTTAGGTGAGCGTTATGATGCCTATGTGTTGCGATTGGGTGATAAATATTTTTATGAATTGCTCAAACCCCTGACCAATCTCGATACCTTACTTGATGAGGACTTTATTGATTGGGGACAGCGTGAAAAATTTTCCACGGCGATCGGTGTGGGTGAATGTGCCGGCGTAATGATCGATCTGGTCTCCACCCTTTTCCTGGAAGCGGAAGAAAAGATCACCCTTGCCAAAGAATGTATCACAGGTGGAGCCTGGGCCGATGCCCTCTATCATGCCTATAGCGCCCAGGTGCATGCAGCCAAGGCATTACTCTTAAAAGAAGGTGTACAATGCAATACCCAGCATGGTATACTCCGTGATTTTGATATTCATTTTACCCAAAAAGGAAAATATACAGACCGGCCGAATTTTCAGGAAGCCGTACTAGCCATTAATAAGGAGCCGGCAACGGAAGCATTTGCGAAAAAGTATTTGGCCGAGGCGGAGGAGTTTGTGGGACGCGAGGGGTGAGGCGTGAGACGTGAGACGTGAGAGGTGAGGCGTGAGTGGTGAATGGTGAATAGTGAATAGTGAATAGTGAAAATAAAATTTATAATTTGCGATCTAAAACTAATATTCACCATTCACCATTCACCATTCACTATTCTCAATTCTTCAACACCTTCTGCATCGCAGATTCGCCTTCGCAATTTGCATATACAACGTAATATCCGGATGTCAGATTGCTGAGGTCAATTTCTTCGGTTTGGCTGGCAGACGCCGTTGCGATCTTTTTTACCAGGTGACCATTGAGAGAATAGACATTTACTTCCAGTTGTTTCTGTTGCCAGGAAGCAGGCATGGTCAGTTGCAAGGCCCCTTTTACAGGATTGGGATAGGCTGAAATGGCTGGTGTATTCGATGAAGATTGTTTCAGGCTGATGATTCTCGTCTTACTTAACTCAGTCCTTCCGTCAAAATCAACAGCGCGAAGACGGTAATACACCATTCCGGTGATATGCTTATTGAGACTCTCGGTAAAACTATAGTGTTGTGTCATAAACGAATTGCCATGCGCGGCAACCTGACCAATTGAAGTGAAGGTCTTTCCATCCAGGCTTTTTTCCACCACAAAATGGCTGGCATTTAATTCCGTCGAGGTAGTCCAGTTGAGCAGCGCATTGTGTTCCCGGGTGAGGTTGGCGGTGAAGGCCGTCATACTTACGGGAAGGATGGGATTAAAGAAATCACGAAACCAAAGAGAATTCAATCTTACCCCGGCGCTGGTGGTTGCGCTTCCGGTTCTGGCACCCAAGGTAAATTCGATCTCTTCCTTATCAATGAACTCGTAGCTTGCCATCACATTAAGTGCGGACGTATCAATACCAGGTGCTGTGAGAACGATTCCTTCCACCAGAAAATCATCTCCTACCACATCCGTTTTTGTGCAGGATACAAGCAGATTATTGACAAGCGAAGTATCTACCGAGCTCACTTGTTTCATTTCCGCCCATTCATTTAATGTGTGGCTATCGCCGTCTATATCAAGTCCAGTTACAAAGAAATGATCAACATTAATTTTTTCTGTACTTCCGGCTTTACAAAAAGTCAAACGGAAAGACATGGACCAGGTTGTATTAGCAGGGGCCGTACCCGGAAAACCTAATACCGGCTGAAGGGCACTTCCATAACCCATACCGGCTCCGGAGGTATCTACACTCTCCAGAACAAGATCGGCAGAAGATCTGCTCAGGATCGTCAACAAAGCATCAACTCCGGTAGTTACGTTCGAAAAACGATAGACAGCTCCATCTTCTCCGGCAACACCAGATTCAAGCGTATAGGTAGTAAAACTTAACTCGGAATTCTGCGCCATTGTTCGGGTAGAAATGGCGAACAATACAGACAGGATCATTAAACCTGTGGATAAGGGGGTACGCATTGCTTTCACTTTAGGGTATAGAATCAAAAACGGACCGAATCAAATGAGAACTAAGTATCATCAATTCGAAGACTAAGGTATAATACGTATTAAAACTATGCAATATTTACACGTAATTTTTCTCTTAATATTTCGTAATTTCTGCATCTTAAAATTATAAATGATTATTAGTCAATCCTATACAAAACCAAAAAGCACAAAAAAATCCGCAAAAAAATTGCGGACATACATATCCTTTATTTCTTAAATAGATGTTTTACGAGGAAAAACACTAAAGATTGGCGATCTCGGTAAAGACAGAACCGGGTCCAGGGGCAGAAGGGTTGAACCAGTGATAGGGGGTATAAAGAGACACTACCTGTCCAATAATGACCAGGGAGGGGGAGCTAAATTCCATATTAGCGAACTCAAGGGTAGCAGTTTCCAGCGTACTGGTATGCACCTGCTGATACACAGTGGTGGCCTGCTCAATGACGGCGAGCGGGGTTGAAGGCTGCCGTGAATAACGCAGGAGTAATTCCACCAGTCCGGTGATATTCTTAGAAGCCATGTAAAACACCAGCGTATCCTTGGAATTGGCCAATTGCTTCCATCTTTCCGGATTGTACTGACTATTGGGGTTAAAGGTGAGAAACTGCACTCCTTGTGCATGTTGCCGGGCCGTTAGCGGAATACCTGTATAGGCAGAAGCGCCACTGGCGGCTGTGACACCGGGAATGATCTCATAGGGTATGCCTGCTTCCACCAAGGCTTCCAACTCATCCAGCATATTGCTGAAGATCGCGGTGTCGCCACCTTTTAGTCGTAATACCTTCCTTCCTTTCTGCGCCTGTTGGATCATCAGGGCTGTTACTTCTTCTTGCACAAATGAGCCTGAATTATAGCCTTGTTTACCGGCAAAAAGAATTTCTGCCTGGGGATTCGCAAAGCGGGAAATAATGCGGGGATTTACAAGCCGGTCGGTAATGATGACCTCTGCTTCTTCGAGTTTTTTCTGCAATTTGACCGTGATGAGCTCCTCGTCACCTGGGCCTGCCCCAGCCAAAATCACATATCCTCTTTCCATTGAAGTTGTCATATACGGTACTTTCCCTTTAAGACATCCATTATCGTATTACTGCTGCAAGAGAACGGCAGCTACGGTACTATTGCTGGTTTCATCGACCAATACAGCACCTCCATTGGCACTCAGCCGGTCGAAACGATCATAGACAAGAGGGGAGGCTGTTTTGATCACAGCTTTCACTACCTCGTTGAGCCTCACTCCGTTCTCAACCGGAATCTGCTGAAGTGTATTTACATCCAGTTTGTAAGCGATCTGCCGAACAACCGCCCGGACCAGCCGGCTATTATGCTGTATTAAATATTTGTTACCGGGCTGAAGGGGCTTTTCATCCATCCAGCAAAGAAGCACTTCAATCTCGTTATTTACCTGGGGTAAATTATCCGACTTAACAATGCTGTCACCCCGACTAATATCAATATCATCTGCGAGGTGAATAACGCCAGCTTGTGGCGCAAAAAGCTCCTCCACTTCCTCTCCGGCAATCTCCAATTTTTGAATGGTGGATTCAAGCCCTTGCGGAAGGACGGTCACCTTATCTCCTTTTCGATAGATGCCACTGATGACAGAACCGGCATAGCCCCGGTAATCATGTAATTCTTCGGTTTGGGGGCGTATCACAAATTGTACCTGAAAACGAGGATCAGCCAGGTTGATATCATCTTTTACTTCTACCTCTTCCAAAAACTGCAATAAAGGTCTCCCTTCATACCAGGTCATCACCGTAGAAGGGTCAACGATATTGTCACCCAACAAGGCACTGATGGGGATATAGGTCACTTGTTTCAAACCCAATTGCTGGGCCACTTTTGCATATTCGATCACGATGTTGTTGTACACATCCTGAGAGAATTCAACCAGGTCCATTTTATTGATGGCTACAACGATATGTGGGATCTGTAAAAGCGAAGCAATGATGGAATGGCGACGTGTTTGCTCTACCACGCCCTGCCGGGCATCGATCAACACGATCATGAGTTGGGCGTTCGAGGCACCGGTGATCATGTTACGGGTGTATTGCACGTGCCCGGGCGCATCGGCAATAATGAATTTGCGCTGTGGTGTCGTGAAATAGCGGTAAGCCACATCAATGGTAATTCCTTGTTCACGCTCGGCACGTAAACCATCCGTCAGCAAGGCCAGGTCCACCTGTCCCGCTTCCATATTCTTGGTTGACCGCTCAAGCGCTTCGAGTTGATCCACCATGATATTCTTGCTATCAAAAAGCAAGCGCCCGATCAGGGTGCTCTTTCCATCATCCACACTTCCGGCGGTTATGAATCGTAGTAGGTCCATCATTTCAGGTCTTTGCTAATAGCTATTAGCCTTTAGCCTTTTATTGATTAAAAGTATCCGTTCTTCTTCCTGTCTTCCATGGCGGCTTCGGTGACTTTATCATCGATCCGCGTTTCACCACGCTCGGATATCCGGCTGGCAATGATCTCTTCGATCACCTGATCCAGGGTGGAAGCAGTAGACTCCACTGCAGCGGTACAGGTCATATCCCCAACAGTACGATAGCGGACCTGACGTGAGTTGATCTTATCATCGGCGTCTATCTGAATAAAAGGGGAAACCGCAATCAGTTGCCCTTCATGTTCCAGCACTTCGCGCTCATGAGCAAAATAGATCGAGGGTAAAGGTATTTTCTCCCGGCGGATATAATTCCATACGTCCAATTCGGTCCAATTGCTGATGGGGAATATCCTTACATTCTCCCCCTTGTGGATCTTTCCATTATAAATGTTCCAAAGCTCAGGTCTTTGCAACTTGGGATTCCATTGACCAAATTCATCACGTACGGAGAATATCCGCTCTTTGGCACGGGCCTTCTCTTCGTCACGGCGGGCGCCGCCGATACAGGCATCAAACTCAAATTCTTCAATGGTATCGAGGAGGGTGTATGTCTGTAACCAATTTCGGCTGGCAAATTTTCCTTTGGGTTCCGTCAAATTTTTCGCGCGAATCGTATCCTCTACTTTTCGCACGATCAGTTGGGCATTTACTTCCTTCGCCAGTGCATCCCGAAACTCCAGGGCCTCAGGAAAATTATGCCCGGTATCAATATGTACTAAGGGAAAAGGGATCTTTCCGGGAGCAAACGCTTTACGCGCCAGATGAACCATGGTGATCGAATCCTTACCACCGCTGAACAACAAACCAGGACGCTCAAACTGGGCAGCCACTTCACGAAAAATATGAATGCTCTCTGCCTCCAACTCCGCTAAATAATCCAAATGATAGGGACTCATGCAAATACTATTAGTCTACTTATTTTATAGGGTTGTAAAGGTACGACATTTTAGCGAAATGTGAGGCGTGAGGCGTGAGACGTGAGTGGTGAATGGTGAATAGTGAATGGAATACATCAGACGTGAATCGTCAGTCGTGAGTAGAGACTCCTCTCGATTCACTATTGACTATTCACTATTCACCCCTCACCACTCACGTCTCACCCCTCACGCCTCACGCCTCACGCCCCCCATGCAGCCCACACTCCTTCTGTGAGCTTTCCCACCACCATCGGCCGGCACGGGGATCTTCTCCCGGTTCAATGGCCCGGGTACAGGGCGCGCACCCGATACTGACAAATCCTTTGTCGTGTAAAGTATTATAGGGCACCCGGTTGGTGTTGATATATTCCATCATTTGCTCATAGGTCCAATGAATCAGGGGATTGAACTTATAGAGCTGACGATTCTCATCCCATTCCAACAGGGGCATTTCCTGCCGGTTGGCGGATTGTCCGGCACGTAATCCGGTGACCCAGACCCTGGCTCCGGCCAATACCCGTTGCAAAGGCTTTACCTTACGGATATGGCAACAGGCTTTTCGATTTTCGACCGATTCATAAAATGCATTGATGCCTTTATTTAACACGAAATCCTCCACATCTGCTGCCTCCGGAAAGAAAACCTGAATACCCAATTTATACCGGGCTTCGGTTTTCTCGATCAGGTCATAGGTCTCATAAAATAAACGCCCGGTATCCAACGTGAAAACCCTTACCGGAATACGGTGACGGGCAATGGCATCGGTTATTACCTGATCTTCCTGACCATACGAGGTGGAGAATACCACTTCACCCGGATAAATACCGGCCAACAAGGCCAGTGATTCGGGAAGATCCAACTGCTCGAGTTCGCGTAATAATTCTGGATCTGTTTTCATAACTCACTTATTCGGTTGCGGGGTATAGCGCAAATAAGGCTTGATCACATTTACCCCTTTGGGGAATTTTTTTATCGCATCTTCTGTACTAACAGCCGGAACCACGATCACATCCTCCCCTTCTTTCCAATCGGCCGGTGTTGCCACACTATAATTGGCCGTTAGTTGCAAAGAATCGATCACCCGAAGCACTTCATAAAAGTTACGCCCGGTGGATGCGGGATAAGTGATCATCAGTTTCACAGTTTTATCGGCTCCGATCACAAAAAGTGACCGTACCGTGGCCGTTGCCGAAGCATTGGGATGAATCATATCATATAATTCCGCTACCTGTCTTTCCTCATCGGCAATGATGGGGAAAGTGACCTCACAATGCTGGGTCTCATTGATATCATTCCGCCAGGAAAAATGTTTATCAATGGGGTCCACACTCACCGCCAATACTTTTACATTTCTTTTGGCAAATTCCTCCTTTAATAAGGCCGTCTTTCCCAACTCCGTGGTACACACGGGTGTGAAATCAGCCGGATGGGAAAAAAGAACACCCCAGGAATCACCCAGGTATTCGTAAAAATCAATCTCTCCTTCGGTAGTGACCGCCTTGAAATTGGGGGCTTTGTCTCCTAAACGCAATGACATAATGGTAAGTTTTAGATGACAAAATTAGGGTTTTATTTATTACCCTATTGTATTAGTAGACTTTTAATACTTTCTTAGCTTTTAGCCCTTGGCTATTAGCTAATAGCTAAGGGCCAATAGCTACCTAAACCACCAGGTCCTTCAGGGTTCGCCCTTCGAGGATCTCGAGTGTGGCATCCCGAACCTCGATCATCAGGTCATGCAGCCCGCAGTTTTTCTCATCGCAGTTTTTGCAACGCTCATAAAAGTACAGGCTCACACAGGGCAACATCGCAATAGGGCCATTGATCAGCCGCACAATCGTCGCCACTTTGATCTTTGCCGGATCTTTCTTTAAAAAATAACCCCCACCTTTCCCCTTTTTACTATCGAGGATATCCGCGTTCTTTAATTCCAGCAGAATATTCTCCAGGAATTTGAGTGGTATCTTTTTCTTCTTGGCGATCTCGGAGATCAGCACAGGGCCTTTATTATACCTTTCGGTGAGATAGGTCAGTGCCTTGAAAGCGTATTGTGATTTGGCAGAAAGCATAGGTCAGATCAATTCCAGTTTATACTCGATGGGCGAATTCTTTCGTAACATGGCCGCCACCCCACAATATTTTTCCAAGGAAAGATCAATCGCCTTTCTAACCTTATCTTCCTGGGTGGGGTCAACATTGATCCGGTAGGTGAGGATAATATAGGTAAAGACCTTGGGATGCTCTTCTACCAGACCCGCCTCGGCGGAAATCCGAAGATCCGTAAAGGGTACCCGCATTTTTTCCAGAATATCCACTACATCAATGCCGCTGCATCCCGCCAGACCGGAAAGCAATAAGGCTTTTGGGCCATGGCCTTCTACTTTATCGCCATCCACTTTGATGGTATTTCCTTCATGGGTTGATTCAAAACGGTGTTCTCCTTTCCAAACGGTTTCTGTCAATGTCATAATTGGTGCTTTTTATTGGCCAGGATATTGTCCATGGTCCATGCTATTTCTCTTTCAAAATTATGCTTTCGCTCGCTACATTCCTGTTTTTTGCAAATCCGACAGGAAAAAGGGAGGCAACCATCGGTATGGACAAAAAGTTCGATCGATTCACCAAAAGCTTCCTGTACCAGGTGCGAAAGGGCCTCCACTTCCTGATGGGCTTCATGTACATTCATGTACCAGGGCAAGGTTAGGTGACAATCAAGGTGAAGCACACTCCCATATTTAATGATCCGCAGGTTGTGCAGGTCGATCCAGTTCGCGCTTTTCTTTTGGTTGAGTAATACCACCAGTTTACGCAGCAATTGAAGGTCGGCCTCATCCATGATGCCGGCAATCGAATCACGTAGGATACGATAGCCGGTAAAAAGAAGAATGATGCCAAACAAGGCAGCTACGGCGCTATCGATCCAGGCCATTTTGGTGAAATAGAGTAACAGTAAGCCTATGATCAAGCCAAAGGTGGAATAGCTGTCAGACATCAGGTGTTTGCCACTGGCTTCGAGCGCGAGTGAACGATTTCTTTTCCCTTGTTTAAAACAATAAAAACCCATTCCAAAATTGATCAGGGCGGTCCCGAGGATCAGAAGCATACCACTGTCCAGTTTCTCCACTTCCTGTGGATGGATCAGGTTGGAGGCCGCTTTATAAATGATCAGGGCGCCGGCTGTCAGGATCAGAGTACCTTCTACCGCCGCGGAAAGGAACTCCGCTTTGCCATGCCCATAGGGGTGGTCGATATCCCTTGGTTTGGCCGACACATACAAACTGTACAAACCAATAAAACCTGCTGAAACATTGACGATACTTTCCAGTGCATCGGTAAGAATGGCCACCGAATGGGTCATGTAATAAGCGATCAATTTGGCGGCGAGTAAGAACACAGAAACCCCGGCCACCCATTTCTGTATCCGGAGATTATGTTTTGCGTTCGACATGCCGGTGGTATTATCGCTTCATTTTACGTCCAAAAAGTGCAATCAGAGGAAGGAAAAGAGGATATATCTTTCTCCAAAAACGAAAATAAAGTTCTTTATTGAAGAGTTGGGAATCCCGGATGGCTTTATAGATCAGGAAAAAGGCCAGTGGGGTAAGTACAAGTGTGGCAAGCCACATACCTCCAAAAGAGGTCATCACATTTTCCTTGACAAATTTCTCTCCGGTATTATTGAGAAAATAAAAGAAAAGAAAAAGTACCACCGCCACGATCAACGGGGTGCCCAATCCGCCTTTTCGGATGATTGACCCCAGGGGGGCGCCGATCAGGAACAGTACCAGACAGGCAATGGAAAGGGTCAGTTTCCGGTGCCATTCGATCTTGTGAAAACGAAGGTCTTTGCTCTTGATCTCATAATCGGCCGAATTTACCCCCACACTCAACACGGAGGAATTGATTGAACTGGTGACCGTTTGATTGATGTATTTCCGCGCCGAATCGGGGATCAGGTGTTCAAATTTTTTGACACTATCTGGCAATTTGACCTCGGGCCCTTTGAACCCCGAATCAATGTATTTGGCAAAATTATTACCAATAAAAGCCTCTTGCCGGGTTCGTTGGGTAACCTGGTTGATTTGTTTATAAATGGAATCCATCGCTTTGCCAAGTTGCCGCATACTCAGCATCCTGAACTGGTTCTTATTAACGCTGTCGTCGGTACGACGAAAGAGCAGATTGGTCAGATCAAACTGTTTTTTGTATTCTTTAAAGCCCATCCGGATATACTCGGTATTTAATTCACCGCGACTACCCCTTTCTTCATAGCGCCAACCATCGTACAGGCTTATCTCCAGAAAGCGTTTATTGGCGGAGGTCCGAAGGATTCCGCTTTTGGCCGTGATAAAATTATCCTGGAGATAGTTGTTTGCATTTTCATAGATCACCACATCGTAAATGATGCTGTCCGATTCTTTTCTGCCCACTTTGATGGCAAAGCCTTCGGTACGGTGGCTGAATACCCCTTCCTGAATATCAAAAGTAGGTTTGGCATGTACGATATCGGCCAGAAGGGTTTTGGACTTCAGCGTGGCTACAGGAATAATGAAATTATTAAAGAGAAAGGCCACCCCGGAAAGCAGCACGGCGATGATGAACAAAGGGCGCATAAAACGCAGCAAGGAAATACCCGATGATTTAATGGCTACCAGTTCCATGGTTTCACCCAGGTTACCAAAGGTCATGATCGATGAAAGCAGGATAGCGATCGGAAGCGCGAGGGGAACAAGAACGGCGGCCTGATACTGGACAAATTCAAATAAGACGCGCATGGGCAAACCCTTTCCCACAAAATCATCGATCCAAAGCCAGAAGAATTGCATCAGGAGCACAAGGATGGTGATAAAAAAAGTGGCCACAAAGGGTCCGATAAAGGATCGGATAATGAGTATGTCCAGCTTTTTGATCAACGCGTTGCTCTTTAAATAATAACTTTATTGAATGAGTGGGGCAAAAATACAGTTTTCGGACAAGGAGCGGGAGTTGATGACAAATGCCGATTGGATTTTAACAAAGAATGGCATCCTTCAAAAAATGGCCCTGGTTTTTACCGATTGGCAGGCCCTGTACAGTGCCCGGTTGGCCCAACAAGCTCCTACGCTTTATTCAACAATCCAGCCCTTTTCCTATAAGATCTCGCGGGGTGAGAATTACAAAGGCCTGCCCTGGATGGTATTGGATTATCCCCGGTTGTTTGGGCAAACAGATATATGCGCGATTCGAACGCTTTTCTGGTGGGGGCGCTATATTACCATTACGCTTCAACTGGCGGGAACCTGGAAAGAACGATGCGAAGAATCACTCTGTTTATCTTATCCGGTTTTAGCCAGGGAAGCGTTCAGGATATCCATTACGGACGATGCCTGGATACACGATCAGGATCCTGCGTTTACAACCGAAATAAATAACCTGACATCGGAGGCATATTCCAATGAGATTCGGAAGAGAAACTTCCTGAAGATCTCAAAAAAATATCCGTTGGAAGGGGTGGAAAAACTGGCTCAACGTATCCTGGCCGATTATGAACAGTTATTGAAAGCGGCCGGGTATTAGTTTCCCAATCGGTGAAAGAGGTCTTTCACCTGGTAATCCCAAAGCATGCTTTGATCTTTGATCTCCTTTTTTTCGGCAAAATCAGATATCACGAGGATGGTCTGATTAGTGATCTCGGATTTTTCTATGCGGAATTCAAAGTATTCTCCCTTGTCGGAGTGGGTCCAGTGAAAACGAATGAATTTATCTTGCTCTTTTTCCAATACCTCTGCTCTGTCGGTTGTTCCATTCCAGGAGAAGCTAAATACTTCCTCTTTTTCATCTACCTGATCAGCAAACCACTCCTGCAATCCAGAGGGAGTGGAAAGAAATTCGTATAGTATCGAAGGCGAACACCTCACCGGAAATTCCAAGGTATAAAGTTGCTTTTGACTCATCTAAAAAATTAAATATTTGTTACACCTATACCTTGCAATTATAATCAATTAATGATACTACAAAAATAAATTTCTGGTTATGGCAGACAGGCCAAAATTTAAAAGGACGGGTAAGTGAAAATAATTAGACCCTTTTAGCGTTATAGAAATGCAAATTTTTTTTGGCCATAACCTTTTTTTCGTTAAATTGCCTTGACGATCAATATGTTCTGGACAATTGGACTGTTGTGAGATGGGATTATCGGGTTGAGAATAAATCCAAAACTAATTTGACCTATTCAATATCTATAACCCTTTAAAAAACCCAGTTAGTACCCATACCTATGAGCATGCGACAATTGAAGATCACGAAGTCGATTACGAATCGTGAATCTCAAAGCCTCGAAAAGTACCTCCAAGAGATTGGAAAGGTAGAACTCATCACCCCCGAGGAGGAAGTAAAATTAGCCCGTCTGATCAAGCAGGGAGACCAAAAGGCATTGGATCGTCTGACCAAGGCGAACCTTCGTTTTGTGGTATCTGTTGCCAAGCAGTATCAGAACCAGGGATTATCGCTTCCCGACCTGATCAATGAAGGTAATCTGGGTTTGATCAAAGCAGCCCAGCGTTTCGATGAAACCCGTGGTTTCAAGTTCATCTCTTACGCTGTTTGGTGGATCCGTCAGAGTATTCTTCAGGCCCTGGCTGAGCAGGCCCGTATCGTACGTTTGCCCCTGAATAAAGTGGGTTTGACCAACCGGGTACAGAAGGCTTTCTCCCAATTGGAGCAGGAATACGAGCGCGAACCCTCTGCCGAAGAGCTGGCCGATCTGTTGAATATGGACCTCGATGAGGTTTCGGCTACCCTGAATATATCTTCCCGTCATGTGAGTATGGATACCCCGCTTTCCGAAGGGGAAGACAGCACCCTGATGGATGTAATGATCAACCCCAATGCCGAAAAGACCGATGCTGCACTGGATCACTGTGAAAGCCTGAAACAGGAGATCGAGCGGTCCCTGAAACAGCTAACGGAGCGCCAGAAAGAGGTGATCTGTTATTTCTTTGGGATCGGTGTAGATCATCCCATGAGCCTGGAAGATATCGGCGAAAAATTCAGCCTCACCCGCGAAAGGGTCCGGCAGATCAAAGACAAAGCCATTACCAAATTAAGAACAACCAACCGCGGGAATCAGCTTCGCTCCTTCCTCGGTGCTTAAATTTTAAAAATAGAGACAGATTTATACTCTTCTTCTTTAATTTTGCTACTTAACTGAAAATGTAATCATTTCGATGGTTACATTTTTTGTTTAACCGCCAAGGCACAAAGACGCCATGAAAGATCAGGCCTTGGTGCTCCATAGCGCCTTAGCGTCTTTGCGGTTAAACCACTTTTTAAAGCAAGAACATGTTCAA
Source organism: Chitinophagaceae bacterium (assembly GCA_041752235.1). Taxonomy (GTDB): domain Bacteria; phylum Bacteroidota; class Bacteroidia; order Chitinophagales; family Chitinophagaceae; genus SpSt-398. Next base: position 75,052 of record JBGSHM010000023.1, read on the forward strand.
CTCATTACAAGAAAAGCTCGAATCCGCCTTTAAGAACCTCAAAGGCCAGGGACGCATCACGGAGCTCAATATTGCCTCTACCGTGAAGGATATCCGTCGCGCGCTGGTGGATGCGGATGTGAACTATAAGATCGCCAAGGAATTCACTGACCGGGTCAAAGACAAGGCCATGGGGGAAAAAGTGATCACGGCCATTTCCCCGGGTCAATTAATGACCAAGATCGTTAAGGATGAACTCACCGATCTCATGGGTGGTGAAGAAGCGGTTTTCAATGCCAAAGGCAGCCCGGCCGTCATCCTGATCGCGGGTTTACAGGGTAGTGGTAAAACAACTTTTAGTGGTAAGCTGGCAAATTACCTCAAGAAAAGAAAGGGGCTCTCTCCGCTGCTGGTGGCGGCAGACATATACCGACCTGCGGCCATGGAGCAACTGCGTGTCCTGGGTGAGCAGATCGGTGTGGATGTTCACCTCGAACTGGAGAACAAAGATGCCATCTCCATAGCCGAAAATGCGGTCAAAGAAGCCCGGAGCAAGAACAAGAATGTGGTGATCATTGATACGGCCGGTCGCCTCGCGATCGATGAGGTCATGATGACCGAAGTGGCCAATATCCGAAAGGCGGTCAATCCACAGGAGATCCTTTTTGTGGTGGACAGTATGACCGGTCAGGATGCGGTCAATACCGCCAAGGCCTTTAATGACCGCCTGGATTTTACCGGCGTAGTGCTTACCAAACTCGATGGTGATACCCGTGGTGGTGCGGCCCTTTCCATCAAATACACGGTCAACAAACCCATCAAATTCATCAGTTCAGGGGAGAAAATGGATACCCTGGATGTGTTCTATCCTGAACGGATGGCCCAGCGGATCCTCGGCATGGGTGATATCACCTCCCTGGTAGAAAAAGCCCAGCAGGATTTTGACGAGGAACAGGCCAAGAAATTGGAGAGCAAGATCCGGAAAAACAAGTTTGATTTTGCCGACTTCAAGATGCAATTGGAGCAGATCAAGAAAATGGGTAACATAAAGGACCTGATGGGGATGATCCCCGGGATGGGAAAGGCCATAAAAGATGTCGATATCAGCGATGACTCCTTTAAAGGGATCGAAGCCATGATCAATTCCATGACCCTGGAGGAGCGGGAAAACCCCGATCTGATCGACGGAAGCCGCCGGAAAAGGATCGCCAAAGGGGCCGGAAAAGACATCAGCGAGGTCAATAATTTCATGAAACAGTTTGACCAGATGCGCCAAATGATGAAAAATATGAATAAAATGTCCGTGGGACGCATGCTCCCAGGCATGAAAAGACCTTGATAAACAATGACAATTTCGTGTATTTCGGGTTTGGGAATATTCCCTTCTTGAATTACATTTGCAGTCCGAACAATTATTTATTCACGCATTTAAATTTCTATTTAAGATGCCAGTTAAAATCCGTTTGCAAAGACACGGGTCTAAGAAGAGACCTTTCTATTTCATCGTAGTGGCTGACGGCCGCTCCCCTCGCGATGGAAAATTCATTCAGAAATTAGGTACGTACAACCCCCTGACCATTCCGGCTACCATTAGCCTGGATCGTCAAAAAGCCCTGGAATGGCTGAACAAAGGTGCCCAACCCACCGACACCGTTCGCCGGATCCTCAGCTTTAAAGGCGTATTGTACCTGAAGCACCTTTTACGCGGAGTTAAACTGGGTCTGTTCGATGATGCCACCGCTATGGAAAAATTCCAAAAATGGCATTCCGAACATGAAGCCCAGGTGAAAAAACGCCAGGAAGATGCCCAACGTGCCCGCAGAGCAAGAAGAAACCCTCCTCCCCGCCGCCCGGCTGAAAGAAGGCCTGAAAGCAGCGCAGGATCGGAAGAATAGCTTTGACCGAGAAACGTGAGACGTGAGTGGTGAGTAGTGAATTCTTTTGGGTTCATTATTCACCACTTTTTCATTAAAAAACATCTCACCACTCACGATTCACGATTCACCATTCACCATTCACCATTTACATCCCCCCTTGCCCGAATACTTCAACATAGGAAAACTCGTCGCCGTTCATGGCCTCAAAGGAGAACTCGTCCTGGAACACAACCTGGGCAAGAAAACTTCTTTAAAAGGTCTTACGACCCTTTTTATCGAGGAGCGGAAAGACAGTTTTCTTCCCTGGTTTATTGAATCCACCCGGATAAAAAGCGAAGACGAGGTTTTTGTCAAGCTGGAAACCGTAGATACGCGGGAGGCCGCCGCCAAACTCACGCCAAAACCTGTTTGGATCCCTGAAGCAGATTTTAAGAAATTCACGGCCAAGAATGCACCCATGAACCTTCTGGGTTATACCCTGATCGATCACGGCAAACCCCTGGGGCCGATCCTCGAAGTGATCGAACAACCCCATCAGTTGCTTTGCCGGCTTGAGATCAATGGAAAAGAATTACTCGCTCCGTTGATGGAAGCTACCCTCGTAAAAATCGATCATAAAAAAAGAGAAGTAAAAGTGGAATTACCGGAGGGGTTGGTGGAGATGTATGTGGGGAATTAAAAAACTTTTACCGCCAGGACACAAAGGCGCCAAGAACCTTGCGTACCTTGCGACCTAGCGCCATTGCGGTAAATCAATCCTTTTTTTTGTCTTCTGCTGCCCGCCATATCGCCCATTTCGACCTTGACTCCTTTTTTGTATCGGTGGAGATACTCAATAACCCCGCCTTGAGGGGAAAACCCGTGTTGGTTGGTGGATATGAACGCGGCGTAGTGGCTGCCTGCAGCTACGAAGCCCGCAAATTTGGTATCCACTCCGCCATGCCCATGAAAAGGGCCATGCAGCTTTGCCCCCAGGCCATCGTCACCAATGCCAGTCGGTCAGAATACTCAAAATACTCGCGCTGGGTCACCGATATCATAGCGGATAAAGTGCCCTTATTTGAGAAAGCCTCGATCGATGAATTCTATATTGATCTGACCGGGATGGATAAATTTTTTGGCGTGAGCAAATATGCGCAGGAACTCAGGGAAAGGGTTATCCGCGAAACCGGGCTCCCGATCTCCGGTGGACTTTCCTCCGCTAAATTCATCAGCAAGATCGCTACCAATGAAGCCAAACCCAATGGCTTTTTAGAAATACCGCATGGCCTGGAAACGGCCTTTCTCTGGCCCCTTGCCGTAGAAAAGATCAATGGTGTCGGAAAACAAACCGAACTGCTCCTGAAGAGTATGGGTTTAAATACCATCGGGGATATCGCCCGCACCAAGCCTGAGTTGCTGGAAAAAAAATTGGGCAAATGGGGTGAATCACTCTGGGAAAAGGCACAGGGAAGAGGAAATGCGGTTGTCAATACCGACTGGGTGCAGAAAAGCATGAGCCATGAAAACACTTTTGATAAAGATCAGACCGATCTTGACTTTTTATTTAAAGAACTCGTGAGACTTACGGAAAAAACAGCCTATTCCCTGCGGGAAGACGAAAAGATGACGGGCTGTATCACGGTCAAGATCCGGTATTCGGATTTTGAGACGATGTCTAAACAGGAAACGATTGATTATACAGCATTGGATGATGTATTGATCGCCAAGGTAAAGGACCTGTTTAATAAATCCTGGCAAAAAGGGAGACCCGTACGTCTGTTGGGTGTCCGTTTCAGTCAACTCATTCCGCTCAATCTGCAAATGAGTTTATTTGACAATCAGGTCGAAAAACTCCAGCTCTATAAAGCCGTCGACGAAATCAAAGACCGGTTTGGGACCAAGTCGGTTACTAAAGGCATTAACACAAAAAAGACTAAAAGCTAAAAGCTATAGGCTTTTAGCTTTTAGTATATTCGTAATCTAAAATTTCTCACCATGTCACAAGTCTGGAAAGAATACCTCGAAAAGAACAAAGACCGCTTTTTAACCGAGATGATGGAGCTGCTCCGGATCCCCTCTGTGAGTGCAAAAAGTGAACACAAGGCGGATATGCTGGCCTGTGCCGAAGCCGTAAAGAAAAGTCTGCTGGATGCCGGTTGTAGTAAAGCCGAAGTAATGGATACTGGTGGTCATCCTGCCGTATATGGTGAAAAGATCATTGACCCCAAAAACCCTACGGTACTGGTATATGGACATTATGATGTACAACCTCCGGAGCCGCTTGAGCTATGGAACACCCCTCCTTTTGAACCAACCATTAAAGACGGGAAAGTATTTGCCCGGGGAAGCGCTGATGACAAAGGGCAATTCTACATGCACGTGAAAGCACTGGAGATACTGAGCAAAACAAATTCGCTGACCACCAATATTAAATTCCTGATCGAAGGAGAAGAAGAAGTAGGCTCTCCCAACCTCGGCAAATTTGTGGCTGATCATAAAGACATGCTCAAGGCCGATGTGATCCTGATCAGCGACAGTTCCATGTTGAGTATGGAAAATCCGTCGCTGGATACAGGCGTGCGTGGTTTAAGTTATATCGAAGTGGAAGTGACTGGCGCCAAGCGTGATCTGCACAGTGGCACCTATGGTGGTGCGGTAGCCAACCCCATCACCATCCTGGCGCAAATGATCGCCAGTTGTCATGATGCAAATAATCACATCACCATCCCGGGCTTTTATGATGATGTTGTGGTAGCAGGTCCGGAAGAAAGAGCCCTGATCAACAAAGCACCATATGACGAAAAAGAATATATGGACGAATTGGGTGTAAAAGCCCTGTGGGGAGAGAAGGGGTATACTACTTATGAACGTACCGGTATTCGACCCACATTGGAAGTAAATGGTATCTGGGGAGGTTATACCGGAGAAGGTGCCAAAACCGTGCTTCCATCAAAAGCCTTTGCCAAGATATCCGCCCGGTTGGTGCCCAATCAGTCTTCCGACAAGATCACGGAGAAACTACTTTCCTATTTCAAATCCATTGCTCCACCTTCGGTAGAGGTAAAAGCGCAACTCCATCATGGCGGTGAACCGTATATGACCCCGATCGATAGCAAGGGGTATAAAGCAGCGGCAAAAACAGTGGAAACCACGTTTGGTAAAGCGCCCATTCCAGTGCGGGGTGGAGGAAGTATTCCCATTTGCTCGATCCTGGAAAGAGAACTGGGGATCAAGATCATCTTTATGGGCTTTGGGTTGGATAATGACAACCTGCATAGTCCGAATGAGAAATATAATATCGAAAACTATTTTAAAGGGATCGAGACCATTCCCTATTTCCATCAATACTTTGCCGAATAACCATTTCCTTGTGCCTTTGCGTCCTGGCGGTTAAGATTTACCGCCAGGACGCAAAGCAGCAAGGGACGCGAGGAGGAGATATGCCGGAGAAAGAGAAACTGAGACTTGATAAATACCTCTGGGCCATTCGTTTGTTTAAAACACGTACCATGGCTGCGGCTGCCTGCGATACCGGCAAGGTGAAATATCAGGGTACTGCAGCAAAAGCAGCGCGTTCGGTGGCTATTGGTGATGAATACGAAGTAAAGACAGAAAACAAACGCTGGCGGATTCAGGTCACAGGGTTACTCCACAACCGCGCCAAATACGAAGAAGCCATCAAACATTATCTTGACATCACCCCTGCTGAAGAGATACAACGTCTCCAATACCAGGCCGCAACATTTCATACCGGAAAAAGAAGAAGTAAAATTGGAAGACCAACCAAAAAAGAACGTCGCGATCTCGATGATTTTCTGGAAGATTAGGTAGTGAGTAATATCATCTCCACAGTTCACTACGATCATAGTTTTTCCCTATACAAAAAAGGTATATTAGAAAGGAACGGTTTTTGAGACCGTTATTTTGAAAGATGATTCATTCACCTTAAAATTTCGTTTATGGAAAACAAAGCAGTGGAAAAAACCAGATCTTCCTGGCCCACCTTGTTTGACGGGGGTTGGATGGAAAAATTTTTCAACGCGCCATTGGACGAGTTTTTCAACCTGGGTAAGGTTATCAATGTACCGGCGGTCAATGTATCGGAGACAGAGAAGGAGTTTAAGCTTTGTATTGCCGCACCCGGACTGGACAAAGGCGATTTCAAGGTAGAGGTAGTAGAGGACATGCTGACGATCAGTGCAGAAAAAGAAAGAGAGGAGAAAGAAGAGAAGGAAGGACGTTTTAACAGACGGGAGTACAATTACAGTAGCTGGAGCCGGAGTTTCACACTACCGGAAGGGTGCATGCCCGACAAGATCGATGCGAAGTATGAACATGGCGAGTTGAAGATCCTGATCCCTAAATCCGAGGTTAAAGTATCACGTAAGATCAAGAACATTTCTGTGAATTAGACAGGATGTGCCGGAAGGCAGCCCATACCCAGTAGCTGAAAGGGTATGGGCTTTTTATTGATTTCTTAATAAAGCAGGTTCTTAAGTTTGTCGAGGTTGGATACGAGGATCTTTCCTTCCCGTACTTCGATGAGTTTCTCGCTTTTGAAGTCACTGAGTGTACGGATCAGCGATTCGGTAGCTGTTCCAACATAATGGGCAATGTCTTCGCGGGAGATCTCGATGGGGTGTGCCCCTTCGGCATTGTTGAACTTAGCCTGAATATCCACCAGGGCCTTGGCTACCCGTTTGCGCAAGGAGCTATAGGCCAGGTTGAGCAAACGTTCTTCTTTTTCCTTGACATTCTGTGTAATGATGCGGATGAATTTCGCGGCGATATTGATGTCCCCATTGATCATATTCAAAAAATCTTCGCGGGGAATCTGCATGATCTCCGCATCTTCAAGAATGACGGCGGAATCGTCATAGTTCTTATCCTCGATGAGCGCGGAGTACCCAATGAAGTCTCCATCGCTGAACAGATCGGTGATGTATTCTTTTCCATCTTCATGGATCTTGAAACATTTGACCTTTCCTTTGAGCAGGCAATACAGGTAGCGGGGGCGTTTGCCTTCCTGGTAAAGGGTTTGTTTTTTGCTGTAAAACTCCACATCATACTGATCGGCCAGGTGTTTCATCAACCCGGTATCTTTCACATCGCGGATGAACTGGGAAACACCATGCTGGGTGGGTGCATACCGGGTCTCCATGATATCATTCTTCTTTAACCGAACCTCGATGGCATTGAGCAGTTCAATATCTTCAAACGGTTTGGTGATATAGTCATCTGCACCCATTTCCATGCCTTTCCTGAAATCACTTCTTTCGGTTTTGGCGGTCAGGAAGATGAATGGGATGTTCTGAGTTTCTTCATTTTTGCGAAGCAGGTGCAATACGCCATATCCATCCAGTTCAGGCATCATGATATCACAGACAATGACGGAAGGCTTTTCCTTCAGGGCGATCTCCACGCCTACTTTGCCGTTCTCTGCGGTGTAGGTTTTATAACCGGCCAAATCCAATATCTCGGCCGTATTGTCGCGGATCTCGTGGTTGTCATCAATTACCAGGACTGATTTCATTCTTTCGTGTTTTGTTTTAAGAGCCTTATATCTTTTTTACAGGTTATGGTGGTCGAGTGGGACCTGGATTGTGATCGTAGTCCCCTCATCCAGTTTGCTTTGCAAATGTACAGTTCCATGCAATAAGTCGGCATACCGTTTTACAATATGCAATCCCAAGCCGGTTCCCTGTATATTGATGGCATTTGAGCCCCGGAAGAAGCTGCTAAAAAGGTGTTGTTGGTCATCTTCCGGAATACCTATCCCCTTGTCGATCACATCGATCGTCAGAAAATGGTCTACAACAAGGGATTGTATCGTAATGGGTTTCCCTTCACCGGAGAACTTGGCCGCATTGCTTGACAGGTTGATCAGAATGTTCTTGACCAATCGTTTATCTGTATGGACCATCTTTTCCCCGGAATGTTCGATCACTACCTTTTGCTCCTTTTTAAGGACAGGTTTTAATTCTTCTGCGGTTTCATGTAACAATTCTTCGAGGTCAAAGGTGGAATGACTCACCATCACTTTGTTTTCATCCAGACGGCCAAGTGATAGAAAATCCTCCAATATCTCATTGAGGTGCTTGACACTATCCTTGATCCGGTTGATGTGTTTATTCCGTTTTTCCTGTTCTTCCGACTGAGTGTATTTAGCGAGCAGGGAGGCCGAAGAGAGCACGCTACTCAATGGGGTTCTGAACTCATGTGAGGCCATGGACACAAAGCGGCTTTTGATCTCATTCAATTGACGCTCTTTATCCAACGCGTCGCGTAGTTCATTTTGGGATTGTTCCAGTTTGGTGAGGGCCTCTTTTAATATCTGTGTCCGCTCTTCCACTTTGATCTCCAGTTCCGTATTGAGTTTACGAATATCATTGGTGATCTTTTCCAATTGTTTTTTCTGTCGGATCATGCCTTCCTCTGCCTTTTTGCGATAGGTGATATCCACAATAAAGGCGATCACATACATATTATCTTTTTGACGATAGTGACTTAAACTCACTTCCACCGGAAATTCGGAGCCATCTTTTCGGCGGGCGAAGAGGTCACGACCGGAGCCCATGGTCCTGTTTCCCGGGTGTTGGTAATAGCCCTTTCGATGGGAATAGTGTTGTCCTTTGACACTGTCGGGCACCAGGATCTCTACCCGGTTACCAATTAATTCGAGCGAAGAGTAGCCAAATATCCGTTCGGCGGCCGGGTTAAGCAGTACGATTTTTCCTTCCCCATCAGCGAGTACGATTCCCTCTGTAGCGTTTTCGAACAGGGAGGTCATGTGTTGTTTTTCCAGTTCGAGCTGGCTTTGTTGTTTTTTAAAATGCAGCGCCAGCAGGGTGGTAAATAGAATAAGGATCAGAGAAAAGAATCGAAGGGTCAGGTTATCGGGGGAGAAAAGATTGGTGTCGTGGCGGAGGGTATCAATGGTAACCAGCAAAGCGGCGAGGATACCGGTTAACCAGGTAACCCGCAATCCGGGGATGAATACGGTCAAAAAGATCACCAGGGGCAAACCACTTTCAGCAATCGGGTAATCAGGAAAGAAGAAGCCCAGGGGAACGATTGTCATCAATATGACCACAGCCCAGAATCGGGCTTGCCGGCTGCTCAGTTTGATCATGCAGTTAGATAAGAGTTAAGACGGGTGTGAAGGTAACTCAATGAAGATCATTCTGCAAAAGTTCCTTTTCCATTTGAATGGCCTTGGGAAAAAGGATATTGTTCTCCAAATGAAGGTGTTGGACCAGGTCGTTATCGAATTCCCGGAGTTTATAGAAGGTTACCCGGTGCATGTTGCAGGGTTTCTCGGGAAGCTGAAAATTTTGGGTTATGGCGCGTAGCCTTCTCAACTGTCCGTTGGTCACATCATGTTCATTCTTCATCATGTCTTCCACGGGTTTGCGCAGGGTGCGGACCAGCAGACCGGCATAGCTTTCCTTATTATAGTAGGCATAGGCGATCTGTTTGATGTAGGGGAAAATGATCTCCTCTTCCTGTTGCATATGGGGGATCATGTGTTTCTCCATGCGTTGGATAAGGACTTGCATCTCTCCCAGTTCAGGATATTTCTTAAGATGGCCTTCGATGAATTTGTCCACGTACTCCCGAATCTCGGGAAGGGCTTTTTTCAGGTAGCGGTGATGGACATTGATGATATAGTCTGAAAGAAAATCGAGTTTCCATTCATCAAAGGGTAGTGCGTTGGAAATCTGGATGGTACGGGTTGCTGATTTCAGTTCCCGGAGCAGCAGCTCGAGATCGAGCCCTTTCATTTTGCTGGTGGCTTCCAGCGACCATTTACCCCCACAGCAAAAATCGATGTCATGCTTGCGAAAGACATCGGCTGTGCGGTAATCGTGCGCCACTATTTCGTTGACGTACGAAGCCCCATCTATTTTATAGTCGGCTACAACCATCTAAAAATTTTAGAAAAATAATCCCCCGGCAAAATAGAAGAAACACCTCTCCTGAAACATGACAAAAATCAGGTGAAACCCTTATTTTTTACAGTTTAGTGGTAGCAATACGATCAAGTGTTAGTTCGGCGCCACTGCTGGTCAGGTCCTCAATGGTAGTATTTAATAATAGTCTTTTGAACTCTTCCCGGATAACAGAGATATTTTCATGAAGCGGGCAGGGGTTCTGCGTATCGCATGAGTTAGTGCGAATAACACAGTGGGTCAATTGCTCCGCATCATCGGTGGTTTTAAAGATATCAAACAAGGTGCTGGATAAGGTTTCGGAAGCCAGTTCAAACCCACCGTATGGGCCTTTGGTGGATCGCAACAGTCCGACCTTTACCAATTCCTGCAGGATCTTTCCCAGGAAATGCTTGGGTACGGCAAGTTTCTCCGCGATTTCTTCTACCTGAACCTTCCTACCTTCCTTCTGCAACATCGAGATATACAGGATACCCCGGACGGCATAGCCAAATGATTTCGACAATAACATACTTTAATTTTTCCAAAAGTATCTTGACGTGCGCATCCTTAACCTGACCCCGGTCAAGGTTGCTTTTGAGACATATCAAACAAAAAGGCCTTTCCCCTCCTTTTTCCACCCGGTATCCACTTTTCACCTAAGTTGATACAATTCAATTCAGAAGCTGACAAAAGTCATTTTGACGGTATCCCTCCGCCTCTACATTTGCTCCAGACAATAAAAACTCTACCCATCGAAAGATGGGCAATCGTTGGTTTTCGTTTCAATTGAAAATCCCCTGGTTCCCCAGGGGATTTTACTTTTTCTACTTAACCGCCAGGGCGCTAAGTCGCCAGATTGGATAATTCAATTTGCGACACGTTGCGCCATGGCGTCCTGGCGGTAAATCAGATATACTGCGCTAAAACCTCCTATTTTTGCCGCATGCGCATCGACATTCTCACCGTTCTTCCCGAGCTCCTCGAAAGCCCCTTGAATCACAGTATTTTAAAACGGGCACAGGACAAGGGCCTCCTGGAAGTACATACCCACGCCCTGCGGCAATGGGCTGTCAATGAATATGGCCAGGTGGATGATTACCAATATGGCGGTGGCGCCGGAATGGTGATGATGTGCGAACCGCTGGCCCGGGCCATCGAATCGCTAAAGGCAGAAAGGTCTTACGATGAAGTGATCTATATGACCCCCGATGGAAAGACCCTTGACCAGAAAACGGCTAACCAACTTTCCCTCAAAGGCAATCTCATCATTATTTGCGGCCATTATAAAGGCATAGACGAACGAATCAGAGAACATTTTGTGACCATGGATATTTCCATTGGCGACTATGTTTTAAGTGGGGGTGAATTGGCTGCCGCGATATTGGTGGATACAATAGGAAGGCTGATACCCGGTGTGTTGAATGATGAAACATCGGCCCTGTTCGACTCTTTCCAGGATAACTTATTGGCACCGCCTGTGTATACCCGACCAGAAGATTTCAGGGGATGGAAAGTGCCGGATGTATTATTGGGCGGAAATCACAAACACATCGAAGATTGGCGATTGGAACAATCACTTCAACGTACCCGGGAAAGAAGACCCGACCTGCTGGATGAGTGACAGGTCAGGCTCCTATTCCCTATTGCCCGTATGGCATTAAGCCATTACGAGGATCAACAGAAAACTGATCAATACGAAAACAAGATTTAGCAGAATGGTCTTTTTCATAAGGAACAATTGGTACCCCAATAACCCGGAAAACAGTGCCAAATCTTTTCCTTAGCCCATGTAATATTACCCGCCCCGGTACTAAATTTACCAAGAAGCCTTCCCGAAAATCAGTTCATTTTATTCAATGAAATTTAGGGATATTCGTTGACCCAAAAACGACTGCCATGAGTACCAACCGACGTAAATTCCTGCGAAACATCACCTTGGGCGGTACCGCCCTCGTAGCTGGAAAATCCCTTCAGGCCAACCCGACCGACCGTGAATCTCCTTATTCAGACCAATCAGGGCCAGGAAATAAACCCGTATTTAATATGTCGGGCTACGCCGCCCCCAAACTCGATGTGGTTCGCATCGGCGTCATTGGATTGGGTATGCGGGGAGGCGATGCCGTGGAAAGATTGACATTTATTGATGGGGTAGAGATCACTGCCATTTGTGATAAATACCCCGAGCGGGTGGAAGCAGCCCAGCAAACACTGGTAAAAAGAGGTCGCCCAAAAGCAAAATCCTATTCAGGCGAAGAAGGATACAAAGCCTTGTGTGAAAGCAATGAGGTGGACCTGGTTTACTCGCCAACACCCTGGCACATGCATACGCCCATTGCCTTGTATGCCATGAAAAATGGTAAACATGCAGCTATCGAAGTACCTGCTGCTAAAACCATTGATGAATGTTGGGCCCTGGTGGAGACCTCGGAAAAAACACGCAAGCATTGCATGATGCTGGAAAACTGTTGTTATGATTTCTTTGAATTGCTCACCCTGAATATGGCCCGCCAGGGTCTGTTTGGAGAGATCGTACACGCCGAAGGAGCTTATATCCATGACCTGAGCCGTGACTGGCTTTTTAATAAAAATGCCTACGCCGATATGTGGCGGTTGAAAGAAAATACGGGGAAAAACGGAAACCTCTACCCCACACATGGATTGGGTCCCATAGCCCAGTGTATGGATATCAACCGGGGTGATAAAATGAACCACCTGGTGTCGATGAGTACCAATGATTTTACCCTCGCTTCCTTATCGCGTGAAATGGCGGCAAAGGATCCCTTCTTTGTCCCCTATCAGGGGGATAATTTCCGGGGAAATATGAACACCACCCTGGTGCGGACTGACAAAGGAAAATCCCTGATGATCCAGCATGATGTATCTACGCCAAGACCTTACTCGCGTATCCATGTAGTGAGTGGTACAAAAGGTATCGCCAGCAAATGGCCATCGCCGGAAAGAATCGCCTTTGGACATAGCTGGGTAAAAAAAGAAGAACTGGAAGATCTCTATAAAAAATACTCCCCTCCTATTGTGAAGCATATTGGCGAGATCGCCAAAGAAGTAGGAGGACATGGAGGCATGGACTTTATTATGGACTGGCGGCTGATCGATTGTTTACGCAATGGCCTTCCACTGGACCAGGATGTATATGATGCAGCCACCTGGAGTTGTATTTTACCCCTTAGCCAAAAATCCTTGGCCAAACGTTCCTCCTCCGTGGATGTACCCGATTTTACCCGGGGAAATTGGAAATCAAATAAACCGGTAAGCCTGAGTTTGGAAGGTGGGGGGACAACGGGTGTGCGAAAATGAGATTTACCGCCAGGACGCCATGACGCCAAGCAACGCGAATTCTTAGCGTAACCTGGCGCCTTAGCGTCCTGGCGGTAAATAACTAAAGTCCTATCACCGGCAACTCCTTCTCCCGAATGAGTTTATTCAACGCCGGTAAGCCCTTCTCTTTGATATCTTTTAGTTTGTCCAATTGCTCATCACACTGACGAGCCAGGTCGGCATACACTTCTTTTACCTGTTTAGAAGGCGCAAAGTTCCCGCTACTGGCCGCATCAAACACCCCACTCAATTTATCATTGAGCCGTATCGGATAATTCAACACATCCTGACTGCTTTTGGCCTTGGTTTGATACAGGCTTTCCTCGATGGCGGTCATCTGTTTGTTAAGACTGTCTGCCATTGGTTTTACTTCCTTCGGAGTTGATTTTCCCCAACGACCCGTCAGTTCATTCATTTGCTGACGAAGGGTGCGAATGTCTTTGATGCTTTTTTGTACATCATTGAATTTATCCTTTACCTGGTTCAGGAATTTGAATTGCGCTTCGTACTCCTCCTGAGAGCATTTGTAGTTTGGATCGGCCAACACATTAAAGGATATCTCCGAAGAGTCGTTGCCCATTTTCAAGCGGGCATAATAAGTACCTGGAGGGGCCAGAATGTTTCCGGGTGTGCCATTCCAAAGCACCATCCCTTCGGCCCGGTCGGCACCGGGGTAAAAAAGATCCCATACAAATTGGTTCAACCCCTTTTTGGTCTCCACTTTATTCTCCTTATCGGAAGAAGAATATGTTTTAATCAGTTCATGGTCTTTATCAAAGATGGTCAAACTTGCTTTGACGGTATCACTTGCTTCTTTAATGAAATAAGAGATCACAGCGCCAGATGGTGGGTTGGCACCTGCCTGTACTGGGAGACCAAAATTGCCCCGGAAACGTCCGCCGGCGATCCGCCACACCGATTCAGATTCAAAGAGATGAATATTCTTTTCGGGTGATTTTTCCTGATACTGTTGCACAACGCCCAGATCATCCAATACCCAAAAAGCGCGTCCTTGTGTAGCCACGATCAGGTCATTGTCTTTGACGGTAAGATCGGTAATGGGAACGATAGGCAGATTCAGTTGAAAAGGTTTCCAGTTGTTTCCTTCATCAAAGGAGATATACATGCCATACTCTGTTCCTGCATAAAGCAGGCCTTTTCTTTTTTTATCCGAACGGATAGCGCGTGTAAAATGAAGTGCATCGATGCCCTGGGTGATCTTCTGCCAGGTTTTGCCATAATCAGTGGTCTTGTAGATATAAGGACTGAAATCATCCAGCTTGTATCTTGTTCCCGCGAAATAGGCGGTTCCTTTTTGAAAAGGATCAGTCTCGATACAATTCCACATGATCCATTGCGGGGCGTCTTTGGGTGTTACATTTTCCCAGTTCTTTCTTCCATCGCGACTTACATGGATCAGTCCATCATCGCTACCGGTCCACAACAGATCTTTTTCCAGTACACTTTCCGCAGCGGTAAAGATGGTGCAATAGTATTCAACGGAGGTATTGTCTTTCGTAATAGGGCCACCGCTGGAGCCTTGCCGACTTTTGTCATTGGTGGTAAGATCGGGAGAGATCATTTCCCAACTCTGACCTTCATTCTCTGTAACAAACAAATGGTTCCCGGCGGTATAAAGCCGCTTGGGATTATGAGGGGAGAAGAAAATAGGGAAATTCCATTGAAAGCGATACCTCAATACATCGGCCCCGGCACCCATGGGGTTATCGGGCCAAACGGAAATGGCTCTGTTTTCACCGGTGCGGTGATCAAGACGGGAGAGGTATCCTCCATAATTTCCTCCATAAACAATATCCGGGTTCTGGGGATCGGCTACTACATATCCACTCTCACTTCCGGCGGTGGACTCCCAATCATCATCCGTAATGGCCGCCCCATAGGTGCGGTGTTTGATGCGGATGGTGGAATTATCCTGTTGTGCCCCGAGAATGCGATAAGGAAATGAATTATCTGTTGATACCCGATAGATCTGTGCGGTGGGTTGATTATTATAGGTACTCCAGGTTTCCCCGGCATTGAAGCTGACCTGTCCACCGCCATCGTCTGCCACGATCATGCGCTGTCCATTTGCCGGATCAATCCACAGGTCATGGTGGTCACCATGTGGTGTACGCAAGGAACGGAAGCTACGCCCTCCATCACTGCTGACCATAAAGCCCACATTGGGGCAATAGACCTTGTTCTCATTCTGTGGGTCAACAAATACTTTGGAATAGTACCAGGCCCGTTGGCGGATATTATTATCATTGCTGCGCAATGACCAGCTTTCACCACCATCTTCGCTGGCAAATAACCCGCCTTGTGCATTTTCTACCAGCGTATATATTTTTTCCGGATTGGATGGAGCGATCGCTACACCTACAATACCCCACACTCCTTTTGGCAATCCTTTATTCTCGCGCAAAGCGCTCCAGGATTCTCCACCATCTGTACTCTTCCACAAACCACTTCCCTCTCCACCGCTTTCAAGACTATGCGGCGTACGAATCACGCGCCAGGTACCCGCATAAAAAACGGAAGGGTTCCCGGGTTCCATCACCAGGTCACTGGCACCCGTTTGGTCATTGACATACAATACCTGTTTCCAGGTTTGGCCTCCATTGGTGGATTTAAATACCCCTCTTTCTTTATTGGGTCCGAATAAGTGGCCCATTACAGCCACCCACAAGGTATTGGGATCACGAGGATGGATCACAATACGAATGATATGCCTTCCATCTTTTAATCCAATATTTTTCCAGGTACGGCCTGCATCATCACTGCGCCACATTCCACCCAATCCTTCACTCACATTGCCACGCATAGTATTCTCTCCTTCGCCTACATACACAATATTTTCATCCGACGGGGCTACGGCTACTGAACCGATGGTGCTGCCAAAAAATTTATCGGATACATTCTTCCAGTTGCTGCCCCCGTCGGTGGACTTCCAAACACCTCCTCCGGTGGCGCCCATATAAAACGTATTTTTCTGGGCATAGCTCCCGGCTACGGCACCACTTCTTCCACCGCGCCAGGGCCCGATCAGGCGATACTTAAGCGCTGCATAGGTCGGCTCAGTGGTAGTGGTAACTGGGGATTTAACAGGGGTTTTCTTCTTTTGGGAGAATACGAGAAAAGAGAAAAAGCAGGCTACAAGCGTAGCAAGGAAACGTGGCATAGGTAGTTAGTTTTGGAGGCGTGAATATACGAAACGCGGGGTATTTCACCGCCAAGACAGAAAGGCGCCAAGGACCGCCAGGATTATTTCTACAAGCTATTTGTGATAATCCTTGCGTACCTCAGCGCCTTTGCGTCCTGGCGGTGAATAAAACTAAAACGCCTTTCCCGTTGCCAGCGACAATCCTTCCTTCAGCAACGCCTGTTCCGCCTTTTTCTCCATGGCCGTTTCTACAGCCGCATGATCCGACTTGGATTTATCCAGGTCCTTCTTCAGGTTCACGATCCGTTGTAATTCGAGGTTACTGGGTGGTGCATCCTGTGTACAAAGACTGATATATACGTTGCTGATATTTTCGCGTAAGCGTTTGATATCGGCGAATACGGATACTTTACCTGTGGGCACAAGTTTACCTTTTTCCACTTCCAGTTTATCATAGTATTGCTGAAGCAGGGCCTTTGTTTTGGCGTTCTTCACTTTTTGCATCCAGTCTGTTAGTACTGCCTGCTTTTTCTCCATCACATCCACCAGGTTGGCAAGTTCTTCGTGCATACGGAAGAGTTCCGTGGCTGCTTTGTAATTGTCTTCGCGGTCTTTCAAGGTGTAATTCTTGTCATCGGCATCATGTACCACCTTGATCGTATCCTGATAAACGTTTTCACCTACCGTTAATTTAACCAGGTAATTGCCAGGTAACACCTGAGGCGCCAGCAGCACAGACTGATCCATCTTGGTGGATTTTCCCACCCGTGGAGGAGTGAGTCGTTGATTCCAATACACCTGATTCAAGCCTTTTCGTTTTGACGCAGGCAGGTTCTGGATCAGTTCTCCTTTTTCGGTGAAGATCTCCACCTTAACCTGTCCCTTGGTTACCCGGTCTTTGAAATAATACTGTATCGGCGGAATGGGCGCCGGATTGGGTGCCACCCAACCAAAGTTGGAAGGCGACCCTCCGTCTTGCATCCCTCCAGAAGTCAGTTTCATGACTGGTGACTTGAATAATACGGCGTCCTTGCTTGCAATAGCCGATGTCATTTCGCGGATGGGCGTGATATCATCGATCACCATGATCCCCCGACCGTGGGTGCCAATCACCAGGTCATTGGTGGATGGATGGATCTGAATATCCCTTACCAATGCATACCAGGGAATATTGTTCTTCATTCTGAACCATTCACCGCCGCCATTTACTGTTGCGAACATTCCCATTTCTGTTCCAAGAAACAGCAGATCAGGATTTACTTTATCCTGCCTGATCTTATGCGCGAAACCAGAAAACTCAGTACTCTGCATCATAGTCCAGGTTTTACCCATATCACTCGATTTGCCCAGATAGGTCTTGTGGTCACCATACATATGGTTATCAAATGTGGCAAAAATGATATTCTTGTCAATGGGCGAAGGCTCAATGCTGCTCACCCAGGTTTGGGCAGGTATTCCGGCTTGGGCGTAGTTGGCAGACACATTGGTCCAGGATTTACCACCGTTCAACGTGTACTGCAGGTTGCCATCATCGGTTCCGACCCAGATCATATTTTCATCGAGTGGAGATTCAGCGATCGTAAAAATGGTACAATGGTTTTCAGCCGATGTATTATCCGCACTCAGGCCACCACTTTGTTCTTGCTGTTGTTTCTTTTTGTCATTGGTGGTCAGATCGGGTGAGATACGTGTCCAGTTTCTTCCCTGGTCAGTGGATTTAAAAAGATACTGGGCACCCATGTATAAGTTATGGCCGTTGGCTGCACCGGTAAGCAAGGGTGTATTCCAGTTCCACCGAAGGGGTTCGTCATCTGAAGAAGGTTGCGGTTGAATCTTAACCGATTTACCCGTACGAATGGTGATACGGGCGGCATTGCCACCCTGGTATTCCGCATAGGCGATTTCCGGGTCAAACGGATCGGCCTGTGTCCAGAATCCATCGCCAAAAAAGAGGTCACGCCAGTTATGGTTACCAATGCCTCCAAAGGATTGTGATGGCCCGCTCCAACTTCCATTATCCTGTAGTCCTCCGTAAATATTGTATGGATTTTGGTTATCTACGGAAACGTGGTAGAATTGACCCACGGGGAGGTTTCCAAAAAATCGCCAGGTAGCGCCTTTGTCGAGGCTGCTGTAAACACCACCGTCTGTTCCGAGGTAGAGCTCGCTGGTGTTGTTTGGATTGATCCATAGTGCATGGTGATCACTGTGTACCCATCCCCCTACATCACTTGCATCAGCAAAAGAAAATCCTCCATCGGTAGAATAGGAGAATCCCAATGCCGGGCGATAAACACGCTTGGGGTCTTTGGGGTCGATCTCCAGAGTAGAAAAATAAAAGGGCCGGGATACTACATTGAGTGTGGCGCTTTGTTGTTTCCAATTTTCTCCACCGTCCGTGGAGAGGTATAGTCCAGTTTCTTTGGCTTCCACGATCGCCACCAGATTCTGGGGAGCAGAGGCGGCCAATGCCAGCGCTGTCCGTCCAAAAGGCTTTACGGGTAATCCCTTGGATAATTCCTTCCAGGTTTTGCCACCGTCTGTAGATTTAAAGATCCCTGATCCATTGCCTCCTGAATTAAAGGCATAGGGCTTGCGACGAAATTCCCAGGTACTGGCATAGATCGTTTCCGGTTGGGTAGGATCGATCTCAATATCCGCACATCCTGTTTTTTCATTGATATACAAAACCAGGTTCCAGGTATTTCCACCATCGGTACTCTTATACAACCCGCGGTGTTTACTGTCACTCCACAAGGGTCCCGGCGCAGCTACATATATGGTATTAGAATTAGCCGGATCAATGGCGATACCCGCAATATGCTCCGTACTATCAAGACCTATCTTTTTCCAGTTATCGCCCCCATCGGTGCTTTTATACAAACCATCCCCAATGGAAACGGAATTCCGCATATTGCTTTCCCCGGTACCGGCATAAATGGTTTTCGGGTTTTTTTGATCGATGGCAATGGCACCAATGCTCTGACAATATTTATCAAAAATGGGTTTGAAGGAAGCCCCCGCATTCGTGGTCTTCCAGATTCCACCGCCGGCAGTACCAACATAAATAGTAGAAGGTTCTTTGTTCACTCCCTGAATAGAGGTGATACGGCCACTCATGGTTCCGGGTCCAAGATGACGGGCTTCCATTACACCAAAGGTGGCGGAGTTGATCTGGCCGTGCAGGGCGATGGAGCTTATCCCCAATACGGCAAGCGTTAAGAATTTTCGCATAAGCAATAGGTTTATAAAAACCCCGATCGTTGACATCGGGGTTGGAAAGTAATTAATTTACGATTAGGATGGCTTCTTGAAGACGGAATCTTCAACAGGCTTGTTCACATCTACATTGGTAATGGTCATTTCACCAAAGGGAAGCGTAAGGCTTTTGGCAATAACGATGCCTTCGGGAAGTTTCTCATAGTTTGCAAAACCGGTGGGTACTTCCACTTCCTGGCCATTTACATCCTGTTTGGAAACTACACGGATCACATAATAAGTGGCCGGATCGATATAATAGGTTTGTGTGCTACCATTCTTGGTATCTACTTTTAATTTGAAACACTCCACGCCTTCAACATCTTCTTTGCCCAGCAACTCTACCTTGTGGCCTTTGGCCTGGTAGTCCAGCAAGGGACCAGCGGGGTCCAGATCATCCTGCGACTTGGTCAACTCGTCGGCTGTCATGGCTTCGGGGGCCATCATACCATTGAAGGGCATATAGTTCCAACCCTCTGAAGGGGTAATGATCTGGTATCCGGACATGCCCATGGCCGTGATGCTGATATCCTGACGGCTTCCTTTGTCTTTTACAACAGTCATGACCAATGCCACATCCGTTCCTTGTACGGTCATGGAGCCTTCCTGGCGCATGGAGGTAACCTTTCTCCAGGCATCGGCACCACCGATCGCTTCCACATGCTTGTTGATTACTTCATCGGCTGTTTGAGCAAAACTGAGAGAGGATAGACCGAGAAACAGGGTGATCAAAAAATAAATAGGGCGCAATTTCATTTGATTTTAATTTAGATGTTTGTTTGGATAATGAGTTTTTGGTTTGGCAAATTTATGACCGGAAAGTTACCGTTATTCTCCATTGGTGTAAAATTTACCCCTTGGACCAAATTAGTCGCAGTATGACGCAGAAAATTACAGGAAGGGTTGCTGATTTTACCCGGAAAATCTTTTCCCCGGCGGAAATCACCCTGGAAAATGGGCGGATATCCGCTATTGAGCGGCTGGAAGTCAAGGAGGAAGGCCTGCCTTTTATCCTTCCGGGCTTTACGGATAGCCATGTCCATATTGAGAGTTCCCTGCTCCTGCCGGCAGAATTTGCACGTTTGGCCGTGGTCCACGGAACGGTGGCCACCATCTCCGATCCGCATGAGATTGCCAATGTTTGTGGCATTGAAGGCGTGGATTATATGATTGAAAACGGTCGGACCGTCCCTTTTAAATTCAATTTCGGGGCTCCCAGTTGTGTTCCTGCCACGGTATTTGAAACGGCCGGCGCTCACCTGGATGCCACAGCCGTTGAGGCGTTGCTGAAACGCCCGGAGATCAAATACCTGAGTGAGATGATGAATTTTCCGGGTGTCCTGAATAAGGATCCGGAGGTGATGGACAAGATCGCTGCGGCAAAAAAATACGGAAAACCAGTTGATGGCCATGCCCCCGGGCTAAGGGGTGATACCGCTCGTCAATACGCCGCGGCAGGTATCAGTACCGATCATGAATGTTTTACACAAGAAGAAGCCCTGGATAAACTTCATCTCGGGATGAAGATCCTTATCCGCGAAGGAAGTGCCGCCCGCAATTTCGAAGCACTGATCGAACTGCTACACGATTACCCCGACCAGATCATGTTTTGCAGCGATGACAAACATCCCGACAGCTTGGTAGAAGGGCATATCAATCAACTCTGTGCCCGAGCCGTTGCCAAAGGAATTGATATATTTAAAGTTCTTCAGGCGGCCTGTGTCAATCCTGTAAAGCATTATGGTTTAGATGTTGGTCTTTTGCAGGTCGGAGACCCCGCCGATCTGATCATTGTGGAAAACCTGGAACATTTTAAAGTCAGAGAAACCTATATCAACGGTGCCTGTGTGGCCCGGAATGGCGTATCCCTCATTGAACCAAAGCCTCATACGGCGATCAACCGATTCACGATTGGCGAAAAATCACTGAGTGAATTTGCCTATCCACTACTCAAATTTGGCGAGGAGGAAAACTTTGAGCAGGTATATGTCATCGAGGCTTTGGATGGACAACTGATCACGAATAAACGCATTCACCCCATTACTGATGTAGCCGGAAATGATGGCCTGCTGCACAGCCATGTAGAAAAAGATCTGTTGAAGATTGTCGTGGTGAATCGTTACCAGCCCATGCCAATTGCCAAATCCTTTATCAAAAACTTTGGGTTAAAAAAAGGCGCCCTCGCTTCTTCGGTTGCACATGACAGCCATAATATTGTTGCCGTTGGAGTGGATGATGAAAGTCTTTGCGACGCGGTGAACAGGGTCATCCAGTGTCGTGGAGGATTGTCCATTTCGTATCCTGGTAACAAGGAACAGGAAGGATCGGTATTGCCCTTGCCCGTAGCAGGATTAATGAGTACCGGGGATGGATATGAAGTGGCCGAAGCCTATACCCAACTTGATCGAATGAGTAAAGAAGTACTAGGAGCTACGCTTCGATCTCCTTTTATGACGCTTTCCTTCATGGCCTTACTGGTAATACCCGAACTTAAATTAAGTGATAAAGGTTTGTTTGATGCAGGGAAATGGGGGTTGATTTAGCTATTAGCTATTAGTCTGAAATTCGGTTTCACCTTTCAACACCTTCACCGTTTCATCATAAAAGAATCGTGCGCGTTCGTGGGAGTCGCCGATACAGACCAGACCAAGCTTTCCATATTGAGAGAGTGCGCCGATAAGGTGGAACATCACTCCTTCTTCTTTTGTTCCGGAGAAATGCAATCCATGTAAGATCACGATCTCCATCAGGTCCAACGGTGTCAATCCTTTGAAATGTTCATCCTGAAGATTATCAGAAGCCAGGTAATACCGTTCTTCACCGGCCGCGGTCAGGTAGGATCCTTTCTCTGCATCATAGTCTCCGTCGGTCAGAAATTGCAACATGATATAGGGATGCGTGGTGCCGCCCTTGCGTAAATTGATCTCAATGGCATTGTGTGTCCAGTGACCTTCTTTAAAAACAGAAATAAAATCCACGCCAAACCTTCCCAACACTCCTTTTTCCCGTAAAGCACTGGCCACAAGTCCACCCAGTCTGCCGATCTCCTGATTGTATTGTTTACTGGCGGGGAATGTCGCCCCAAGAAAAACCTGTCCATATTTTCCCCCGATCAACTGGTCATGTGTAGAGATGACATCGATCTTACCCGATGGATTGATCCGGCATTGTACCGAGGGCGAGGCCGTTTCCTCTGCCTCCAGAAAGGCTTCGACAATTCCCCCCATCTGTTCAAATTTTTTCATGAAAAGGGGATACGAAAGATCCCGGGCCACCACGACCATACGGGAGGATATCTGTTTCCGGATCTTTTGGTCCAATCCATTTCCGGTAAGGCCATCGTAGGAAAATACGGCATTCCCTTCTCCGCTAAATCCATCGTTCATCTTAACTACGGCCTTGTTCAACTCCGGGTGCTCCTGTTTTAATTTCACGAGTGCCTGAATAACCTCGTCTTCGTTTCTAAGGTTTTCATATCCCGGTGGCATATCCATTCCACATTGCCGGAAAATTTCACGGCTACCCGATTTGGTTCCCCAGAAAAACAGATCGGGGTCACAACCATAAATGGGGACTTGTAATGCCACCGCTAATTTTCGTTCATACTCCGACACATTGAAACAGGACAGATGCGCGATATGTCCTTCGGGTATGGCTTGTTTGATTCGGCGTACAAGTCTGGGGCGGGCCAGTATTTTTTGGGTCAAGGAAATGGGTGATCCATCATAACAACTTAGCAGGTGAAGCCTTTCCCGCGCATGGTAACCCGTGATACCCGGAAGAAGATGCAGGTAATAATCAATGATGACCGGGTCGATGGGCGTACTGGTGACATACACGATATGTGTACGTGGCATTCTCAACAACAGGAGCAGGCAAAGAAGCCTTTCTTCATACAAGACAATGCCGTCTATTTTGCAAAGTATTTCCTGGTCCAGGGTCAAACTGGGAATGACGACAATGGTCTTTAGCGCCAGGCGATTGGGATAGAATGTCTCATACGCTCCGGCAAACTGCTCCTGCAATTGCCGAAATATTTTTTTCTCGGCAGCAAGGGCTTCTTCTGCTTTATTATTTGCGGGTGCAACCATGTGAGGAGGCGTCATAGTCTTAAAACTATCCTTTTTGCCCCCAAAAAAGCCTGATAATAATCATTTAACTAACTTGCGCCCTAATATGTTTAATTACCTTATCAATTCGATCCGTCGGAAGATCGCCAGACGGGTAAAAAGAGAATATCCAGTCTCGATAAAATCACTTGCCACTCCGGAATATGGTGATATTCAATATACTATTTGGCACAATCCACTTGTAAAGCCCACCGAACTTCAACTTAGCCATTGCTGGTTTTTTAAAAAATTCCTTTCGCCGGGTGATATGGCCATTGATATTGGTGCCAATGTGGGGCATATGTCCATCTGCATGGGCGTGGTCACCGGAAAGGATGGCATGGTTCTTTCGTTTGACCCTAATCCGGTCGTTTTCAAGATTCTGACAAAAAATGCCGAACTCAATAAAGAGTTGACCCATATTGAGCCCCACAATTTTGCCATCACGGATAAGGAAGAAGAATTCTATTACTCTTCCTCCGAGGCTTCCTTTAGCAATGGGGGTATTTCCAAAGAAAAAAACAGTCGGCATGGCAGGTATACCCTGGACACCAAGATCAAGGGCGTTAAGCTGGAGGATTTTTTAAAAGAAAAATATGCTGCGAAACTGGATCGCCTCAAATTGGTGAAAATAGATACAGAGGGGTATGATAAAGAGATCATCAAATCCATTCGTGGCCTGTTGGAAAAGTACAAGCCGGCTGTCATCACCGAATGTTTTTCAAAAAATAAAGCCGAAGCCCGCTACGAACAATTCAACCTGCTTCGTGACCTCGGATACTCCCTTTACTATTTCTCCAGTTTTACTGTAGATGCCGAGGTCATCCCTATTCAAACGCAGGAAGAGATGATGAATTGGAAGCATTTTGATATTTATGCGGTGCAGAAATAACAGCAGATACACCCAGGAGGGAGTTGTTAGCTAAAAGCTAATAGCTATTAGCTTTTAGCCCTTGGCGATCCTTTGCGCCATAGCGTCTTAGCGGTAAAATTCTCTGCAGTGAATCCTTATTACTACTCCTCCTGCCCATTCCACAATGCCCCGCCAATACTTCCCCTTTTTGCTCCGGTAGTAGAGGGGATCGTACTGTATTCATCGCGCCAGCGCAAAACGCCCAGCAGGGCCATGATGAGAGCCTCTTTGTATTTTACCAGGTCGGCATCGGGCACAGTAACGGTAATCCCCAGTGGTTGAAATTGTGCTGTTAATCGAGTCACCAGAAACTGATTAAACGCCCCACCACCGGTAACCAATAAAGAAACACCGGAAGTAGGCCAGGTGGCATGATCCATGATGGCTTTTTTTACCTGAACAGCAATATGCTCCACATAGGTGCGGAGTATGTCTTTTGGAGATAGTCCTGATTTTTCAAGCAAGGGCACCAGGGTTTCTGTGCCGAACTCATTGGCCAGTGATTTTGGTGGTGATTGCTGGTAAAAATCAAAGGCATTCAAGGTTTGCAATAGCCCATCTTGTAATTGTCCTTCGCTGGCAGCCAGGCCATCCTTATCGAATTCCATTCCCAGCCTGGTGGCAAAATGATTGAGTACCCGGTTTGCCGGGCAGATATCAAAGGCCAATGTATTTTCGGGGGTATGAATGGAGATATTGGCGATACCACCAATGTTCAACAAGAGCGAATGTTGGGGCAATAGTAAGCGTTCACCTATTGGGACAATCGGGGCGCCCTGGCCACCAAGGGCCACATCCAAAGCCCGAAGATCGGCCACTACCGGCAGTCCTGTTTCTGCCGCAATTGCGGCTCCTTCACCCAATTGGGCGGTAAAATACGGGGGTTGGTGAAAGCTGGTATGTCCGTGAGAAGCCACCACCGCCACCTGAAACTGGAGGCCATTGTCCTCAATGAATTGATTGACCAATTGACCCAGGTAATGACCATAATCCGCATGAAGTCGCAGGTAATCACGGGCGGAAAGAGAGGGCGCTGAAGAAAGTCTTTCCGTCCATTCCATTTCATACGGGAGACAGGCCGCTTTCTGGATCTGGAAGGTCCATTTCCCGGCACTTTCCTGAAATTCTGCAAAGACGATATCCAAGCCATCGAGGCTGCTTCCGCTCATTAATCCGATTGCCCTGTAGACCATGATTTATATTTCCGTTTTCAGTATTCAGCGATTAGATTTGCAAAAGTACAACTTCAATTTTGGGCAATGGTAGTCAACCTCAGCGAACAGCACTCTCTTATCAGTAATTGGGTCGCGGAATTGCGCGACGTGGAGATTCAGGGTGACCGACTTCGTTTTCGGCAAAATCTGGAAAGGATCGGAGAAGTCGCCGCTTATGAGATCAGTAAAACCCTGCCCTGGATTGAAAAAGAGGTACAGACACCCCTCGGTTCTTCCCCCTCCAAAATACTGAAAGAGCAACCCGTCCTGGCCACCATCCTGCGGGCCGGTCTGCCCCTGCACAATGGGCTGCTTCATTTTTTCGACCGCGCGGACAATGCCTTTATTGCCGCATACCGCAAACACCAAAAAGACGGTTCGTTTGAGATCAGCCTGGAATACCTGTCCAGCCCCGACCTGGAGGACCGTATCCTGATCATTTCAGACCCCATGCTCGCCACGGGTTCTTCCTTGGTAAAAACCATACATTTAATGAAGGAAGAAGGCAACCCCAAAGAAATCCATATCGTTTGTGCCATTGCCTGCACAGTTGGCATAGAATATGTTCGACGTGAGTCGCCGGGGGTCAAGATCTGGTGCGGAGACATTGACGATGAACTCACTGCGAAGGGATATATCGTACCCGGTCTGGGCGATGCCGGGGACCTGGCCTACGGAGCCAAAGTACAGATGTAAGCAGCGTTATTTTAATTCCCCCGGTCTGTCAATTTTTTGTATTTTACACATCCTTAGTGTTGATAATGAAGAAAACAATTCTAATCTTGACCCTTTTGTGGGCTGTGGTGTCTGAGACCGGGGCTCAGGACCCCAATTTTTCCCAATTTTTTGCCTCCCCCCTGACCCTCAACCCTGCCCTCACGGGTAAGTTTGATGGGATCGTTCGGGTGGCCGGAAATTACCGGAACCAGTGGCCCACCATCAATAACGCCTTTACGACGGCCACTGCCTCTGTGGATTTTCATGTACTCAAAAACCGGCTCCAGGATATTGACCGATGGGGAGTAGGAATTTTGGGGTTCACCGACAAAAACGGGAATGGCGCTTTGCAAAATAATTTTATCGCCCTCTCCACCGCCTTTCATAAAGGATTGGATGAAAACGGATACCACCAGATCGGGGTGGGTTTTCAGGGTACTTATGCCAATAAACGTCTGGACGTAACCAAGGTGGTTTTTGAAGACCAGTTGACCGCCCTTGGATTCACCGGTGTTACTTCCGAAGTATTCAATCAACAAAACCTGAATGTGAACTATTTTGACCTCAATGCCGGGGTCATGTATAATGGAACCACCAACGGGTACAACAATTTCTATGTTGGTGCCTCGATGTACCACCTGAACCGTCCGAAAGAAACCTTTCAGGGTGGTCAATATTACCTGAGTTCACGACTGACCCTGCAGGCAGGAGGTCGTTTGCCCGTTGGCCAATTCAATGCCTTCCATTTTAGCGCCAATCATAGCACCCAGGCCAATGCCCGCAATACCGTGATCGGTGGGGCCTATGCCCTGAACCTGAATGGGATTGAAGATAATCCAACCAATGTGTATTTAGGTTCCTGGTTCCGGTTTGGAGATGCTATCATTCCGTATGTCGGACTTGAATTCAATGATTTTCACCTGGGCTTTACCTACGATATCAATACCTCCGGACTTAAACCCGCTTCCAATGTGCGGGGTGGTGCCGAGATCTCCCTCATCTATATCAAACAGCCTGTTGACAGGAATTTGAAGAAGTTGAATTGCCCTAAATTTTAGACACGAATTTTTACGAATACGCACGAATTTCACGAATTAAATAAATGAATTCGTGCCATTCGTGCGTATTCGTAAAAATTCGTGATATATTATTTCAAAGGAAGTAGTAACAAATTATTGAAATTAACACGACAGCGATCAGGTTCATCACAAATCCTGCCTTCACCATTTTCTTCAACGGAATATGCCCACTGCTAAACACGATCGCATTGGGTGGGGTCGCCATGGGCAACATGCTTCCACAACTGGCAGCCAGGGTCATTGGTACGCCAACGGCTAATGGAGAAATGCCCAATGCATCAGCCAGGCCACATACAACGGGTGCAAAAACGATGACCTGAGCGATATTGCTCATTAGTTCCCCAAGAAATAAGGATACGATGGTTACCACCAATATCAACAGGAACCCATGGCCGGCAAACCTTGCCATCCATGTACCCATGGATTGGATCAACCCGGCATTCTCCAGGGCTGACGCCAATGAAATACCTCCACCGAAAAGAATCAGAATTCCCCAGGCCATCTTGCTGGTATCTTCCCAGGCAAGTAAGGTGGGAGAGACCGTATTGTTCTTTGAACTGGGAAAGATAAAGAGGGCAATGGCCCCCGCCATGGCAATGATCGAATCATCAAGCCGAATCCAACCAAATCCGTTGATGATATCCTTGGTGATCCAGAAAAAGGCGGTTACCACAAAGATTCCCAGTACCCGTTTTTCCTCTACACTCATGGGCCCCAGCCGGGAAATTTCTTCTTTGATCAGATCATGCGTTTCACTACTTGCTTTGATATGATTGGGGAACAATATTTTTGTCAATACCACATACAGGCAAAACAGCAATAGGATGGCCAGTGGGCCTCCGATCTTCATCCAGTTAAAAAAACCAATTGGCTCCCCGTACTTTTTTTCAATAAACCCTGCGAAAGCGACATTGGGCGGTGTGCCAATAATGGTGGCAATTCCGCCCAGATTGGAGGCGTAGGCGATCACCAGCATCAGGGAAAGGGAAAAATGAACCAGGTGTCCTTCACCGCGATGTTTATCTTTCATCACATTGATTACGGAGAGGGCTATGGGGAACATCATCATGGTGGTGGCGGTGTTGCTCAACCACATACTGAGTAAACCTGTAGCAATGATAAAACCTAGAATGATCCGGTTGCCCGAGGTCCCGGTCAGCCGGACAATATTCAAAGCGATACGCTTATGCAGATTCCATTTTTCAATGGCCAGGCCGATCATAAATCCTCCCATGAACAAGAAGATGATCGGATTGGCATAGGGAGAAGCTGTATTGGGGAGCGTCGCGATGCCCAATATGGGAAACAATACCAGCGGGATCAGGGCAGTCACCGGCAATGGGATGGCCTCTGATATCCACCAAACCACCATCAGAGAGCCAACCGCCAGCGTCAACGAGGCTTTTTCGGCCAAATGAAAGGGATTGAACAGATATAGGCCTATGGCAAGCACCAGACCGCCAACCAGGGATAAAATTCGAACTCGATTCATGGCATACAATATACTCCAGTAGCTTATATTTACCCAAATTTCGGTATTGCTCAAAGAGATCATCATAGCGATCCAATCCTATAATGAAGCCCGCCAGTTCATCCGGGAAAACCGGTTATGGAAATGGATCCTTCTTCCCGGTCTGATTTATACCCTGCTTTTTTTGACCGGAATGTACTTCTTCATCGGTTCGGCCACAAGTGTGATCGAATACCTGACCCGGGTCTCCCACCTCAGTGAATGGATACAACGCCTGGAAAACAGTTGGGTTGGTTTTCTCTTTGCCCTGGCTGGCATGATGCTCTGGTTGCTGCTCCTGTTATTCTATTTCTCACTTTTCAAATATGCCTGGCTCATCATTGGCTCCCCAATTTTTACTTACTTAAGTGAAAGGACACAAGCCATTTTGGAGAAGAAGGAATTTACCTTCAATAGCCGCCAATTCTTTCGGGATGTATCACCGGGTGTGAAAGTGGCCCTGCGCAATTGTGCCTGGCAAACCGGTTATCTTTTTCTGCTCATGCTTTTTTCCATGGTTCCCCTTGTTGGCATGATCGCCCCGGTAATCGCCCTCTTTGTAGAATGTTACTACTATGGGTATTCCATGATCAGTTATAGCCTTGACCGGGAAAAAGTGGCCCCCGAAAAAAGCGCCGCCTTTATTAAGGAACATAAGGGCCTGGCCATTGGAAACGGGATCATCTTTTACCTGATGCATGTCGTCATCATCTTTGCCCCGGCTTATGCCATCATCGCAGCCACCCTGAGTGTTCATAAAGTAAAACCTGCATGAAAAATTCTTCCCTGGGAACGGTCTACCTGATCCCTGCCCCACTGACGGACGAAGGGGTAGCGGGAATATCTCCGGAAATAAAAGACGCTATCGCCAAGTGCCAGGTATTCTTTACCGAGAATGAAAAAGATGCCCGCCGCTATTTTAAAAGACTATGGAAAGAAATGGTGATCGATGATTATGAGTGGCATGCCATCCATGGCCGCGAAGAAGAAGCCTTGCCTGCTTTTCGTCAATGCCTATTGGAAGGAAAAACTATTGGGATCGTCAGTGATGCAGGTTGTCCGGGTGTTGCTGATCCCGGCCAGCTCCTGATCGCCGCTGCCCAGGAGATAGGAGCAACCATCAAGCCGCTTGTGGGACCAAGTTCCATTTTGCTTGCCCTGATGGCCAGCGGTATGAATGGACAGCAATTTCATTTTCATGGGTATCTGCCCATTGAGACCCAGGAGAAGATAAAGACGATCCGACAGATCGAGGCCCGATCCGCAAAGGAAAATTGTACCGAACTATTTATTGAAACCCCTTACCGGAATAATCAAATGCTGGATACCCTGCTCCAGCATTGCAACCCGGAAACAAAAATTGGTGTGGCTGTTTCGCTGACTGATAAGGACGAGTGGGTGCGCACAAAAAAGGTAAAGGACTGGAAAAAAGAGAAACCCGACCTGCACAAAAAACCAGCGATCTTCTTACTCTATGCCTCTTAGCGCCCCCTTGCGTCATGGCGTCTTGGCGGTTATTTCACCGCAAAGACGCAAAGGCGCAAGGGGGCGCTAAGATTATTCGGCAGGGTCGCGCATGGAAATAATGCTATCCACAATATATCGGGAGTTTCCACGCCAGGGTAATACGCCATTATATTCTTTGTAATGAAGGTCGAAGATCTTACCGGCATTTAGTTTCAGCACTTCAAATACCTCTTTGCTTTTGATCGAGAACTCAAACTCATTTGACTGAATGGCACCCACAGTGCGGCTTCTGATCCCCTCCTGTATGAGTTTGCCTTCATAGGTTTTGAATATCTGCCCCTTCTTAACCGCATAGTTGAGATAACCCGATTTTACCCCATCGCTGGTAAACGGATAGTAGTATTTCCAATAGATGAATCCAACAAGAAAGAGGACCATCACGATAACGAGTGTTCGCAAGAATTTCCGAAATCCGGAAGTCTTTTTGGGTGTAGAAGCTGTCAGGGGGTCCATATGCAGAATTTTATAACAAAATATTTTCAGCTAAAGGTAAATTATTGTATACATTTGTTCCCTCAATAAAAAAAGAAGTGAAGAAACCTTTTATACATATCCAACCAGGCACCTCCATCGGAGTGGCTCGTAGGGTTGTTTCTTTACCGCGACGCCGACCTGTTATCTGACAGGACGAGCACCTCACCACGGCCCCTGTCAGTGGAAAATTCCCCAAACTATTTTTCGGATTGGTCATCCCTCACTGAACAATAGCGTTTCCAAAGTGGAAAATCATAAGATACTTATTCGTGTTGCCAATACTGGTGATCAGCATTTTGCTGAAACCATTACCACCGAAATGGCCGAAAGCGCCAAAGCCAGGGGGACTGGTATCGCCAAACGGTCGCCTGACTACATTGCCCAAAAGATGGAAGAAGGCAAATCCGTAATCGCCTTTACCGACAAAGGAGAATGGGTGGGTTTTTGCTATATAGAAACCTGGAGCCACGGCGAGTATGTGGCCAATTCCGGACTGATTGTGGCCCCGGCCTTCCGCAAGACAGGTGTCGCCAAAGGCATCAAGAAGAAAATATTCGACCTCAGCCGCCAACTCTACCCCGAAGCCAAGATCTTTGGTCTGACCACAGGACTGGCCGTCATGAAGATCAATAGCGACCTCGGCTATGAACCCGTCACCTATTCTGAATTGACCCAGGACGAAGCCTTCTGGGCTGGTTGTAAAAGCTGTGTCAACTACGAGATCCTGATGAGTAAGGAAAGAAAGAATTGTTTCTGTACCGGTATGCTCTATGATCCCAAAGACCACTACGAGCCGGAAGAGACCAGCAAGTTCTTTGCAGAAAATAAGAACATCTTCGAACGGCTGATCCGGATCAAAAAATGGCGGCTCCTGAAACCCTTCCTGAAAAAGGACAACGGTGGAGGGAATGGCCAAAGCAAACCGAAGTCATTCTTCCATTATCTGTTTCATCTCTAAATAAAGGAATCATGAGCAAAAAGATCGTTTTAGGATTCAGCGGAGGATTAGATACCTCTTATTGCGTGAAATACCTGAGCGAAGAGAAAGGCTATGCCGTTCATAGCATCATTGTCAATACCGGCGGATTTGATGCCGATGAACTGAAACGCATCGAAGCACATGCCTATGCCCTGGGAGTTAAATCCCATACAACGGTTGATGCCGTTCGTACCTACTATGACCGGATCATCAAATACCTGGTCTTTGGGAATGTGCTCAAGAACAATACCTATCCCCTGAGTGTAAGCGCCGAGCGATTAAGCCAGGCCCTGCATATAGCCGAACATGTAAAAAAAGTGGGGGCCGATGCAGTAGCACACGGCAGTACCGGCGCCGGTAATGACCAGGTGCGATTTGATATGATCTTTCATATCATGATTCCCGGTGTAGAGATCATCACCCCTATCCGCGACCTGAAACTGAGCCGCGAAGATGAGATCGCCTACCTGAAAGCAAAGGGCGTACAAATGAATTTTGACAAGGCGGTTTATTCCATCAATAAAGGTCTATGGGGAACGAGTGTAGGCGGAAAAGAAACCCTTTCTTCCAAAGGCATGCTTCCTGAAGAGGCCTGGCCTACCCCTTGTACCCGGCAGGATAGTGAATCTGTAAAACTGGGTTTTGAAAAAGGGCAGTTGAAAAAAGTAAATGACAAAGACTTCTCCCATCCGGTAGAAGCCATTCAATACCTTCAATTCATTGCAGGACCCTTTGCGATCGGGCGGGATATTCATGTCGGTGATACCATCATTGGTATCAAAGGCCGGGTGGGATTTGAGGCCGCTGCCCCAATGATCATTCTTAAGGCCCACCATGCACTCGAAAAACATGTACTGACCAAATGGCAATTGCAATGGAAGGACCAACTCGCCCAATTTTATGGGAATTGGCTGCATGAAGGCCAGATCCTGGATCCCGTCATGCGGGATATCGAGGCTTATTTTGAAAACAGCCAGCAACAGGTTACCGGTGATGTATTTGTGCAACTGCTCCCCTATCGCTTCCAGGTGACTGGCATCGAAAGCGCCTATGACCTGATGAGCAGCAAGTTTGGCAAATACGGAGAAATGAATACCGGATTTACCGGAGAGGATGTCCGTGGCTTTAGCAAGATCTTTGGCAACCAAACCTCCATCTATAATTCAGTAAAAACAGCCGCCGATGAAACGCATTAAAGCAGGCATCATCGGAGGAGCGGGCTATACCGGAGGCGAATTGATCCGTTTGTTACTTCGTCACCCGTCGGTTGACCTTACCTTTATCCATAGCCGCAGTAATGCCGGTAAACCGCTTCATAGCGTTCACCCCGACCTGCTTGGAGATTCCGACCTTTTGTTCGCCGCGGACCTGAATTTGGATATTGATGTGCTCTTTCTTTGTCTTGGCCATGGAGAATCCACCAGGTTTCTCGCCGAAAATAAAATACCCACTTCGGTACGCATCATTGACCTGGCCAATGATTTTCGGCTGGCAAAAGACGCGCAATCAGATAACCGCCTGTTTGTTTATGGGCTACCCGAACTGAACCGTGAATCCATCCGGAATGCCAATCATATTGCCAATCCGGGTTGTTTTGCCACGGCCATCCAACTTGGGTTACTACCCCTGGCCGCTCATGGATTGATTTCGGAAGTATTCACTACCGGCATCACCGGGTCCACCGGTGCCGGTCAATCCTTATCTGCCACCTCTCACTTTAGCTGGAGGGCCAATAATATCCAGGCATATAAAACACTTACCCACCAGCACCTGGGGGAAATAACGGAGTCGTTGCATAAAGCAGGAGCTGCTGAACCCAATATTCATTTTGTTCCCTGGAGAGGTGATTTTACCAGAGGGATATTCATTAGCTCCCAGGTTCGTTGTACCAAATCCCTAAAGGAATTGGAAGATATTTATCGGACGTTTTACCAGCAACACCCTTTCACCCATCTCACGACCGAGCCCGTATTCCTGAAACAGGTAGTGAATACCAATAAATGCATCATCCAGCTCGAGAAACAAGGTGATATCCTGGTGGTACATTCAGTTATTGACAACCTTATTAAAGGCGCCAGTGGTCAGGCCGTACAGAATATGAATTTAATGTTAGGCTTGAATGAAGGCGAAGGATTAAATCTAAAAGCCGGATATTTTTAACCCGGAATTAATTTTTAAATGTAAATGGCAAAAAGCCAAAAAATAAAATAGATGAACTTATTTGATGTTTACCCGATCAATGACATCACCATCGTGAAGGCCAAGGGATCTTATGTATGGGATGAAAAAGGAGAACAGTACCTGGATCTGTATGGAGGTCATGCTGTGATCAGCATTGGTCATACCCACCCGCATTGGGTGAAAAGGATCGAGGAGCAGTTGGAAAAAGTGGCATTTTACTCCAATTCTGTCCGCATACCCTTGCAACAACAACTGGCAGACAAATTGGGAAAGGTTTCCGGCAAAGAAGAGTACAACCTGTTCCTTTGCAATAGTGGCGCTGAAGCCAATGAAAATGCGTTGAAACTTGCATCCTTTCATACAGGCCGTAAAAAGGTCATTGCTTTCTCACGCTCTTTTCATGGACGCACCTCCCTGGCCGTAGCAGCTACGGATAACAAAGCCATTATCGCCCCGGTTAATGAAACCGAAAATGTGGTTTTTCTTCCGTTCAACGATATCCAGGCCTTGGAAGATTGTTTCAAGGAAATGGGCCATGAGATCTCTTCTGTGATTGTTGAAGGCATTCAGGGTGTGGGTGGGATCCATGTAGCCGAGGATAAATTTCTAAAAACCATCCGTTCCTTATGCGATCAATATGGAGCGGTGTATATAGCTGACAGCATTCAATGTGGATATGGCCGGAGCGGGAAATTCTTTAGTCATGATTTTGCAGGCGTTCAGGCGGATATTTATTCCATGGCCAAGGGCATGGGAAATGGGTTCCCGATCGGTGGGATCCTGATCGCCCCGCAATTCAAATCCAAACATGGCATGCTCGGCACTACTTTTGGAGGTAACCACCTGGCCTGTGCTGCCGCCCTTGCGGTATTGGAGGTGATTGAAGAAGAAAAATTACTCGGCAACGCCGTGATGGTGGGTAAATACCTGCGTGAACAATTGGAAGAACTTCCGGGCATCAACAATGTCCGTGGCCGCGGACTCATGATCGGTTTCGATGTAACGGAAGATAATAAGGACCTGCGGAAGAACCTGCTGTGGAAACAAAAGATCTTTACCGGCGAAGCCAAACCAAATGTAATCCGCCTCCTTCCTTCCCTCGCCCTCAAAAAGCGTGATGCGGAGGATTTTATCGAAGCCGTAAAAGAAGAACTGGCACAAACAGTCAATAGCTAATAGCCAAAAGCTATTCGCTTTTCGTTTTATAACTATACTAGATGAAACACTTCATTTCCGTAAACGATGTTACCAACATCGATGCATTGGTCAAAAAGGCGCTGGCCTACAAGAAGTCCCCTTTTGCCGATAAAAAACTCGGTGCGGGTAAGCGGATCGGTTGTCTTTTTCTAAATCCGAGTATGCGGACACGTTTAAGCACCCAGATCGCCGCCCAAAACCTGGGAATGGAGCCGATCATTTTTAATGTCGGAAATGAAGGCTGGCAATTGGAATTTGAAGAAGAGGCCATCATGAGTGGTACCACCGTTGAACATGTTAAAGATGCGGCCCCGATCTTTGGTCATTATTTTGATATCCTTGCAATCCGGACCTTTCCCACACTCAAGAACAAAGAAGAAGACTATAGCGAATTATACATTCAACAATTCATCAAATACGCCGGGATACCTGTGGTGAGTCTGGAAAGCGCCACCTTACATCCTTTGCAAAGCCTGACCGACATCATTACGATGACCGAAGAAATGGCGAAATGGAAGAAAAAAAGAAAACCAAAGATCGTAATGACCTGGGCTCCGCATATCAAACCGCTTCCCCAATGCGTGGCCAATAGTTTTGCGCAATGGGTCAATGCCTGGGGCAAGGCTGATTTTGTGATCACTCATCCAAAGGACTATGAACTCGATACCCAATTCTCCGGCGATGCAGAGATCACCCATCAACAGGACAAAGCCCTGAAGAATGCCGACTTTGTGTATGTCAAGAACTGGAGCACCTATACAGACTATGGACGCATTTATGAAAGTGACCCCAGGTGGATGCTCACCAATAAAAAACTGGCTTTGACCAATCACGGAAAAGTGATGCATTGTCTGCCAGTCAGGAGAAATGTGGAATTGAGCGATGAAATACTCGACGGGCCGCATAGCCTGGTGACGCAGGAAGCCTCAAACAGGGTATGGGCAGCACAGGCCGTATTGGCTGAGATCCTGAAAAATGCGAAATAATGGAAACGCTATACATCGTCAAGATCGGGGGGAATATCATCGATGATGAACAAAAACTGACCCCTTTCCTCCGGGAGTTTGCTGCGCTCGATGGACACAAGATTCTTGTCCATGGAGGAGGCAAACTCGCTACGCGTCTGGCGGAGAAGTTGGGCGTAACCCAGAAAATGATCGATGGGCGGCGCATCACCGATAAGGAAACCTTACAGATCGTCACCATGGTCTATGCCGGTCTGGTCAATAAAACGATAGTCGCCGAATTACAATCCCTTCATTGCAATGCCATTGGGCTTTGTGGGGCGGATGGAGATACCATTCTCGCCCATAAACGCAAACACCCGGTGATCGATTTTGGCTATGTGGGTGATGTGGATGTGGTCAACAGTCAACTTATCAGTGGCTTGTTGCTCCAAAACCTGGTGATCGTATTTGCGCCCATCACGCACGATCAGGAAGGGCAACTATTAAACACCAATGCCGATACCATCGCCCAGGAACTTGCCCGGGCCATGAGCAGCAACTTTGCGGTTCACCTGGTCTATTCCTTTGAGAAAAGCGGGGTATTACTCGACGCCAATAATGATGATACCGTAATTCCGGTGATCAACCCGGCCTATTATCAGCAGTTAAAGTCCGAAGAAAAAATATTTGCCGGCATGATCCCCAAATTGGATAATGCCTTCTCTGCCCTGAAAAGCGGAGTACAAAAAGTGATCATTGGAAAAGCGGAAAACTTAAGCGAACTGATCAAAGGCAGTTCGGGTACAACCATACAGGATGAGTAAACACATTGATACATTATACACCGAGGCGATCCAGTTATTAAAAGAACTGATCGCTACCCCTTCTTTTAGCAAAGAGGAAGCGGAGACTGCCGGTATACTTTGCCGATACCTGGGGAAAAAAGACATTGTGCATTCAAGGGTAGGGAATAATGTGTTTGCCCAAAACAAATATTATTCAGCATCCAAACCTACGCTCTTACTCAATTCACATCATGATACGGTAAGGCCAAATAAAGGCTATACCCTTGATCCCTTTCTACCCATCGAAAAAGATGGTCGATTATATGGGTTGGGGAGTAATGACGCGGGTGGTTGCCTGGTATCGCTGATCGCTGCCTTTCTATATTTCTACGAACGACAAGACCTTGCTTTCAATGTGGTGCTTGCGGCTACGGCCGAAGAGGAGATCAGTGGCACACAGGGAATCGAAATGGTACTGCCCCACCTGGGATCAATCGACTTTGGTATTGTTGGTGAGCCCACAAAATTGGACCTGGCGGTAGCCGAGCGGGGTTTGCTGGTGATTGACTGTACCGCGGAGGGAAAAGCCGGTCATGCGGCACGTAACGAAGGAGAGAATGCGCTTTATAAAGCCTTGGATGATATTCAATGGATTCGTTCCTATCGATTTGACCGGGAAAGTGATCTCCTGGGGCCTACACGCATGACCGTAACCGTAATTCAAACGGAGAACCAGCAACATAATGTGGTGCCCCCGGTATGCAAATTTGTGATCGATGTCCGCGTCAATGAATGCTATCGTTTCGACGAGGTCCTCTCCATCCTGGAAAAAAACCTGAAAAGCACATTTCAACCCAGGAGCACCCGGATGAAATCATCCGGCATTGCTCTCGATCATCCGCTGGTAAAAGCTGGCATTTCCCTGGGAAAAAATCATTATGGCTCGCCCACAACTTCCGATAAAGCCCTGATGCCCTTCCCCACCCTGAAAATGGGGCCCGGTGACAGTGCCCGTAGCCATACTGCTGATGAATTTATTTACCTTGATGAAATTAAAGAAGGCATTGAAACCTATATCAAACTGATCAATGCCATATCCCTTTAAATACTGAAATCCGCATAATCCGTGAAATCCATTTAATTTGTGTAATCCTTGAAATCCGTGCAATTCGTGTATTCCGTGTAATTTGTATTATTCGTGTAATTAGTGTCTCATGAAACTCTGGCAAAAAAACCAAGCCTCCCTCGCCCAGGTCGAAAAGTTCACTGTCGGCCGCGATAAGGAATTTGACCTGCAACTCGCACCATTTGATGTGCTGGGTTCGATTGCCCATGTGATCATGTTGGAGAATGTGGGT
This sequence comes from Chitinophagaceae bacterium, assembly GCA_041752235.1. Lineage (GTDB taxonomy): Bacteria > Bacteroidota > Bacteroidia > Chitinophagales > Chitinophagaceae > SpSt-398. The sequence continues at coordinate 113,571 of JBGSHM010000023.1, forward strand.
TTGTTACAAAAAAAAGAAATGGAAGAATTGGTGTCTGCCCTTCGCTCCATTTATCAGGATATTGAGGAGGGAAATTTTCAATTGGACGAAAGCGTGGAAGATATCCATTCACAGGTCGAACTTATTTTAACCAGGAAACTCGGTGATACAGGTAAAAAGATTCACAGTGCCCGGAGCCGCAATGACCAGGTGCTGGTGGATATCAAACTATACTTGCGCCACGAACTTGAATCGATGGTCAACACCATCGCTCCCTTCTTTGAACTTTTACAGGCAAAAAGTGAAGCACATAAAGAGGACCTGTTACCTGGATATACCCATCTGCAACTTGCTATGCCATCCTCCTTTGGATTGTGGTTTGGTGCCTATGCAGAGAGCCTGGTCGATGATCTGGTCACCCTGCAATCCGCCTATGAGGTGGTGAATAAAAATCCGCTCGGTTCCGCAGCGGGATATGGCTCCTCCTTCCCGATCAACCGCAGCATGACCACCCGGTTGCTTGGTTTTTCCGATCTGAATTACAATGTGGTCTATGCACAAATGAGCCGGGGAAAAACAGAACGAATCGTTGCACAGGCCCTGGCCAACCTGGCAGATACGCTGGCGAAAATGAGTATGGATGCCTGTATCTTCCTGAACCAACATTTTGGGTTTATATCTTTCCCCGCCGAACTTACCACGGGCAGCAGCATTATGCCCCATAAAAAAAACCCGGATGTGTTTGAACTCATCCGCAGCCATTGCAACCGGATCAAATCACTTCCCAACGAGATCATGTTGATGACGACCAACCTTCCTTCTGGTTATCATCGCGACCTTCAATTGCTAAAAGAACATTTATTTCCTGCTTTCTCGACCTTGCGTGACTGTCTTGAAATGGCCGGGTTGATGTTCGAGCATATGGAGGTAAAAAAGGATTTACTGAAGGATGAAAAATTCAAATACCTGTTTAGTGTAGAGGAAGTAAACAAACTTGTCAATCAGGGAATGCCTTTTCGGGACGCCTACAAGAAAGTGGGACTGGATATTGAAAATGGCCATTTCGCCTATGACACCCATATACAACATACGCACGAAGGCTCGATCGGAAATCTGTGCAATCCTGAAATCAGGAAACAGTGGGAAGCCGTTTACCTTAAGTTTCCGTTTGGAGAAATTAAGAACGCAGAAAAAGCATTAGTAAATAGGAAATAAGGAATATAAAATAAGTAATAAGGAAGTAGGACAACCCCTTCCTTATTCCTTATTTTTTTATTCCTTATTTTATATCCCTAATTACTTATTTCCTACAGCCCGTTCTCGCTGACCAGCCAAACAATCGCTGTCATCGCAATCGCTCCCAATTCCAATTCTCTTTTATTTACGGCTTCAAATACGTCATTGGGGGCATGATGGTGATCAAAATATCGTTGGCTATTCGGATTCACGCCACACATGACGGTGCCAAATTTGCGTAGCGGACCAATATCGGCGCCACCGCCGCCGTCGGGCATATCATACACTCCGTAGGGTCTGAACAGGGGTAACCAACTCCGGATCTTAGCCACTTGTTCGGGCTTACCACTTAAACCCAATGTCTCCACCCCAAATCCTCCGGCATCACTTTCGGCAGCAAACAGATGCATCTCTTTATTTTTTTCAGCAAAATCGGCATAAGCCTGACCACCCCTCAACCCATTCTCTTCATTCATAAACATCACGGCGCGGATGGTGCGCTTGGGTTTCCAACCCAGGGCCTTGATGGCACGAATCACTTCAATGCTCTGCATGCATCCGGTGCCATCATCATGTGCGCCTTCCGCCAGGTCCCAACTATCCAGGTGACCACCTACCGTCAGGATCTCCTCAGGCTTCTCGCTTCCTCTGATCTCTCCGATCACATTAAAGCTTTGAACATCCGGGTAGTGGCGGCAATTCATTTTTACAAACAATTCTACCTTCTTTGTTTTGGCCAGCAGGTTGTGCAGCCATTCCGCATCCAATGTGCTGCAAGCCAGGGCCGGGATGGAATCCACCCCTTTTTCATATCGCGTTGTTCCGGTATGCGGGTTATTATCGAGCGCATGTGTCACACTGCGGATCATAACTGCCACAGCACCCAATTTGGCGGCCTCTACTGGACCGCTGCTCCGGTATCTGACCGCATCTCCATACCCACCTTGTACCAGTTCGGGGCGCATGGGATAATTAAAGAAAACGATCTTCCCTTTTACTTTATCTGCCCCCAGGGCCTTTAACTCGTCAAAATTGGCAACTTCCACTACCTCGGCCTTTAAACCGGCAGCGGGTGTCCCTACACTCATACCCAGCGCACAGACCGAAAGAGCCTTTTGCGAACCTCCCCAATAAACGATCCCCTTTTCTTTGGCCCCACGTTCCCAACGCGGCACCATACAGGGTTGAAGCCAAACCGTATCAGCCCCGGCTTCGCGCAACATACGCGCCGTTTCCTGAACGGCTTTTTCGGCCTTGGGCGAACCACTCAGTCGCGGGCCGACTTTTTTGCACAGAAAATGGAGATTGGAATAGGCTTTGCCATGCTGAAGTATCTCATTGGCAATCTTCCGTATGGCTACACAATCGGGGTTTTGCCCAAAGAGGGAAATAAAAATCACAGAAAATCCAAACAAAAGGGCTGGTTTTCTCATTGCAGTTGGTTTTGGCTTAAAGCTAAAGAATCGCGGTTTTTGTAACAAATATTTGATGATCGGTGGAACCATTCACCTTTAATCCTGTTTAACTTGCACAAATAATCTTAATATTACGCCTGAAATGAAGATCGGTATTGTTTGTTATCCAACGTTTGGCGGTTCCGGAGTTTTGGCTACAGAATTAGGCAAGGCCCTGGCCGATAAAGGCCACCAGGTGCACTTTATCACCTATCAACAGCCCGTACGCCTGGCTGCTTTTACCCCAAATATTTTGTATCATGAGGTTCAGGTCCCAACCTACCCCTTGTTCGATTACCCACCCTACGAAACGGCCCTGGCCAGTACCCTGGTGGATGTGATCAAGAATCACCAGCTCGACCTGCTGCATGTACATTACGCAATCCCCCATGCGGCAGCGGCTTATATGGCCAAACAGATTCTGGCAAAAGAAGGAATGGCTATTCCTGTTATCACCACCCTTCATGGTACCGATATTACACTGGTTGGTCGTGATAAGACCTATGAGCCGGTGGTTACTTTTTCCATCAATGAAAGCGATGCCATAACCGCGGTATCCAATAACCTGCGGGATGAGACCTATAGCCATTTTAAAATCACGAAAGAGATCGAAGTCATTTATAACTTTGTAGATGTCAGTCGTTTTCAGAAGAAACCATTCGACGCGTTCCGAAAAGTGATCGCTCCCAATGGAGAACGCATCCTCCTGCATGCCTCCAACTTCCGAAAATTAAAAAGGGTACAGGATGTAGTCAAGATATTTGCCAGTGTACAAAAAGAGATCCCATCCAAACTACTCTTTGTCGGGGATGGTCCTGAACGAATGACCGCGGAGGAATTGTGTCGTAGCCTGCACCTATGTGATCATATCCAATTCGTAGGCAAACAGGAACAAATGGAGGATATTCTTGCCATTGCGGATCTATTCCTACTTACCTCCGAATATGAAAGCTTTGGATTGGCGGCCCTTGAAGCCATGGCGGCAGGTGTACCCGTTGTGTCCACCAATGCCGGTGGTTTAAAAGAAATAAATATAGATGGTGTAACGGGCTATATGGGCGATGTAGGCGATGTGGAAACCATGGGCAAACAAGCCCTTAGCATACTAAAGGACGATGCCACTTTAAAAGGATTTAAGACCCGGGCAGCAGAACATGCGAGGAAATTTGATATACATCATATCATTCCGGTGTACGAGAAACTTTACGAGCGGTTTTTATGACTTGACCGCAAAGACGCAAAAGAGCGCTAAGTTAATTCTTAGCGCTCTTTTGCGTTATTGCGACTTTGGGGTTATATCATTTTCTTCTGAGCCAAATTTCCGGGTTCACATTCTTACTCTCATCCATCAGGATAAAATCGATTTTCCCTCCATTCCCTTCATCATCATTCCCGGCACGACCAAGCACCTGTCCCTGGCTGATCTGATCGCCTTTTTTGACGGTAACCCCGGTAAGGTTGCTATACGTGGTAAAATATTTCCCATGGCGGATCACGACGATCACTTCATCGGCCAAGCGGCTTACACCCGCTACTTCTCCTTTGAATACAGCTTTTACCGGAGTGCCGGGATTGGTAGAAAAAGTAACGCCGGGATTATCGTCGATCAGTGGTTTACTTTTCTCGGAGAGGTAATACTCATAGCGGCCAAATTTCAGTTTTACATCACCCGCCACCGGCCAGGGTAGTTTACCCTTATTCAATTCAAAATTATCATTCAAGGCTACATCCGCTTCGGTCAGATCCAAATAATTCGTTTTGGCAGGTGCGGCCTTTGGTTTGTTGGTGACGGCTCCCACATCCGCATTCCCGGTCTTGGGCTTATCAGCGGGTTTATTGGCTGCTTCTTCCGCAGCCTTTCGTTTGGCTTCCCGAATCGCTTCGTCCTTGGCTCTTCGTACGATCGCGTCGATCTGGTTCTGCAGATCACGGAACCTTTTGCGTTTGGCCGTGAGTTCCTTTTCGATATCCTTTTGTTTGGATTTCAGTTGGTTCACCACCATGCTTTGTTCCCGTTTGGTGCCCTCCAGTTTCTTGGCTTCATCGGCCTGAGCATCCAGTACCTTGTTCTTTTCATTTTTCTTACTGATCATCTCGTCCTTCCGCTGCTCGATCTTACGCTGTGTTTCCTGGATATTCTCAACCTGTTGCTGCCGATAGGTTCGGTAGCTGCGGAGATAGGCGATACGTTTCAAGGCATCGGCAAAACCATTGGCAGAGAAAATGAAATTGAGAAAGTTAAACGTACCGCGGTTCTTGTACGTGTAAACGATGCTCTTGGCATATTGTTCTTTTAGGGTATCAAGCTGCTTCTGCAGACGATAGATTTCAATATTACTAAGGTAAAGGTCATCATTGATAAACTTGATCTCCCGACTGATCGTACCCAATACCCGGTTCTGAAGGTCGAGTTTGCGTTTGATCAATCCCAACTGGTTGATGGATTGCCGGGTTTGGCCCTGCACCTTGTTGTACATCCCTTCGATCTCTTTGATCTCGTTCTGAATCTCCTGTTTCTCCTTTTCGATCTTCTCTTTTTCCACCTGGGCCACAGAGGCCAGGGTCAACAATAACATCCAGACGCCGATAAAGATTTTCTTTTGCATGGGTATTGGTGTGTTTTCGGTAAAAAAGAAATAACGGTCAGTTCTTTGTTTAATTATCCCTTAATTGATCCTTGTATAATTTTTAGGAATTGTAAAGGGAAATGTTAAGGTTTCATTAAACTCATATTGCTTAAAATTAAGCTTTATATCCAATTTTGTCTTCTCCGTAACCGTAATTATCCGATTGGTGGAAAAAGGGAATCCCTTTTTATTCTCATATTCTGCATAATTCAGATAAGCTGTCCGGTTGCGGAGCACATCCACATCATCCAGTTTACTGTTCAATACCAGATGGTCATTGTCATTGAAGGTGATCAGGTGTTTGAACCATTCTCCATAGCTGAGCATGGAGATCATATTCGCTGAGGTGGTATAGGAAACAAAATTGGTATCCAGGAATACAGGGTTCCCTATGATCAGATCCTGAATCGATCCAAGGTCAAAAGGCAGGGAGACGATCTCCTGGAGATATTCCATGGACCGGGCCTGATATTCCTTATCGAGTTTATTCAGAATGAAAATGCTGTCTCTGGTCACCAATACCCGCATGCCTTCAATGCCCAATGCGCCGTTGACAGAGAACCAGGCCACACTGTCTTTGAAAAGGCGGACAAAGACATTTACATCATATTTCTTCCCATCCCCACCTACATAGTCCACTCCGATCTTGGCGGAAAATGTCTTGTAGTCAATGCGGTTATTATTAAGTTTATCAAAAGCCAGGTCAATAAATCTTGCCGTATCCGCTTTCCCGTCATTCACCAATACAACAACCGCCGTGGAATCCTTTTTGGCAATGGCTGTTTGGATCTGCTTGGTGGACCGGCAGGAGATCAGGGCCAGAATGGAAAAAAATGCAGAAATTAATAAAAGCGATTTGTTCATTTAGATTATGGGATTCATTTTGCCAATGCTCAACTTATTTTTCTAAGATGCAGGAAATACAGGATTTCCACGAATTTACATTATAACCTTTTTGGGTGCCTATTGTTTTCCGGTATGCCCAAATCCTCCTTCTCCCCGTTGTGACTTCTCTAATTCATCCACTTCCGCCCATTTAATTTGTGTTACCTGTTGAAATACCATTTGCGCGATGCGGTCACCGGGATGAATGGTCTGGTCCTCGCTGGAAAGATTCACCAAAATAACCTTGATCTCTCCCCGGTAATCGGCATCAATGGTACCCGGTGTATTCAGGCATGTGATTCCTTGTTTGATTGCCAGCCCGCTTCGGGGGCGTACCTGAGCCTCATAGCCAAGGGGAATTTCCAAAAATATACCCGTAGGTATTAACGTTCGCTCCAGGGGTTTAAGTACAACCACCCCGTTAAGTTCTGCCCGCAGGTCCATACCCGATGACCCCGGTGTGGCATAGGCCGGAAGTGGATTGGATGATCGGTTGATGATGCGAATGGTCATACTTTTTTTGGTAGCTAAAAGCTGTGCTAAAAGCTATTAGCTATTAGCTGTTAGCCTTTAGCTATTAGCTGTTTGTTTATATTTCTATTCTGTATATCTTACAATTTAATCTTCTCAACTAATAGCTAATAGCTAACAGCAAAAGCTATAACTGCTCCACCAGCACCGTCGCATACGCCACCACACCTTCTTCACGACCGACAAAGCCCAATTTCTCTGTGGTGGTTGCCTTGATAGAAACATCCCGGATGGTTAATCCAATGAGGTGGGCGATGGTTTCCTGCATGGCAAGAACATAGGGTTTGATCTTGGGGGCTTCGAGACAGAGCGTGCTATCAATATTAACCACCCTGTATCCGTGTTGGTGTAGCAGGTCAATGGTACGTTTCAAAAGAATTTTGCTGTCGATATCCTTGAACTCGGCCGAAGTATCCGGGAAATGGGTGCCGATATCACCCAGCGCCAGGGCGCCAAGAAGGGCATCACATATGGCATGGAGCAAAACATCCGCGTCGCTATGCCCCAACGCCCCTTTTGTATGCGGGATCAATACCCCGCCCAACCACAGGTCACGCCCCTCTACGAGGCGGTGAAAATCAACTCCGGAACCGATGCGTAGAGACATAGTCAAATTTGAAGCAAAATTACTTCATACAAATAAGGAATAAGAAATAAAAAAATAAGGAATGAGAAAGTGACTCCTCATTCCTTATTTTTTTATTTCTTATTCCTTATTCCTTATTCTTATTCGCTCAAACCTTACTCGGCTCCACCCAGATCAAACACCAGCGAGAAACGCAGGGTATTTGACAAGGGGTTTCTGTCAACACCACTTCCGGAAGGAAGCAGGTAAGAGAAATCCAAACCAAAGCTGCTGTATTTGATACCCACACCGGTAGCAAAATAACGGCGGTTACCTTTTGTTTTGTCTTCGTGGAAATAACCGGCACGCAGGGAGAATTGGTCGTTGTATGTGTATTCAGCACCTACAGACACCTGGAATTCTTTGATCTCTTCGCCAAAACCACCGGGAGCATCACCAAAAGAGCTGAACCAGCTTCCAACCACACCTTTGCTGTAATAATCGTCGATCTGTTGTTGGGAAGCAGGGCTTTCAGGAGGCGTAGGCACCAACAGTTTGTTGAGGTCCACACCAAACATCAGCTTGTTGCTTTCGTTGAACACTTTGGTATAGGTAGTTCCCAGGCCAAGGTTGGCGGGAATGAAATCTTTTTGATCAGCATTGTCTGTGTAAGAGATCTTGGAACCAAGATTGCTCAACACCGCGCCAAATGCCCATCCCTGTCCAGCTTCGTTATGTCCGTTGGTATAAAAAGAGATATCACCGGCAACGGCATTACCAGCTTTGTAGGTATTACCAGCGGCGGCACCACCTGCCAGGTTAGAATAAATGTATTTCAAACCCACACCGATACCAGAACGGGGAGACAATTTGCGGGAGTAACCAAAATCCAACCCGAACTCGCGGGGACGGAAAGTATTCAGGTCATTACCCTGGTTGTCGGTGAACTGGATATTACCCAGGTTAAAATAACGAAGGGAACCAGAAATAGCCTGGTCATCATCTAATTTATAATAACCGGAAACAGCGGCGAGGTAAACATCATTCAGGATCTGTTTCAGCCAGGGAGTATAGGAAGCCGAAATAGCACCCTTTTTCTCATTGAAAGGCGTTTTTGCCAGGTTCCAAAAACCAGAGTTAGCATCCGGAGTGGTGGCAATGGCCAAATCACCCATACCGGCTGCACGGGCATCCGGGGCAATACGAAGAAAAGGAACCGCAGTGGTCACTACGTTCAATTTCTCCGCTTGTGCCGAAGAAAGCATAGGCACAAATACAGACATGATAAATGCTACAGCAGTTAGTTTAATAGCAGTTGGTCTCATCATTAAGAGTTTAAATTATTGGTGTGTAAATATATGGTAAAATGAAAATTTCAGTTCTAAAATGAAATTTTTTCTTCTGACAATCAAAAAACTACAAGTTTCTCGATAATGGTATTCGATTTCAATTGTGAAGTGGAGACCCGGAGTTTGTATAGGTATACTCCCCGGCCGATCCTGGCACCAAAATCATCGCGACCGTCCCATTCGACTTCACTTGAACGATTTCCGGGGGTGTTTATTGTCTGGGAAATACGCTTTATTATTTTTCCGGAGATAGTAAATATTTGAATATCAACCCTTAAGTCCTCGCCAGGGCGATTATGCTCAAACCAAAAATTCGTGTGTGTGGTGAAAGGATTGGGATAATTCAATACTCGATTGATAATCAACGCTTCATCATCGACTACTTCAAAGGTCAGTTCGATTTCGGAAGAATTGTTCATCACATCCCAGGCTTTGATCCTTAATCGATGGGGACCAGGTGCAAAGGCCGGAAGTTGAAAACGAAGGCTTCCTGCTTTATAATTATCCGCTTCAGCTTCGTAAAAGTCATTTAAAATGAAATAGTTATCATTATCATCGTCCACCGTCACCACGATATCGTGGCCAATCCCGGATTGAATGGTATTGATACCGGAGGAGTCATTGAACCGAAGTACCAGAACAGGTCTTGCATTGGAAATACCTCCATTCACGAATTTTTCATCATTCAACCAGGCGCGTATCCCCGGGCCTTCATTATCGTTATCTACGATTCCGGTATTTCCACCGGATACAAACTGGGTGAAATACCCTCCGGCTTCCCGGGTGCCATCTTCCGCATAAAAACTCATTTTCCCATTCCCAAAAGCCGGATTAAGATCACGGGGCACTTTGAATTCCAACTCAAACCGACCATTTCGAACCGTTGACCGCCCCCGAAAAATGACGATATCCCTGACCTGGAAATCCCTGACCGGACTACCCGGGTCATTGCCCAGTGTGCTGGCCCTTCTTTCTTTGTCAAAAACGGTGGTGTAAGCATTCCCCTGAAAACCGGTTTGGATATTGCCTTGCGCATCGGTAACCACCCCTTCGATCTTCACTTTTTCCATGGAACTCAGTGTATCTGAAGGCCCAACCGGGACCCCATTGATCCGATCCGCCCGAATGGATAAAGCAGGAAATCCCAACGTAAGGGCCGGATCACCGAGCAGGGTAAACTTCCGGTTATTGACGATATCCGTGGAATTTTGATAGGTGAAATTTTTGGCCTCTTTAACCGCCTCGCCAAGACTTCGGTAGCTGCCGTCTGATTTAGGCGCCAGGGCAATGGCGAGATAATTATTGTTCATGACCCGGTTGCTAAAAGCAAAGACCAACCGAGTAGTGGTCATCAATGCAATGGCACCGGTTTTTTCTCGTAACAAAAGATCTTCGCCAATGGAAGGCGCGATCGGATTATCAAAAGGCGCGAAATCACAGGTCGCGGTAATGAACAATGGCAGGCGGTTGGGATTGGTCCAGGAATTAACCTGATCCTGATCCAGTACCACCTCCTCGGCCAACCTGCGAAAGCTGCCATGCCCACTGTAGTTCCAAATCAATGTGCCATTGATGAACCGGTTCCTGACCAGGTCATTCACCACAGGATATCTTTCCGCCCCTGAAACAGTTTCCTGCGTAAAGGCATCGAGATAGATTTTTTCGAGATCCATTAATGCATTGGCCTGGGCTGATGTAGCGGTGATGATCTCGGCATCTTCGATATGGAGGTTCTGGTCTTCATCATCCGCAATAAACGTAATCTTGTTTCGCCAGGGTCCCAGGCTTGCCCGGTCATGATAGGCAATGACCTTATCCACATAGGCCGTTGCCTGTGAAATCTGGTTGGCTGGAATGCGTCCGATTCCAATATCAAGCAGGTTCGTGATCGCTTGTGAATTGATATCTTCCTGATCATCGAGGTATCCAAAAAAATCGTCACTGGTATAGGTGCTTAATGGATCCAGAGAAGCACTGTGCTGATAACCCGGTACAAGATTCGTATTTCCCTGTAACCTGTTTTTGTAATCGAAGGAAGCGTCGCCAAATAGAGCCAGAAAACGGGGAGTGGTTCCACCGGCTGACCTGGCCCTGTCATAAAACATTTTCACGCAATTGCGTATGGCAGATGGATCAGGTTGCCCGGAGGAGAATTCCTGATAGATCTCGTTGGTCGTTAACACCGCTACCTGCCATTGATTTCTTTGCCGGTGATATTGGGCCAGGCGGTTAGCCTGTGTAAGGAGGAAGGGGGGTGTAACAAGGATATAATCAGGCACCGCAAGCCCATGAATATCCTGGTTCGCGATTCGGCCCTGCGCAGTGGGCGTTAAGTATCCCTGAAAGGCAATGTATTCTCTGAGATCAGGAGCCTCATCGCGAAACCGAAACTCATTTCCACTTAAGGTTCCTGTCTTTCGCACAGGAGACAAGGGATTGGTAACCTCCCATACCTGGACAGAAGCATTCGCACCGGATAAAACAAACTCTACAAGCGATTGGCCAACCAGACCGGGGTCACGGAAATCCAATTGTGTAAGGCCAGTCAGGTTCAGGGGCTTTCGATGAAATATTTCAAACCAGTTGAGCCAGGCCTGTGAATTAAAACTGCCGGGTATATACGAGTAGCTAAGGGTTAGCGCTGTGGAAGGCGCTGTGGTGGCGACCACCGATTCCTCCTCCCGGGCAAAAAGGTCATACGCACCGGAACTGGTAGCAGGGATCGTGATCTGGGCGATGACCGGATCATTGAGTTTAAGGTCAAAACGCCCGGCTGTACCAATGCTTCGGGCAATGAGCCGGCTCCGGACCGTGACCGGATTACCTGGCAAAAAACTTCCGGGTAAGGTGAAGGATCGGGTGAGGGTCTTACCTGGCGCATCGGTGAATTCCTCTCCATACCATTCTTTTCCACTGGATAAAAGGTTTACGGTATCCAATTCATGGGCGTACCTGTACAAAAATTGGTTGGTCGTAACACTTGGAGATCCGGTGGCATTGGTGGAGGGTATCCTGGCGCCGGTTCCACCTACGGTCAGGAAATAATATACCGTATCCGAATAAAGGTTTTTTTGATGCCGGAAGGCATTGATCACCGGGTCAGGTTGCCAGGTATCCGGGCCCGGGCTGTAAAATAGCACCTGGTCATTTCCATTGATCACTCCATCTCCCCCATCTTCTACCAGGATCGCATTTTCTACCAGGTCATCGGGGGGGATAACCGCGTTGGATTCCGGGAGCATTCCACCGCCATAGCCATAGAGCCGCAAGGAGCCTGAGCTCAGGTTGGCAGGAAGCCCCAGGGAGGTCAAAAAAGCAAGGTCCATCCGGTAAACCCCGGGATTGGTGACCGCGATCCGGTACCAGTTGCCGGTGGAAAGCAGAGAATGGTCCCGATAGGTGCGTTGGCCCCTGGCGGCGAAACTGGTCAGGATCAAGACCATACATATCAGTAAGCGGGTTTTCTGGGAGGGTATAATCCACATACAAAAAAAGTAATTCTGCTTTTTCTCGTTTATCGAAAGTAGCTAAATTCGCAAACTCTGTCCAGCATAATATTTGTATTGTAATACAATATTTTAGTCTCGCTGGCCGTTAATTCTGTTCCGAAACCTGGGTTTTGGTGAAAAACAAATATTGATCACATGAAAGTGAAAAGCTTATTAATCCTATTATCCTCAGCCGTTTTGCTGGTTTCCTGTAAGGGAAAGGGACTTTTTGGAAAAAAGAAGTACGAAAAGTCGGAAGTAACAGGCTGGAACTACAATGACAAGAAAATGGGTGGTTACCAGGTCGCAAAATCCCGTGAACAGGGATTAGGGCCGGGCCTCGTATTCGTACCTGGTGGAACCTTCACCATGGGACAAACCGAGGAAGATGTGATGTCCGATTACAACAACGTATCCCGTCGTGTAACCGTGACGTCCTTCTACATTGACCGCACCGAAGTAGCCAACGTACACTACCGCGAGTACATCCATTGGTTGAACCGCGTGTTCGACCCCCAGGCTGATCCTGCTTACCAGCAGATCGTGGATGCTGCCCTGCCAGATACCCTGGTATGGCGCTCGGAGTTGAGCTACAATGAACCCCTGGTGGAATATTATTTCCGTCACCCCTCCTTCAACGAATACCCTGTAGTGGGTGTAACCTGGAGACAAGCCTATGATTTCTGTCTCTGGCGCAGTGACCGGGTGAATGAAGGTGTCCTGATGAACAAGGGCTACCTCAACAGCCAGACCATCCAGGCCCAACAAGGTCAGGATAACTTCACGACTAAATCCTACCTGCTTGGATTGTACACGAACGTACAGCCCGGTAAGGTGGCTAAAAAAGATAAACTTCAGTCTCCCATGGGTACACCTCGTACCACAGTGAGTTTTGAAGATGGTATCCTTCTCCCCGATTATCGTCTGCCTTTTGAAGCAGAGTGGGAATATGCAGCCTACGGTTATGTTGGCCAGAACCCCCGCCCCAGCCCGAAAGAAGGAAAGCGTGGTGAGGAGTTGATCATGAACAAACAAATTTACCCCTGGAGCCAAAATGTAAATGGTCTCCGCGATACACGTCGTGGTTCCTGGCAGGGTTCCTTCCTCGCAAACTTTAAAAGAGGAAATGGTGACTACGCGGGTGTAGCCGGTGGTCTGAACGATGACGCCATCTATACCGCTCCGGTCAAAGCTTTCTTCCCGAATAATTTCGGTTTGTATAACATGGCCGGTAACGTGAGCGAGTGGGTAATGGACGTTTATCGTCCTGTAACCTGGGATTATGATGATGTAGCCTCTTTCCGTGGTAACAAATTTGATAAGCTTTATATCGCCGATTCTACTTCTTCTGATCCTACTACCCGGTATGAACTGGATAGCCTGGGTCGTGTGAAGAAATCATTTGTATCTGATGCCGAAAGCCGTAGCCGCCGTAACTACCAGCGTGGTAATGTGATCAACTTCCTGGATGGTGACTCCCTTTCACAAGCATCCTATGGTTATGGTCAAACAACCCTGATCAGTGACAAATCAAGAGTGTTCAAAGGTGGTAGCTGGAATGACATGGCCTACTGGCTGAGCCCCGGCACCCGTCGCTTCATGGAAGAAGATCAGGCTAGTTCTACTGTAGGCTTCCGTTGCGCCATGGACCGCATGGGTAGCACCGAAGGTAATGGTCGCAAGACCGGACAGTGGTGGAAAAGCCGCAAACAAAAACGCTAATAAGCTTTCACGTTATTCATAAATGAAGCCCCGGATTTTTCCGGGGCTTTTTTTATACTTTACTTTGTATCATGACCATTCCTGAATTGTATCAACTGTTTCTCGCACACCCCTCCGTGCAAACCGACACCCGCAAATTTCAATCAGGTGATATCTTCTTTGCCTTAAAAGGACCCAGTTTTAATGGCAATGCCTTTGCCCAACAAGCCGTTGAAAGCGGCGCAGCCTATGCCGTGATCGATGAAAAAGAATTTGAGATCCCGGGTAAGACGATCCTGGTGAATGATGTATTAACTACGTTGCAGGAACTGGCCAAACATCACCGACTTCAGTTTACCTCCATCCCTTTTTTGGCCATTACAGGCAGCAATGGAAAGACAACAACCAAGGAATTGATTCATGCGGTCTTATCCACCACTTTCAAGACCTATACTACAGAAGGCAATCTGAATAATCACATCGGTGTACCACTTACCCTGTTAAAGGTTAGAGCCGATGCCGAAATGGTGATCATTGAAATGGGCGCCAATCACCAAAAGGAAATTGCCGGCTATTGTACCTATGCTTTGCCCACCCATGGATTGATCACAAACTGCGGTAAAGCCCACCTTGAAGGTTTTGGTGGCGTTGAAGGTGTGCGAAAAGGAAAAGGCGAACTCTTTGACCATTTGCGCGCCCATGGTGGTACAGCCTTTATCATGGAGGATTATGATTATCTGCACAGCATGAGCCAGGGAATAAAAGAAGTGTTTCAATATGGCACACAACAAGGTGACCTGACGGGTGAGATTGTTAAGAGCGAACCTTTTGCCGAAGTGATGATCACCAAAGGGTCAAACACAGGGCTGATTCAAACACAATTAGTAGGTGATTATAACCTTCCCAATATCCTGGCAGCGGTAGCGGTGGGCAAATATTTTCAGGTGGCAGATGAGAAAATCAAACAGGCCATTGAAAATTACGCCCCATCCAATAGTCGATCGCAATTGGTGAAAAAAGGTACTAATTCCATCATCCTGGATGCCTATAATGCCAACCCCAGTAGTATGAAACTGGCCATAGAGAATTTTGCCCGGTCCTACTCCGGAAAAAAAATACTCCTTCTGGGCGCCATGGCGGAATTGGGCGATGAAAGCCTGCAGGAACACGAGGCCATCATTGACCTCATAAGCAAGTATACATGGGAGAAAGTTGTTTTAGTAGGCGGTGATTTTGCCAAACTATCTCACCCCTATCTCCAATTTGAAACCGCCAAAGAGGTCGGAGCCTGGTTGAAGGTACATCCGGTGGAAGAAGCGCATTTACTGGTGAAAGGAAGCCGGTCCATGCGAATGGAAGATGCGATATGAAGAGGGTTTATATAATTATGTAAATTTTCTATTTCGCATAGTGAAACCTGCATTGAAGGATATGAAGCCTATTTTCTCTGACCGCATATACACAACGATGTTCCTCAGTGATACGTCTGCTCCAGCAGCCTGCATAGTTACCTTTTAGTCCCTCAGGTTTTCCCAGCCCTTTGTATGGATCCCGAATAGTATCCTTTAAAAGCAAGTTGATTCTATGTAATATCTTCTTATCCTTTTCCTGCCAATAAAGATAATCTTCCCACGCATGGGTTTGAAAAACTAACTCCATTTCAATCGATTAATTTTTTCTTCACATACTTTCCTTTATTCATTTCTTCAATAGCCTCATCTAAACGCTTGCGGTTTGCCTTGGTGCTACCCAGATGCAAAGTCTCCATTATGCTATTATATTCATCCAGACTAATTACGACCACATTCTTTCCTTTACTCCTCGATACAACTACAATATCCCCGTCATCATTCACCATATTCAGGTTCTCTGCGAGGTTGTTTCGAAATTCAGAATAATTGACTACTTTCATACGTACTTATTTAAGTACAAAAATAAGTCAATTTTATTTCTTTGCAAAACCCTTTTTCTCTCCGGAATTCAGTGAACTTAACCCCTAAAAGCTCTACCTTTATTTTACCAAAAACGAAAAACACCTTTTGACTGCCCGTCTCCTCAAAACGCTCCTGCTTTTTGCCCTGGGAATCTGTTTATTTCAACCCCTGGCGGCGCAGCTAACCGTAAACCCCAATACAGACCCCATTTCACTGGCCCGGATCATGACCGGATATGGTGTACAGGTATTTAACGCGCAATTCACAGGCGGCAAATTCTCGGCGGGTAGTTTTCAAAACAGCAATAATAACCTTTCGCTGGATAGTGGTATCATTCTCACTAATGGCGTAGCCCGATCGCAAGGCACACAAACGGGAGCCGATGGTTTTTCGAACCAGATCGCTTCGAATGGTTTAGGATTAGCAGGCGATGCACTGCTGGAAGACCTGATCAACAATGTAGCCGAAACCAATGATGCCTGTGTACTGGAGTTTGATTTTATCCCTGCAGGTGATTCGGTCAGTTTCAAGTTCGTTTTTGCCTCTGAAGAATACCCGGATTATAATTGCACCCCTTTTAGTGATCTGTTTGCCTTTGTGATCACCGGTCCGGGATTTCCGCGTGGACAAAATCTGGCACTGGTGCCTGGCACCCAGGTACCCGTAGCAATCAATAGTATCAATAATGGTACACCTGGCCCCGGTGGACAATTAAGTTTCTGTCAAATGCTTGGGCCGGGCTCTCCTTTTCGGAACCTGTACGTAGATAATAGCAATGCAAACATCACCTATAATGGCATGACCGTTACGTTAAATGCCGGTATAAAGGTTACGCCCTGCGTTACGTATCACCTTAAACTCGCCATTGCCGATCTTTCAGACGATATCATGGATTCAGGCGTATTTATTCAGGCCAATAGTTTTAACTCCACCTTTGCCCGATTTGAATACAACGGCAGCCGCGATGCGAATAACAAACCCTATCTCGTTGAAGGTTGTGATAATGGATCACTCCTCAAGATTCTATATTCCTCAAAAGTACCAGCTCCTACTGCGGTTCGCCTAAGCTTTTTTGGTAGTACAGCCGACCCGGAAGTGGATGTGAACCCACCATTATGGGAATTTCAAACCTTTGCTGCCAATGACTCGATCATCAGTCTTCCCCTATCCGCCATGCAGGATAATCTCCCGGAGGGATTAGAAAAGCTTGTGATCAAAGTAGCGCCAATGATCTGTGGCAATGGCTTTGATACAGACAGTATTGAGATCGATATCCGTGAATTTCTCGAGTTGACGATCAACCCACCCAACCCGGTGGTTTGTGAGGGTAATTCCATTCAATTGACCGCCAATCAACCCGGGCTATCCAATTTCAATTGGCCACCACGAGATTATCTCAGCGGGTTCACCATTTCAAACCCCATTTGTACACCACTGGATACCATCACCTATACCGTTACCGGAGAATTTGCACCCGGTTGTCGGGCGCAGGGTTTTGTTTTTGTAGATATAAAAAGCGCTGCCTCTCTGGCACTTGCCAAAACACATATAGGTTGTATTCCTAACAGTGGGACAATCACGGTACAGGCCAGCAGTGCCTGGGTCAATCCGGAGTACTCCATAAACGGATCACCCTTTTCACCGGGCAATCAATTTACGGGACTTGTACCCGGGCATTACATCATTGATGTACGTGATGCCACCGGGTGTACGGCACAAAAAGACATTACGCTCGTTCAATTGCCCGCGCTGCAGATCACCGCAGATATCAACCGATCTGCTTCCTGCCTCGGCGAGGATGGGGAGATCAAGATCAGTGGAAGTGGTGGCCAGGCGCCTTATCTATTTTCAATCGATGGGGTAAACTTTATCGCCAGTTCCATTTTTACTATTACTGGTGGTGCGCAAACTGTCTATGTCCGTGATGCCTTGAATTGTGTATCCAGTTTGGCCGTCACCATTCCATCAGACCCACCGTTGGTAGTCAATGTGGAGATTACCCCTGATTCCTGTCGTGGACAGGCAGATGGAACGATCCAACTCAGGGCCTCCGGTGGAACCGGGCAGTTCAGTTACGCTATCGACGGGGGAACTCCCCAAAGTTCATCTTTGTTTCCTGTGGTAGCAGGACAACATAATGTAACGGTGGAGGACAACCGGGGTTGCAGAAATGCGATGAATGTTACTGTGCCCCTGATCAATAATTTATTTCTTGACCCGGGGGCGGATACATTGGTTTGTGAAGGCACATCCGTTCGCATGCGCGCGGTCACCAACGCCACCCGTTTTCACTGGGATCCACCAACCGGATTAGACGATCCGCTTGCCTTAAATCCATCCGCCTCTCCGTTGAGTACTACCACCTATACCCTCACAGCAGAAAGCGGACTTTGTCAGATACAGGATGCCCTGACGATCACATTCATACGCGCGCCGGTGACACAAGCCGGCCCCGACCAGGTAATTTGCAACGAAGGAGAAACAACGATCAGTGGTACCGGCAATGGTTTATTGACCTGGCAACCTGAGTATTTGTTTGCAAACCCTGGACAACCTACCCAGCGAGTAAAACCAGCCCAAACCACCACCTATTGGCTACAGGCTGTCAATGAAATAGGTTGCCGATCTGTTCGTCCCGACTCTGTAACGATCACCGTTCTTCCTCCGCTTACTGTCAGTGCCGGACCAGACACCATCGCGGCCATTGGCCAAACCATCCAACTAAAGGGGCAAGGAAGCGATCCGGGTGACCAGTTCTTATGGACACCTGCCACCGGTCTTTCGGATCCAACGCTCGCTGAACCGCTGGCTACGATCACCCAGGATATAATCTATTCCCTTCGGGTGACCAATGCTGCCGGCTGCACCGATACGGATACCGTCAAAATAAGGGCTTTCAAAGGGCCTGAGATCTATGTCCCAAGTGCCTTTACCCCCAATGGCGATGGAAAGAATGATATCCTGCGTGCACTCCCGGCAGGCGTTCAACAATTCCACTATTTCAGGGTTTATAACAGGTGGGGGCAATTGGTGTTTCAAACCCAGGATCACCGGATCGGTTGGGATGGAAGGATCAATGGGCAGACACCTGCTACCGCCACCTTTGTTTGGGTAGCAGAAGGTACCGATTACCTGGGTCAGAGAATGCTGCGAAAGGGTACCGTCGTCCTCATCCGCTAAAGCGAATATTCGCTTCAAGTCCGTCAGAGCTTTCTTAATTTTGTCATTCATCACTACTTCATTATGGACCTCAAGAAATACTTTCCCCAGTTTGAACCTGAACTACTCGATATCATCGACAAGCAGGCTGTTGATAAGACATTTGCAGCGGGTGAAACCATCATGCGTACAGGGCAATACATCAAATCAACCATCCTGGTTATCACCGGAAGGATCAAAGTGTACCGGGAGAATGAGGACGGCGGCGAATTTTTAATGTACTATCTCGGCCCTGGAGAGGCCTGTGCTGTTTCCATGACCTGTGCCATACAATCACGTACCAGCGAAGTAACGGCCCGTACGGAGGAAGAAACGGAAGTGATGATGATCCCCATCCAACTGATGGACGACCTGATGAACAAGTATAAGAGCTGGTATCAGTTCGTGGTGCAGACCTACCGTTCACGGTTTGATGAACTATTGACCGTAATTGATAATATCGCCTTTCGGAATATGGATGAACGCCTGGAGTTTTATATCAAACGCCATGTCAATGAGACTGGAAAGAAAATTCTAGAACTCTCCCACCAGCAAATAGCGGATGACCTGCATACCTCCAGAGAGGTCATTTCCCGGTTGTTGAAGAAAATGGAGCAACGAAATTTGGTGAAGCTCCATCGGAATATGGTGGAATACCTTAGCTAGTTTTTCCTCAGATGTTTTACCGCAAAGACACTAAGGCGCAAAGTGGCGCTATGGCATCCTGGCGCTCCTTTGTGTCTTAGCGTCTTAGCGGTAAAATTACATCTTTGATTAAAGTCACACCCACTCCCTTGCATATTGCCTACCTTTAGTAAGCAAATCAAACATTATGAAAAAGAACAAAATAGGCCTTGACAGCACAAAGGCCCGTAAACTCGCCGAGGACCTCAATATCCTGCTTGCTAATTATCAACTTTTCTATATCAATTCCCGTGGGTTTCACTGGAATATCAAGGGCGAAAAATTCTTTGAGCTTCATCTCAAGTTTGAAGAACTCTACACCGATGCCCAGTTAAAGATTGATGAAGTGGCTGAGCGGATCCTCACGCTGGGACATACCCCTACACATACCTATACTGACTATCTGAAGATCGCAGCCATTAAAGAGAAGAAAAATGTAACGAATGGGGTGGAAGCCGTAGGTTATGTGGTGGACAGTTTTGGAAAATTGCTTGATCTTGAAAGAAAGATACTTGAGCTTTCTGCCGAAGCTGCCGATGAAGGAACAAATGCCCTGATGAGTGATTATATCAGGCAACAGGAGAAATTAGTGTGGATGTATTCGGCGTATTTAAATAAAGAATAAGGAATAAAAAATAAGGAATGAGGAAAGGACAACCTTCCTCATTCCTTATTTTTTATTCCTTATTTATTATTCCTTATTCCTTACTTCCTCAAAGCCTTTGTCCGATCATGCGCAAAACGGCGGCCGGGCCTTGGTGAAAAGGGCCTTCTTCAAGAACGATTTCTTTTTGACCACATTCTATTAAATGCAGAAAAGGAAAATCATCACAGAGTGTGGGGGCATCGTATAACATGTTCTCCTCTTTGGGTCCTCCGCTGGAGAATTGGAGTTGCTCTTTAGCGAATGCTTCCATCACCAGAAATCCTCCCGGGCGAATGGATTTATATACCTGTTCATGAAAAGACCGGCGAAAAGCCGGGGAGACGTGCGCGTAGATCAACGCAACAGCATCATACTGCTCTTTCGCCTTGAAATCCGCCAGGTTTTGCAGACGATACTCGATGGTAAGTCCTTCTTTTTGCGCGGTGGCAAGTGCTTTCTCTCTGGCCACTTCGCTAAAATCGAAGGCGGTTACTTTCCAACCTTTCCGGGCCGCATAGAGGGCATTTCTGCCCTCTCCTTCTGCCGGCAATAACAAACTACCCGGTTCTCGTGTGTCTATGAATTGTTTAAAATATTGATTGGGTGCCGTACCATATACGGTATTATGCTCCGCAAACCGCTGGTCCCAGAATGTTTTCATTACTCCTTGGTTGAAGGTTCCTTTTCTTCTGTAATAATCAGCCGCTCATCGATGACCTGTTTAAACACCTTCTTGGGGAAAGCGCCAGGCTGCATCATGGGTTGGCCATTCACAGGAATAAAAAGAAAAGTGGGAATGCTCTGTATACCGAATACCGCAGAAAGCTCCATTTCCGCCTCTGTATCCACTTTATAGATCACCAGATCACCATCATACTCATCACTTAACTCTTCCAGTACCGGAGCTACCATTTTGCAGGGACCGCACCAGTCAGCGTAAAAGTCGATGATCGCGGGTTTATCTCCCTTGTATTTCCATTCCTGTTCGGTGGTATAGTCGAATACTTTGTCTTTAAAGTCCTGGGTAGTAAGCTTTACTGTGGCCATATTGAATGTTTGAACAACAAAATTACGAAAACCCGGAGAGTCAGGTTGGTGATATAGGTCACCTGAAAGATTCACCGCGGAGAACAGGAGAACGCAGAGTTACGCAGAGAATTTTACCGCTAAGGCACTATGGCGCAAAGGGTCACTAAGCGCAAATAGCTAACAATTTTCTCTGCGTAACTCTGCGTTCTCCTGTTCTCCGCGGTAAAAAAATTTAAAGCTCAGTATTCTGCTTTATGAACTGGGTCTTTTCCAATCCGGTCTTACTCAATTCCTTAAACCCGCCCTTAATATTTACCAGCTCATGGAAACCACGCGCTTTCAGAATGGAACAGGCGATCACGGAACGGTAGCCGCCTGCGCAATGGATATAGTATTTCTTTTCCTTATCCAGTTCAGCCATGTGGTGGTTGATAAAATCGAGTGGGAAGTTTTCCGCGCCTACCAAATGTTCCGTATCGTACTCACTTTTACGACGCACATCCAGAAGATGAATATGTTCCTTTTCGGAAGCATATTTTGCCGCAAAATCTTCAGGCGATATCTCCACGATGATATCTGTTTCCTCGCCGGCTTCCTTCCAGGCTTCAATACCTCCTTTCAGGTAACCTTGTGTATTGTCGTATCCTACGCGTGAGAGGCGGATCACAGCTTCTTCTTCCTTGCCTTCATCCGTAATTAATAATATCGGTTGTTTCAGGTCGGTGATCAATGTACCTGCCCATGGCGCAAACATATCATCAAGACCGATAAAGATCGATCCGGGAATATGTCCACGTGAAAAAGCATCTTTATTGCGGGTATCCAGTACCAACGCTTCCAGGCTTTCCCAAACAGTCTGATACTCCTTCACACTCAAGGGGCGATTCCCGTGAGCGATCACCTCGTCTACAGGTTGGTATCCCGTGATATTCATGATCACATTCTGAGGGAAGTACTGTGGAGGCTCCACCAGGCCATCAGTTACCGCTTTGATGAACTCATCCTTTGTCATATCGGCCCGAAGGGCATAGTTGAATAATTTTTGATGACCCAAAGTATCCACGGTCTCCTTGCTCATGCTTTTTCCACAAGCACTACCGGCACCATGACCAGGATAAACGATCACTTCATCCGCCAGGGGCATGATCTTGTTCCGCAAGGAATCAAACAAATAGCCTCCTAATATTTGGGGTGTTATTTCCGCCTTTACTTTTTGTACCAGGTCAGGACGGCCTACATCTCCAATAAACAAAGTATCACCTGTGAAGATGGCATGGTCTTTTCCATTTTCATCCACCAGCAGATAGGTGGTAGATTCCATGGTATGCCCGGGCGTATGCAATACTTTGATATATACATCTCCCAATTTCAGAATTTCCCCGTCCTCGGCAATATGTGCATCATAAGCTGGTTTAGCGGTTGGTCCAAAAACGATCTGAGCACCTGTCTTCTTAGCCAGGTCAATATGACCAGATACAAAGTCGGCGTGGAAATGGGTTTCCAATACGTATTTGATCTTAGCGCCATTTTTCTCCGCCCTTTCAATATATGGCTTTGACTCGCGCAGAGGATCAATAATAGCGGCTTCGCCTTTGCTTTCAATATAGTAAGCGGCTTCGGCCAGGCAACCAGTGTAGATCTGTTCAACTTTCATAACAAGGGATGTTTTTTTGTTTAAAAATGCAAGCGTTTTTCTATACGTGAGACGTAAATTTCCCCCCTCGACCTCCTCAATTCTGTGCCTCGTGTTACAGATTTGACTGACGTTCGTCAGTTCGTGACATGACCTGGATCAGTTATCGGGCTTGTGTGATATTTATCACGACCGCATCTTTTATTAAATCGTACCTGTGCATCTTAAACGAATGCCATATGTCAGCTCATCACCAGGTAGTCATCGTCGGAGGAGGAAATGCAGGCATTTCCGTCGCCTCCCAATTGCTTCGCAAGAATAAGAAATTGGATATCGCCATTATTGATCCGGCAGAATATCATTATTACCAACCTGCCTGGACCTTGGTCGGTGGGGGTGCTTTTGATATACTGAAAACCCGTCGAACTGAAGCGGAGGTCATGCCCAAAGGGGTGACATGGATCAAAGAAAAAGTAGAAAGTTTTCAGCCCGGGGAAAAAACGGTTACGTTGGCCAATGGACGTCCGGTAAAATATGATTTTCTCGTGGTGGCTCCGGGTATCCAACTCAACTGGCATGAGATAAAAGGGTTGAAGGAAACATTGGGCAAGAATAATGTATGTTCTAATTATAGTTTTGAACATGCTCCTTATACCTTTGAAACCCTTCAGCAATTCAAAGGTGGAAAAGCCATTTTTCATAACCCACAGACCCCGGTGAAATGTGGAGGGGCACCTCATAAGATCATGTACCTGGCGGCTGACTATTTCAGGAAGCATGGCATACTGGCCAAGGCTGATATTCAATACTGGAGCGGCGCTGCCAAACTCTTTGCCGTGCCTAAATACGAAGCCACCCTGCTGAAGGTTTGTGAAAGAGCGAATATTAAATTGAACTTCATGGTCAAGCTGGTGGAGATAGATGGCCCGGGTAAAAAAGCCAGATTTGTTGGCATCGGAGAAGATAATAAGGATAAAGAATATTGGGTTGAATTTGACATGATCCATGTCACACCACCCCAAAGCGCACCTGATTTTGTGCGAAACAGTGTGCTGGTTAATGAAACAGGTTGGGTAGATGTAGATAAAAATACCTTACAGCACAACCGCTTTCCGGATATCTATTCGCTGGGAGATGCGGCTGGATTACCAATCAGTAAAACAGGCGCGGCCATACGCAAACAGGCACCCGTACTGGTAGAAAACCTGCTGGCAGCAATCCAGGGCCAGGCACCCACGGCAAAATACACCGGTTATACAAGTTGTCCGCTGGTGACAGGTTATGGCAAATTGGTTCTCGCTGAATTTGATTATGATAATAAGCCTATGGAAACCTTTCCCTTCGATCAGAGCAAGGAACGATGGAGCATGTATGTCCTGAAAAAGAAGGTGCTGCCCTGGTTATACTGGAATAAGATATTGTCGGGGAAGGCGTGAGGGGAGGGGATTGGATGTTAGATGTTAGATGTTGGATGACGGTTGGCGGAGGTCGGCTGTGCGAGACCTCTGGTCTCGCACGATTGTCTTGTCGCCTCTGGCGACTCGAATTACAACCATTTCTTTATTATACTAAACTATAACCGCCGCCAGAGGCGGCTTTCTGGAAGTGCGAGTCCAGAGGT
>JBGSHM010000024.1:0-61778 GCA_041752235.1 Chitinophagaceae bacterium
GGATGACGGATGTTGGATGACAGAGGCTTGCTGTGCGAGACCTCTGGTCTCGCACTTCCAGAAAGCCGCCTCTGGCGGCGGTTATAGTTTAGTATAATAAAGAAATGGTTGTAATTCGAGTCGCCAGAGGCGACAAGACAATCGTGCGAGACCAGAGGTCTCGCACAGCCAACCTCCGCCAACCATCATCCATCATCCAACATCCACCCCGCAACATCCAACCCTAAATTTCCCTACCTTCCCCTCTCAATTAAACAACATGAAAAGACTTCCCTTTCTCCTGCTTTTTCTTATTTCCTTCTCCCTTTTCGCTCAGGAAAAAAAGCACCGCATTGTCTACGACCTCGTTAGTGCGGACACCGCTGATTATAGCGCTGTGGTCAGGCAGTTCAATAATATTCTGAAAGTTTCACCGGAGGCGGAACTGGAGGTCGTTTGCCACGGCCCTGCACTGAATATGCTTATAAAGGATAAAAGTAATGTCGCTGATGGCATGGAATCCCTTCGTTTGCGGGCTAAAGTAAGTTTCAAAGCCTGTGCCAACTCCATGCGCCGTATGAAGGTGGAAGCATCCCAATTGCTTCCTTTGGCCGAGATCGTCCCGGTAGCCATTCTTGAATTGGCGGAAAGGCAGATGGATGGGTGGAGTTATATTAAAGCAGGGCATTGACCTTGATTCTTAGGATTTAAGGGGTTCCAGGATTCATGAACCAAAGAAGCGTGATTGTTATCACTGGAGAAACTCTTCCAGTGATTGATCTTTGTGGAAATAATTAAAGAAAATGAGTATTAAAGAGATCGTTCAAAAGAAATCGGGCACTATCATAGATGTCCGCAGTCCTGGTGAACTGGCTGAAGGTTTTATCCCCGGTTCCGTCAATATCCCTGTTTCCGAGATTCCTTATCGTATTGAGGAGATCAAGAAGATGGAAGGACCCCTGGTTTTTTATTGCCGCAGTGGCAGCCGAAGTGGTATGGCCCTGATGATGGTGCAATCGGCGGGTATCAAGACCGAAATGCACAATGGCGGCGGGTATTTTGACATGGTCAACCATCTTAACTAAACGCATGCTGAAATACATCACCTCCGGGTGGACCTTGTTAAAATTCGTGCGGGTCGGTCTGGGTTTATTAATTTTGTTCTCCGGGATCGAGGCAGGTAGCGCGGGAAATATTTTCCTGGGCTCCCTTTTCACCCTGTTGGCCGTTGTATCTCCGGGAACCTGTTGTGTGGGAGGGAGTTGCTACAGCGAACCAACAGCCAATCCGAAAAACGCGAAACAAGACAATGAATTGATCGAATATGAAGAACTGGCTTCTAAATAATAAACTTCTTATCGCCGGCATCGCAGTGGGTGCGATAGGTGGGTATTTTTACTGGCAACAGATCGGTTGTAATAGTGGAACCTGCCTCATCACTTCCAAATGGCAAAATAGTACTGTCTATGGCGCGGTGATGGGCGGCCTGCTGTTTAGTATTTTCAAAAAAGAACAAAAGCATGGAGACGCAAAAAAAGGAGAGCTTTAATGATCTCATTCAGGGAGATATCCCTGTACTGGTCGATTTTACGGCGGCCTGGTGTGGCCCATGCAAAATGATGAAACCTATTTTGGAAGAATTGCATGACCGCATGGGTGATGCCATTCGCATCATCAAAGTGGATATAGACCGCAATCAAAATGCGGCTATGGCCTTTCAGGTACAAAGTGTACCCACCCTGATCTTATTCAAGAACGGAAATCAACTCTGGCGCCAATCCGGAGTGGTGCAGACAGGTCCCCTGGAACGCACCATTCGGGCCGTGGCCCATCTCTGAAACGAAACTGACATGTCGAATTCCCAGTCCTCCAGGGGCTACCTGGCCTCTACCCTTACCTGTCGTTGCCCCCGCTGCCGCGAAGGAAACCTATTTAAGAATCCCCTCAAACTCAAATGGAAAGGCAATCTCGAAATGAATGAGCATTGCCCTGTTTGCGGACAAATCACTGAAATAGAAACCGGATTCTACTATGGCACCGCCTATGTCAGCTATGCGCTTACCGTGGCGCTTAGCGTATCTACGCTCGTAGCCTGGTGGGTCATCATCGGTTTGTCGGCACAGGACAAGCGATTCTTTGTCTGGATGGGGTTCAATGCTGCCTTTCTCATTTTATTGCAGCCCTGGATCATGCGGTTATCCCGAAGTATCTGGATCTCATGGTTCGTCAAGCATGATCCGTTGTGGCAGAATAAGAGCTAAAAGCTGTCAGCTTTTTGCTTCCTGCTTTTGGCTATTTTTGGGGTCATAAAGAGCGGAAACACTTTCCAATGACCTTCTACCTTCTTTCATTCATTGCCGGCGCCTATTTCCTGTTATCCTTCGTCGTCTTTGTTTATTCAAAAAAGGTCAATCGCCTGGGCAATGCCTGGCTTTCATTTCTCTTGTTCTGTATCTCCCTCGTTATATTTGATGAGCCCCTGACAAAAACCGGCTTCTATCACGATCACCCCTATCTCATTGGTTGGATCAATATGCCTACTGTTGCCCTGGCCCCTACGGTCTATCTCACCGTTGTGCATTTTGTCGTTCCGGGAAGAAAACCACAGTGGATCGACCTCGCCCATTTCTCCCTTGTACTCATAATGGCCTTGCTGCAGATTCTAAGTCTCGCCATCCCTGAAAATGAAAAAATTGAAACCATCGATGCCCCCACCGAAGCCATTGACCTCATTGTATTTGGCGTATTGATCCTTCTTCCAATTCTGATCTACTGGATACTGGCTTACAGAAAACTGATCCGCCATCAACGCCTGGTCACCCTATATGAAACCAATACCCGAAAGGTAAACCTCAACTGGCTGAAATACCTGCTGTTGGGGCTGGTCACCATGGTGATCTTTTGGTTCCTGGAAAATATCTTTACCTATCCCTGGATCACCAACCTTTCTAATCTGACCTATGGGGCAGGCGCATTCTTTATCGCTTATTTCAGCCTGCGGCAGGAAGAGGTATTTGGGAAAACAGAAAAAGAAACCCAGGCCATCCAAAAAGTAATTGAAGGAGAGCCCCTGAAATGGCAGGGCCTGATTGATGAAAAAAAGGTGCCGGAACTAAAAGCGCTGCTGATCCACTTAATGGAAAGAGAAAATCTTTACCTCGAAAGCGAGCTGAGCCTTACCTCCCTGGCAGAAAAAATGAACCTCAGCCCTCATGAACTCTCCTTCCTGCTGAATAAGGGTTTCCGGGAAAATTTCTGGCAATTCATTAATAAATACAGAGTGGAGCACAGTAAGAAACTACTGGAAGATAAAAAATACGCCCATCTCTCTATGCTGGGTATTGCCTTTGAAGCCGGGTTCAACTCCAAAACTACTTTCAATGCCACCTTTAAGAAAATGACCGGGATGACACCCACTAACTTTAAGGAGTCCATCACCAAAAATGGCTAACCTTCCCACTTTGGTTTATTACTCAATGCTGCTCCGTTTGTTAAAATATTAACATCTCCTGACCGAAAATATAATTTCATTCCTCTTTTTTATGAACCGGTTTATAAAACCGGGCAGCGCCCCCTTCTCCTAAGGCTATTTTGCAGGAACATTTAAAAAAAAAATTATGCAACGGATGATATTACTGTTCCTATGGACAGGGGCCGGACTGATATCACAAGCCCAAACAGATAAGGTTAGTATACCCCTGCCGGTCAGTTCCCTCAAACTCGGATATCTTGGCGCCGGAATTCACCCAGGAGTGAAAACCGGTATCGAGATCCCCTATAAGGTCATACAGGTGGAGAAGAGAAAAAGGGGCGGGCCAAAGGTCCATTTAAAACAAAGGGGTATATCTGGAAGCCTGGGATACTACCATCATCAGGATTTTCATGATAATGTGTTCCTGCTGGTTGAGCAGGTGCGCCGAAGGGAAAATACCCGGGGATGGTTTTCGGAATTCGCTCCAGGTATCGGTTATAGCCGAACTTTTCTTGGGGGAACTACCTATCAGGTATCTGCCCAATCAGAAGTAACCCGGAAGAAAATGGCCGGATTTCATTATGCCCTGATTTCTCTTTCAGCCGGAGGAGGTTATAACCTGGGAATTAAAAAAGACATCCCACTCAGAATCTATGGACGTATCGGGTTGATGACCTTCTTCCCTTATAATAGTTCTATATATCTGCGGATAATTCCAGAATTAGGGGTTTCATACTCCCCCACAAAATTCCTTAAATCTAATCCTTCATTCAAAATCCGGAAAAAATGAAACAGCTCCTGATACTTTTATTGACCTCTTTGCTTATTACCAGTTGCCAAAAGGAAAAGATCAGCCTTGCAGCAAATGCCCATGATACTTTTTTCCTGGAGAACCGTGGCTCAGCCATGCCCATCCGGGTACACGGCAATACAGCCAGTAAAACTTTTATCATGATGATTCATGGCGGTCCCGGGGGTGATGCCATAGTATACCGAAGTGAATATGTAAAATCAAATGTAGAGTCCGAATTTGCCATGGTATATTGGGATCAACGAAACAGCGGCGCTTCACAGGGAAACCGGAATAGGCAGTATGATGATATCGCCTACTTCATTGAGGACTTTGAAAAAGTGATCACTGTTTTGAAACACCGGTATGGAAGTGATATTTCCATTTTTGTAAACGGGCATAGCTGGGGCGGGTTTCTTACACCGGCATTTCTTCAAAAAGGAAACAATCAACAACAGGTAAAAGGCTGGATTCAATCCGCGGGTGCTCATAATATCCCTTTGCTGAATCAATATGCCATTCAGATGTTGTTGGAAAAAGCCTCAATTGAAATAGCGGCTGGTAGAAACACCGAAAAATGGACGGAAATTAAAGATTACTGTGAAGGGATAACCCTACCTATGAGCAACGAGGAGAGTCGTCAAATAAATATTTACTCCGCCGAGGCACAAACCATCACCCCTGAAATACCCAAGGGCATACCCGCTGCCCGGGATATTTATCAGATCTATACAGAGAATCATTTACCGCTTATTCAGTTATTCTT
Source organism: Chitinophagaceae bacterium (assembly GCA_041752235.1). Taxonomy (GTDB): domain Bacteria; phylum Bacteroidota; class Bacteroidia; order Chitinophagales; family Chitinophagaceae; genus SpSt-398. The sequence goes on from JBGSHM010000024.1 coordinate 5,008, forward strand.
CCCCTATAACCCCGTAACCGGTTCGCTGGCCGACTGGCTTTTCCAGGGCCAGGAAGTATCCACAGGTATGTCAACAATCACCGTACCCACACTCCTTCTGTTTGGCAAATGGGATTTTGTATGCCCGGCCCCGCTGGCCGATGATATCGAACAAAGGATCCAATCATCCTTCGTAAGAAAAAGGGTGCTGGAAAACAGTGGTCATGGGTTGATGGCCGGTGCCGACAAGGAAGTGTATTGGGAAGAAGTGCTCGATTTTGTGCGCCGGTTCCGGTAAGAAGTTCTTATTCGAACGGATTGGTCAGGAACCTTATTTGTCCAGGTTTGAAGCCTTTTAATGATTAAATACCTTAACCTGCATCAATAAATAATTATTTAAACTAACCATAACAAATACATAATAGCGATATCCTTCATCGCTTTGTTACAGGGGGTAGCTTTGCGCCTTTATATCCCTTATCTCAATCCACCCGATAGCCTGCCTGATATGAATTAAACGAATTCACCTAACGGTGATGGTTATCCATTTATTTACCAAAATCAACAGTAAGCTTATGAAAAAAGGCTTCGGCATGTTTTTGTGCCTACTCTTCTGTATTCTTAGCGTAAGGGCGCAGGAACCCACTTATTCCCTGAAAGGGAAAATTCAAAATGAACAAGGGCTTGCCCTCGCGGGAGCGAATATCCGCGCCGAAAACACCAGTAACAAAAAGGTGGCGAATGCCGTTTCGGACGAGACCGGAGGTTTTGTCCTGAATGGCCTTACCTCAGGCACTTACCGTTTTATCATCAGTTATGTAGGTTATACAGATAAAATCATTTCCGGGTACTCCCTGACAGGCGCCCCTGAAAGTGAACTGGCGGTCACGCTGCAATCTGCCGCCGTTACCGGCGATGAAGTAGTTGTAGTAGGCTATGGCCGGTCCACAAAAAGAGATGTAACCGGTTCAGCCAAATCATTAAAGAGCAGTGAATTCAACAAAGGGATCATCAACTCGCCCGAGCAATTGCTCCAGGGCAAGATTGCCGGTGTAAATGTAACCTCTGCCAGTGGTGAACCTGGTGCCTTACAGCAGATCACGATCCGGGGACCGGGTGGTGTGCGTACGGGTAGTACCCCGCTTTTTGTTATTGATGGCGTGGCCTTGGATAATTCCAGCCCGGGCGGGGCCATCAACCCTCTTACTTTTCTTAATCCTCAGGATATCGAATCGATCGATGTACTCAAAGATGCATCGGCTACGGCGATCTATGGCTCCCGTGGTGCAAATGGGGTGGTGCTTATCACCACCAAAAAAGGTAAGGCCGGATTTAGTACCATGAGTTATTCGGTGAGTGTCGGGGTAAGTACCCTGGCGAATAAGATACCTGTCTTATCAGCCGATGAATACAAAAAAGAGGTTGTAGCCCTGGGTGGTACACTTGAAAACTTTGGTGGAAATACCGATTGGCAGGAAGAAGTTACCCGTCAGGCTTTCACCCAGAACCATAACCTGGCTTTGTCAGGAGGTGCGGATAAACTCACCTACTATGCTTCCCTGGGCCTCCAAATCCAGGAAGGAATTCTGCGGGGCAATCAATTAAAAAGATACAATGGCCGGGTGAACATTTCACAAAAATTATTGAATGATAAGCTGGTCATTGACCTGAACCTGAGTGCCAACAATACAGTAAATGAGCGTCCTAACTTAGGCAGCCTCATCGGTGGCGCTTTATCCAACAACCCGACCATCCCGGCCTATGATGCCAATGGAAACCCATTCCAGTTTCAGAATGGCATTAACCCATTAACCGTATTGCAACTCGATAAAGATATCACCACCATCAACCGGGTATTGGGAAATATCAGCAGTTCGCTCACTTTGTACAAAGGCCTTGTGTATAAGCTTAATTTTGGTATTGATAATTCCACCGCTGTTCGCGATATTCAATCCTTACCCAATACCGTACCCCTGTTACTGGGTTCCTTACAAACCCTGAACAACTATAACCGGAACTACCTGGTGGAAAACTACCTGACCTATACCGGGAGCAAGGGTCCACATAAATACACGATCCTGGCCGGTCATTCCTATCAGAAGATCTTCTTACAGGGAAGAGGGACCAGTATCAACAACTTCCCGATTTCAGGCGTTCAACCCATTTACAACCCCGGAACCGGACAGGATCTCACCCTGGCTAATAACCGGCCAACGGGATTTGCAGAGATCAATGAACTCCAGTCATTCTTTTGTAGGATCAACTATCAGTTCAAAGAGAAATATCTCTTTACCGGGATCTTCCGGGCAGATGGTTCCACCAAATTCGGAGAAAACAATAAGTATGGATATTTCCCCTCCTTTTCTGCAGGATGGATCCTGTCGAAAGAAGAATTCATGAAAGACATTTCATTTATTAGCTATGTCAAACTGCGTGGAGGTTGGGGATTGACTGGTAACCAGGAGATCCCTTCCAAACGTACCCAGGCCCTGTTTACTTCTTCGATCAGTGGTACAACCAGCTATCCATTATTGGTTTCTGGCGCTTATCCCTCGGGTATCACCTATGCCCGTTTGGCAAACCCCGACCTGCAATGGGAGGTTTCTTCCCAAACTGATCTCGGATTGGATTTTGAATTGTTCAAGGGAAAACTGAGTGGTACGGTAGATTATTTCAGAAAGGTCACCGACAATATCCTGTTGCGCTTTATTCCGGCCGACCCCATTCAGCCGGCTCCTGAGGTGTGGATCAATGTGGAAGACATGACCATCACCAACAAAGGACTGGAACTTGAATTGAACTATCGTCATAATAATACCGAAGGGATTTCTTATTCAGTGGGTGGAAATATCACATTCATTGACAATATCGTCGAGAATTCTCCTTATTCAGTCATCCCATCCGGGTCTGCATCCGGTTCGGGTCTGACCTCTGCAACCATCAATGGATATATCAGCGGACAACCGATCGGCACCTTTTACCTGCAGAAATTCATTGGTTTTAATGCCAGCGGACTGAGTGTATACGAAGATGCCAACGGCGACGGAATTGTCAACGACAAAGACCGTCAGGCCCTGGGATCGGCGCTTCCCAACCGGATTTTTAATCTATATGGAACCATTGCCTTTAAAGGTTTTGACCTGGCAGCAAATTTTAATGGTGTTTCAGGAAATAAGATCTATGATAATACCGCCAATGGTATCTTTTATAAGCTCAATCTTTCCCGTGGTGTGAACACCACCCGTGCTGCGATTGAATACCCTGAAGAAGCGATCACCAACGCGGCACCTGTTTCATCCCGCTTTTTGAAAGAGGGCAAATTCTTCCGGTTCAACAACCTGACCCTGGGATACAATTTTGATGTGAAGAAGCTGGGTATCTCCGAATTCATTTCTGGTATCCGCTTATCCGTCACCGGTCAGAATCTTTTTGTCATCACCCCCTATGATGGTTACGATCCCGAAGTTAATACCGACCGTTCCATTGATGGAGTGACTTCCTATGGTATTGATTACCTAGGCTACCCCAAATCGAGGAATTTCATTTTTGGTTTAAATATTTCATTCTAAAAAATAATTTGCTGTATCATGAATACCAATCAAATTCTTAAAAGCCTGTTTATCGGTGGTATCATCTTCTTTGCCGGATGTACCAAATTACAGGAAACCGTGTTGGATGAATCTTCCTCTGGAGGCAATACAGAAAAGGACAAAGCCGAAGGCATTATCGTTCCGGCTTATGCCCTGCTTCCCAATATTTTCACGCATACCAACTATTTCGCTTTACAAGAAATTTCTAGCGATGAAGCCATCCTGCCATACCGGGGTGGTACCGATTGGGGTGACAATGGAATTTACATTGCCATGCATACCCATAATTTCACAACCACGGATCCGAATATCCGAAATACCTGGAACCTGTTGAGCCAGTCTCTTTCCCGTTGTATCACGGCCATTGCTTCTTTACCGGATATCAATGATCCTTCTGCCAGAACCTTTTTGGCCGAAGCCCGTGCGTTGAGAGCCTATTACTCTATGGTGACCCTGGACCTGTTTGGCTTGATCTTCGTGAAAGACGATCCCAATGGTTTCTCAACAATCCTGCGCGGCAATGAGGCACTGGAGTATATCAAAGGAGAATTCCTGGCTGCTGAACCGGACCTGCTCACCGTACCGATTACACATGGCCGTATGTCAAAACCCGCCGTTTGGGCCCTACTCGCCCGTTTATATTTGAACAGTGCGGTTTATCGGGATGTTTATGCCGCTCAATTCAATTTCACCGCTGCAGATATGGATAAGGTCATTGAATATTGTGATAAGGTCATTGCCAGTGGTCAATTTCAACTGGCGGCAGAGTATTTCTCCATTTTTGATGATAATAACCTGACGAACAAAGAAATCATCTTTGCTGTCGATCAGCGTGCTGATCTGAATGGTCATAACCGGATGGCTTATTTCTCCCTATCCGGCGATCAATTCCCACTGCCTGCTTATACTGGCGCCAATGGGACAGATGGCCCTGGTATCACTCTCGATTTTTACCAATCCTGGGCTACAGCCTATGCCCCGGCTGATCCCGCTGTGGACCCCCGCTTCTACAAAGAAAACCTCACTATACATTCCAATGCGGCCGATACCTGCGTACCTGCAGCCAATTTTCGTATCAACCGGGGAATTCTCAGAGGACAACAATACGGTTTGATCAGAAGAAATGGTGTATTTCTGAAATGTGCGAATGGAGATATGAAAGTGGGGCCCTTGTTCCATGATACACGCAACAGACCTACCCTTCCGGTTATTTTTACCGAGCAAATTGACTTTACGGTGGCCGGAAGCAACTACCCTACCGGATACCGTGTAGAGAAATACGAGTTCAGCCAAAAATCTGTCAGTGGCCGGAATTTCGGAGAAGCCAATATCGTGATCGTTCGTCTGGCAGATATCTACCTGATGCGCGCGGAAGCCATCCTGCGTAAAAATGGAAGCACGGCCAGTGCCCTCGCTGACCTCAACCTGGTCAGGGCCGCCCGTACCGCACGCCTTCCGGCACCTCCGGCTTTATCGTCCATCAGCCTCGACATCCTGTACCGCGAACGTGGATTTGAATTCTATTGGGAAATGCTGAGAAGAAGCGATATGATACGGTTCAACAAGTACGAAGACACCTGGACAGAAAAAACAGATGCCAATAAACAAAAGCGCGTTTTCCCGATACCACAAACCGCTATTGATGCCGCCAGTAACCTGCCCGGATACCTGGTGCAAAATCCTGGTTATTGATCGATCGCTTAAATTCATTGAATGAAAAAAATATCCCTTTTCCTGGTCCTTCACCTACTGGTTCTGGCTGTGTTTTCGCAAGCACCGCTGGTGAAGGACCTGGGATACCGGGGTGGTTCCATCCCTGGTTTAAAAAAGCTGGACAAAGCCCTTCATTTTATTGCCATGGGTGACTGGGGTCGGAATGGCGAAAATTACCAGAAGGAAGTGGCCGCCGGCATGGGAAAAGCAGCGCACGACCTCGGCGCATCCTTTGTGGTAGCTACCGGGGATAATTTCTATCCCTATGGCGTGGCCAGTACCCAGGATTACCATTGGATCAGCTCCTTTGAAACAATTTATACTGCACAATCACTCCATGTTCATTGGTACCCGGTACTGGGAAATCACGACTATGCCTCCAACCCCGATGCACAGGTTGAATACTCCCGATTAAGCAGCCGCTGGTCGATGCCCTCCCGGTATTATGTCAAAACATTTACTATTGGTTCTGATTCGGTGCTCATGCTTTTCCTGGATACAGACCCTATCGAAAAAAAATTACGCGGCCAAGCCTACGATAGTGTTAAATACCCAGCGGGTGGCGTGGAAAAACAATTGGCCTGGATGGAAGAAATCCTGGCCTCCAGCAAGGCGCGGTGGAAGATCATCGTGGGGCATCATCCCCTGTACACCGGGGGCTGGAGAAAAGAATCCACTGATACAAAGAATCTGAAAGAAATGCTTGAGCCCCTGTTTACCAGGTACAGCGTTGATGTTTACCTGGCAGGTCATGAGCATCATTTGGAACATATAAAACCAGAAGGCCCGACCCATTACATTATTTCCGGCGCTGCCTCAGAAGCACGCCCTGTTACAGTATATCCAAAAATAGGCGTATTTGCAGCGGCTGATCAGGGATTTGCCACTTTCTCTGTAACTCATGATCAGATCCTGGTGCAGTTCATCGATCACCGGGACAAGATTTTACATGAATCCATTATACGCAAACAATAACCTTCCTGTTGTTCTATGGCCATTCACCTTATCCTATTTTTCACCCGCCATAGCCCGGTCTAAATGCACATACCCCCCATCCACATGGATCAGTTGTCCGGTGGTATGGCTTGACAATGGCGACAACAGGAAAATGGTCATATTGGCTATTTCTTCGGCAGTTGTAAATCGATTTTCAAAAGGGATTTTAGAAACAATCATTTTAAGCTTCTCCTCCCCATCCGGCATACCCTTGATCCATTTATCATAGAGTGGGGTATAACATTCGGCCACGATGACAGCATTGACCCGAATGGAATACTTCGCCAATTCAACGGCCCATTCGCGGGTGAGGGCATTCCGGCCACCATTGGCCGCGGCATAGGCAGAAGTACCTCCTTGTCCGGTTTCCGCTGTTTTGGAACTGATGTTGACAATACTTCCCTTCGATTGCTTTAAAGCAGGTAGCGCATAGTGCGCCAAAAGATAATAATGCACCAGGTTTTTATGCAGACTCTCCATGAACCGGGGATAGTCCCCATGCTCCAACCCCACTCCATCGTTCACACCAGCATTGTTCACCAATCCGTCGATGCGACCAAAGTGTTGCAAAATATCCCCAATGACAGTTTCGCATTGAGCAGGATCTGACAATTCAGCGGTCACAGCACTACCCTTCATTCCCAGCAATTCCAATTCCTGTACCACGAGGCGATTGTCTGCTTCATTTCTTCCAATGATCACCGGGAAAGCCCCTTCTCTGGCAAGGGCCAATACAATTCCTTTTCCGATCCCTTTGGCACCACCTGAAACGAGAATGATCTTGTCTTTCAATTGCAGGTCCATATCCGTATATTTTTTATAAACAATTTAGCTGATAAAATGAGTTGGCATTGCCCCCAAATACCTTTGCCTGGTCGGCAGGAGAAAACGATTGAAAATAGGCTTTCACCAAATTCAACCATTTATCATAGGAGGAAGCTACCAGGCAAACTGGCCAATCACTTCCAAACATCAATCTATCTGGTCCGAAAATTTCAGTCGCCGCTTCAAGATAAGGAAGCAGCTCATCTGCCTTCCAGTCTTCCCAGTCAGCTTCCGTAACCATCCCACTTATCTTGCAGTAAAGATGGGGATGCTGGCTGAGTACCTTCATTTTTTCCTTCCATTCCCTGATCTCCTTTTTTTTGATCAATGGTTTCGCGAGGTGATCAACTACAAATCGCTGTTCCGGGAAATGACCGACCATTTCTACAGCGGCATCCAGGTGCTGCGGAAAAATCAGAATGTCATAGGTAAAATCAAATTTCTGTAATAACCCAATCCCCCGGAGAAAAGCAGGTTCAAGCATAAAGGACGGATCTTCGTTTTGCAACACATGCCGAAAGCCTTTGAGTTTAGAAAAAGCGGAATAATAATTCAGCCTGTCCTCCAAGCCTCCCTGTCGAAGATCGACCCATCCAACTACTCCGGCTATGAAATCATGCTGTTCGGCGTAATTCAATAACATAGCTGTTTCTGCTTCTGACTGGTCTGCCTGCACGGCCACACAAGCGCTAACTCCGTTCTTCTCATACACATCCTTTAAATCCTTTGGTTGAAAATCCCGACGGATCATCTTCATATCCTCTCCGATCCAGTCGTGGCTGATGGGGTCATAGTTCCAAAAATGCTGATGGGCATCAATGATCATCATTTCTTTAATGATTGAGGTCGAAAATTTTATCCATCAATATCCATTTCTCACCCGGGGCCGTGCCTGGCAGGGCTTGCTGGTATTTCCACATCAGTTCCTCCCATTGATTTACTTTTTCATTGGCCTTGTCCATGGCCGATTTTTTTTCAAAGGAAAAATCATCGGCCGTTTCCATGATCATGAATAAGCGATTACTCCAACGGTATATTTCCATACCCAGGATACCCGAATCCCGGATGGAAGCAAGAATCTCAGGCCATACCGCAGCATGCCAGGCTTCATACTCAGCGATCAATGCCGGGTCATCTTTGAGGTCAAGGGCCAGACAATAACGATTCATAGTAGGTGGTAATTTTATAAACTACATTTCGATCATTGCTTTTATCACGCCATTCGCAGGATTCAACCAATCGCCAAAACAGGCCCCCACTTCTTCAAACCTGGCCCGATGCGTGATATAGGAATTTACATTGAATTTTTTTTCTTTGAGAAAGCTCAATACCGATTCAAAATCTTCGCGGGTAGCATTCCGGCTGCTCATCAGGGTAGCTTCCCGTTTATGAAATTCAGGATGACTGAATAGGATCTCGTCCTTTTGTAGTCCGACCAATACAAACCGGCCTCCATGACCCATGAAGGGAAAAGCACCGTTAATGGCTTTTCGATTCCCACTGGCATCAAAGATCACATCCGGCATCGAAGATTCCGTGATCTCTTCCAGGTATTGCTTCATATCCTGGCTAAAAGGATTAACTGTAAACTCAACGCCTACTTCTTTACGGCAATACTTCAGCCTTTCTTCGTTTACATCTGCAGCGATCACCCGGGCCCCGGCCCTACGGGCAAATTCCATGACCCCGATGCCAATAGGGCCCGCACCAATGACCAGGGCAAATTCTCCCGGTTCTAATCCTGATCGCCGTACGGCATGCGCCCCGATAGCCAGGGGTTCAACCAATGCCAATTCCTCAAAACTCAAATCGGGTTCAACAAGGAGATTTTCTATGGGAACGGAAATATAAGGTTTCATCCCTCCATCAATATGCACCCCAAAAACGCGAATGGACTGACAGCAATTGGTAAGACCCTTTTTGCAGGCAGCACAGGTACCGCAGTGAAAATAGGGAATCAGACAAACCCTGTCGCCCTTATTCAATCCCTGTCCTGAGCCTACTGCCTCAACCACTCCCGACAGTTCATGTCCCAACACCCTTGGGTAGCTAAAATAAGGCTGGGTGCCTTCAAAAGCATGTAAATCAGTTCCACAAACTCCTACCCGACTCACGCGTACCAACGCTTCTCCCGCTTGGGGCAGTGGCTGATCCAGCTCTTTATACTGAAACTCGCCGGGTACTTCACAAACCAATACTTTCATGATACAGTGTTATTGATATGCTAATCAGCAGATGCCTGACTGGAATCATTCGAACGGATTTGATATCCCCTCCAGCCAAAAATCATCACCACTAAAAAACAGATAAATGGAATAATATAGCCTAACTGGATATTCCCAGTATAATCACTTATTTGACCAAAGAACCGGGGCATCACGGCACCTCCAACGATCGCCATGATAATGAGGCTGCTTCCATACTCCGTATCGGCCTTTAGGTCTTTGATCCCCAATGAAAAGATGGTAGGAAACATGATCGACATAAAGAAACAGATGCCAATTACAGCATACACGGTGATCATTCCGGTTGCCCAAATGGCCACCAAACTCAAGGCCATACTGGCGGCCGCATACAGGGTAAGCAGCTTAGATGGAGCAATATACCGCATGAGGAAAGTACCCAGAAAACGTCCGATCAGAAAAGCAATGCCACAACCAGCCAGGTAATCAGCGGCTGTTACCTGATCAAGTAAAGCGGATTTTTCTGCATATAAAATAAACAAGCTGAAAACTGAAACCTGTGCCCCCACATAGAAGAATTGTGCTGCTACAGCCCAGGCAAGGTGTTTGTGTTTAAGCGCATGAAAGATGCTCTTACTCGAGGCATGACCAGCGCCAGTATTCAATTTGGGTAAATGGACAATTGCAAAAAGAATGGCCACCAATACCAATACAAGCCCCAAAATCAGGTAGGGCATTTTTACAGAGGCCGCTTCAGAGGCCAAAGCCATCTTTCGTGCAGCTTCAGTCATCGCATTTAACTCGACATCCGTATGCCCTTTAGTTAAAATGATCCTTGCGCCAATCACCGGAGCCAGGACTGCAGCCAGGCCATTAAACGATTGGGCAAAATTGAGGCGTTGGGTGGAAGTTTTGGGATCACCCAGGGCCGCTGCATAGGGGTTAGCGGCTGTTTCAAGAATAGTTAACCCACAGGCAATGATGAATAGGGCTACGAGAAAATAGGTATAGGACTGATGATCTGCCGCCGGCAAAAACATAAAGGAGCCTGCTGCAAAAAGTCCCAGGCCCGTGATGATTCCCGCCTTGTACCCAAACCGCTTCATGATAAATCCGGCTGGTAAGGCCATCAGAAAATAAGCAATGAATACAGCTGAATCGATCAGGGTGGACTGCGTGGTAGTCAACTTGAACGAACGCTTCAGGTGCGGAATCAAAATAGGGTCGAGGTTATGAACAAAGCCCCACAAAAAGAAGAGACAGGTAACCAGAATGAACGGGATCAGGTATTTGTTAGTTGGTTGCATACGTTATTTTGAAAAAGCGATAACGGTCTGTTTGGAACTACCCAATCCATCTATCCCCAGTTCCATCACATCTCCCGGCTTCAGGTACTGTGGTGGCTTCATGCCTAACCCAACACCGGCAGGTGTACCCGTAGAAATTATATCACCTGGTAACAAGGTCATGAACTGACTGACATATGCCACCAGAAAAGGCACCCCAAAGATGAGGTTGGCTGTTGTACCAAACTGCACATGCTGTCCATTCAGCGCTAACCAGAGTTTTAGGTTGTGTACATCGGCGATCTCTTCGGTTGTTACTAACCAGGGGCCAATTGGAGCAAACGTATCACAGCCCTTTCCTTTATCCCAGGTACCTCCACGTTCCAATTGAAATTCCCGTTCACTGATGTCATTGTGCAATACATAACCTGCCACATACTCCATGGCCTCGCTTTCACTTACATTACTTGCCTTTTTGCCGATCACGAGGGCCAGTTCCACTTCCCAATCGGTCTTTACTGAATCACGCGGAATCATAACCGGATCGTTCGGCCCAGTGATCGCTGTTGTAGATTTTAAAAAAATAACAGGTTCGTTCGGAGGAGTGGCCCCGGTCTCTTTGGCATGGTCTGAATAATTCAGTCCGATGCAAACGATCTTTGATGGACGATGCACCGGGCAACCCAAACGGCTAACCGAAATTGCTGGTAGTTGTTTTTCCTGGAAAAGCGCTTGCAATTTTTCCAGGCCATTATTGGCAAAAAAAGACTCATCATAGTCCGGGAAGAAATCAGAAGCATCAAAGAAAGCACCCTGGTCAAAGATGCCCGGTTTCTCTTTCCCCGCTTCGCCAAATCGAATCAGTTTCATAAGCAGTTATTGTCTTTCATTTCCCCTATAGGGAAATGTATTAAATCCTCAATTATTCAATCTGATAAATCCGCCATCCAGGGGATAGTCACAACCCGTGACAAACCCGGCTTCATCACTACAGAGATAAAGGGCCAGGTAGGCAACTTCATCCGGAGTACCCATTCTCCCGATCGGTTGGCTTTTAGACAGGGCCTCAAACATTTCCTTTTCTTTACCCGTGAAATTCTTCGACAGGAATCCATCCACAAAGGGGGTATGAATTCTGGCCGGGGAGATCGCATTACACCGGATATTATATGGCAGAAAATCACGGGCGGTAGAGAAGGTCATTCCCAATACTGCCCCCTTGCTCATGCTGTAGGCAAACCGATCGGTGATCCCTACCGTTGCGGCAATGGAACACATATTCAGGATCACCCCGCTTTTATGATCCATCATGAAGGGAAGTACAGCGTGCAACCCATTATATACCCCCTTTACATTGATCTGGAATAACCTGACAAAGTCTTCCTCAGAGGTGGTATCTGCTCTGCCTACATGGGCCACTCCGGCATTATTGACCAATATATCGATCTGTCCATACTGTGCTATGACCTTGGTGACGGATTCCTGGACCTCCTCCTGGCTGGAAATATCCAACGCATAATGACTCGCCTTTCCCCCATGGGCAAGGATCTCGGCAACCGTAGCATTACCCGCCTCATTGTCCTGGTCAAACACCGCAACCTGGGCTCCTTGTCGGGCAAAAAGAACGGCGATTGCCCGACCAATGCCGCTTCCAGCACCTGTGATGATAGCGGTTTTACCAATAAGACTAAAGGGGCTAACTGTACTCATGGAGGAAAACTAAGTTTCCACCTAAAGTATTGAAAAAATAGCGCATATAAGAATTGTGGGGGTTGGAAATATAGACTTGTTGATTGCACAATTGTTGCACTGCTCTACTACTTCCAGTCGGGCATTCAATCCCAAAATGTGCAGGCAATTATCTTCTACTTATTCCGGTTTTGAAACAGCGATTTCTAAACTAACTAAAATGGATGCGGCTTGTCAGAAATTCTCTTCATTTCTTGTAAGGAATGATGCTCACTTTCGTCTACACCCAAGATCGAGCAAAGAGCAAAAAAAACGCTGTCATTCGTTGTGTTTTTTAACAAAGTTTTAAAACTATCAAAAACCCATATGCGAAAACTACATCTGATCCTGTTGCCCGTTTTATTCATCCTGGTTGCCTGCTCCAAGGACAAAACGGCCGATATCATTACTCCACCAGAAGTTATTGACACATCTTCAGCAAATATCAAATACCAGGGTATGTTTACCCCTACCAGTGGAATTGTGGCCCATGGATATGCTAAGATCGTTTCCAGCAATCAAAAGTTAAACCTGGTGCTGGATAGTTTTTTTGTCAGTGGCGGCCCTGATCTGAAAGTCTACCTATCCAAGAGTGCAAGTCCGCAGGATTTTATCAACCTCGGTGCCCTGCGCACCCAAACCACGGACCTGATTTATCCGTTAATGGAAAATATCGATTTCTCTGTTTATACGCATGTATTGATCCATTGTCAGCAATACAATCACTTGTTTGCGATAGCCCGGCTGTTACCCTAGGTAGCGAAGTCGGCATTTAAAAAATGAAAACTTAAAAAATGAAATTGAGCCTGTTCTTCCTTCTGGTATTTGGAATCGTTTCCACGCCTTCCTTCTCACAAGGTTGCAGTGATGCTGGTTTTTGCTCCCTCAAGTATCATGGTTCAAAGGAGGAGGCAGGTAAATCGCATAAAAATAGTATTACCGTAGGGAATATCGTCGGTATCGCAGACGGAAATACCTTTATCAACGGAAACTGGATCGGGTATTCCCGGCAACTCAGCAAACGGACATTTGCTGATATCAAGCTTAGCAGCAATTTCGCAAGCGGTTACCTGGCTAATAATTTCAATATTGGTGACATCACCACCAGTGTAAGCTGGATGCTCACCGAGAATAAATCAAAAAAATCAGCCTGGCAAGCGCTGGGAGGAGTAAAGATCCCCCTCACCGGGTCGAATGATAAGGCAGGCGGCCTGCCTCTTCCCATGGCCTATCAATCTTCGCTGGGAACTTTTGATTTATTGCTTGGTGTACTCTACCGAAAAAATAATTGGGAGTTTACCCATGCCTGGCAAATCCCCCTTTCAAAAACAAACAAGAACAGTTTCTTTAAAGAATATGCGGCCACGGATGAGTTTCTGACTACGAACAAATTTGGCCGTAAATCAGATGCCCTCTTACGGGCAGGCTATAATTTGCCCCAGGTAAACTCCTGGCTGTCTTTAAAACCAAATTTGCTCGCCATCTATCATACTGCCAACGATACCTATGAAGATATATTTGGAGACCGGCAGTCCATCATCGATTCAAGAGGGTTGACCCTGAATGCGAATATCATTGCTACGGCCAAACTGAATAACCGTAGCAGCCTTGACCTGTCATTGGCCACGCCATTTATTGTCAGGGAGATTCGCCCGGATGGATTGACCCGTAGTTTCACGGCATCGCTGGAATATAAAATATCCTTTTAATCGAGACCATTTCGCTGCTAAATATGTACGCCACCTGCCACTTCGATACGCTGGGCGTTTACCCATTTCGCGTCTTCGCTACATAGAAATGCAACAACCGTTCCCACGTCATCTGGTAAACCGACACGGCCCAGTGCCGTAGACCCGGCGATATAGGCATTCAATTCCTTATTATCTCTGACAGATCCGCCGCCAAAATCCGTTTCGATGGCCCCTGGTGCCACCGTGTTCACCCGGATTTTTCTGCTTCCCAGCTCCAAAGCCTGGTAGCGGGTCAAACTTTCAATACCCGCCTTCATGATGGCATATACTGCATAATTTGGATAGCTAAAGCGGGCCAGTCCCGAAGAAAGGTTAACAATACTTCCTCCATCAGCGAGGATCGGAAGTAATTTCTGGGTCAGGAAAAAGGTTGCTTTTAAATGGATATTGGCCATTTCGTCAAATTGCTCCTCGGTGGTGGTTTCTATTGGCGTGTAAGCACCTACTCCCGCATTATTCACCAAGGCATGAATATGCAAGGCTCCAAATTCTGTGTTCAATGCTGATTTAACGAGATCAGTAAAGTCATCAAAACGCCTGGATTTCGAAACGTCCAGTTGAAGGGCAATGGCTTTTTTACCTGCTTTTTGAATAGCTTTCACCACTTCATTGGCTTCGTCTTCTTTACTATGATAGGTGAGGATGATGTCAAATCCTTTCTGCGCCAATTGAAGAGCCATGCTTTTACCTAATCCACGGCTACCCCCTGTCACCAGGGCTACCTTGCTTGTGTTGTTTGTCATTGTCTTTACTATTTAAGGTTGAGGCACAAAAATCCATCAAATAGCAAAGCACGGCATTGCAGAATCCAATCGACTATTTGTAAATTTCAATCAATTCCTGAATTTTAAAGGAGACAAGGATGTATGTTTCTTGAAAAAATTGGAAAAATGCGCGACTTCTTCAAATCCCAACGCGTAAGCGATCTCCGACACATTCCATTTTGTTTTTTTAAGCAGGATCCTGGCTTCTTCCATGAGCCGACCATTGATGATCTCCCGGGTGCTTTTTCCGGTCGTTTCTTTTAGCACCTTGTTGAGATGATTGATATGTATGCCGAGTGAAAGGGCGAAATCATTGGGCGTTTTAAGTTGTATCACCTGGGCATCACTTTCGATGGGAAATTGTCGTTCCAGCAGCTCGATAAACAAGGCCGTTATCCGGTTCGCAGCATTGGTTGAATTCAACGAACTGGCCATGGGCTTTAGCTTTTGCCCCATATGGATAAGCTCCAACACATAGTTACGAAGCAGATCATATTTAAATGCATAATCCGATGAAAGCTCAGCATCCATTTTTTCAAAAATGGCTTGTAACCCTTGGAATTGTTCATCATTTAATTGATAAACAAAATCGCTACTGGGTTTATAGATCGGGAAATCATCGATCAGCACACCTGTATTGGACTTGGACAGAAACTCCTTCGTAAATAGACAAAAAAAACCGGCCTGCTTTTTCTCCAGAGGCACATACCGGTAAGGGATCTTCGGTGTGGCAAACAAAATTCCCTGCCTCTCAATTTCTACCGTCTTATCGGCGTATTCCACCAGGTTACGCCCCTTTATTAAACTAATCTTGTAATACAGCCTTCTGTTATAAGGCATTACTCCCTTTTTAGTGCCGTTTCCAAATAACGTCTCAATATTAAATACATTAAAATGGCCTATATTTTTGGCACTCTGCTGCTCAAAGAAGTTATCCATTTGAGATGCATTCTCACCAAACAAATCCCGGTAAAATGAATTAATTGTTACCTTTTCCATAGTTGCAAAATTCAAACAATATTGAAACTACTAAAAAAAGACGAAATTGAGTTTTCGACTTGAGTAAACCCATTACGTAAACAAAATAGTGATCATGCCACAATCCATTTCCATTCACCAAAAATTCTCCCTGTTCGACAAATTATGGACGCCCCACATTATAGGAGAACTCAATGGTCAATATGTCAAGCTTTGCAAGTTGCAGGGTGATTTTGTGTGGCATAGCCATGAAAATGAGGACGAACTTTTTATGGTATTTAAAGGCACGCTCTTAATGGATTTCAGAGATGGAACTACGGTGGAAGTAAAGGAAGGGGAGATTCTGATCGTTCCAAAGGGTGTTGAACACCGACCCCATACCAATGATGAAATCGTATTTAATCTTCTCTTTGAACCCAAGGACACCCAACACACGGGTGAGGTTGAGAGTGAATTAACGGTAAAGGAATTGACCTGGATCTGATTTCGTTTTCTACACAGAAGGAGCGATCTACAAATAAAAAAACCCACCGACGCTAATGCTTCGGTGGGTCGTTGCGGAGACTGAGGGATTCGAACCCTCGATACCCTTTAGAGGTATACACACTTTCCAGGCGTGCTCCTTCAACCACTCGGACAAGTCTCCATTTCCCGGTTAAGGGAGGGCAAAATTAGGGTTTTCCGGGCTAAATACGGAATAAAACCCGGGCGTTTTGGGTAGTGGCTTCGGCTGCTTTTTCCCGACTGATTTCCATTGTATCAGCCAGCTTCTGAAGTGTATGTATTATATAAGAAGGTTCGTTGCGCTTACCGCGATAGGGAACGGGTGAGAGATAAGGCGCATCGGTTTCAATGATGAGCCATTCGAGTGGAATATCTTTTATCGCCAGATCCAACCCTGATTTCTTATAGGTGATCACTCCTCCAATTCCCAGGTGAAAACCAAGTCCGGTTATCCGCTTCGCCTGATCTGCCGTTCCGGAAAAACAATGAAAGACCCCTCGCAATTTTCCCTGTTGAAATTTTTCAATGATATCAGCACAGTCATCGGTGGAGTCCCGACTGTGGATCACAACGGGCAGGTCAAACTCCAGCGCCCAGTGAATCTGTTCTTCAAAGGCCAGTTTTTGTTGAGTGATATGGGTCTTATCCCAATAATAGTCCAACCCGCACTCCCCTACCGCCACAGGTGGTTCCCCACCTGCCTGCAACATGGCTATCATATGCTGCCGGGCTACCGTTAACTCCTTTTCATAATCATCCTTTACGGAACAGGGATGAACCCCCATCATGGGCAAACATAACCCCGGGTACTTAGCGGCGGTGGCAATGACCATCGCATGGGTCTCCGAATCGATGGCCGGGAGTAAGATTTTATTAACCCCTTCATTTTCAGCACGCTGGATGATTCCGGGCAGATCATCGGCCAACTCGGGGAGGTAAATATGGCTATGGGTATCGATCAGAATGAGGGACATGCGGACAAAACTGTTAAAAAAAATCAAATATCCGTTAAACTTGCCGCACTATTTCCCGTCTCATGTCCGTTAACCGACTTAGGTAAATTAAAATTGCTTTATGAAACAGATAAAAAGTCTAACCCGACTGACAACTATTCTTACCCTCGCTTCCCTTTTGATTATTGGATGTACTAAGGAGAAAAGCGAGAATACTACCCTTACCGATACGGAAGAGGCACAAGCTTCCACCTATTCCATGGAGGCCAATGCCGAAGCGGATGTAGTGTTCAATGATGTTTTTGACAACGTGATGGGCGTAAATAATGAAGTAGGTATGGAAGGAACTGGTGTATTTGGCCGCGAAAGTGGTACAAGCTCAGGTTCCTCTTCCTATGATCCCTTTGCCCGTGGTGATTCGCTGAACCCGCCCAACCGCTGCTTTACTGTAAGCATTATCCGCTTGGCTGCGCCAGATATTTTCCCGGTTAAGATCATTGTTGACTTTGGCACCGGTTGTCAGGGCCGCGATGGACATGTTCGCTCCGGTAAAATCATTACTACCTATACCGGACGTTTGGTAGCCCCAGGCAAAAAGGCCACCACAACGTTTGAAAACTTCTATTTTGACAGCATCCACGTGGAAGGAACTCACGAGGTGACCAATACCAGCACTTCCCTGATCCCTTCATTCAAGATCGTGGTGGAAAATGCTAAACTCACTAAGCCGAATGGCAACTATGTAAACTGGAATGCAGTTCGTACCGTCACCCAGATCGATGGAATGGGTACCCAATTCTTCCCGCTGGATGACGTGTACAAACTGGAATCTGCGGGCAATGGTAAAGTAAAAAGAGGTGACGTGATCGTTGCCTGGAATACGGAAACTGTTGAACCCCTGATCAAGCGCTTTAACTGTCGCTGGATCGTAAAAGGTATCGTCCGGACCGCTCGTTTGAACCTGAGTACCAACTCTCCATGGGTGGCCCGACTGAATTATGGCAACGGTGATTGTGACAACAAAGCGATTCTCACAATCAACGGAATTTCTACAGAAATAACTTTGCCATAATAAAAAAATTATTATACCTTTAAACCAGTTTTCATAGGGTACGGATTAAAAACGGGCCAGGGTTTCTACCCAGGCCCAATTTTTTTTATTGATAATCAATCAATTACGAGAAATTCTTGGCACGAAACACCCTTAGAGCGGCCTACATTCAAACCCCTTTTTCCGGAGATAAACAAGTGTTCGTGGTAGTGAGTATTCAAGCCGCGGAAACGCCTTGGCACTATCGTGAAAGGTGATGATCGATCCGGGTCGGATATTCCAGATCACATTTTCCAGACACCGCTGCGGGGTAATTTTTATATCAAAATCGGCACTTAATACATCCCACATGATCACGCGGGGTTTTTGGCCTTTCATGGCCGGAGCGAGATGCTTGGATATAAATGGCGTTATCCGACCGTAGGGAGGGCGAAACAGATTGGACGCGATCAGGTCGGAAGCCTTGGCCACATCGGCAAGATATTCATTCGACCCTGTTTTCCAGGCATTTAGGTGACTATAGGTATGATTGCCGATGGAATGTCCCCCATCCTGAACCTGTTTGTAGATCTCCGGATAGGTCTCCACATTTTTACCAATACAAAAAAAGGTGGCGAGGGCGTCATGCTCACGGAGTTGCCTCAACACAAAAGGAGTCACTTCCGGATGAGGCCCATCATCAAAGGTGAGGTAAACGGTTTTTCCCTCCCCTTCCTTGCTCCATTCATACGAACGGTAAATCTTCTTGAGCCACCCTGGTGTTTTTACGAAGTAAAACATTTGCCGGTATAATTTTCGCCGCTGTTAAACGTTTTGTTTCTTGTTGTGTCTTAAATATCCTAAAACGTACAAAATGAAACAACCCAAATTCCTTTATCTCTTATCCTTTGCCTCTGCCACCTTGCTCTTTTCCTGTCAGAAAGAAAAAGAAGCAGTGGATGAGGAAGTAGAAGCCACTTTTACCCTGAGTGAAAACCAGGCTACCGGTGAAGCGATCGCCGATGATGCAAATGTACTTTTCTTTGAGGCCTCCGCAAGCGAAGGCCTGATGGCAGGCCGCACTGCAGGCGTACTCGAGTCAACTGGCGCTACCAGTTGTGCTACCGTTACAGTAGAACCAGCCAATAGTTTTCCCAAAACCATCACCCTTGATTTTGGTGCCGGTTGCAGCAGTATCGATAATGTGACCCGTTCCGGAAAGATCATCATTACTCTATCCGATAGTGTTCACAAATTCAACGCCACAGCGGTGATGAGCTTTGATAATTATAAAGTTTCCGGCTTTAAAGTGGAAGGAACCATTACCTGGGTCAATACCACTACACCAAATGGCGTGAGCTGGACCCGTAGCATTGAAAACGGCAAGATCACGAACCCTGCCGGTAATTACTACTGGCTCCATGTTGGTTCCAAGGCTGTACAGCAGACAGCCGGTGTAACCACCCCACTCAATCTCCTGGATGATGTCTATTCCATCACCGGTGATCATACCGTAACAAACCCGGCCGGAAGAAGCCGCACCGCCACCATCACAGAAGCCCTGGAAAAGAAAGTGATCTGTGCCAACGTAAGCAAAGGCAAGATCAAGATCCAGGGGCCCAACCATTTTGCCATCCTTGACTATGGCGATGGTACCTGTGACCGCGTAGCCACCATCTCCATTGATGGAAATGCGCCAAGAACAATCCTCCTGCCTTAAACCATATTTTGATACCCTGAAAGAGTCCTGCCAATTGGCGGGACTTTTTTTCTGTGCAATCCGCGTAGTCCGTGAATTCAAAATAGGGATTACACGGATTCCGCGGATTACACGGATATTTGCGGCATGAAGAAAGTTCGCGTACGTTTTGCCCCCAGCCCCACTGGCGGTTTGCACCTGGGGGGTGTTAGAACAGTATTATACAATTACCTTTTTGCCAAAAAACACGGCGGTGATTTTGTGCTTCGTATTGAAGACACGGATCAATCCCGTTTTGTGGATGGGGCGGAGAAATACATTTTTGACTGCCTGCACTGGTGTGGACTGGAGCCGGATGAAAGCCCACTTCATGGGGGCGACTATGGCCCCTATCGCCAGAGTGAAAGAAAAGAGATGTATCGGGAATATGCCGAAAAACTGGTGGAAAAGGGGCATGCCTATTACGCGTTTGATACCCCGGAAGAATTGACCGAGATGCGGGAAAGATTCAAGTCCGATTCCAATCCTTCCCCCCAATACGATCGCAGCATCCGGATGCGGATGAAAAATTCCCTGACCCTCAGTGAAGAGGAGGTAAGGCGTTTTCTAAGCGAAGACATGCCCCATGTGATCCGGATAAAAATGCCTGAGAATGAATCTGTAGGTTTTGTGGATATGATCCGTGGGGATGTGCATTTTGATACCGCCCTGGTGGATGATAAAGTTTTGCTCAAGGCAGATGGCATGCCCACCTATCACCTGGCGGTGGTAGTGGATGACCACCTCATGAAGATCACACATGCTTTTCGCGGGGAAGAATGGTTGCCTTCTGCCCCCGTACATGTCCTGCTTTGGAAATATTTATTTGGTTTGGAAAAAATGCCACAATGGGCACATCTTCCTTTGATACTTGGTCCAAATGGTAAACTGAGCAAAAGAGATGGCGCGAAATTTGGCTTCCCCGTGTTTGCCATGAACTGGACCGACCCAAAAACCGGTGAACTCACCGAAGGGTTTCGGGAGAAAGGATTCCTGCCCGAAGCATTCATCAATCTACTCGCCCTGCTGGGATGGAATGATGGTTCGGAAAAAGAAATTTTTTCCATGGAAGAGTTAATTGATGCCTTTTCGATGGAGCGAATTCATAGTGCCGGTGCCAAATTTGATTATGAAAAAGCGAAATGGTTCAACCATGAGTGGATCAAAGCAGCCAGTCCGGAAAAATTTCGGTCTGAAGTAGAATGTATTTTGGATGGAAAGAATATCCAGGTAAGCGATACAGCCCTGCTGGATAAAGTGATTGCCCTGGTGAAAGAACGTTGTACTTTATTACCGGATTTTTATGAACAATCGAAGTTCTTCTTTGAAACGCCGAAGGAAATTGATCTTACTCCAATAAAAGCAAAGTGGGACCAGGATAAGGGTAATTTTTTTGAATTGATCTGCGTAGGATTTGGAGATGTGCAGGACTGGAAGGCGGTGGATTTGGAGACCTATTTTAAACAAAAGGCCGCCGAACATAAATTGAAACCAGGGGATGTATTATTGCCGCTGCGTGTGATGCTGGTGGGTGGAAAATTCGGCCCGGGTGTATTTGAAATCGCGGAGTTGATCGGAAAAGAAGAGACCATCCTGCGGATTAAAAATGTTTTGAAATTGTTGGCTTAAAATTTCCGCGCATTCTGTGTCCCGAAGCCTCGGGACAGTGAGCCCATTTTCTCACAGAAAACACAGAATGAACGGAAATAATCAAACCTACCGCCAGAATTTCATAAAAAATACGCCCATAAGTAATTGATTTATAGTATACTTATACATTTTGTTGGTTTGAAAATACACTTTTGGCTAAAATTGTATTTCCTAACCAACAATACTGCATCATCCTAATAGGAATCATTATTCGCTTTCCCCTCAATCCCTACATTTGTATACAAAGACCGTTATACCATGAACAGACCCATACGTGTACTGGTAGCCAAGGTAGGATTAGATGGCCACGACCGCGGCGCCAAAGTGATCGCCACCGCCCTTCGGGATGCCGGTATGGAAGTAATTTATACGGGGCTTCGCCAAACCCCGGAGATGGTAGTGAATGCCGCCCTTCAGGAAGACGTTGACGCCATCGGGATCAGCATCCTGTCGGGTGCCCACAATACCGTATTTCCCAAAGTGATCAACCTGATGAAAGAAAAAGGGATGAATGATGTACTCCTCACCGGAGGTGGTATCATCCCCGATGAAGATATCGATGCATTGACCCAGCAAGGGGTGGGGAAACTTTTTCACCCTGGAACAAATACCCACGAGATCGCCGACTATATTCGCCAGTGGGTATCAGAAAACAGAGATTTTGCTAAAAGCTAAACGCTAACAGCTATTAGCCTTTAGCCATCCAACGCGCCTGCCCATTGTCACTGATTTATTCGTATTTTTCATGAGAATGGCAGACCACACTTTATTAAACAACTACCATCTGCATCCGGATGTCTGGGATGAGATGTGCAGTAATGAAACCATCCGTGCACAATACCAGGCTTTTGTTGAAGCCATCAATGGATTGCCGCCGGAGGAAATGACCCGCAAAGATGAACAGGCCAAAAAACTGTTCATGTCGCAGGGCATCACCTTTACCGTGTACAGCTCGGGTGAAGGAATTGAAAAGATATTCCCTTTTGATGTCGTTCCCCGTATCATTACAGCACCCGAATGGCTACATATCGAAGAAGGTATTCAGCAAAGGCTAAAGGCCCTGAATATTTTTTTAACGGATATCTATCACCAGCAATTCATTATCAAGGATGGGATCATCCCGGCCAAACTGATCTATTCCTGTCCCAATTTCCTCCGGGAAATGGTGAATGTGGATGTACCTTTTGATATTTACACGCATATATCGGGTGTAGACCTGATCCGGGACAACGACGGACAATTTTATGTATTGGAAGATAATCTCCGTACGCCCTCTGGTGTATCCTATATGCTGGAGAACCGGAGCATGACCTACCGGATCTTCCCCGACCTGATTCCAAAGAACAATGTATTACCCGTAAAGGATTACCCCGACCGGTTGCTGCGCAATCTGTTGCTGTTGTCCAATCGACAGAACAGCAACCCAACTGTAGTATTGCTTACCCCTGGCATGTACAATTCCGCCTATTTTGAACATACTACCCTTGCCCGACTCATGGGTATTGAATTAGTGGAAGGGCGTGATCTGGTGGTGGATAACCATATGGTGTATATGAAAACCACTCGTGGACTACAAAAAGTGGATGTGATCTATCGCCGGGTGGATGATGAATTCATTGATCCACTGGCCTTTCGCCCTGACAGTATGCTGGGTGTTCCCGGTATCTACTGGGCTTACCGCAAAGGAAATGTGGCCATTGTAAATGCCATGGGCAATGGTGTAGCAGATGATAAGGCCGTGTACTCCTATGTACCGGATATGATCCGATACTATCTGAATGAAGAACCCATTTTAAAGAATGTACCTACCTATCAAATGGCCGATCCCGAAAAACGCGCGATGGTTTTTGCGAACATGCATAAAATGGTGATCAAAAAAACAAATGAATCCGGTGGATATGGTATGTTGATCGGTAATTCAGCAACGGAAGAACAGATGGCTGATTTCCGGAAAGCGGTGCAGGCGGATCCACGCAGCTTTATTGCACAGCCAATCATTAATCTGTCCTCCGCACCTTGTTATATCAATGGGGAATTGCAGCCCAGAAGAGTGGACTTGCGCCCCTTTGCTTTATATGGACCAGAGGGAGTGGAAATAGTACCTGGAGGACTTACACGTGTTGCACTTCGGGAAGGATCACTCGTTGTGAACTCCTCGCAGGGCGGTGGCAGTAAGGATACTTGGGTGCTTGGGGGGTAAATGCGAGGCGAGAAGTATTGAAGAAAACTTAGCGTTACTAAATGAAGAACAGAAAATGATTGGATCTCTAATTACTAAAATTAAAAAAGCTAATGGCTAAAAGCCAATAGCTAAAAGCTGCTTTATGCTTAGTCGAGTTGCTGAATCAATATTCTGGATGGCGAGATACATGGAACGGACCAACCGTATGCTTCGAATGCTCCATACCAAGTACATTTCTTCGCAGGACGAAGTAGTGGATTTTGACTGGAATTCTGTGTTATTGACCTATGGTTCGTTAAACGAAAAAGAAGTCAAAAAAATAAATAAGAAATCCTCAAAGGTTTTGGAGCACCTCGTCATTGACCGGGAGAACCCGAATTCGGTTTTTAACAACATTACACGTGCCCGGGAAAATGCCCGCTCGGTGCAGGACCATATCACGAAGGAGGTGTGGCAATGCCTGAATGAATACTACCACCTGATTCGGGAGCCAAATATTGAATTCAATATTACCAAAGGTGACCCCGTTACCGCCCTGGATTCCCTGATCCGCCATGGCATGTTGTATAACGGAACCGTGGATATTACAATGGCCCGTGGAGAAGGATACAATTTCCTGAATATTGGCCGTTTCATTTCCCGCGCTGTCATTTCGATCGATCTGTTGTCGATCAAATTGCGTGAATACGATTATGATCTCACCAAGCACGCTGAAGACCCCAGTTGGCGCTTTCTGCTATATTCCTTGTCAGGATATGAACTCTACCTGAAAACAAACCGGGGTGTGCTCCATGCCGACCCCGTGATAAGACATGTATTGTACAATACGGACTTTCCTCACTCGCTCTTGTATTCGATGACCCGGCTAAACCGGTATTTTGAGCGGCTCAAAACGGAGATCCCCCCGGAAAATCATTCCCAACTTGAATTCCTGATCGGTCGCTGTTACAATAATATTCGGTATAGCGATATTGGTGCCGATAGCGAAAAACTCAAAATCTTTTTACCCCAAACCAAAAATGAATTGTTTGAGATCGCCTCACAATTGAACAAGATCTATTTTGGAAATACCTAGCTTTGACCCCATGCCCGATTATCACATCCATCATATTACCCGTTACTCTTACGCCTCTACCGTGATCGATTGCACCAACCAATTGATGCTGTATCCACTCAATGATACCTTACAGGAAGTGAAAGAACATGAGTTACGGATCACCGGAAACCCTGTGGTGGAAACCTTTACCGATTATTTTGGCAACAAGATCGGAATGTTCTCCCTGATCAAACCGCATCAGGAACTGGTGATCGAATCCGAGATCCGGGTGACCACTTTCCCCGTAGAGGTGCCGCCTGATACCGTTTCCGCCGAAGAGCAATGGCTGGAACTTCGCCGCACGGATGACTCCTATCCCAATATGGAGTTTCTGCAAAAGGAACATGTTGACCTGAAGAAAGAATTGGAAGAGATCAAAACGACCAGCGTAGATAATCAAAAGACCCCTTTTGTCAATGCTCAGGCTTTGTCGCGTTTTATCTTTGAAAATTTTGAATATAAAAAAGGAGTGACAAGTGTCGAGACTAAAGTGGATGATATCCTTAAACTCCGTGCCGGAGTTTGCCAGGATTTTGCCCATGTACTGCTCGTCATGCTCCGGAATATTGAAATCCCCGCCCGCTATGTGAGCGGATATATTTGTCCCAAGAACCATGAACTACGTGGTGAAGGCGCTACCCACGCCTGGGTGGAAGCCTATATTCCTTTTTATGGTTGGCTGGGTCTTGATCCCACTAATAATTGTATCGTCAGCGACCGGCATGTAAGGCTCGCCGTAGGACGAAATTTTTCGGATTGCACCCCGGTAAAAGGAACCTACAAGGGATCTTCTGAGCATACCCTTGAAGTATCCGTTAGCATTGGTAATGGTAAAAGTGTAGAAAGCGTTTTACCCGAGGCCCAACCGGTGTTTTCGTATACCAGCAAAAATCCGGGAGATACGAGTAATTCTTACCGGCGCTTTTTGGAGATGCAACAACAGCAGCAGTGATTATACCGCGAAGACGCGAAGGCGCAGAGGTACGCAACGGTAATTCTTTGCGCGACCTTGTGCCTTAGCGCCATTGCGGTAAATCCACCCTACCTTTGCCAAAAGACCATCGCATGTCATATCAAACTATTCTAACAAGCGTAGAAGAAGGTATACTCACTATCACCATCAACCGCCCTGATAAGCTCAATGCCCTCAACAAAACGGTCATTGAAGAACTGTCGCAAGCCATTGAAGAAATTTACCATAACCCCGACATCAAAGCTGCTTTGATCACCGGGGCAGGCCCAAAGGCATTTGTTGCCGGAGCCGATATTAGTGAATTTGTCAACCTGGATGCACAATTGGGAAAATTGCTGGCACAAAAAGGCCAGACAGAAGTATTTGATAAAATAGAAAATTCACCCAAGCCGATCGTGGCGGCGGTGAATGGTTTTGCCCTGGGTGGCGGATGTGAACTGGCGATGGCCTGCCATTTTCGGCTGGCCAGTGAAAATGCAAAATTCGGGCAACCTGAGGTTAACCTTGGTTTGATACCAGGTTATGGCGGCACACAACGGTTAACCCAATTGGTAGGTAAAGGAAAAGCCATGGAATTGATGATGACCGGCCAAATGATAGACGCCAAAGAAGCGCTTCAATTGGGATTGGTCAACCGTGTATTACCCTCAGAAGAATTGATCCCTAAAACCAGGGAGATCATCCAGACCATCATGACCAAGGCCCCACTGGCCGTCAGTCAGGTCATTGCATTGACCAATATCGCGGCACGCGGAGATGAAGAGGGATTGAAAAAAGAAATAATTGCCTTTGGGGAACTATTTGAATCAAGTGATGTGAAAGAAGGCACCTCTGCTTTCCTGGAAAAAAGAAAACCCAACTTTACGGGTCATTGATTCATTTGCGGTCCCTTGCGCCCTCGTGTCTTTGCGGTAAAGCCTTAACCGCCATGACACGAGGGCGCAAGGGAGAAACTATTCGGGAATCACCAGTCTGTCCTCGATTCGGTAAATTTTATGGGGCTTTAAAATTGCTTTTCCCCGGGAGGAGAGCACACGGACTTTCACTGTCTTTGCTTTTATGACGGGAAAGGTCATGATTCTTTTTCGGCCAATGGTAGTCCCCATAATATTATGCAATTGCCCCTTATCATCCACTAATTCGATAACAAACGATTCCACACGTTGCCCTTTTGAAATATCTTCCTGTAACACGATGGCATTAACTTCTGTTGGAATACCTTTCCCTAATTTCAGTTCCCGGAAAAAAGCCTTTTCGCGAATCTGTGCAAATCCTTCCAAGGCTGCTGAGTCATTCGGGTGGATACGACCTCTACGATCGGGAGGTACATTGAGCAGGAGATTGGCACCACGTCCCACACTTTTTAAATAGAGCCGGAAGATGTCTTCTGGTTTTTTCACTTTCTCATCTTCATGGGCATGATAGAACCATCCTGGCCGGATGCTTACATCACATTCGCCCGGTATCCAATTGGCCCCGAAAGCATTTCCCTGATTGAGGGTATCCATCGCCGGACTGCCCTCCCCTCTCTTAAAGCCTGCGGTATCGAGATAATTCCAATTGGTTTTCCCAATAAACCCCTGTTCATTTCCCACCCATCGTATATCAGGTCCGATGTCGCTAAAGATGACGGTTTTCGGTGACCATTGACGAACGGCATTTTCAAATCGCCTCCAATCATACACTTGCTTCTTTCCATTTGGGCCCTCTCCATTCGCTCCATCCCACCACAACTCCCAGATGGGGCCATAGTTGACAAACAATTCCTCCATCATTTTTACAAATACATCATTGTATTGAGGCGTGCCATAATCCGGATGATTCCGGTCCCAGGGAGAGATATAAACCCCGAATTTCAATCCATATTTTTTGCAGGAATCAGAAAGTTCGCGTAATACATCGCCCTTCCCATTCTTCCACTTGCTTTCCCTTACCGTATGTTTGGAATACTTACTGGGCCAAAGGCAAAATCCATCGTGATGTTTGGCGGTGATGATAATCCCCTTTGCTCCGGCAATCTTTGCTGTACGACACCATTGTCCGGCGTCAAAATCGGTGGGATTGAAAATATCTTCGGGTTCATCTCCATGTCCCCATTCTTTATCCGTAAACGTATTGGGGCCAAAATGAGTGAAGAGGTAAAATTCCTGCTCATGCCATTTGAGTTGCCATGGGGTTGGCTTTAGCTGGGCATTAACCATAACAGGAATAACAACCAGTAAAAAAAGTATTGCTTTCTTCATAATGTTAGTTCGCGTCCCTTGCGTCCTTGCGCCTCCGCGGTTAAGTTTTACCGCCAGGCCGCAAGGACGCAAAGTGGCGCGGGGATTAGTTTATGATGGGTTCTGTCAATTCGATGGTGTCCGAAGCAAGGGTTGGCACTTTGTATCCTCCCGTGTCAATCACGGACAAGGGAATACTTCCCGCATTATCCAGCCATGCTTTCCCATTCACCCCTTCCCGATAAAGATACAGATACCGAAGTTCTTTAAACGGCTTCAGGGTCTTTATCCCTGTAGGAGTTACCTGGGTTCGGGACAGGTTGAGGTAGCGTATATGTTCCAGCGGTTGTAATAAGGCTAAACCCTTGTCGGTAACCTTTGTATTCTCCAGAAATAACCGGTGAAGGTTTTTGAGTTTTGCTACCTGTGCCATGTCTGCATCGTCAACTGCACATTGTCCAAGGCGAAGTTCAACCAACTGTGGTGCCAGTTTTTCAAGTAAATCCCAACTTTGCTTATCAAGACTATCCACCCCAATGGCATTGGCCGACAGATGATTCATGCCTTGTGCCAACGGAACGATAGCCCAGCCTTTTGCAATGAGTGATTTGATCAGTTTTGGGTCGGCCGCCGATGGGTTTCCTGATGGAAGCCAGCTCTCTTTCATTTTTTCCGGAGCTGCTTTACCTTCTTTCAGAAAAGCAAGGGCGGGAATAACTTTATCATCCTTTTGCCCATCTTTTACTTTCATTGTAAACGAACCGCCTGTCTTGACCCACCAATGCAGCAGGGCGAGTTCCTGTGGCCCCGGTTGCGGTTTCTCAATGGGGGGCATATGGTCCTCATCTTTATCCTGAAGAAACAATCGCTCAATAAGCGAACTCTGTTCCGGGTTTCCGGGGGAGAGCACTTTCCCTTCTTCGCCGCCTTTTAAAATAAACTCAGGCTGATCGAGACGGAGTTTGCCTTTTTTTTTGGTGGAGGAATGACAGGAATAGCAACGAGCTTCTAATATAGGTTGAATGATGTCTGTATAAACAACGGCTTCTTCAATATCTGCAATTGGCTTCGGGGCATACACCTTGCTACTGTCGGAGGCTGGCGAAAAAATACCCGCCAGATATTCATCTCCATGCGTGAGTGAGCCACCCCAATGACCTGTCAGCACCAAACCGGTGAGCATGGCCACCCATCCCCCCAATTCCAATGAATGTTTTTTATGATGTAAAAACCAGGTGGCGCCCGCCAGAATAACCGTTACAATACCTGCCCATTGATGTTTAACCACCGCTGAGGCGGCATAGTCGCCACCTAACGACAATCCATAACCGGTAATGACCGAGAGAAGGGCTGTAAAAAATCCGATCAGCAAGGATACAGATATGGCTGGTTGAAGGGAATGAAACCTTTCGCGCCTGGACAGGAAATAAAACAGGATGGACAGTATCAGTATGCCTATTGGCAAATGCACCAATAGCGGGTGGAGTCGGCCGAGGGTTTGGGTAAAAAAATGAAACATGGGTCTTGGTTAGTGATCAGGCAAGGATAGGGTGAATGACTTTCCCACTCAGGTCCGTCAAGCGGAATTCGCGGCCCTGCGATGGATAGGTCAGTTTTTCATGATCGAAACCCAGGCGGTTCAGAATGGTCGCCTGAATATCGTACACTTCTGTTTTACCACTGGTGATGCTGTACCCGATCTCGTCTGTTTCACCATAGGTCACTCCGCCTTTTATACCACCACCTGCCATCCATATACTATAGGCCTCGGCATGGTGGTCTCTTCCTTTGAAAGGCATTTGTTTGCCTTCGCGGTTTTCCTGCATCGGTGTACGGCCAAATTCAGAACCCCATACCACCAGGGTTTCATCGAGTAATCCTCGCTGTTTCAGATCAAGCAGTAAGGCCGTGATGGGCTTATCCACCTTGCGGCATTTGTTGATCAATCCCACATCCACCGCATTACCGGCTGAATCACCATGGGTATCCCAGCCCCAATCAAATAACTGAATAAACCGTACGCCCTTCTCTACTAATTTTCGCGCAAGGAGTACATTATTGGCAAAACTGGATTGGCCGGGTTCGGTTCCATACATCTCATGAATATAGGCCGGCTCATCCGCGATATCCATTACACCGGGTACGGATATCTGCATCTTGTAAGCCATTTCATATTGCGCGATGCGTGACAATATCTCCGGATCTTTATATTCTTCGTATTCTTCCTGGTTGATCTTATTGATGGCATCAATGGACGCGCGACGCAGGTCACGATCCATTCCCTGCGGGTCTTTGATAAAGAGGACCGGGTCACCGGCACTGCGGCACTGTACCCCCTGGTATACACTGGGAAGAAAGCCACTGCCCCACACACTTTTTCCCGCATCGGGATTATTGCCTCCTGAAGTGAGCACCACAAAACCCGGAAGGTTCTGGTTCTCGGTACCCAAACCATACGTAACCCAGGCACCGATACTGGGCCTGCCCATACGGGGCGTACCCGTTTGCATCAGCAATTGGGCGGGGGCATGATTGAATTGATCGGTGGTAACCGCATTCAGCAGAGCCATATCATCAACGACCGTGGACAAATGCGGCAGGTTTTCGGATAACCACAATCCACTTTCTCCGTGTTGGGAAAATTTGGCCTGTGGACCAAGCATCTTGGGTACCCCGCGGATAAAAGCGAATTTTTTTCCTTCCAACAAAGAAGGCGGGCAATCCTGACCATCTAGTTTGGCGAGTTCAGGTTTATAGGAAAATAGTTCCAACTGCGAAGGCGCGCCTGCCATATGAATAAAAATGACCGAGCGGGCACGTCCCGGAAAATGTGGAGCCCGCGGCAACATGGGATGTGCGGGATCAAAATCCATTCCCAAGGCATTGCCCTCTCTCTTACCCAAACAACCGGGCAAGATACTTCCCAGTGCCAGGGCACCAAGCCCCATGGCACTCTCCCGGATAAAATGCCTCCGGGTAAAATGCTGTAAGACCCGATGTCCGGCTTCCCGGCTAAGGGGCTTATTGGCCCAGTTTTTTGGTTTCATGCGTTTGCTTTAATTTTTTGTCAGCCATTCATCCAAATTCAATAAGGTATTGGCCACCACCGTCAGGGCCGCCAATTTCGGTTGTTCTTTACCGTTAGCATCCTTTATCCCAAGCATTTCCCGACCCGCCTTCGGGTCTTTCCGGAAACGTAACAGGGCTTCTTTGTAAAGTAGTTGCAAGGCCTCTTCTCTGGTCTTATCCAGTTTTTTGAACATCAGGTGTTCGTATCCCCATTTCAATTGATCTCCGATCGATGCGCCGCCCTTTGTACTCATGGATGTAGCCAATGAGCGGGCCATCAACACCCAGGCCGAATCATTCAGGGTAGTAAGCGCTTGAAGCGGGATGTTGGTACGAATGCGTCGGGGCAGGCAAACCTCTCTGGCACCTGCATCAAAAGTAACCATGGAAGGATAAGGGGCGGTGCGTTTCCAATAGGTGTACAAGCTTCGACGGTATTGGTCTTCTCCTTCACTCATCACCCATTTATCACCATTGTATGGTGAGAGCCAAATGCCTTCGGGTTGATAAGGCATGACCGATGGGCCATACATTTTTGGACTTAAAAGTCCAGAAGCCGACAGGGCCTGGTCACGCAACTGTTCGGCAGATAATCGAATACGTGGGCCCCGGGCATAAAATCGATTCAATGGATCACGTCGTAAGGCTTCTTCAGACACAATGGAAGACTGGCGATAGGTGGCCGAACTCATCAATGTTTTTAAGAACTGTTTAAGTGACCAATTTTGATCATGCATGAGTGAATAGGCCAGATGATCCAATAATTCTGGATGTGTAGGCGGTAATCCCTGCGATCCCAGGTCTTCGAGCGTTTCCGACAGACCGGTACCGAACAATTGTTCCCAAACCCTGTTCACCAGGGTGCGGGAAGTCAGCGGGTTCTTTTTATCGATCAACCATTCGGCAAGACCCAAGCGGTCTTTTCGGCCATTGGGCAAAGGATTCAACACGGAAGGCACATCCGGTTCCACCTCATTGGCCGGAACCAACCAATTCCCTCTTTCAAATACAAAGGACCGACGAAAGAGTGAGGGCGGATTTTCGACCATCACGGGAGTGGTTTCTACTTTTGCCTCCATCAGTGCGATAAAGGAGGCCAGGTTTTCTTCATAGCCAGGTTTCCCTTTTCCGGGAAAAGGATCCGTGAACCGGAACCATTCAAAGAGTACGCCTGTTTCTTCCTTATTGTTGATCCCGGGATGGTAATAATGAAAATACAAATGGTGCCGACCCGGGATGGCCGGGATCTTCAATCGTCCCAGGTTCCATTGTCCTTTGGAATTGGGTAGAATAAAACTGGCGATCACGGGTCCTTTCAGGCTGTCGAGAGTGACCGTCCATTTTCCACCAGACCGCATGGTGCCATAGCGAAACAGAAGTTCGGTAGCACCTTCCAACGGAACATTGGGCAACCGGCAGGTCCCATTATTCCGCAACCCGGCATGCCAGCTACTCACCAATGCCGCATCCACATACTCATCACATTGCAAGGAATTGATAGCAGGTTGCCAGGTATTTAAAAAATGGCGAAGTTCTGTGGCCTTTTTTTCCGATTCATTTTCCCTGACCCATTTTACTACTTTCTCCAACCGTTGACTATCGGCTGAATTATAGTGACGCCAAAGAGGATATTCTGATTCAGTGTCCTCATCACGGGTATTATTGAAAAAAGCCAGGAATTTATAATAATCATCATGCCGGAAGGGATCATAGGGATGGGCATGACATTGAACACAATTAAAACTGGTTCCCAGTACCGCACTCCAACTGGTATTTACCCGGTCGATCACGGCTGCGGTTCGGAATTCCTCATTCTCTGTGCCTCCTTCATCATTGGTGAGGGTATTGCGGTGAAAAGCCGTAGCAATAAATTCGGCTTCCCCGGCATTCGGTAGCAGGTCGCCCGCAAATTGTTCCAACAGGAACCGGTCATAGGGTTTATCCTCATTAAAAGCCTTGATCACCCAATCGCGGTAACGCCAAATGGTGCGGCCCCGGTCGGCTTCATAACCCCGGGTATCGGCATATCGGGCCAGGTCAAGCCAGAGCGAGGCCCATTTTTCTCCATAGGCCGGTGAGGCGAGTAATTGGTCAAGCAGTTTATCGTAAGCGGTGGGCGAATTATCCTGTAAAAATGCGTTGGCTACGGCCTCTGAAGGAGGAAGGCCCGTGAGGTCAAGACTGGCCCTGCGAAGAAGTGTGGCTTTATCCGCTTCTGCAGAAGGATTGAGGTGTTCACTGTGAAGGCGGTGAAGGATAAAGGCATCAATACTATTCTTGATCCACTTGTCTTCTACAGCCGGTAGCTTTTGTTGTTGAACCGGCAGATAAGCCCAATGGGTACCCCATTCGGCTCCTTGTTGTATCCAGCGGCGAAGGAGTTTGATTTCTTCTTTTGACAGCGCATCGTGTTTGTAAGGCATCCGCTCTTCCGGGTCATCTATCGTCAGGCGTCGGATCAGTTCACTTTCATCCGGCTTACCTGGTATGATAGCCGGTTTCCCGGATTCGGTATTTGCCAGGGCTTCTTCCCGGAATAAAACACTAAAACCTCCTTTTTGCTTTACGCCACCGTGGCAACTGATGCATTTTTTATTGAAGATCGGACGGATATCCGCATTGAAATCAATCTTGCGCGAACTGGTCAGGAGACAGGACATCCCGGTGACGAGTACGACAAGCAATAGCAGAATTAGAGGCTTCCTGGCAAGAGGCATTTCGTAATTTAAGAACTTTTTTTGTAAACCTTGTACTCCAAAAAATCCGGGTTAACTTTGCCCCGCCTACTCAACATTTCAACTTACGTTTATGGAATACCGTATAGAAAAAGACACCATGGGGGAAGTTAAAGTACCCGTGGACGCCTACTATGGCGCACAGACCCAACGCAGCATTGATAATTTCAAAATTGCCCAGGATATTAACCGGATGCCCAAGGAGATCATCCGTGCCTTTGCTTACCTGAAACATGCCGCCGCTATCACCAACTATGAGGCCGGTGTGTTGCCTAAGAAAAAAGCAGACCTGATTGGCAAAGTGTGTAAAGAGATCCTGGAAGGGAAACTGGATGATTATTTCCCCCTGGTGGTTTGGCAAACCGGCTCCGGTACCCAGAGTAATATGAATGTAAACGAAGTAGTGGCCTATCGGGGGCATGTACTCAACGGCGGTAAACTGGGTGATAAAACCAAATACCTGCACCCAAATGATGATGTAAACAAATCGCAGTCATCGAACGATACGTTTCCAACAGCCATGCATATTGCTGCATATAAGATCTTAATGGAGACAACGATCCCGGGAATTGAAAAACTGCGAAATACCCTGGATAAAAAATCAAAGCAATTCAAGAAAGTGGTGAAGATCGGACGTACGCACTTTATGGATGCTACGCCGTTGACGCTTGGGCAGGAGTTTAGCGGGTATGTATCCCAATTGGATCATGGATTGAAAGCCATTAAAAATTCACTGGCCCACCTGAGTGAACTGGCTCTGGGTGGTACGGCCGTAGGAACGGGAATCAATACACCGCCAAACTATGATGTGAATGTGGCCAAACACATTGCGCGTTTGACTAAAATACCTTTTATCACGGCTAAGAATAAGTTTGAAGCCCTTGCGGCACATGATGCCATTGTGGAAGCGCATGGAGCCTTGAAAACCGTGGCCGTTAGTCTGATGAAGATCGCCAATGATATCCGCATGTTGTCAAGCGGCCCAAGGAGCGGGATCGGCGAGATCTTTATCCCTGACAACGAACCTGGTTCTTCCATCATGCCGGGTAAGGTGAACCCCACCCAATGTGAGGCGTTGACAATGATCGCGGCCCAGGTGATGGGAAATGATGTAGCCATCAATATCGGTGGAGCTACGGGTCATTTTGAATTGAATGTGTTCAAACCAGTGATGATCTATAATTTCCTGCACAGTGCCCGGTTGATCGGTGATGGTTGTGTAAGCTTCAATGATAAATGTGCCGTAGGTATCGAGCCCATTGCTGCCAATATCAAGAAACATGTAGATAATTCATTGATGCTGGTGACGGCGTTGAATACCAAGATCGGGTATTATAAGGCCGCGGAGATCGCGCAGAAATCACACAAGCAGGGAACAACCCTGAAGGAGATGGCCGTGAGCCTGGGGTATTTGACGGCGAAGGAATTTGACGAGTGGGTGGTGCCGGCGAAAATGGTGGGGAAAATTTGATTTTATTTTAACCGCAAAGACGCCAGGGCACAAAGATTATACGCTTGATTATCAATATTATATTCCTTGTGCCCTTGTGCCCTGGCGGTTAAATTTCTCCCAAAAACTATGATTTCCAAAAGAAACGCTCTAATTTAACGTTATCATATCCTGTAAAAAAGCCTTGTAACATGAAACAATCCGTGAAATCAACCCCGCTTTTCCAAGCCTATCCTTTAAAGGCTATCGAATCAGCTTTTCAACCTGCACCTCTTGTTCATTCCCGTTATAAAGCTTTAATAAATAAATTCCCTTTTTCAAAGAAGAAAGATCTAGTGAAAAGTCATTTCGTGACGACACCAGCGTGATACGCAATTGTCCCATGATGTCATAGATCTCTGCACGAACGGGTTTCTTCATTTCCCGCAATCCACGAATAAATACAATATCTGCCACCGGGTTGGGATAAACCTTTACCAGGTCGCGTACAATACGTGGTCCATTTCTTGGGCCGTCGTGTAAAGCCAGTGTTGTACCGGTATAGGTATATTCCATAATGGTGCCCCCGTTGCTGGTGGCACTCGCGTCGCGGGCAACATAAAAACGCATTCCATCCGGAGCGGCGGTAACGCGACGGATCCTGTTTCCGTCACCTCGGAAGTAGGTGATTGTGTCACCGGTCACCGCATCTCCGGTTGCATTGAGTTTGACCCGGTAGACAAAATCCTTCTTCAAAGGCGTCATGATCAGTGAGGCATTCCATCCGGGAATAACATTATATCCATAAAAATCAATACTTGACAGCGCCACGGTCGGCCATAATTGGTTATTCGATTGGGCCATCAGGGCAGGCATGCCTGCGGCGTCAGTGGTGAATAGCGTAAAAATGGGCTCCCGGTGATCGGGGGTAACACTACAATAAGCATTTTCATCCGCACTCGGTGTTTGCCCGATCTTATACCCGTTTACATTATCATCACAATAACCTGACACATCATCCCAACCGTAACTCATTCCTTTTTCAATGATATTGACCTCATCGTCGGTGCGGTCCATTTGCTCGTTACTGTAAAGGCGATCGGTACCGCCTACATTTCCCCATACCAGTCCCTGCGCATTTCGATGCCCATAGCTGTACACATAATCCTGTGCGGTAATGGAGGAAGCATTAAAGAAATGGTTGTCATTGGGCACCCATTCATCCAGTCCGGCATCCCCATCTGATTCGGTATTAATGCGAAGCACTTTACCTTCCATGACATTCACGGCAAGGGCATTATTGGTACGGGTGGTGTTTAAAAACTGTCCGGCCCCCATATCTCCAACGGTATAATAAAGTCGATACTGCGTATGTGCTGCGTCGGCACCGGCTTCGATGGTAGGCCCGATCACGAGTCGGCCAGAATTATGGTCACTACTTCCCGGGATATCATCCAGGACAACAACCGGATTGGACAAAGTATTTGACAAATAATCGTAACGAACAATTTTCGTTGTGAATATGCAGGAAGTATTCGTACCCGGGCAAGCATTTCTTTCATATACATAGGCCATATAGACCCAAGGTTTTGCTTCACGAACGGCCGGATCGGAGGAATATAAATTGGGGTGAAGGGCCAATCCCATCATTCCGCCCTGGGGCTGCGTACCTGATCCGGTGGGGAAATTAATGGCTGGGTCAGCACCTGGTCCTGAACGCAAATCCAATACCGTGGTTTTTGTTCCTGAAGCAATATCTACACGGTATACTTTCCAGGTACGATTTTCCGTTACCCATAGGGAATCACTGGGTCCGTAAACAACTTCCCACGCGGAGTTAAATGCACTGGCCACCACTCTTTTAGTAAAGGGTTCTGACTGGGGAAAACCCTTAAAAGTGGCACTTAGAAAAAGGAGTATGGGCAGACAGGTTCGGATGATTCTCATGGATTAATTTTTAAGGTAGCTAACTCTAAGTTACTCATAAAGTTAGTTTCCTGAAATAGTGCTTTCCCTGATATGACTACCTGAGAAAAGCCCACTTTTTTCCTAAGTAGTTATCATTTAGGGGGGATTAAACTATTTAATACCTTTTCGTTCGAAATGGAGGGAGAGAGGCGTGAGAGGTGAGGCGTGAGAGGTGAATGGTGAATGGTGAATGGTGAATTTTCTGAGTATAGATGATTCACGTCTCACAATTCACTATTCACGATTCACTATTCACGATTCAAGATTCGCAAATGACGACAAAAGAAATCCGTATCTATGACGAAAACTGTACGAATTGAATCCATACGGTTTGGCTACCTGGCCATCCTTTTTGCAGGGATCTTCTTCCTGCATGCGGGTTCCTTGTTTGCGCAGAACATAGATTTTGGGAAAAGCTATGTAAATATTACAAAAGGCTTGAATGGCGGAACTATTGAACCAAATGATACCCTTGAAATAAGGGCATCGGTGGTGGTTCGTTCGGGGGCTTACGACAGTATGCGGTTTACAGATGTAATTCCCGCCGGAACGGTTTATTTGCCGGGTACAATTCGGGTACTTACGAATGAAGGAAAGGTTTACAAGCAATTCACCGATGGTGCTTTAGATGATCCCGGTCAGATCGTAGGGGCGAATATCACCATTAATATGGGATATAATCCCACAGATGTTCCAGCCACTGCTTTTCGAAGAGGCCGTATCCGCAACACCCATAAGCCATCCTTTTTTACAAATACCTGCATCATGATTGCTTCATACCAGGTTCAGGTGACGGCTGGTCTGGGTGGTACGATAAGCACCGGTGGGGGCACGATCACCTATCGCCCAAATCCTGGTCTTCTCACATCTTATACATTTCCGTCCAACACCCTTGCCATTTATACCAACTATGGTGTTTGCTCCAATGCTATCGGTGTAAATGCGATTGGGACAGAATTCAATGGTTCATTTGGTTCTGGCCCAACCCGCAACCGGGGAACCTCTGGCAACGTGCCTCCCGGATATACATACCGGACCTTTACTACCAATAGCCCGAATGATTATAGCTATGGCATAGCAAATAATACCTCGACTCAATTTGGTTATACCACGGTCAATACCTGGAGCAAACCCGACCCCGATCCGGATGGTGGCGGGCCTTTGACAACCCATCGGGTATTCTCGGTATGGGATATTATTGGTGACCATACGGGTGCAGCCGATCCTTTCCTGGGCAACAACCCGACTGATACGGTGGCCAACAATAATGGGGGATACATGCTGATCGTGAACGCTGCCTATCGCATCGACTCGGCCTTTCAACAAACCATATCCGGACTTTGTCCGAATACCTACTACGAGATCTCTTGTTGGATGCGGAATATTTGCTCCAAGTGTGGTTGTGATTCGAATGGAAAAGGCGCTTCAAATTCTGCCGGTCCTGTATTCTATATTCCTACCGGAACCGGTGACTCCTCGGGCGTTGCTCCCAATATTACTTTTGAAGTAAATGGCCTGGATTACTATACCACCGGAAACCTGTCCTATTCAGGTCAATGGGTGAAAAAAGGATTTACCTATCTTACTGGTCCTTCAGAAACAAGCATCAACCTGAAGTTCTTTAACAATGCCCCAGGTGGTGGGGGTAATGACTGGGCATTGGATGATATCACCGTAGCCACCTGTTCACCTGAACTGCAACTGAATCCCTCACCGAACCCATTTATTTGTCAGGATAATGTAGTAGATATCGGTGCGACAGTATATAGCTTCTTTAACAACTATACCTATTATAAATGGCAGAAGAGCACGGATAATGGGGCTTCCTGGTCGGAAACCGGTATTTCCGGTGGACCTGAAACGCCGGTATGGAATGGATCGAACTGGGAATACACGGTCAATTACCCCAGTTTTGTAGGGGCCATCGCTGATAGTGGTGATCAATACCGACTGGTTATTGCCACTACTTCTTCCAACCTGTCAGATGACGATTGCGCCTTCTCAGATCCAGTGGTGATCACGCTGACCGTAGAGGATTGTATGATCCTTCCGATCGAGTTGCTCAGCTTTACGGGAAAATTAGCCCAGGGATTAGTAACCCTTAATTGGATCACCTCTCCGGAAGAAGAGCCTGTAACCTATACCGTGGAAAAGAGTTCGGATGGCAGCCGGTTTGCGCCAATTAATATTCTTCCCGGACAACAGAAAACATCCGGTAACAACGAATATAATTTTACCGATCCGCAACCTTTGGCTGGAACGGCCTACTATCGTCTTCGTCTGGAGACAGCAGGTGGGCACAAATACAGCAAAGTGCTAGTATTCAACAACGTCTCCTCAGGACTGTCCTTTGGGCCAATGCCAAATCCTTTTACGGGTAACCTAAGGGTTGAACTGAACAGCGCTGAAAATACAACCGCTCATCTGCTTTTGGTGGACCCTTTAGGACGTATGCTGGTTAAAACGCAAACTATCCTTACCGCAGGCAGGAATGCAATTGACCTTCCCACCACCCAATCATTACCCAACGGAATCTACACCCTTCAGGTTATTACCAATGACCAAAAGATTTCCAGAAAGATCGTAAAGGCAGGCAATTAAAAGCCAATAGTTTTTAGCTTTTAGCTAACGAAATTTTCCTGCACTTTAACAAGGGCATAAGCCTGCCCGAATTAATTTGCAGAAAAAAGAGCATGCGAAAAATTATACTCGGGTTACTGCTGATTTCTGCACTCACTTCGATGGCACAAGTGGATAGCTCCATTGCGTTTAGCCGGTTGGAAAATGCGTTACGCGAGCCAGGGGCATTTATTCGGACGGAAGAATCTACGCTGGGAGTGCTTGAAAATAATATCACCCTGGGCCTCATTACGGCCACCGATCTTCAACGGGATATTCCCAAAAGAAAAGTCCTCTGCTTTTCCGTTCAATCGATTTTCTTCAAAGATGATTTTTCGATTGATAATACCCATATCGATGAAGAAGATTTCCCAGCCTTGATCAATGTCTTGGAGCGAATGAATGCCGTTATTGGCGTAAAAACAGATAAGACCTTACAAACCTTTTCCTTTACCAGTTCAAACTTAATTGTATTTCACCTTCGAAACAGGCCGGGTAATACGAAACGATGGGACCTGATCGTGTACAAACGCTACATCCATATCAACCGACCTGTTCCAGGATCCCTTTATCTGATATCGGATGATAATGTGGTCACGTTGCTGAACTACCTAAAATTGGCGCAATCATCGAATAAATAACCAATAATGCAGCGGAGCGGCTTTGTCCCTTGTCATTGTTTTCTATGTACCGAGGTCTGCTTTGCGTTCCCCTTTTTTTCCTGATTCAATTGTCGCTTCCGGCGCAGAGCCGGATCGGGATTTCGACCGGTTTTGCGCTGGATATAAATAATCAGGGGCGGTTCAAACATATCCCACTGTCCATTCAATGGCTGCTTGGCGAATCGAAAAGAGGGCAGTTCCTGATACATGTCGAAGGAAATATTCCGCTGATCGATAAAAGCTTTGACAGCGCGTTCACCTTGCAATCAGGCGTACCTTCAGGGATTGCTGTACCCAAAGAGATCCGGAGTAGTGTCTTTTCAGTGGCCATGGGTTATCGTTTCTTCTTTTTTCCTCATTCAGATGCCAAAGTCTTCCTGGATGCCTTACCTGTTGGGTATTCGATACAGCGTTTTCGTGTCAGGTATAAAAATTATAACGATAACGTATACGAGATACTCAACCCGGATGTGGATCTGCGTTCCTCCGGACTAACAGCAGGAATCGGTTTGGGATATGAATCGGGACCCTGGTTTGCCAGGGCGCAGGTGACCTCCCCTACCCTCGATCTTTCGAATCAAAATACGAAATACGAACTTTCATTTAATCGCGCCAGTTTATTTCAGATCACGGTAGGTCGTTTTCTTTCATCCATAAAAATGAAAAAGAAATGAGTCTTACTATTTTCCTCACCCGTGAAATCCACAACATCCGCGAAATCCGCGTAATCCGTGTAATCATTCTTTCCATCACCATTACACTATTCACCACCTGTACCCCTAAACCGTTTTTTGAAGACCCCTCTGATCCGGGTTTATCAAGGTTTACTTCTCGTGGGTACGATGCAGGATCGGCCTATATTAACGGAGCGGCCTGGCTTACGGGATATTCATCCTTTGGTGGTTTTGATGCCGCTATTGAAGTGGATACCAATCTGGTGGGCAAGGACAGTCTTTACCTTAGTTTTATAGGCGAGTATCCTGAACCCCTGCTCGCACCGCAACCTGGCTGGCGAAATTATAACCAACTCTTGCTGGCCTTACCGGTAAAGAAAAATTTTACCCGAAATGATTTTCTGGGATGGAATGGCAAGGTATTTCCAGCCGATACAACTTTTGTTACCCTTTATCTCAGCAATGGGTTCCCGCCCATTAGCCCCGATCATATCTCAGGAACAGGAAAGATCTACTTCACCAGGATCTACTCTCTCAACGATCCTCAACTCCTGCTTGGTATCAGCGGCCTCTTTGAAGGAAAGATCGGTGATTCAGTTATCGTCAGTAAAGGACGATTTGATTTTCAATTGCCTGAATTTGCCGTGAGCTTTTAGCCCTAAAGAAAGAGCCCGTGCGTTATTAACACACAGGCTGCTGACGAAAATTCACCGGGATAGGTTAAGGGTTAACGGTTCAATTAAGGCGGTCTCAAGATGCACTAAATAGTAATCGCTCCCACCCCGTTTTTTAACTGAATCTGTTCAGTGTTTTTACTTAGTCAGAAATGGGCGATTGGTCATTTCAGTGTACCATTCTGGCTCATTCGTGTAATTTCTAAATTTCCCCTTCCCATCAAAACTACCTTGCGGGGCATAATCCAAAACATTATGCAACAAGACTTTATCCTACCCTTATCCGGGGTTGGCCTGGCCGATCTGTCACGCGTAGGTGGCAAAAACGCCTCCCTGGGCGAAATGCTCCGCCACCTGGCTCCTTTGGGCGTGAATATCCCGGATGGGTTTGTGATCACGGTAGCGGGGTATGAACATTTTTTAGCGTCGGCCGGATTACAGCCAAAGATCAGGGAATGTCTGGAGACAGTGGATCATGAAAAAGTGGAGACCTTGCGCTGGGCTGGCCTGCAGATCCGGACCCTGATCAGGAATGCCCATTTTCCAAAAGACCTGGCGGAGGCCATTATCCAGGCTTATTCAGCCTTATCATCTCAATACGATCAGTCGCAGACGGATGTGGCGGTGCGCTCGAGCGCTACGGCAGAAGACCTTCCGGATGCCAGTTTTGCCGGTCAGCAGGAGACCTACCTGAATGTGCGTGGCCCGGCGGAATTGATCGATGCGGTACGCAATTGTTTTGCCTCCTTGTTTACCGATCGGGCCATCAGTTACAGGCATACATTTCAGTTTGATGCTTTTGCCATCGGATTATCGGTAGGTATTCAAAAAATGGTACGAAGTGATCTGGGCGCCGCAGGTGTCGCCTTCTCGCTTGATACCGAATCAGGTTTTCGGGATGTGGTATTGATCAATGGGTCATATGGGCTGGGCGAATTACTGGTACAAGGAGCCGTATCACCCGATGAGTTTCTGGTTTTCAAACCCACATTGGAACAAGGCTTTCCGGCTATCATTGAAAAAAAGCGGGGTAGTAAGGAGCAAATGATGGTGTATGGTGACAATCCGGATGAAAGAGTAAAAGTTATTTCCACAGATAAGGCCACCCAATCGCGTTTCTGTTTGCATGATGAACAGATATTACAAATAAGTAAGTGGGTGGTACAGATCGAATCTTATTATACCCAATTAAGGGGACAGTGGTGCCCGATGGATGTGGAATGGGCACTGGATGGGTTGACAGGTCAATTGTTCATTGTACAGGCACGACCCGAAACGATCCATTCCCGTCGTGATCCGGGTGTTTTTACCGAATACCGAATGAATACAGAAGGGTTGGAGGCGATATTGAAAGGGATCGCTGTGGGGGATAAAGTGGCCAGTGGTAAAATTTGTATCCTTCATTCCCTTGACAAGCGGGTAGGTGATGGAAGGGAGTTCATGCCAGGTGATATTCTCGTAACTGATATTACCGATCCCGATTGGGAGCCTATCATGAAAATGGCGGCTGCCATCATTACGAATAAAGGCGGGCGTACCTGTCATGCCGCTATTGTAGCCCGTGAACTCGGTGTACCGGCCATTGTGGGGTGTGGTCATGCCACAGAATTATTAAAAGATGACCAGTTGGTAACCGCCTGTTGCTCGCAAGGAGAAACAGGTTTGGTATTTGAGGGGGAACTACCCTTTGAAAAGATCGAAACACAGCTTGAAAAACTGCCCGACCTACCCACCCGATTGATGCTAAATATTGGCAGTCCTGATCTTGCTTTTACCTATAGCCATCTGCCGCACCAGGGTGTGGGGTTGGCCAGGGAAGAATTCATCATCAACAATTATATTGGCATTCATCCGATGGCCTTGCTCAACCATCGGCAAATGAATGACCCTGCATTGAGTCAATTGATCAATGAGCGCATTCGTGGGTTTGAATCTGAAGCCAATTTTTTTATCCATAAACTCGCCTTTGGTATTGCCCGGATCGCAGCGGCATTCTATCCTGAAACGGTGATCGTGCGTTTCTCTGATTTCAAGAGCAATGAATACCGTAACCTGATCGGTGGCAAGTATTTTGAACCCGTTGAAGAAAACCCCATGATCGGCTGGCGGGGTGCCTCGCGCTATTATTCCCCTCAATATAAAGATGCTTTTGCCCTGGAGTGTCAGGCCATCCGAAAAGTGCGGGAAGAATGGGGATTGAAAAATGTGGCGGTTATGATCCCGTTTTGCCGAACAGTGGAAGAGTTGTTGCGTGTATATGAGGTCAT
Organism: Chitinophagaceae bacterium; assembly: GCA_041752235.1. Lineage (GTDB taxonomy): Bacteria > Bacteroidota > Bacteroidia > Chitinophagales > Chitinophagaceae > SpSt-398. The sequence goes on from JBGSHM010000024.1 coordinate 49,246, forward strand.
GAAAGATTTTGGGATACCCAGAGGAAAAAACGGGCTTCATGTTTACCTGATGGCCGAATTGCCGAGTAATGTGATCCTGGCAAAAGAATTTGCGAAACATATTGATGGCTTTTCCATCGGGTCAAATGACCTGACCCAGCTAACACTTGGCCTTGACCGCGATTCATCCTTAGTAGCGCATTTGTATGATGAGCGGAATGAAGCAGTGAAGTCATTGATCCGTAGCCTGATCCAAACCGCCAAAGAGGCCGGGGTTAAAGTAGGTATTTGCGGACAAGGGCCCAGTGATTTTCCGGATTTTGCCCAATTCCTGGTCGAGGAAGGAATTGACAGTATATCGGTGACCCCGGATGCTGTGAAGAAGACGATTGGGGTGTTGATGGGGAGGAAAAAAGGATTGTGAAATTCAAATATTCTCGAGATCATTAAGGTCTTTGGATCTACCGGCAGATTTTTTTGCCTGGATTAGATTGTCTTTGTGAATTGTTCTGATTCTTAGGTCACCATCCTCAAAGATTACTGAGTTGTCATAGGTTTGTTTAAAATCCAGACCTTTCACTTTCACCATAATATCAATAGCAACAGGCGGTGTGCCAAATGTGAACACGTCCCAGCTTGGATGAGATAAGAAATTTTCTTCTGTCATATCAAACACTGGCATTCCAAACTGCCGAAAAGCTTCCTTTAATTTTTTATAGTTTTCTGTACTACGTTCAACCCAAATATCCATGTCGCCTGTTGTGCGGGAATACCCGTGAAGTATAACAGAAAATCCACCTACAAGAATATACTTCACTTCTTGCGCATTGAGTGCCGTTAAGAAATCTCTAAAATCTTCGTTAAATATATTTCCCTTCATGCCATTCTTGAAGAAGCTTTGAATTTTGATTTGTCCAGTTTAGGCGGGTTATTCTCCGGGTAATTATAGGCCATACTAATTAAATACGCAGCAATCCGAAGGCGCTCCTGCAAACTAAGCGATTTATAAAAATGCGAATGATCCTCAGCCTGCTTTGCAGTTTGCGCTTTGAAGGCAGATCTATTTAAGCGAAATGAGGACATAGTTCGGAATTAAAAAATCAAAGCACTACCGACCGCCGTATCTCTGCCTGCAGATCCAATGTGCCGGCATCATCAAAGAATTCAACTTTGATCATTCCTTTTCCACGGGCATAATAATATTTAGCGGTGCCAAATTGGGCGATGTGGACCCAGGCAGTTCCATTGAATATTTCGTAGTCTTCTTCCACAACAATTACATTAGCATGATTGACCGTACCAGTGGACGTCGTTAAAGAAAGCGATACATCCTTTTGCAGGATCTCATACTTCATTCGTACGGTAACCGGAATGACATTATTGTTCATGTCAGTCACTGTTCCTGAAATATTAGAGGTGGTCCAGCTATGTCCAACGGCCTGATCATCTTTCAGGAAAATGAATTCCATCCAGAGTGGATTGTCCAACCCGAAATAATCGCCCATATCCCTCCACTCATAGTAAGTACCGGCATTCTTTCTATAGTATCCTGAACTGTCAAAGCCCAGTGAAGCATCATCTGTACCCATGAATATAGCATAGGTGTTGCCTCCTGCTGAAATGGTATTCGGTAAAGCCCGGATGAGCAATGAATCGGCAGCTACATCATCAAACTCATAACTCCAATTGCTGTTGGCTGTGCGTGGGAAATAATCAATTGGGACTGGTGCCGCGTCACAGGTCACCGGGAAGGTACAGGTGGTTGTTCCGTTAGTGAGATTGAAGGTGAAAGTGCCTGCCTGTAGCGGTAACCCACTGGCGGTGAGCTCCACTGTTTGAGGGCCGGTAGTGGTAAAACTGCCGAGACCGATAAAGGCAAATCCATTGGCCGTAGAGGTAGTGATGGAATAACTACCGATGGTGGTCACGTTTACTGAGATCACCACCTTATTGGCCGAAGTAAGACCCACATTTTGGGTATAGGATCCCTGAACAGCCGCATTGGTACATCCGTTGGGACTTCCATCAAATGTAAAAACGGAGGTACCGGAGCTTGACCCGGCTTCAGTAACCGTGACGGTAAAGAAACACTGGGTGCTATCGTAGTTCAGGGTAAAATTATTGGTGCCTGCGGTAAGCGGTTTACCTGTTGCCTGAAGGCGTACCGTGGAGGAACCCGCTGCGGTAAATGTTCCTGTGGCATTAAAATAATAGCCGTTGACAGTATCCGTATAAATTTTATAGGCTCCGGGGGTTGCTACGGTTACCGTTACATCAACGTAATTTGTGGTATTGAGCGTGGTATCTTTTTTATAAGAACCCGTGACAACGATACCTTGGCAATTACCAGAAATATCCGCCTGTACCGCACCATCAGAGGGGGTGTCACTGTTTTCAAAACTGACCTCTCGTTGGCAGGAGACTAGGATCATCAGGACCAGGGTTAATGCGGAAAGAGCCGTTCTCATTTTCATAAAGTGGTGCGTGTTGAGGGTGTAAATTACGGTTTTTTTCCTCAGTTTTTACCGTAAAGACAGAAGGATCCAAGGGTGCACAAATACCTGGCGCCCAATGGCGACATGGCGCCTTTGCGATGAAATCTTAAGAAACCTGAAACTCGTCATTGACCGCCGCATTCGTCTCATGAGCCACTGCCGCATCCTCCTTTTTCTTCTTGAAAAAACGCTTTTGAAAAAGTAATAATGTAATGACTCCGATGGAGATAGAAGCATCGGCTATATTGAAAATGGGGCTAAAAAAGGTAAATTCTTCTCCCCCCACAAAGGGCAGCCATTCGGGAAATTTGGAATGCAATATCGGGAAATACAACATATCGACCACGCTTCCATGAAGAAACGATGAATAACCAGGGGATGAAAAACTGGCCACACCCTGGTAGGTGACATAATCCTTGATAGCCGGGTCAAAATGAAGGCCTTTGTCAAAGATCATCCCATAGAACATCGAATCAATGAGATTGCCAAGAGCGCCGGCATAGATCAGGGCGGCACATATGATGAACCCTCTATGAAGGCGCTGGCGAACGATCCGGCCAAGGTACCAGGTACCAAACAACACCGCTAAAAGGCGGAACAAGGTCAACACCACTTTCCCCGTTTCATTTCCCAGTTTCCAACCCCATGCCATACCGGGATTTTCAATATAATAAAGTTGAAACCAACTCATTCCTAATACCTGGGTCACTTCCCCGGTAGGATAACTGGTCTTGATCCATATTTTCAATCCCTGATCAGCCAGGAGAATGAGTAGGATGAAGAAAATGACGTTACGGAGCTTCAATTTTCGGTTAATTTAAAGATACAAATATAAGGATGCCAGGGGTTTTACCGCAAAGGCACCAGGACCGCCAGGTACGCCATCCGGGCTTCGCGCCAATAGCGTCTTAGCGGTAAAGAATTTATTCCTCAAAATACACCCTTCTCACCCTTCCCGAGATACCGGTCATCACTTCATAGGGAATGGTACCCGCCCAGGCAGCCACCTGCTGAATTGGTAAATCTTTCCCAAAAATGATCACCTCATCACCTTCGGCAATACCCGGAATATCGGTTACATCGATCATGGTCATATCCATGCAAATAGTACCGATGGTGGGCACCAATTGCCCTTTGACCAACATCTTCCCTGCTCCATGACCCAACTTACGGGAATATCCATCGGCATAACCGATTCGGACCGTTGCGATCAGGGATTCACGTTGTACCTCGCCACGGCGGTTATAGCTTACTGTTTCACCGGGATGCAAGCGCTTTAGTTGGGCGATCGTTGATCGAAGGGTGGCCACCGGCTGAAGGCCAAGGTCCGCTTCTGCCTTACCAGCTACCCCGTAAAGACCTATACCCAACCTGACCATGTCATACTGAAGATCAGGATGGCGTATAATGGCTGCAGAATTCGCCAGATGTTTAAGCAACATCTGCTTCTCGTTGCGCGTACCTGGATCTTTTTGTCCAGATGTCTCGGGATTGCGGGAAACTATACTTTGAAAAATAATATCATACAGTTTATCAAAACGACCTGCTTGCTGAACTGTAAAGTCATCCAATCCCGGATCCTCGCTCCCTGCCAGGTGGGAAAACACGGTTTGCACCGCAAAAGAAGCGCCTTGGTCAACCAAACCGAGTAATGAACTCAATTCCTCTTCCGAAAAACCCAACCGGTTCATTCCCGTTTCGAGTTCAATGTGAACGGGATAATTCGTGATACCCTGGTCTTTCAGGTATTGATCAAAAGAAAGCATAGAAGCGGGTGAATACAACACAGGCTCCAACCCATGTAAGGTCAAGGCCTCGTAACTGCTTTCTTCCGTATTGAGTACCATAATGGGGAGTGATACCCCTGCAGCGCGAAGCTCAACGCCTTCATCCACATAGGCCACTCCCAGATAATCCACCTTATGAAACTGAAGCAGACTGGCTACTTCGGCTCCTCCGCTCCCATAGGCAAGGGCTTTCACCATGGCCATGGTCCGCACATGGGGTTTTAATAATTTCTGGTAGGTCTTGAGATTATGCACCAGTGCATTGAGATCGATCTCAAGCACGGTTTCATGTGATTTGGATTCCAGCAGTTGTACGATCTGTTCAAAGGCAAAAGCGCGCGCCCCTTTTATCAGTATGGTCTCTTCGTGGAATTGAGCAAAGCGAAAACCCCGAATAAAAGACTCGGTATCGGGATATACTTCCAACCGAATGGAAGCGGGCAAAGTAAGTGTACCAGAAATTTCGTTACCAATGGCTATTACCCTTGATACCTGTGCCTGCACCAACTCACGCGCTACTTGTGCATAGAGTTCTTTGCTGTCCATTCCCGTTTGCAGAAGGTCTGAGAGGATCACCGTTCCCGGTTGCTGACCATGCTGCTGATGTAAAAATTGCAGGGCAATATGAAGGGAATGCAGGTCGGCACTATAGCTGTCATTGATGAGGGTACAATTATTGATCCCCTTCTTCCTTTCCAACCGCATATTGACGGGTGTAAGTTTCGCCAGACCCTGGCTGATCTTTTCATTTGAATACCCCAAATGCAACATGACCGCCGTACAATGAATCGCATTTTCTATGGCAGCCTGATCGGTAAAAGGGATACGAAGCGAAAAGCGTTTGCCCTGATATTGGAAACTGATCTCGGTATCGAGTGACTTTTTCTCCACCGAGGAAATAAACAGCGTCGCTTCCTGGTATACACGGCTCCAGGTAAATAGTTGAGGTTTCCCAGGAATTAGCTCCTCCCATGTCAAACCATGACGCGCTGGCAGTTCATACTCACAGATCACCGTTTGGCAATGGATAAATAATTTGCACTTCTCGATGAGTTTATTGGCGCGGGTAGAAAAACCAGCATCATGTGCATCGCCTATATTGGTCAACAGCCCAATGGTCGGGCTTATCATGCGTTCTAGTTTCTCCATTTCCCCGGGTTGGGAAATACCCGCCTCGAAGATCCCCAGTTGGTGGTCAGGGCCGAGGGACCAGAGGCTCAGGGGTACCCCGATCTGGGAATTGTAGCTCCGCGGGCTACGTGCCACCCTTAGCTGATCATTTAACAAATGGAACAACCACTCTTTTACAATGGTCTTGCCATTACTTCCCGCGATACCGATCATTGGAATTGAAAATCGGGAACGGTGCCAGGCAGCAAGTTGCTGCAAGGCGTCAAGTGTATCTTTTACCAACAGTATCCCAGCATCAGGATAAAGGGATGTATCCACCTGTTCACTCACCACAAAAAACCGAACTCCTTTTTGATAGAGTTCAGGAAGAAAGCGATGACCGTTGCGGCGGTCGCCTGTGAGAGCAAAGAAAACAGAAGAAGAAGGGAAGAAGACTTTGCGGCTATCAAAACTGAGGTACCCGATCGATAACTCCGGAGGATTCCGAAGCCATTGGCCGTTGAGAAGCGAGCCTATTTCAATCGGGGTATAATTCATTTTTATTAGTTTCCTTTAGAAAAGGAAGTTTAACCGCAAAGACACGAGGACGCCAGGTAGCGCAAGGTCTATGCGTAACATGGCGCCTTAGCGTCTTTGCGGTGAAACCCAGTTATTCTACTCATGCTTACTTTTCTCAGAGGCGACCTGCATCGAATACCCGATCGAACCAAAGATACACACCGCGATCACGATCAACGAGATGTAGGCCGGTATGTGTATATGAAAATAAGAGATCAACATTTTTACCCCAATAAAAATGAGCACAATGGCGATCCCCTGTTGCAGGTAAGCAAATTTGTTGGCTGCGCCTTTGAGCAAAAAGTACAGCGACCGCAAACCCAACACCGCAAAAATATTACTGGTATAAATGATCAATTCTTTATCCGGAGAATCCTGCACAATCGCAAAGACGGCCGGAATACTATCGACCGCAAAAATGATATCGGTGGTTGCCAGCAATACGATGACCACAAACATATTGGTATAATACTTACGGCCTTCGCGTACGATCACAAATTTTCCATTCCCATCCTCAGGAACGATCGGCAATACTTTATTCATAAACCGGTAAACCGGGTTATTGGCGGGATCAAACTCATCTTCTTCCTTCACGGTAAATATCTTGATCCCGGTGTAAAGCAGGAAGGCACCAAAGATGTACAGTATCCATCCGGCCTTTTCCACCAGCTCTACCCCTATCGCAATAAAGGCGATACGTAAAACAATGGCCAGCAGAATACCGATCATCAGGCCCCGGGAAACATATTGAGCTTTGATCTTAAAAAATCCAAAAATGAGGATAAAGACAAAAATATTATCGATACTAAGGCTCCATTCGGTGAGATAAGCACTGAGGTATAACACGGCACTGTTCTGCCCATTCTCGACCCACATAAAGCCAAAAAATGCCACCGCCAGGCCTACCCAGAACAGGGTCTGCCATAAGGCCCGTTGTATGCTGATCACCGCATTCTTCTTGCTCAACAAACCCAGATCGAGCACCACGGCTACAACAAGCACAATGGCGAAAACGAGATAGGTTATTTGTTCGTGGGTCATATTAGTTTGATAGAGTTTGTTATTTTGTCGTGAGTCGTCAATCGTGAATCGTCAGTCGTGAGTAGACCACTTACGTCTCACGCCTCACTCTTCCCATACTTCCCCTTCCTCATCCGCTGATAAATCAGGGCAAATGCCAATATCAATAAAACCGGAACAGCCACATTGATCGCTTGCCACATCCCTTTTTTCTCTTCCACTTTTTTAGGGTCTAATAGCCGAAGGGTATAATCTTTGGCCCTTGTTTCCAGTATACCGGATGGGTTAACCAGGTAGTCCAATGCATTTTCATAAAAATCTTTGTTGGCATAAGGGACCCGGGTAAACAGATTCATTCCCATGGGCAAGGGTCCATCGGTTTGACTCACCTGGCTCATGGCAAGATCACCATCGCCAACCACAATCAGTTTGGCGCCGGGTTCAGCTTCCGCGCGGAAAGGAGTATTGTATAACCGCGCCAGTGTATCGGCCATGGCCCTGGGTAAACGATTGGCAAAGAGGGAGCGAAATTTCCCTTCCAGCAATACGGCTACGGGTACATATTGTTTATTAAATTCTTTGATATCCGGTGCGATCTGAAAGAAATCAAAACTCACTCTTTCAGGGGTAGGGATCACTCTGGCATTGGCTGAGGATTGCAGCAGGATGGTCTTGTCCACCCCTTCAGCAGTCACCGTATCCACAGTGGAAGGGAACATCATTCTCACCCCGTCAATATTCTTCGAAATAGGATGCCTGGTGCCATTCAATACCGGGAAGATCGGCCAATCCACGAGGCGGGTTTGCTGTTGTTGCCCGGCCTGCCCACTTACCTGGGGAAGCTTGTCACTTTGCATATCCTGCAACAGGGCCTGGTTGATGCGCACGCCATAGCGAAACAGCATGTCCTCAATATTAAGCCCGCGGTCGTAGGCGATAAATCCGTCTTTATTATAGAGGCTGTCAAATCCATCATACAGGTTATCGATCATGCAAAAGAGTTTCCCTCCACGCATGAGGTATTGGTCGAGCTTGAGTTTTTGGTCTTCGGTAAAAGGAATGGTAGGCTTTACCATAACCAATGCATCAAATACCGAAGGAATGAAACGATCGGTTTGGAGGTTGACCGTATCAAACCGGTATTCACGGATCAGGGTACGTAAGGCATCGTCTACATTATACCCCCAGGTCTCCCCATTCCCCACTACATACCCCACCAAGGGTTTCTTTTCTGCCGTGGCCTTTTGAAGAGCGGAAGCGAATTTGTATTCAAGCGTAGCTTCCACATCATTGTAAAGGGCGGCCAGTTGTTCGGGTTCGGTTCCATAGGAGCGTACCCCTTTGAGCAGATTTACACCAACAGTAGTATCCTTGTAATGAATGAGGGCCCCGGGTATCACTTGTTTGAAACTAATGGCATCCCCAACCTTTGCGGGTGCCTGCAGGGTAGAAGCCTGAAGGCCATAAAAATATTGGAGGGAATCGGCCAGATAAGCAGCCGCTGAATCATCCAATCCTTTGAAAGGTTCCAGGTAACGGATCTCTAAATTACCTCCGGCATATTCCTGGCACTCCTGAAGAAATTCCTGTACACTGTTGGCGAGCTTTTTAAAACCCGCTGGGAACTCCCCTTTCAAAAACACATCGATCCGCGTGGGTGCATCCAAGGATAATAACAGGTTCCTGGTGGGTTGGCTCAGGGTATATCGCTTCTCGCTGGTAAGGTCTATGCGCTGGTGGAAAAATACAGCGATGATATTGATGGCCACCAACGCCAACAGGAGAATCCACCAACCAAAACGGGAGCGTCCGGATTTTGTCTTTTGATCTTTCATGTTTCGCTTATCGTTTTAGCAGGTTTCGGCTGGTAAATAGCAGGAAGAGCAGGACCACACTGAGGAAGTAAACCAGATCGCGGGTATCGACCACTCCCCGGCTAATGCTACGGTAATGAAAATCGATACCGGCCATTTCCACATAGTAATCGGCATTGCCGGAAAAGACCGGCAGGGCGCTGATGGCGCTAAATCCATAATAGAGCAAGGCACAACCGATCAGGCTGAGGATAAAGGCCACGACTGAGTTGGTAGTTAGACTGCTGGTAAAAATACCGATGGCGGTAAACACGGCAGAAAGCAGGATCAGTCCGATATACGAACCTGCGGTAGCGCCCGTATCAAGTCCTTCCTGGCCAGAGAGTTGTTGGATGGTCACAAAGTACACAACCGTGGGTACCAAGGCCACTAAGACAACCACCAGGCTGCCAAGGTATTTTCCCAAGATGATGTCGCGGTGACGAAGCGGTCGGGTTTGGAGCAGTTCCCAGGTTCCCGATTTGAATTCATCGGAGAAACTGCGCATGGTAATGGCTGGTATCAGCAGGAGTAATACCCAGGGTGCCAGTTGGAAAAATCGTTCCAAAGTGGCATATCCTGTATCCAATATATTGTTGTTAAAAACAAAAAGGACAAGGCCATTTACCAATAGAAAAACAATAATGGCGATATAGCCGGTAAGACTGCTGAAAAATTGACGAAGTTCTTTTTTGCAAACGGCCCACATAAGGGGGCAATTTACAGGAAAATGATGAAAGTAGAAGATTGGCTAAGGCTCTTTACGTCCCTGACGACTTAGCGTCCTCGCGGTAAATTTTAACCGCAAAGACGCGAAGTCGCCAGGATCGCAAAACTTATACCGCGAAGCTTTCCCCGCATCCGCAGGTTCGGCTTGCGTTGGGATTGGTAAAATAAAATCCTTTCCCATTCAGCCCATCGGAAAAATCGAGAGTGGTATTGACCAGATAGAGGAAGCTTTTGAGGTCGGTGACCACCTTTACTCCATTGTCCTCAAAGACCTGGTCCATGGGTTTTTGTTCGTTGTCAAAATCCAATTTATAACTCAGGCCGGAGCATCCTCCACCTACAACGCTTACCCGAAGGAAGTAAGATGAGTCTGCACCAATACCTGCATCGCTCATGAGTTGAGCGACCTTGGTTTTTGCTTTATCGGAGACGAATATCGCGTTTTCGAGCGTTGTCATTCTTTACAATTATAACGGCTAAGAGCTATTAGCTTTTAGTGAACGCTGCTTTCTTCAAACTTGATCTCTTCCAGCCCGTTCTTTTTTCTGTAATCGTTTACAGCCGCTTTGATCGCGTCTTCAGCCAGCACAGAGCAGTGGATCTTAACCGGGGGAAGGTTCAGTTCTTCCACGATCTCCATATTGTCGATCTTGATGGCTTCATCCACACTTTTTCCTTTGAGCCACTCGGTGGCCAGGGAAGAAGAAGCGATGGCGGAGCCACAACCAAAGGTTTTAAACTTGGCATCAGTGATCAGTCCCGACTGTGGGTCCACTTCGATCTGGAGACGCATAACGTCACCGCACTCAGGGGCACCAACAAGGCCAGTACCAACAGTTGATTTGCTTTTGTCCAGTGTGCCCACATTTTTGGGGTTCTGGTAGTGGTCGATTACTTTATCGGAGTATGCCATGGTTATTAAGTTTTATGTTCAAAATAGATTTTAGGTCGGGTGTCCGTGGTCCAGAGTCCGGAGTTGAAGAACTACATCTAACTTCCGTCCTCGGTCTTTCGTCTTCCGACTTCCGACCTTAATGATGCGCCCATTCGATCGTATCCATATCAATTCCCTCTTTGTACATTTCCCAAAGGGGACTCATTTCTCTTAGTTTGTTCACGGTCCGGGTCACCTGCTCAATGGTGTAGTCGATCTGTTCTTCGGTGGTGAATCGTCCCAACCCAAAACGCAGCGAACTGTGTGCCAGATCGTCTCCCAGCCCCAGTGCTTTTAGCACATAGGAGGGTTCGAGGGAGGCCGAGGTACAGGCCGAACCAGATGAAAGGGCGATTTCCTTATTAAAGCCCATCATCAACCCTTCTCCTTCCACATACTTGAAGGAGATATTGCTGACATGGGGCAGACGGTGTTGTTTATCGCCATTCAGGTAGGCTTCTTCGAGGCCCAACAAGGCGGTTTCCAGTTTATCGCGTAATACCACCAAGCGCTTGGCATCCTGGTCCATTTCCAGGCGGGCCAATTCACAGGCCTTACCAAACCCAACGATACCGGGTACATTCAATGTACCGCTGCGCATTCCTCTTTCGTGGCCACCGCCATCCATTTGGGCGGTCACTTTAACCCGGGGATTCTTGCGGCGTACATACAAAGCGCCGATTCCTTTAGGGCCATACATTTTATGTGCCGTCATGGCCAACAGGTCGATATTGTCTGCTTTAACATCTACGGGAATCTTACCAACAGCCTGGGTAGCATCGGTAAAGAGCAACACTCCATGCTTTCTGGCAATGGCACCGATCTCCCGGATGGGCATTACTGTTCCGATCTCGTTATTCGCATACATCAGGGCGATCAGAATGGTGTTGGGTTTGATAGCTGCTTCCACGTCTTTGGGATCAACCAATCCATCCTTATTGACATCGAGATAGGTTACTTCCCCACCCTCTTTCTCAATATGCTTACAGGTATCCAGAACCGCCTTGTGTTCGATATTGCAGGTGATGATGTGGTTACCCTTGGAGGCATACATCTCAAACACGCCTTTGATGGCCAGGTTGTCCCCTTCCGTAGCACCCGATGTAAAGATGATCTCCTTGGGATCCGCACCGAGCAGTTGGGCCACTTGCTCACGGGCATAGTCCACCGCCTCTTCGGCCTGCCACCCATAAGGGTGGTTGCGGCTGGCTGCATTACCAAAACTCTCAGTAAAATACGGGATCATCGCCTCCACGACACGGGGGTCGCAAGGGGTGGTCGCGTTATGATCCAAATAAATGGGGAATTTCAACATATCTCTATGATTTCGCTCGTTTTCGTTACAACACAAAATTACCCCAAAAAGTTGTCAATGTCATGGGCGAAATGAGGGCCAGAGGCTATTTTTACCAAAATCGTAAATGAGACAAGCCTTTAGCTATTAGCTGCTAGCTAATAGCTAACAGCTAAAAGCTTGTATTTAAACCCTCCTCATATGAACAAAATCGAGCATATCGGCATCGCCGTCAAAGACTTAGAAAAGTCGATTCCGCTGTTTGAAAAGTTATTGAACACGACTTGCTACAAACAAGAGTTAGTAGAATCGGAGAAAGTGAACACCGCCTTTTTCCGCACGGGCAACAACAAGATCGAGTTACTGCAAAGCACGGACCCTACCGGCGTGATTGCCACCTATATCGAAAAGAAAGGGGAAGGCATGCACCATATCGCTTTTGATGTAACGGATATCTATGCCGAAATGGAGCGGCTAAAACAGGAAGGGTTTGTTTTGCTTAATGAGAAACCCAAGAACGGAGCCGATAATAAACTCGTTTGTTTCCTGCATCCGAAAGGGACGAATGGGGTGTTGGTGGAGCTTTGTCAGGAGCGGGAGGGAGGCGTGAGAGGTGAGACGTGAGACGTGAGGCGTGAATGGTGAATGGTGAATAGTGAATAGTGAGGAAAATAATGTATAAAACAAAGGGTCAATAGTAAATACTATTGACCCTTTGTTTGTATTTTTCACCATTCACCATTCACCATTCAC
>JBGSHM010000025.1:0-59609 GCA_041752235.1 Chitinophagaceae bacterium
GGTGAATGGTGAATGGTGAATAGTGAATAGTGAATCTGGGTGGTTTCCGCTCACGTTTCACGCCTCACGTCTCACGAACACTATTCACTATTCACCATTCACCATTCACCTCTCACGCCTCACGTCTCACTCCCCCACCCAATCCGCCAAAAACACATTCGTGTCCCTGGTTCCTCCATTATTGCGGTTGCTGCAGAAGATGATCTTTTTCCCATTTGGGCTAAACATGGGAAATGCATCAAATCCTTTGTCACGGCTGATCTTGGTCAATCCGGTTCCATCCTCATTGATGGTATACATATTGAATGGGAAACCACGTGGATATTCATGATTGGAGGCAAAGATGATACGCTTGCTATCGGGCATAAAGGAAGGAGCCCAGTTGGCCTTGCCATAGTTGGTCACCTGCCGGGGATTGCTGCCATCCGCATTGGCTACAAATACCTCCATATTGGTGGGAGCCACCATGTTTTCCGCCAATAATTCCTTGTATTCTTTGACCTCGGCCTCGGTCTTGGGGCGAGAGGCCCTCCAAATGATCTTGGTGCCATCCGGGCTAAACCAGGCCCCGCCATCATAACCGAGTGTATTGGTTACCCGCTTTTCACTTCCTGTTTCCAGATCCATGATATAAAGATCAATATCTCCTTCCTTATCGCTGGTATAGATCATTTTTTTTCCATCAAGCGACAAGGTAGCTTCTGCATCATATCCCCGCGCGTTGGTCAATTGCCTGACGATCTTTCCATTCAGATCCGCCATAAAAATATCGTAGGTGGGATACAAGGGCCAGATATAGCGATTGCCATATTTTGTCCGATCTGGTACCGGAGGACATTCATCACCCCCAAGGTGAGTAGAGGCGTAGATCACGTGTTTGCCATCTCTGGTAAAAGCAGCGCAGGTGGTTCTCCCCTTCCCTGTGCTCACCATTTTATACTCAAACTTTTCACCCAGTTTAGGCACTTTTCCCACGAATATCTGGTCACAGGTCAGCCCTTCCTTGGGATTGGTCTTTTGAAAAACGATCCATTTCCCGTCAAAACTGAAATAGGCTTCTGCATTGTCGCCACCAAAGGTCAATTGTTGCAGGTTCTTGAAATGCGTTTCCTCGGGGTAAACCAAGGTATCCGCATAAGCAGCAGCCGAACTGGCTCCACCTGCTATCGGCCGGTGACAAGCTCCCAGAACCAGTGCCAGGGATAGAATCATCAAAAATGGCATTCTCGTTTTCTGCATGAAAAAATTTTTGCAAAGCTATTACCTTGAATCAGGTATAAATGTCAGACTTTTGTCATAACAATTTACCATGAACCGAAAGTATTTTCTTCCCTTATTGGCTATCCTTTGGGTCTCCTGCCAAAATGCAGAACCCAAAAAAACAGAAACAGGTGAACCGGCCAAGGATACATCTACAGCAATAAAGGACATTCCCCTGGTTCCGCCCTCAGATACCACGGATCCCGCTGTTTATGCCAATTATTTATTCCGCTTATCAGAACAACAGGAGCAAAAAGGGGATACAACAGGTGCCATAGGTACATTGGAAAAGTTGGTTCAACCTGGTGAACTCACCCAGGCCTCGTTACGACTGGCCAATCTCTATGCCGCTACCCTGAATCCAAAGACCCTTAATTTTTGCAACGAAATTCTGGCGGCCAACCAGGAGCGGAATGCGCCCGAGCCTTATTACTTCAAGGGAGTGTATTATGATAATATGGGGCAATCGGATAAGGCACTAAAGTCATTTGACGCCAGCATCCAAAGCGATTATAATTTCATTGACGCCTACCTGGAAAAAGGAAGGATCCTGTACAAACAAAAGAAATACAAGGACGCGTTGAAAGTGTACCAACTGGCGTTAACTGTTTCAAACAGTTTTGCAGATACCTATTATTGGATGGGGCTATGCCAGGAAGCGCTTGGCCAAAAAGAAGAAGCCTTATTGAATTACAAACGGGCTTATGGCCTGGATAAAACCCTGACGGAAGCTAAAGAAGCAGCCGAAAAACTCAAACTTTAATCCTCTTCGAAATCCTTAAAATCTTAAATGAACCCCAGTTTTTATATCTTGCAAAAAAAACGCCGATGCCCATTGTAGCCCCCTCACTTCTCTCCGCTAATTTTCTCGACCTGCGTAAAGACTGTGAAATGCTCAACGAAAGCCAGGCTGACTGGTTTCACCTTGATGTGATGGATGGGCGGTTTGTCCCCAATATCACTTTTGGTCCCATGATCATTCAATTTGTCAGGGCCGCTACATCCAAGATCTGTGATGTCCATTTGATGATCGAAGAGCCGGCAAAATATGCGGAGCAATTCAAAGCAGCCGGCGCCGATTATCTCACCGTGCATTATGAAGCCTGTCCCCATCTTCACCGCAATATTCAACAGATCAAGGAACTGGGGATGAAGGCGGGTGTAGCCATCAATCCACATACGCCCGTGGATGTTTTAAAAGATATTCTGCCGGAGATCGATCTGGTTTGCCTGATGAGTGTGAACCCTGGTTTTGGTGGACAAAAATTCATTTTACATACCCTGACCAAGATCCAGTCACTCCGTACAATGATCGATACCTGGTCACTTCCTACCCTGATCGAGATCGATGGCGGGGTTACGCTCGAAAATGCAAAAGATATCATTCAGGCCGGTGCAGATGTACTGGTGGCAGGAAATACTGTTTTCAAATCCCCGGATCCGAAAGCTACTATTGCGAAGCTTAAATCCATCGGATGATTTTTTTAACCACTAAGACAAACAGACCAAAAGTCTTTTCATTTTTTTTGTTTCTCGCCGCGCTCGCCAAGAACCGTCGCGGGCGCTGCGAGAAACTCTATCATCGCTTTGTCTCCGTGGCTTTATGGCTATTCATTTCCCTTTCTGCTTCCTCCCAAACTTTTGTCAGCGGCAAGGTCCTCGATGAAAATGAAAAGCCCCTCCCTGGTGTATCTGTCACCATCCTGGGCAAACGCACCGGAGTTGTTACAACCGACTCGGGCACATTTCGCATACAAGTAACCCCCGGACGAGCTTTTGCCATCATTTTCAGTTATACCGGTTATTCCACCGAGCAACGCAATTTTTTAATGAATGAAGGCGAAGAGGAAACCCTCACCCTGCGCTTGGAAAGGGGTACCCGTACACTGGAAGAAGTGATCGTAACCGACCGGAGAGAAAGAAATGAAGCCGGATTGATCCGTCTCAATCCTAAATCGGTCATCAACCTGCCGGCACCTGTTATGGGTGTGGAGAACCTGATCAAGATCTTTGTTGGTTCCAATAATGAACTCACGTCTCAATATTCTGTTCGGGGCGGGAGTTATGATGAGAACCTGATCTATGTGAACGACTTTGAGATCTTCCGTCCCTATCTCGTTCGGAATGGGCAACAGGAAGGATTGAGTTTTATCCATCCGGAACTGGTCCGCAATATTAATTTTTATAATGGCGGATTTCAGGCACGCTATGGGGACAAAATGAGTAGTGTGTTGGATATCCAGTATAAACGCCCCCGTCAGTTTGGGGGAAGTGCCTATGTCAGTATTCTGGAACAGGGTTTTCACCTGGAAGGAACCAGCGGTAATAACAAACTCAGTTATTTGATCGGTGCCCGTAACCGGAGTAACCGCAACCTCTTAAGCCGGCAGGAAACACAGGGAAACTATACGCCTTCCTCTGCCGACCTTCAGGCCCTGGTAACCTACCAATGGAACAGCCGCTGGCAAACTGAATTCCTGGGAAATATTTCCCAAACACAATTTACCCTGATACCTCAATACAGTCAGCTCACTTCCTCGGTTTTCTCCCCTTTCTTTAGCGCCAATCTGGGACTGGATATTTTCTTTGAGGGAAGAGAAAAAGACCTGTACCGAACGAGGATGCTGGGTATGTCAACCACCTACCAACGGAATCGCAACCTGCGGTTGAAATGGCTGGTCTCGCGTTTTGAAAATGATGAATCAGAAAATATAGATATCACCGGGGCTTATCTTTTTGGCGAAAGGGACTTTGACCAGAGCCAACCCACCTTTGGACTTATCATCAATCCATTGGGTGCCGGTGTAACGCAGAATTATGCCCGAAACGAATTAAAGGTCACCAATTGGAATGTCTCCCACCGTGGTCAATGGGAACAAGGAAAACATGCCCTGCAATGGGGAATCGGGTTGGATAAAACATTGATCAATGACCGCTTGAATGAATGGGAATACAAAGATTCAGCCGGGTACTCCCTGCCCTTTGATCCCAATGGACTTTCCCTGAGTCAGGTGATCAAATCAAAGGCCGATCTCGACATCACGAAGATTTCAGGTTTTATTCAGGATAATCTGGTATTTGGCGACACCTCCAATACATTCACCCTACAGGCCGGAATCCGGTATAATTACAATACGCTCAACAAGGAATTACTGCTTTCTCCCCGCTTTGGCGCTTCCTGGAAACCCCGTGGAGAAAAAGATATCATTTTCAGAGCCGCCCTTGGCGCCTATCACCAACCTCCCTTTTATCGGGAACTTCGCCGATACAATGGAACGGTAAATACGAGCCTTAAAGCCCAACGCAGTTGGCAGGTCACCGGGGGCTTTGATTATAATTTCAAAAAAGGGGACAAACCACTTCGTTTAACCGCTGAAGCCTACTATAAAAACCTGACGAATGTAGTGCCCTATGATATCGACAATGTGCGTATCCGGTATTTTGGAGAGAATATGGCCAAAGCCTATGCAGCCGGGCTCGAACTACGGTTGTTTGGGGAATTGGTCAAGGATGCAGAAAGCTGGGTCAGTCTTGGTTTTATGCGCACACGGGAGGACCTGGAAAATGATTTCTATAAAGTCTACACCCTTGATTCGCTCAACCAACCCACGGATAGTAGCACTGTTGAAGGGGGTTGGCTTCGGCGACCCACCGACCGATTGATCACCTTTGGTTTATTTTATCAGGATTATCTCGCTACCAACAAAAACCTGAAAGTCTATCTCAACACCATTTATGGTACCAACCTGCCTTACAATATTCCTGGCAGCATAAAATACCGAAATGCCCTGGTGATCGAACCCTATATCCGGGTGGATATTGGCTTTAGTGCTTTATTACTCGATTCAGACCGGAGCAAGCGACGCAGCCATAGCCCCTTCCGTGGCTTTGATAATATCTGGGCCAGTTTGGAAGTATTCAACCTCATTGACCGGGACAATACCATCTCCTACCTGCTCATCAAGGATTTTGCCAACAATGTATTTACCATGCCCAACCGGCTGACTCCCCGATTGGTGAATTTCAAGATCGTTGCCCGGTGGTAGGGAAATCAGTATGTAAAAATTTGGAAAAGGTGGAGTGAGGTGAAATGGATATTTTGTTACCTTGAGGCAAACCACTACCATGAGAAAGATTGCTTTTCTTTCCTTTGCCTGTTTTTATTTAGGCATTAGTTTTTCCCAAACCAATTATCAACCCACTGCTTCCAATCTCGAGAACCGAAAGGACTTCCAGGACCGAAAATTCGGGATGTTCATTCACTGGGGTATCTACAGTTTGCTGGCAGATGGCGAATGGGTCATGCACCAAAAAAAGATCCCCTATGATAAGTACAAAAGAATGGCGAATGCTTTTTATCCGCATGCCTTTGATGCCAAAGAATGGGTGCGCATAGCCAAGCAGGCAGGCATGAAATACATCACCATTACTTCCCGTCACCACGACGGATTTAGCATGTTTGATACAAAAGCCAGTAATTATAATATCATGCAGGCAACGCCCTTTAAAAAGGACCCTATGCGTGATCTTGCTGAAGCCTGCCGGGCCGAAGGACTGAAATTGAATTTTTATTATTCCCTGCTGGATTGGGGCCGCTCAGACTATGCCTTTGGCAAACCCATTGTAAATGGAAAGCCCGAAGGTGGTGACTGGGACAGTTATATCCGCTTTATGAAGGCACAGCTTACTGAACTCCTGACGCAATATGGAGATATCGTAAGCAGTATCTGGTTTGACGGTGATTGGGAAAGAAAGAATGCCGATTGGCGATATGATGAGATATACGGGCTTATTCACCAGTTAAGACCCGACGTAATGATTGGCAATAACCATCATGATAACCTTAAACCCGGGGAAGACTATCAATTATTTGAAAAGGATCTTCCGGGTGGAAACTCCCATGGATGGGGAAGCGGATCAGTTAGCCAGGGGGTTCCTCTTGAAACCTGCGAGACCATCAATTATTCCTGGGGGTTCAACATCAATGATAAATCGTATAAGACGACGCACACCCTGGTTCATTATTTAGTTAAGGCCGCCGGACAGAATGCCAATTTCCTGCTCAATGTGGGCCCCCAACCGGATGGAAAGATCCAGACAGAATTTGTGGATACATTAAAGAAACTGGGTGATTGGCTGCAAGTCTATGGAGAATCAATTTATGGAACCCGTGGCAATCCAGGAGGACTTGAGCCCTGGGGTGCTATCACGCATAAAGGGAAGGCAAGTTTTATACACGTACTTCAACCCGTAAAGGAACCTTTTATTCTCTGTCCAAATTATACTGGTAAAGTAAAGGCGGTCAAAGTGTTTGAGAATGGAAAGCCCTTGCGTTGGAAACAACAGCCGGAAGGATTGTTTATTTATTTGGAAGGATTGCCAGAGAATGATCTGGATCGGGTGATACGGGTGGAAACAAAGTTGTGAGTCCGTTATAATTAAGTTATTAATATTTTAATAATTCTATTCACAACTGTGAATAATTAACTTTAGGAAGTCCATTTATTTATTGCGATTTTTAAGTGACAGGTGAATTTGATAATTAAAACTGAAGCGCATTGACAGACACGATCATCAACCTCGAAACCGTAAACCCTATTGAGTTCTTCGGTGTAAACAACGGCAAGCTAGACATCCTCAAAAAGAAATTTCCCTTACTCAAGATCCTTTCGCGGGGTACCCAATTGAAACTGAGCGGGCAGCCAGAGCAGGTGGAGTCTGCCCGGGAAAAGATCGTGCTCATTGTGCAGTACCTGGAGCGAAACGGGCACATGAGCGAGAACTATTTTGAGCAGATCCTTGGTGGCGATGATGCAGAGACCGTGGATCATTTTGTTGACCGTAATCCCAATGATGTGTTGGTATTTGGACCAAACGGCAAGACCGTGAGGGCCCGAACCGCCAATCAGAAGAAACTCGTTCAACAAGCAGAGAAGAATGATATCGTATTTGCGATCGGTCCCGCGGGTACGGGTAAAACCTATACGGCGGTAGCCCTTGCGGTACGTGCCTTAAAGAATAAGGTGGTAAAAAAGATCATCCTCACCCGCCCGGCCGTTGAAGCTGGTGAAAGCCTTGGTTTTCTTCCCGGCGACCTCAAGGAAAAGATCGATCCCTACCTGCGTCCCTTATATGATGCGCTGGACGATATGATCCCGGCCGATAAGCTCGGTTATTATATGACCACCCGCACCATCGAGATCGCGCCACTGGCCTATATGCGTGGCCGAACACTGGACAATGCCTTTATTATCCTGGATGAGGCTCAGAATGCCACCGACCTGCAGCTAAAAATGTTTCTTACCCGTATCGGTGCCAATGCCAAGGCCATCATTACCGGGGATATGACCCAGGTGGACCTGCCACGTAATCAAAGAAGTGGTTTGCAAACAGCGGTACGCATTCTCCAAAATATTGATGGAATTGCCCATATCGAACTGGACGAAGATGATGTGGTACGTCACAGACTCGTGAAGCAGATCCTGCGGGCGTATGACAGAGAGAGAAAGGAGGAAGGACAATAGGTATTTTCTTACGGAATACACTGAAGGCACGGAAAATCAGATTCTGTGCCTTTTGTGTTTTCTGTGAGACCATATTCATTCGTAAATTGCCGATATGAAAAAACTCCTCCCCTTTCTGTTATTCCTGGCTGCTGCATGTAATAGCGAGGATAAAAAGGCCGTAACCGAAGCCCCCGAAGACGATCTCGATGCGGCACGCACTTTTATACGTGCCAACCTGGATGGACGCATCGAAGATGCCCGTAAGCTCCTGCTGGAAGATTCGGTCAACATCCAATACTTCAATGTATTTGAAAGGAATTATGAAAAAATGGACCCGGAATCCAAACGGATGTACCGCGAGTCTTCCATCAATATCCACAAACACCGGATGGAAAATGATTCCACCGGCATTCTGATTTTCTCCAATTCATACCGAAATGACCATGACACCCTGCGTATTCAACGGATCGCCGGTGCCTGGAAGGTAGACTTGAAGTATCTATTTGAACATCCGGCCGATACGGTTAAACCGGCCGTTCCCGTTATGCCCTCATCAGATACCACAAAGAAATGATCAGGAATATCCTTTTGGTCGCTTCGGGCGGGGCATTGGGCAGCGTAAGCCGATACCTGCTTAGCCGGTGGATACAAGTATCACAACCCGGGCCTTTTCCCGTAGGAACTCTTTTCGTCAATTTGACGGGTAGCCTCCTGATCGGGCTATTATTTGGCTATCTTACTAAAACAGAGACCGGGTCGGAGGATATGCGCTTACTGATGATGACCGGCTTTTGCGGAGGATTTACAACCTTCTCCGCGCTTACCCTGGAAAGCCTTCATCTGATCAGGGATAATAAAACAGGACTATTCTTTTTGTATATTTCAGTCAGCCTGCTATTGGGCATAGCCGCTACCTATGCAGGATGGCGAATAATCAAATAAACACATGATCACCGTAAACCACCCCTGGCATGGCGTCCATTTTGGAGATGGAGCCCCCCGTATCGTCAATGCGATTATCGAAATCCCCGAGGGATCACGTACCAAGTACGAGATCGATAAAGGGACCGGTCTGCTCAAACTTGACCGCGTCATTTATTCTTCGTTTCACTATCCGGTGAATTATGGGTTCATCCCTCAAACCCTGGGTCAGGATAATGACCCGCTGGATATCCTGGTCATCTGCTCCCAGGCCATTCAACCGCTTTGTCTGGTCGAAGCAGCCGTGATCGGTAATATGCAGATGATCGATATGGGAAAGAAAGATGACAAGATCATCGCTGTCGCACTCAACGATCCTTCAGTCAACCATTACAAGAACATTGAAGAATTGCCCCAACATTTTTTACTGGAGTTGAAAAATTATTTTGAACAGTATAAAGTACTGGAAGACAAAAAAGTGGAGATCGATAATTTCCAGGATAAAGCTGAAGCTTTAAAGATCATCCAGGAGGCGATCGAATTTTACAAGCAGAATTACCGCAAATGAAACAAACTATGACCACGGAAATGATTCTCCTCGTGCTCGTGCTGGGCCTGGTGGCCGGTATCGCGAGCGGATTGGTTGGCATTGGTGGCGGGATCGTACTGGTTCCGGCCCTGGTCTATTTTTTAAATTACTCCCAACACCAGGCACAAGGCACCTCGCTGGGTGTACTGACCTTTCCGGTAGTGATCCTGGGATTCCTTTATTACTATCAGGAATGCAAAAAGAACGGTGTGCCTATTGATTTCCGGGTGATCGGGTTATTGGCTGCCGGTTTTGTGATCGGTGGTCTGATCGGGAGTAAGATCGCCCTGCGTATCGATACAGTTTTATTAAAGAAGATCTTTGCGGTTGTGTTGCTTTATTCGGCCTTTAAGTTGTTGGGCTGGGATCAATGGTTATTTCGGTCAGTAAAACAACTATTCTAATATGGAATTTTATAAACCCTGCGTCTAAGATATAGTCTTCGTGTACTTTGTGTCTCCTTTGTGTTCTTTGTGTCCTCTACGCAGCACGATCGTAGAGGACACAAAGAACACAAAGGAGACACAAAGAACACAAAGGGAAAATGAGCGGACTTGAAGCCCCACACCTACGACCATATACCCGATTCGGAACTGCTCATGCGATTCTCCACCAGCCAGGACAATAAATGGCTGGGGGTACTCCTGGAGCGTTACACCCTGCTCCTTTTTGGGGTTTGCATGAAATACCTCAAAAATGAAGAGGAAGCCCGCGACAGTGTACAACAGGTTTTTCTCAAAGCCATTACCGAGTTACAGAAGTACAAGGTGGAGTATTTCAAAAGCTGGATCTATATGGTAGCCAAGAACCACTGCCTGATGAAACTGCGTGACAGGCAAGGAAAGATACCTACCGAACTGGAAGACAACCATCCCGCCGAGGAAACGGACAGGGGCCAACTGGTAGAAACGGACAAGAACCTCGAACGCATGGCCGAGGCGCTCGAAGAACTAAACAATGAGCAAAAACAATGTATAACTTTGTTTTATCTCGAGAAAAAATCCTATCAACAGGTAGCCGGTGAAACTGGTTTTTCCCTGATGCAGGTAAAGAGTTATATTCAAAATGGCAAACGCAACCTGAAAATCATCATGGAGAAAAAAGCCACCGATCGATAAGCAAGAAAGATGTCGCAAGACTTAAAAAACATATTATCCAAATTCTCTTCGGAGGTCGATCAGCAAACCCTGCTGAAATACCTCGAGGGAAAGCTGTCGGAACAACAGAAGCACGAGGTAGAAAAACAGATGCTTGACAGTGAATTTGAGCAAGACGCCCTGGAAGGACTTGAACAGGTTCGGCAAAAAGAGAAACTGGCCTCATTGGTAGAACAAATGAACCGCGACCTGAAAAAGAAAGTGGAGAAGAAAAAAAGGTTGCGTGATAAATGGCGGTATAAAGACCAGCCCTGGATCTATGTGGCCGTATTGATCGTGTTATTACTGGCTATTATCAGTTATGTCGTCCTACGCTTACTGATGAAACCCTAAAGCAGGGATTGACGGTTGGCTTTATCTTCCCGGATCATTTCCCCATAACCCATATTTCGCGAAAGGGCATTCACGGCCAAAGCGATCCTTTTTGTTTTTGTGGCCTCCGTTTTAGCTGACTCGATCCACTGACTAAAATATTTCTGGTGGCCTTTGGGCAGACTTTGAAAATAGCGAAGCGCGGAAGGCTCATCTTCCATACAAGACATGAAATCGGATGACAAGGGAATCTCCCGGTCATCACAGGTTAATTCCACCTTCACCATGGCACCGTGTTTTTTACCAATCCCTTTTCGCATGGTGGCATTCACCGCCATGATGAATGAACCACCCCCCATGGGGATTAAAGCGACCTGTTCGATCTTAAACGCATCGAGTTTTCCTTTTACCCGAAAAGATTGCTTTTGTCCCGGTTTCAGCTTCTCCGCCAGGTCCGCAGGAATCTCGATATAGGTCCATCCCGTCTTCTCCCCCTTTGTGTTGAACTTTTGCAGGGCTGTATTAAAAGATATCTTCATTGAATTAAAAAATAGTTCTTTAAATTAATGAATCCCTCGCTAAAATGGCGTATCTTCGCGGCGTCAATTTGAGTTTTACCGCTTCGATAATGGAAAGTCTTAATTTCTACGCATCACTGCTAATAGTTAGTCTTCTTTACAGGCCGGTCCCTCAAGCATTTTTTAAACACAATTTTTGTAAATGAACATTTACGTTTCAAATTTAAGCTTCAACGTTACTGATGAAGACTTAAGGTCCTATTTTGAGGAGTATGGCGAAGTATCTTCTGCCAAAGTAATCACCGACAAATTCACCCAGCGCAGCCGCGGATTTGGTTTCGTGGAAATGGCTGATGATGAAGCCGCCCGCAAAGCAATCGCCGAGCTGGATGGTGCCACTGCTGATGGCCGTGCCATCAAAGTGACCGAGGCTAAGCCCCGTGAAGAAAGACCCGCTGGTGGACAGCGTCGTTCTTTCGCCGGTCAAAATAACCGTTGGTAATCTTACCATCGAACGCACTAAAAAAGTCGGAACAATTGTTCCGACTTTTTCATTTTAAACCAATCCCGGTTACGCTCTCGCGCGGGATGGTGCTTTACGCTTTGATTTTTTAATCGCTGCCTCAATCTCCTTGCTCAGGTTGGCAAAGGTGGGTTTACCCTTTAAAGGCGCCCCATTGATAAAAAAGGCAGGTACTTCTTTTACCCCTAAACCGATGCCCTCTTTCAGGTCATCCTGTACCTGCCAGCCAAACTTGCCGTTTACCAGATGGTCCAGGAATTTTTTATCGGTCACCCCCGCTTCGCGTGAGTGGAGTTTCAAACTGGTAGTACCAAGGCTCCGCCTGTTCTGGAACAACACATTATGCATTTCCCAAAACTTACCTTCCTGGGCTGCGGCAATTGCCGCTTCACCCGCTTTCATGCTTCGTTGATGAATCATGGTCTGAGGGAAATGACGAAAATTGAATCGGATCTTCCCTTCATATTCTTCCAGTAGCTGTTTCACGATCTCATTCGCTTTCGCACAAGCCTCACTCTCATACTCGCCAAATTCCATTAAAGTCACCGGAGCTTCCGGATTTCCAACAAAAACATCTCGAGGTTCAATGATTATTTCTTCTTCCTTTTTAAATGCCATAAAATTCTCCTTTTAAATATTTCCCTGTTTGGGTAACGGACCTACATAATAACCGCTTTCCGGGAATATAGTTCTGTCCGATGGGAAGCCCGGAAGGTAGCATATTTTGGCCTACCGGGTAAGGGACGGGGATAAAAAGGGTGTTAAGAAATGGATATACCTAATTATCAGATATTTAGATATTTATTTATTCATAATACTGAGTATAAAAAGCGACAAGGCCCACCTTTTCGCCTGTTTTGGCTTCTTTACCTACCTTTAGCCAAATACCCTTCCATTATGATACGATTTGGCGCTTTTCTGGCTTTGGCCCTGTTTGTCCTGTCCCCTCTTTCCATGGTCGCCAATATCCGTCTACCGGCCATATTTGGGGATAATATGGTCCTCCAACAAAATAGCCGGGTCCGGATTTGGGGTTGGGGTGACCCGGGCGAGAAAGTATTTATCACCGCTGGCTGGAGCCCCCATGCCGATTCGGTGGTGGTAAACAGCGATGGCAAATGGGATATCCGTATTCAGGCCCCACCTGCTGGCGGACCGTGGAACCTAACGTTGAAAGGATGGAACACGATCCAGTTGAAAAATCTAATGTCCGGCGAGGTTTGGCTTTGCAGCGGCCAATCAAATATGGAATGGAGTACAAACAACAAGAACAAACAGATTCTTGACGAATTGCCCAATAGCGCCAATGACCAGATCAGGCTTTTTCATATTCCGCGTACCACCGCCGAAACACCACAAGATAATTGCGAAGGAGAATGGATGGTTTGTGGACCGGAAACACTAAAAGGGTTTAGTGCCGTTGGCTATTTTTTTGGAAAACAATTACAGGAAAAATTGGGTGTCCCTGTAGGCCTGGTCATGTCTGCCTGGGGTGGAACACCTGTAGAGCCCTGGACCCCTGCGACGGTAATAGAAAATAACCGCGTTATGAAACAATGGGCCGATGTATTACGTCCCAATCCCTGGGGTCCTCATCGTCCTGGTGTATTGTATAATGGGATGATTGCTCCGGTTATAAAATTTGACTTTGCCGGAGTGATCTGGTATCAGGGTGAAAGCAATACAGGTACCTATCAAGGATATTCCACCACGTTTACCGGAATGATCGGCTCCTGGCGTGAAATGGCGCAAAAAAACCTTCCCTTTTATTATGTACAAATAGCACCCTATGCTTATGGTGGCAACAATACAGGTGCCTTGCTTCAGGAACAACAGACACGCACACTTGGATTGGGAAACACAGGCATGGTCGTGATCACCGACCTGGTCGATGATGTAAAGAATATCCATCCGGAAAATAAAAAAGATGTTTCCCTTCGGTTGGCCAATCTCGCATTGGCAAAGACCTACCATTTACCAATCACAGGATACCAATCACCGATCTATCAACGCATGGAAATACGGAAAAATGAAGTATCACTCTACTTTGATCATGCGGAAGATGGATTGATGATAAAAGGAAAAACGGCTACGGAATTTTATATAGCCGGAGAAGACAAGGTCTTTCAACCCGCCGAAGTGAAGGTGGTAGGGAACAAGATCATTGTAAAAAATAAAAAGGTCCCTCAACCCGTAGCCGTGCGCTATGGATTTGGAAATACATCCATTGGAAATCTCTTTAGTAAATCGGGATTACCGGTTACGCCGTTTCGGACGGATAGCTGGGAGTAGGGATTGGGGATGTTGGATGATGGATGATGGATGTTGGATGGTAGATGGTAGATGAAGGAGGTTTGCTGTGCGAGACCTCCTTCATCTACCATCCAACATCCAACACTCCCTATTCCGCCATTCCCTCTTCCTTCCATTTCTTCAATAAAGCGATCTCATCGGCGCTGAGTTTCTCTCTTTTCATAGGCATGAACCCTCTTTCGCCCGGATTGAGTTCTACGCGGCGAATGATATCTTCTGCCAACCTTTTTGTTGATTCATAATTGTCGAGCGGCGTTTTATTTCCTCCGGCTACATGGCAGGGTGAGCATTTTGCCATGATCAATTCTTTCACAGGGCCTGCATAACTCGTTACAGGCACAGTTTTTGTCTCAGATTTCTGCGGTAAATTCTTTTGTGAACAGGAAATGATGATAATGGTGCCCATGATCGCAAAAAGAATCGCTTTTTTAGACATAACGTTGGTTTAAGTTCTTGATAATGTGGTTACTTGTCGTTGTTTCAACGTCAATTTAATGTTTTCGTAGATTTTCCATGACTTTTTTTCAGTGGAAAACTTATATCGGTGATAGTCAGTTGTTCAGGCTGTCATGATGATTTTACGAATGCGTTTTAACATAATCTCCAAAAGTCGCCGACTATCTTTGCGGCGGCATGTGAAGATATACATGTCACAGTACCACCCGGCCGAAATATGAAAATACCCGATCCGACCCCGGCCATTTCTGTACTGTCTCCCATACTCCTGTGAATCCTTCCAATATCCGTCGGTATTGTTAACGAAAAACATGGTAATGCTAAAAACACTATGGAAGGTATTCTTTATGACCTTATTGCTTCTTGCCGGAAACGGAGTATCGGCTTTTGCCGCTCCGAACAAGGGAGGAAATAAACCTGGTCACCGGGCGATCAATCCCTTTCTTCGGGATACGACGCTTTTTCGCACCCATGCATTTGACATACAAGGTGTATGTATTTGCATGGAAGATGTAAGTGATGATCACTTACCGAAAGCACCCCGGATCCAATTAAGGAAAGAAGCCGAAGATTTTATTGAAGATTACATCAAGGAGAACCGGTTCATGATGGACAAGATCATGCTGAATGGGACGCAATCGCTGACCACCATTGAGCGAATCTTTAGTGCCCGGGGCCTCCCGCTCGAATTAAAGTACCTTGCGGTCATTGAGTCTAAATTGAAACCCTCCGCTGTTTCAGGTGTTGGAGCCGCAGGTATCTGGCAGTTCATGCCGGCAACAGCACGCGGACTTGGACTAAAGGTTTCTGGTAAAATAGACGAAAGAAGGAACAACCAGAAGAGTACCCTGGCTGCAGCCAAGTATCTGGAACGTCTCTACCTGATCTATGAAGACTGGTTATTGGTGGTAGCGGCTTACAACTGTGGGCCTGGTGGTGTAAATAAAGCCATTAAATCCTCTGGTAGCCGTGACTTCTGGAAATTACAACGTTTCCTGCCCCGCGAAACCCGACTGCATGTAAAAAAATTCATCAGCACACATTATTACTATGAAAACCACGGTAGCCTGGTAACCCTTACACGAGAAGAGACCCTGTCGCATATCAAGGCAGCGGCATCTTTCCTCGCGAAATACCAGCCCGAAGAACAGTCACCCCTTCCCACTGATCCTGATCCGGATTCCACCGTACATACCAGGATCACTGCCATCTTGCAGGACCAAGATCAGATCTGGGTACTGTTGAAAAAATAACGCCACCCTTTGAATGAGTATAAAGGACCCCGCCTTTGGCGGGGTCCTTTTTTTGTTGGACATCATATCAATAATCCGCTGAAACCCTTTACTGTCAAGGGTTTTATGTTTTCTTTACCACCTTACCCATACGATGAAGAACTCTTTTTTGATTTGCAGGCGCACATCGGTCGCCTTACTTTTACATCATCAACCAGCCATTCAGGCTACACTGCAAGAGAAAGTACCCTAACGACCTTCCCATATAGCCTTTACGATTGTTTACCGTTCGTTTGTTTGCCGCAACGAGTTTTAGGAATCAACAAACACGTAAACACTTAAAAATTCACTTTATGAAACAAGTAATAAACAACATGAAAACCGTAGTAGCTGCCTTTGTGCTGGTACTGACCCTGGGATTTGCAAACAACAGTTTCGCTAACAATGGAGAGAATACCAATGCCGTTGAACTGAAATATCTCGGCAACCTTAAAAATCAACCGGTATTCCAACTGAATATCAAAGGTGCCGTTGATGCTGAGTTCATGGTGCGTATCACCGATGAGGCTAACAACGTAGTGTATGCAGAAAAACTGAAAGGCCAGGATATCTCCAAAAAATTTCAGTTGAGCGATGAGGCCCTGGAAAACAGCCTGCTGACTTTTGAGATCATCAACAAGAAAGACAATTCCGTTACCACTTTTAAAGTGCGTAACAATACCCGTACCGTACAGGATATCGAGATAGCGAAGAGCTAAATGGTATTTTACCGCGAGAACGCAAAGGCGCAAGTAAACTTTATGTTTCCTTGCGCCTCTTTGCTTCCTGGCGCCTTGGTGGTAAGCACCTAACCTACAATAGCGCCTCAAACAATATATCCACCGGATGTTTTGCCTCCACCCCCGTACCATCTTTTACCTGATGACGGCAACTGGTGCCAGGTGCGGCGATGATGGTACCTTGGCCTGCTTCACGTACGGCAGGGAATAGTACCAATTCTCCCACTTTCATGGATAGATCATAGTGCTCTTTCTCGTAACCAAAACTACCAGCCATACCACAACAACCGGAGGGGATCACCTCCACTGAATAATTTTCAGGAAGAGAAAGCATCTTTTGCGTATAGGCCACGGAGGAAAGCGCTTTCTGCTGGCAGTGCCCATGCAGCTTGATCTGCTTCGCTGATTGAGTAAATGAAGACGCCTGGATCTTTCCTTTTTCGATCTCACGGGCCAGAAACTCGTCGATCATATAAACATGCTTCGCGAGTGACTTGGCTTTCTCCCATTGGGCATCTCCTGCCAGATCAATGTATTCATCCCGGAAGGTGAGTATTGCTGATGGCTCTACACCGATCAATGGACATTCTTCGCTGACGATTGGCGCCAGCAGCGAAATATTCCGTTGTGCAATCTCTTTGGCCCGACGTAAAAATCCCTTTGACAAAGAAGCACGGCCACTTTCAACATGCTCTGGTATGACCACCGTATAACCCAGGCGTTCGAGTAATTGAATGGCATGGATACCTGTACCCGTATCACTATAGTTTGTAAACTCATCTACAAAAAAATACACTTTGCCCAATTGACCCGAAACTTTTTCTCTTTTTTTGGAAGCCCATTTCATTACCGTAGTGGAATGAAGTCCGGGAAGGCTACGACGTGGATGAAACCCCGCAATGGATTTAATGATCCCGGAGGTAAAGCTATTCTTTACTAAAAAATTATAGGCACCAGGCCATATGGACGCCAGCGAGGAAGAGCGGTTGAACCCCGCGATCAGCTTGGCCCGAAAGGGCACTCCATGCGCATCATAATAATGTTGAAGAAATTCCGCCTTGAGCTTGGCAACATCCACATTACTTGGGCATTCCGATTTGCAACCCTTGCAACTCAGGCAAAGGTCCATCACCTGGTAGATCTCTTCGTGGTCAAATCGGTTGATCTTGGTAGAATGGGTCAGAAATTCTCGAAGGATATTCGCCCGGGCCCGGGTGGAATCTTTTTCATTGCGGGTGGCCATATACGAAGGACACATGGTTCCCCCACTCAAATGTGTTTTGCGACAATCGCCACTTCCATTGCATTGTTCGGCATGCAAGAGGATATCCATGTTTTCAAATCGAAACACCGTATCAAACCGGGGCGCTTGTTGACCAGGTGTGTAACGCAGCATCGTATTCATGGGTGGCGTATCCACAATCTTGTTGGGATTGAAAATATGTTGTGGGTCCCAAGCCTGTTTAATGTCTTTTAAAAGCCCATAGTTCTTCTCTCCGATCATTTGGCGGATGAATTCACCCCGGAGCCGCCCGTCTCCGTGTTCGCCGCTCAAAGAGCCCTGGTAGCGTTTTACCAACCGGGCAATTTCCTGAGCGATGGTGCGAAACATTTGGTTTCCCTCTTCCGTTTTCAGGTCAAGAATCGGACGTAGATGGATCTCCCCTGATCCTGCATGGGCATAATGCACCGAGTGCAGACCATAACTTTTTAAAATGGAATTGAATTCGCGGATATAGGCTGGCAGGTCATTTACATCCACGGCCGTATCCTCGATAACGGGAACCGGCTTCTCGCTTCCGGGCATATTTCCCAGCAAACCAAGCCCTGCTTTACGTAATGTCCATATCTTTTTCGTATCCGCACCAAACAAAAGAGGATAATGATAACCCAGACCAGCTTCTTTTAATTCGTCTATACACCGATTGGCATCGGCCAAAACTTCTTCGTGTGATTGGCGGGCAAACTCGATCACGAGTATGGCACCCGGATCGCCTTTGACAAAGAAGCGGTTCTTTTGTTGTTCGATATTGTTCTTGGTGCACTCAAGGATATAATGATCAATCAATTCGCTGGCGCTGATATTGTATTTTAACGCGATCAGGTTGGCACGTAGTGACTCATCAATCGTATCAAAGTGGACACAAAGTAATCCTACTTCTGGTGGTGGAAGGGGCACCACATTCAGTTTGATCTCCGTGATAAATGCAAGCGTGCCTTCTGAACCGGCGATCAATTGGCAAAAATTAAACGCAGGTCCCCCTGCTGAAAAAGGGGCTGTCTCCACCAACAGGTCTATGGCATAACCCGTATTGCGTCTTTCAATGGTACGTTTCGGATACTCTTTGCGGATCTCCTGCTGATTTTCATAATTGCTTAATAGCTGGCGGATATTCCGGTAGACCGAAGCCTCCAGAGAATCTCCCTCACATTTCCGATGAAATTCTTCAATATCCAATGCTCCAAAAACTGCTTCGGAGCCATCACTGAGCAGTGCCTTTACTTCCAACAAATGTTCCCGCGTACTGCGGTATACCACTGAATTGGACCCGCAACTATTATTTCCTACCATTCCTCCGATCATGGCCCGGTTGGCGGTAGAGGTTTCTGGTCCAAAAAATAAACCATGCGGCTTGAGGTACATATTCAATTCATCCCGGATGACACCAGGCTGCACCTTTACCCATTTTTCTTCCTTATTCAGTTCCAGAATGCCGGTAAAATACTTGGATACATCCACTACGATCCCGTTCCCAACGACCTGGCCAGCCAGGGAGGTGCCTGCGGTACGCGGAATAAGGGAACTGCCCGTTTTTTGGGCAAATTCAATCAGCATCCGGATATCCTTCACATTGCGGGGAATAGCTACGGCCTGGGGCAATTCGCGGTAAGCAGAAGCATCGGTGGCGTAGAGGGTACGCATGGCCTGATCGTCATAAAATTCTCCTTCCAGACGGGAGGCCAATTCCTTGTATTGTTCCTTCATATTGGTGGGTCTACTGCCTTCAAAATTAAATGTTTTGCAGGAGTGAAAACAATTGCCCTTTTGATTTGTAAATTTGTGTACCAACATTTGTTCATGCCCGCCCAAAAACCATATCGTTCCTGGGTCATTCTGGCCCTCTGTTTACTCAGTTTTGGAGGAATGGTCTATACAGGCGCCGTCAAATGGACAGAAGAGCGGGTAATTACCCAGACTATTGACCTGGGTGATGAGAATCAGCCTGCTCCTGAATCCGGTACAGAATGGGAGGAAGAGTCCATGTATGACCACCCGGGTTTATTCGATGAGTTACTCCACCCGGCCCCCATCACCCCGGTCAATGATTTCATGACCCTGTCTTCCCGCTTTGTCTATCTGCCAACGCAGACACCCCCACCCGATTGGGCCAGCGTCCATTCTGCCGATTGATCTATAGTTAGTTTCCAACGATTTATTGACCAAAAATTTATCATCATGAAAAAGCATGTAAACGCTTTATTATTTGCCCTATTTTTTATTTTAGGTACAGCCTCCTATATTAATGCCCAGTCTATTTCGGACCAGGAGATCAAGACCAATATTCAGTCCATCTCTCAGCCTTTGCAGAAACTAAGCTCCCTGGAGCCAAAGGTTTTTGAGTACAATACCACACGCTTTGCGCATTTGTCCTTACCTAAAGGCCAGCATTATGGTTTTATGACGGAGAACGTGGAAAAAGTGTTACCTGGGGCCATCAATACAACCCGGTATTCCTTTATGAAGGGGAAGAATTCCTACCAGCAAACACTGGTCCGGAGTACAGATCTGCAAAGTCTGATTCCTTTGTTGGTGGCCTCCATTAAGGAACAACAAACACAGATTGATGTGCTGAAAGCGGAAGTGGAAATGTTGAAGAAAAAAGTGGGGAGTGAATAGCGGCATGTAACCGCAAAGGCGCAAGGGCGCAAGGTAATTTCCTGGCGCCCTTGTGTCCTGGCGGTTAAATTATCGGCGGTTACTGATACTGAATATATAGCGGACGTGGCTTCAGCGCTACCAATTCGGACGGTGTAAGCAACCGTCCTTTTTCTTTCATATCATTTTTATAAAAAACCTTGAACCCTGTAAATTCCACAGGTTCCCGGTAAATGAATTGTTTATAGGTCGTGATCTTCTTTGCCGGATGTCCCCAACCATCCATATGCATCACCATTTGCACTTCCGGCCGTGTTTTGATCTGTTTGTAGTTGGTGACCATACCTTGGGTAAAGCGGTGAATAACGAGCACTTTTGGGGGCAGGTTATTTTCCTTCACCATTTTTTCAAGGTAATCAGCCGCATAGTTAATATCCGATGCATCAAATTTCCCGATCACTTTACCGGGGGCCTGGCCTCCTTTCATCGAAAATTCAGGGTCAATGCCCAAATGAACATTGGGCAAACGAAGGTATTTTTCAAATTCCGGGATCTCTTGTTGCAAAGTACTTAGCCCTACTTGTATATCGAGGAATACGATGGCATTGATCTTCTCCGCCATTTTCAATACCGAATCGATTTGATGAAAGGGCATACGCAACCGGTATTTCCCGCCTTTCCCCGGGCTTTCTTGTGCGGTTACGGCAATATAATGCAGGGCTGGGATGGCGACCGTGGTACTGTCTGCTGCCTGCCATTCAGCTACCTTGGCCTGCAGGTGGCTTAGAACTTCTTGTTTGGGCAGCTCACCCAGTATACCCATTTGTTTGGAATAGAGGTTACCGTAGTAGGCTATAATGCGATGAAAGGGCAATAAAGCACCTGGTTGGTAGGCTACCCCTGTTTTAACCGGCCACCGACCGGAGGAGTCACCATTCGCCATAAGGCGGAGTTGTTCCACATACGCGGTCTGGTCGTAAACTCCGTTTCCGCCAGCCAGGCTATCCTTCTTTTTTTCTGTGCTATCATGGACTGCTCCGAATGCTTCGGCCCCATTGTTATTGGATTCTAACAGCGGTTTAAGGATAAAGAAGCCAGCGGTAGCCCCGGCGAGCAAGAGGGAATAAAAGCCAAATGTCTTCAGGGAAGGAAGGGAACGGGAAATGGTTGTACCCATAGGAGTTGAATTGGATTTATTGGATCGTTTCATCTAACGTGCAGATTAAGAAAATAGTATGCCAAAAAAGACCCCGCGGTTTAAGCAAGGTAGGTCAAAAGAACCTATTATGCTAAAACCGCGGGGAAAACAAAACCGAACGTCTGGGGCTAACCCTTATTGTACCATTACTTTGAAGGTTTGGGGCTCGCTGCCACCTTCTACTGTTACCACATACATACCTTTCTGGAGACCAGCGGTATTTAAGGCAACCTGGCCGGAGCGGGCAATATTTTGTTGAGCGACCATTTTACCACTCATATTGAATAATTTGATCGTATAGTTTTCATTTTCGTTGCTGGAAACAGTCACATTCAGGTTCTCACCGGCATGGAGCAAAGTAGGACGAACATCGAAGGTAGCGCCACCGGTAAAACGGATCATGGCAACGCGGCTATAAGAATAAGTTCCGTCAATATCCACCATTTTCAGGCGATAATAAGCAGTAGCCATTTTGCTTTTTACATTGATGTCAGTATAAGAATAGTTACCAGTTATGGCATTGTTCGAAGCGATATCAGCTACTTTTTCAAAAGGACCTACTGCGGTGGCAGAACGCTCAAGTTCAAAATGATCAAAGCGGATCTGTTTGTCAGTTTCCCATTTGATCAGGGCGTTGTTGGTACCCGATTTAGCAGCGCTAAAACCAAGCAGTTGAACGGGCAGGGCTTCCAAAGAACCGACTGTGGTAAACCCGATCACCTGACCATTAGGGTTGGAAGGGCTGTTGTTACCAGCACCATAAACAATGGTAATGGTTTTTACAGGAACACTGGTTCCAAAACTTACATAGGAGGCGTTGGAGGAAAAAGAACTATTGTTGCTCTTACCATCCAGGATATTCATATTGGAACCCGTAACCTGGGCAGAACTACCTGCACTGATGGTGGGATATACTGTAGTGTTTACATTGTTCTTTGCAGAAATGGTCACTTTATCATCCCAATAACCGCTGTTGTAATCCACATCATAGATGTAGAAGTAAACACCTTTCAGGGGAATGTTGAAAGTGATGGTGTAGGTGATGGTGGTCGTCTTATTTGACCAGTCCACGCTTTCGTATAAATAACCACCATTAGAGCTGCTGTAGCTGGGTTCGCCGGAAGCGTGACCAGATCCAGAAATAGAAACGCTCATGTTTACATTGTTCGAAGAAGCGCTGTAAGAAGTTCCACCGGAGTTAAAATTGTTCCAGGAGAAACTTTGAGCCTGAAGGCCGATTGTAACCATCAGGGTGATCAGTAGGGTGTAGATTTGTTTCATAACGTTCGGATTTGTTTGAAACAGTGTATCCGAACAATGTGCCAAATCTCAACTTACTAAAAGTCAATCTTTTACACGTGCCAAACTTGGATGGTGTTCCGGAATTGGGAGGAATTTTCCGGGAAATGGAAGGGGGGGAGACGTGGGGCGTGAGAGGTGAGTTTCGTGAGGTGTGAGAGGTGAATGGTGAATGGTGAATAGTGAATGGTGAATAGTGAATAGTGAATGATGAGTGATTTATAGTATAATAAAGAATAATAGGAAAAGGCCTCAAATGAGGCCTTTTCCTATTATCAGAAATCAATTCATTCACTATTCACCATTCACCATTCACCTCTCACACCTCACGAAACTCACCCCTCACGCCTCACGTCTCACGAAACTCACGTCTCACGTCTCACGCCCTCTGCGTAAACGCCCGCCCATACCGCTTTCCGCCTGCCCTGCGGGCATTTCCAAAGCTGGAAGGCGCCGAGCCGGTGGTTGGCTTGGGTTGTTGTATTTGATTATACATGGAGGGAACGTCGTAAGGATGGTCCTTAACTACCGGAATGGTCTTTTTGATCAGTTTTTGAATATCACTGAGGAAGATCTTTTCACTCCAGTCGCAAAAAGAGATAGCAATACCACTGGCACCTGCGCGACCGGTTCGACCGATACGGTGTACATAGGTTTCTGGCACATTGGGTAATTCATAGTTGATGACGTGTGTAAGTTCATCAATATCAATACCGCGGGCGGCTATATCAGTGGCGACCAGTACTCTTGTTTTACGAGATTTAAAATTAGACAGGGCTTTTTGCCTGGCATTCTGGGCTTTATTGCCATGGATCGCCTCGGTGGGAATCCCGGCACGGCTCAGGCTTTTGGCCAGTCGGTCAGCCGCATATTTCATTTGGGTAAAAATGAGTACCGATTCAATGGCCGGATCCTTCAATATCTCGATCAATAAAGGAAGCTTGTTTTGCTTATCGCAATGATAAACTGCCTGTTGGATCAGGTCCACCGTAGAAGATGGAGGCGTAACCTCAACCTTAATGGGATCCTTAAGCAGTATCTGTGCAAGCTGCCTTATCTCACCCGGCATGGTGGCGGAGAAGAAAAGAGTTTGGCGTTGCTGGGGCAGACGGGCGATTACCCTTCTGACGTCCTGCACAAATCCCATATCTAACATCCGATCGGCTTCATCCAATACAAAGAACTGGATATGATCCAGGGCAATATGTCTTTGCTGCATCAGGTCAAGCAGACGACCCGGTGTAGCGACCAAAATATCTACACCCCGGCGAAGGGCTTGAACCTGTGCATGTTGAGAAACTCCACCAAATACAACGGTATGCTTAAGGGGGAGAAAACGGCCGTAAGCTTCAATGCTTTCCCCGATCTGGATCGCGAGTTCGCGGGTTGGGGTCAAAACGAGCGCACGGATTCCTTTAACGGGTTGATCCTCCTGGCTCATCAATTGAAGAATAGGAATCGTAAACGCGGCAGTTTTGCCGGTACCTGTCTGGGCACATCCGAGCAGGTCTTTTCTTTGTAAAACAACAGGAATGGCTTTTTCCTGAATAGGGGTTGGTTGCGTATAGCCTTCCTGGCTAAGCGCTTTGAGAACAGGCTCAATGAGCTGTAATTCGTTGAATAACACTATTAACTATTTAATTTGAAAAATTTGGTAAGGCTATCTCCGTGAGGGATACTTTACCCGCCTTACGTTTTGCCATCACAGCAGCATGGAGAATGTAGGCTCCAAGGAGGGAGTGCGAAACATCAAGAGATTTAAAGGTAGGATTATTTTTTGGGAAATAAAAATGTACCCAATTGATTCTCTGAACGTTTAACAAGTCGTTTGCGCATGG
The DNA here is from genome assembly GCA_041752235.1 of Chitinophagaceae bacterium. Lineage (GTDB taxonomy): Bacteria > Bacteroidota > Bacteroidia > Chitinophagales > Chitinophagaceae > SpSt-398. The sequence goes on from JBGSHM010000025.1 coordinate 24,779, forward strand.
ATGTTATCTTTCCCCTCACCTGTCGCCCTTCTTTATCAGTGATAACTCCTTTTGAATTACCCTGTTCAACAAGTTCTTCCAGTACAACCAGATCCTGGATCTTACCCAGCAGATCAAGATTCTTATTCAATTTTCGCTGTTTCCCTTGAGCATGTTGAGTGAATTCCCGAAGAAACAACAAGTCTTTCAGGCGCTTCCGGATCGTATGCAGAGGTCTTGGTTTTTGCTGAAAAAGCTTTGTTGCCTTTTTTAATAATCGGTCCTCTTCTTTTCGAAGGGTTTTAGCTTGGGGTAATTGGTGGGCAGTAGAAAAAAAGGCTTTTACCCGATCCAGGTAAATAAATACACCTGAAATATCATACTCTTTTATAGCCGTTCGCGTTTCTCGTTTTGCCTTTATTAATTCCTGGCGAAAGAATGGATTTATACCTTTTACAGCAAGGTCATATCGTTGACAAAGTTGGATTCCCTGTTCCAGGTTTCGTTGCTGTCCGCAAATTCTGAATAATGAAGCGGTCTGTTGGAAATCACGTTTCCAGGGTATATGATATAATTTTTCAAGTAACCTCCCGGTCATTTTCCATCTTTTAATGGACACACGAACCTGATGCACAGCATCTTCATCGACCTTTTTCCGCAATTGCACGGTGAACTGTGAAAGCTCCCCGGCCATTTCCTGTAAGAAGTTCAGGAATGACATATGGGCAACCGACTTTTTCAAGGTCATTGTTTTGATACCCTTGAAGTTACTCAGATTTTTAATGAAATCCGATAACCACTTTCAAGTAAGAAAAGGGTTGGTAAATCAGGCAAAATCGTGATTCGGGTCAGGCCGAACGCCAAAGAACCCGCCTACATTTATCAAGCAAAAATCAGCACCATGGATACAGGTTTGACCTTTTCGGTATTTCAGCAACTGGACCGGCTAATTGGCAAAATGAAAAATGAGACCGAAAGAAGGCATGAAATACTGGCGTTGATCCCGGAGGATTATCGGCTCTCCGCTACCAACCTGATCCATTACCTAACCTTGCGCAATGAGGACATTCGTGACCTGCAGGATGAACTGCATGTATTGGGACTTTCTTCCCTGGCGAGCTCAGAAAGTCATATTCTAAGCCAGATACAATCCATATTGAAACGATTGGGCAAGGAATTTCCGGAAGAAGAAATCGAAGCCTGCACCTATGCGTATAGTCTTGCAAAAATGGAAACGGAGCAACGAAGTTTATTTGGGAAAAAGGTGGAGGAAGGTATCCCTTATATCATGGTCACCTTTGACAGTTCCTTTGCCGAGAATTATGCCATCATCAAAACACTGCTTCAGAACGGGATGAATGTGGCGAGAATAAATTGTGCACATGATAATGAGGCGGTGTGGGCGCAAATGATCCAACTGATTCGCAGGGCAAGTCAGCACACCGGTTTGGATTGTAAAGTGTATATGGACCTGGCGGGCCCAAAGATCCGCACCAAATTGATCGGAAGAGGGATGGATAAGGGCAAGGTAAAGATTGAGGAGGGTGAATTGATCTGGCTTGCCGAATCAATGCCTTCCGGTTTGGAAGAACAGGTGGTGATCAGTCCGAATGAAAAGGATGTATTGTTGCATGTAGAGGAGGGGCATCGTGTCTACCTGGATGACGGAATCATCAAAGGGATCGTGGAGAAAAAGGAAAAGGACAAACTGGGGGTCCGGATCACGCGCGTTTCGTCGGCTAAAAAACAAATAAAGAATGACAAGGGTATCAATTTCCCGGATTCTGAATTGGCCATCGCGCCATTGACCAGTTTTGATATTTCCTGTCTCCCCTTTATTTGTAACCACGCAGACATGGTAGGATATTCTTTTGTTCGCTATGCCAGTGACCTGAAGGAACTTCAACTAAAGCTCCAACAATTTTCGTCCAACCCGCCGGATATTATTATTAAGATCGAAACGCCGCAAGCGGTGAAAAACCTACCCTCCTTGCTTCTTCAGGGAATGCAATCCGGATCTTGCGGAGTCATGATCGCCCGGGGCGATCTGGCGGTCGAGATCGGTTTTGAAAGAATGGGAGAGATTCAGGAAGAGATTCTTTGGATCTGTGAATCCGCCCACATACCGGTGATCTGGGCTACCCAGGTATTGGAGACACTCAACAAATCCGGCGTGGCTACCCGGTCGGAGATCACCGATGCCTCACATGCTGCGTTGGCAGAATGTGTAATGGTCAATAAAGGCGACCATACCATTGAGGTCATAGAAACCCTGCGGGATATCCTGCTGCGTACAGGCGGACATCACAGCAAAAAAAGATATATTTTTCGACCACTGCGTATCGCCCAGCGATTTATGAACCACTGACCATTATCCCTGGGAATGAAGGGCAACCCGGTTCCCTTCTGAGTCAATGAACATAGCCATGAAACCAATTTCCTCGCTCATGGCCGTTTTGGGCATGATGATCTTTCCACCCATCGGCTCTATTTTCTCCAGCACGGGATCCATGACCGGATTGGCATTTAAGTAAACAAGCGTTCCTTCCTGGCTGGGGGTATGGTAGGCACTTTGAACCAGGGCACCAGAAGCTTTCCCACTTCCGGCTTCGCCTGGAAAATAGGCCATTTGCATGTCCATCATATTCCCCAAATCCATATGCATACTAAAAATGACCTGATAAAAATGGCGGGCCCGGCCCATATCGGTAACCGGAATTTCAAACCAATTGAGACTGTTGGTAGTGGCGTCCATAAAATTTCGTTTTGCTGCAATTTAGGCTGCCTTCGACTCCTTTCCATTGATGAAAACACTGATAACAAAATGATCCCGTAAAGAAAACATAACCTTAATATCCCGGTCAATTTCCCAACTTCGTCACGTAAACCCGAAAAAGCTAATATGGACAAAACGCCCTTGCTCACGGAAGGTGATGTGAACCTCTCTCCCTTTCGGGCTGCATGGATAGGAGGCCTCAACAAAGAAACAAACGACCTTCTCCAATCCGACGCCCGCCATTTCCTTCACCAATCTCTCTCCACTCCCTGTCTGAATGTGATCGAGTCGGCGGAAGGCATTCACATCACTGATATCCAGGGAAAGAAATACATGGATTTTCATGGGAATAATGTCCATCAGGTCGGGCATCGAAACCCCTATGTCATTGAAAAAGTAAAAACCCAGTTGGACCAATTGCCTTTTTGCCCCCGGCGATATACCAACCAACCGATCATTGAACTGGCAAGCAGGTTGGTTGGTTTAATGCCTGCCGGCTTATCCAGGGTGCTGTTTTGCCCGGGTGGTACCAGCGCCATCGGTATGGCGTTGAAATTAGCGCGGGTAATCACTGGTAAAACGAAAGTCGTGTCGTATGTGGATTCCTTTCATGGCGCGTCATTGGATGCGATTGCCGCCGGTGGGGAAGATCAATTTAAAAAATACATGGGTGAATTTCCGGATACCATCAATATCCCGGGACCTGATAACTATCGGTCACCTGAAGCAGGTGAAGCAAATTCCCTGGCTGCTTTTGAAAAAGTATTGAAGGAAAACAAGCAGGTGGGGGCCTTTATGGCAGAAACCATTCGCAACACGGATGTTCAGATCCCATCCTACTCTTATTGGAAAAGTATCCGTGCGCTTTGCGATGAATATAAGGTATTGCTGATACTCGATGAGATCCCAATTGCTTTTGGCCGTACAGGAAAAATGTTCGCCTTTGAGCATTATGGCATTGAACCGGATATTCTTTGTTTGGGAAAAGGACTTGGCGCTGGTATCATCCCCATGGCCGGGATCATTGCGCGCGAGGAATACAATATCGCCGAAGAAGTTTCCCTTGGACATTACACTTTTGAAAAAAATCCTTTGGGGGCTGCTGCAGGTCTGGCCATGCTGGAATTTATCGATCAACATGCACTACTTGATCAGGCAAAGTCCTGTGAAGCGTTCCTGAATAAAAAGCTATCTGCTTTAAAAGAGAAGTATCCGGTCATTGGGGATATTCGTGGAATAGGATTACTCTGGGGGATCGAATTGGTAAAGGATCCGGTCACGAAGGAAAGAGACACTGAGCTGGCTTCGCGTATCATGTACCGCTGCCTGGAAAAAGGGTTAAGCTTCAAGGTCTCCCAAGGGAATGTGTTGCAATGGGTGCCTCCTTTGACAATCCAGGAGACTGAATTGCAGGAAGCTGTGGATATACTGGAAAAGACATTGACACAAGAAATTTGAAGCCCCGACTGGGTTCTTAGATAAGAATTAAGTTTTGGCGGTTTTTCAAATAAAATACTTACCGTAGTTTTAACTTTATAAATGACGAGCAGAGAATTATTTTAAAATGGTCAGTTAGGAATGCATCAGAGGTTGAAATTATTGATTATCATTAAATGAGCACTATAGCAAAGTTAAAGAACATACACCCCGGCGAGGTCTTAATGGAGGAGTTTCTGATTCCGTTTGAAATTTCTGCTTACCGATTAGCCAAAGACATAGGTATTCCTCAAACAAGGGTCTCCGAAATTTTAAAAGGAAATCGAAGGATAACAGCCGACACTGCTTTGCGGCTTAGCAAATACTTTGGCAACTCTGCAAAATTCTGGCTTGGTCTTCAGGATGACTTTGACCTGGAGGAAGAAGCGATCGCAAAGAGAAACTCTATTAACTCCATAAAGGCTATACATCCAAAAGCCGCCTGAAAGAAGATATCAAGGGTATCCGGAGAAAGCTCATACTAGACTTTCTCCGGAGCTTCATTTCGAAATACCACTACTCTATCAAAAACATCCACCAATACAGGCCTGGACCGGTCAATTTCCCCAGCCAGTATTTTCCGGCTCAATTGGTTCACGATCTCTTTTTGGATCAGCCTTTTTAATGGTCTCGCCCCAAATTGGGGATCAAATCCTTGCTCAGCCAGAAAATCAATCGCATAATCGGAGAACACCAATTCGATTCCGGTTTCCGCCACCAGTTTTTTCAGGTTATTGAGTTGGATATGGATGATGCCTTTGATCTCTTTGCGCAACAAAGGCTGGAACAAGATGATCTCATCTACCCGGTTGAGGAATTCCGGTCGAATGGTTTGGCGTAACAAACTCATAACTTCCACCCTTGTCTTCTCTACCACATCCTCCTTGTTTGCCTCGTTTACCTTCTCAAAATTCTCCTGGATGATATGGCTTCCCAGATTGCTGGTCATAATGATAATGGTATTTCTGAAGTTGACCACGCGGCCTTTATTGTCTGTAAGCCTTCCATCATCCAAAACCTGGAGCATTACATTCCAAACATCCGGATGCGCTTTTTCAATTTCATCCAGCAACACTACACTGTACGGTTTACGGCGTACCGCTTCGGTCAATTGACCTCCCTCTTCATATCCCACATAGCCGGGAGGGGCTCCCACCAGTCTGGACACCGTATGTTTTTCCTGGTACTCACTCATATCGATCCGGGTCATCATGCTTTCATCATCAAAAAGATACTCAGCCAGGGCTTTCGCTAATTCTGTTTTACCAACTCCGGTTGTCCCAAGGAAAATAAAGGAACCGATCGGTTTACGGGGATCCTGTAATCCGGCTCTGCTTCGGCGAATGGCATCGGCTACCGCTACAATGGCTTCTTCCTGCCCAATGACCCGCTGATGGAGATGGTCTTCGAGGTTCAATAATTTTTCCTTTTCACTCTGCATCATCCGGCTGACCGGGATGCCGGTGGCTTTGGCCACATTTTCGGCGATATCCTCCGCATCTACTTCTTCTTTCAATAAACGTTTTTCACTTAACCCGGAAAGTTGAACGGTGAGGTCCTCGATCTTTTGTTCCTGTTCTTTAATTTTTCCGTATCGAATCTCGGCCACCTTTCCATAATCCCCGTTTCTTTCCGCTTGTTCGGCGCTCAACTTTAATTGTTCGATCTCCGCCTTGGCATTCTGTACCTTCTCTACAATCTCTTTTTCCTCTTTCCATTTTGCCTTGAAGGTATCCCGCTCCACACTCAGGTTCGCGATCTCGGTATTGAGTTCCTTTAATTTTTCCTCGTCATTTTCCCGCTTGATGGCTTCCCGCTCGATCTCCAGTTGACGGATCTGCCGTTCCAGTTTATCGAGTTCCTCCGGCATGCTGTTCATTTCCAGGCGTAGTTTAGCCGCGCTTTCGTCAATGAGGTCAATGGCCTTATCGGGAAGGAAACGATCGGTGATATAGCGTTGTGATAATTCAACTGCCGCTATAATGGCTTCATCTTTGATCCGCACATGGTGGTGGGTCTCATAGCGGTCTTTTAACCCACGCAGGATCGAGATCGCATCTTCTACCGAAGGTTCATCGATCAGCACTTTCTGAAACCTTCTTTCCAGGGCTTTGTCCTTTTCAAAATATTTCTGGTACTCGTTCAATGTGGTGGCGCCAATGGCTCGCAGTTCACCACGTGCAAGGGCTGGTTTGAGAATATTGGCGGCATCCATGGCGCCTTCTCCCCCACCTGCCCCTACCAGGGTGTGTATCTCATCAATAAACAGAATGATCTCTCCTTCGCTGGTGGAAACTTCCTTGATCACCGCCTTTAACCTTTCCTCAAATTCACCTTTGTACTTGGCACCGGCGATCAGTTGCCCCATATCCAGTGCATAGATCACCTTGGAACGAAGATTCTCAGGTACATCTCCATTTACAACCCGCATGGCAAGCCCCTCTGCAATGGCGGTTTTACCTACCCCGGGTTCCCCCACCAAAATGGGGTTGTTTTTACTACGACGGGAAAGAATATGCAGAGTGCGGCGAATTTCTTCATCACGCCCTATGACGGGATCAAGTTTTCCCTGTCTCGCCATCTCATTCAGGTTTTTGGCGTATTTGTTTAGCGCATTGTATTGTTGTGATTGGGTTTGAGAGGTTACGGTCTCTCCCTTCCGCAAATCCTTGATGGCGGCGGTCAACCCTTTCTCTGTAAGCCCTGCATCCTTTAGTAATTTGGCCGTGGCATCATTGCCTTGTACAAGGGCGAGCAGCAAGTGTTCAGGTGTAACGAATTCATCACCATACGATTTAAGCGCAGCTCCTGCCCGAAGCACCACGCTATTCGCCTCGCGGCTGATGGATTGGGCAGGTTCCCCATTCTGCACCTTGGGCAGTTTCTGAATCGCTTCATCCAGCTTATTCTCTACCAGGTTGAGGGTTACATTGTTTTTCTTTAACAAGTATTCAACCGGCGAATCCTGTTGCTCCAACAAGGCCTTGAGTAAATGCTCGGTTTCAATGTTGGGGTTCCCTTCATTGAATGCCAGTTGCTGGGCCGACTGGATGGCTTCTGCTGCTTTTATGGTAAAATTGGAGAGGTTCATACGATTTAAATTAAGGTGACACGAATTGATCGGATTTCACGAATTACACGGATTTCAAGGAGTACATTCAAATAGTTATCCAAGCTTGTTTTTTTACCAAATTTGTCATTAAAGCTCCGGCATTTCTGCCTGAAAAGCAGATTGGTGGCGGATTTCCTGCAATTATTTCAGAATGAACATTATATAATAACTTTGCCCTCCAGCATTTTTTATACCGTATGAGTAAATATCACCCTGAGACCGAGGCCATTCGTATACAGACCCCACGCACCTGGGAGAATGAGCATTCGACCCCCCTGTTTCTCACGTCCAGTTTTGTATTTGATAGCGCAGAAGATATGCGGGCGGCTTTCGCGGAAGAAAATGACCACAATATCTATTCGCGGTTCAGCAACCCTACCGTGGATGAATTTGCCTACAAAGTGGCGATGATGGAAAAAGCAGAGGCCGGTCTCGCCACAGCAACAGGAATGGCAGCCGTGTTTGGCACCTTTATGACCTTTTTACAAAGCGGGGACCATATCCTTTCCTCCGGTTCAGTGTTTGGAAGTACCCATACCATTTTAACCAAATACATGGGCCGCTGGAAGATCGGATTTGATTATTTTGATATAAACAAACCCGAAACAATTGAAGGATTGATTCGCTCCAATACCCGGATGATCTATGTGGAAACCCCTTCCAATCCCGGACTCGATATCATTGACATGGAATCACTGGCGCAACTGGCGAAAAAACATAATATTCTATTGGTCGTCGACAATTGCTTTGCCACTCCGGTGCTACAGCGGCCGATAGAATGGGGGGCTGATATTGTGATTCATTCTGCCACCAAGTGGATGGATGGTCAAGGCCGGGTCGTAGGTGGGGCAATCGCTGGTAAGGCTTCGCTGGTGCGCGAGATCTATCTGTTTTTAAGAAATACGGGGCCTTCTCTATCTCCCTTTAATGCCTGGGTACTGACCAAGAGTTTAGAAACGCTGTCGCTTCGTATGGAGCGACATTGTCAAAATGCCCTGCAACTGGCAACGGCCCTGCAAAACAATTCACACCTGGTTCAGGTTAAATATCCTTTTCTCCCTTCGCACCCGCAACACGATATTGCCAAAAAACAAATGAGTGGTGGCGGCGGGATCGTTTGCTTTGAACTCAAGGGTGGACTCGAAAGAGGGCGTCGTTTTCTGGATGCCCTGAAAATGTTAAGCCGGACTTCAAACCTTGGGGATAGCCGGAGTATTGCTTCGCATCCATCTTCTACCACCCATTCCAAATTATCGGAGGAGGAAAGATTGTCCGTAGGTATCACGCCGGGGCTTATCCGTATTTCCGTTGGCCTTGAGCATATTGATGATATCCGGGAGGACATCGAGCAAGCACTTACAGCTTCCGCCTGATTTCTTGGTGTTCTTTGTGCATCCTTTGTGTCCTTTGTGTCCTCCTACGCCAGTCGTGCGTAGGAGGACACAAAGGACACAAAGGATGCACAAAGAACACGAAGGAATTTCGTAAATTGTAAAGAAAAAGTACCATGAGAACCCTCCTCCTTCTATTGCTATCCTTTTCCCTGCTTTCTACATCCCACGCCCAAACCACCTTTACAGACCTGGATGATTTTTTAGAATCCAACAAAGAAAAACTGGGAAAGGATTTCAATGTGATGCTTTGGAAGAAGGATGATACGGTTGTTTACCGCAAACAAACCAACCCACAATTCCGAAGCAATGTGCAGGCCCCTGTTGCGGCCTCCAGTCAGTTGCTTACGGCCGCCCTGGTGATGATGTTTGTAGATGAAGGAAAACTTACCCTGGATGATCCCGTGGTTAATTATGTCCCTGAATTTGGAAAATATTTTAAAAACTACATCACGCTTCGTCATTGTTTGTCGCACACTACCGGTATCGAGTCCGAAGCCCTGAAGCTTTCCAAGCTTTTTGATAAAAGTAAATTTGAGAATCTGGAAAAAGAGGTAAACTCCTTCGCCGCGAAAAACATCGCGGCCAATCCAGGTAAGGAATTCTATTTTAGCAATATTGGTCTAAGTATTGCTGGCCGGGTTTTGGAGGTAGTGGGAAAAAGACGATTTGACCAGTTGATGACCCAAAAATTGTTCCGGTCACTCGCCATGCGTCGCAGCACTTTTGCGAATTTGATGGGAGGGCCAATCAATCCTTCGATCGGAGGAAAATCATCAGCCGATGATTACATGAATTTTCTGGTCATGTTACTCAACAAGGGTAAGTTTCGGGGGCAACAGGTGCTTTCCGAAGAATCGGTGGCTGAGTTGATCAAGATACAAACGGGTGACCTGCTGATGAAATATTTACCCGATGCGGGCAAAGGTATGGGCTATGCCTCCGGCGCCTGGGTATTGGAAGAAGATGGAAATGGAAATGCAACAGCCCTTATCTCCCCAAGCCTGTTTGGATTCTGGTCGGTGGTGGATTTTAAAAGAGGGTATGCCTTTCTGCTCTTACCCAAGGAAATGGTCGAGAATGATCCAATAGCCTTACATAAGGAAATTATAGCGATCATTAATCCTCATTTTGAATAGGGGTCTTATTTGCTACCCGTATACTTCAGTTTCCCGTTCACGATCGTCATCATCACTTTGGTATCTTTTATTTCTTCATCCTTGCAAGTAACCAGGTTGTTGGATAGAATAACAAAGTCGGCATACTTTCCTACTTCGATCGAGCCCTTTACTTTTTCCTGGAAAGAGGAATAGGCATTGGCCAGGGTATAGGAATGAATTGCCTGTTCCCGGGACATACGCTGCTCGGGATAAAATACGGTACCATCTTTCAATTGACGGGTTACACTGGCATAATAGCAGGCGATCGGGTCTTCATCTTCAACGGGTACATCGGTTCCGTTGGTGACCACCACGCCAGCCTTTAAAAAGGATTGCCAAACATAGGCCCCTTCACGTGAACGTTGTTCGCCCAATCGTTTTGGAACAAAAGGTGCATCGCTGGTGCAGTGAATTCCCTGCATGGAGGCGATCACATTCCATTCTTTGAAACGTGGTATCTCGGTGGGGTTGACATGTTGCGCGTGTTCGATACGCCAGCGGTGGTCTTTGGTTTTATCCTGAGCTATCTTTTTGGCATACAGATCGATCAATTCCCGGTTGGCGCGATCACCGATGGCATGCACACAGAGTTGCAATTGATTGTCCCAGCAGAAATCGGCAATCGCCTGGAGCGAATCCAGGTTAAAAGTAGCCTCCCCTACCCAACCTGGCCGATCGGAATAAGGTTCGAGTAACCAGGCTCCATAAGATCCCAGGGCTCCATCGAGGGACACTTTCACTGCCTTGACGGTAAGATGTGCGTTCCCGGCATCTACAATCGGGAATACTGCGGCATTCGCGCGGAGTACACTGTTTCGTTCACGCACCATCAACCAATGACGAATATTCAGTTTTCCCGAATCGGCCAATTCCTTCATCCATTTTACCTGGGTAAAGGAGGAACCTGCATCCTGAAAACTGGTGATCCCTTTTTTCAAACAATCTTCTTCTGCCAATTTTATACTCTCCGCCCAACGCGCTTTTTGTTCATCCTCGGTTTGCTGGTTAACAAAAGCTGCATAGGCCTTATTGACCAGTGACTGGGCAGTTTCTGCAAGGACACCAACCACCCGGCCTGTTTTATCCCGTACAATCTCGCCACCCGTAGGATTGGGCGTATTGGCATTTATACCGGCCAACTCCATGGCCTTTGCATTCACATAGCTGCTATGTCCACTGGCATGGGAAAGCAATACCGGATTATTGGGAGAAACTTTATCCAATTCTTCATGATAGGGATATCCCAGAAAATTAACAGCAGGTGCCGGATTCCATTTTTCCTGATGCCAGCCCCATCCGATGATCCAATCCCCGGGTTTGGCTTTACTGACCGCCTCCTTGACTTTTTCCACGATCTCATCCCAATTATTTACGGTCATCAGATTCAGGCTGACCAAAGAGGCGCCTAAACCATGTATATGACCATGCCCTTCGATAAAACCGGGCATGAGAAATTGCCCTTTGCAATCAATGGATTCAGTTTGGCTGCCGATTAACTTCTCTGCTTCTGCATTGCTGCCCACAAAAATGATCTTCCCATCTTTCACGGCTACAGCTTCGGCCGTAGGCTGAGCCGGGTTTACGGTGTACACCTGGGCATGGTGAAGGACCATGTCGGCCTGGTTCTTTGAACTGGCACAACTGAACAAAATGGCTACTAGCGGAAGAATGAAAAGAAGGGATTGAAAGGATGATTTTCTCATATACAGGAGTTTGCCTTTCAAAGATAGGGATGTTTGGTATCTAACATTCCTTGGGCTAAGGAACATAAAGAAGCGTAGCAAAGGTGACAGGAAGCTTTAATTTTGCCTATAATTGAAAGGTGGGAACCAAACTTCAACATACCGCAATCATCAAAACACTGGCCCGGGAATTGGGGTTTGATCATTGTGGAATCGCCCGGGCCGAAGCCCTGGAGGAAGACGCCCGTCGCCTGGAAAATTGGTTATCCAAAGGCTTGCATGGAGGGATGGCATATATGGAAAATCATTTTGACCTGCGCACTGATCCACGAAAACTGGTTCCCGGAGCCCGATCGGTCATTACCCTTTTGTTGAATTATTACCCGGAAAAAATACAAAATCCTTCCGCGCCACAAATTTCGAAATATGCCTACGGAAAAGATTACCATGAGGTCATCCGTTCCAAACTGAAAGCGTTCCTGGGATTGATCAGAGAAAAAATAGGTGAGATCAATGGCCGTGGATTTGTCGATTCTGCGCCCGTGCTGGAACGAAGCTGGGCGCAAAAAAGTGGTTTGGGATGGATTGGAAAAAATGGTAACCTGATCACCCGTAGCGGCGGGTCATTTTTCTTTATTGCTACGCTTATCACCGACCTGGACCTGGAACCCGATGATCCGTTTGCCCGAGACTATTGCGGCACCTGTAACAAATGTGTGGAAAGTTGTCCTACTGAAGCCATACTTCCGGATAAAACAATCAATGGCAGCCAATGTATTTCCTACTTCACCATTGAATTGAAGGACCAGTTGATACCGAATGAAATGAAAGGGAAATTTGACAACTGGATGTTTGGATGTGATACCTGCCAGGATGTTTGCCCCTGGAACCGGTTTTCTACCCCTGCCCAAGAGGAAGCTTTTCGTCCTTTGCCTGAAGTGCTAAATTTTACTTCGGCAGAATGGGAGGCATTGAGTGAGGAAGGTTTCAGGAATATCTTTCGTGACTCACCGTTGAAACGGGCGAAATGGGAGGGGGTGAGGAGCAATTTGAAGTTTTTAAGGGGATGAGGAGGATTAACCGCCAGGGCGCGAGGGCGCAAGGGAGCGCAAGGATTTATTGCGACTTGGCGTCCTGGCGGTAAAATCATTTTTAAAACACCCTGAATCCCACTTTCAAATCCACCCGGTTAAATTCATACTTGATCGACCGGGGTGTCTTGACCGTGGTGGATGTTGAAGGGTCCCAAACTTCTTCCACCCATTTTTCAGTCATGGACTTTGAAGAGTAACCAAGCGAAATACTGAAACCTTTTCCTTTTTTACTTTGCATTTGAATACCAATACCTCCCATGAGATATCTGCCATGATCAAAGGTAGAAGGAATATAGAACTGGCTTCCCCAGCCCCAATCATAATAATAGTAGCGTTGATATTCCGTAGGCCAGGCAAAATTAGCTCCTGCACCTGCGTATACAAAGGGGCGTTTTTTCTGATTTCCAAAATAACGCTTAGCCTCCGCATATAAGGGAACCGATCTTTTTTCGTAGAAATCCATTTCGGAGGTGCCCCCAAATTGCCAGGGTCCCCATTCTACTCCGGAACTAAAGCCTAGAGAACCATCGATCGTTTGTGTACCATTGAGCAAGGTGATCTGTGGTTGAAGATAAAAGCTGGATTTCTTTTGCCCATACCCTGCGCCGGCAGCCAACAATAAAAGAAGAAGGACAAAGCCTGATATTCTTTTCATGAAAATTAGTTTTGAATGGTGAGTTTGCTAAGGACAGAAGGGGAAGAAGGATTAGTATAGTTCACAAAGTAGACCCCGTCTTCAGCCACTACCAGGGCCAATCCCCCTAAGGCGATCACATCCATGGGCAACAAACCCGTCAGGGTACCCAGATTCGTGATCTGTGATGGATTAGAGGCATCCATGAACTTTAACCCTTGGGCGCCATCACAGACCATCAGGATATGCCCATCCTTGGATAGCCCGGTGGGAGCTGATAAAAGATAGGTTTTGATCAAAACCGGTGAAGTAATATTGGTGATGTCCACCACATCCAATTGATTGGAGAAACCACCACAGAAGGAACCGCCCCGCAGCGTTACATAGGCATAGTTACCATCGGCTATAACCGGATCACAGGAACGCATGTGCGAAACCTGTGAAAGATAGGCCGGCGCATTGGGGTCAGATAGTCCATAGACGTACATGCCGGATTGTGAACCGATAAAGAGTTTGTCCTGATAAGGAAATACGGTCTCAATATCGCCACGCGGGAAATTTCTTGTAGCGATATAGGTGGGCGTGGCGGGTTGCGCCGTATTGAATACTTTCAGGTCCATATGGCTAACAGTGTATAACCGATCATTGTACAGGGCAAACCTTGCCAATGACCCACCAATACCATTGGTCACTCCAGGATTGGAATTGGGAGAAGCGTAGCTGCTAAAGGCCTGGGCACTTATTACCCCCATATCAAAGAACACTTTCGCTCCACCGCCTTGAGACTGGTAATCGCTGCGAATGGTCGTGTCTACCCGTACCCACTCCGTGATCACCATGCTGGTATCCACCATATATCCTGCTTCGTATATGCGATGAGGGAAAACCCCTTCCTGGAAATGCGCCAGGCTAACATTTGTGGGGTCAGAAATATCAATGCTCATCAGGTCGGTATAACAATCGGCATAGAGGTAGTTACCTCTTACCGCGATATCCACATTTCCCGGAATATGGATAAACCCTTTCTTAACCGGAGCGGCCGGATTGCTGAAATCAATCACGTGTACTCCTTTGTTGTATTCGTTCAGGAAAAGGTAGTTGCCTTTGACAAATATCTTACCTGGAATACGTATCTCTTCATTGTTATCATTCTTAATGGCTGCTTTTACTTCGGCGCGGGTGTGATACACCGGACGAAAGAAGGTGTATTTCTCCTCCATTTTATCCTTGATACAGGAACTAAGTAGGGTGGTAAGCGCCAAGAGGGAAACGAGTAGGTGTCGCATAAACAGATTTTTGAAGTTGACAACGCATTTATCCAATGCGTTGCATGTATTTTTTTAAAAAGGAAAGGTCAATTGTACCCCCGTGAAATGACCGGTTTTAAGATCACCGACCTCTTTTTTGTAAAAACTATGCAAGCCCGTTTGGTAGGTCAACCCAATACCGATGGGATGTCTGGATCGATTGAACAAACTTGAGCCAAAGCCGAGGTTGAGTTGCCATTGGTTCTTTCGTACCTGATCCCGGTCATCAAAATAACCATAGCCACCATAAACAAGTCCACGTGCCCGAATGACCCGGCCGTACAGAAGACCCGTTTCCAGTTGCAAGGGCCAGTTTTTATTTTTACCAATCTGCCACATCATGGTCAAAGGCAGTTCTATAACCTGATAGCGTGAACGGAAGCTGGTGATGGTTCCTCCCCGATAGAATCCGGCCGATTGATCGCTCAATGAAAAATTAGGGCTGGCGGTGCTATCCCGATAGTCTCCCACCTGACGGATATGACTGTATTGAGCAATGCCGAGACCTGTTTTGAAATAATGTTTGCGCCCAACCGGGAACTGCCTGCCAAGCATTAATCCATAGGACAAGGCGGGTTTCGGAAGCGCCTCGGATATGATGGATGCATTGGAACTACCTGTGCCCTGTCCGGGGCTATTCAGGTTTCCGGCAAAATCTTTTTGGCCACCACCACCTAATAGGGGATCAGCGATGTTATACCCACCCGCTTTAAAACCAAGTATCCATTTCGGAGACCGGAGGGAGGATGGTTTTACAACAGAAGGGGTTTTTGCCTCCAGCCTTTCCACCCAATAAAATCCCGAGGAGAACCACCCATTTCTTAATGATGCTGGTTGAACTATATAAAGGTTAGCGGGAGCTATACTGCGTTGAATTTGTTCCATTGATTCCGGCTCGGCTGTACTTTCTATGACTGGTTTCCCGGTTGAAATATCCTTAGCGGATGCCATAAATCCAACTCTTTCATTTGCCGGTTCAAAATTGGTTGCTTTTTTATTTTTAAAAGATTTAATGGTGTTTGATTTCTTCATTTCGAAGGGCACTTGCGACGAAGGAGTATGCTGTTCAGATCCGGAGGACAGCGCTATTTCATTCTCTCCAACCTTTTCCTTTGGAGTCTGCCTTGTATTGGCCATTGGATCATCCATCTTGTTCGAATTTACTTGCTCCTTCTTTATCGCTTCTTTGACTATTGCAGGCTGGGCGCTGGTCAATTCGGTGGATCCTTTGTTGTCCGGTTTGTTCAATAGAAAATAGGTGGCCATTGCTCCTCCCAACAGGATGGGAAGCAACCAGAAAAGAAAACTTCGGCGCTTTCTCTCCCGGATCTTTTCCTCCACGATCAACCATACCTCGTCAGAAGGAGGGAGTTTGAATCCCTCCATTTCTTCTTGTACTCTTTTTTCAAAATTATTGGTCGGCATACGATCCGGTTTTAAAATTGATCTGATTTTTTCTTTCCAGCCAGACGATCAGCAGGCTTCTGGCGCGGGCATATTGCGAACGGGAGGTACCCTCATGGATACCCAGCAATTTCCCGATCTCCACATGGGTGTATCCTTCTACGGCATAGAGGTTGAATATGGTTTGGTATCCCAGGGGCAATTGGCGAATCAATTCGGCCAGTTCCTTTCCACTGACACGCCATTCCGGGTCTTCATCCGAAACGGGGTGAAGCCCTTCATGCTCGAAAGAAAGTTCCTGCCGATAGTGCCGGTTCTTCTTGAGGTAATTAAGCGCCGTGGTTACCATGATACGTCTTACCCAGGCCCCCAGTTCACCATCAAACCGGTATTGATCCAAATGCTGGAAGACTTTGACAAAGCCTTCCTGGAGGATATCTTCAGCATCTGTAATGGACTTGGTATAACGATAGCACAGACCCAACATACTTTCAGCATAACGCTCATAAAGCAGTCGTTGGGCCTCGGGCTTTCGCCGAAGACATTCTTTTACCAGTTTCCTTTCATCCATGGATGCTCAATAATAACCTCTATATGATTAGAAATTATTGATTACTGATTATTAATTATTCTACAGATAGGTGACAACGCGCTTCGATGCTTCGTTGCACCTGCCAGGCCCTATTTTTTAGTTCGTTGAAAATGAATGAGTAATTTTGACTATGCACTCGATCTCCGAAAGGGATGGCCGTTTTCTCTGGCATCCTTATACCCAGCACCGTCTTGCGGCACCGTTTATTCCCATCACCCGGGCCAAAGGCTCTTATCTATTTGATGAAATGGGAAACCCCTTACTGGATGCCATCAGTAGCTGGTGGACCACCCTGCATGGACATGGACACCCCTATATCGCCCAAAAACTCCATGAACAAGCCCTGCATCTGGAACATGTCATCTTTGCCGGCTTTACGCACGAGCCCGCCGTAACCCTTGCCGAGCGCTTATTACCTATACTGCCCGGGAATATGAAACGCCTCTTTTTCTCCGATAATGGGTCTACGGCCGTAGAGGTAGCCTTGAAAATGGCGATCCAGTTTCACCAGAATCAAGGCCACCCAAACAGAAAAAAGATCCTGGCCCTCCAACACGCGTATCATGGAGACACTTTCGGGGCCATGAGTGTAAGTGAACGAGGCGTGTTTACCTCCCCATTCAATGGGCATTTATTTCCGGTGGAATTCGTGGATATCCCAACTGAAGAAGATAAATCCTGGCAACTTCCTTCGTTGAATTGGGATGAGTTCGCCTGTATCATTTACGAACCCGTGGTACAAGGAGCCGGAGGTATGCGGATGTATCACCTACCCTTCCTGGAAAAACTTCTTGCCCAATGCCGGGAACAGGGAATACTCCTGATCGCTGATGAAGTGATGACAGGTTTTGGCCGAACAGGTACCCTCTTTGCCAGTGAGCAGATCAATATTTTACCCGATATCGTTTGTCTGTCAAAAGGGTTGACGGGTGGTACCTTGCCCATGGCGCTCACCGCCTGTCGGGAATTTATCTATGAGGCATTTCTTCAGGAGGACAGGCTAAAGACCTTTTTCCATGGACATTCCTTTACCGCCAATCCCATTGGTTGTGCCGCGGCCCTGGCCAGTCTTGATCTGCTGCAGGAAGCCGCCTGCCAGGAAAGGATAAAATTGATCACTGACCATCATCTTCAAAAGGTGGTACAATGGAAGTCCGAAGGTCGTTTCCTCCAACCACGTTGTGCCGGTACCATTCTGGCTTTTGAGGTGGAAGACAAGGAGAATAATTACCTCAATACACGGAAAGAAGCGATCATGCAAATGGCATTAAAAAAGGGGGTGCTGTTGCGCCCCCTTGGAAATACGGTTTATTGTCTGCCTCCTTATTCAACGAATCAGGAAGAGCTTGAACAGATCTATCGGGTCATGGAAATGATCTGAGTGATCATTTGATCATGACACTGGCTTGTTTATCGCCCCAATTGATCGTCATCTTTCCGTTCTTATCGATCGTATAGGTGAGTTTCTCCGAAAAAGTTCCTTTCTCGGTTTTTGCCGGAATACGGGCAACGTCATCCGACTCTTTATAACTATAGGCACCCCATTGATCCCAGGTTTTGTTGAAAATAAATGTCCAGGCATCATTGTCTCCTACGATCACAAAGAATCCATATTTACCAGCCTTCAATGCCTGACCTTCGATGGTAAGGTCTTTATCCGATTCAAATACAGTGGCCTTGTTAGCACCGGCTCTCCACACTTTGCCCGACATGGGTTCCAGGTTATCACCGATGGTCCTTCCTTTTACAGATGGCTGTCCATAACTCACGGTTACCGTAGCTCCATTATCCAGCGTTTGTTTGGCAGTAGCAGCCGGACTGGCAGGCGGGTTGCCTTGTCCACAGGCGACCAGACTAAAACTGGCAGCAACAAATAAAGAAAATAGTGATTTCATGGTTTTTAAATTTTATTAAAATTAGTGAATTTGAGTTTACTCAAATTAGGTTTTACCGCAAAGGCGCGAGGGCGCAAGCAGGCGCAAATAGAATTTGTGGCGCTCAATGGCGTCATTGTGTCCTGGCGGTAATGCCCATTTCCTATTCAGATACCTCCTTCAACCGCGCCAATCCCTTTTCCATCTGTACCCCATACAGGCTTTCATAAAACAAGCTGGAGAATTTCTCCCAGGGATACCAACCGAGTTTAAAATTCATGTACCACTGAACCGTCAACGAATCCTGTTGGCCGATATGCATCAGTTTCCATCCGCTTTCCAACGACCTGCCGCTTTCAGAACGCATGGTACTGAGAATTTGTTCAGGGGTGCGTTCCGTAATCCGAATGCCTGTTCCTTTGATATGAAGGGAATCTGATCCGATAAAGGAAGGAGTCTCGCCCGATTCAGAAAGAATGGGGTACCAGGAAGGCCACTCTTGCAGGACCGCTATCCGCTTATAAACACTATCCTTTGGCGCGGCAATATTAACGGCCTTGGATATGCGCAAATTTGAAGGAATGAACAGGGAGATCAGGGTAGCCAATAAAAAGAAGGCCAAGAGGCTGACAAAAGCAAGTTTAATGAGTTTCATGGTGTTATTCCCAGCGGAAAACTTTTATGGCCAGAAAATAGATCGCAATACCCCAAATACCCAGGATACCGATCTGTTTCCAACAAGCAGACAAATGGGCTCCTTCAAAGGCAACGTTCCGCATCGCATCATTCAGGTGCTTAAGCGGGAGAATATGAGCGATCGTTTTTAACCAGGTCGGAAAGGCATCGGTGGTAAAAAACGTGCCCCCCAATAAAAACTGAGGTAAGGTGATGAGGTTCGCAAAAGGCGGGATCACACTTTCATTCTTGGCCAGACCACTAACCACAAAACCAAATCCCATGAACACGATCAACCCGATCAGACTGAGGACCATCAGTTCCAAAAAAGTAACAAACCCGTTTACCAGGGTAAATTTAAAGGCATAGTGCCCAATGAGCAAGATGACCACTGCGGTGATCAATCCAAACAGTACCCGGCTTATGCCTTCCCCCAATACGATATAGGTGCGGTTGATGGGTGTGGCAAAAAAACGTTTCAGTACCAGGGTTTGTCTGAGATTAAAAAAAATAAAAGCCACACCAAATACACCGGCGCTCAGCAAGGAGAAACCCAATTGACCCGGAAGTATAAAATCAATGGTACGATAAATTCGACCCGGGATCTTTGTCACTTCATTGCTGATCGTGGCAACAGTAGGCACATTTCCCAGCTCTTGTTTGTCGAGGGTTTTGACCACACTCTCGAGTAATGACCTCAACACTTGTATATTCTGTGGGTTGACGGCCTCGGATGTTTCCAGGTGGATAATATAGGCGGGGGATGCCTGTATCTTGTTCTTTTCAATATTCACAATCGCCGTCATCCGGCCCTTTTCAAGGTCTTCACGTATGGAAGCCGTATCCTTATCGACGAGCGTGATTCCCTGCCAGCTTTTGATGGCGTAATATAATTTGCTGGTGGTGTCACTTTTTGGTGAAAGGGCGATACGAACGGAAATGCGGCCACTGCTTCCCAGGAATCCAAACACCAGGATAAAAACCAGGGGGAATACAAAACTGAACACCACGGCAGATGGACTGCGAAAGATGGCTTTCAAACTGGCCCTCGTGATGGCCAGCATGGCCTTTACCTGATTGTATGGTTTCTTCATGTTAATTAAGGTGGACAAAGGTATTGGTTATACGGATTACTCAAACCGGAATTGAAATGGTATCCTGGCCTGTGGAGTATTGGTCAATTCATTGACCCTTCTCCATTCTACAAAGAGCTGCCAATTGGTTGTTCCCAATTCTTTCTTCATTTTTTCTTCCATTCCTGTTTGCGGGGCAGCACCCAACATCCGGTTGAGCCAGGAGGATGGTTCGGGATATTCTTTAACCCTGTACTCTTTAAGTTTGGCCATCCTTGCAGCCGCATCCACCGCATCCTGTATACCTCCAAACCGGTCAACCAATCCGACACTTTTTGCTGTGCCTCCACTCCATACCCTGCCTTGGGCAATGGTCTCCACAAAGGCAGTATCCTTCTTTCGACCATCGGCCACGCGCTCTTTAAAATGCCGGTATATCTGCTCCACTTCCGACTGGATCAATCTTTTTTCGGTTTCGTTCATATTGCGGGTAACGGAAGGCATGTCCGCATAGGGACT
Source organism: Chitinophagaceae bacterium (assembly GCA_041752235.1). Lineage (GTDB taxonomy): Bacteria > Bacteroidota > Bacteroidia > Chitinophagales > Chitinophagaceae > SpSt-398. The sequence goes on from JBGSHM010000025.1 coordinate 45,527, forward strand.
GGTTTTTACCCGGTCAAAACTGATTCCCAGTTTATCCTTAAAGAAACCTTCCATACCGGGAATGATACTAAACACGCCGATCGATCCGGTCAGGGTCATGGGGCTGGCAAAGATGCTGTCAGCCGCACAGGAGATATAATATCCCCCGGAAGCGGCCACATCCCCAAAGCTGACGATCACCGGTTTTTCTTTTTTGGCCAATTCTACTTCTCGCCAGATCAATTCACTGGCCATGGTACTACCCCCGCCTGAATTTACCCGGAGCACAATGGCTTTTATGGTCTTGTCCAGGCGCGCTTTGCGGATCAATTGCTGATATGATTCTCCTCCGATATTTTCATCATTGCCCTTTCCATCAACGATATCCCCTTCGGCATAAATCAAAGCGATCCGATCGCCTTTGAATGTTTTATACCCACCGGCTTTGTAGTATTTGTTGATGGTGACCAATTCCAGCTTATCATATTTCCCTAATCCCAATCTGCTTTTTACAGAATCTCTGACCTGGTCATCATGCATCATGCCATCTACTAATTTTCTTTTTACCGCATCCTCCGGATAACGGATCAAACCCGAATCGGCCCATTGCCGAAGCTGGGTGGTATCCAGATTACGGGCATCGGCAACACGGGAAAGGAAAAGGCCATTGAGTTCTTCCAGCCAGGTAAGGGTTTGAAGGCGGTTTTCCTCCGACATTTTCTCCAGCCTGAATGGTTCAGTCGCACTCTTGAACCGACCGGCATAGAATACCTGGGCCTGGATATTCAATTTATCCAGTGTTCCTTTGAAAAAGGCATATTCCACAGAAAAACCTGACCATTGAAAATCACCTTGCGGGTGTACAAAAATATCATCGGCCACACAGGCTACATGATAGGCTCGCTGCGTCATGCGGTCGCCATAGGCCACCACAAACTTGCGGCTCTCCCGGAAATCTGCCAGTGCTTCCCGGATCTCTTCACTACCTGCAAACCCATTGGCGTTATTATTGGCTTTGATAAAGATCCCCCGGATCGATTTGTCCTCCTTGGCCTTTTTGATCAATCGGAGCACATCATACAATCCAAGCACATCCAGATCATCATCACTGGAAAAAGCAGAGAGCGGGTTTTCTCTGGCCTGCTCACGAAAAGACTGGGACAGATCAAGCAATAAAACCGATCCATCGGCCACCACGGGCTTGCTTTCACTGGTCAATCCGCCGATCACCGCAGCCAACAGAAAGAATACGATCAGGGAAAAAACAACGAGCGCCAAAAGGGAGGCAAAAAATACCTTGAAGAAACTCCGCATAAAACCAAAAATTAGATTCCATCAAAAATAAAGATATTTGAAGCGATCCATCCTGTTTGTTATGAATAAGGCATACCTACTTATAGGCGGCAATTTGGGTGACCGGGAAGGAAACCTGGCCCGGGCCCGATTGGAGCTGGAAGCCCAGGCTGGCACCATCGCCTCAGCCTCAGGTCTGTATGCCACAGCCGCCTGGGGGAACACGGAGCAACCGGATTTCCTGAATCAGGCCCTGGAATTGCACACAACGCTAAATGCAAGGCAGCTTATCCGACGGATCCTGAAAATCGAAAAACAAATGGGGCGTATACGGACAGAAAAGTTTGGCCCCCGGATCATTGATATCGATATCCTGCTTTTCAATGAGGAGGTACATGATATCCCCTTCCTTAAAGTACCCCATCCGGAACTTCCGAACCGCCGGTTTGCCCTCGTACCCCTGGCTGCGATCGCACCAGATATTCTTCACCCCCTTTCTGGAAAAACAGTGGCCGATTTGTTGGATCGTTGCACCGACCAGGGAGCAGTAAAATTGGTTAGCTTAGCAACATGAACTATCATTTCATCACGATAGAAGGAAATATTGGAGCCGGTAAAACAACACTTGCACACCTGCTCAGCCGGCACTTCAACGCCCGGTTGGTATTGGAGGAATTTGCAGACAACCCTTTTCTGCCAAAATTTTATGAGAACCCCGGACAATTTGCTTTTCCCCTCGAACTTTTTTTCATGGCTGAACGGTACAAGCAATTAAAAGACCTGATACAACAAAAAGACCTGTTTCAGAATATCACGATCTCGGATTACCTCTTTACCAAATGTCTGCTCTTCGCCAAGGTCAATCTGCCTGAAGATGAATTCAGATTATATCAACGATTGTTTGAGATCATTCACCAACAATTATTGCAACCGGATATCCTGATCTATCTGCATGCCCCTGTTCAAAAACTCCAACAGAATATCAAGAAAAGAAACCGTTCTTACGAACAAACCATTTCTGATAATTATCTGTTCAGTCTGCAGGAGACCTATACCCACTATATCCGGCAACACAATATCCGAACACTCTTTATAGATGTCAGCAATGCTGATTTTCTGGGTAATGAAAAGCATTTACAAACCATCATCCAGGCGCTAAACCATGATTATGACCATGGCCAGCACTTTATAACCCTGCCCTAATCCCTGTGCGGCGAAACCCTTCCTATATCATCAACCGGGAGTTTACCCTTTTTATCCTTGTCCGGATACTTTTTATCGCCGGATTAAGGATGACGCCTGTATTGATGGGTTGGCAATTGTATGAGATCACTGGTAGTAAACTGGCCCTGGGCATGTTGGGACTGAGCGAAGTGATTCCTGCTATATTGCTTGCCCTGCCAGCCGGGGTACGGGTGGACCATAGCAATAAACACCGCCTCATAACTTTTTGTATTGCCGGCTACCTGTTTCTGATGCTGGCCCTTCTTTACCTGAGTTCGAAATGGTCTCCCATCAGCGGTTCCCGATTCTGGATGGAATGGAGCATTTACCTTGTCTTCTTTGGTACAGGTGTTATACGTGCCTATAGTTCTCCGGCCCTGAATTCATTTTTGGCCCAACTTGTTCCGACGCAAACACTGGTCAAAGCCGTTTCAATCAATAGCATGACCTGGCTCGTGGCGGCTGTGGCAGGACCCGCCATTGGCGGTTTATTACTCGGCTATACCGGAATCACGGTCGCGCTTACCGTCAGTTCCGCCCTATTGGTGATGGCATTGATCCTCTTTGGTTTCATTGCCCCCAAGCCGGTGAGTTGGAAAAAAGGGACCACGAGTACCTGGGATGGGGTTACCGAAGGTTTGCGTTTTGTAATGGGACAAAAGGCGCTTCTAAGCGCCCTTACCATAGATATGTTTGCGGTATTGTTTGGCGGAGCCGTAGCCTTGCTCCCTGTTTTTGCCAAAGACATCCTGCATGCCGGGCCCATAGCGCTTGGATGGTTGATGGCTGCTACCTATCTCGGCAATTTTGTCGCCATCGCCTGGCTCACCGCACATCCACTAAAAGGAAAGCAAGGACGTACGCTGATCTATTCGGTTGGAGGGTTTGGTATAAGCATCCTTCTATTTGCCTTGTCAGAAAATGTGTGGTTGAGTTTTATTGCCCTTTTTGTGGGAGGATTGTTTGACGGGGTAAGTGTCATCATACGGGGTACGATCGTTCAACTTTTTGTACCAGATGAAATGAGAGGGCGGGTTTCATCGGTGAATTCCATTTTTGTCAATTCCAGCAATGAACTGGGTCAGTTTGAAAGCGGTGTTACAGCCTCGCTGATGGGAACAGTTCCTGCCGTTTTATTTGGCGGAACGATGACCTTGCTGGTGGTGGTGGTTTCGTGGTTTAAGGCGCCGAAGTTGCGGGAGTTTGAGTACTGAGGTTAATGGGCTTGCTTGGCTTAACCGCAAAGACGCTAGGACGCGATGAACCGCCATGCACGGGTAAATTAATTTTATGATTTAGGATTAATATTCTTTGCGAACCCTGCGCCTTAGTGTCCTGGCGGTAAATACATTTTATTACTTGGACATTTTCTCGACCAAATTCTCCATAACCAAATAGGTTATCGCGCAAAATTCCACATTCTTTAAGGTCAATTGTTTTCGCTTCAACAAAACATCTTCATCTGTATACGGGAAACGGGCACAATCGGAAGGGCGCACATCATATATGGAACAAAAATTATCGGCCCCTAAAAATGGGCAGGGAGCCGATTTAACCACAAAATCCCCTTCTCCATCTACGCGTAAATAATTATCAATAAATACACTCTCCCTTTGTCCCAGGTGACGACTGATCCGTTTGATATCCGGTGTTTTGAACCGGGGAGAATAGGATTTACAACACCGGGCACAGGCCAGGCAATCCACTTTGGCGGTGGCTTCTTCGTGGATATCCTGCAGCTCGCGCAGAACCTTGGTGCGGTCGGCCCGGTTCAGAAAGCGCTCGTATGCCTTTTTCCGCTCTGCGGCATGTTTTTCCCAATTTTCTGGCAAGGAGTCCATGGTGCAAAGAACGGAAAAAAGGCCTCCAGAATACACAAATTATACAAGACATGGAAAATCTCCCCTTACAATGCTAAATTTGCACAACTTTTTTTAATCGTATGAACCTCTTTGAACTACAGCAAAACGAATTCAGGTCCCGGCATATTGGACCGGGGGAAAAAGACAGCCAGGAAATGCTTCGCACCATCGGAGAACCCTCGCTTGAATCCCTGATCAGTAAGACCGTACCAGCAGACATCCGGATGGAGAAGGCGCTTGACCTTCCGCCTGCGATGAGTGAGAATGATTACCTCCGTCATATCCATGAGGTTTCCCTGAAAAATAAATTGTTTAAGAATTACATTGGCCAGGGCTATTATGATACCATCACCCCACCGGTCATTCTCCGGAATATTTTTGAGAACCCAGGATGGTATACCCAGTACACCCCCTACCAGGCAGAGATCGCCCAGGGTCGGTTGGAAAGTTTGTTGAACTTCCAGACCATGGTGAGTGACCTGACCGGGCTACCCATTGCCAATGCTTCCCTGTTGGATGAGGCAACGGCTGCCGCTGAAGCGATGACCATGTTTTTTAACATGCTCAACAAACAGGATCATATTGAGCGACCCCGGTTTTTTGTGGACAAGGAAATTTTCCCACAAACCAAGGACGTTCTTTATACCCGTGCCCTCCCCGTGGGAATTGAATTGACAGAAGGCGACTTCCGCCAGGCAGGAATGGACGCCACTTATTTTGGCGCCATCCTCCAATACCCCAACGACAAGGGTTCGATCGAAGATTACCGGCCATTTATTGAAAAAGTACATGCCGCCGGCGGTTATGTTGTGATGGCCACTGATTTACTGGCGCTTACTTTACTTACCCCTCCTGGTGAATTAGGCGCTGATTGTGCAGTTGGATCTGCTCAGCGTTTTGGCGTACCGCTGGGATTTGGAGGACCACATGCTGCTTTCTTCTCCGCCAAAGACGATTTTAAACGCAATATACCGGGACGAATCATTGGAGTGAGTGTCGATGCACAAGGACATCGGGCACTCCGTATGGCTTTGCAAACCCGGGAACAACATATCAAACGGGAAAAAGCCACCTCCAATATTTGTACAGCTCAGGCCCTGCTCGCGAATATGGCCGCGATGTATGCCGTATTTCACGGTCCGGAGGGATTGAAACAGATCGCCAAACGCGTAGCCCTGCTTACCCAGGTCGCTGCGGAAAGTATTGAAGAAAGAGGTTTTGATCTGGTGTCAGAAACGTTCTTTGATACGTTTACGGTAAGGACCAATCAACAAGCCGCTATTCGCCAAAAGGCCGAACGCCAACAGATCAACCTACGGTACATTGGTAAAGACCTGATCAGTATTTCCATTGACGAGACCACTAACGTGGCTGATCTGTTTGACCTGATCAACTGTTTTGAAAATGATACGGATCCGGTAGCTTTTGAGATCGCCGAAGAGATCACGTTGGATCATATTCCTACTTCATTGACCAGGACCTCCCCTTATCTTTCGCATCCCGTTTTCAATAACCATCACAGCGAAAGCCAGATGATGCGGTATATAAAAAGTCTGGAGAACCGTGACCTTTCGCTGAACCATTCCATGATCTCGCTGGGGAGCTGTACCATGAAATTGAATGCTGCTTCGGAAATGATGCCGTTGAGCCTTCCGGGTTGGAGCAAAGTACACCCCTTCGCCCCTGCTGACCAAACACAGGGTTACCAAAAGATCGTAGATGAGTTAAGTGAATACCTCTGCCAGATTACTGCCTTTGATGCCTGTAGCCTGCAACCCAACAGTGGAGCCCAGGGCGAATATGCAGGACTGCTTACCATACGCTCCTTTCATGAGGCCAATGGTGACCATCACCGCAACGTGATGCTCATCCCCATCTCCGCGCACGGTACCAACCCTGCTTCTGCGGTCATGGCTGGTATGAAAGTGGTTGTGGTCAAAGCATTGGAAAACGGATACATTGATGTAGATGACCTGAAAGCCAAAGCCGATCAATACGCCCATGAGTTAGCGGGTATCATGATCACTTACCCCAGCACCTATGGTGTGTACGAAGAAACTGTAAAGGAAATTACCCGCATCATCCATGAACATGGCGGACAGGTTTATATGGATGGCGCCAATATGAATGCCCAGGTAGGTTTAACCGCACCAGGTTTGATCGGGGCAGATGTGTGTCACCTCAACCTGCATAAGACCTTTGCCATTCCCCATGGTGGTGGTGGCCCCGGCATGGGACCCATTTGTGTTAAAAAACACCTGGCCCCCCATTTACCAGGTCATGTCAATAACAGCCAGGAGGCAAGAACCGGTGCCGTAAGTGCAGCCCCCTATGGTTCGGCATCCATCCTCCTGATCTCTTATGGGTATATCCGTATGCTTGGTAGCGAAGGCGTAAAAGCGGCCACGGAATACGCGATCCTGAATGCCAATTATATGCGGGCAAAACTGGAGAAGGATTTTGACATCCTTTACACCGGCTCGCAGAATACCTGCGCCCATGAATTCATTGTGGACCTCCGGCCATTTAAAAAATCCGCTGAGATCGAGGCCGAAGACATTGCCAAGCGCTTGATGGACTATGGCTTCCATGCCCCCACCATGAGTTTCCCGGTTCCAGGCACCATCATGATCGAGCCAACAGAAAGCGAGGACAAAGGCGAACTCGACCGTTTTTGCCAGGCTCTTCTCCAAATCCGGCAAGAGATTCGCGAGATCGAAGAAGGCAGGTCAGATAAAAAAGATAATGCGTTGAAAAATGCGCCCCATACTGCAGCAGTAACTACTTCCACAGAATGGAATCACGCATATAGCCGGGAACAGGCAGCCTTTCCGCTCCCCTATGTCCGACTGAATAAGTTCTGGCCTTTTGTGGGTCGTGTAAATAACACATATGGCGACCGAAACCTGGTTTGTACCTGTGAACCAGTGAGTAGTTATGCTGAAACTGAATAAAAATATACGATAAAAAAAATCTTAATTTGATCTTGGTCAATAACTAAAAAATACTAACTTCATCACCTTATTTTCATAAGATAAGGTTTAATGGTTGACCCCGCTATTCTTAGCGGGGTCATTATTTTAGTATAATATGTAAAAAAGCCTGTCATTGAAAATGGACATGGATTTGAAAAAAAACTTGCTTTTTATATGATTCAATTTTCTTTATCTTTAACTTGAATTTTCATAGGATAAGGTTTAATGGTTTGCCCCCGCTATTCTTAGCGGGGACATTTTTTTATAGGGCCACGGCCAGATCCTGTGGTTTCTCCAGGTTTGTTGCAAATTGGGCCCTTATCCGGCATCCACGGCCGGGGGCAGAATGTATATCCATGGTTCCATGATAGGCCAGCAGCCGGCTTTGCATGTTTCGAAGTCCAACTCCAGATTTTGTGTCGGCAGGGTCAAATCCCTTGCCATTGTCGGTGATCTCCAAGGTTACCAGATTCCCTTCAAAACGAAGTTGAACAGATACCTTGGTGGCTGACGCATACTTGGTAATATTATTCAATTGCTCCTGAATGATCCGGTAGATCATCAATTTATGTTCGTTTTCAAGCTCGCCTTCTTCCAGTCCTTCCTCCTTCCAATCAAATTCAAAAGAACTAACCCGGTTGATATTGGCTACCAGGTTTTCAACAGATTTGGCAAGACTCATTTTGCTAAAGACCGGGGACTGAATACTGGCGGACAGTTGACGAATCTCATTGATGGAATCAGTCACCAACTGGGTGGTCTCCGGCAACAGGTTTTCCCGGTGTTCGGGAAATTTGGCCATATCCATCAGGTACATTTTAGCCACCGAAAGTAACTGGCAAACATTATCATGGAGTTCTCCCGCCCAGCGACTTCTTTCATTCTCCTGCGCCTTGATAATGGTACGTGTCATCGCCCGTTTATATTTTAATTGCTGCTCGTAACGTTCAATTTGCAGATTTCTTAATTCACTTACATCCTGAACAGCCCCTATCAATCTGGAAGGTTTGCCCGAGGCTTGCCGGATCAGGTAAGAACTGAAGATAACTGTATAGTATTTATCATCCTTCCCCCGCAACCGCAGCTCGGTTTGCCAGGAGATCCGGTTTGAAATAAGCAGGGACCTGTAACCTTCTGAAATACGTCCCACATCTTCCGGGTGAATGCGTGACCGATAGGTGACCCAGAAATTGGGGATGGGTTGATCCGTGCAAGGGATAAAGAATTGCATTTTCTCATTCACCAGGGCACTGTCGGTGTAAAAATCATAGTCTACAATTCCTTCCCGGGCAGCCTCATTCAGGGCCTTGAATTTGCGTTCCAGTTTTTCATTATGCTGCACCGACGATTCCAGGTTGCGGTTAAACCGCTCCCCTAGTAAATAAATAAGGGCAGCCGAAGCCAATACAAAAAAAATGCCCTTGCTGGCCTGGATCCTGTCCAGCATTTCGGCATTTTGTCCGGATATCCGCAAGGCGATCGAATCGCCTACCAGTATCCATAGCACACTCAGCGAAAGGTAAACCAGCGCCAGTTTACCAGAAGGTGAGATCGTTGGCATTGTAAGTTTCATAGCAAAAAGTATGATGGGGTCTAAAATAGGCAAAGCCCCACCCCAAATGGGTGATATGCTGCATACTGATTTCTGAGCCTTATCACCCTTCCGGTCATGCGATTGTCATGAATAAGGTATTTTACTTAAGACAGGTTATGGAGAAGTATTAAACGTGAGGCGTGAGGCGTGAGTAGCGAGCCCCCTACTCACCACTCACGACTCACGCCTCACGTCTCACGCCTAACACCCAACTAGTTCAAGTTAATCTGCCTATCCTTTGGATACTTCACACTATAAGCGAACCGAATTTTTCGCGACTCACCGGGAGCGAGTTCAAGTTTCCAGGTCAATACCCCTACATCGTTATTGTTCATTGCCCCTCCATCCTCTTCCAATTCGACTTCAATATCTTTCAATGTAGAAAGTGGATACTGATCCTTTAACATCATGCGAACCGTATCTTTCTTGTTATTCTTTACGGTCAGTTCATAGGTGATCTTCTGCAATTTATTGCTGCCCAAAAATTTCACGCTGCTAAAGTCTGCCAGTTTTTCTTTTTTCACGACTACCCGTTTATCCCTGCCCAGCGTAAGATTCAAGGTATCCTGTGTAGAATTAGGATCGATAAATGATTTACCTACATAGGTTCCCTCAAAGATGATATTCGCCTCACCCGGCATCAGGTTGAGCTTTTCCCAATCTGCCACTTCTGCCAGGAGATAAGAATCTTTGTCCAATTTTGGCACGCTGTAATACTTGTAAAAGGTGGCCAACTCATATTGGGTGAGGGTAGCTGTTTGCTCCTTTCCATTGGAAGGAATATCAAATGGCATATCGATATCAAAGGAAACATTCAGTTCATTGTTGGAAACCGTTACATAGTCCTCCAGTCCATCTTTGAGGGTTACAACTACTACTCCATTGCTACCCCTGGATCCGTAAATGGAAGTGGCTGCCTCACCTTTTAGCACATTTACTGATTTGACAGTTGAGGGATCGAGTTTGCCAAATTCGTCGGATGACATTGGAGTTCCATTGACGACATACATAGGTGCGTCAGAATCTCTGATGGATCCAGAGCCACGAATCAATAAACCCTCCGAGGCCCCGGGGCTTCCAGAATAAGGTTTTGCATTTTCAAATCCCTGTATCCGGTTGCTCATCAACCGACGGTCCATCACAGCCACCGGGTTTATATACCCCAGGAACCAGGATTGCAGGACGGGTGCATTCCCCCACTGATTGGGCAGGGAACTGGAAAGGGAGAGTTTGACTTTTTTCCAATCCATTCCGGTGGTTTGCACCATCTTGGCTTTATAGATCAATTTCATGGGTTTTTTGATATCGTCCACCCGCACATCATAGGTAGGTGTCCAATAGGCATTGGGAGTGATATAGGAAACATTGAAATCAAAATTCCCGGCCATGGCTGAATGAACCGTTATATGCAGCCTTCCGGTAGTGCGTGAGTTCTTTTTCTCCTCCTCATAAACCTGGGCTTGTAACTGACCCTTTATCTTCACCCACTTTTTCTCCTGTGTTTGCAGGCTAAGGAGGTCATTCTTTATATCCACGATCTTCTTCTCATAGTATTCCATCAGCTTGGCCAGTTCCACCACGGTCAGCCCTTGCTGGCCTTTGATGTCTTTATTGGACCGCAACACTTCCACCAGGTCTTCGGCAATACCCTTCTTAAGTTTGATCTGCTCCAGGCTCCTATCAACTGCTTCTAATGAATCGCTCAGGAATTTGATGCGGGCACTAACCTCCGGTACAGTCAGGTGGTCGGTGGTAAATTCCACCGCCAGTATGGTAACCCCGGCAGGGCAACTGACCTGCACACTGTTGATATCAAGGGCATTACTGATGTTTCCCAGCATCAGGTCATTGTGACCCTGTACTAATTGAACTCCCGCAAAATGGTTCAGTTCAGCCCCGCTTCGATAAATAGTAGCTGATTTGAGCTCTGTGCTCACGATCCTGGGATCATTCCCCGCTTTTACAATACTAACTGTTAAGAAAATGCCAATGAAAAGACTGAATATCTTCTTCATAAAAGGTTTTTCTTAAGGATGCGTAAGGGAGGCTTATTACACATCAAGGCTTAAGATTTGACCCTTTACCCGAAATATCGAGACAACCATATTCCATTAAAATTCGTTAAATTGAATACCCAACCAAAAACGAAACAATCATGGACCAACGCATTATCCATCTCTACGATGAGTACACTCATAAACCCCTAAGCCGCCAGGATTTTTTAAAAAGGCTTACGCTTCTCGCAGGCAGCACAGCGGCAGCCATGACTTTATTGCCCCTGTTGGAAAACAACTATGCCAAAGCTGCGGTCACCAAGCAGGATGACCTTTTTACAGAATACATAAAATATCCGGGCGTGCCGAATGAAATGACGGCTTATATAGCCCGGCCAAAAGAAGAGAAGAAATACCCGGCCATTATTGTCATTCACGAAAACCGTGGACTGAATTCGCATATCGAAGATGTAGCGCGTCGGGCTGCACGTGCTGGTTACCTCGCCATTGCCCCCAATGCACTATCTGCCCTTGGTAAAACATTTGCCAATGAAGACGAGGCCCGTACTTCCTTCCGTGACCTGAAAGCCGAAGACAATCTCCAGAATTTTATTGCCGGATACAATTACCTTTCTTCAAGAAAGGATTATAATGGCAAAGCTGGTTGTGTAGGCTTTTGCTGGGGTGGTGGTATGTCAAATGACCTGGCGGTCAACTTACCCGAATTAAAAGCAGCGATTGCCTTCTATGGCCGGCAAGCCAATGCGGTGGATGTGCCAAAAATAAAAGCGGCTGTTCAATTGCATTATGCCGCATTGGATGAGCGGATCAACCAGGGCATTGCCGCCTATGAAGCCGCACTCAAACAACAGGGCACCCGCTATGAACTCTACATGTACGAAAACGTGAACCATGCCTTTCACAACGATACAGCCGGGGCAAGATATAATGAGGAGGCCGCCAAACTGGCCTGGGGACGTACGATTGAATTTTTTGGAAAATATGTAAAATAGAAATCTTGTTTACCGACCGGTAAACCGATTGACCAGATCGATCACTTTTTTTCCATCGGCACTTTCAAAACGGTACCGGACGAGGAATTTTTTATTATTGGGGTCCTGAGGAACCAGCGGAACCGTTACCAGGATATTTACCTTGTCTTTCTCCTGACTATTGGTAAGTGCGATATAATGACCGATCGATTTGGCAGGCGATTTCTCCTCCCCTTTTTCATCATAGATCCAAACCTGCCATTTTCCATTCTTTCCCTCTTCAGGAGTAAGGCTTTTTATTTCAGGAATGCGAATGGAATGGTAAAGTGATTTAGGAAAATAAAGGCTATCCAGATAAGTTTCAGGTTTGCCAAAGGATACACCGGTAGCGATCACCTCAAATCCTTTGAAAGATTGTGCTGCCTGAGTAACCGATGTTTGGTCAAGCGGAAGACCTGATTCAACGATCTGTACCGGAAATATCATGCGAAGTTTGCCTGTACTTTTCAGGTCAAAAAAAGTGATATAGAGTGTACACCGGTCTCCTGCTTTTGTTTTTTCATTAAAACCCAGGTTGAGTTTGAGTGATTTTAAACTAAACTCATCCATTCCGATGCCGGCCTGATTACCAAACATATTCGGGGCATAGCCAAGCGTATCTTTTTTTTCACCCAGAATCAATACTTCCAGCCCAGGATAGGCCCTGCCCTCTGCATCCTTCCTGAAACCGGTTGGTTCTTTGAGTTCGATCTTGAATTCAGTTTTGATCGGTAAACGGTTGCTGGTCCAGGTTTGCCCATCCAGACTTACCTCAATACGAGTTGCATTCAACCCTTCTTTGAAATACCGTATTCCCGTAAATGGAAGCACCCCAAATTCCTGGGCCAGGCTAAAAAAGGGGGAAAAGAAAAAGAGAGAAAGGGTCAACAGGTAATGGAAGGGTTTGCGCATCCGGAAATTTTTATTGAAAGTATAATGAATTCGTGGCAATGCCAATACCCTGGACCGGGTATTGCCTATCTTTAGGGCTTCATGCTGTTAAAAGATTATTATCAGATACTTGGTTTAGAACCTGGCGCGGGTACCAAAGAGATCAAGCAGGCCTACCGGCAACTCGCCCATCAATTTCATCCCGATAAATCGGGAGAGGATGGTTATGCCCAGGCCCGGTACATGGAGATCAAAGAAGCCTATGAAACCTTGATCAATCCCTCCAAAAAAGAGGCCTATCTCCAACAGCGTTGGTATCAACAAAGCATGGGTAGAAAGATGGCCCGTACCGGAGCCGATACACCCGAAACACTCCTGAACAAGGCGCTTGAGATCAACCGCTATGCCGCCTCCTTAAACCCCTACCGGATCGATCGGATCACTCTTAAGCAATACCTGGCCGATCTTCTTGATGACGCCAGTATTTCCATCTTAAATACCTTCAAGGACCTTTCGATCAATGAGCAGATCGGGCTCCTCTTGCTCGAGCCAACAGGGCTTCTTCACGCCAGTGATGCCGAAGAAATCATTAACCGGCTAAAAAAAATCCACCTGCCCGGAAATCATTTGAATAAGAAAGCCGACAGCCTGTTGGAACAACTCCGTTATACCGAACGAAAAAAGAATTACGAGCCGTGGTTGCTGGTGTTGCTGACGGTGGTACTATGTGTGGTGTTTTTTTTGCTGGGAAGGAAATGACGTGAGGCGTGAGACGTGAGACGTGAGATGGGAAAAGTGAATAGTGAATAGTGAATAGTGAAAGAAAAAACATATAACTTAAACCCCAAAATAATTTCTCACCATTCACCATTCACCATTCACCATTCACGCCTCACGTCTCACGTCTCACGTCTCACGCCTCACGTCTCACGCCTCTAAAATTCAGTCCCCTATCGCCAACACAGGAGTCGCAATTTGAAAAACCAGGTTCTGTGTATGGGAAGTATTGAATAACTTCTTAAACCAGGAACGTTTTTTGGGCAACACAATGACCACATCCACAAATTGCAGCTTTGCAAAATCAACTATGGCCTTCTCGGTATTATCCGCATACACATAATGAAATGAATGAGGCACATTTTTTAACAGGGTGCCGACCATGCGTACATCCATCACCGCTTCGGGCGGGTTTTCGCTGGTTGTATGTAATATGCTTAACACAAATACTTCTCCGCCGGTA
>JBGSHM010000026.1:0-4266 GCA_041752235.1 Chitinophagaceae bacterium
TCTGCCCCCCCACTTCCAGAAAGCCGCCTCTGGCGGCGATTATAGTTATTTAAGAAAAAAGAAAAGCTTCTTATTCGAGTCGCCAGAGGCGACATTCTAACCGTGCGAGACCAGAGGTCTCGCACAGCAACCCTCCGCACCTCGCCCACCATCATCCATCATCCAACAACCATCATCCAACACCCAACATCCAACCTCCTACCCCCCATAATACTCCACGAATATCTTTGGCGTTTCGATGAGTTTCAGACAATGGAGTTGAACAGATGCCGGCAGGTGGGGCTCCAGTTCTGCCCAGATACCCATGACCAGGTTTTCGATCGAACACATTTTGCCTTGCATGAAATCCACATCCTCATTCAGGTTGCGATGATCCAGTTTTTCGATGATGTGTTCATTGATGATCTTACTGAGCTTTTTCGCGTCGAAAATGAATCCGGTATCGGGATCGGGGTTCCCTTTGATGGTAACGAACAATTCGAAGTTATGTCCATGCCAGTTGGCATTGGCGCATTTGCCAAATACCTCCTCATTTTTCTCCAGGCTCCAGTTGGGGTTGAACAACTTATGAGCCGCATTAAAATGTTCTATTCTTGTCAGGTAAACCATTCCGGCACTATTAAGGCGGGCAAAGTTAAGAAATTTGAGTGGTGCCCCGTAAATTGCAGCATGCAAATCCTGCTCGTTGCTTCTACCTCGCTGGAAATAAAGCCCTTTATGGCGCAAATCCGGTCCAGGGATTTTGAAACCATTTCCAGGCATGAATTGGATATTCTGATCACGGGTGTAGGATTAATGGCTTCCACTTATGCCATCTCCAGACAGGTACACCTAAAACGCCCTGATCTGGTCATCCAGGCAGGATTGGCAGGGAGCTTTGACCCTCTGCAATACCCCATCGGTTCATTGGTGGTAGTAGGTAAGGAATGGGTAGCTGATCTGGGGGTAAAAGAAAAGGGGAAGTTCCGTGATCTTTTTGGCCTGGGTTTGATCAAACCCAATCAATTTCCCTTTAAAAAGGGATGCCTGATAAATCCAGATCTAAAAAGGCTAAAGGAGGTCGGACTTCCCGTGGTCAACGGTGTTTCTGTCAATGCGATCACGCATTCCCCTTCCATAGCCCGTGAATATATCACCCGGTATAAGCCGGCGGTAGAATCCATGGAGGGAGCAGCCTTGCATTATACCTGTTTGATGGAGGGTATGCCGTTTATTCAACTCCGGGCGGTATCAAACAAGGTTGGGGACCGAAATAAACAAAAATGGGATATTCCCGGAGCTGTTGACCGGTTGAATAAAGGCCTGCTTTATCTGATCCAATCTATCTAAAACATCGCTGATGAAACTGACCCTTGGATTTTCCCCTTGCCCAAACGATACTTTCATTTTTGATGCGTTGGTAAACCAGATCATCCCTACTGACAACCTGGAATTGAGTCCTGTGCTGGAAGATGTGGAGACCCTGAACCAATGGGCCTTTGAAGGAAAACTGGATATCACTAAACTTAGTTTTGCCACGGCCTTTCAGGTGGCTGACCAATACAGGTTATTGAACAGCGGTGCTGCATTGGGAAAAGGTGTCGGCCCCTTGCTGGTCAGTAAGCAACCCATCACGACCGACCAGGTCCCAAAATGCCGCATTGCGATCCCGGGTATACATACCACTGCCAATCTTTTATTGTCTTACGCTTTTCCTGAAGCCACCAATAAACAACCCTACCTGTTTTCCACGATCGAGGAAGCGGTGCTCCAGGAAGAAGTGGAACTGGGTGTACTGATCCATGAGAACCGTTTTACCTATGCCGAACGGGGCTTGCACCGGGTGGCTGACCTGGGTGAGATCTGGGAGGAAAAAATGAATTTACCCATTCCATTGGGAGGCATTTTCATCAAACGCACATTGGGGGAAGAACTGGCATTAAAGATGGAAGCATTGATTCGTAGCAGTCTCCAATATTCAATCGATCGCTGGCCTCGTATTTCCGAATATGTGCAGTGCCATGCGCAGGCAATGAGTGAGGATGTGATGCGACAGCATATTCATTTATATGTTAATCATTTTTCAATGAACCTTGGAGAAGAAGGAAAAAATGCCGTTGATCATTTAGAAAAGATTTACCGCCATGTCGCGAGGACACCAGGTTCGCCAGGATAACTCTTGCGCTACTTTGCGGCATTCCGTCTTAGCGGTTAATTTTCTCTCCCTTTAAAGCTACAGCATACGCTTTCAAACACCGTTCTCTCGCCACTTCATGTGGCACGATTGGCTGAGGATAGGTAAGCTCTTCAAACTCGGGCACCCATTTGCGGATATACGTGCGTTCGGGATCGAACTTCAAGGTTTGGAGATAGGGATTGAAAACCCGGAAATAGGGCGCTGCATCACATCCGCTACCTGCCGCCCATTGCCATCCACCATTATTTGCTGCCAGGTCAAAATCATTCAGTTTTTGGGCAAAATATGCTTCCCCCCATCGCCAGTCGATCAACAGGTGTTTGGTCAGAAAGGATGCCACGATCATGCGAACCCGGTTGTGCATGTATCCGGTAGTATTTAGTTCACGCATACCGGCATCCACGATCGGGTAACCAGTACGTCCTTCACACCAGGCTTCGAATTCAGCTTTATTATTTCGCCATTGGATCTTGTCATAATCCGGTTTGAACGACCCGGCAACCACATGGGGAAAATGCCAAAGGATCATGTGATAGAAATCGCGCCAGATTAATTCATTTAAGAATGATTCATTCCATTGACGGGCAGCGCGTGCCAGATCGCGGATACTGATGGTTCCAAAGCGCAGGTGCACACTCAATTTGGAGGTACCTTCTATGCCTGGGAAATCTCTTTGTTCTTTGTACTTCCGGATCTTTTTCTCCTCCCATAATGGTTCCGGGAATGGATCGTTCACGGGTACAAAACCCATTTCTGCGAGGGATGGAATCGGCCTTGGCGCCTGTTGATGAAACCGATCCGTGTATTTTTCGGTGGGATAGGATCGGAGATAAAAATCGGTCAGACTGGCCTTCCACTTTTTTGAATACGGAGTGAATACGGTGTATGGTTTACCATCATCCTTTACCACTTCATTTTTTTCAAAGATCACCTGGTCTTTGAATGTGTGAAAGGGGATGGAATGCGATTGAAGTAACTCGTTTATTTCCTTGTCCCGCTGCCGGGCATAGGGTTCATAATCGTGATTGGTATATACACCGGCGATGGTGTATGTTTTGGCCAGTTTTTTCCAGATTTCAGTTGGCTTTCCATATTCTACGTGGAGGGTAGCCCCAAGTGGAAGAAGTGTGTTTTGAATTTGCACGAGTGCTTCGTGAATGAACTGAACCCGTCGATCGTGTTTATCATTCAGTTCATCCAGGATATTTTGGTCAAAGATAAAGAGGGGAATTACGGGGTGACAGCTTTGCAGTGCGTGGTAGAGAGCTGCGTTGTCGTGGAGGCGAAGGTCACGTCGAAGCCAGCAGATGGAGATGGTCATGGAGGTGAAACAAATAAAACCATCAAATGGTTTTGGAAATAAGAAATAAGGAATTTGAAATAAGGAATAAGGAAGTGGGTGCCTATCAACCTCCTTATTTCTTATTTTAAATTCCTTATTTTTTATTCAAAAAAAAAAGCCCTCTGGAAAAACCAGAGGGCTTAAAAAATATGGCAGCTACCTACTCTCCCGCATTGTGGTGCAGTACCATCGGCCATGAGGGGCTTAACTACTCTGTTCGGTAAGGGAAGAGGTGAACACCCTCGGAAAAACCACCATAATAACTTAACCCGATTTTGCTAAAAGCTAATACGGGTGAAATAAGATTGACATATCGGGAAGAGTTAGCGAGTACATAATAATAGTAAAAAAAATTAAAGCGTACGGGCAATTAGTACTACTCGGCTTTGCTGTCACCAGCTTTACACCTGTAGCCTATCAACGTCATAGTCTTTGACGGCCCTTAAAAGGAGACTCATCTTGAGGTAGGTTTCACGCTTAGATGCTTTCAGCGTTTATCCTGTCCGTACATAGCTACTCAGCACTGCGCCTGGCGGCACAACTGATACACCAGCGGTACGTACGACCCGGTCCTCTCGTACTAAGGTCATGTCCTCTCAATCTCCTGACGCCCACCACAGATAGGGACCGAACTGTCTTGCGACGTTCTGAACCCAGTTCACGTGCCACTTTAATCGGCGAACAGCCGAACCCTTGGGACCTTCTCCAGCCCCAGGATGTGACGAACCGACATCGAGGTGCCAAACCT
>JBGSHM010000027.1:0-7404 GCA_041752235.1 Chitinophagaceae bacterium
TGCGAGACCTCTGGTCTCGCACAGCCAGCTTCTTTAGCCTGCCCTTGCGCACCCTTGCGTCCTTGCGGTAAGGCTACCACGGCTCATCCTAAAAACCTATCTTCGCACGATAATTTTTTCACATGAGCCAAAAGATCACAGCCGCCATTACTTCGGTGGGAGGATATGTTCCGGAAGACAAGCTGACCAATTTTGACCTTGAAAAAATGGTGGATACAAACGATGAGTGGATCCGTACCCGGACCGGCATCGAAGAACGACGTATCCTCAAAGGGGAAGGAAAAGGTACCTCGGATATGGTGGTTCCTGCTGTGCGGGAGATCTGCGAGAAAAGAGGCATATCACCCGAAGAAATTGATTGTCTGATCGTAGCCACAGTAACACCCGACATGGTGTTTCCCGCCACCGCCAATATTGCTTGTGATAAACTGGGTGCAAAAAACGCGTTTGGCTTTGATGTTTCTGCCGCTTGTTCCGGTTTCTTATACTCACTTACCCTCGGCGCTTCCTTTATCGAAAGTGGGCGTTACAAAAAAGTAGTGGTCTGCGGAGCGGATAAAATGAGTGCGATCGTAGATTACACCGATCGGGCCACCTGTATCATCTTTGGCGATGGCGCCGGTGCTGTATTGCTGGAACCCAACACCGAAGGACTGGGCATCAAAGACAGTATTTTGAAGAGTGACGGAAGCGGGGGACAATTCCTCCATATGAAAGCCGGTGGTTCAGTTCGCCCCTCCACCGCCGAAACTGTAGCGAATAAGGAACACTATATTTTTCAGGAAGGACAGGCTGTTTTCAAATTCGCTGTTAAAGGGATGGCAGATATAAGTGCTGAATTACTTGAACGAAATAATCTCACCGGTGATGATATCGCCTGGCTGGTTCCTCACCAGGCCAACCTACGCATCATCGATGCAACTGCTAATCGCATGGGTCTTACCAAAGAAAAAGTAATGATCAATATCCAACGTTACGGCAATACTACCGCAGGTACTATTCCTCTTTGTCTCTGGGAATGGGAGAATAGGTTGCACAAAGGCGATAAGATCGTATTAGCGGCTTTTGGCGGTGGATTTACCTGGGGCGCCACACTGTTAGAATGGGCTTATGACAAATAATCCATATTAAATTTATTGGTTTACTGCTATTTTACTTCTTAAGCTTAGCTTATTCAGCTATTTTTACGCTTCCTTATCCTTGTCCTGGTAAAACATAAACCCAACATGAGATTACTGATTAAGGCCAAATTCTGGATCAAGGTTCTGTTATTCACCGTTCTCAATTTTCTTCTTTGCCTGATCTTTGGTGTCCTGTTTCGTTCAGGTACCGTTCAGGAATATATTGATTCAATCGGAGAGAAAGATCTCTGGAATTATTTCTTCCTATCTGTTGGCTTTGCCCTCGCATTCAGTCTCTGGTTCTACAATGACCCCGAATCCAAAAATTCAAGATCGGATCGGAAATAAATCGGTTATTTTTGACCTTATTCATTCACCGATTTAGATTCACATGGAAAAGAAAGATGCCCTTCGGGGGTTTGGCTCCCTGGCTGTACATGGTGGTCATGTACAAGATCCCCTGTATGCTCACCTGGTTCCTATCTACGCCAGCAGCACCTTTGTGTTTGATGATGCCCAGCAAGGCATGCGCCGGTTTAGCGGGCAGGAAACAGGATATATCTACAGTCGCTGGGGCAATCCAACCTTTACCGAGGCTGAACAGAAGATCGCGGCCATGGAATGTTTTGGATTGAACATGGAAGCCAAAGCCATCCTCCACGCGTCGGGCATGGCGGCGATAGCCACATTGTTATTGGGAAACCTGAAAGCCGGTGACAAAGTACTCTCCCATTATTCGCTTTACGGAGGTACTGAAGAGATCTTTCATAAGGTATTGCCTTCTTTTCAAATTGAACCCGTGATCGCCGATCTGCGTGATCTTTCAAAAGCCGAAGACCTGCTCCGAAATGATCCCGCGATCAAAATGGTGTATCTGGAAACCCCGGCCAACCCCACGATTCAATGTGTTGACCTCGAAGCCTTGATCGGACTGGCGCACCAATACCAGAAATGGGCGGCCTGTGATAATACATTTGCCACTCCCTACTTACAACAACCTTTTAAATTCGGAGCCGATTTCATTGTACACTCCACCACCAAATTCCTGAATGGCCATGGTACCGCTATCGGAGGCGTATTGCTCGGAAGGGACCTGGAAAGAATGAACACCATCATCACCAAAACCCATCGCTTGCTTGGTGGTAATGCTAATCCCTTTGATGCTTTTCTCCTTATCCAGGGAATGAAAACACTTGAACTGAGAATGGACCGTCATTGTGCCAATGCCATGGATGTGGCCCTTTTCCTGGAAAAACATCCCGCTATTTCCAAGGTCAATTATAATGGATTAAGTTCTCATCCCGATCATGTGCTGGCGGCCAAACAAATGAAACATCCGGGTGCCATGCTCAGCTTTGAATTAAAAGGCGGACTGGAAGCCGGAATCCGTTTTATGGACCGGCTGAAAATGTGTACCCGCACAGTATCCTTGGGAACGGTAGATACCCTACTCTCCCACCCCGCCTCCATGACCCACTATGGGGTAGGAAAAGAACAACGCGAGAAATATGGCATCACCGATGGATTGATCCGGATGAATACCGGGATCGAGAATGTCGCGGATATCATTTTTGACCTGGAGCAGGCGATGATGGAAGATTGATGAGGGAGGATGGATGTTGGATGTTGGCTATGCGAAACCTCTGGTTTCGCATTTATAGAAAGCCGCCTCTGGCGGCACCTCATTACGAAACCGATCTCAATTTCCTACCTTTATAAAGTCCCAAACCTTCCTGTCATGAGAAATATCTTTTTCGCTATTGCATTACTATTATGCCTTCCTGCCATTTCGCAGAAAAAATCAGCCAAACCAACAGACCCCTTGAAAGGCATTGAGCCCCTGTTGGAACAGGTACTCAAAGACCGGAAAGGTGCGGGGTTTGCCGTAGCCGTAGTTTACAAAGACAGTATTGTCTTTGCCAAAGGATTTGGTTATCGTGACCTCGATAAAAAATTGCCCGTTACTCCGCAAACGCTCTTTGCCATTGGATCCTGTACCAAGGCATTTACCTCCTCGCTGATCGGGTTATTAAACAAAGAAGGTAAGGTAGTATACGACAAACCGGTGCGGGAATACCTACCCGAACTTGAGTTCTATAACAATGAAATGAATTTGTCCGTAACCCTGCGGGATATGATGTGTCACCGAACCGGATTGCCGAGACATGATTATTCCTGGTATTTATTTAAAACGAATTCCCGCGACAGTTTACTACGTCGGATCAAATACCAGGAACCAACAGCGGAGAACCGGCAAGTATGGCAATACAATAATTTCATGTTCCTTGGGCAGGGTATGGTAGTGGAAAAGATCACCAAGAAGTCCTGGGAAAACAATATCAAAGAAACATTTTTCAAACCTTTGGGCATGAAGCGCTCTAATTTCTCCGTAAAAGACCTGGAGAAAAGCGATGATGCCTCACTGGGATACGGTGTCGTAAAAGACTCGATCATCAAGAAGTTGGATTACTATGACATCAATGCCATGGGGCCAGCGGGGAGTATCAATAGCTCCGTCAGCGAAATGGCTCCTTGGGTGATGACCTGGATTCAGGGAGGTAAATACAAAGGTGTTGAGATTCTTCCGGCAGCCTATGTCGCAGAGGCCATGAGTTCACAAATGATCAGCCGTCCTGGTCTGCCTGATAAAGAGATTCCCGACGCCCATTTTTCCACCTATGGATTTGGCTGGATGATGAGTTCCTACCGCGGACATTACCGGGTGGAACATGGAGGGAATATTGATGGATTTTCCGCCAGCACGAGTTTCTTCCCCTCCGATAGTCTTGGGATCATTGTTTTAAGCAATCAGAATGCCTCTGGTATTCCTGCCATTGTACGAAACATGATCAGCGATCGTTGGTTAAAACTGACTCCTATCGATTGGAATAAACGGGCCAATGAAGCCGAAGAAAAAAGCAGAAAAGCCGCTGCCGAAGCCAAGGGCAAAAAAGAAGAAGACTTTACACCCGGCACCAAGCCTTCGCATGAACTAAACGCCTTTGAAGGTCTTTTCCGCCATGAGGGTTACGGCACCGTGGATGTTTCCTTACGAAATGATTCGCTCATTATGTTCACCCCCAATGGGGACGCCTGGCTTCGTCACCACCACTACGATGTTTTTAAAGCCTTTGCTATTGACACCAAAGAAGGCATTGATACCAGTGCTGAGGCACAGACTGTTCTGGTTCAATACCAAATGGATATAAACGGCAAGATCAATTCCCTGAGCATGGCGCTTGAACCCACGCTAAAACCACTGGTATTTAACTCCGTTCCCCGGCCCATGTCGTTGAAGGAAGAAGACCTGAAAAAATTTGCGGGCGAATTTGCTTTTACCCCAACCAATCTGGCAAAATTTTATACCAAAGGAAAAAGCATCCTTTATCTTTTTGTAGAAGGGCAGCCTGAATATGAACTGGTGCCCATTGGAAAGAATGAATTCAAATTAAAGATCGTAGAAGGATACAGTTGCAAGTTTGAGGAAGATGCCGAAGGGAAAGTCATTTCAGTCACCTTCCTTCAACCCAACGGAAAATTTAAGGCAACGAAAACCAAGTAAAGTATGGCGATAACGATTCGCAGGGCTGTTAAAGAAGACTGTCCCCGGTTGTTGGAGTTAGTAAACGAACTGGCCGTATATGAGCGCGCTCCGCAAGAAGTAACAGTAACGCTTGAACATTTTGTGGCAAGCGGTTTTGGCCCGGCACCTGTCTGGTGGGCCTTTGTGGCCGAAGAGGAAGGGACAATATTGGGCTTTGCGCTATACTATATCCGTTATTCCACCTGGAAGGGCCAACGGATGTATCTTGAAGATATTCTTGTTACAGAAAAGGCAAGGGGAAAAGGCATTGGTAAGTTATTGATGGATCGACTGACGATAGAGGCTAAAGAAAAAGGCCTTAGTGCCATCGTTTGGCAGGTATTGGAATGGAATGAACCGGCGATCAATTTTTATAAGAAATATGATACCTGGTTTGATGCAGAGTGGGTCAATGTTGGGATGAATGTGTAAGGCCTAACTCACGCCTGACACTTCCATCTCCTTGTTCACTTTTAAAATCAACCCTTGCAATACTTTGCCTGGGCCTGCTTCCACGAATTTGGTGGCTCCATTCTCGATCATGGCCTGCACGCTTTGTGTCCAGCGAACAGCACCCGTCAGTTGATCGACCAGGTTTTGTTTGATCTCCTCTTTATCCATCACGGGTTTGGCCACTACGTTCTGATAAATAGAGCAGGTAGGCGTATAGAAAGTGATGGATTCGATGGCTTCTTTTAATTCATTACGGGCAGGTTCCATCAGGGGTGAGTGAAAAGCTCCGCCGACTGGAAGCAGCAAAGCACGTTTAGCACCGGCCGCTTTCATTCTTTCACAAGCAATCTCCACCCCGCGGGTGGATCCGCTGATCACCAATTGCCCCGGGCAATTATAATTGGCCGGCACAACGATCTCTCCGGTTTCGGCACTTACTTCTGCACATATAGCTTCCACTTTATCATCCGCCAACGCCAATACAGCCGCCATGGTAGAGGGCTGGGCTTCACAAGCCTTTTGCATCGCGGAAGCGCGAACGGATACCAATTTAAGGCCGTCCTCAAAACTCAATACCCCATTGGCCACGAGGGCAGAAAATTCCCCCAGGGAATGACCGGCTACCATATCCGGTTTGGCATCTCCAATGGATTTATAGGCTATGACGGAATGAAGAAAAACAGCAGGCTGGGTGACCCGGGTTTGTTTCAGGTCTTCTTCCGTTCCCGAAAACATGATATCTGAAATGCGGAAACCCAGGGTCTCATTCGCCTGTTCAAATAATTTTTTGGCGAACGCGCTTTGCTCATAATGTTCTTTTCCCATTCCGGGAAACTGGGAGCCCTGACCTGGAAAGACGAATGCCTGTTTCATAATTGATGTTTTTCCTACCGTGCAAAAAAAAGGTTTGATCGACTAATCAATCAAACCCTTACAATTGCAAATATACGGGTTAATGCAAATTCCCGCTGATGAGTTTCAGAAATTCGCTCCGGGTACTGTTTTTCTTAAATTCCCCGTCAAAAGCCGAGGTGGTGGTTACCGAGTTTTGCTTCTGTACCCCCCGCATCATCATGCACAGGTGCTTGGCCTCGATTACAACGGCAACTCCATGGGGGTTCAGGGTATCCTTGATTGCATTCATGATCTGAACGGTCAGGCGTTCCTGTACCTGGAGCCTCCGGGAATATACATCTACCACCCGGGCGATCTTACTTAGTCCGGTGATCCAACCATTGGGGATATAAGCGATATGTGCTTTCCCAAAAAAGGGTAACATATGGTGTTCGCACATACTATATAATTCAATGTCTTTGACGATCACCATTTCACTCACGTCTTCATGAAACTTAGCGGAGTTAATGATGGCGTTAGCATCCATATCATAACCCTGGGTCATGTATTGCATGGCTTTGGCCAAGCGCTCAGGTGTCTTCTTAAGCCCTTCCCTTTCCGGGTCTTCTCCCAGTTGTTTCAAAATGCCCTGATAAGACTGGATCAAACCACTCGTCGAGGCCTCGTCATACTCTTCCGTTTTTTTATATGCCATTATCTTTAAAGTTCAATTTTTCAAGCAGGGTATTCCACAAAATTGCGAGGGGTTTCATAGAGCCTGATCTGAAGCTCCCTGTCTGTTGCAATATGGGGTCTTAATAATTTATAAATGACTACTGCAATATTCTCTGCGGTTGGGTTCAGGTTTTTGAATTCCACCGTATCAAGGTTCAGGTTCCGGTGGTCAAATCGTTCCACAATTTCCTGGCGAATGATATCCGAAAGGACTTTCATGTCCATCACATAACCGGTATGAGGATCAGGTACCCCCACTACTTTCACCACCAACTCATAATTATGGCCATGGTAATTAGGCAGGTTGCATTTTCCAAACACGTGTTGATTCGTAGCCTCATCCCAATCCGGGTTGTTCAACCGATGCGCGGCATTGAAATGCTCCTTCCTGAATATGGCGACCTTTTCTGTCATGATTGAATGTACGAAATTACAGTAACAGGTGGGAAGGGAAAAAGTTTGGAGGTTGGGGGTTGGATGACGGAGGACAGATGACGGAGGTTGGATGTTGGATGTTGGATGTTTGAAGGGAGTCGAAGTGCGGGGTGTGGCTGTGCGAGACCTCTGGTCTCGCACGGTTAGAATGTCGCCTCTGGCGACTCGAATAAGAAGCTTTTCTTTTTTCTTAAATAACTATAATCGCCGCCAGAGGCGGCTTTCTGGAAGTGCGAGACCAGA
>JBGSHM010000028.1:0-76952 GCA_041752235.1 Chitinophagaceae bacterium
TGGCGGTAAAACTTAACCGCCAGGGCGCGAGGACGCAAAGGAGCGCCTGGTTGTTTTTAGTAAATTGCATAAAATAAGAAGGTGAAGAAATTTTTGTTCATAGCTGTCATGACCAGCCTGTTCATGGCCTGTTCTTCCTCCAGGAAATCAACCCACATGAAACCCTCAAACCCGGTCGTCGCGCATCGGGGCGCATTTAAGCTGAATGGCTTTACCGAGAATTCAATTGCTTCATTGAAAGAAGCCATTCGCCTGGGCTGTTCGGGATCGGAGTTTGATGTGCGGATGTCGATGGATGATACCTTGCTTATCAATCATGATCCCCATTACCAGGGATTCACCATTGAGAAAACGGATTTTGCCACACTCCGGCAACATGCGCTTAAGAATGGTGAACCGATCCCAACCTTACGTGAATACCTGCAGGCCGGATTAACCAATAATCCCGGAACAAACCTGGTGTTGGAGATCAAACCCACCGATGGTGGCGTAGAAAGAGGAAGGGCCATCGTAGAGAGAGTAGTCAAACTTGTCAGGGAAATGCGGGCGGAGAAACGGATCATCTATATCAGTTTTACCTATGATATGCTGCTGCATCTGCGACAATTGGATCCCAAGGCAAAACTTCAATATCTCAATGGTGAAAAATCACCGGCAGAATTAAAAAAGGATGGAATTGACGGGATGGATTATCATTTTACTGTTTTTCAAAAAAATCCACAGTGGATCAAAGAGGCCAGGGAACTGGGCATCGTGCTCAATGCCTGGACAGTGAATGATAAGGCACTAATGGAGTGGTTGTTGAAGGAGGGGTTTGAATATATTACGACGAATGAACCCGAGATCCTATTTGCAATATTGGAAAAGTGATTTACCGCCAAGGCACAATGTCGCAAGGAAACGCCAGAAATTTGGCGTGCTTTGCGTCATGGCGTCATGGCGGTTATCTTTTACTGAATAATTCGTAACTTCCCTCTATGGCCCCCCATCTCTTCGTCTACGGTTCCTTGCGCAAGGGTTTTCAAAGCCCGGTTTATGAATACATCAGCCGGTATTTCCATTATTTAGGGGAGGCAAAGGTGCCAGGTAAACTGGTGGATATGGGTGAATACCCGGCCGCCGTTCCCAATGGGGACCACTGGATCCTGGGCGAGCTATACATCATTAAGAACCCCGATGAATTTGGCTGGGCTTTTGGTCAGCTTGATGATTATGAAGGGGTCAATGTGGAAGAAGGCGAAACCCAGCTTTATCGCCGCGAATTGTCGGAGGTCCACACCCCGGAAGGAACGGTGCATGCCTGGATCTATTGGTATAACCAGGACGTTTCCGGCCGCCCCATCATTGCTTCGGGTGATATTTTGCAATACATTGCAGAAAAGAACAAATAGCGTGGATCTTTCCCCCGGAAAAAAAATATACTTTCTCTCTGATTTTCATCTCGGCGCTCCGAATGCGGAGGCCAGTTTGCTGCGTGAAAAACGGATCGTTTCCTTTCTTTCCCAGGCTGCCCAGGATGCCCAGGTGGTCTTTATTGTCGGTGATATGTTCGATTTCTGGTATGAGTACCGGTCGGTAGTGCCAAAGGGGTTTACGCGATTATTGGGCAAACTCGCCGAAATGACCGATGCCGGTATCCAGATCCATTTTTTTGTTGGCAACCATGATATGTGGATGAAGGATTACCTGCAAAAGGAACTTGCCATTCCCGTTTATTTTGAACCCCGTGAATTTGAATTTCAGGGTCGGAAATTCGAGATCGGGCATGGAGATGGCTTAGGCCCCGGGGATAAGGGCTATAAATTTTTGAAAAAAATCTTCCGCAATCCTGCCTGTCAGTGGCTTTTTGGCGTCTTCCCTCCCTATATCGGCATGGGATTGGCTAATTACCTGAGTCGGAAGAGCCGTGCGCAAACCGGGGCGAATGAAGAGGTGTTTCTCGGTGTAGATAAGGAATGGCTGATCATCCATTGCCAGGAACGATTGAAAATAAAGGAAATGGATTATTTCATATTTGGCCACCGTCATTTACCCATTGATCACTCGCTTTCAGCGAAAAGCCGGTATATCAACCTGGGTGATTGGATCCATTATGATACCTATGCCGTGTTTGATGGAAATAAATTGGAATTAAAATCGTTTTCGGGAAAGGAACATAAAATCATCCGCTCGTGAAAAGCCTGTTCAGTATTCTTGTTTTTCTTACGCTGCTGGCCCCTGGAATTAATGCACAGGGTGATTCCTCTTTTTCCCGTATTCGCACCCTGAATGAATCCTTGCAGGATATTGCAGTGGATAATCTGGATAATATCTATCTCTTGCGTGCATCGGGGCAGTTGAAAAAGGTAAGTCCCCAGGGAGATTCTCTTGCCGTGTTCAATGATGTGCGGCGATATGGCCCGGTTACCCAGATCGATGTGTCCAATCCGTTGCGGGTGTTGCTCTATTATCAGAATTTCTCTACGGTATTGATCCTTGACCGTTTTTTAAATGTGCGTTCTACGCTGGACCTCCGCCGCTCGAATATCTTACAGGTACGGGCTATTTGTCTGGCGTATGATAATAATATTTGGCTCTATGATGAGATCGAGAACAAACTCAAGAAGGTGGATGAAAATGGGAAGGTGTTGATGGAGACCCCTGATTTCCGCTTATTGTTTGGCGAAGCCCCGGTGCCTGAGTCCATCACCGAACAGGATCAACTGGTGTATTTATATGATAAAAAATTGGGCATCTACGTTTTTGATTATTATGGGGCTTTAAAGAATAAGATATTGATCCAGGGATGGGACAATCTTCGTGTGGCCGGGAATTCCATTTGGGGAACCAAGGGGGATAGTTTGTACCGCTACCGGAAGGATCTATTCCGTGTTTATGATCAGCCGCTGCCAAAGCAGTTTACTCCCTTTCAGAAATTGTTGTTTACCCCTTCGCGGATTTATGTGATGAAAAAGGAGGAGTTAGGGATTTATAATTACACGGATTAAACGAATTTCGCGGATTGCACGAATTGATCTTCAGCTCCGCGGTTGTTGCTGCTTTTCCTGCAGCGACGTAATTACTGGATTATTTATTTAGGCGGTTAAGTATTTCAATTGAGGATAGTACGGGGAGTTGTGGAATTGCTGATTTTTTTAATTTTTTGTCAGCAGAAATAAAAAAATCAAGGTTGTGATGAAGCGCAGTATAATATTGGATGGCATCTTCAATGTCGCTCCAGTCAGTATTTGAGATAGCGGCTAATACTGTATCGTAATCGGCATCTATAATTTGAATGTCATTTAATAAGGTTAATAAGATCATTCTGGTCTCCCTGATCGAATAACTCTGAGAGGTAAAATACGCGGTTATGTGTAAAACCGAAGGGGTGGTATAAAGATACAGCTTACCTTCCAGGGCAATCTCCATCAAAGCCCTTGCGGGTGTATAACCTTCACGCTTAAGGGTAATATCAAGGAGAAAATTAGCATCCAGAAATATTTTAGAAGCCATATTTCTTCTTTTTTCCTTCGTAATAAAGTTTCTTCAGATCTTCTTTAGGTTTTCTACCCTTAGGTTCTGGCAGACGATCAAGGAGTTCCAGTATATTTTCCTTTTTTGCTTGTGTGAGGGATTCGAAGAACCCTTCTACCAATTGTGATACGGAAGTGTTGTGCTTGGTGGCATACCTTTTTGCTTCCTCCATCAGTACTTGGTCAATCGTGATGTTTAACCTGTTTTTCATGATGTGGGCTTTTTACAAATATACGCATAAAATTTAATTATACGCATAGGTTTCTACGACGCTTCTGCCCGGGAAACACCACAACGGATAAACTGAAAAATTAATTCGTGTAATTCGCTGAATTCGTAAAAATTCGTGTAATCATTTCCCCTCCAGGACCTCCGCCAACTCCATATCAAACATCCCATACTTCCCGTATTCTACCACACGGCCCAATTCTTTGCCGTCTTTTAAAACAATGATCGTAGGGACATTTTTTATGCCCAGTGCTTCAGCCAGGTGGCTCAGGGTTTTCTTTTGCTCATCAGTACCGATAAGGGTGATCTGGTTGGCGGGGAAACCGGCGGCATCGACCAGTTTGTAAAATTTGGGAATGATAAAATGCGAATCGTGACACCAGGTGCCCATGAAAACAAGCAGTTCATATTCGGGGTGTTTCTTCAGGCCTTCAACAGCCTTGGGGAAGGGGGTATAGCCTTTTTCATTTTCAGCATACCAGGGGAAGGCAGTGTCTTTGGCGATCAGGTCACGGGAGATTATGCCTTTTAATATTTTTTCATTGTCGCTATTGCGGGATACTTCGTATTGCGTTTGGGCAGAGAGCGTGTAGTGACTGAAAAGAATGAAAAGGATGAGTAAATGCTTCATGGGTTTTTTGGTTTGACCGCCTGGACGCCACGGCACAAGGATCGCCAAAATTTCTTGGCGCTACTTTGCGTCTTCGTGTCTTGGCGGTAAAATAATTAAAGATTTGCTTTCAATTCCAACAAGAAACCCCGTATCCCTTCCAACGACCGTATCATCTCGAATTTCTGTTCGGCCTTCTTGTTGTTCTTCAAAAAATCCTTCGCGCCTTCGATCGTGAACTTTCTACGACGCAAAAGATCATAAATGAGTTGCAAATTCTTGACATCTTCCGGGCGGAAAAAGCGGTCCCCTTTGCGGTTCTTGCGGGGTTTGAGCAGGGTGAATTCTGATTCCCAGTAACGTAACAGGGATTGGTTGACCTGAAACCAAACGGCTACTTCGCCGATGGAATAATATTGTTTTTGAAAAAGAATCTCATCGGGGGGTACATTCACCAAGTCGGCCATCTGGCTGATCTCTTTCAGCGAACGACGGCCACGGGTGGATTTGCGGACCGGAAGGGTTATTACCGGAGCAGCCTCCTCTTCTTTTTTCTCTTCCACCGGTTCATCAAATACCTTTTCAGCAGAAGGCGGTTTGGGTGCCACCAGCGGGCGTTTCTCCAAGAGTATTTCCTCTACCGGCTTTGGGGGGGTAACCTCCCCTTCGGGGATAGAGAAATCAAAGGTTATTTGGGATAGCGCTTTTTGCATGGGTCGCTGTAAAAATACGATATTGGAAATTAAGAAATTCCAGAGTTTTCCACCTTTAAAGAATGGCATAACCGCCATGGCGCAAGGGCACAAGGAAGCACCAGGCCTTTGCCCTGCTTAGCGCCTTTGTGCCTTGGCGGTAAAGCTTATTGGAATCAATCGAAGCTCTGGTTCGAGGCGCCGGCTTTTTTCAACAATCGGTCAAATTGCTCAGGGGAAAGGTCATTATAGAAGAAATAGACCGGGTCGATCTTTTGGCCATTTTTATGGACCTCATAATGCAGGTGCGGACCGGTGGATTTTCCCGTGCTGCCCACATAACCGATCACTTCGCCCCGGGTCACTTTCTGCCCTCTTTTGGCCTTGATCCGGCTCATATGGCCATAAAGAGTTTCATACCCATAGCCATGGTTGATGACGATGTGGTTTCCGTAGCCTCCGTCGCTAAACCCGGATATGGATACCACTCCGTCGGCCGTGGCATAGATGGGGGTACCTGTCGGGGCCGTGAAATCCAGTCCTGCATGGAGTTTTATCGTCTTATAAATGGGGTCGATCCGATAGCCAAAGCCGGAGGCGATCCGGTCCAGGTCTTTGTTGCTCACAGGTTGAATGGCCGGGGTGGCGGCCAGGATCTTTTCCTTGTTTTTGATCCGTTCGTTGATCTCCCCATAGGATTTATTCTGTAAGGCGATCCGGTTCTTGAGTTGGTTGATGGATTCGAGCAGGGAGCGGTAAAGCTGATTGCCTGTCATGCTCTCGATGATGGCTGCCTGCTGCACTTTTTCCTGGGCCTTGGCCCGGGCACTGTCGGGAATGGGGTTGGCCTCAAAAATGGAGCGGTATACTTCATTGTCCCGCTTTTCCAGGTCGCGCATCTGCTGTCGCACTTCCCTCAATTCCTTGGAAAGTTGATCATAGCCATCTCCCAAGCGGTCATTTTCCATTTTTAACAGCCTTTCATTGGGGGAACCGACAAACCGAAAGGCAAAGAAGGAAATCAGGGCGGCGGTGACCAGGGCAGCCGCTAAAAAACCAAATACCCTGAGCACTTTTACCCGTACAGGGGTCTCCAGCTTCTCGTACCGAAGGGTATGTGTGTTATAGAAGTATTTGATCTTTTTCATGGTGTATCGGGGAACAGAAATCAATACCTTTGCGTCCCACCCGTCGGGGTCAACAAATATAGACGGTTTACCAGCAAATATCAACCCAAAAGCTATGTTTACGAGCGCGGAAATACGTGATAAATTCCTGGATTTTTTCCGTTCCAAGGGCCATTCCATTGTCCCCTCGGCCCCCATCGTGGTCAAAAACGACCCGACCCTCATGTTTACCAATGCGGGGATGAATCAGTTCAAAGACATTTTCCTGGGACATAAATCCCCCGTCGATACACGGGTGGCCGATACGCAGAAATGCCTGCGGGTAAGCGGCAAACACAATGACCTGGAAGAAGTGGGAGTGGATACCTATCACCATACCATGTTTGAGATGCTGGGGAACTGGAGTTTTGGCGATTATTTCAAAAAAGAAGCGATCGAATGGAGTTGGGCCCTGTTGACCGATGTGTATGGAATAGATAAAGACAAGATCTATGTGACCATCTTTGAAGGGGATGTAAAAGAGAATATTCCCAAGGATGAAGAGGCATTCACCGAATGGAAGAAATGGATCGCGGAGGACAGGATCTTATTGGGAAATAAAAAGGATAATTTCTGGGAGATGGGGGATACGGGTCCCTGTGGCCCTTGCACCGAGATCCATGTAGACTGCCGCCCCGATGCCGAAAGAAAAAAAGTGGATGGTAAAAATCTCGTGAACAATGACCACCCGCAGGTGATCGAGATATGGAACAATGTATTCATCCAGTTCAACCGCCAGAAAGATGGCTCCCTTGAACCGCTCCCCGCCAAACATGTGGATACCGGTATGGGATTGGAGCGCCTTGTCAGGGTACTACAAGGGAAGACCTCCAACTACGATACCGATATTTTCACCGGTACCATTGCCGCAACAGAAAAGATCACCGGAAAAAAATACGATTACAGCGATACCAAAGAAGCTATCGCCTTTCGCGTGCTGGCTGATCATATCCGTGCCATCAGTTTTACCATCGCCGATGGACAACTACCATCCAATACCGGTGCCGGGTATGTGATCCGAAGGATCCTTCGCCGCGCCGTTCGTTATTACTATTCTTACCTGGATTATAAGCAACCCCTGCTCACTCAACTGGTACCCATACTGGCGGAGCAATTCCGTACCGTATTCCCCGAACTGCACCAGCAGGTGGATTTTGTAGCCAAAGTGGTACTGAAGGAAGAAGAAACCTTTCTCCGCACACTCGAAAAGGGTCTCAAACGAATTGATGAGATCATTGGCACGGGTGATAAAAAAGAGATCAAAGGGAAAGATGCTTTTGAATTGTATGATACCTACGGGTTCCCGCTTGACCTGACGCGATTGATCGCTGCAGAGAACAAGCTTCCCGTGGATGAAAAGGGCTTTGATGCCGAAATGAAACAGCAGAAGGACCGGAGTCGTGAGAACGCGGCCGTCGATACTGGTGACTGGGTGGTGCTGGATGATTATGCCCGGCATGAATTTGTGGGATATGACTCCCTCGAGATCGAGACACGCGTGGTGAAATACCGGAAAGTGAGTGCCAAAGGAAAAGACCAGTTTCAACTGGTATTGGAAGTAACCCCGTTTTATGCCGAGAGTGGCGGACAAGTTGGGGATACAGGCACCGTACAACTCAATGGTCATACTATTCAAATCACCAATACCCGAAAAGAGAATGACCTCATCATCCATTTTGCAGATACCCTTCCGCAGGAGTTGAATGGCGAAGCCTTTGCCCGGGTAGATATAGAGCGTCGGCAGCATATTGCCCTGCACCATTCGGCTACACACCTCTTGCATGCCGCATTGCGTCAGGTGCTAGGTACACATGTCGCACAAAAGGGATCCCTGGTCAATGAAGAACATTTGCGTTTTGACTTTTCTCATTTTGCCAAAGTGACCGAGGAGGAGATCACGGCTATTGAGAAATTAGTCAATCAAAAGATCCGCGAGAATATTCCGGTCGTTATCCGGGAAATGCCCAAGGAAGAGGCCTTGAAACTTGGGGCCATGGCGCTGTTTGGCGAGAAATACGGAGATATGGTGCGGGTGGTGATCATTGATCCCACCTATTCTGTTGAACTCTGTGGAGGGACCCATGTTGGTGCCACCGGGGAACTGGGTCTGTTCAAGATCAAACTTGAAACAGCGGTGGCTGCCGGTGTTCGTCGTGTAGAAGCGGTATGTGGCCAGCAGGCAGAAGCCTATATGGCCGATAAATTAGAGCAACTCAAAGAAATCGGTGCTATACTTAAAAATCCCAAGGATATTAAAGCGGCCGTAGAGAACCAGGTACAGGAAATACAGGCCTTGCGCAAAAAATTGGAAGGCCTGGAGAACCGTGCCCTGGTAGGCATCCGCAATGAACTGCTTCAAAAGGACGAGATCATCAATGGCATTACCTATATAGCCGATATCGTAGAAGTTTCGGGTGCAGACGCGCTGAAGAAACTCTGCCATGACCTGAGTAATAACCTCAAAGATTATGTCGCGGTATTGGGGGCTAATGTAGATGGCAAACCCTATGTGGCCATCGGTATTTCCGAGACCTTGATCGCCGCTAAAGGATTGGATGCGGGCAAACTCATCAAAGAGACCATCGCCCCCCTGATCAAAGGTGGAGGCGGTGGCCAAAAGGGCCTGGCAACGGCCGGCGGATCGGATGTGGCGGGACTGGAAAAGAGCATTGACGCCATTCGGGGGCTATTATAAATTATTGATTATTAATTATTTATTATTAAAGCTCCCCTCGAAGGCGGGGGGTAATAATAAATGGGTAATCCCTTAAATCCGTGAAATCTGCGTAATCCGTGCGATCACCCCTCGGTCTTAAAGAAATCCTAAAATCACCCTCCGAAGATTTTCGTATTTCAGAATAAACTCTATATTTGATCTACGAAATTTAACGTAGTATAAAAACAAACGCATTATGAAACAATTTTTGAAACCCGCCTCTTTGATCCTCGCCGCTCTGTTGGTGGTGGGTGTGGTAAATGCCCAGGATGATAAGGGGAAGGAAAAGAAAAAGAATAAGGAAGATGTACAACAGGTCATCATCACCAAGACCGGAGACAAAACTGAGAAGATCGTGGTGGAGATCGATGGTGACAAAGTGACCATCAATGGGGTTGATGTAAAGGACATGAAGGATGAGGACATCAAGGTGATCACCAACAAATTCAAAGGAACGACGGGTTTATCCATTGCTTCAGGTGGAGGTGACTGGAGAATGAACTGGAATCAGAATCAACCTTTTGCCCTTTCTACTACCATGGGTAACCGCGCCATGCTGGGGGTTACCACTGAATCAATGGATGATGGGGTAGAGATTAGGAGTGTGACCAATAATAGTGGAGCAAGTAAAGCGGGTTTGAAAGAAGGCGACATCATTCTCAAAGTAGATGATACAAAGATCGAATCACCTGATGACCTGACCAAGGCCATTCGCAGCCATAAACCCGGTGATAAAGTAAAAGTTGCCTATAAGCGGGACAAAAAAGAACTGACCACTACGGCCGAATTGGGTAAACTGGAAGGTGTTACCGGCGTATATAATTTTGATGCCATGATGCCTGAAATGCGTGAACTGGAAGCCCTTCGCGGTTTAGAAATTCCCCGTGGACAGGCTTATTCTATTCCCCGTGTAGACCGGTATGAAAATTTCAATTTCCCCTACTTTGATGAGGAAATGCGGTTGGGGCTTTCTGTACAGGACACCGAAGATGGCAAAGGCGTGAAAGTATTGGAAGTAGATGAGGAAAGCAATGCGGCAAAAGCCGGGATCGCGGTGGACGATGTGATCACCGAATTTGCCGGAAAAGCAGTGAACAGTGCCGATGAGGTGGCCAAACTCTATCGGGAGAAACTGAGAGCTAAAGAAGCCAATGTTCCAGTTAAATTATTGCGTGGTGGTAAGGAGAAGAGTGTGGAGATCAAGGTGCCGCGTAAGTTGAAAACAGCGGATCTGTAATATATTTTACCGCAAAGGCAAGAAGGCGCAAGGTAACGCAGGGATATTCCGGCGTCACTTTGCGCCTTTGCTACTTAGCGGTTAACCCCTGTGACCATCCTCACCCATTTCCTCGGCCCAGTTCCCTAATTTTGCCCTTCCAATGGCCGAAAATTCCACATCATACGAGATTGTAGTCGGGCTTGAAGTACATGCCCAGTTGCTGACCCAAAGCAAATTGTTTTGTGGTGACAGTACCGAGTTTGGTAATGCCCCCAATACCCAGGTTTCCCCTGTATCCCTGGCCCATCCCGGTACCCTTCCGGTCATGAACAAGGAAGCCATTGCTTTTGCCGTGAAAATGGGTCTGGCCTGTGATTGCGAGATCGAACGCTACAACTATTTTGCCCGCAAAAATTATTTCTATCCCGATCTGCCCAAAGGATACCAGGTATCCCAGCATACAACCCCCGTTTGCAAAGGAGGTCAGGTGACGGTGCAGGTAGAAGGCAAGGACGTGATGATACGTCTCAACCGGATCCACCTGGAAGAAGATGCCGGGAAGAGCCTGCATGATGTGGATGAAAATTTTACTTGTATTGATCTTAACCGCGCAGGTGTACCCCTGATCGAGATCGTAACGGAACCGGATATACGCAGCAGTGAAGAAGCCTTTGCCTATCTCACCGAGATACGCAAACGGGTACGCTATCTCGCCATCTGTGATGGCAACATGGAAGAAGGAAGCCTGCGCTGTGATGCGAATGTCTCAGTCAGAAAGAAAGGGGAAACCCGGCTTGGTACCAAAGTGGAAGTAAAAAACCTTAATTCCATTCGCAATGTAAAAAGGGCCATTGACCATGAAGCGCAGCGATTGATCGGGATGCTGGAGCGGGGAGAGACCATTTTGCAACAGACCCGAAGTTTTGATGCCAATAATGGCACCACTTTCGCCATTCGGGATAAGGAAGAAGCCGATGATTATCGATATTTTGCCGAACCTGACCTTACTCCCTTTGATCTAACCGAAGCGTTTTTGCAGGATATCCAAGATTCGCTGCCGGCCCTGCCCGCCCAACGAATAAAACACTATACCACCGAATTTCAATTATCCGCTTATGATGCGGGGGTATTGACTGAAGAAAAGGAAATAGCTGAGTATTTTGAAACCCTGATCACCCATACTCCTCACTTCAAAGCCGCGGCAAACTGGATGTTAGGTCCAGTGAAGAATTGGATGAACGAACACAGTGCCGGTATCGAATCTTTTCCCCTATCACCCGGGAAACTGGCGCCATTGATCGATCTGGTACAGGAAGGGAAACTCAGTTTTACTGCCGCCAGTACCCGCTTATTTCATTCCTTACTCCATTCACCCGATAAGGACCCGCTTTCATTGGCACAGGAATTGAACCTTTTGCAAGAGAGCAATGCCGATCAGCTTGAACCGGTGGTCGATGAAGTATTGACCAGGATGGCCGACAAAGTAAAAGAATACCAGAAAGGGAAAAAAGGCTTGCTGGCCTTGTTTGTCGGTGAAGTCATGAAACGAACAAAGGGAAAGGCCGATCCAAAGGTGGTGAATGAGATCCTACTGAAACTACTCACAACAAAACACAAATAATGCGAAGACTACTCACGATTATTGCCCTGCTCGGAATGCTCACGGCTTGTAAGCAAAAGACCACCCATACCTATACGGTGGAAGGGAAGATCGCCAACCTGAATGCACAGACGGTTTACCTGGATCAGATCATGTTGGAAACCGGAACAAGCAAACCCATAGATTCAGCGGAGATAAAACCCGACGGAAGTTTTATCATGATCGCCGATATAACCGGCGAAGACCTTTTTTACCTGCGTACCAATACCCAGAATTATCCATTTGGCTCCATGGTCAGTGATGGAAACAAGATCAAGATCACAGGTGACCTGGCCAAGGGGCAACAATCCCTTTTTTATGGAGGCTCCCCTGCGACGGATGCATTGAAGAATTTCTTTTTGACCAACAACACCTATTTGAGAGGATACGATAGTTTGAGCAAGGTGATGGAAACGGCGGGCCAGGCCGGCGCGGCCGATAGTGTAATGTTGGGCATCCGGTCAAACATGGATTCACTCATTAATAGTTTAAAAAAGGATGTGGATGCGCTGGTAAAGTCCAGCACGAGTCCGGTGGTACAGGTATTGGCTTTGCAGTTCAACCAGAATTTCTTTTCACCGGAAGAATATGGGGTGGTATTGAAAACCATTACCGATAAATATCCAAAGGATCCCAATGTACTTGCTGCCAATAAGCGGTACAATGACCTGCTCGCTGCCATGAACCGGCAGAACCAGCCTAACCAGTCACAGCAAGGGGCTATGTTTACTGGCAAACCGGCACCGGAGATCTCGTTGAAGGACATGAATGGGAATGCTGTAACCCTAAGTTCTTATAAAGGAAAATATGTGTTGGTTGATTTTTGGGCCAGTTGGTGCGGGCCTTGCCGCCAGGAGAATCCCAATGTGGTAGCGGCGTACAACAAGTACAAGACAAAGAATTTTACCGTGCTGGGTGTGTCGGTGGACGAGAATCAAGGTGCCTGGAAAAAGGCGGTGGAAAAGGACAAACTAACCTGGACACAATTAATTGATGAAAAGGGAGTAGCAGCCAATACCTATCAGGTTACCGGTATTCCCTTCAATGTATTGGTTAACCCGGAGGGCGTGGTGATCGCCGAGAACCTGCGCGGTTCGATGTTGGAGAGTAAGTTGATCGAGGTATTGAAATAAGAAAATAGTAGCCCAAATAAAAACCCCGCGCAATGTTTTGCGCGGGGTTTTATTTTATGTCAGGTACCGGTTTATTAACGGGCCATATTCACTTGGTACAGGGCACCAAACCAGCCAAGACCTGTAACACCCAATTGCATTTTCAGGGCAAGGGTCTTTTGGCAATAGGAATAAGTGCTTGTTTGTCCGGCAAAAGCACGAACTGAAATATCCTGCCCGGCATAGGTTGCGCTGATAGTACCAGCGTCACCAATTCCAGATTGGGTGGGGATATTCACAACCACAGCAGCGGGGTTGGTCCAGTCCAGGTTGACGGTGATCGGATTCCAGCCAAAATCATAGATGTTGGTGATGGTTACCGAGCCGGTAGTTGGGCCGGTGGATGTAGCGGTGCTGATGGTGGTGGTGTAGGGGCCATAGGCGCTACCACCGAGGTCTTCTACCGTGTTGGGGTAGGAGCCTCTCATTTCGCTCAGCACGATATCTCCTTCAAAGCAGGGTCCGCGCATGTACAGTTTTACCTGGGGGCGGATGGTTCCTGTTTTTACTTTATCGGAGGTTACGATATCCAATACCAGGGTGTCTTTACGTCCGCCAGTGTAGGCTGCGTAAATACCTTGAATAGTAAAGGAAGCGGTTGCTTGTCCGGCCGGAA
Source organism: Chitinophagaceae bacterium (assembly GCA_041752235.1). Taxonomy (GTDB): domain Bacteria; phylum Bacteroidota; class Bacteroidia; order Chitinophagales; family Chitinophagaceae; genus SpSt-398. The sequence continues at coordinate 13,572 of JBGSHM010000028.1, forward strand.
TGGTTACGGTAGTAGCTGAAGCGGTGTATTGGGCGCCGGAAGCAGCTCCTGTGGGAGAGGAGATGTTGACGTTCACCACACGGTCTTCGCCGATCACGTCGGTAGAACCAACGGTAACGGTATACGCCGCCACGGTGGGGGTACCAATGATGTAGGTTTGATTGACCGCTCCTACAAAGTTCACCTGGGAATCAGGGATGACTGTTTCGTAGGGGTTCTCCTTGTTACAGCTCAGCATGGTCACTAAGCCGAGGAGGAGGATTCCCGGAAGTATTTTCATGATTTGTTTCATATTCTTCTTTTTAGTTTTTGATGAAAAGTTGAACAACTATTGGTTTAGTAACCTTCGTTTTGCACCGTGTTCGGATTTGCATTGATCTCCGAGTTGGGGATCGGCATTACGAAACGGAAGTTTCCGGCGGGCAGTGTTTGCCAGTCGGGGCTAGCATCGGAAGCGTTACGGGAGACGGGTAGGTTGTTTCTTTTCAGGTCAAAAAAGCGGAATCCTTCAAAAGCCAATTCTTTAAAACGCTCATTCAGGATAGCAGTTACAGCGTCGTTCACGGTAGTTAATGTTTCATTTACATAACCTGTGATACGGGCAGCACGAACTGCATTCAGGTCAGCCGAGGCGGCTGTGAGGTTGGGAGAGGCTTTACGGGCGTTGGCTTCAGCGCGCAGGAGGTACATTTCAGAGATACGACAAACTTTCATGTCCACCACGCGTCCACCACGGGAAGAGTTATAGAATTTATTCAGGTAGCGGTCTCCACCGGAGGTGGTACCGATATAAGCGGTATAACGGATATCTGTGGCAGGATCATACGATGCTGTCAGTTTATCCGAAGGAGCGATATAGATAACGCCGCCGGTTGTGGTCCACAAGCCACCGATTGCCGTGCTGGTCAGGTAACGTACACGGAAAAGGGTTTCGTTGGAATTGGCGTCGGTCCAGATTCCGGAGAAATTTGCACCACTTACCAGGGGTTTGATACCCGAGCCGATCACTTCGGTAGCGAAGGTAACCGCGTTATCATAATCTCCTTTGTAGAGAGCGATACGGGCCTGGAACGCAGCCAGGTTGATCCGGTTGATTGTGGTATCAGTGAAGGTAGCGGCAGTAACGGCAGGTAAGATCGCTTTTGCATCAGCGAGGTCTTTTTCGATCTGGGCCATTACTTCACCCATGGTATTACGGGCGGGTTTAGCCAGCGGATCAGACACAAGCATCACGGGTACACCCAGGGGATCGGCCGGATTGTAATTCTTGGAATAAGCCTGCAACAAACCGAAATGGGCGATACCACGCAGGGCGAGCAATTGAGCCCTTACGATCTCGCGACGAGCTTCCTGTTCTGGACGAGCAGTCACCGTGCTGATATTTGGCAGCACCCGGTTGATCTGGTCGATCATGGAGTAATAAGCGTTATAGGCAGCAGTTACAACACCACCGGTAGTGGCATCGGAACTGAACTGATAACGATACTGTAAGGCTCCCTGACCGGCATTACCGGCACCTAATTTGGCCTCATCCGAAAGCAGGGCGCTAACATACATGTCATTGGCGTAAGCCCCATAGGCGCCATAAGCACCGTTGGTACCTTGCTGTACGTGGTCAAACGTAAGGAAGGCATTGGCCTCCGCGATCAGGTCGGTCGGTTGCTGATCCAACTGCTTTTTGCAGGAGGTCAGGGCAAGAGCACCGGCGACCAGGAGGTAACTATATTTCAGATATTTCATTTTCATACTGTTTTAAGTGGGTATTATTAGAAAGTGATATTAAGACCGCCTGTAAATGCCCGTGGGTTGGGGAATTCACTGAGGTTGATGTTAACTGCACCAGCCTCGGGGTCCATACCTCTCCATTTTGTCCAGATGAACAGGTTCGTACCCTGTACAAAAAACTTCACATTTGAAATGAATTTCATCTTCGATGTGGTGGTTTCCGGGAGCGTATAGCTCAATGTGATATCGCGGAAACGCAGGAACGAAGCATCGTGGATCAATTTCGAAGAGAAGTTCACACCATACAGCGGGCTGGGGGTGTTTACTACATCACCGGGTTTGGTCCAGAACTTCAGGTCGGCCGATTGGTTGAACTGACCGGTTCCAAGGAAACCTACGGGGTTTTCAACAAAGAATTCGAGATTGTCTACTTTGGTAGCACCTTGCTGCCAGCTAAACAGGGCCTGGAATTCAAAGTTCTTATAGCGAAGGTTGGTTCCAAAACCACCTTTCCAGGGTGCTTCCCAGGTACCGAATTCGGTAATGGCATTGGAAGCGGCATAAGTAGTGGTCAATTTGCCATCGAGGTCATAATACAAAGGTTGACCAGTTGCGGCATCAACACCACCCCATTTCACTTCGTAGTGTGAACCCAGGGGCAACCCTTCTTTCAGGAAGGAAGTACCACTTTCATAAGGCTCTTCACCACCGAGGCTCAACAGTTCGTTCTTATTGTAACCACCGCTGGTATAAATGGTCCAGGTCAGGTTGCGGTTACGGATTACATCTACATTGATATTCCACTCAAAACCTTTGTTACCTAACTCACCAGCGTTAACGTTGATGGTATAGCTACCAGCAGGCGCAGTCAGTGTACGAGCCAGGAACAGATCTTTGGTTACTTTGTTATACAAGTTGATATCACCATAAATCCTTCTGTTCAGGATCTCGAAATCGATACCGAGGTTGGTCAGGTAAGTGGTTTCCCACTGTGCATCAGGATAACCAGGATAAGTGGCCACCTGAGTAGTCAAACCAGAATAGTTGCCGGTACCATAGGTAGCCTGATACAGGTAGTTGCTGGGGAAGTTGTTGTGGTTACCCGAGCTACCATAGCTCAGTTTCAAACGCAGTACGTTGATAGCACGTACATTGTCCATAAAGTTCTCTTTGGTCATTTCCCAGATACCACCTACAGAGTAGAAGTTCTGCCAGCGGTTCGCATCAGGAAGTTTGGAAGAACCATCTCTTCTGAATGAACCGGTAATAGTGTATTTGCCATCAAAGGTATAACGCATCAATGCCAAACCAGAGGCAACAGCGGCACGGTATTTAGAACCACCCGCCCGGATGAACAATTGGTTGGCGGCATTACCTACCTGGATTGCAGCAGGTGTGTTGGGTGTACGGGGGTCGATACCAAATCCAGTCAGTGTAAAGGATTTGAAATTTTCCTGTACATACTCACCAATCGCAGATACTTCAAAATCATGGCGCTCAGCAAATACCTTTTTAAAGGTCAGTGAAGGCCTTACGTTGCTGGTCAAAATGCGGTTCAAACCTTCAGTTTGGAAACCGGCACGACCGGTAATGCTGGTAGAAACACGACGGCTGAAAGCCAATTGGCTGCCGTAGTTGGTGTTCTGTGTTTCGCGGAAGTCAATACCAGAGGTCAACGCGGCAGTTACATTCGAAGTGATGTTATAAGATGCTGTGAAACCTACCGTGGCTTTGATCTGATCGTTATAGTTACGATCGTAATAGGTCAGATCAAGCTGTGTTGCTCCCAGGTCAGGAAAACCAGCACCGGCGGCGAAAGTACCATCGGGGTTGTAAACCTGCTTGTAAGGGAGGGCGATATTCGTAGCCAGGAAGGGGTTGGCTGTACCATTGGTTTGTGTCGTCTGCTGGAAGTTTCTCTTTACATACCCCAGGTTGGAGGAGAAGGAGAAGGTCAGCTTATCATCGGCATAATCCACGTTGTTACGCAGCGTGATACGCTTCATGTCAGTACGGTCGGTAACCCCTTCTTCATTATACAGTCCGAGGCTGCTGAAGATGCGGGTTTTTCCTGTACCACCGGAAAGCGTGATCTGGTGGTTGGAAAAATTACCGGGACGGAAGAAATAATCTTCCCAGTTTGTATTGATCTGAGAAATGGAATCCAATGCCCGGTCAGCGGCTGCCTGCTGGGTAGCATTCAGCGTGGCGTAACGTGGGTTGTTTTTGGATAAATACCAACCCGTGAGCAAGGAGTTGTTATTGGTAGCTCCGCCTACGATCGAGCCATATTGCTCCTGTGCTTTGAGCAACTCGGGGGTGGTCATGGGACGGAAAGCAAAATCAGGTTTGGATTTGATACCCATCTGACCGCTGTAAGACAGCTTCATTTTGCCACCGGTACCACGCTTGGTAGTTACCACGATTACACCGGCAGAACCACGCGAACCATACAGGGCTGCGGTAGCCGCATCACGCAATACGTCAATAGACGCAAAGTCATTGGGGTTTAAGGCCTGGAATACACCGGCTTCAACAGGAATACCATCTACTACATAAAGCGGACCAGTACCGCCTTGTACAGAACCGGTACCACGGATGATGATCGTAGAACCAGTACCGGGTTGACCGGAACCAGTCAAACTAAGAACACCGGGGGCACGTCCCTGAAGGATCTGATCAAAAGAACCCACAGGGCGATCAGTGATCACGCGGGCATCGATCTTACTGGCTGCACCCGCAAACTGCGAGCGGCGAACCCGGGTGATACCCGTAACAACCACTTCATTCAGGTCTTTTGTGGAAGATACCAGAGAGACATTGTAATTAGAACCGCTGCCGATGGCAATGGTTTGTGCGGCGAATCCCAGCGAGCTGATCTCGAGTTCGCGGGCACCAGCAGGAACAGACAGTGAAAACGTACCGTCGGTCTTGGTTACTGTACCTGTGCTTGATCCTTTGACCACCACCGATACATTGGAGAGGGGGGCTCCATTCTCATCTGTAACCTTACCCGTAAGGGTTCGTTGCGCCCACACATTCAGGGAAAAGAATGCGAAGGCTGCTACAAGAGCTAGCAATTTCCTCATGTGTACTTGGTTTAATTTTTGTTAATAATCCGCAAATTAACAGCAGCTTACTGACAATTGTTGGTAAACTGTTGATTTTTTTGCCCGCTAAAATTGAAAATATCGGGCAAAACGTCTTTGATGACAATAGTTTATCGGGTTTTGCTGCATCATCGGTTGCCCCCGCGCATGAAGGTTATTTCATATTTATTATTTATTTACTACATAAATGCTTCTTTTTGTTTTAATTAGACATATTATAAATGAAAAAGGCCCCCAACGGGGGCCTTTTTTTTGACAATCAAAGTATAAGCAGTACTTAGTTATCCGTCATCAGCGGGTTGAGTAACAACTCACTAGACGGGATGGGCCAGATATATTGTTGTCCGCTGGCCGGGATAGAGTTCACACCGGGTTTGGCGGGCAGGGGCTGTCCTAAACGGGTCAGGTCAGAACCGGCAAAGCCTTCACCGAGCAGTTCGATCCTTCTTTCGGTCATGATCGCATCGGCAAGGGCAGTGGCATCAGCGAAACTACCTGCTGTAAAGACAGTGGTAGCATCGGAGCGTCCGCGAATGGCATTCAACAGCGCGATAGCCTGGGCATCTACTGTATTGGTGGAACGTACACGGGCTTCGGCCAGATTGAGGATGACCTCAGCATAGCGGATTACGGGAGCCCAGTCAATAAACGGAGCGGCACCGGGGAATTTGGATACATATTGTTTACCACCCGAGGTAACGACCAACGTTTTTCTCAAATCGGTAGCCAACCAACCTGTATTCGAAACGATTCCGGTTGAAAGCAGGGAATATTCGCCATTACCACCATTCACTGCTGCTGGCAGGTAATAATAACCCAACTGGTTCTGTGTGCCAGGCGCTTCATTGGAAGCAAAAGGCATGGAAAGGATAGACTCGGTAGTTGTGTAAGGTGTTTTGAACACGTTGGTCACGTTGGCCTGCAGGGCATGAGCTACACCGGTGGTTGCTGTGAACGGAGCTGTAGCGGTCACGATCTTATTGGCTTCGGTGATCACATTGGCATACTGCTGCATGTTGAGGTACACCCGGGTCTTCATCGCAATAGCGGTATTGCGATGGGCACGTGTTGTATTCAGCGTAGCAGAAGTATAGTTCAGTGGCAGGTTTGTTTCGGCAAAGTTCAAATCATCGATGATCTGTGCATATACCTCACCTACCGTGTTACGGGCAGCGGCATAGTCAGCCGAGCTCGTATTCCCGGTCAGGCGTAGTGGAACACCTGGTTTGCTGCCGGCGCCATCCCAAAAGGGACGGGCATAGTACTGCAACAAGGCGTAATAACACATGGCGCGCAGGAAACGGGCTTCCCCAAGATAATTCTTGGATAATGCATCACCCACCACGCTGGTACCTTTAGCTGCCATACCATCAATGAACACATTCGCCAGGTTGATGGCATAATAGGCACGACCCCACAGGGCTTCTACACTGTTGGAGGAACCATTACTTGGGGTATAACTCCAGACATCGTATCCAGTCACCACATTCGTCCGGTCATTCATGAAGTCACCACCACGGATATCGTTGAATATCTGGTAGCGGCCTCCGTACATACCGGCATTTTTAATGGTGGCATAGATCGAACGCACCTGACCTTCGATACGGGCTTGTGAGTCGAAAGCCGAAAGATCGGAGATCGAAGTGGTTGGAACGGGATTGAGGTTGCTCTTCTGGCAACCCGTGCCAAGGACCATAAGGCCCCCAAGCATTCCCAATGAAACTATATATTTTTTGAATTTCATACGTCTCTTTTTTAAGGGTTTAGAATCCAATGTTTAAACCAACTGTGATCGTACGTGCGTTACCGACAGTGTTACGGTCAACACCCTGGTTGGTGGTACCATTACCGTTGGAAGAAACCTCAGGATCGGGACCGGGATATTTGGTGAAGATGAGCAGGTTGTTTCCGCTAACATAGAAACGGGCTGAGCTCATTTTGGCTTTATCAACAATATTCTTCGGAATGTTATATCCCAGGCTCAATGAACGCAGTTTCACAAAATCACCCTTGAACACGTTTACATCCAGCGGGAAAGAAGAACCATTGGAGATATTATCACCAAATACCGCTTTGGGGATATCTGTGATGTCTCCTGCCTTGGTCCATTTGCGCAGGATAGCAGTTTCATTGTTCCAGAAACGCTGGTCACGCAGACCCGCTTGTGTTCCATAATAAATATAGAAGCCAAGTTGGTAGGTAAACAGGAAGTTCATTTCAAAATTCTTGTAACGAACGGTGTTATCAAATCCTCCTACATATTTAGGATTGGTGTTCTTATAAGGGGAGGCGTCAGCCGCACTTACAGTGGGAGCCAGCGAACCGTCTGCAAAAGAGAAACGGTTCTGTCCACTGGGAGCTACGTGCTGGAAATAGACTTCCTGTCCGTTCTTATTGATAAAGATTCTTCTTCCGGTTGCGGGATCAACACCATTGGTACGGGTCACGAAGAGCATACCGATGGGAAAACCAGGTTTGGTAATGCTGGGTTTTTCCAAACCACCGGTAGCCGAAATGATCTGGTCCAGACCAAGGGCCAGTGAAGTCACTTCATTCTTGTTATAGGTAATGTTGAATGAAGTATTCCAACTGAAATCCTTCTTGGAGATCGGTGTAGCACTGATCATGAATTCAACACCCTTGTTGTACATGGTACCTACGTTGTCCGGAAGCGCAGAAGGCAAACCGGCCGAAGGAGGCTGGGGTACAAAAAGGAGCAATCCGTCGATATTGTTTTTGTAATACGTGATCTCGGAAGTGATGCGGTCATTCAGGAAACCAAAGTTGATACCGATATCGGTCTTGGTACTGGTTTCCCAACCGAGGTTGGAGTTACCAGCCTGATTAAATACCACGGTAGCATTTCCGCCATACAAACCAGAGCCAAAGGTAGAAAGCGAGGCAAAGTTGCCCAGGCCACTGATATTACCTACGCGGCCATGGCTTCCACGAATTTTGAAGCTGCTGAATACTTTATCCAAACCGGCAGAAGACCAGAAATTCTCATTGGCAATTTCCCATCCGGCCGATACACCCCAGAAGGTACCATACTTGCTGTTGGCACCCAGTTGAGAAGCACCATCACGACGCAGGTTGGCCGTCACAAAATATTTTCTGTCGTAGTTATATTGTACACGTCCAAATTCGGAATACAGATAGTTCTCACCGATGCCGAGGCCAGAGGTGTTAGGTGTAGCCCATCCACCCTGAATATTGGTAAAGGCGGGATCGGATACATTGATACGGTTCAAGCCATAGCCCACGAAATCCGATTTCTGTTGCTCAATACCTGCCAGTACACTTACATTATGCTTTTCAGCAAAGGTTTGATCGAATTGGGCAGTATTGGTCCAAACCCAACGCTTGTTCTTATTGAACCAGCTGCTGGCCGAGCCATTGGAAGAGAAACCTTCACCGGAGATAGGGCTGAAATAAACCTCATTGTCAACCAATACATAGTCAATTCCGAATACCGAACGAAGGGTCAGGAATTTCAGGGGTTTGACCTGCAGGTAAGCGTTAGCAATGATGTGGTTGATCTCGGCATTATTGCGGTTTTGGTCTAACTGGATCACCGGGTTGTTGAAACCTACCTGACCTTGTTTATTACCCATCACACCGATCAGGGCACCGGAATAGTTGTAGGTGCCATCGTTGTTATAAGGGGAAATATTGGGGGCTGTAACAAGTACCACACGACCCAGACCAGCTGTAGAAAATGCATCACCCAAAGAACCAGAACTTACAGCGGCCAGGTTCTGTTCATTCGAGTACTGGATCTTTCCACCCAGGCTGATGGCCTTGTTTACTTTTTGGTCCACATTCATGGTCAGGGAAATACGCTTGTAGTCATTGCGTTTGATGATACCTTCCTGGTCGGTATAACCGGCAGAAAAATAATAGCTGGTATTGTCATTGGCACCAGATACGCTAACGGTATTGCTGTGCTGCACACCGCGACGGTACACGTAATCGTACCAATTGGTATTGATGGGATTGCCATCAGGACCATTGGTCAACGCAAAAGCATTGGTGGTGGCATTGAACGTACCGGCATTGACCAGTGCTGAATTCTTGTGGTCTGTGTACTCAAAAGCATCCAGCAGATCGGGAAGCCCGAATACGTTGGTGAAACCTACCCAGCTATCCAGGGTTACCTTGGCTTTGCCTGCTTTACCTTTTTTAGTGGTAATGAATAATACCCCGTTGGCAGCACGGCTACCATAGATCGCGGATGCGGCGGCATCTTTGGCGATGTCTACGCTCTCGATATCGTTGGGGTTAATGCTCGCCAGGATATTACCTGCCGCGCTGGTACCAGAGAAGTCTCCACTATACATGGGTACCCCATCCAATACGATCAGCGGATAGGAACTCAGCGAGATGGAGTTGGTACCGCGGATACGCAGTACGGGAGGAGCATTCAATACACCACTGGGGATGGTTACCTGAACACCGGCAGCACGACCACCCAGGGCTTGTTCAAAACTCTGAACAGGTTTGTTGGCCAGGTCAGCGCCTTTTACGGTAGCGATCGAGCCGGTCACTTCCTTTTTGCGCTGGGTACCATAACCTACCACAATTACATCCTGTAATACTTTGTCTTGCGGCGCAAGAGCAACATTGATGACGGTACGGCCGCCAACCGTTTCTTCCACGGTGGTGAAATCCACAGCGGAGAAGACTAAAATTTTTGCCTCGGCAGAGATGGCGATCGCGAAAGAGCCATTCGCATCGGTCATCGTACCTGTCCGGGAGCCTTTAACCTGAACTGAAACGTTCGCCACGGGTGTCCCCGTGTTGTCTGTCACCTTACCGGTAACAGTTTTTTGAGCCCATGCTCCAACGACCAATAAGGCCTGGAACAGGGTAAGCAGGAGTAGTTTCCTCATGTGCAATTAGTTTAAGTTTCAAAAAAAAAATTGCGTAAACGGGGTTTACACAACTTCGCCACTAAAGGACACATATTTTGGACTTTTTTATGCAACAAAGGTGCTCGTTAACGACTTGTTAACATTTGTTAATGATTGATAAGCGGTCGGAAGGGTCTTATTTCTTTCGAAAACGGACCAGGGAAATGAGGACGGCCGGTAACAAAACCAGATTGGTGATGGTGGCGGTGATGAGTGTAAGGGAGGTAAGCCACCCGAGTGACTGGGTTCCGCCAAATCCGCTAAAACAGAAGATGACAAAACCAGCGATCAATACAAGGGAGGTATAGATTATACTGATTCCTGTGCTGTGTATGGTCTCGATCACAGTTTGTTGCATGTCAAATTGTTGCCGGGGCAGTTCCTGTTTAAAATTGATCAGGAACCGGATGGTGACATCGATCGCGATCCCCAAAGCCACGCTAAAGATCAGGACGGTGGATGGTTTCAGGCGGATGCCTACCCACCCCATCACCCCGGCGGTAATGACCAGTGGAATGATATTCGGGATCAATGAACAAGCGAGGATACGGAGGGAGCGAAACAGGTACAACATACAAACAGCGATGAGCGCAAATGCCCAGCCGATACTTTCTTTCAAGCCGTTGATGATAAAGCGGTTTCCTTCCTGGAAGGTAACAGAGGTACCAGTAAGCCGTACTGAATATTTACTGGTGTCAAAAAGCTGGTTGGCTCTTTGCTGGATGGAATCCAGGATCTCCGGCAATCGGTGACTTCCCACATCGGCCATGTTCACACTGATACGCGCTTCCTGGCGGGAACTATCCATAAAGGAAGACACGATCCGGGAAAAGGAATTAGCGGTACCTCCGTTTTCAGAGGGACGCACACTAAAATATTGATTCAAGGCCGGCATCACATACTCATCCGGAACGGAATAATAGGCGCTGTCTCCTTCAAAAAAGGCCTGTTTAGCAAATTTCATCCCTTCCACAATGGATAAGGGTCGTGCCATCTCCGGACGGGCCGCAATGAACTGGGAAAGGGAATCAATATTCTTAAAGGTTTGCAATGCATTTCTGCGCAAGCCATTCTTTTGTCTGGTATCCAATATGATCTCCAGGGGCATGATCCCCCGGAAATTGGTCTCAAAGAACTTAAGGTCCGTGTAGATCTTGTCGGTTTTGGGAATATCATCTACAATAAACCCTTCGCTTTTTAACCGAAACATACCCACAACCGAAACGATCACGATCAGCGATGAATAGATATAGATGAGTTTGCGGTGGTTGAGCGACCATCTTTCCAGGCGATCCAACCACCGGTTGAGCCGGGGATTGTCAAGGTATTTGGTATGTCTGGATTTGGGTGCCGGGAGATAACTTAATACCGCAGGGATAAATGCCAAGGAAATGAAAAAGAGCAGCATGATATTGATACCCGCCACCACACCAAACTCTCGCAGTACTTCACTTTTGGTGAGGGCAAATACTGCAAAACCGATGGCGGCAGTCAGGTTACAGAATAAAGTGACGATTCCCATTTTCTCCACCATCAACACCAGGGCCTGTTTTTTGTCACCGGTTTCATTGTAGGAAGTATGGAATTTATTGAGAAAATAAATGCAATTGGGTATCCCGATCACAACAACCAATGGAGGAATAAGAGCGGTAAGCAGGGATATTTTGTAACCAAACATTTGCATCACCCCCAGGCTCCAGATCACTCCAATGACGACCACGGAAAGGGAAAGCCACATGGCAGATAGGGACCGGAAGAAAAGCAGGAGTATCAAGGCGGATAAAACAAAAGAGGCGATCAGAAACCATTTCATTTCATTCGCGATACGAACAGCCAGGATCGTGCGAATATGGGGCAACCCGCTTTGATGAATTTCCAGCTGATGTCTTTTGCCAAAATCACCCATGATACTGGTGATATCGTTAACTACCTTTTCCCTTTTCTTGGAGGCCAATACCTGCTTATTGATCCGGATACCCATGAGCCAGGAACGGGTTTCGGCATTGTACAGAAAACCTTTGTAAAAGGGTAAGGTTCCTAATAAGGCAAAACTGCTGTCGATCTCTTGCTGAGAAAGAAGTGTATCCCTGAATAAAGGAATAGAAAGTAACCTTTCGTCCTCGGTTGATTTGACAAGATTGACCGCTGTGGCCACGGATAGAATATCCTCCACTCCGGGAATGCGACGAACCGTTTTTGAGGTAGCTGTAAAATCATTCCAAAAGGAGGCATTAGATAAACTGTCGGTTTGAAAACCGATCACCAGTAAATTGCCATCCTCGCCAAATTTTTTGCGAAATTCCTGATAGGCCTTGTATTTGGGATTATCGGTAGGAATGGCCCGCGCAAATTCATAACTCAACTCCACTTTATTTGCCAGATAACCCATACCTGCGGTCAATAAGGCCAGAAGGATCAAAAGAGGCAAGCGATGTTTAACAATGAATTGACCGAGTTTACGCCACATAGTGTCTGGTTACTGTGCGGCAAAGAAACGAAATATTGTTAAGCAAAATTCGAGAAAACCGAAAACAGAAAAGTGAATAGTGAATGGTGAATAGTGAATTGCATATTCACCATTCACTATTCACTTTTTCCTAACTTCGACTGTGGCCCTGAAAAAATTCTTCTACCTCATCCTGATTTTTTTCGCAACAATGGCGGAAGCGCAGTCGCCCATTCCGCCGATTGGCCAATGGCGTGAGCACTTACCCTATCGTTCCGCAATTGGTGTGCTGGCAGCCGATGAAAAGATCTTTTGCGCCACCCCTTACTCACTTTTTTCAGTAGATACGGATGAGCAGTCCATCGAACGCTATAGTCGAATGACCGGATTGAATGAGACAGGCCTGTCCTGTATGGCCTACGAGCCGGTGTCTGGCAAACTACTGATCGCGTATGTGAACAGTAATATTGATATCATTTATCGCAACGATATCATCAATATTCCTGATATCAAACGCGAAGTAGTGACCGGAGATAAACGGATATATGCCGCCACAGCGATTCAGGGCGATTTTTTTCTCAGTACAGGACTGGGAGTGATCCGGGTGAATGCCGATCAATATGAGATCAGGTCCACCTGGATTATTGGAAATGGAGGAACACAGATTAAAGTGAATTCCCTGGTGTTGTTCAACGGGCTGTATCACGCCGCCACGGCTGAAGGCTTAAAAAAAGTATCCGCGGCAAACGCAGATCCTTCCTTTTTTGGCAATTGGGAAATACTAAGTGGGCAAAATGGTTTGCCGACCGGTGAATGTCGTGGTCTTGTTGTAGCCAATAATTCTTTATTTGCCCTGGTAGGTGATCAGGTATTTGTTTTGGGATCAAATGGTCAATGGTCTCTTATTCAGGATTCACCCGGCTGGTCGTTCAACTCCATTTCGCCAGCGGGGAACAATGTATTGGTTTGTCAATCACAACCTGGCCAGGGACGGGTGTTGGAGATCAACAATAGTGGGTCAGTGTTAAACAGTTTCCAATCCGGGTTACTGGTACCCGTGTCGGCGTTACGACAAAATAACCTGACATGGGTGGCTGATCAGGCCAATTCCCTGATCCGCTTTGATGGTGCGGGGGCCAGTTCATTTCGACCCAATTCTCCCGACTCCATTGCATTGGGAGGCCTATTTGCCAGTAATAGCACTTTCTGGGCGAGTGCCGGTAGCCGTGCCGGTGCAAATAATAAAAATGGGTTGTTTCAATTGGCTGAAGGGGAATGGAAAAATTACAATGGAAGAAATTTCCCGGTCTTGGATTCATTGTCTGATATCGTAACGGTTATTGCAGACCCCAAAACGGATACCGCCTGGACGGGATCATTTGGAGGAGGATTACTCCGGATCACTTCGGGAGGTGAGCTGACCATCTTTAAACAACATTCACCCTTGTCACCTGTTTTGTCTGCGCCAGGAGTGTACCGGGTAGCCGGATTGGCTATGGACAGGGATGATAACCTCTGGATCAGTAATGACGGAGCCGCTTCCCGCTTACAGGTCCGCAAAAAAGACGGCGACTGGCTTTCCTTTGACCCTCCTTTTTCTACCGCCAACCGCTCCATGGGTTCCTTGTTAATCGATGGGTCGGGGCAGAAATGGATGATTTCACCCGGAGGGAATGGTTTGTTTTGTTTCAATGATAACAATACCCCCGATCTGTCTTCCGATGATCAATGGAAATGGTTTCGTCAGGGAGGGGGACAAGGTAATCTGCCTTCGAACCGGGTATTGAGTCTTGCCCTTGATAAAAGTGGATTTGTGTGGATCGGTACTGATGATGGAATCGGGATCATTCAATGTCCGGAGTCAGTATTTGGTTCGCCGGCTTGTGAAGCGATCATCCCGGTGGTTTTACAGGGAAATTTTGCCGGCTTTCTCTTCAAGGGGGAAGAGGTACGTGGCATCGCCGTGGATGGCGCCGATCGCAAATGGGTTGCCACGGGAAGCGGGGTTTTTCTGATCAGTTCCGAAGGGGAGAAGATCATTTATCAGTTCAATGAGTCCAACAGCCCATTGTTGAGCAATGATGTGCAACAAGTCACGATAGATGGATCTACCGGAGAGGTCTTTTTTGCTACAGCTAATGGACTTTGTTCTTTTCGGAGTACGGCTACGGAAGGTGGTGCAGTACATGCTAACGTACTTGTTTTTCCCAACCCCGTACCTCCTGGATATGGCGGAACGATTGGAATAAAAGGATTAGCGGAAAATGCCACCGTCAAGATTACGGAATTGGATGGGCGATTGGTTTTTCAAACCCGGGCACTGGGGGGACAGGCTGTTTGGGATGGAAAAGATTACCGGGGGAGAAGGATCTCCACCGGCGTTTACCTGGTATTGGTAAGTGATGGAAAAAAAGAAACCTTCGCTACCAAGATCGTTTTTATCAGTCAATGACACACGCAACCAAAGGGATCGTATTAAGGGCCGTTAAATACGGGGAGACCAGCCTGATCGTGCTGGTCTTTACCGAGCTATTTGGCATACAATCCTATATCGTCAATGGTGTACGCACGGCTAAAAAGGGCAGTGCCGGGGCCAATTGTTTTATGCCCGGCGCGATGCTTGATCTAGTCGTTTATCATCAGGAATCAAAGAATATTCAACGGATCAAAGAATATCGTTGGCATCGGATCTATCAACATTTGTTTTCCGATATACCCCGTCATGCCGTTTCCCAATTCATGGTCGAGTTGATGACCAAATGCCTGAAACAACCCGAAGCCAATGCCGATCTTTTTCATTTTTGTGAGGATGCGTTATTGCATCTCGACGAAAGCAACGATCCGGTCATGGCCAATTTTTCGCTCTACTTCGCCTTGAATTTTGCCACTTTTTTTGGCTTTCGCATTGATGATCGAAATTCTTCGTTGTATTCGATACTCGATTTGCAGGAAGGATGTTTTGTCGACGAGATACCCGGGCACCCTTATTTCATGGAAGGCGAACAGGCCAGGGTTTGTGGTGAATTGTTACGTGTAATGCAGCCGGGTGAATTGGAAGTCATAAGGCTTAACCGCGATTTCAGGAGACAGTTGTTGTTTTCGTTGGAGAATTATTATGCATTGCATGTGCAGGATTTTGGGGTGATGAAGACGCTGGCTGTGTTGCGGGAGGTATTGTAGCTTTTTACCGCCAGGACGTGGGGGCGCAAGGGAACGCCAGGCTATCTTAGCGCTAGATTGTGTCTTTGTGCCTTGGCGGTAAAATCCATCCTCAAAAAACTCTATACGATTCTCCCTTTTCCAACTCCAATACTACTACTCCGGGTTTTTTCCCCTTTTCAAAACTTCCCAGTTCCTTATCCCAAAGCAGCGCCCTGGCTCCATTCATTGTGGCCCAACCAAGGATGGTTTCGCGTGGGATATGTGGAAAATGAAGGCGAATGGCCGCGATCTCTTTGCCGATGCTAAGTTGCCAGTTGCTGCTATAGCTATCTGTTCCGAGTATGATCTGGCAGTTGTGTTTTATAAAAAGATCGATCGGAGGTGTTTTATTCTCGATATAGAGATTGGCATTGATACAAAAACAATACACTAATTGCAAACCATGGGCTATCGCATATTCATTGGCCCATATTATATCTTCCTCGGGCATATAGGTATTGTGAATAAGGAAAATGGTCTGGCCCTGATCAAAGAAAGGCAGACAGGAGCGGATACTGCTCATTCCGGTAACAGGAAAAGGAGAAGTCTCAATTCCAAAGATCCGGAACAAACGCAGGTATTCACCACCTCCGCTTCGGTAAAGTTCATCCTCTGCGGGGTGTTCCTGGTTGTGCAAGGAGATCACTTGTCCGGCCGTGGCTTTGTTGATCCGTCTGAATGTATCCGGTGAAATGGTGTAGGGGGCATGGGGCACCAGGGTGGTACGGCATTGATGACCCCGGGTGGCGCAGGCCGCGATCAGCGCATCGGCTTGTGCCTGGTAATGGGACATGTTCTGTGCCGCTTTTTCATCGGTGAAACCCAGTACTTCGACAAAGTTCTGCCAGTAGATCCGGCTGTTTGATTTAACCATTGCTGTATCGGCGGTGTTGCCAATATCTCCCACTGCGGCAATGCCATTGTCCCACATTTCTTTTTCGGCATCGATGATCCGTTGTTGAATAGTGGTGGCAGGGAAATCGAGTTTGGTGACTACGGAACAAAGAAATTCGATCAATCCTGTATGCGGTGGGATTACATCCTTCAAATGACTTAGTTCCAGGTGACAGTGCCCGTTGATAAGTCCGGGAACCAGCATGCCTTTATGATGAATGACATCCTCTCCCGCTTCGGCCTGCGGAACGATGGCTTCTACCTGCCCTTTTTCATTCAGGATCAAAACCTGCCCGGGCCCCCGGAAACGGTAGCCATCGAAAACTTCCTCTGCGCTGAATTTTTGGTAGCCCATGCGGTCAAATCATTTAACTTTGCGAGCCAAAATTAGGGATAAAGGACTGAGCGCTAAAAGCGAATAGCCTTATGCTTTTAGCTCCTTTTAAGAAAAAGAATCAATAAAAGAAAATGCTGGATAAACTGGAAGCCATCAAAGCGCGATTTGATCAGTTGGGAGTAGCCCTTACCAACCCGGCGATCATTGGTGACAGCCGAAAGTTTGCTTCCACCAGCAAGGAGTACCGCAGTCTCGAGAAGATCGTGAGCGCGTATATGGATTATCGGAAGATGTTGGAGGATGTAAGCTTTTATCAGGAAGCCCTTCGGGGAAATGATGAAGAATTGCGTGATTTGGCCAAAATGGAGATGCCCGACCTGGAGGAAAGAAAGGGTAAACTGGAAGCACAGATCAGGCAGATGTTGATACCCAAGGATCCGCAGGACGAGAAGAACGCGATCCTGGAGATCAGGGCCGGTACTGGCGGGGATGAAGCAAGTCTCTTTGCCGGGAACCTGCTGCGCATGTATATCCGCTATTGTGAAGGAAAAGGATGGAAAACAGCCATTCTGAGTGAGAACGAGGGAACTGTGGGCGGATACAAGGAGGTGCAATTGGAAGTGGTTGGCGATGATGTGTATGGCACGCTCAAATTTGAGAGCGGGGTACACCGGGTGCAACGGGTTCCGGAAACGGAAGCAAGTGGCCGTGTACATACGTCGGCCGCTACTGTGGCAGTAATGCCCGAAGCAGAGGAAGTGGATTTTGAACTTCGCGAAAGCGATGTAAAGATGGAAACCGCGCGAAGCGGGGGTGCGGGTGGTCAGAATGTGAACAAGGTAGAGACCAAGGTATTGCTGACCCACTTGCCAACCGGAACAGTAGTTGTTTGCCAAACTGAGCGAACACAGTTGGCCAACCGGGAAAAGGCCATGCAGATGATGCGTACCAAATTGTATGAAGAGCAGGTGCGCAAACAGGAAGATGAGATCGCGCGGCACCGGAAGAGTCTTGTGAGCACGGGTGACCGAAGCGCCAAGATACGGACCTATAACTATCCCCAGGGCCGGGTGACCGATCACCGGATCAATTTCACCTCCTATAACCTCGATGCCGTAATGAATGGCGATATACAGGATTTTATTGATGCGCTGCAGTTTGCTGAGAACGCAGAGAAAATGACCCGCCAGGAGAATTAATTTTTTCATCATGCAACGGTTGGGACGAAATACCTAACTTGAATGCAATCAAAATCATGAATCATGCTTGACCAACTATTTAACCTGGTGAAGGAATATGCCCAGGAGCCTGTGATCGACAATCAGGCCATTCCCAATGAAAAGAATAATGAAGTAGTGGCTGAAGCCACGAATACCGTGGCCAGCGGTTTGCAAAATGTAATGGCCGGTGGTGGTGTACAAAGCATCATCCAGATGTTTCAGGGCAATGGCCAGGGTGGAGGCATTTCCTCCTTGCTCAAAAATCCCATGGTATCGATGATGATCGGCCATTTCACCAGTAAACTGGTAGGTAAATACAATATGAGTCCACAAGCTGCCGGGAATGTGGCCAATCAACTGATTCCCCAAACCTTGAACGGTTTGATCACCAAAACCAATGACCCCGCAAACAGCCAGTTTGACTTAAGCAACTTGTTGAACTCCCTATCGGGTGGTGGACAGCAAAGTGGTGGCGGCGGTGGATTGGATATTGGCGGATTGGTAAGCCGGTTTACCGGTGGTGGTATGGATTCCGATGGTGATGGGGATGTTGATAGGCAAGACATGATCTCTAAATTCACCAGTCGTTCACAGGACAATCTGCAAAACCGTCAATCGGGTGGAGGTGTTATGGATATGCTGAAAGGATTGATCGGAGGCTAACAATTGGTAGTAATTTTTTTTGTATGGTGGGCCCTGAAAATGGGCCCTTTTTTATGCACAATACCCCCTCTCCTGTGTATAAACCACAAAGTGGTATTGCATTTTCCTTTTCTTCTTTGTAATTATGATGAGAAGAGACTTGTATTTCAGGGATTTGTCATTGGAACGTCAGGCGATTTTCTTACCATTTTATTAGCAAATGCAGGTGCAACATTCAGGCCTCTGCCACGTTATATAGTTGTAGATCTTTCGTTTACAGTCAGTAGGAAGTGAAAATGTACGGAATAGCATTCGGAATAATGCTTGGTGAATTTTCGAAATGATGCTTTTAAACTTTCGTTAACAGCGACCTTCAAAATATTGGCAGTAAATTTGCGTTATAAGATAGTATAGTCAGAATAAAGAACTTCTCAATAAAGCAGTCAATTTTCTCATAAGCAGTTAGTTTTGGTTGCGACCCCTGTTTCCACAGGGGTCTATTTTTTTATATACCTTCTGGTACTCCACCAACCGCCCAATATACTGCCTATTGCATCGGCCACAATATCCCAATAATCAAATGACCGGTGTGGAATAAAATTCGCTTGTACAAATTCCATGATGACCCCATACACCAGGGAAAGAAAACTGATCGCATAAAAGGTTTGAATGGATGCCGGAGAGACCATCTTTTTTTTCCAGATAAAATAGCACCAGGCGATGGTGAGGATACCAAAGAGTACTAAATGAACCGGTTTATCGAGGTGGGGAATATTTAACAAGCCACCGCTGGGAATTTTTTCCCCAGGCAGGCAAAGCAGCACCGTGAGCAGGATGGTCCAGAGAAGGGCGGGGAATAATGGAGGGAAACGGTTCAGCATGCTTGTTTTGCTGCAATGATAAGGCAAAAAAGGGAGCCTCCGAATGAAGACTCCCTTACCAACTACGAACCAGGATTTGGTCCGAATTAATTACGAAAGTTTATCTGTTATGGATTTGTGGGATTGAAGGATTGATTTTCCTGAGATCTGTGAAATCCGCGTTATCCGTGTTTTCTGAGTAATCCGTGTAATCATAACTTACCCATAACATACATCTCCCCCTTCGGCACCGGGTTTCCGCCCATGGTTTCCAGGGTGATGGCAAAGGCTTGCGCGTGTTGGGTATTACGCATGCGGTAAAGTTGCAATGGTTTTTGGGACATGCTGAGTACACCGATATCAACCGGTTGACCGTTTATGATGGCCCAAAGCTGGTATTGTTTATCGGTAGGAGGCTGAGGAAGGTTATTCACCATCAGGTACACGTCTTTGGAAGTGGTATCCCAATAAACGGTGGCATAGGAAGCGGGGGAGGCGTCCATTCCATTGAGGGCGGCCATTTTCATTCCTGGTTTTTGTAATACCGACGCATCGGCTTCCATGGCGGCGAGGGAGCGGCGGGCGCTATTCAGTTCCTCGCGGGCCGAGGCCAGGTTTTTTTGAATATCCTGATTTTGTTTTTGAAGGTTCAGGTTCCAGAACAAACTACCGGCAAGGAGTACCAGACTTGCTGCTACAGCATATTTCATCCAGCCCATGCGCACCACGGGGCTATGTTTGGTTTCATTTTCAAGCCCTGTTTCAGCCCAAACCTTCGCCTTAATAGCGGGAGGAGGGGGAATGGCATTGGAAAGGGCCTGCTTTTCCAGTTGACGTTCAAACGCATCACGGGCCTGAACGAGTTCGGGGTGTTGGCCACAAAGCTGTTCAAACTCCTGGCGCTCCTCTTCAGAGGCGAGCCCGAGCACATAGCTCTCAATGATTCCGCTTGATATGTATTCCTGCAGGTTCAATTTATTGCAATAGGGTTCGTAATTGTGTTAATGCACTTCGTATTCTTGTTTTTACCGTTCCCAGGGGCATGTCCAGCATTCGGGCGATTTCCTCATGGGTAAATCCCTGAAAGTAGGACAGGTCCACCAGGGTGCGGTGTTCCTCTTTTAATTTTCCCAGCACTCGTTTCAGCCCCACATCGTCTGTTTTTGGTCCGATGGAGGCGGCAATCGTTTCCACATTATCGGGCAATGACAGGTTTCTGCGACCATCCTGCCAGGCTCTTGACCTTATCTTGTCAATGGCGGCATTCCGGGCTATGTTCAGCATCCAGGTATAGAGCCTTCCTTTGGTTGGGTCGTATAACTGGATCTTTCGCCAGATATTGACAAAAACCTCCTGTAAAATATCGTTGGCGGTCTCTGTTTCATGCACTACCTGGAGGATCACTCCATACAAGGCGCCGGAATAGTTATCGTATAGATAACCAAAGGCCGGCTCATCCTGCTCACGCAACAATGCCACCAGCTCCTGTTCGCTGTATGTACCTTTTTGGTTCAAGTAGTTGGTAAAAGATA
Source organism: Chitinophagaceae bacterium (assembly GCA_041752235.1). GTDB lineage: Bacteria > Bacteroidota > Bacteroidia > Chitinophagales > Chitinophagaceae > SpSt-398. The sequence goes on from JBGSHM010000028.1 coordinate 34,452, forward strand.
TAAAAAAAGCGGACCGGGTCCGCCTTGATATACGAAATTTTGTTTCTGTCGGTTTTAGCCTATTTCTGCCTCATAACCAGCCGCATCGAGCAGGGCATCCACATCGGCAGGGTTGTTTACGGTCATTTTTATCATCCATCCCTCACCATAGGGGTCACTATTCACCAATTCCGGGGCGTTGGCCAGGGCTGGGTTGAGCTCGGTGATGGTGCCGGCAACGGGCAGAAACAGGTCGGAAACGGTCTTAACCGCTTCAACTGTTCCAAAAATTTCACCGGCAGATAATGCCTTGCCAATGGTTTCTACCTCCACATACACGATATCACCCAACTCACCCTGGGCAAAATCCGTAATGCCGATCGTAGCGGTTTGTCCTTCCAGTTTGATCCATTCATGGTCCTTGGTGTAGCGAAGTTGAGCGGGGATATTCATACGCTTGATTTTTGAATTGCAAATATGAGAAATCGATGGGTAAAACCGTATTTTCTTATCCTTTCTTTTTCCACTTAACCAGTTTGGCCTGGAGGATGCGTACATCTTCCAGCGGGCGATCACGATCGGGGCCTTTACTGGTTGATACGCCTGCGATCTTATCCACTACCTCCAATCCTTTTACCACTTCCCCAAACACGGTATAGTTTTGATCGAGTTGAGGGGTGCCGCCAATGGTTTTGTATACCTCCCGCTGTACTATCGGAATGGTCCGGCCTTCCAGCCGGGTTTTTTCTAGATTATCCAGTTCGGCATCGGTGTATTTTTTACCCTGTACAATATAAAACTGGCTGGGGCTGCTGGCTTTTTCGGGATTGTTGTTGCGGGCCGCCGCGATAACGCCTTTCTTATGAAAAAGGCCCGGCCTGAATTCGGCCGGAATGCGGAATGATGGGCCGCCACTGCCCAGCGGTTGGCCTTTGGCAGCCCGCTTGCTTTCAGGGTCGCCACCCTGGATCATGAATTCCTTAATGACGCGGTGAAATAACAGGCTGTCAAAGTACCCGATCTTCACCATGCGCAGGAAATTATCCCGGTGAAGGGGCGTGGAATCAGACAGCCTTACCACCATATCTCCCATAGTGGTTTGAATTAATACATCGCGTTTCCTGTCCTTCTTTTTCAGCGTGGAATCCTTTTGCGCATGCAGGGACAGGGTGAAGAAGACGGCCACAAGGGTAATGATCCATTTCTTTGTCATGTATTATCAGAATTGATGGTCTTGCAAGTAAAGCAAAATATGGTCTTTTAAAAAATCCTCCTGCTCCTTGGCGTTCATTTCGGGCATGGGTTTCAATTGGCGGAAATGAGGCCATCCATCCGGGTCCTTTCCTTCCAGGGTATAATAGCCGCTATGCGACAAAAGGCTGCAAACAGCCACATGCATCAGATCCTGTTTCTGTTCTTTGGTAAATGTTTCCTTTATCTGCCCAAATTCCTGAATACCGATCAGAAAAAGGATGGTTTCCAGGTCGGGTTTTTTCCCAAACCGTTCCACCAATTGGGCTTCGAGTGTCCACCAGCGGGTTTGCAGGTCGTCTTGGAATGTTGTCATACAGCGAAAAATATTTTATTATGAAGTACCGCCAGAGGCGGCTTTCTAAACATGCGGCACCAGCGATGCCGCATAGCAAGGGTGCTTATTTCTTGTGATAGTTTTTTAAAATATCTTCAATTCGTTCATCAGGTACAAGGTCAGTGGTATCAATGAGTTTTATTTTCTTAAAATCAGGATGATTGGCATTTATTACAAAATTAAACTCCTCCGGTAATATAGCAGAAGGAACCTTTAATACCGGTCGATCGCCTTTCTCATACCATTCATTGCCAGTTGGCTGGCATCCTGAATAGTCTTTGAAGGCCCTCCAACAGCTGGGCAGGTCATCGGTATCGATCGTTTGAATTTTCAGATCGTCAGGGATCTCAATGATCATGATTTTAAAATGGGAATTAAATCCTACGCCTTGGCGACGAATCATATTCTCCAGAAAGGCCAGGGCCACGGAACCCGCTGCATATATAACCTTTTTACCATCGCTATTCCAACGCCCTTCCAGGCCGGAGGCTACCAGCTTTTTACTGTAATTTTTGTGGGTGATCCGGTAAACTAACATGTTATACAGGATATCCTTGTGCGAGCTTATCCAATTCTTTGATCAAAAGGTCAACTCCACCTGGGGTAACCAACCAATCCAGTGGTCTTTCCTTTTCATTCCAGAATGGCTTTTTTAACCAATAGTTGAATTCATCAATACTCCCGAAAGTGGATTCTCCCTTTTCAAACAAAGTAATCAACTTCAGCAGGTGTTCGCTGTAAACAGGCTCCAACACTTTTTGCTGGGCTTTATAATTACTCAGCGTCCGGGCAGAGAGGTTGATGATATTGGCCAATGACTTTTCTGACATCTTAATTGTATCGGCAAAATCATAGAACACTTTTGATTTTACCCCCTTCCGGGCTGTCATGGTTAGCCGGTAAGGGTTACCCAGGTCAAGGCCTTTAAAGCGTTTGTGTACAGTATCGGTACTTGTGAAATTGACAGTCATAGCCAGGAATTTGCCTAAAGGTAGAAAAAATTCATTTAATAAGTAGAAAAATTTCCACATTCTGTTCTTCCTGAAAAGCCCGGATTTTATCCGTGCCGGAAATTTGTTTGGCCTGCACAAACTATCTTTGCGCAAATTTTCGCTCCATGTTACAGGTTCCTTTTATACGTCAACAAACAGCCCTGGTCAAAGAACGTCTTACCATAAAGAATTTCAAGGAGCTGTCCGTAGTTGACGAGGTGTTGCGCCTGGATGATGAGCGGAAAAAACTCCAATTGGAGTTTGACACCACCCAGGCCCGGGTAAATGCCGCCTCGAAGGAGATCGGTATGTTGATGGGCAAAGGCCAAAAAGAGGAAGCGGAAGCCCGGAAAAAGGAAGTAGCCGACCTTAAGGCCGTACTTCAGCCCCTGTCAGAGCAACTGGCCCAGGTTGAAAAGACCCTGGAGACCGAACTGGTCAAACTACCCAATCTTCCAGCTGAAAAGGTACAGGCCGGACATTCTGCCGCCGATAATATCACCGTTCGCGAAGGTGGCAAAATACCCGAATTGCCCGCCGGTGCACAGCCCCATTGGGAATTGATCAAGCAGTATGATATTGTTGACTTTGAGACCGGAGCCAAGATCACCGGAAGTGGTTTCCCTTTATTCAAAGGACAGGGAGCCAAACTGGAAAGGGCGCTGATCTCTTATTTCCTCGATTTTAATACGGCTGCAGGCTATACGGAATACCTGCCCCCCTTGATGGTAAACCAGGATACCGCCTATGGTACCGGGCAATTGCCGGACAAAGAAGGGCAGATGTACTATATGCAAGCCGACAATTTTTACATGATCCCTACGGCGGAAGTGCCGGTAACCAATATTTACCGTGGTGAGATACTGAAAGAAGCAGACCTGCCGATACGCATGACCGCGTATTCGCCTTGTTTTCGTCGGGAAGCAGGTAGTTTTGGTTCTGATGTACGGGGGTTGAACAGGGTCCATCAGTTTGACAAGGTTGAAATCGTACAACTGGTACACCCCGACACGAGTTATGCCGTTTTGGAGCAGATGGTCGAGCATGTAGAGCGGTTGTTGAACACCCTCGAACTTCCTTACCGCATCCTTAAACTTTGTGGCGGGGATATGAGTTTTGCTTCGGCCTTGACCTATGACTTTGAGGTTTATAGTGCTGCCCAGGGAAAATGGCTGGAAGTAAGCTCGGTGAGCAATTTTGAGTCATTTCAAACCAACCGGATGAAGATCCGTTTCAAGGATGGAAACGGGAAGACCCAAATGGCGCATTCACTCAATGGAAGTTCCCTGGCCCTGCCCCGGATCGTGGCCTGTTTGCTGGAGAATAACCAGGGGCCGGATGCCATCTCCTTACCGGCTGTCCTGCATCCGTATTTTGGAAAACCGGCCATTACCCGGTAGGAACATGAAGAAGTCAGCGAAATTTGTGCAGGGAATCATCTTCAAATTGCACGAATTTTACTAAATATGCGAATTATTCGATTGCTTAAAAATCAAAAAACAGAAGTTTAACCGATATGGCCAGACAAGTTCAGGTGGTAGAAGATGTGGTGATCAAGTTTGCAGGAGACAGTGGTGATGGAATGCAGCTTACCGGCAGTCAATTTACCAACAATACAGCCCTCTTAGGTATCGATTTGGCAACCTTTCCGGATTTCCCCGCGGAAATTCGCGCGCCACAGGGAACGATCCCCGGTGTGAGTGGGTTCCAATTGCGTTTTTCCAGTAAACCCGTTTTTACCCCCGGTGATATGTGCGATGTGCTGGTGGCTATGAATGCCGCTGCACTCAAAACGAATCTTGCCGTTTTAAAAAAGGGGGGAAAGATCATTGCCAATACCGATGGCTTTGATACCAAGAACCTCCGCCTGGCCAACTATCCCGATGGGGTGAACCCATTGGAAGATGGCAGCCTCGGAAATTATGAGGTCATCAAGATCGATGTGACCAAACTGACCCGTGAATCCCTCATTGAAATGACCATGGGGATGAAGGAAAAAGACCGGGCCAAGAATATGTTCGTGCTCGGGTTTTTATATTGGATGTATGGACGCTCCCTGGAGAACACGGAACAATTCCTGACGGAAAAATTTGGAAAGAAACCTGATATTCTGGACAGCAATATCAAAGTATTACGCGCCGGATATAATTACGGAGATACCACCGAGACCTTTACCACTACTTACCGTGTGGAGAAAGCCAAGATGGAAGCAGGAACCTATCGCTCGGTGATGGGGAACCAGGCTTTGTCTTACGGCCTGGTGGCCGCCGCACAGAAAAGTGGATTACCTCTTTTCCTGGGATCTTATCCCATTACTCCGGCCTCCGATATCTTACACGAACTTTCGAAACATAAAAACTTTGGGGTACGTACTTTTCAGGCAGAAGATGAGATAGCCGCGATTTCTTCGGCCATCGGTGCCAGTTATGGAGGCAGCCTGGCGGTGACAACGTCGTCGGGTCCCGGTATCGCTTTGAAAGGTGAAGCCATCGGACTGGCCGTTATGCTGGAGATTCCCCTGGTGATCGTGAATATTCAACGGGGTGGACCTTCAACCGGTTTACCTACCAAGACCGAACAAAGTGACCTGATGCAGGCCTATTATGGCCGGAATGGTGAATGTCCCATGCCGATTATCTCCGCCTCCACACCTGCCGATTGTTTTGAGGTTGCTTATGAAGCAGCCCGTCTATCGGTTCAGCACATGACCCCGGTGATGTTGCTGAGTGATGGATATATCGCGAATGGTGCCGAGCCCTGGAAGTTTCCGGTAAGTGCCGATCTGCCAACGATCACCGTAAAATTCAAAACTGGATTGGATGATGGCGAGATCAAATATCAACCCTACAAACGGGATGAGAAACTGACACGCCCCTGGGCCATTCCCGGTACACCCGGTCTGGAACACCGGATCGGAGGACTCGAAAAACAAGATATCACGGGTAATGTGAGTTATGACCCCGACAACCACCAACATATGGTGAAGACCCGACAGGCCAAAGTGGACATGCTCGCTGACTATATCCCCGAACAAAAGATAGACAACGGACCGGCAAAAGGAAAAGTGCTGGTATTGGGTTGGGGTTCTACCTATGGTGCTATCAAGACCGCCGTTTCTGAACTGGTGGATGAAGGTCATGCCGTGGCGCATGCGCATCTACGGTATATACGACCCTTCCCCAAAAACCTGGGCGATATTCTGAAGAATTATGACAAGGTGCTGATCCCCGAGATCAACAACGGTCAACTCATCAAGATCATCCGCGATTTATTTTTGATTGATGCAGCGGGGTATAATAAGATCACCGGTGTCCCGATCATGAAGGCGGAGTTGGTGGAGGAAATCCGGAAGTATATTTAATATTTTGTTTTACCGCTAAGACACAAAGACGCCAGGTAACGCAAGGTTAATTATTTTTCTTGCGAAACCTGGCGTCATCGTGTCCTGGCGGTTAAGACTTAGTCCTGGGACGTCTTTACTACACTGATTACTTTCTGCAACGATTTATTCTGCAAGCGGATAAAGTACACGCCTGCTGGTAAACCATCTCCATAAATATCTACATTGTACGTACCCGCTGCATAATCCTGATTGGTATGCACCCGCACCACCTGTCCAAGCGCATTCATTTGCTGGATAAGGGTATGCCCGCCCTCAGTTGAGAACTGCAGGGTGGCATTTACGGTATATGGATTTGGCCAGAGTTTCAGGATCAGGTTATTTGATTGGTTATTGGTATCATCAATATCATCCGGCAGTCCACAAGGTCCGCCCTTGATCAGGGGAAGTGACTGATAATTTTTCAGCAGAATGGAGTCGATCAATGGTTGTTGTACACAGAACCATCTTTCCAGCACGGATGCATATACACTCCGGAAATCATATTGATAAGGGATATTGTTAACGACCTGGATATCGGAAGGGATATCGGGGCTGTTTCCTAATACGCCTTTTTTCACATGTTTACCAAAGAGGAAAAGCGGGGCAGCGGCACCGTGGTCGGTACCCAGACTTGCATTGGATTTAATCCGCCGACCAAATTCAGAGAAGGTCATTCCCATTACCCGGTCATCTTCTCCCATCAGTTCAAGGTCACGCTGAAAGGCGCTAATACCTGTAGCGATCTCCTTCATCAGGTTGGCGTGATTACCTGTGGTGGTATCACTGGCGTTAACCTGTTTTTTATGCGTATCAAACCCGCCGATAGAGACGGTATAGACTTTTGTTTTCAGTCCACCACGGATCAGCCGGGCCACGATCTGTAGTTGGTGTGCAAGACTGTTATCGGGATAGGTGGCCAGGTTATTGGCCCGTTGGTAGGCGGCACGAATAATATCCGAATAGATCTTTGTTTTTTCCGAGATGATCCTTACATATCGCAGTTCTTTATTGGCGGCTGGTGCTGTCAGAGGATAATCACTAAAGGGATTGACAAAGGTGTACAGTTTCTCCGGATCGGTGATGCTTAATCCCATGGAAAGGATCGGGCCTTGTACTTTTAAAGTAGGCACGTTGCTGATCTGGATCGCCAGCGGATCGGGCATATCGGTATTGGGATAGGCATCGGGATAGCCCGGATATTCATTTTCTAAATAACGCCCCAGCCATCCGGTCTTTACGCGGTCTAATCTGTTTCGGGTGGCATCTCCACTCATCCAGATATCCGTTGAACGGAAATGAGAGAAATCCTGATTTTCATAACCCACCGACTGCACCACATTGAGTTTGCCATCGTTGAACATATTTTGCAGATCGGTCATCGCCGGATGCAAACCCGAGCGATCGGTTCCATCCAAACGCAGTACTTTACTTTGCGGGATGGCGATATTGGTCCGGGCGTTATAATAGTTTGCATATACATCCAGGGGGATCACCATGTTGATGCCATCATTACCCCCGGCCAGTTGGATCAATACCAGTACATGGTCGTTGGCGGCCTCGCCACCCAATAACCGGGAAAGGGAATTGTCTGCCGCGGATCCAAAAGCGGTAAAGGAAAACCCGTTCAGGAACGTGGGAAGTGTAACGGCTGCCGGGACACTATTTCTCAGGAAGTTTCTACGGTTCATGGGCTGACTCTTTCGGTTTTTTAAATAGGGTTATGGGGCTTTATCAGATTAAATGAAATTCAGGCAGGTTCATCAGGAAACGGAACATATCTTTTAATGCCGGATTGATGACTGCGTTATTATTGCTGTTCCAGGCATTGGTCCAGGTAGCATCATTGCCTGAATTATTGATCAGAAAATTATTCTTTACATAGGTCTTTGAATTGGCTGATAACGGGTATCGCAACAAGAGGGCGGTGATATCATCGATCAATTGATTGGGATCAGCGGGATTGGAAGAATAAGCCGCAAATGCCCGGCAATCGATCACATCATCACCGACCAGTGCATCGGTAAAGTCAGCCCGTTTAGGGAGCGAATTACTGTTCACCCAAATCTCGTAGTACATAGGATCCTGGTAATAGGCCTGCCAACCCGAAACATCCGGTGGTTGAAACAGGGTTTGCTGCATTTCAGCGGCGCGTTGATAGATCGAATAGAACAGGGGGTAGCCTGTTGCATAGTTGGTGTATGCCGGAAAGGGTACACTGAATTCGCGAAGCGTACCGGCGATCATATCCATCGGGCTCTTGATATAACATGCCTGATTGAGGGGATCAAAGAAATGCTCGCTTTTCAACAAGGCAGATAAAACGGGCTTTACCTCATAATTACTGGAGATCAATAGTTGAGCCAGGGGCTCGATCACATCTGTTTCTGTCTGCTCATCGATCTGATAGTAAACAAACCAGGTATAGAGTTTACGGCAAATAAAGCGTGCCGATTCGGTTGTATTGAAGATCATATCCACCAATGCATCTACCTCCGTTTCGCCACTGTTGGAAATAGTGGTGTTGTTGTAAAAGGCAGAGAAGGACTTGGTGCCTGTATCATGGCTGCTGGCATCCAGATACGAGGTATACGTATTGCTATTGATCCGCCATCCGGTCAGCACCCGGGCCGCGGCGATCACATCGTTCTCCGTATAATCCGAACCGGGTCCTTTTCCTACACTAAAGAGTTCCTGTAATTCGCGCGCAAAGTTCTCATCGGGCGCGAGACGGGTGTTGAGATAACCATTCAGGTGGATCAACATCGCCGGGTCAATGGTCACATCCTTTACCAGTTGTTTTACATTCCCCAGGGCATTTCTCCGAAGCAGGTTGTGGTGTCTCCACATCATCGTGGCATTGTCCACTTCCTCTACCTGCACCGAGAAATGGTGATGCCAGAAAAGTACCATTTTTTCCCAGATACTTCTGTTCTGGTTGATGATAAGACCCGACCACCATTTGCGCAGGCTTTCCACCCGGAGCCGATTGATCGAACCACGTATCTCTGAAAAACTCGTCGTATTAAAATCATTTACCCAGGTTTGACCCTGTGCCACCCCCACGTCATCATGCAATACACCGTCGTCATCCGCGATCAATCCATAATCACGCACCGGAGGGGATACCACCGGGATATTATTCAGCAATTCATCGATGGCCTGACCGGGGGTAAGCGTCAGAAAATGGTCGATATCAGCTTTGGTCGCACCAAACATGGTGCGTTTGAGCAGGTGGGCCACTTCCTGTCTTGTCCAGGCACCTGCATAAGGCGTCAGGTCGCTGTCCACACGTTCGTCGTATGCAGGGACCGTTTCTTTTTTCGTGCTTACCTTTTTGCGTGCCGCGGTGAGAAATGCTCTTCTGTCCATGTGGTTAGTTTTTCCTTTAATGAGTTATCGGATCAATACCAGGGTTCCTTTTTCCTGGTGCATCTTATTCTGCAGGTCCAGGTATTTCACATAATATATAAATACGCCAACGGGTTGGGGCTTCCCACGAAACACACCATCCCAGCGGTCATAGAGTGTCTGGCTTTTGAAGACCAGTTCTCCGTTTCGATTATAAACTTGCATGGAATACCCTTCCGGTACTTTGCCTATGGGGCCAAAGAAATCATTCTTTCCATCTCCATTAGGCGTAAACGCCGTTGGAATATGTACAACCGCCTCATTGAGTACCACCACGGTGAACTGGTCGCTTACACTACAATCAAGGGCCAGCGAATTATTGGCGCGGTACACCGTTGTTACAGTCGGTGTGGCAATCGGGTTGGGGCAAGTGGTACAACTCAGGGACGGGTTGGGATCCCAACTGATAGTCCCATTTCCGGCAGAAGGAAGGGTGATGGATTCTCCGGCGAAAATGGTATCTCTTTTTTTCAAAAGCTCAAAGGGGCTGGTCAGTAATACCGGGCGATAACTCAGATAAACGGAGTCATATCCACAGGCATCAAATAAGGTATCCAAAGGAGAAACAAAATTGGCGAGGTTACATACTACCGAGTCAGTGGTATCCCGCATGGGTCTCTTGAATTTGAGAACGGCAAAATCGGTTTCACCCTGGCCGTCGATGAAGTCACCGTCATAGGAATCAGAATCACCCGCCAGATAATATTCATCCTGTAACGGGTTATAGACCATAAAACGAAGATGGTCATTAGTAGTACCACCGCGGTTTTCGGTCCAAAGCATATTGCCTGTGGCATCGAGTTTTACCACCCAGTAATCTCCTTCGCCGAGGGCGCCTGTTACATCGCCATCGTTGGAATAGGAGATCCCGCCGATCAGGTATCCGCCATCTGTATCAGTAAGGAGAGCATTGGCATATTCGGCATCTGTGCCGCCTAATACTTTTTGCCAGTTGAGTGTACCATTGGTGCCAATATTAACTACCCAATAATCCTGACTGCCCTTGGCACCACTAACATCTCCGTCATTGGAGGTAGTATAGCCGGCTAGGGTAAGAGAGCCATCGGTGGCGAGACTCATGGCATAGGCCACATCATTTTGGGCTCCGCCATATACTTTGCTGTAAATTTTATTTCCGTTGAGGTCAATGGCGAGTAGCCAGACGTCATAGTTTTTTTGACTGGGGGGAATATCTCCATCTGTGGAGTTGGCATATCCCGACAGGTAGATGCGGTTATTGATGATCTCGAAATCAAGCAGTTCTTCATTTTTTGTCCCTCCAAAACATTTGCTCCATACCATGCCACCCGATGCATTGATGCGCAGGATGACCCCATCCGTATAACCTCCGGTGCCATGGTTACCGGTGATATCTCCATTATTGGAAGAGGAAGAAGCGGCAATAAGGAAAGAACCATCATCCAGTATTTGGAGGTGGTTACCGATATCAAGCCCGCTACCGCCATATCGTTTTTGCCATTGCAGGTTGCCCGTGGCATCGAGTTTCAGGAGCCAGATATCTTTGTTACCACCATACCCGGCCACTACTCCACCGTCGGTGGAATTGGTTTCGCCTAAAACAATATAACCGCCATCGGCGGTTTGTTCAATATCACGGGCAGATTCATAGCCACTGCCCCCCCCGGCTCTTTGCCATTCGATATTTCCACAGCGGTCGAGTTTGGCAACCCAGAGGTCCCAGTAATCACGGGAAGTAAGATTGGTAACATGGCCATCCTTTGAATCGGTATAACCCGCCACGATGGTGCCTCCATCACTGGTCATTTTTATAACAAATGGAATGTCAACGGTGGAACCACCGTATTTATTCGCCCATTGAAGGGGAGGTAATTGCGCAAACAGACTTTGCCCTCCCAATAACAGGGCACAGCAAAGCAGGATACGGGATGTGGTTTTCAGCGGTTGGAGGTTCATAGCAGCGATTCATGGCTTATAAGCAAGGATTGTGCTAAAAGTGCGGGGTGGGAGTATTTTCTAAGGGATTTTACTGACGCTGTTGTTGGTTTTACCGCCAGGACACGAGGACGCAAGGGAGCGCTAATAGCTAAAAGCAAATAGCTATTAGCTTTTTGCTATAGAGGTAAGAAAATACCGGCAAGCTGCCTGCAATCCGCACTGCTCACATTTTGGTGTGCGGGCCAGACAGGTATATCGCCCATGCAGAATAAGCCAATGGTGGGACTTATGAATGAGCTCTTTGGGAATATGTTTGATCAATTCTTTTTCTACGGCCAATGGGGTGGCAGCGGTTTGAGGAACCAGACCTATGCGGCGACTGACGCGGAATACATGGGTGTCCACCGCCATATTGGGTTGTTTGTCGATTACAGATGTAATAACATTGGCTGTTTTCCTACCTACCCCTGGCAGTTTTACCAATTCATCGACTGTCAACGGCACCTGGCCATTGAAATCCTGCATCAGTTTTTGGGCCATGCCGATCAGGTGTTTGGTCTTATTGTTTGGGTAGGAAATGCTTCGGATATAGGGAAACAGTTCTTCCACACTTGCTCCGGCAAGGGTTTGTGGATCGGGATAAGCTTCAAATAATGCAGGGGTGGTCAGGTTGACCCGCTTATCCGTGCATTGGGCTGAAAGGATGACGGCAACCAATAATTGATAGGGACTGTCATAGATCAATTCGGTTTCGGCCTCGGGCACATGGGTTGAGAAATAGTTGATGACGAATTGAAATCGTTCTTTGCGGGTCATGCTGCAATTTAATCAGGGCCGGGCGATGGGTAAAAATAAAAAGCATCCGCCGCAGGCGGATGCTTGAAAAAATTGGATAGAAGGAATTTGTTACTTCACCTCTTCAGCGCCGACAAGCCGGGCATAATTCAGGATGTTCAAAACGACTTCAGTGCGGGGGGATGCCGAGATGGTATCCAGCCTTTGCATCGAAGCCCTTAATACATTCAGCTTTTCGCGTAGTGTCCAATCGCTTTTTAATGCCTCGTCAATAGCGGCTGATTGATCAGGTGACGTTTCCTTGTACAAATACATTAATAGATCTTCTGGGGTAAAATTGCTCATGGGCAAACCTTTGATGTCCTAAAATAAGAAAGTCTAAATTCAGAAAGTGTCCGTGGTACTAACGCCTGATAAGGTATTATTATTGTGGGATATTAACCAGCCGTAGGGAGGCTGGTTGTGTAAATTATTGATTATTAATTACTAATTATGAATCTGGTATTGCCCAAACATTTGCCTTTTGAACCTAACTAATTAATAATCAATAATTAATAATAAATAATCATTTCTCCTTTTCGGGTACCACATAAACATCCTCATTATCCTTCTTCATCAGGTATTTCTCCCGGGCATAGCGTTCAACGGTGGTGGAATCATTTTTGAGCAGGTCGAGTTCTTTTTGCTCTTTGGCGATCTCGGCCTGGTAGTGGGCCTTTGATTTTTCGAGCATTTTAAGCTCCTTGGTGCGGCTGCGTTGGGTGAACAGGTCGTTCTTGTCAAAGAACAACAGGGTAGCAGCCAATACCGCCGTGGCGATAAAGTATTTATTACGGAGCCAGGATGGCAGGCGGGATAGGAGCTTCATATGGTTGGTTTTTTCGGTTAGTTATTAGCTACTAGCTATTAGCTTCAAGCTAATAGCTAGTAGCTAAAAGCCTATTTTAAAAACTTCACCTTTCCCTTTGGATACACGGCGCTTTGTCCCAACAACTCTTCGATGCGGATGAGTTGGTTGTATTTGGCCATGCGATCGGTACGGGAAGCGGATCCGGTTTTGATCTGTCCACAATTCAGTGCCACTGCGAGGTCGGCAATGGTCGTATCTTCTGTTTCGCCACTGCGATGGCTCATGATGGTGTTGTAGCCATTGTGTTGTGCGAGCGTAACAGCATTGATGGTTTCGGTAACGGTACCGATCTGGTTTACTTTTACCAGCAGGGCGTTTCCGATTCCTTTATCAATGCCTTGTTGCAAACGGGTTACATTGGTAACGAAAAGGTCATCTCCTACCAATTGGCATTTGGAACCAACAGCTTCGGTCAACATTTTCCAACCGGCCCAATCATCTTCGGCCATACCATCTTCGATGCTGCAGATCGGATATTTTTTCACCCAGGTTTCCCAGTATTTGGCCAGTTGTTCGCTGGTCATTTCCTTGCCGCTGCTTTTATGGAAAACATATTTTTTCTTCTTGCTGTCCCAGAGTTCGCTGTTGGCCGCATCCATTGCGATCTTGATCTGTGTGCCTGCTTTATATCCGGCGGCTTCAATGGCGATGAGTACGGTTTCGATCGCTTCTTCGTTGCTTTGGATATTGGGGGCAAATCCACCTTCATCGCCCACATTGGTACTGTATCCTTTTTTCTTTAATACGGTCTTCAGTGCATGGAAGATCTCCACTCCCCAGCGAAGTCCTTCGCTGAAATTGGGAGCGCCTACGGGCATGACCATGAATTCCTGGAAATCGATCTTATTGTCGGCATGCGCACCCCCATTCAGGATATTCATCATGGGGATGGGGAGTACCTTGGCATTGGTGCCACCGATATAACGGAAAAGAGGAAGGGCAGCTTCTTCCGCAGCAGCTTTGGCTACCGCCATGCTCACGGCCAATATTGCATTGGCTCCCAGCTTTCCTTTGTTGGGGGTACCATCGAGTTCGATCATCATCTGGTCGATACCGGTTTGGTCGGCCACATCATAACCCAGCAAGGCGGGGGCGATCGTATCGTTTACATTTTTTACGGCCTTGATGACCCCTTTCCCTACATATTTCTTTTTATCATTATCGCGCAGTTCAACGGCTTCGTGGATACCTGTACTTGCTCCGCTTGGAACAGCCGCGCGTCCTAAAGCTCCTTCATCGGTGATCACATCCACCTCTACAGTGGGATTTCCTCTGGAGTCAAGAATCTGGCGGGCAAAAATTTCGGAAATGTAGCTCATTGTTGATGTTTTAATATTTCGATTGCTTGTTATTTAGTCCGGGGTCCAGGGTCCGGGGTCCGAGGTTAGCGGATTAAACTTACTTGTTCATCATCGACCATCCGACTCCGGACTTTCGACTCCGGACTCCCGACCTCTACTTCGTCAACGCCCTAAACACTTCTTCCAAACTTTGATTTTGGCTTTGCAAAGAAACGACGTTGAGATTATGCTGCAAAGCGAGATCAAGGATTTGTTTCCGTAATCCTTCCGGATCGGTGGTTGCTAACTGCCACTCGTTTGTTCCCTGACGGGTCACGGCACCTGCGGCCGGCAGTTTTTCCAATAAATCCTTTTCGATCGTTTCCTGAAAACCCACTTTTACGACATGCCCATCTGATTGCTTACGCAAATTGGCCAAACTATCATTGGCCACGAGTTTTCCTTTGTTGATGATGATGACCCGGGTGCAAATAGCTTCGACTTCCTGGAGGATATGCGACGAAAACAAAACCGTCTTATCCTGTCCCTGTTTGCGGATCACCTCGCGAATCTCTACGATCTGGTTGGGGTCAAGTCCGGTCGTCGGTTCATCCAATATCAGTACCTCCGGATCATGTACGAGCGCAGCGGCTAATCCAACACGTTGTTTATACCCTTTTGATAATTGTCCGATTTTCTTGGCCGATTCCAACTGAAGTCCTACCAGGTCGATCACTTCTTCGATTCTTTTTTTGGCCTCTTTTACCTGGTGCACTTCGGCAATAAAGCCCAGGTATTCGCGCACATACATTTCATAATAGAGGGCATTCAGCTCGGGCAGGTAACCGATCTTTTTCTTGGTAGCGAGTGGGTCAGCGGCTACATCCATGCCACAAACCTGGGCATTTCCGCCATCGGCCTGCAGATAGCCGGTGATGATCTTCATGGTGGTGGATTTTCCGGCGCCATTTGGGCCAAGAAACCCGACGATCTCTCCTTTATTGACTTCGAAGGAAATGGCGTCAACCGCCTTTTGTGTGCCGTAAGTTTTGAGAAGGTTTTGGACTTGAATCGACATACTGCAAGGTAACCCCGATTTTTTAAATCTGTTTATGATTTTACGGCAACGGCGATACGTGAATCGGCAGTGCCATAGTAGAGAAACCATTTTCCTTTAAATACCACAAGCCCTTCTACAAAACAGACCTCGTTGACCTGTCCTGTTTTTTCATAGGGCTTATCCGGGCGAATGAACCAGGTCGACATGCGGTCGATCACTTCTGCGGGACTGTTGCGGTCGAGCAATATCTGGCTGGCAGCATAGGTGCCTTCCGGTAAGGTGGTATCCCCTTTGGATGGGACATTACGGCTATTATACAGTAACAAAATGCCCTTGCCCGTTAGCATAGCGGCAGGTCCGGGCTCAACCAGGTCACTGTCGAACATTCCTTTACGAGGTCCAAACACAGAAAGAAGGCCACCCTCTTTTTTCTCCACCGGTGTCCAATTCACCAGGTCATCCGACCAGGCCAGAAAAATATCCGTATCTCCCCAATACATCCAATATTTTCCCAGGATCTTTTGGGCCATTATCCTGCTTCCATCATATTGGGCAATGATTGCCCCTGATTTACTCCAGTGGTTCAGGTATTTTCCACCCAATGCTGTTGAAAAAACGGGACCGTGTTTTGTCCAATGACGAAGATCGGTGGAACTGGCGATCAGTAACCTGGCTTTGTCCCCATCATAGGAGGTATAGGTCAGGTAGTAAATTCCTTGCTCTGTTTCTACGATCCGTGGGTCTTCACAACCGCCTTCCCATTCCCAGCGGTTCATGGAATCTTTATCCGGATATAAAACCGGTTCCGGATACTTGGAGAAATGAAGTCCATCCAGGCTCCAGGCCAATCCGATCCGGGATGTGCCGGCAAATTTTCCAACAGTATCCTCAGCCCGGTACAACAGAAAGACGGTATCCCCTTTGACCACTGCTGCTGGATTGAACACATCTTTGGCTTCCCAGAAAACATTCTCTCCTCTGATTGGGCAGAGAAAGACCTGTTTACCATCAGGAACCAATACCGGGTTAATGGAATCTACCTTGGTGAAAGGAAGAAGAAAACCATCCTTGTGTTGTGCCAATGGCTGACAGGAATAAATGACCATTGTTAAGGCAACCAGGGGTAAAAGAGATCGGTAGTTTATCAATTGGCGTGGGTTAATTGTATTTTTGGCAAATCATTGTAAAAATACTTTATCATGGCTATGTTGATCACGGTATTATTTATCCTGGGCTATGCGGCAATCGTGCTGGAGCATAATATTCATATTAACAAGGCCGCTTCGGCGCTGGTTACGGCTGTGGTGTGCTGGGCTGTTTTTGCCCTGGCCACTGAAGATAAGGAAAGGGTGGCAGAAAGTTTGACCGAACACCTGGGAGATGTGTCGGGTATCCTGTTTTTTCTGTTGGGTGCCATGGTGATCGTCGAGTTGATTGATGCGCATGATGGATTTGAGTTGATCACCGAGCGAATTAGTACTACCAATAAGCGAAAACTGGTTTGGGTGGTAGGGCTGTTCGCCTTTTTTCTTTCAGCAGTATTGGATAACCTCACCACAACGATCGTCATGGTTTCTTTGCTCCGCAAAATAATACCCGGGCATCGTGACCGGCTGTTATTCGCCGGGCTTACGGTGATTGCGGCCAATGCGGGAGGTGCCTGGTCACCCATTGGAGATGTGACGACCACCATGTTGTGGATCGGTGGACAGATCAGCGCAGGTAATATCATTCTTAAAACATTTCTTCCCAGTTTGATTAGCTTCATCGTACCTGCCCTTGTCATCAGCGCCCGTATGAAAGGGAAACTGGAAATGCCTGCTAAAAAACCGCTTCCTGCCGGATCAACGGCCCTGCAACGCAATGGGGTATTCTTTTTAGGTGTAGCCGTTTTACTCTTTGTTCCGATATTCAAAACGATCACGCATCTGCCTCCATTTATGGGCATTTTATTTGGACTTGGTTTAATGTGGATCGTAACGGAGATGATACACAGTGGAAAGGATGATGCCGATAAGGATGTACTCTCCGTCAATTATGCCCTGCGCAAAGTGGATTCGCCCAGTATTCTTTTTTTTCTGGGCATTTTATTGGCTGTGGCCACTTTACAGTCAACTGGAGTATTACAGCAAACCGCCGCGTGGATGGACAATAAGATAGGTGATATCCGGGTGATCACGATGATGATCGGTTTATTATCGGCGATAGTGGATAATGTCCCGTTGGTTGCCGCGGCGCAGGGTATGTATGGATTGGAACAGTTTCCGAAGGATCATTTCTTCTGGGAATTTCTGGCCTATTGCGCCGGAACGGGGGGCAGTTGTCTCATCATCGGCTCGGCAGCCGGTGTAGCTGCCATGGGAATGGAACGGATCGACTTCTTTTGGTATTTAAGAAATATCAGCTGGCTGGCACTGATCGGTTATCTGGCCGGTGCGGCGGCGTTTTTGTTGCAGGCGTCAGTAATTTGATCATTAGTGCGCATGAAACTCATACAAGGGATCAATATCCATTCCGGCTTTTAATTCCGCAATGGGTTTGATGATCCCGTCCTGAAGGTCATATATCCATCCATGGAGATCGGGTTGGTTATCTTTTTTCCAGGCATTTTGTATGATCGCGGTCTTGGCGAGATTAAATACCTGCTCGCGGATATTGATCTCCGCGAGGCGGTCCACTCTTTTCTCCTTATCCTCGATGGCTTCGAGCTCCTCGCGGTGATATCGATAAATATCTTTGATATTTCGAAGCCACATATTGAGTACCAAATTGAAATCATTGTTTGACATGGCCGCCTTGATACCCCCGCAACCATAGTGTCCGCAGACCACAATGTGTTTTACTTTTAAATGATTAACCGCGAAATCGAGGACAGCCATCAGGTTGACGTCGGTATTAACAACCAGATTGGCCACATTACGGTGGATGAAGATCTCACCCGGATCGGTCTGGGTGATCATGTCTGGTGGCACCCGGCTGTCACTACATCCGATCCAGAGGAACTCTGGTGTTTGTACATGCATGAGCTTTTCAAAAAAGGCAGGATCATCGTCCTTCTTTTTTTTCGCCCAGTCTTTATTGTCATGGAGTAGAACCTCGTAGGATTTCATACCCTAAAAATAGGGGAATGCGTTGTAACTCAATTTTTTTGATTGTTGGATGGATTTTAAATAAAAATGACATTTTTTTAAACAAAATCAAGTACAGGGATGTTAAATTTGCCTCCCGTCAATCAGGCAAAACCGGGACTGACCCCCTGAGAAAATAAGCCTATATTTGACCGCATTCAACAAAATGAAGAAACGCCGGAAGTTACATACTCGTCTACAGGTCTTTTCCGCCATCGGAATGATCGTAGCCCTTAGTTGGCTGACGGTGAGCATGCCCTTTGTGTATGCCAGCCAGCAGGAATGGGCCAAAATAAACCAGACTACGCCGGATTCTCCGCTGACCGGGAACGAGGAAGAATCTTCCTGCCCGATGGGAAATGCCACTGAAGAAAAAGCACCTACCAGCACCAACCTTTCCGAAGAGTATTTACACGACCATTTTTCCACGCATCATTTCAGTTCCGAGTTATCCAGCTTTCACAAGCATGATGACGATGGTACCTATATCGCCTTTCACGGCGAAATGCTAGTTCCGCCTCCGAACATAGCTTAAGATCACCTGTTTTATCGAACGCGCGGGAGCCTTATCGGTTTTATCCCGGGCAAATTAACTGACCCGATTTATTTATCGGCATATGGCTTATTCGTCGTGTGCCCCAAAAAAATTGTATGAGAAAGCATTCAAAAGAATACCTGGCTCACCTGACACCCGAGAAGTGTTTTGAGATCCTCGTAGAAGGTAACCAGCGTTTTGTGAGTAACCTGAACAAAGACCATGACCACCTGGAAATGATCAATGAAACCCGGGAAGGACAATACCCTTTTGCGGTGGTATTGAGCTGTATGGATTCACGCACCTCGGTAGAGTTGATCTTTGATCAGGGACTGGGCGATCTGTTTAGCATTCGAGTAGCAGGGAATATCGTGAATGAGGATATACTCGCCAGCCTGGAGTATGCTGTTAAATATGTGGGCAGCAAAGTATTAATGGTATTAGGACATACCGAGTGTGGCGCCATTCGCAGTGCCCAGGCGGGAGTTAAAGACGGTCATATCACCGGTTTGCTGAAAAGGATTGAGCCCTCGATCAGCAAAGCCCTCCTGTCGGGTGAAAAGAACGGGTTTCTGTTTAAAGACAAAGTGGCCTATACCAATGTAGAGAACAGCCTGGAAGAAATCCTGACCGGTAGTCAGATCATTCGTGCCATGTTTGAGAAAGGCGAGATCGGCATTATCGGAGGCGTGTACAATGTGGACAATGGTAAAGTTGATTTCTTTAAAAACCTGACAGGCTCCAAGACAAGTGATGTGGCCCCGATGAAAGCGCATGCAGTTTGACCAGTATTATTAATTATTAATTATTGATTATGAAAGCAGAAAGCCTTTCCAATCAATAATCAATAATCAGTAATAAATAATTAATTAATAGTAAATGAAATGAAGAATTATATTCAACATATTCGCACTGACCTGCTTTCGGGGCTGGTTGTTTTTTTGGTGGCCCTTCCCCTTTGCTTAGGCATTGCTGTAGCCAGTGGGGCGCCTCCTTTTGCCGGTATCATTACTGGTGTGATCGCCGGAATTTTGGTGGGTGTCCTTAGCGGATCTAATGTAAGTGTATCCGGACCAGCGGCTGGTTTGATCGCCATTATACTGGCAGCCATTACAGATATGGGGTATGAACCCTTTCTGTTGGCCGTGGTCATTGCCGGGGGTATCCAATTGCTATTGGGTTTCATAAAAGCGGGAAGCATTTCCGCTTACTTCCCTACCAGTGTAATCGAGGGGATGCTGGCCGCGATCGGTATCATCATCATTAAAAAAGAGATTCCCCATGCTATCGGCTATGATAAAGCCCACGAAGGAGATTTCTTTTCGTATGAGCTACTGAGCGATGATAAAGGATTCTTCACGGAGATCATTCACTCTTTTAATTACGCGCATGCCGGAGCGATCCTGGTTACAGTAGTATCGCTTGGTATCCTGATCGCATTCAACAAGATCGCTTTTCTTAAGAAAATTAAATTCATTCCCGGCGCTTTGGTAGCTGTTACCGTGGGTATTATCCTGAATGAGATATTCAGAGCAACCGGTTCATCCTTAGCGATCTCACAGGATCACCTGGTTACCCTGCCCACCGCTTCCAACTTCAACGAATTTATCGGGCAATTCCATACTCCCTCTTTTGAAGGGATCATGAACCCCGATACCTGGATCGTGGGGGTAACGATCGCCATTGTGGCCAGTATCGAAACCCTGCTCTGTCTCGAAGCCGGGGATAAAATGGATCCCTGGAAAAGGTATTCAAGCGCCAATACAGAATTGAAAGCGCAAGGCCTGGGTAATGTTCTGGCGGGATTGATCGGTGGTTTACCCATGACCTCTGTGATCGTTCGTACCTCGGCGAATGTGAATGCCGGGGTACGTACAAAAATGTCAACTATTATACACGGGATACTCCTGCTGCTGACCGTAATCATCATACCCGGTTTATTGAATAAGATACCTATGGCCTGTCTGGCCGCAATACTGATCATGATCGGTATCAAACTGGCCAGTCCCAAAGTATTCAAACATATGTGGAAGACGGGGAAACATCAGTTTATTCCGTTTGTCGTCACCGTTATTGCCGTTGTGTTCACCGATCTGCTGAAAGGCGTAGGTATCGGTCTGGTGGTAAGCATAATCTTTATCCTGCGCGGCAATATGAAACTGGCTTATTTCTTTAAAAAGGAAAAACACCACGAAGGAGAAACCATTCATATCGACCTGGCGCAGGAAGTTTCTTTCCTGAATAAAGCGGCGATCAAACAAACCTTAGCGCACCTGCCAAAAAACAGCAAGGTAGTGATCAACGCAGCCAATACGGTGTATATTGATTATGATGTGTTGGAATTGCTGCGTGATTTCCTGGAATTTGGTTCAAAAGAAAAGAACATTGATGTGACGTTGGCGAATTTTAAGCCGGCGTATAAGATGGAGGATGCGGATCATGTGTATTCGGAGGCGTAGTTTACCGCCAGGACACAATGACGCCAGGCAACACCAACTCTTTGCGCTTCCTTGCGTCTTGGCGCCATAGCGGTAAAATTATATGCCCCCTACCGCCCAGGTAATCGCATAACCTGTTTTGAAAAACTTAGCCCTCAGTTCCTGCAGTTTCTGCAGGGCCTCGAGGGTTTTGTTTTCGCGGGTATTCACCAAAAACAAGGAACTCTCCCCGGATTCAAAACGCAACTCTTCCGCCCTTTGAAGGGCCAGGTAATTTCGATAGGCCTGTTCCTGGATACGGATCTGTTGCTGCAGGGTTTTCCATTCGTTGTAATAGGACCTGATTTTATTGCCGATCTCGAGTTCCTTTTGATCTTGTTGCCAACGCGTCTCATCGATCTTGAGTTTGGCCTTTCGGTATTCGCCACGACCTTCAGAAAGTCGCAAGGGGATACCAAGCGTGAGCCCATATTGAAAACTGTTCTCAAACAAAGGCCCGGTGGCCGTTTTTAGAATATCATATCCTTTTCCCAATTGGTTATACTTAAAATCCACAGTGGGCAACAGCCCCTGAAATTTCAGTTTCTTCTCTACGTCCAGCGCGCTGAGTTTATAATCATACACACGAAGGGCCGGGTGTTGGGTCATGGCCATGTCAAGCAAGGAGTCCAACCTTGGTTCAGCGATCAGGTTGGTATTGATCATCTGCCATTCGCCTGAAGGACGAACAGCGGCGGGAAGTTCGTAAGGTGCACCCTTGTCGGTCCATAAAAAGGTGGAAAGCAATAATCCTGCATTTCTGTATTCCAGCAGGGCCTGATCCCGGAGGTATTCAAAATTCTGTAGCTGGGCAAGCGCCTCTGTTGTATCGATGGCTGCGCGGTCACCAAGCAGGTAGGCATTCCTAACCAACGACAACCTTTTCCGGTTTACCTGAACAGCATCTTCCAGTATTTTATATTGTTGAAACTGTTTGGCCCATTCCCAGTAAGCCTCCATAGCATTCAGGAAAAGATCGTTCAATAGCATACGTCTTTCCTGTTCGGATGCCTCTTGAAAGATCTGGGCGGTTTTTAAGGCTGCTCGTCTTTTATCCATTAAAAGATTCTTGGCCAGCGGTACCGATAAACCAATATAACTGGTTTCGCCGGTTGTTTCTGTTGGATCGGTACGACTTCCCGAAAGATATTCCAATCCCGCCTCTACTTCAATTCCAAACCAGGTGGGGATGTTGACGGAAGGGCGGTTGTAATAGTAATAATCGGATCCGTCGAATGTTTTCTGTGCGGATGTATTTTTTAAATAGGGGTCAAAGGCTCCGCGGGATATGGTAATATCCGCCTTGGCCTTTTCCACCAGGATATCCGCTTGTTTGGCTACCGGGTGAAGGGTGCGAATGATCTGAAGTACTTCTTCCGGGGCAAGGGTCTGGTTGTCGGGCTGCGCCGATAACAAGGTTGCTTTACTTAAAATGAATAATAGAAATAGAAAAATATGTTTTTTCATCCTGGTTGAGGTTAATGCACAATCAACAAATAATAATTAGTAATCAATAATCAGTCTCTATTCCAGCCTTATCATTTCTTCATCTTATAATAATCCGGCGGAAATCCATTGATGTTTCGCCACAGTTCATACCAAACGGGTACATCTTTCAGCAAGGCGATACCTTGTGCACCGGCTCCGATCTTGAGTTCCCTGGGCCAGGGTTTATCTTCGGGGTCTTCTTTCACCAGTACCCTGAACCGGCCATTGGCGCTTACATTGCTTTCCACGGCTACGATCTCTCCGCCAAATGTTCCGGAGGAAGCACTTGGCCAACCACTGAATACAATGGCCGGAAACCCATCAAACAGAAATCGTACTTTCTGTCCCGGTGCAAGAAGGGGAAGATCGAGGGGTTGAACAAACATTTCTACGGCATAGGAGATCTGATCGGGAACGATCTCGGCGATCATGTCTCCGTCTTTCATAAATTCCCCAATACCTGCTTTCTGGGCTTTGACGATCTGGCCACTTTGCGGAGCCAGGATATAATACATCCCATTACGGATGGAATAATTAGCATACAGATTTTGGAGTTTGGCGATCTCAGCCTGCCCCCCGGCAATCTGTGTCAGTGATTGAAATTGCTCACCCTGTGCCTTGGCCACTTTTTCCGCATTTTCCTGTTCCAAGGCATTCATTTCAATACGGGTAATGGTGATCTCTTGTTTTGTATTGGCCAGTTTATTCTCGGCACTGATCTTCTTGGCCAGTGCATTTTGGTAGAGTTGATTTCTGGTTTCCAATTGAGTCAGCGAAACAAGGCCGCTATCGTACATTTTTTTCTGGCGATTGAATTGAATACTGCTGATCTGAAGATCGTTGTTGGCAGCCGCTGCTTCGGCACTATCGGCCTGTACCTTCAATTGTAACTGAAGAAGTTTGTTACTTAGCTGATCCAATTTCAAGGTCAAGCCATTGTTGATGGCGCCGATCTGTTGCTGGGTGGCAGCTACTTTGTCTTTATAATATTCCACCGACATTTCCTTCCCGGTCAATTGCTCCTTGGTGCGGTTCAATAATTGGGGGTCAAGGTAATCGGCTTTTACCTCGGTGAGTTGAATCAACGTATCACCGGTTTTTACATAATCGCCTTCCTTAATGTACCATTTAATAACGCGGCCGCCAATGATGGTATTCACCTGCTGCTGACGTTGGTTTTGGTATAAAGTGGTTACCTGTCCCTTGGCGCGGATGTTCTGTGTCCAGGGTAAAAAAAGGAAGAGGACAAAAATGCCCATGCAAACAAGAAACCAGGTCCTTACCCGGCTTTGCCGGTTGTGGAGGTAAATATGTTCGTAGGATCGTATAGAACTTGTTGTCATTTTTGTTGGTTGTAGTTTATTGAATGGTTTGTATCCGTCCATCTTCCAGGTGAATGATCTTGGTACACTGGGAAATAAAATGATTATCGTTGTTCACAACTACAACAGTTGTGTCTTTTAATCCCAATAAAAGATCCATCACCTGCATGCGATATACCTCTGCCATATTATTCCAGGGATCTTCCAACAGCAGGAGTCGGGGATTGGAAGCCAGTGCACGCACCAGTAGAATTTTATGAATGACATTTCTTGCCAGCCGGTTACCCGTGGGATCAAGCGGGGTGTCGTACCCTTCTTTTAACCCATTGATGAATTCACTCAATCCAGTTCGGTTGGCCAGGTCAACGATGTATTCCTTTTTGATGGACTCATTACCCAGGGTGATGTTTTCCCAGATCGTTCCCTGAAAAATATCCTGTTGGTTTAATAGAATCCCGGTTTGTGCCCGAATGGATGCGAGTTCATAGTTTCCCAGGGGGATATCATCCAGCAGGATGGCACCTGCGAAATCGGTATAGACACCGGTCATCAACCGAAGCAGCGTCGATTTCCCGCTGCTTTCCTTTCCGGTGATGCTGATCTTTTCACCTGGTTGAATGAGCAGGTCAATCTCATTCAGAATATTTTTTTGTGGGGAAAAACCAAAGGAAACCCCTTGCATTTCCAATTTCAAACCTTTGCCATTGGCGGGTAATTCCAGGGTGCCGTTATCCTCCACCGGTTTATCAGTGAGTTTGGCCACTTTTTCTACAGAGGTAAGCGTGTCATAGACCGTACCCAGGTTCATGATCAGTTTTTCCACAGAGTTCAAAACAAGCAGGATCACGATCTCGGCCGCAATGAATTGTCCAATGGTCAGTTGCTGATTGATCATCAGCATGGTGCCCACAATCAGCATAGCGGCCGTGATCACCGTTTTAAAGATCACCAGCACATGGTATTGAAAAAGCAGGATACGAAAGTGTTTATTCTTTGAATCCAGATAACCGATCACATATTCATCGGTCTTCTTCAGGTGCATATCATTCTTACGGGCGAGTTTCATCGATTTGATCACCCGGGCGATCTCTTCCAGCCAGCCGGCTACTTTATACTTGTACGAGCTTTCATTTAAACTGGTTTCCAATCCTGAACTTCCGGTATAGCGAAGAATGAGCCAGAGCACGAGTACCAGGATCGATCCAAACAGAATAAAGGCAGGGTGATAGAAGGAAAGAAGGATCAATCCAAAAAGGATCTGGATCGTGGCGGTGGGAATATCCAACAGGATCTTCGATAGGCTTTTTTGTAAAACAGGTACCTCAAAGAATCGGTTGACCAGCTCAGGCAGGTAGACCGCATCATTTTTTTTCAGGTCAAGTCTTGGGATATGTGTAGCAAAAGCAAAGGCATAGCGCACAAAGATCTTTTGCTGGATCTTTTCAATGATCTTCATTTGGTTGACCTGCATGAGACCAACTGCCAATACACCGACAACTACCAGGGCGATCAGGATAACCAGTGAGGCGCGCATGGAGGCACCCAATACATAGCTGATGATGGCCTGAATTCCCAACGGCAGGGAAAGCTGGATAAGGCCATTGAGGACTGCATAAAGGTAGATGGCCGTAATCTCTTTACGTTCCAGTTTGACCAGGTTCAATATCCTGGCCACCGGGTTCATTTTCGGGGGCATACTATTATTTTAAGGGAAAAAATAAGGATGGTTATACCATCGGGTCAACAGGGCATGGGCCCGGAGCTTTACACCTGGTTGGGAGGGGGTGTATTTTTTTCTAAAAAAGGGGTAAGATGTAACAAGCCTATTTCCAGGGAAACGGAGGTTTTTCTCTTGGTTTCAAAAACGGGACTTGAAAGAAGGGCCAGCAGGTCCTTTTTTTCCTTTTTCTCATCGATCGAACTGCCTTTGTCGTTGTTCTTCTCTTCGTCGATATTGAAAATCAACGTTTTATCTACATCCATGATTGAAAACGCCAGCGGAATGACTTGGACGGTGGTAAAGATGAGCAGTAGGAAAAGGGCGATCTTTTTCATGGTTCAGGACAAAAATAACAAGGGACGGGAAGAAAGGTTGGGTGTGGGGTAGATTCTGTGCCAAAAATTAACGTCTTTTTTACTACTCTCCTGAAAAGGCTACTCCGATCCTTCTTTCTTTCAATTTCTCGGCAATTTCCGGAAGAATGGCCGGGTCGTCGATCGTGGATGGGATGGAGAAGGGTTGTCCATCTGCAATATGTCGGATGGTTTTGCGTAATATTTTTCCGCTACGGGTTTTAGGCAAACGCTTTACAATTGCCGCATTTCTGAAATAGGCGACGGCGCCAATTTTCTCGCGAATCAAGGCGATTAGTTCCTCTTCCAGTAAAGATTCTTTCATGTCTTTCCCATCCTTCAGCACCACCAGGGCTACAGGTCGTTGACCCCGCAGTTCATCCGCGATACCCATAACTGCGCATTCAGCGATTACAGGATGGGTGGCCACTAATTCTTCCATTTCGCCCGTGCTTAGCCGGTGTCCGCTTACATTGATCACATCGTCAACTCTTCCCATGATATAGCAATACCCATCCTCATCCATGTATCCGCCATCTCCGGTTTGATAATATCCTGGAAAATGTTGCAGATAACCGGCAATAAAACGATCGTCATTATTCCAAAGTGTGGGCAGGCATCCGGGAGGCAAGGGGAGTTTAACTGCAATAAAACCTTCTTTCCCTTTTCCTAATTCTTCGCCGTCATCGGAAATGATATGGACTTCATATCCGCAAACGGGAAGTCCTGCGGAACCTGCCTTGGCAGGAAGTGGTTCTACTCCCATCATGATCCCCACCATGGGCCAACCGGTCTCTGTTTGCCACCAATGGTCAATCACCGGTTTTTGCAAAAGCTCCTTAATCCAATGATAGGTAGCTGGATCGCAACGTTCACCCGCGAGGAAGAGATGCTGAAGCGAAGAAAGGTCATATTTTTTGATCAAGTCACCTTCGTGGTCTTCTTTCCGGATGGCGCGAATGGCCGTAGGCGCAGTGAACAATACATTCACCCGATGTTCCTCGATCACACGCCAAAAGGCTCCTGCATCAGGGGTGCGGATAGGTTTTCCTTCATATAGTATGGTGGTACAACCTTGAAGCAAGGGGCCATAAACAATATAGCTATGTCCTACTACCCAACCCACATCACTGGCAGCCCAGTACACATCACCGGGTTTGG
This sequence comes from Chitinophagaceae bacterium, assembly GCA_041752235.1. GTDB lineage: Bacteria > Bacteroidota > Bacteroidia > Chitinophagales > Chitinophagaceae > SpSt-398. The sequence continues at coordinate 61,947 of JBGSHM010000028.1, forward strand.
TATTGTAAAAATGGTCCATGCTGAATTTGAGCGCTGTGGCATATCCTCCATGGTCACGGATAATGCCTTTGGGCTTTCCGGTGGTGCCCGAGGTATAGAGGATATAGAGCGGATCAGTTGATAAAACAGGCACGGGGTCGGCCTGTTTTTCACCGATCAATTCATTAAAGTCGATTTCAAAGGGAGGTTCCAGTTGGTCGTCACTACCTGGCCGTTCAAATACAATTTTGTACTGCGGTTTATGCGTGGCTTCCACGATCGCTTTATCCACCAGAGGTTTGTAATGAATGAATTTGTCAAATTCGATGCCATAGCTGGCGGTAATGATGGCTTTAGGATGAGCATCATCTATTCTCATGGCGAGTTCGTGAGGTGCAAAACCACCAAATACTACGGAGTGAATGGCCCCAATTCGCGCACAGGCCAACATTGAAACCACCGCTTCGGGTATCATGGGCATATAAATAATCACCGTGTCGCCCTTGGCAACACCGAGGGATTGCAAACCCGCTGCGAATTTGGCAACATAAACTTTCAGTTCGGAATAAGTGTACGATTTTTTTGTTTTTGCCACAGGGGAATCATATACCAGGGCCAATTGATCGCCCCGACCCTGATTGATCTGATCATCCAGGCACAAATGCGCCATATTGATCTCGCCGTCACTAAACCAGCGATAAAAACCCTTTTCATTCTGTGAAAGAATATTGGTCGGGGCCTTATACCAATGAAGCTCGGCTGCCTGACGCTGCCAGAAAGCCTCTTTGTTTTCTATACTATCCTGATAAAGTGAACGGTATTTTTCCATGGTGCAAATCGTATGAAACAAGTTACACCCGAATGAAAAGAGAAGAAAGGGAAGTATACCAAATAACCAGGAAATTTGTTTTCTGCGTTTCCCCAGAACCTGGTTGCTTATACCTAGCACTTAGCCCAACAATTCCTGCACCTGTTTGAGTAATTGTCTTGTGCTAAAGGGTTTGGTGATATAGAGGGAGGCACCAAGGTCATATCCTTTTTGAATATCCGACTCTTTGGATTTGGCGCTCATGAAGACCACTTTGGCATCCTTGAGTTTCTTGTGGCTTTTGATATGTTTACAGATGGCGTATCCATCCACATCGGGCATCATGATATCGAGTAATACGACTTGGGGAACCTGCTTTTCCACGATATCTAGGGCTTCAGTACCATTCCGGGCAACCATGACATCAAACCCATGTTTTTTCAATAAAAATTCCAGGGACATCAGAATGTATGGATCATCATCGACCACCAGTATTTTTTTATTTTCACTCACATTTCAGGCTTAATATTATTATTCGATCGGGAGTGTAAAGATAAAGCGCGAACCTTTATCCTCTGCACTTTCCACACCGATTTTCCCATGGTGCATTTCCACTATTTTTTTACAAATAGCCAAACCCAAGCCTGATCCCTGTGGTTTTTTTAAGGTCTGGTTTCGAGCCTGGAAGAATTTATCAAAAATGAGTTCATGCAATTCGGCGGGAATGCCCTTACCATTGTCTTCTACCCAAACCTGCCATTCATCATGGTTGCTGTGAACAGATATCTTTATTTCGCCGGTTTTTTCATCCACAAACTTAATGGCATTGGAAAGTAAATTATACATCACTTGTTGGATAAGATCGGCATCACAACGAACCAGGATCATGGAATCCGGTATTTGTTTTTGGATCGCCACTTTTTTTTCAGTGGCCAGGGGCTGTATAGAGCGTATGCTATCTTCGATCAGGACATTTAGCATCACATTTGACAAATCCAGTTTCTGTCGGCCGCTTTCATAACGCTCCAAATTGAGTACCTGGGTAATCAGATGGCTTAGTCGCTCGGTTTCCCGAATGATGCCTGACAGGAATTGCTGTCTTTCCTCTTCTTCCATTTCCATATGGTCATGCAGTATCTCTGCCATGGCCCGTATGGAAGTGAGTGGTGTGCGAAGTTCATGGGTGACCGTATACAAAAATTCATCCTTCATCATATCCATGTCTTTTAGCTGCTCATTGACAAGAGTCAATTGTTCGGTGGCTTTTTGCAATTCAGAAGATTTCCTACGTAACTCCTTATTAAGCTCCATCATCTGCTGTGATTCGCGAAGAATATGCAACACTTCGTTGATCTTTAGTTCTTCCTCCTTGGTTACGCTGCTTACCATGATACGGGCGGAAGCGGAGCCGATCACACCACTGAGTACCTTTTCGGCAAATGCGACCAGTCTGGGATCTGCCTTTTTTGACTCCATTGGAATTTTGTGACGTTGGGCATAGTTGACCAGGATTTTGTCGGCCCGTTCATCTCCCAAAAAGTTTCGTAACAGTGAATTCAGGTCGGGCAGGTATGCCGTTCCCTTCCAGATCACACTATTGTCTGATTCGGCTGAATGGCGAAATATATCGACAAAGATTTCTCCCTGATAGATCTCGCGTGCGGATTTTTGGCTGTTGAGTGATACAGATACAAAGACGATTATATTGAACAACATGCTCCAGAAAAAGCAATGTGTTACAATGTCCATGCCTTCCATACCAAAAAGGGAATGTGGTTTGAGCCAGGAAATTGCGAATAATCCATTTTCAAGAATATCCTTGCTGATGATCCCCGCATTAGCCATGGAAGGAATTACGGCGGTAATGAACCAAATGACAAATCCAGTGACGATCCCGGCCATAGCTCCTTTTTGAGAGGCATGCTTCCAATAGATTCCTCCGATGACGCTTGGCGCCAGTTGTGCCACCGCAGCAAAGGATATCATTCCGATGGAGACCAGGGTGAAATGTTGAGCCACCAGTTTGTCGTACAAATAGGCAAGGGCAATGATGAATAGAATACTAAAACGCCGGATGTTAAGGATCGTCCCTGTCATTTGCCGATCACCCCTTGTTTTAAAATTTTTGGTACTCAACAGCAGGGGAGTGGCGATATTATTACTCACCATTGTACTAATGGCGATCGTTTCCACGATGATCATACTGGTGGCTGCTGAAAAACCTCCAATGAAAATGAGAATACTCAACATCCCCGCGCCTTGTTGAAGGGGTAAGGCCAATACATAGGTATCTGCATTTACTCCGGCGCCAAGCAACAGTTTTCCACCAAAGGCAATGGGAAGGACAAAGATATTGATGAGTAATAGGTACAAGGGGAAAAGCCAGATGGCTTTTCGCACGTGATTCTCCTGCACATTTTCCACTACACCCAATTGAAACTGCCTGGGAAGAAGCAGGATGGCCAGCATGGACAGCAAAATATACCCCGACCATTGGGTATAGGATGTATTTCCTTCCATTATAAAAAGCCGGGATAAGGAAAGGTCATTCCCCGCTTTGGAAAAGATATCGCCAAAGCCATTGAATACGCCATAGGTGACAAAAATTCCGGCAGCCAGGAAGGCCACCAGTTTGATAACTGATTCAAAGGCGATAGCGGCTACCAGTCCTTCGTGTTTTTCGGAAGCATCAATAGAACGGGTGCCAAATAAAATGATGAAAAAACTCAAAGCCAGCGAGAGATAGAGTGCTTTATCCTGCAGGATATTTCCAAGTCCCTTTGAATCGGCGGTGGTACCCGAAAGCACATCCATACTGAGCGAGATCGCTTTTAGTTGCAGGGCGATATAAGGAATAATACCGGCTACACAGAGCAATGTGACGGCTACCGCAAGGGAGAAATTCTTTCCGTACCGGGTAGAGATCAGGTCAGCGATGCTGTTAATGCGCTGGGTTTTACAAATTCGGATGATCTTACGCAAAACCGGCCAGAAGAGGGCCGCCATGATCGTAGGGCCAATATATACAGAGAGAAAGATCAGTCCCTGTTTGGAGGCCTGCCCCACACTTCCATAATAGGTCCATGCAGTACAATACACAGCCAGAGAAAGCGCATATACATAAGGATTGTTTATCAGGCTTTTTCCTTTCCGTTGCCGCCGCTCGGCATAATACGCGACCCCAAAGAGCAGGCAAAGGTAGCCAAGGGCGCTTATGATGACAATCCAGTTGCTCATGCTTCTTTGCGGGGTTTATTTCCTCTTCTCTCCGCATTGCGATAGAGCAGGATGATGCCAAAGACCCAGGCCCCAAAAATGTAAATATAGGATACAGGTATTCCGCGAAAAGTGATGGGTTTATCGGCGAGGCTGATGAGGGGATAGGAAAATAGTGCCGTCAATAAAATGGCAAGAAAGACAAACCGCTGTCGTTTGAGACGGTCGGGCATAGTGCGATTTTAGCCAAAAGATAAGTATAAAAAGGAAATAACCGCCATGACGGCATGGCGGTTATTCCTGGCCCTGTATCAGTCTTCCTTTATATGCAGGTGGTGTTCTTTGTCTTCATAGATGTCATACTCTCCTTTGATGGCATAATAGCCAAACACCAACAATCCTCCCACAATGATCGGGGTGAGGATAAAGGCATAAATGATGGCCGGGATTCTGTCCTCGGGTTTTGGGCTTTCAAATTTTGGAATGGCCTGAGAAACGATCAGGTAATAACCTGCGATCAATGCGAGGGCGATCCAAACAAGTCCCATATATTTTCTGATCTGGTTCATAAATTTCGTTTGATAGGTGAAAAATTAATCTTCAATGCGGTTATCTTCTCCATTAATATACAACACGCCAATGATCAAACAGACGGCGGCAATGATGATCGGGTACCAAAGTCCTTCCAGGAAGGGCTTATCGTACGGTAGTTTTTCACCCAATTTCGCAGCGGCTTCATTGGCCTGTGTAGCCTTGGTGGCCAGGAAGGTGGCTACGGCAGGCAGCAACCCCCCAAAGATACCATTACCTATATGATAAGGTAACGACATGGACGTATAGCGGATCCGGGTGGGGAACATTTCTACCAGGAAGGCGGCAATGGGGCCATAGACCATGGTAACAAAGAGCACCTGTACAAAAACCCAGAATACGAGTTTCCAGAAGGAACTTTTATCCAGAATCGCCGTTTTGGTGACTTTAATATCCTTGGCAGGGTCGGCTTTACTGATATCAGCATGCAGGGTTTCTTTTTTTACTTCTGTCAATACAGTTCCATCGGTGTACACCCTGGATATCGTGGTGGTTCGTACCGAGTCGCCTATATGTTTGGCATCAGCCTCGGTTTTTAATACCGTTTTAGCCTGATCTACGATCTCTGTTTTTGCCTTAACACTTCCCGCATCGTACATGGAAGAATAGATATAGCGATAACTGATGATCGCTATGAACATACCGATCATCATGATCCATTTCCGGCCTATGCGGTCGGATAAAGCACCAAATACCACAAAGAATGGAGTGCCAAATAGCAGGGCCCACATGATGAGTTTACTGGCCTGGGATACATCCACACTTAAGGTGTTTTGAATAAAACTGAGAGCATAAAACTGTCCTGTATACCATACTACACCCTGACCCATGGTGGCGCCAAACAGGGCGAGCAACACAAACTTGAAGTTCAGCCGATGTCCAAAACTTTCTTTTAGCGGGTTGACTGAAATCTTTCCTTCTGCTTTTACTTTGGCAAAGAGGGGTGATTCTTTCATCCGCATCCGGATGATGATGGAAATGGCTACCATGATGATGGAGATCCAGAATGGAACACGCCAGCCCCAATCATTGAATTTGGATTCATTCATGGATCCTTTGACCATAATGATCACCAGCAGTGAAACAAAAAGACCTACGGTAGCGGTGGTTTGAATCCACGAGGTCCAAAAACCTCTTCGTTCAGCCGGTGAATGTTCGGCCACATAGGTAGCAGCCCCTCCATACTCACCACCCAGGGCAAGACCTTGGAGAAGGCGAAGGATCAACACCAGGATGGGGGCAAGATACCCGATCGATTCATAGCTGGGGATACATCCAATAAGAAATGTAGAAAGCCCCATGATGACAAGTGTCAGGAGAAAGGTGTATTTCCGGCCAATAAGGTCACCCAGCCGGCCAAAGAACAAAGCGCCAAATGGACGAACCACAAAGCCTGCCGCAAAAGTGGCCAGGGTGGACAAAAGCGCCAGGGTTGGATTGCCCGATGGAAAGAACTTGGTGGCGATGATGGTGGCCAAGCTTCCGAAAATATAGAAGTCGTACCACTCGATCAAAGTCCCCACCGAAGAAGCGGCAATGATACCGGCCAGCCCCCTTTTTTCTGTTTGGAAACTCATAATAGTTGATTTTGTTTAGAGGAAAATATGTGTTTGAAGGGTGAGTTGTCCTTTGGAACCACTACGTACCGGATTTCCGCTCGATGTCTCATACACCGGCCGTGTGCTGTACTGCAAGGTGACCTTGGCATTATGCCCACTGACCAGGTAATTCAGGCCCAGATCCATTTGACCGGATACCTTTCCGATCCGTTCAAAATTCTTATAGGTAAATGTAGCATATGGCATGAAAGCTGTCCCGTTTTTTAATTTCGGAAGCAGGTAACCTACCTGAGTGTACCAGATATTTCCGGTTCCTAAAGTCGGTTGCATATTACCCCCGCCCGACCAGCTTGATTTTGGGTTACTGCTCACCGTTTGGGTGTTTGCATGCAGGTTCAGGATGCCGATATTGCGCAGGTAGTTAGGGCCATAGTCGGAGTGATAGAATACACTATACACATTTAGCGCGGTGCCCTTATTCTTATTCAGGGGCATATCCAGAAAAATATCCAGCCCCAGATTGGTTTGGGCATGCTCTTTAACCGGAGCCATGGAAGAAGGCTTTGTAGCCGTTACTCCTTTTTGATGATACCACCCGGCGCCAATATTAAATACCTTTTTGCTTCCCAGGTATGAACCTACAAAGAAGGGGAGTACGTTGCTCTCCTTGTCACGCAACATAATGTTGAAATACCCTCCTGTGCTCCAGTGTTCATTGAGAATATTTGTAGCATTGGTGCTGGTAACCGTAGCAGGCGCCACACCAAAGGCAAATGGTTTATTGAGATGCACCCGGTAGTCAAACCTGCCGAGCTGCCCCTTGGCATATACACCCAATTGTCGGGCAAACTGGTCGGTGGTCTCAATATTATACCAATTGAAAACAGGCGCATCCATGGTCATGAAATTGAGTGTGCTCTGGCTGCTTAGTCGCGAAACACCATTCCAATAATGGAGTCCGGCGCCAACATGGAACTTCACCGGTTTTACAGCAAACTCTGTCCAGGCATCGTGGATATATAACTGTGGACGTTTCCCGCCCTGGCCGGTAGCGCTGGCTCCGGTACCCAGGGTACCGGCTCCTCCTCCATTGACAAAACTCTGGTTGTTGATACCCCAATGACTGATGATCATAAAACGAGGTGAAACCTGTGCCTGAATAAGAAAACGTGAACGGCGAATGGCCATGTCATTTGAATTCTTCTGGAAATTTCCATTTACATCCAGTGTGCCCGGGTTGTTTTCAACATGGGTGATCCACATCTGGTGCCAGGTAATGAAGCGAATGAATTTCTGGCCCTTTTCATCCAGTTTAAGTACCATGGGTTTATAGCTGTGGTCAACTCCGGGGGTGGCATTCCCCTGAGCGCCCGCTTTAATAAAAGCGCAGACAGCTAATGCAAGTGCAATCGTTTTTTTTGGCATAGCAAGTAAGTTTAAATGCATGCCGAATATCAAACTTTGCTCAGGCAGTTGCCAAACGCCGGGTATATTCGTGCTAATTGTTATAGTTTTATCCTCCATTTTTTCGGAATCGCTCCCATTTTATCACCATGAATTTGTCACCCAACTCAGTGATCATACAACCTGCACTTTTCATTGACTCCTTATCCCTGAAAAAATCAAGAAGCTCCCCGTGCGTCAATACTTTATAGGTTGGCCGGTATTCATAATTTGCCGGGGCTTTCACATTGTATTTTTTGACCCAGTTCATTACCGAAACATGGCTGATGCCCAGGATACGTTCGATCTCCCGGAAAGTAACCCCCTCGATGTATAGTTGAAGTGCTTTGATTACATAGTAGGGGTCTATATTCTTCCCCTCCTTCAATACGGTAAAGGAATAGGCGCAATGCTTGCAACGATAACGTTGCCTTCCTTTGACGATACCGCTTTTGATGAGTTCCTCCCCGCGGCATTTTGGGCAAGCAATCTCCTTCATGCAATCGTGTTTAAAAGCAATATAATTCTTTAGCTATATCATTTTAGCATAAATATACCAATTTAGCAAAATAAGGTTTCCCCCTGGTTGGTTTCTTCTTTACTTTTATCGTCTCAAACCGATTGTCATGTCATACCCCTTTCAAATCAAGTCAGCCGAAGCCTATCAAGCCGCATACAAAAAGAGTGTAGAAGACCCCGAAGGTTTTTGGAGCGAGGTGGCCGATAGTTTCTTTTGGAGAAAAAAGTGGGACAAGGTCCTCGACTGGAATTTTAGCGAGCCAAAGATCGAGTGGTTCAAGGGTGGGAAAATGAATATCACCGAGAATTGTATTGACCGTCACCTGGAAACGATGGGCAATAAACCCGCCATCATATGGGAGCCCAATAACCCCGATGAACGAACCCGCGTGGTAACTTATAATCGGTTGCACAAACGTGTTTGTCAATTTGCGCAAGTTTTGCGCAACAATGGAGTAAAAAAAGGTGACCGGGTTTGCATTTATATGGGGATGGTGCCTGAATTGGCCTATGCTGTGCTTGGTTGCGCCCGCGTAGGGGCTATTCACAGCGTGATCTTTGGTGGATTTTCCGCGCAAAGCATCGCCGACCGCTTATATGATGCCAATGCAGAATTTATTGTAACCTGTGACGGCGCTTATCGGGGAAACAAGGATATTCCTTTGAAAAGCGTGATCGATGATGCGCTGATCGGGAACAGGACAATCAAAAAGGTTATTGTTTATACACGAACCCGCACGCCAGTTTCCATGCTCAAAGGCCGTGATGTATGGTGGGAAGATGAAATGGAGCATGCGGAACACCAGGTGGAACAGGAGGGCAAGGTTCATTTTCCGGCGGAGGAAATGGATGCAGAAGACCCCTTGTTTATATTATATACATCTGGTTCTACCGGAAAACCCAAAGGTGTGGTTCACTCCTGTGGCGGTTATATGGTGTACACAGGCTACACCTTTGTCAATGTATTTCAATACCAGCCCGAGGATATTCATTTCTGTACGGCCGATATTGGCTGGATCACGGGGCACAGCTATATATTATATGGCCCACTGAGTGCCGGCGCTACCACCGTAATGTTTGAAGGGGTGCCCACCTGGCCGGATGCTGGACGTTTCTGGGATATCGTAGATAAATACAAAGTCAATATACTCTATACGGCCCCAACAGCGATCCGTTCGCTGATGGGCTTTGGTTTGGGACATGTACATGGGCATAAACTCGATTCCCTGAAAGTACTCGGCACCGTGGGAGAACCCATCAACCAGGAAGCCTGGCATTGGTATGATGAGAATATTGGAAAAGGCCGATGCCCGATCGTAGATACCTGGTGGCAAACCGAAACAGGCGGCATACTCATTTCCAATATGGCTGGTATAACTCCTGCCAAACCTACGTATGCAACCTTGCCGTTGCCCGGTGTGCAACCCATCCTCGTAGATGAGAACGGGAATGAAGTGCTGGGTAACAACGTCAGTGGCAACCTCTGTATAAAGTTCCCCTGGCCTTCGATCATTCGCACCACCTATGGTGATCATGAAAGATGTCGCACCAATTATTTTTCAGCCTACCCCAATTTGTATTTTACCGGTGACGGTGCCTTGCGGGATGAACACGGAAACTACCGAATCACCGGCAGAGTGGATGACGTATTGAATGTAAGCGGTCACCGTTTGGGTACTGCTGAGGTAGAGAATGCGATCAATATGCACGCGGGTGTAGTGGAAAGCGCTGTTGTGGGTTATCCACATGATATCAAAGGACAGGGTATCTATGCCTATGTTATCTATGAGCACGTACATGGTGATGAGAACCTTACCCGACAAGATATTTTGCAGACGGTGACCCGTGTGATCGGGCCGATTGCCAAGCCGGATAAGATTCAGTTTGTACCCGGATTGCCTAAGACCCGTAGCGGAAAGATCATGCGGCGCATTTTGCGAAAAATAGCGGAGGGCGATATGGATAACCTGGGCGATACCACCACTTTGCTCGACCCGGGTGTGGTGGAAGAGATCAAACGGGGACGTGTGTAATTGATTTAAAATGAAGACAATACACCAAAATACACGGGATATTTAGAAACTTCCCATTTAAAAATTATTTTTGAAGGCTGTCCTGGATAAGGACAGCCTTTTTTGTCATGCAACCTGCCCGGAAAAACACCACCTGGAGGACCATCCTGCGATGGACCTTTCGTGTATTGATCTTTCAACTCGTATTGATCAATATCGCGGCTGCATTTCATGCGCATCGGCTCACTCATTTTTATACCGACAAGGCAGTGTATGAACAACAAGGTTCTTCCGGCTCCATCTTTCTGCGCACCTGGCGATTGATGACGGGGAAAAGGTTGGCCCGCACCCCCATTCAATACACACCGCCTACAGCCTATGAAAACCTGGCCTTTCAGCTAAAGAATGGAAAGAAGATCAGTGCCTGGTATATACCCGCAGATAGTTCTGTTGGTACTGTTATCCTTGTACACGGACTTGGTTCCAACAAAGGGCATCCTTTAAATGAGGCCTCTGAATTTCGTGTCATGGGGTACAATACACTGTTGATCGATCTGCGGGCACATGGAGAAAGTGAAGGCAAAGCTTTCTCTATTGGGTATAAAGAATCGGAAGAGATCAAATTAGCGTACGACCATTTACGCGCCAAAGGCGAAAAGAATATTATTTTCTGGGGCATGTCTGTTGGCGCGGTGGTGATGACCAAGGCCATTGCCGATTATGACCTCAAACCTGAGAAACTCATTCTGGAAATGCCTTTTGGCTCTTTACAAGATCATTTGCGCAGCCGCGCCCGTAACCTCGGTTTTCCCGATGAACCCTTTGCTTTCTTTGTCACCTTCTGGGTGGGATTGGAACAAGGTTATTGGGGATATGGTTTCAAAACGGCGAAATATGCAAAGGAGATAAAATGCCCGGTATTGGTACAATGGGGGAGTCAGGATGATTATGTAAAAGAAGGAGAGGTTCGGTCGGTGTTTGAGGCGGTTCCAGGAGCGAATAAGAAATTAGTGATCTACGATAAGTCGGGGCATGTGCCGTTGTGCTGGTCGGAAAATGCGAAATGGGTGAGGGAAGTGGAAGAGTTTATAAAAAAATGATGCACCGCAATAATTTTACCGCTATGGCGCCGTGACGCGATGGAACGCCAGGAAAAACTGGCGCAACTTTGCGCCCTTGCGTCCTGGCGGTGAATACTATTTTTGAATATTAACCTTTGTCCCCACTGGCAAATACGCATACACTTCTTCCACGTCTTTATTTTTCATTGAAATACATCCCAGTGTCCAGTTGTTATAGCGATCGATCTGATAATCTTCATTCGGCCAGGTACCGTGGATGCCGATGCCTCCACCGATGGTGGCTCTTTTGGGGATCTCGCCTTTTTCCTTTCTCTTTTTAAATTTTTCCCAGCTTTCTTTGGTAGGATAGTCGATCGACAGGAATCGATACCATTTATCGTGAACGCGTTTTGCCGTTATCGTGAAACTTCCCTCCGGGGTATTCCGGTCGCCTTCCATTTTTTTATCAGAAAGGCTGCTATTGCCAAAAACAACAGGGTAGGTAGCATACCAGCCATCCTCATCATACACCGACAATTCATAATCCGATTTGTCGATCACCAGGTGAACGGTGCCCCGGGGAAGGCTGTTCTTCTTCATGCTCACTTTGGTGGCACTTCGCTCCACCGATGTAGGGAGGGCAATGGATGCCGGAATAAATGCGGTTGTGCCCGTCGTTGCCACCGCCAGTAACAGGGTCTTCATGGTAATACTCCTTTTGGTCCAGATATTCGACAAACGACGTGCCAGAGGGGTTTATTCTTAGAAATTTTGGCTTTAACTAAATTTTCAGAAGAGATTGGCGCTCACAGAAAGCACAGAAGGCACGGAAGTATTTGTTCCGTGCCTTCTGTGCTTTCTGTGAGAATATGTTTACCAATTGCTCAACCTGAATCCCACCGTATAAGGCGTCATATCCAGTCCACCTTTGTCCCACATATTGTCCATGGCATAGCTGCCATAGAGTTTTACAGGACCGAGGGAGAGTTCGCCGATATAGGAGAGTTTGAATCGCTTGAGGTCAAAATCGTTTTTCACTTTGTCTTTGTCTCCATCATCTTTTACTTTGAAGCGGGCGGAGTAAAGATAGCCTGCGCTAACTCCGGCGCTCACTCCAAATCCGCGCTTACGCTTGGGGGTAAAGTTGAAGTTCAGCATCATGGGTACTGTGAGGTAGTCAGCGGCCAGTTTGGCTTTCTTGGCCTCATCGGTATCCAGGGCAAAAGAAGTGGGATTGCGGCTGGCACGCATACGGGTATCATCAAAGAAATAGTTGTTTAACTCCAGACCCAGGCCATACTTCAGGTTCACCACATGCTTGACCAGGTTGAGCCTTTGCATAAAGAACCATACATTCACGCTTCGGGATTTACCTCCGAGGAGTTTGAAGTGATCTTCGTTTAAACCCGGCGCTATGGCGGCGGGATAAACAGTCTTGTCATTGTAATTGGCAAAACCCAGGTCGAGTATCCACCAGTTGGTAGAGATATTAGCGGGTTTTTCCCGGTTACGACGAGGAATGCGGTAGGTACGTGAGCTATCGCCTATTTCGGTGTTACCACCTTTTTTGCGGATGATGATCATGCCACCGATCCTGATGGTATCGGCTTCTTCGTTTCTGGTCGAATCAGTTTGTGCAGATCCGAGTAAGGTCATACATACAGCCAGGCAAAGTAAAATTGTCCGTTTCATGGTATTCAGTTTGAAAAAATTAGTTGGATCATTTTTTATTTCAGGCTCACCGCAAAACTGCCTATAAGCAATTTGTTGTCATCGGTCGTCGCCTTGATGTTGGTTGTTTTTTCAAAGAGCCGGGTGACTTTCCGGAGTAGCCCGCGGGATCTTTTATTACCATCATCTGTTATGTTATACGAAGTATAGGAAGGATTTGTTACAATGCCGTTGTTAACGGTAAGTGAAGGGTCGAGTGCATTGTTAGTGCTCTCAATAAGATCGGCTTTGTCGATCTGACGATCGGGAGTCAGACTTGTATTCACCGGATCAACAGCGGCATAAAGTGTTTGGTTGGATGGTTCATTTCCTACCGCAGACTGGTTACGCGGTGTTGGCAGGTTATTGCGGTTGCCGTTATTCACGAGATAAACAGGAGCCTGTGCATCTTCTTTCCCCTTATTGAGTTCGGTCTTCTTGTCAATATTGGGTGTTACAGGAGTTTTCACCAATGTCTCACCCGTTGAAGATGTATTGTCTTTATCTTCTTTGGCCAATATCGGGTTTACAACAGGCTGTTCAACCGTATTGGAAGGAAGGGTTGCGGGTGTTTTCACCTCCTGGCTTGTACCGGCTATCGGGTTCACTTCTTCGTCACCCGCATTATTGCGCAGCAGGAGTAAGGCACTGGTGCTAACAGCCAGTAACAATACAGCAGCTACAGCCACTCTCTTCCAGGTAAACCAGATCACACGGGCCGGTTCTTTTTCTTCTTTATATAAAGAGGCCTTATCAGGGAACTGAATTGAATGATCAGTGGTCAGGATGGTTTGCCGATAAGCGGCCAGTTCGTTTTGCAATACATTGTCAGTGGTCAGCTTTTTTTCAAATTCAATTGTTTCAGCCGGACTTAATTCCTGATCAATATAGCGGAGTAATTTTTCTTCCCATTCAGCGGAGAGAACGGGATTGGATTGGCGATAGAGTAATTCTTTGTGTTCAAATTGAATGGATTCATCGGGGATAAGGCGGGCACTGTTCAACAGGTGTAATTCTTCTTCCAGGTCGGGATGGGCTTGTACAAAAGCTTCTACCGCTCTTTGTTCTTCGGCACTCAGTTCCTTGTCCACATACATCAGGAAGAACGATTCGTAATTATTTCGGTTGATGTTCATGATACGCCGCTTTACAGTTAAATAACATTTTCAGGACTCCCCAGGTAAGATCTTAGTTGCGTGCGGGCCCGGTGAAGATAGACTTTAACCTGGCTTTCACTCAATCCTGTGATCTGACCGATCTCATCATAACTATACCCTTCGTAATCTTTTAGCAAGACCAGTGAACGTTGTGTTTCGCTCAACCTGTTCAGGGCTTCGTGAAGCACCTTGCTCACCTGGATCCCCGGGGCCGGAGCTACGCGGGTATTTTCGCCAAACTCTTCTTTCAACTGGACCCGCTTTCCTTTGCGGATATGATCGATCATTTGGCGGTAAGCCACCGTAAATAAATAGGATTTGCTTTTTACCGGATCGATCTCCTCGCGATGGATCCACATTTTTTCAAAAGTGGATTGCACCACATCACGTGCGTCCTCTTCATGCCGAAGGTTCTTCACGATAAAGCGGTACACGTTATCCGCGTAGCTGGTTACACATTCATTGTATTCCCGTTCAGTCATAAACAGTGGTCGTTGCTAAATTACGTTAGGACTTATGACTTTTCAGCCATTAGTAATACGTTTCATGAACAAAAAAAGTTACAATCGGGTGTAAAAAAGAACGCCTTGATTATTAAGGCATTACATTGATCGAAGACATGAATTGGCGGGGCAGGCTCTCCCAGATCATTTCGCCCGCACCACGGCTCCCTTCTTCCTCCAAACAGCAATCGGCAGGCTGCGAAGCCGGAGAGGCATTGTCAATGCCGGTGGCGACAAATGACAGGAATACCAGGCCGGCTACGACCACAAAGCCGATCAGGCTGATTTTCAAGTAATTCTTACGACTCATAGCCGGTTGGTTTTTATATTGGACGTGGGTAGTGGGGGATTTGTTACAGAAAAATGACAGAATTTTAGGTGGGGGGGGTGGTACCGCCAAGGCGCAATAGACGCCAGGTGCGCCGGGAAGCTTGCTGTGCGAGACCTC
>JBGSHM010000029.1:0-92769 GCA_041752235.1 Chitinophagaceae bacterium
GATTTTCAATATTGAAACCTATCCCTTCAATCGATTATTTTCAATCTTGAAAATCCATAAATCCACCCCATCCTGGTTAAAGCTCGAATTTATACCCCACCCCCTTCACGGTGCGGATACAATCTATCCCCAGCTTTTGACGCACTTTGCGGATGTGTACATCAATCGTGCGGTCGCCGACAATGACATCATTTCCCCATACCTGGCTTAGGATCTCATTGCGGAGGAATACGCGACCGGGTTTTGACGCGAGGAGATACAGTAATTCAAATTCTTTTTTGGCAAGAACGATCTCTTTGCCATCCAATTGAATCAGGAATTTCTCGGGGTCAATGGTCAGGCCATTTACTTTGATCAATTTGACCTCAGATTTATTCAGTCGGCGAAACAGGGCATTGACCCGGCTGATAAAGACCTTGGGGCTAATGGGTTTGCTGATATAATCGTCGGCCCCGGTTTCCAGACCTTTGATCTGGGTCTCTTCATCACTCAACGCGGTAAGAAAGAGGATCAGTGTTTCTTTAAAAGCCGATTGTGCGCGGAGGATCTTACAAACTTCCACCCCCGTCTTTTTGGGCATCATGATGTCCAGGACAATCAGATCAGGCAGGGCGAATTTGGCCCTTTCCAATGCTTCATCCCCGTCTTTTGCCGTAAAAACCTGGTAGCCTTCATTGACCAGATTATACTTCAGGATCTCGAGGATATCCGGCTCATCATCTGCGATCAATACCTTTCTGGATTTTTTTTCGGCCATGAGAAGCTAAAGTTTGCGCAAACCTAAAGGAAATTGTTTTGATGGGATTTGTCCCTGTCCCACATAACATAGACTTAATATAAAGTTAATAATTACCGGGTTGCCCACCGGATTGCTTGTAAAAAGTGGATATAGGGTATTAAATTTGTCTTTCGTTTGGTATGTCCAAATCAATACTTTATACCTGTTTTATCTGTATCCTGCTCCTGCAGGGCCCTGTAGCCGCTTTTGCCCAGGACCTGAAGCCGGATATCCGCCGTGCGTTGTACCATGATTTTGTGGACAAACAGCAGTCTATGGCCCTGGCTGCCGATGGACAAGCCGACCGTTCCTACCAACCTACCGGAAACGAAGAGATCGATTTTATCCTCACCGAAGCCCTGGTCAACCGGGTAGATGCCCTCCAATTTCAGTTTGAAAAGGATTCCATCTATGCCCATCCGGTCAAGGTAAGGTATATCCGGGGTTTGGAAGAGATACTGAAAAACCTGAATACGGATACTACGCGTGAACGGCAGGCGGCCCTTAACCTGCCCAGGGTATTGGCCACTTATGAGGAATTTATTGCCTGGGACCGGAACAACAAACCCCTGGACAGCCTGGTAGAATCACTTCCCTATGCCGTGGCCCTGCCGCTGGTACGTTCAGCCGCTTTTGACCTGAACCCTTCCATTAAGACCTGCCGGCAGATCATCATCCGGAAATACTGTGAACTCAACCCGACTCAGATCTTCTTTACACTCCGGCAATATCCGGACCTGCCCTATGCGGATAGCCTGATCAAGGTAGCTGCCTATCGTTATCCCATGAGCCTGTACGATTACGCCTCGGCAAACAATGCCCTGAGTGCCAGAATTCGGAAAATGGAGGACCCCCTGATCAGCGCCATTGCCCGGATGGCCGTTAGCGGTGGAAGCGGACAATTGTATTTCCCTTTTCTCGACAATATCATCAAAGGCAAAGTGAGCCAACGTGAAGTTGACGCCGTCAAAAATGATGCGGAAGAGTATTACAAACTCCTGGTCAGGACGCGTATTGATTATGTGGAAAGGGCCATTGCCGGAGATACCACCTATGGGTTCAAAGCCCTGGCGGATATGTTGAAGAAGAAAGCCACCGATGCCTACATCAATGTCATCAATGGGTTGCATGATCAACCCGATGCGGTTCGGTTCAGGGTATTGCAGTCACTCAATGCACAAGAGTTGTATTATCTCGCTGTTCTTAGCGATGGAGAAATTTATACCTCCAGTTATGTAAAAGGAGTCTATCCCCTGATGATGGCCAAAGTAAATCATCGCCCCGATTCCCTGCTAAAACTGGTGCGCTTTGATAAATTCCGGAAATTCATCAAGATGGCGGCAGGGTACAATACCCTCAGCGATTTTCTGGGTGCCTTTCCGGATCACAATGATGCCCAAACACTGATGACTGCATTTGTAAATGGTCTTGAAAATGGAGAAGGATTGGAAGAAGGCGTGGATGTGGCCGATTCCTATGGCAGTATCTCCGAAACGAATAAAACCGTGGCCGAGGATATGGTCACCAATATAAAGATCAACTATCGTAAAAATTTCAATGCCAATAACCGCAGGGGAATGGTGATCTATGACCTGTTGTATAAACTTTTTCTTTCCGCCGATTCCACCAACCCCATTGATCTTTCCAAAGAATTAGGAATTCCACCCGTTTATACCGTGAATTATGATATGTTGTCGGATGATTCCGCCCGGGTTGTTCAGCAAGTATTTTTTTATGGAGATGAAGATCAGGATGGCCAATTGTCCTTTATAAATTTCATGGCCATGTTCAAAGGGAATTCGGATTGGAGCATCAGTGAGAATGAGTATTGGGTCACGATCAAATCAGTGAAAGGAAAATCGGTCTGGATCTTTGCCAACAAACCCAAACTGGGAGATGATGATCCCGACGAACAGGCGCAGCTCCGTTTGGGCGAATATTTAAAGGCCAACAATTTGCATCCTACCGTGGTTATTCACCGGGGGCATAGTTATCATTTGCCCTCCACGCTCGAAAAACTGGCGCCTTCAGCGGGTATCGTGGTGCTTGGTTCCTGTGGTGGGTATAATAACCTGAATGATGTTCTTTCCATCAGTAGTGATGCTCACATCATTTCCTCTAAGCAGGTGGGTACAAAATCGGTGAATGAACCCATTCTCGAAGAGATCAATACCAGTCTGTTGGCCGGTAAGGATATTGACTGGATCGGTATGTGGCAGCGTCTTTCAGTCCGGTTTAGTAAGAATGCGGCCGCGCGCGAAAAATTTGATGACTATATTCCTCCCTATAAGAACCTGGGAGCGATTTTTATTAAGGGGTATCGTATTGCAATGGGGAAAAGCTAGGACAGATGACGGTCATCCGTCATCAAATTTCTTGATAACATCATGCCAAAAACAGCCAGCAAAAGTCTGCTCGATCTAAGCCTCCTCCGGAGGATCATGCACTTTGCCTCGCCTTATAAGAGAAGGTTTTGGCTGTCGGTCATATTGGCCATCGTGTTGGCTCTATTCACGCCCATACGTCCCATCCTTATTCAGCAAACCGTTGATAAATATATTGCCGGTCGACTGGTGGAAGGATTGATCCTGATCACCGTGATACAGATCGGTTTATTGTTGGTGGAAACCGCCATCCGTTTTTGGTTTACCTATATCACAGCGTGGTTGGGGCAATCGGTGGTGAAAGACATGCGGGTAAAAGTATTCAATAAGGTGCTCCACCTGAACCTGTCCCAATTTGACAAAACACCGATCGGCACACTCACCACCCGTACCGTAGATGATATTGAACGGATCAATGATGTTTTTGCCGATGGCCTGATTCCGATCATTGCTGATCTGCTATCCATCATTTGTGTACTGAGCTATATGTTCTGGGCAGATTGGAAACTGACCCTGGTGGCCCTGATCCCCTTTCCCATTCTTATTCTGGCTACCTACTATTTTAAGAATTCGGTAAACAAGAGTTTTCACCGGGTGCGCAATGCTGTAGCCCAACTCAATGCCTTTGTGCAGGAACACCTGACCGGTATGGCAGTGGTCCAGGCTTTTGCGGCAGAAGAACGGGAGTTTGGGAAATTCAGGAAGATCAATAAGGAACACCGCAACGCGAATATCCATGCCATCTTTGCCTATTCCATTTTCTTTCCCATCGTCGAGATCATTTTGGCCTCGGCCATTGGATTGGTGGTTTGGAAAACCTCACACCAGGCATTGGAATTGGGAGAGAACCGCCAGGGAACCCTGATGGCCTTTATCCTTTGTTTAAACCTCATCTTTCGACCCCTCCGCGTGATCGCCGATAAATTCAATGTGTTGCAAATGGGTATGGTGGCCGGTGAAAGGGTGTTCAAAGTGCTCGACAACGATGATTATATTAAAAATGAAGGCCAGCATGCCCCGGCGTTGGTGGAAGGCCGGATTGAGTTTGATAAAGTTGGATTTTCCTATGTACCTGGCAAACCTGTTTTAAAAGGGGTTTCCTTTCAGGCCGAACCTGGTAAAACAGTAGCCATCGTGGGACACACTGGTAGTGGAAAGACCACGATCATCAGTTTGCTCAACCGGATGTATGAAACAGGAGAGGGTAGGATCTTGTTGGACGGAGTAGATATCCGGGAGTATAAATTGGATGCCTTAAGGGGAAGAATTGGTGTTGTATTGCAGGATGTTTTCCTCTTTTCCGGGTCCATCATGGATAATATCACCCTCCGTAATCCGGAAATACCCCGCGAAAGGGTCGTGGAAGCTGCCAAACTCATAGGCATGCACGATTTTATCCTGCGCCTGCCCGGTGGGTACGATTATAATGTGCGGGAAAGAGGGGCCACCCTCTCCCTGGGTCAACGACAGCTATTGTCCTTTATCCGGGCATTGTTGTACAATCCTGCCGTCCTGATTCTGGATGAAGCCACTTCTTCCATTGATACCGAAAGTGAACAACTGATCCAGGAGGCTACCGAAAAGCTCATTTCCGGACGTACCTCCATCATCATTGCCCACCGGCTATCCACTATCCGCCGTGCCGACCTGATCCTGGTGATGGATAAAGGGGAAGTAAGGGAAATGGGAACGCATGATGAGCTATTGGAAAAGGGAGGATACTACCACCGGCTTTACCAGTTACAGTTTGAGAAACAGAGGGTTGTGGGACGTGAGTTTCGTGAGACGTGAGGCGTGAGAGGTGAGTTTCGTGAGGCGTGAGGGGTGAATGGTGAATAGTGAATGGTGAATAAATCAAGGGAGGAGTCTGTCGTTCAAGATCAATAACTTATAAATTATTACCGTTTACTCCATTCACCATTCACTATTCACCATTCACGCCTCACGAAACTCACGTCTCACGCCTCACGTCTCACGAAACTCACATCTCACGCCTCACGCCTCCCGCCTAAAAGGATTTCCCCATTTTTTCGGCATTTACACCTCCGACCCCTATCTTTGCGCCAAATTTTGGGATGGGTATGATGTCGAGATTACTAAAATCCTTTACTGTAGCGGCTTTCAGCGTTTTTTTGGTGGTTTTTCCGGGTGTTACCCGTGCCCAGGATCATGGTCATGAGGACGGGCATGAAACCGGTGCACCCAAGACCGAACATGCCGAAGAAAAGAAGGTCGCCTTCAATGCCCAGGAAGTGATTTTTGACCACGTACTCAATGCCCATGAATTTCACTTCATGGACCTTCCCGGAAAGAATGGTGAAAAGAAGCCTGTGACCCTTCCGCTGCCAGTGATTCTTTATTCTCCTCAACGCGGATTGGATGTGTTCATGTCTTCCAAATTTCATCACGGACACGAAGCATATAAAGGGTATCGCCTATCTCATGGTAAGGTCATTGCCGTGAAAGAAGATGGCGTTACTCCTGATGAAACCGTAAAAGTGCTGGATGTTTCCCTGAGCCGTAACGTAGTGCAAATGTTCATTGCCCTGATCCTCCTGGTTTGGTTGATGACCTCCATTGCCAAGCGTTATAAAAGCGGTACCGGGGTAAGCTCCTCACCCAAAGGATGGCAAAATGCCATTGAACCGGTGGTGACTTTTGTACGGGATGAAGTGGCCAAACCCAACCTGGGTGATAAGTATGCCAAGTATCTCCCTTATTTGCTGACCATCTTTTTCTTTATTCTCATCAATAATATTTTCGGGTTGATACCCGGGTCGGCCAATGTAACCGGCAATATCGCCTTTACGGCCGTATTGGGGATCATTTCACTGATTGTGATTCTGTTTAGCAGCAACAAACATTATTGGGGACATATTTTCAATCCTCCGGTACCCGGCGCCATGAAACCCATCATTGCCCTGGTTGAATTCATTGGAGCGATCTTTACCAAACCCGCCTCCTTGATCATACGGCTTTTTGCCAATATGCTGGCCGGTCACATCATCATCATTTGTCTTATTTCCCTGATTTTCATTTTCGCAAATATGAGTAAGGGTATTGGTTGGGGTTTTGCACCCGTATCCATTGCTTTTACGGTATTCATATACATGATCGAGATATTGGTCGCCTTTATCCAGGCCTTCATCTTTACAAACCTGACGGCTGTGTTTATCGGACAGGCCATGGAAGGGGCGCATCATGATGAAGCCCATGCGGCCCATTAAAACGTTTATTTTTTTAATCATTATAAAACACAAGTATGGATTTATTGATCGTCTTGTTGAGTACAACAGCCTGGGCAAATGCAGGTGGTGCCATTGGTGCCGGTCTTGCAGCCATCGGTGCCGGTATTGGTATCGGCCAGATTGGTAAAGGCGCGGTAGAAGCTATCGCCCGTCAGCCAGAAGCTGTTAACGACATTCGTGCCAACATGATCCTGACCGCCGCCTTCGTAGAGGGTGTTGCCCTTTTCGCGGTAATCGCAGGTATCCTGGCCATGTTCGTTTAAAAAAAATACTGCATCCCGCGCACAGGGCAACGGATGCAGTTTTTCTCTTTTAAAATTTTTAGAAATCACGATATGTTTTTACTGACCATCGACCTACTGATCCCCGAAGCCGGTTTGCTCATCTGGAACCTGCTGGCTTTCCTGATCGTTTTCTTCATTCTGAAGAAGTATGCCTGGCCCGCGATTGTAAAAGGGTTGAAAGACCGTGAGCAGACCATTGCCGATTCACTCGCTACTGCCGAGAAAGTAAAGGCTGAAATGGCCCAACTGAAAAGCGAGAACGAAGCGCTGATGGCCCAGGCCCGTGAAGAAAGAGCCCAAATGCTCAAAGAAGCCCGGGAAACCAAAGACCGGATCATCAACGAAGCCAAAGAACAAGCCAAGTTGGAAGCCAATAAGATCATGAGCGAATCGCAAACCGCGATCAACGCACAGAAAATGGCGGCCCTCACGGATGTAAAAAATCAAGTGGGTAAACTGGTGATCGAAGTGACGGAGAAAGTGCTGAGACGAGAGTTGGGGAATAAAGAAGCCCAGGAAGCACATATCTCCGGACTCGTAAACGAAGTAAAACTGAATTAATTCTCAAATTAGAATATGCTTAACCCTCGTCTCGCCGCACGCTACGCCAAATCCCTGCTCGACCTCGCTTTAGAGAGAGGCGAACTGGATCAGGTGTATGCCGATATGAAAGTGCTGCAAGTCATTTGCAAGGGCAATGCCGATTTTGTCGCCCTGCTGAGAAGCCCGGTGATCAAGAATGAGACCAAGCGCAAGATCGTGGAAGCGGTTACAGCCGGGAAGATCGGCGTGACCGTTAACGCCTTCAACCGCCTGCTGATCACCAAGAATCGCGAAGGGTATTTACCTGAGGTGATCGCCGCCTTTATTCAACAGTATAAAAATCACAATGATATTTATACGGTACACCTAACCACAGCGGTACCCGCCAGCGAAGCATTGAAAACACAGATACTGGATCATTTGCGGAACACGACCCACATGAAGAAGATCGAACTGGAGACTAAGATAAACGAGGATATCCTGGGTGGATTTGTGATCCAGGTAGGGGACAAATTGGTGGATGCCAGCGTGGCTTATGACCTGAAAGAAGTAGCCCGTCAATTTGAGAACAACGATTTCATTTATAAAGTCAGATAAGGAACATTCAAAAAAGATAAACTGTTCATACAATGGTAGAGATCAAACCAGACGAAATAAGTGCCATTCTGCGCCAGCAGTTGAGCAACTTTAATGCCAGTGCCGACCTGGAAGAAGTAGGTACCGTATTGCAGGTGGGTGATGGTATCGCCCGTGTTTACGGACTGGGTAATGTGCGTTACGGTGAACTGGTAGAATTTGAAAATGGCGTAAGAGCCATTGCCCTGAACCTGGAAGAAGACAATGTGGGTGTGGTATTGATGGGAGAGACCGGGAACATCGAAGAAGGATCTAAAGTGCGCCGTACCGGCCAGATCGCTTCAATCAAAGTAGGTGAAGGCATGGTAGGCCGTGTGGTAAACACACTTGGTGAACCGATTGATGGAAAAGGACCCATCACCGGCGAACGTTACGAAATGCCGCTTGAGCGGAAAGCCCCCGGGGTAATCTTCCGTGAGCCGGTAAAAGAACCTTTGCAGACTGGTATCAAAGCCATTGACGCGATGATTCCCATTGGACGTGGACAACGTGAATTGGTGATCGGTGACCGTCAAACTGGTAAGACCGCCATCTGTATCGACACGATCATCAATCAGAAAGAATTTTTTAAAGCAGGCAAACCTGTTTATTGTATTTATGTCGCCATCGGTCAAAAGGCTTCTACCATTGCCGGTGTGATGAAGACATTGCAGGATGCAGGCGCCATGGAATACACGATCATCGTAGCCGCTTCTGCTTCGGATCCCGCTCCTCTTCAGTTCTATGCCCCCTTCGCCGGTGCGGCCATTGGAGAGTTCTTCCGTGATACCGGACGCCCTGCCCTGATCATCTATGATGACCTTTCCAAACAAGCTGTGGCTTACCGTGAGGTATCTCTGCTGCTCCGTCGCCCTCCCGGCCGCGAAGCCTATCCTGGTGACGTATTCTATCTCCACAGCCGTTTGCTGGAGCGTGCCGCCAAAGTGATCTCTGATGATGGCGTGGCCCGCAACATGAACGACGTACCTGATTCGATCAAACACCTGGTGAAGGGTGGTGGTTCCCTGACCGCCCTCCCGATCATCGAAACACAGGCAGGTGACGTATCTGCCTATATCCCGACCAACGTAATCTCCATTACCGATGGTCAGATCTTCCTCGAGACAAACCTCTTCAACTCCGGTATCCGTCCCGCCATTAACGTGGGTATCTCCGTGAGCCGTGTGGGTGGTAACGCACAGATCAAATCCATGAAGAAAGTAGCAGGTACCCTGAAACTTGACCAGGCCCTCTACCGTGAAATGGAAGCCTTCTCCAAATTTGGTGGTGACCTGGATGCGGCAACCAAGAACGTACTCGATAAAGGTGCCCGTAACGTGGAGATCCTGAAACAACCCCAGTACTCACCCTTTTCCGTTGAAAAACAGGTAGCCATTATCTACCTGGGTACAAATGGTCTGATCAAAGACGTAGCCGTAAAACGTGTGAAAGAATTCGAGGAACATTTTCTGATGGAAATGGAAAACAAACTCCCCGATGTACTGGCCGAATTCAAAAAAGGTAATCTCCCCGAAGAAGGTTTGAAGAAAATGATGGATCTGGCTAATGGCCTGATTCCCCAATACAAAGCCTAACACTCGTTAGATAAATAATCAAGAAGTTGTCTCCTTTTGGGGACAACTTTTTTTATTATACCTAGGGGTATCCCCTTATATATTAATTATATTTGCATAGGAAAGAAAAAGAATTACGATCCGTACCCTCTTGATTTTTCCCGCCACCGTACCGACCTCCATCTATCCGGAGCCCCCATTTCCGAACACATCATTAATCATTTAAACCAAAATTGGTATCCCATGAGGAATATCCTATTGATCCTGCTTGCGTTTACATTAACATTAGCAGCCCAGGCTCAAACCCCGATTACAGCGTACACGATCGTGAATAATACAACGGTCACCACTTCCTCCAACAGCAACCTGGGGTGGAATGCGGCCGCACCTTATCCCACGAGTACGACCTATACCCATTTTTATGGACAAACCAATTCGGGTGGTGCCGGTTTGGAGCGTGAGGTAACTGGTTTTGCAATCGGTGCCGTATCCTATAGTCGCATGCCCAGTGCAGGTGGCCTGCCCTTTGAATCGGTGATCGTGAACAGGCACCCGACCTCGGGTGGGGATACGATCAATGCGTTGTATGAATACACCGCCTCTTCGGGAAACAATCTTTATTATGCGCCTTCGTATATCAGCACCATGGATGGGGTGATCAATAGTTTTATTTGTAACCGCGGTTCAGATAATACCTTTTCCAATTCTCCGACCACACAGGCGAATATTGAACGCATTGACCTGATAAAAACCGGCGGGATTCTTTGTATCAATCCAACCCGCCAGGGATTTCTGATTAATGAACGAAGCGGGAATGATAATTTTAAAGTAACGGCTATTACGGGTCTTACAGGTTCGAATACGGTCAATACATTGTGAACCTTACTCTCCGTCACTACAGCCAACTGGGGTTCTGTTGGCCCGGCAATTATCAGTCGTGTCATGAGCCGCAGAACCGGCACCGATGCTAATCTTCGTGCCAAGCAGGACATTGGCTCACAAACTATTTCAGGCGTATTTATCTCCTTCTCCAGTCTGGGTATTGCGGCGGGTACAACCATCTATGGTATATCGCTTTTCCCGGCTGATGTAACGGCGGGAATGGACCTGACTGGTTTGACGAATGTTCCATCCAATACGGATGCCGGTGCCAATGGTGGCTTGGACATGATGGCGGGTGGAGGATACTTTCAGGGAAGTACGGTTGCGCTGAGTGGAAATATTTACAATGATGTAAATGGATTGGGCGATGCAATTGTGAATGGCACCGCCACCGGCTCTCCAGGCGGCACCCAATTATATGTGAACCTCGTGGATCCGGTTAGCAACAAAGTGATCTCCGCCGTAGCGGTACAACCGGATGGCAGTTATACTTTTCCTGCTTTATTGAATTCAACAACTTATAGTCTACGAATCAGCACTGATTCGTTGGCAACAGGCGCCACACCGGGTGTTAATGTGCTTCCAGCGGATTGGGTCTTCACTGGTGAGAACGTAGGAGCCGGTGCAGGAAACGATCTGAGTCCGAATGGTACCCAATCGGTTACTGTAGGAACCAGCAATGTTACCAATGTGAATTTCGGCATAGAAAGAACCCCGTCCAGTACCGACAATACACAACCCAACCAGGTCAACCCCGGAGGTACCATTTCGCTTGTCCTTCCGCCAACGGCTTTTGCAGCACCTGATCCGGATGGCGGTACGGTTACTTCCGTTCGTATCACCGCTTTCCCAGGCAACGTTACTTCCATTACGATCAATACCATTACGTATACTGCTGGCACCTGGCCGGGTGGAGGCGTCACCATACCAACCAATTCATTGGGAGAACCTACCCAAACCATTGAATACGATCCGGTCGATGGGGTGCTGGATGTAACGATCGCTTATGCCGGGATTGACAATGCTGGTTTAGAAGATACAAGCCCTGCCACCATCACCATACCGTTTACGTCCACACTACCGGTGACCATTACCCGCTTTGTAGCCACGGTAGCCGGGAATGATGCCAGATTGGAATGGGCGACTGCAGCGCAGATCAATTTCCTTCAGTTTGAAGTGGAACGTTCTGGTTCAGGGCTGGGTGATTTTGAGCGCCTCGCTGTGATTCCCGCGAATAATGCGGCTTCAGGGAACTATCAATATATTGACCGCGATGTGGCCAGAAGACTGACCTCCGGATATTACCGCCTGAAGTTGGTGGACCGCGATGGCCAATTTACCTATAGCCGCGTGGCCCTGGTACGATTTGCAAAAGGGGTGAGCACCGATATCAGACCCAATCTCTTACTGGCTGGTCAAACAGTAACGATCAATCGGGCCGGCGACCTGGGCCGGGGTTGGGATATAGAAGTCAGGAACCTGAATGGACAGCTGATCTACCAGAAAAAGTCCATCCACCAGTCAAGCCTGGAAATTTCCACCCAGGGCTGGCAGGCAGGGCTCTATGTGGTCCGCTTGCGGGGCGACGAAGGAGTTACAACGGAAAGGATTGTTTTACAATAGGTTAAGCTCGTTATTGATACCCTTAAAGGGCTCCGCCGGAGGCGGAGCCCTTTTTTATTAAAAAAAGAGGGAATATTTTATTTACGATCATTTTGTGGGAATCAAAACCCGACTATTTTTGTAACCCACTTCCATTTTTCTACCTGAGAACCTGATCCCCTCCCTTTTTGAAATACCACTGATACCCCCTGAAGGCTGTATTATCTTTTGTCATTAAATATGTGGTATGAAAAAAAATCTACGTTCTTTTCTGTTTGTTCTTTTTATGGGTATGGGTTTAGCTGTCTTTGCCCAACCTCAATTTAGCTGGGCAGGTTATCCCAACGGCGCTTTGACTTTTAGCAATACATCTGCGGGTGTAACCCTGAATCTTCAGATTACAGGCAACCAGCAGTTCATTAACAACCGCCCCAGCTATAATGCTTTCAATGTGGCCGAGCTGACCACTCAGGTAGATTGGACCTCATCAGCGAACTCGCTCACTTATTCGTTTATCCTGAGCACACCTTTGATCGGTGTGAACTTTCGTCTGTATGACGTGGACCAGAATACAGGTGTTGGTTGGGATGATCGTATCACGATCGTGGGTGTCAACAATGCGGGCCAGAATGTTTATCCGTTAATACTTCCCGCTTCTTACCAAGCGGTGAGCGGAGCCAACAACAACGTTCTCGAGGGAAATGCGGATAATATTTTCTTTGACCTCAATTATGCCACCGTCACTTTTGGCAACCAAAATGTCAAGTCCTTCACGGTTGTTTATTCTTGCGGAGCGCAATCACCTGCCAACCCCAATCAGCAATGGATGGGTATTGGCGCTGTGGGTTCTTTGGCACTGGCTACCCTCCCGGTTAATCTCACCGGCTTTACTGCTAAGGCTGTTGGGTATGATGCACGTTTGCAATGGGAGACCGAAGCCCAGGTAAATTTTGATCATTTCGAGATCGAGCGTTCCGCATCCGGAACCGGATCCTTTGAAGTGATCGGATTGGTGGCAGGCAATAATGGCGCAGCAGGTTCTTATACCTATGCTGACGTGAATGTAGGTCGTCAATTGACCACCGGTTATTATCGGTTGAAGATGGTAGATCGTGATGGTCGATTCGAATATAGCCGGGTTGCCTTTGTTCGTTTTGGAAAAGGGCTTTCGGTAGATGTTCGTCCCACTTTGTTGTCAGCCGGTGAATCCATTGTGGTTAACCTGGCTGGTGATCCTGGTCGTGGTGTAGATATCCTGTTGTATAACGCCGCCGGGCAGGTACTGGAGAGCCGCCGAAATGTGGTTTCCAACCGCACAGAACTCTCTACCAGTTCCTTGCACCGTGGATTGTACATCGTGCAAGTGATTGAAGCCGGGAATACCCATACTTATAAGGTCACCCTTCAATAATTTTTAGAACCAATTGCTTTTGAGAAAAGGTCCCCCTCCGGGGACCTTTTTATTTTGCTTACTATCAATACCTTAGAAATAAATTAGGAGAAAATACGTAAAAACCTACGTAGTTTTTTTCGTAAAACTTGCAACGTAAAAAAACCTATTATACATTTGTCCTCGTAAGTAAATACCCCGAGACGCTTCGGGAACCAAGGTCCAGATCCAGTGAAGAGCTATTGATACCAAGTTTTTAATTCGTAATACCCTGAGCATGAAAGTGAAAACGCTGCAATACCGCAGCCTGGCCAAATTGGTCATTCTCTGCGCAACTGTGTTTGGTTTTTCCACCAACGCATATTCCCAACTTTATAAAGGCCGTGATGGCGCTGAATCTTATACCACGTCGGGTTCCTATGTGCTGAACAGGTATTCTGCTCTGGGGGCTTCTGTTTCTTCGGGAGCATTTTCGCTGACCGTAAGCGATATGACCGAACTCAACGGCTCTCTTTCCTTTGCCAAATCGGTGAACCCTTTTGCCAATGATGCCCTGAGCAATGGCGATCTTGTCCTGATCATTCAAATGCAGGGTGCAGATATTACCACTACCAACAACAGCAGTTATGGTACGATCCTGAATTATAACAACACCGGAAATTATGAATTGAAAACTGTTTATAATGTTTCGGGAAATACAATTTATTTCTGTGATGGGTTGACTCATACCTATACACAGAGTGGACGCAGCCGGGCACAGGTTGTCCGCATTCCGCGATTGACCACGCTTTCGGTGGCCAGTGGAGTGATCATTACAGGAAATGCCTGGAATGGTACCACTGGTGGTATTGTGGCTTTAGAGATGTATAACAATACTACATTGGATGGCAGTATTTCTGCTTCTGAGATTGGCTTCCGGGGTGGGGTAGACGTAAACAACATTTCTATTCCTTCAGGCAGTGCAAACAACACCGTATATGTCAGCAGTTCTTCGGTAAATAATGATGCAGCAAAAGGAGAAAGCATTGTCGGTAACCAAACCGATTATGAAAGTTTAGGTGGTTCCCTGGGTCGTGGAGCCCCAGCTAATGGTGGAGGCGGAGGTAATGGCCATAACGCCGGTGGTGGTGGTGGTTCCAATGCAGGTACCAATGGAATTTTAACTCCTTATAACGGAACAGGTATCAAGAATACTGGCTCAGGTTGGGCAGCCGCCTGGGAATTGGAGTATGTTGGTTTCTCTACCGATGTTTCGGTAGGAGGAGGACGCGGAGGTTATTCTTTCTCCAGTTCCAACAAGGATGCCCTCACCAATGGTCCCGGGAATGCCATATGGGGTGGTGACAGCCGAAAGAACATTGGTGGATTTGGTGGCCGTCCTTTAGACTATAATGGCAACACCCGTCTTTTTTTAGGAGGCGGTGGTGGTGCCGGTGATGGTAACAACTCAGCGAGTGGAAATGGAGGAAATGGCGGAGGAATCGTGTTCTTGCTTAGCAATGGAAGTATTTCTGGTTCGGGAAGCATTTCAGCCAATGGGCAAAATGGTTTCTCTACCAGTGGTTCTTATATTGATGCAGGTGGTGGTGCCGGAGGCGGTGGTGCCATTCAGGTCATGTCCCAGAGTACGATCACCGGTATCAGCATATCGGCCACCGGTGGAGTGGGCGGTAATCAGATTTACCTAACCGGAGAAGCAGAAGGCCCCGGTGGTGGTGGCGGTGGTGGTTATATTGCCACAACCACAACCAGTGTGGCCCGTAGCGTGGCCGGGGGAAGTAATGGACTTTCCTATTCAACCCATGTTACTGAATTTACGCCCAATGGGGCCACCCGAGGCGCCGGAGGAGTAACAACGATAAAGAGCTTTGCGGATGTAACTGCCTGTAACGAGGTAGGATTTATCCTTCCCCTGAACCTGGTTTCTTTTGAAGCCACCCGAAATGGCCAACAGATAAACCTTCAGTGGAATACCGATAATGAACGGAATATGGCGGGTTTTGAGATCCAACGTAGTTACGATGGTGTGGATTTTACCGCCATTGGCACACAGGCCTCAGCCCCCAATGCCAATGGCATCGGACGCTATTATTTTACAGATAGCAAGGCGGAAACAAAATCAACCCGGATCTATTACCGGATCAAAATGATCGAGCAGAACGGTTCTGCCCAATATTCTCCGGTGAAAATGGTGCAAAACAACACTGTTTCGGGAATGAATATCTCGGTCTACCCCAATCCTGTAAATGATCAGATCTCGGTAACCAGACCGGCCAACTGGCAGCAAAGCAGCCTGCAGTACGATCTTTTCAATACCAGTGGTCATGTGGTTAAATCCTTCCGTCGCGCTGAAGGAGGTGTAACCGACCAGCTCCAGGTTGGGGAACTTTCCAAAGGTGTTTATGTCCTCCGGATATCAAACGGTGTGGAGACCCAAAGCCAGCGAATCATCAAATTGTAAGCCTCAGTACCTACTATATGGACCCGTCCCGCGACCCTTGTTGCGGGACTTTTTTTGTCCCTGCCTGACCGGATGAATGAAATTTTGCGCAACAAAAGCATGGGATTTTACGATGCAACAAGGAATTTCCGGGTAAACACCATTTTTTAACTTGTTGTAAATCTTCGTTTTGTAAAACTACATGTAAAAAATACGGTCATTTTATGTAAAAATCCCCTGCAAAACTTGCATCGTAAAAAAACGCAGTATACTTTTACACCATCAACGAAGAAATACGGCCACCATCCGCTTCTTCTTCCGATCCGAGAGAAAGACCAGTGAAAACAAGTTTTTGATTCGTAACACCCTACTAGATGAAAACAATTGTACCCACAAGGATGCTCTCCTTTATTGTAGCCGTTTCGGCCACAATTTTTACAACGACAAACAGTTTATGCCAAACTGTAAGCACGGCCAATGAGATGCTTACAAATGGCCTGAATTTTGAAAATTATACTGTTCAATCTGGTACTCCAGGTGAAGTTGGTACTGTTTATCATTTCCCCGATGTATTTACGGATGTTGATGCAACAATCACAATCGACAGCCTTGTGAATGGTGCCAGAGTAGGTAATATTGATGATAACTCTAACGGTTTGGGTTATAAAGGGGCTTTTCAACCCTATATCCATAGTGGAGGAGTGATCGGTTATTCTTATGTAGTTTTTAGCTTCCGGTTTTATAAAAAAGGTACAACTGAAACTGCCCCCCTTGATATCGTAAATGCTTCGGCACTTGATATAGACGGAAACCTGAATTTGAAAGAGTTTTGTGAAGTTCGTATGGGATCCGGCAGTACTGCCACCTATATGAGTTCGACTTCTGATCTGTCGGTCCTGCAAATGTTGACCGGTCAGTTCAAAGGTGAAAATATCCTCGGAATCGAAAGGTCGGGTATCGATACATCAGCCTTTTCAAATATGTTCACTACCACGAACACTGCAATCACTGGCTTTTCAGTGGCTTACGGAACTAATACACTGATTCCTACAAACGGTGCTCGCCAGTTTAGCCTTTACATGAAAGGGTTTAACTACCCTGATGCAGCTACCCTTCCACTGGAACTGTTAAGCTTTGGCGCGATGCTGAAGAAGACCACCGTGGAATTGAACTGGATCACGCTTTGGGAAAAGAACCTGAGCCATTTTGAAATCGAACGCAGCCTCGATGGCCGCACCTTTCAACAAGCAGGCCTGGTTTTCGGTGTAGGTAACTCTGATTTTAAAAGCAGTTATTCCTTTAAGAATAATATCAGCGAACTGGCCGCCCCCATCATCTACTATCGCTTGAAATTGGTTGACCAGGACGGTAGCTATGGATATTCCGATATCCGCGCCATCCGCATCAGCAACAGCAAGAATGAAGTAATGACCGTTATGGCCTATCCCAACCCCGTGGTTAACGAAGTAAAGATCACCATTCCTGATTCCTGGCAAGGTACAGAGGTAAAATACGACCTGTTTAATGCCAATGGTCGCGTTGTAAAATCCATCCGCAGCGCCAAAGCCAGCCAAACAGAAATGATCAATATGAGCGACCTGGGAAGAGGCTTCTATGTATTGAAGGCCAGCAATGGCACAGAAGTCGCCCAACAAAAGATCATAAAGAACTAAATGTTCGATAGCGTATTTAAGTTTTGAGCCCTTTTACAAGCAACCAAAATCCACCATATCCCCTAAAAGAAACCTAAGCATGGTTCAACACAAAAGCATGGTTCGATAACGAGTAGTAGTAGTAACGATGCCGGTACCCTACGGCAAATTGTAAATACTGATTGGATTAAGAATTTCACTTTTAGGGTATCAATAGAGACCGGGTATGTCTATACTCGGTCTATTTTTTTTATCAGGATTGAAAGACTTATAACCGCCAGGGCGCAATAACGCCAGGCGGCGCCAAAACCTTGCGTACCCTTGCGCCTCAGCGCCCTGGCGGTTAAATCCCCAAATCAAAAAATCCTGGCCCGAGTTTGGGTTATATTATAAACTACTTTACATTTGTCTTCACAACTGCTATTTTATGAAATCTGTCTTTGTTGCTGTGTTGACAATTTTTTCCCTTTCCCTCCAGGCGCAGACCATGGTGAAAGGACGGGTGATGGACAAGAAAAAACCCATTGAGGGGGTGAGTGTGGCGATTAAAGACACCTATGATGGTGCCACCACTGATAAGGAAGGTTATTTCCGGTTTCGGACGACTGAAAAGGGCGTTTTTGTCTTGACGGTGACCTCCATGGGATTCAAACCCTTTGAGCAAACGATTGAGTTAAAAGGAGGAGATTCAGTGGAAGTGAATGTGCTGCTGAAGGAAGAGATCACAGAACTTACCGCAGTGACCGTAACAGCGGGCACTTTTGAAGCCAGTGATAAGAAAAAGGTGACGGTTCTGAGTTCCATTGATATTGTAACCACCGCGAGTGGAAACGGGGATGTGACCGAAGCCTTAAAGTCCCTTCCCGGCGCTCAACAGGTAGGGGAGAGTGAGGGTTTGTTTGTGCGGGGAGGTACAGCACAGGAAACCAAAATATTTATTGATGGCACACTGGTCAATAATTTCTTTTTCAGCAGTATGCCCAATATTGCGGCAAGGGGGCGTTTTTCTCCCTTCCTTTTTAAGGGAACGGTATTTAGCACCGGTGGTTATTCCGCTTTATATGGACAGGCCCTTTCCTCGGCCCTGATTCTGGAAACCATTGATTTTCCCGACCAGTCAGCTGCCAACCTCGGTGTTTCGGTGATCGGGTTGAGTGGTGGATTTCAGCAATTGGCCAAGGATAAGAATTCATCCTGGGGATTGAACTACAGTTATAGCAACCTGGCCCCGGCTTTTGCCGTCATCAAACAAAACCAGGATTATTTCCAGATCCCGGTGTTTCACGGAGCCGATGGTAATTTTCGTATCAAGACGTCCAAAACTGGTATTTTAAAATATTACACCACCCTAAGCACCAGTAAACTGGGCTTTACCACCAACAGTATTGATTCGGTAGGCTATAAGGACCTGTTTGGCCTTGAGAATTTCAACATCTACCATAACCTGGCCTGGAAAGAAAAACTGGGACGAAAATGGAAGATCGACATCGGTACATCGTATACCAATAATAAAGATGATATCAACAGTGGTATGCGCGATGCACAGGACAAGGATGTCTTATTGACCGGACTTGAGTTTAAAGACTATCAATTGAAACTTCGGGGAAATTATTTCAATGCAAAAGTGGTGGTGGAAAAAAGACTGGTGGGTCTGTCAGCCCTGCGTTTTGGTTCCGAATACAACCATTCCACCGATAAAACAACCTTTACGGATTATAGCGGTAGTAATTACCCAGGCTCTATTTCCGAGAACCTGAAGGCACTTTTTGCCGAAGCAGATATTTATATTACCAATGCCATTGCGGCCAAAGTAGGTTCAAGGATGGAACATTCCTCGCTGATCGATAAGACCAACCTGGCCCCCAGGGTATCACTTGCCTATAAAACAGGTAAGCAAAGCCAGGCTTCCATTGCCTATGGATTGTTTTACCAAACACCCGAGAACCGCAACCTGCCCTCGGCCTTTCCGCTTACCTTTTCGCGGGCGGCCCACTACATCGCTCAATATCAAAAGGTCACCACCGACCGTACGCTTCGCGCAGAATTATTTTACAAAAAATATGATGACCTGGTAAAAACCGGTCTCGGTAGCGGCAGTCAATTTCAGGCACTTAACAATGAAGGTTTTGGCGATGCAAAAGGCTTTGACTTCTTCTGGCGGGATAAAAGATCCATTCCCAATGTTGATTACTGGATCTCGTATTCCTATCTGGATACGAAGCGGGACTATCTCAATTTCCCCGGTGCCATCACTCCCAATTTTGCCGCCAAACACACGGCTTCCTTTATCATCAAGAAATTCGTGACCAAATTAAAGACCCAGTTCAACGGGGCGTATAATTTTGCAACCGGCCGTCCCTACTATAATATAGCCTATGATGGCCAGAACAATAAATTCACCATCACCGATCAGGGAAAGACACCGGCTTATCACAATTTCAGCTTTAGCGTGAATTTTCTACCCAGTATTGGTAAGGAAAAAGCCAAATCTTTCCCGGTTTATGTACTTTCCATTAGCAACCTTTTTAACGTGCGGCAGGTCTTTGGATACCAGTACTCCTATAATGGAATTCGAAAACAACCGATTCTGCCTACTTCAAGGATGTTTGTATTCATTGGCGCATTCATCAGCTTTGGTGTTGACAGAACGGATGATGTTATAAATAGTAATCTTTAAAACGGAAAATATATTTACCGCTAAGACACAAAGCCGCCATGTTTCGCCTTGTCTGGCGTACCCCGGCGTCCCAGCGCCTTAGCGGTGAATAAATCAAAAATCAAAAACAAAACTATAATCATGAAAAAGTTGCTTTTCTTCTTCCTGCTTGTTGCCACTTTCGCTTCTGCTCAGGCTCAGATGCCCGAGAAGTTTGTCAAGGCCATGGAGGCTAAAGTCTCCCTTATTGATTCTACTACATCCTCCGAAGGGTACATTGAACTGGCCAATGCCTTTGAGCGTATTGCCAATGCTGAAAAGAACCAGTGGCTTCCTTACTATTACGCGTCCTTCTGTCATGTGATGTCCGGCTATTTCTCCATGGGCGATAACCCCATGGGTGGCAGCGCTGACAAGATTGACCCCGTAGCAGACAAAGCCAAAGAGTTACTTGACAAGGCGGAAGCATTGGAGAAAGATAATTCTGAGATCTATCTCCTCCGTAAGATGGTCCACAGCCTTCACATGATGGGTAGCCCTATGCAGCGTTATATGACGGATGGACCGGCAGCCACATCAGCACTTGAAATGGCCAAGAAATTAAACCCCGATAATCCACGTATTTATCTTCAGGAGGCGCAGGACAAATTCTATACCCCTGAACAATTTGGTGGGAGTAAGGAAGAAGCCAAGCGTTTGTTTGGGAAGGCAGTGAAGCAGTATGAGATTTTTAAACCCGCCAGTTCCATTCATCCGAATTGGGGACTTTCGCAGGTTAACTACTTTCTTTCCCAATACTAATAATACAAAGTACCATGGAGGATAAAAAGCTGACCGAAAAGGAAAGCCTTGATCTCATCACCCAGATGATCAACAAGGCCAAGGATTCGGTGCACGATACAGGGATCACCGCCATCATGTGGGGGGCGGTGATCACCATTTGTTCCCTTGTACGGCTGGCCGAAGTAAGGTATGATTTCAGGTTGCCTTTTGATATCTACATGCTTACCGTGGTGGCTGTTATACCCACCATCATCTTTAGTGTGCGGGAAAAAAAGGCCCGAAAAGTAAAAGTATATGGAGAGGAATTCAATGATTATCTCTGGATCGCCTTTGGGATATCCATCTTCCTTGTATCCATCATCACGACCAAACTGGGAAATGATGTACGGCCTCTGATCGATGGGTATGAAAAATTGGCCGGGCAACGGTCCCCCTTTCATTTTTATGAATATGTCTCCAGCTTTTTTCTCATGCTCTATGGTCTTCCCACATTTGTATCCGGGGTATGTATGAAATTCAAACCCATGACCTTTGGTGGGATCTTTTGCTGGGTATGTGCCATCGTTACCCTGTACACCACGGCGCAGGTTGACCTTTTACTCACTGCCATTTCAGCCATCATGGCCTGGTTGATTCCAGGTATCCTGCTTGAAATTGAACACCGAAAAGCAAAACAAGCCTTAAAGCCCACGCATGTTTAAGGACCTGGATCCCATATTACATTCTCAGCTCCGGCTCGCGGTCATTTCCCTCCTGATCGGCGTAAAGGAAGCAGAATTCACGTTTCTTCGGGAAAAGACCAATTCCACAGCCGGGAACCTGAGCGTCCAGATTCAAAAGCTAAAAGATGCCGGGTACATCGAAGTAACCAAACAGTTCAAGGACAATTACCCGCAGACACTATGTAAGATCACCCCAAAGGGCGTGGAGGCATTTGAGGAGTATGTGACGAGTTTGAAGAGTTATTTGGGGCAGTGATGGGTTTACCGCCAGGGCGCATTGGCGCTAAGGTTCGCCAGGCCCTTTCCTTGCGTTCCTTTGTGTCGTAGTGCCCTGGCGGTAATTTTATCAAACCTTTCCTACCTTTACCCGTTATACACACATGTCCGACATCATCCGGGTACAGCACCTAAGCAAACAATTCGATGAAATAAAAGCCGTGGACGACCTGTCCTTTACGGTCAAACAAGGCTGTGTACACGGTTTTTTGGGACAAAACGGAGCTGGCAAATCCACGACCATCCGTATGCTCCTCACCCTGATCAGACCCACCGAGGGGGAGATTGAAATTTTCGGGTTGCCCCTTTCCCGTAACCGCCGCCAGATACTTCGCCGGATCGGGGCTGTGATCGAAAAACCGGATCTCTACAAATACCTTTCCGCTTACGATAATATTCGCCTTTTTGCCCGCTTAAGCGGGATCAAACCAGAACGGTCCCGGTTGATGGATCAATTGGATCGGGTAGGGCTTTCCGCCCGGGCACAAAGCAAGGTGCATACCTTTTCCCAAGGGATGAAACAACGGCTGGGACTTGCCATCGCACTGGTTCATAACCCCGATCTGGTGATACTCGATGAGCCGGTCAATGGACTTGATCCGCAGGGAATTGCCGATATCCGTAACCTTATCCTGCACCTGAGCCGGGAGGAAGGGAAGACGATCTTTATATCCTCCCACCTGCTCTCTGAAATGGAGATGATCGCCGATAATATGCTGATCATTGATAAAGGGCGGAAAGTAGTGGAAGGCCCGGTACAAGAACTGCTCACCCCGGAGAAAAGAAGCCTGGAAGATTATTTCTTATCCTTAACGCGTTGAACCCATGTTCCTGAACTTGCTGCGTATTGAATTATATAAGATCTTCCGCAAGCCCCGGACCTATATCGCGTTTGGCGCCATTGCCGTCATGATCCTGCTCATCCAGTTCGCGATAAAGGTGCAAGGAAAGGAACTGATTCAATTCTTTCTCGGCAGCCAGGATGCTACTTTTGACTACGAAGAAGGCAAGATATTGAACGGCTACTTCGTGTGCTTTTTTATTTTAAATACTTTATTGATCCATGTTCCCTTACTCGTTTCACTTATTGCCGGTGACCTGGTAGCAGGAGAAGCGAATATGGGAACCCTTCGTTTGTTGGTAACCAAACCCATCTCCAGGGAGACACTCATGCTTTCCAAGTTTTCCGCCTCGGTGGTATATGTGATGATGCTCCTGTTGTGGATGGCTGTATTGGCCCTCCTCGGAAGTATCTTATTATTTGGCACCAATGATCTGGTGGTGATCAAGGAAACCGGTTTCCAGATCATCGAATCAAGTGATGTACTCTGGCGTTTCTTTGCGGCTTTTGGGTTTGCCACCCTCGCCCTGATCTGCATAGCAGCGCTGGCTTTTATGCTGTCTGTATTTGCCGAAAATTCTATTGGCCCCATTGTGGCTACG
The DNA here is from genome assembly GCA_041752235.1 of Chitinophagaceae bacterium. Taxonomy (GTDB): domain Bacteria; phylum Bacteroidota; class Bacteroidia; order Chitinophagales; family Chitinophagaceae; genus SpSt-398. The sequence goes on from JBGSHM010000029.1 coordinate 23,273, forward strand.
GTCTGTGTGGTGATCGTTTTCACCATCATCCAGCAATTACAAGTACCCATGTTTCAGGAATATGCCGCTCCATATCTGTTTACCACACATATGCTGGGCTGGAAGGGCTTTTTCTATGTGATGGCCACCCCCGAAAACCAATCCATCCCCGGATCAGTGGAAAATCCCTGGGCCATGGTAAAAAGCGGATTGGTTTTAACACTTTATACGCTGTTGTTCCTCGGCGTAGGTGTAATTTCATTTAAACGAAAAGACATTCTGAGTTGATATGAAAAAGATAGTTCCCCTTTTAAGTGCGCTGGCATGGATGGTTTCCGGTTTCGCCCAGGAAGATGCGAATACATTGCTGGAAAAGATCAAAACCAAGTACAACCAGGTAAAGGATTATGAGGCAACGGGCAAAATGAAGACCAATGTGATCTTTATCAAAGCCCCGTTGGCGGATATCCGGGTGTTTTACAAAAACCCGGACAAGATCAAAATCAAGAATGAATCCGGTGTTTCCTTTGTTCCCAAAGGGTCAGTGAACATCAACATGGGGAATATCTTCACCCTGGCGGATTACACGGCCATTGATGCCGGCACCGAAACATTGAATGGGAAAAAAGTGCGATTGGTAAAAGTATTGCCAGATGGCGAAACAGGGGAGATCGTTCTTTCCACCTTGTATATTGATGAAGCCGCCTTGCTGGTGGTCAAGTCAAAAACGACTACAAGAGAGAATGGTACCTACGAGTTGGATATGAGTTATGGAAAATATGCCTCTTATGGTTTGCCCGATAAGGTAAAATTTACTTTCAATACCAAAGAATACAAACTTCCCAAAGGTGTGACATTCGACTATGATAATGGTTCTTCAGAAAAGGAGAAAGAGGCCACAGCCAATAAAAAAGGAACGGTTGAGATCACATACACTTCTTATTCCATTAATAAAGGGCTGAAGGACGAGGTGTTTAAGTGATTCTCTTACCGCCAAGACACAAAGACGCAATGTTCGCTATGGCGTAACCTGGCGCCCTTGCGTCATCGCGGTAAATTATCAGATTTCCTCTATGCGTTCGTCCTCTGCATTTGCCAATACTTCCCTTGTCCGCTTACGCAATGGATTTTTCCGCATGTCGTGGAACCCTGCGCGTGAACGACAAATATCTATACACTCAAATACAGCGGAACGGAAGGAGCTTTCATCGGCCCGGTTTTTCCCGGCGATGTCAAAAGCGGTGCCGTGATCCGGAGAAGTGCGTACCACAGGAAGTCCTGCTGTGAAGTTTACCCCTTCACCACCTGCCAATGATTTAAAGGGGATCAGTCCCTGGTCATGGTACATGGCCAAAACCGCATCAAAGCGATGCTGGTAGCCACGGGCAAAAAAGGCATCGGCGCTATAGGGCCCAACGACCAGCATATTATAACTCTGTTTGGCTTCTTTGATCGCCGGTTTGATGATGGTTTCCTCTTCATTGCCAATGAGGCCTTCATCACCCGCATGCGGATTTAACCCGAGTACCGCGATCCGAGGTTTGTCTATTCCAAAATCCTTTTTCAGGCTTTCCTGGAGGATCAATAATTTAGAGATGATGGCTTTTTTCTGAATATGCTCGGTTACGCCCGATACGGGAACGTGTTCGGTGAGCAGGGCTACCCTGAATTCACCGGAGAACAATAACATGGCCACATCCGCTACGCCAAAATAATCTTTCAGAAAAGGGGTATGTCCGGTATAGTTAAATGTTTCTGATTGCACATTCTTCTTATGGATCGGAGCAGTCACTAACCCATCAATCTCTTTGTTTTTGAGTGCCTGTGTCGCCGCCATCAGGGAGAGTATAGCATACTTGCCTCCTGTTTCGTTCAATTCTCCGGGTGTGACATTCACATCCTCTTCCCAGCAATTCACCACATTGATCTGTTTGGGGTTTAGCCGGTTCAGTTCCTTGACGTTTTGATAATTGAAATTGGTATCGGGCATGGATTTGCGATAGAAATTGATCACTTTGTTATTGGCAAACACCACGGGTGTACAAAGGTCAAGCAATCGATTGTCGGAAAGCGTCTTGATCATGATCTCGATGCCGATGCCATTCAGGTCGCCACAACTAATGCCGATAACAGGTTTTTGAGGGGTAGTCATAATGTCGAATAAGGGCTAAAGATATTAATAATAAAAATAAGTCATTTTCAGACCCGCGTAGCGTTTATTTCAATTTAATAATAGATTACACTTATTAGTATAAAAATTATCACTTATTTCCCAATGATTGTTTACTATATCCTTGCTACTCATTGACGGTTGGGGTACTTTTATTGGGAACATCCAATACTTGTGTAGGAACCAGTCCATGTTATGAAAACCCTGTGTGCCCGACCCTTTCTATTAATGACCACTGTAATGCTTCTTTACAGTCAGGGTCTCCTTGCCCAATGTGGTGTAGGATATACGCAGGCCCAGGTAAACTGGGATAAACTTGACTACTACTTTAATGGCACCAAACCCTACAGCACGTATGTGTCGAATGCGATGGAGCAGACACAGAAATTTGCCCTTGGGCCGAATTATGTAACCATTGCCACCAGTTCAAGCAGCATAGTAAACCCGGGAACGACGGATGGGGTGAGTGTGGAGAATGGTACGCATACCGGGAACCTCACCAATTATACCGGAGCGGATGTGCAGTATAACCCTTCTGCAGATGGGCAGTATGTGACCCTGACCTTCAACGAAGAGATTACCAATCTGAATTTTACCCTTTATGATATTGATGGCTCGCAACGGATTGATTTTTCCGCTACCAATGCGGCGAGTGTGGCGCAAAACATTAATATCGCTATACAGGCTTCAACGATTCTGACGATCACCAATAACAACAGTACGAGTCCGTATGTGTCCGCTACCAGTGGTACCCTGGCCAATAACTCCAACCAGGGAAGTGCAACCATAACCGTCAATGGCCCCGTTAAACAGTTGATTTTTACTTATACCACAGTCGGATCAGATGTAGTAAACTGGCTCTCGGATATCAATGCTTGTGTTACCGGTAGTTTTCCGACTCAATACAATCGAACGGCGGATAATGAACCCTTTGTAGGCCCTGCCGGAAACCAGCCGGATTATTTTTTACTTACACCGGATAACGATTATTGTTATATGGTGGATCCTGCCACCGGGGTGGCTCGTCCACTCTTTCAGGATGCCAGCAAAGACTTTCTCAATTCCTTTGGGTATGATCCGTACAATCACTACCTGTACTATATCTCTGAGAACTCAACCATTGATGCGAATAATAAGACCCTGAAGCGGTATAATTTCAATACGGAGTCATATTCCACGATACTGGCCGATCTGACCAGTTTGAATATTCCGGTGATGAACCAGGGGGTGGAAACCGCCGGGGCGGCCTATTACAATGGCAAACTGTTCATCGGTTTTGAAGGCGGGCAATACAACAGTAGTAATACCCGGGAGTCTATAGTTTATCGACTCGACCTGGATGGTTCAGGCATTCCAATCAATGCCGTACAGGTTTTTGCGGTTAATTCCTATAATGGAAGTACGGGTACCCATGACTGGGCTGACTTTATTATTGAAGATGGGGTATTGGTGAATTACAATAGCCGATCCGGAACAAGCATGGTTTCCTACGAGCATTATAATATGATGACGGGTCAATCGACTCCCTACCTCAATCCTTTTTCAGGTACGGGTAATGCCTATCAGGCAGGGTTGACCTGGGCAGGCGATCAGTATTCTTTTTCGAGCCAAACAATCAAAAAATACAATGAAAACGGAACGCTGGGTTCCGCTATTACTATCACTAATGTAGGAGGAGGCGCCTTTCAAACCGGTGCTGGTGATGCATCAGAGAATTTCAGGCCAAAATGTGATTTTGGCGATGCACCCTCTTCTTACGATCCGGTGGCCAATAGTCCTGCCGTTCATGAACGTTCCGATAACCTGCGTCTGGGGTCGGTATGGGATTATGAATGGGTAAAGACCGGTGGAGCGGGAGCTACGGCCGATGGGGGAGATTAGGATGGAATTGCTACCGTACCTGTATTGGATACGGGTTATTTTAATTATGCCATTGATGTGGAGGTGTACAACAATACCGGAGTGGATGCCACGGTGTCTGCCTGGTTGGACTATAACGCCAATGGTGTTTTTGATGTATCCGAGGGTGTTACCGCCAATGTGGGCACCAGTGCCTCTATGCAAACGGTAACCCTTGTATGGTGGGTCATCAATACGCCGCTGAGTCTGGGTCAGTCTACCTATATGCGGGTACGAATCACTTCAGCTGATAAAAACATGGGAACAGATCACCCCACCGGGTATTATGATGTGGGTGAAGTGGAAGACTATGAGGTGATGGTAGACGCTGTGTTACCGATCATTCTGCAATATTTTAAAACGACAGTTGTCAATAACAAGGTGAATCTTGATTGGAAAACATCTGGTGAAACCACTTCAGGTTTGTACCTGGTGGAAAGAAGTGCGGATGGAGTAAACTGGGAAGAACTGACGATGATCAATGCTTTTGGCACTGCGGGAGACCATCTCTATTCCTTTGTTGATTCCTTCCCCTTACCAGGACAATCATTTTACCGATTGGCGATCATGCGTCGGACGGATGGATCCCTGGAAGCTCATAGCCCGGTACGTACCGTTCATTTTTCCGTGTCTCCTTTTGTTTTAAAATTACAACCCAATCCCGTTCAGCAAGAAGTCACGCTCTCCTTTATAGCGGTTGAAAATGGATTGGGCATGCTTCGCATCTTTACTCAACATGGCACCCTCCTGATGGAAAAAGCCGTCACCTATGTCAAGGGAAGCAACGAGGTAGTAATACCTGATATCGGACATCTTCGTCCGGGAAATTATATCCTTCACCTTACCACACCGGAAGGGGTTTTCGCTACACGCTTCCTGAAAAACTAAGATTTTTTTTATTTCACCTCTTATTTAGAATCAGAGTTTTGTATTAAAAACTACTGATTTACACTTATATTTTTAAAATATTCTCCCCCGTTTTACGTTTATAATTCACTTACTTAGAAATAAGTATTTGTACTTATTTAGACGTGAAAATTTACGAATCACTAAAATTTATAAGTATTTCCTATTAAGTTAGCATCCGTGAAAACCTGATAAACCCTTATCCTGTTTGAAAACTTAAAGATCCATACCATGAAACAGCGCTACCCTTTCCATCTTACTGCGTTTCTATTTCTCCTTTTATTTCAAGCAGGAAATATTTGGTCACAATGTGGCGGATCTACCACGCAGGCACGCGCCAACTGGGACAATCTTGACTATTACTATGCCGGGGGGCCTTATTCAGCCTATATCAGTTCAGCACAGGCAAGAAGCCAGCGATTTGGTATTGGATCCAACTATTTTACATTTGATGTTTCCGCGAGTGTTACTTTATATGGAGAGGTGACAACCCATGCTGGAGATGTAACGGTGGGTGGTATTGCCTATACCGGAGCGGATGTTCAGTTTAAACCCACTGTTTTAGGACAAACCTTTACCATTACATTTAATAATGAAGTAGAAAACGCCAGTTTTACGCTTTATGATATCGATCGATCAGCTTCCTTTACTGTGGTAGCTACCAATGCATCCGCGGTACCTCAAAATGTGAATGTGGCGCTTCAGGGAACAACGATCCTGACTGTTGGAGGGATACCTACTGCTCGAACAATCACCGCAGATGCTACTAACATTTCAAGTCCGGATAACCGCGGTACGGCCACGATTTCTGTCGCGGGGCCGGTTAAAACAATAGTCATTACGAATCTATTACTTGGGAGTGACTCCCATTTCTGGATGTCGGATATTGTAGCTTGTGTGACGGGAAGTTTTCCCACACAATTTCAACAGGCTCCCGACAATGAGCCATTTACAGGCCCTGCAGGAAATCAACCCGATTATTTTCTCGTAACTCCCGATAATGATTCGGTATATATGGTAGATCCGGCAACCGGAAATGCCTGGTACCTGTTTCGCGATGCGAGTAAGGATTATGTCAATTCATTGGCCTATGACCCTTATCATAAATACCTGTACTATATCTCCGAAAACGTTTCGGTTGACGCCAATAACCGCGAGTTGAAACGCTATAACCTTACTACAGGAGCCAGCTCCACCATTGTAGCGAATATTACAACAACCCTTGGCATTCCCACCATGAGATTTGGTGTGGAATCAGCCGGCGCTGCCTTTTATGATGGGGCTCTTTATCTGGGTGTCGAAGGTGGAAGGACTGATACAGGTAGTGGTACCCAAACCCGCGAAACCTTATTCTGGAGGGTCGAACTGGATGCCTCTCAAAACCCTACCGGGGTAGCCTACCAGGTTTTTGCCAGCGATGCCTATATCAATGGAAGCAATACCTCCATTCACGATTTTGGTGATTTTGTGATCCATAATGGGATCCTCTATGATTTTAATACGGCGAGAAATGGAGGTAACTATGTTCAAAGTAAATACCATCATTACAACCTGATGACAGGAAATATGGATGCCTTGTACAATAACCCTACGACAGCCTCCTGGAATGGACAAGGTGCACTGACCTGGGGTGGGGACCTTTATTACTTTAGAGGGACTACATCCGGAAATTCCGGAATAGGTTTTTATAATAAAGCGGGAACCAATTCGGCTATCTCAGCCATCACGCCTCAAGACGGAGCCAACTGGCCCGGTGAAGCAGGTGATGCGAGTGAGAATTTCCGCCCTCGATGCGATTTTGGTGATGCCCCGGCATCCTACGACCCGGTAGCGAATAGCCCTGCTGTTCATGAACGCTCGGTTAATCTTCGTCTTGGTGCTACCTGGGATAATGAATGGGTTAAGACCGGTGGTGCAGGCGCCACATTGGATGGAGGCGACGAGGATGGAGTTCCAACAGTTCCGTTACTTGATACAGGGACTTTTAACTTCGCCGTAGATATTGATGTTTTTAACAATACCGGTGCCGATGCTACGCTTGGCGCCTGGCTTGACTATAACGCAAACGGTGTTTTTGATGTTGGTGAAGGCGTCATACAAACCGTAGGTACCAGTGCCTCCACTCAAACCATTACGCTGGTTTGGTGGACAATCAATACACCGCTCGCAATTGGGCAAAGCACCTATCTGCGTGTACGCGTTACTTCAGGAACCAATAACATGGATGTAAATCATGCCACCGGATATTTCAATACGGGTGAGGTGGAGGATTACCAGGTTATGGTCGCCAGCGTACTGCCGGTTAACCTGAAGTATTTTGATGCCCAGTTGAATGGAAACCAGGTTAAAACTGAATGGGTGACAAGCAACGAAAGCAACCTCGGTCTGTTTGAAGTGGAAAGAAGCGGCGATGGAAGTATGTGGTCCACCATTGGAACCATTACTGCTCTCAATCAAGCCGGTGACCATAACTATACATTTATTGATACCCTTCCTTTAAAAGGGAAATCATACTACCGCCTGCGTATCACACGTAAGGCCGATGGCAGCACAGAGAAAGTGAGCCAGGCCAAAGCGGTGACGATCATGAACAAGGCCTCGCTGTCAGTAATGCCCAATCCGGTACGTACCTGGGCCAGGCTGGATCTCCAATCCACCCAGCAGGGTGCCGGAGAAATAAAAATACTGAACATGCAAGGTGCCGTGGTCTATCAAAAATCATTGGAAATCAAAGAAGGACTCAATACCATTCAACTTGATGACCTGAAACGTTTTCAAAGCGGCACGTATATTTTACAAGTAAAAACACCAGATGAATTGTTTAACCGACAAATCATTATACAAAATGAATGATTTTAAGTAATTTGTAATTCAGTTAAATCCAATAAGAAAAACCACTACCGATGAGAAAGAACCATCTCTTAGCAGGGCTCACCATCCTGTGCCTTTTTGCTATTACATTTTTTATCTACCAAAGCCAAACCAACCGAAATGTCCTTCATTCCGAATCTGAAGAGGAGAGGGAAGAAGGTGCCGAAATTGAATTATTTAGCGGCGCTGACCGTCTGTTATTGATGTGGGTTAACGGCAGGGCAGATATGGATGGCTCAAGCCTCACAGGCAAGTACATGCGTGCCTGGCAGCAGTATCTTCAATTAAAAAATAAGAATGTTGATTATCGCGGTGGCCGTGTAGGCGCGGCTAACTGGACCTCACTGGGGGATGTATCCACCATTGGGGGTCGTGTGTTAAGCATCGCCGTCGACAAGACCAACAGCAATAACCTTTGGGCTGGTTCTGCCAGCGGAGGTATTTGGAAATCCACCAATGCAGGAAGCAGTTGGACCAATGTAGAAACAGGATACCCTACGCTTGGTGTGTCTTCCATCATCGTTCACCCAACGGATAACGATACCCTCTTCGCAGGTACCGGTGAGGTTTACCGGGTTGATACTTCCAATATTGGCTTCAATGTTTGGAAAGCGCGTGGTACCTATGGTATCGGCATTCTGCGCAGCGTGGATGGCGGTACTACCTGGAACCAGGTTTTAGTGAGAACATCGGACCTGATGTTTGGCATTCAAATGATGGCCTTTGACCCCACCAATAGTAACCGCATTTACGCTTGTGCCACAGATGGCCTTTATCGCTCTAATGATGGTGGTACCACCTGGTCAAATATCCTCAGCAAGATCTATGTAACAGATATTGCCATCAACCCTTCCAACCCCGATCAGATCGTGGTGGGTGTAGGGAACATGGTAAATACAGATAAAGGAATCTATCGCACGACCAACGGAACAGCGGGCAGCCCTACATTTACTAAAATAACAAGCGGTCTACCATCCTCCTGGAATGGTTATATCCGTTTGGACAATGTTGGATCCGGAATACTCTACGCACAAGTTGCAGGTACATCCGGTAACGAGTTATTCTTATCCACCGATTTTGGTGCCAACTGGAACAGTAAGAACGGATCCGCACACGTTGACTTCCAATATTGGTTTTCGCATGACCTGGACATCAATCCGTCTAATACCAATCAGATATTAATGGCAGGGGTTGATTTTTACCGGTATACTTCTACCAACCTTACCACGGGTGGTTCGATCACTACAACGATATCTACGGGAAGCAGCCCTGTTCACTCCGATATCCATGATATTGAATTTGACCCAAACAATAGCAATACCATTTATGTAGCATGTGACGGGGGTATGTATAAAAGTACAAATGGTGGAACCAGCTGGAGTGTGATCAATACTGGTTTACGCGCCACACAATTCTATGCATCTTTCGGTGTACACCCCTCCAATGCCAACCTGATGATCGGTGGATTGCAGGATAATGGCGTGGTTCGCTATAATGGTACTACCTGGACCACCGTAGTAGGTGGTGATGGCGGACCCTGTGCCTTTGCCCCCAATGGAACTACGGTACTGGCTTCCAATGATGCGCGACGTGTACGTCGATCCACGACAGGTGTTACAGGAACCTTTTCCCCAGTATTGGCTGCCTGGGCCTTTACAGCCGATGATCGCACCGCATTCATGGCGCCGATTGCCATTAGTAAATCTAATGGTAACTACATGTATGTGGCGTCCGACAATATCCATCGGTCAACCAATGGTGGAGATACATGGAGTAATACTGCTACCAGTTCGACGGCCTATATCGAACAGCAGCGAAAGACCGCCATTACAATAGCAGTATCCCCCACCAATGAGAACAAAATCTATGTATCGACTTCCAATATCGCCCAAAATACCACCAATGACTTTTTGTGGGTGAATGGGCAACCCAACGTATTTAAAAGCACAACACCTGCCACCACGCCGTATACAAGTGTCAAAGGCACATTGCCCAACCGCTTTGTGAATGACTTTGCCATCAGTGCAGTCAATGATGACAGCGTATATGTTGCCATCGGTGGATTTGGTACCACACATATCTACCTGACACCCGACGGCGGTGCTACCTGGCAGGCCCGGGGTACAGGATTACCCGATGTACCTTTCAATGCCGTATTGATCGATCCTACAAACCCGAGTGTGATCTACGCCGGTTGTGATTTTGGCGTATATGTAAGTCCCGACCGTGGCGCGACCTGGACAGACTATAACAATGGTTTCTGGGATGCCACGCAAATATTCGACCTGCAAGTGGATGCCAATAATAAACTCATTGGTGTTACCCACGGTAAGGGCATTTTCCGGAGTGACCTTTATAGCGGCACCTTGCCTGTTAATATTACTTCCTTCTCCGGTGTTCACCAGAGCGGTCTGAACAAGCTGACCTGGATCACCGAGAGCGAAAGGAATATCCGCCAGTATGAACTGGAAAGAAGCCTGAATGGTACCGATTTCACCACCATTGCAACATTGGCCCCGCACAATCAGCAAGGAACTTATACGTATAATCATACAGACGCGGTCAACAGCAATACAACCGCTGTTTACTACTACCGTTTGAAATCCGTAGATCTTGATGGCGCACTCACCTATTCGCGTGTGGTGGCCCTTCAGGTGAATGGTAAGAAAACCTTTAGCGTATTGAGCAATCCTTTTGGTGATCAGGTGAGCATCGGCATGAACCTGGCAGCAGCCTCCTCAGTAACCATGAACCTGTACGACAATAAAGGAAGCCTGGTCCGCAAACAGGTATTCTCCGGTGCAACCGGTCCCAATACATTTATTTTAGACAATGTGGCTGTATTGCCCAAAGGATCCTATGTGATCGAGGCCCTTGTCAACCGTCAACGATTTACACAGCAAGTGCTGAAAAAATAACTCAACTCGGTAGCTGGTTATTACTTGCAGGCTGAGCCTGCCGCCCCTCTTCATTCTTGTCGAGGGGCTTTTTTATGCCCCCCTCGTGCCCTTGCGTCTTTGCGGTAAAACTTAACCGCCAGGACGCCAGGGCGCAAGGGTACGCAAAATCGGGAGTATCTTCGCAGGGTGTATACGCTAAAGAAATCCCTTGGTCAGCACTTTTTGAAAGATGAGAACATCTGTCGAAAGATCGTGCAGGAACTTCGGGAAAGACCATTTACCCAATTGCTGGAAGTAGGACCCGGTGGGGGAGCGCTGACCAAATACCTGATCGAGATTCCGGATATTGAATTCAGGGCCGTGGAACTGGATCGGGAGAAGGTCGATTTTTTATTAATGACCTATCCATCCCTCAAAGACCGGATCCTGGAAGGAAGTATATTGGAAATACAGGCCCCATTCATCGGAAACTTTACTGTGGTCGGCAATTTCCCCTATAACATCTCTACCCAGATCCTCTTTCGTATATTGGATTGGAGGGAGCAGGTGGAAGGGGTGATCGGGATGTTTCAAAAAGAAGTGGCCCTCCGTGTGGCAGCCAAAGAGGGGAGTAAAGTGTATGGCGTAACTAGTGTATTGGTACAGGCTTTTTATAAAGTGGAGTACCTGTTTGATGTACATGAGAATTGTTTTCAACCTCCACCCAAGGTTAAAAGCGCTGTGATCCGACTTTCCCCACTGGAAAACCCTCCCGAGATGGCCTCCCCGGGTCGATTGTTTCGGTTGGTGAAAGCAGCCTTTAACCAACGCCGGAAGACCCTGCGCAACGCCACGAAGGATTGTTTTGTCAAGGAAATATTGGACCTCCCGATCTTTGATCGGAGGGCTGAACAATTGTCGGTGGCAGAGTTTGCCGAGCTGACCTTTAAAATGAAAGAATAGGATGAAAAAAGTGATCATCACGGCCCCGGCGCATGAATACCTGATGACCCGTTTGAAAGAACAGGGCTTTGATCCTCTTTATGTTCCGGATATTGCGTACGAAGCGCTGGAAACCCTGATTCCAGAAGCAGAAGGGATCGTAGTGACCACACGTGTCCGCATCGATCAACCCCTGTTGGCCAAAGCCACCCGGTTGAAATGGATCGGTCGCCTGGGAAGCGGGATGGAGATCATTGATACCGCCTATGCCGAAAGCAGAGGAATTCTTTGTGTCAGTTCCCCGGAAGGAAACCGCCTGGCGGTGGCCGAGCATGTGCTGGGAATGATACTAAACCTGATGAATAATATCAGTTTATCCCAACAACAGGTTCGCGATGGCCAATGGATTCGCTCCGCCAACCGGGGTACTGAACTGAGTGGCAAAACAGTAGGCATCATTGGATATGGTAACACCGGGAGTAGTCTCGCGGCATTGCTGGCCACATTTGAGCTGACGGTGTTGGCCTATGACAAATACAAAACGGGTTTTGCCAAAGGATATATAAAGGAAGCCAGCCTGGAACAGGTGGCAAGGTATGCGGAGGTTATAAGTTTGCATGTGCCCCTTACCGAAGAGACCTACCACATGGCGAACAATTCCTTTTTCCAATCCCTGAAAAATAAACCCTGGTTCTTTAATGCCGCCCGGGGCAAAGTGGTCGATAATGCCGCCCTGATCCAAGCCCTAAAGGAAGGTTGGATCGCCGGGGCCGGACTGGATGTATTGGAAAATGAAAAACTAGAGACTTATTCCCCCGAAGAACAGGTACAACTTCACTGGTTGCTACACCACCCCCAGGTACTCGTTACCCCCCATATTGCGGGATATTCCAACGAGGCTTTCTATAAAATGGCCAGGGTACTACTCGAAAAATTAAATCTTTGATCAGCGTTTCGTTAATTAGGATTTCCTTATGACCCGATGCGATTTTTCGCTATTAATTTAGCCTAAATACATCTGCTATGAAAAGAAATCTACTCCTCTTACTTCTTTTCTCAACACTATTTATTTCCTGCCGCAGGCAGGTCGAAGACCGCATTTTTGGCCAGTGGAAACTGGACCAATCTTTTCGTCGTGATTTCCTGGACCGGGACTATTTTACCACCGGGTATGAAGCTGGCGTTTTCACCTTTAATGAAAGCGGCACCGCCAGCTATACCAGCGCGACCGATACCCTGACGGGATATTGGGAAGCTGATTTTTATAACCGCGGTTATTATGACGGGAATGGAAACTGGCAAAACTCGCGGCAGAAATACCTGCGGATCTACCTGGTCAATTTTCAGGCAAATCAGTTCTTTAACCTGAACCTGGATGAATTTAATTTCCGAAATAACTGGAACTGTATTCGGGGTACACAGTATTCATATGGGAGGGATAGGATATATGAATTTGTAAGACTTTGATAATGAGGGTTAATTACCGCAAAGACGCCATGGTACCAGGAAGCGCAAGGATTAATATGGCGAACTCTTGCGGCATGGCGCCATGGCGGTAAACCCACCCCAATCTCCATTATTCCCGAAAATTCTATATTTGCAATTATAGCAACGCTTCAGACCCTCTGAGGCGTTGTTATTTTTTTCTGTTTAATAAAAACCTTGAACCATGAGTGGGTTGAATTATGTAACCAAGGATACCTTTGAGCAAATGAAATTGGACCTTCAGCGGATGAAGGCGGTTGACCGCCCTGCTGCCTCCAGAGCCATTGCCGAAGCAAAGGAAAAGGGTGATTTGAAGGAAAATGCTGAGTATGATGCGGCCAAAGAAGCCCAGGGATTGCTCGAAGCCAAGATCGCCCAAATGGAAGGCGTGATGGCCAATACCCGTATCCTTGACGAAAGCACCATTGATACCAGTAAGGTCTCGATCCTGACCAAAGTAGGACTGACCAATCTGAATACAAAAAAAACAGTGACCTATCAGATCGTTTCTGAAAATGAGGCCGATTTGAAACTGGGAAAGATTTCCGTTACCTCCCCCATTGGCAAAGGACTGTTGGGAAAAAAAGTTGGCGATGTAGCCGAAGTGCAGGCTCCTGCCGGGACGATCAAGTTTAAGGTGGAGAATATTTCGGTGTAGGCGTGAGACGTGAATGGTGATTGGTGAATGGTGAATGGTGAATGGTGAATGGTGAATGGTGAATGGTGAATGGTGAATGGTGAATGGTGAATGGTGAATGGTGAATGGTGAATGGTGAATATATATTTGGCGACGTAAGTTATAGGATTTATTTTTCACTATTCACTATTCACTATTCACTATTCACTATTCACTATTCACTATTCACTATTCACTATTCACTATTCACTATTCACTATTCACTATTCACTATTCACTATTTACTATTCACTATTCACTATTCACATAATAATTCCATGACCCTCTTTTCCAAAATAATCGCCGGCCAAATCCCCTCCTACAAAATTGCGGAGAATGATAAGTTCTTTGCGTTTCTGGATATTTTTCCATTGCGGGAAGGACATGTACTGGTGGTACCTAAAGTGGAGACAGATAAATTTTTTGATCTGGAGAAAGACTATTTACAAGAGATTCTTGTTTTTGCTCAGCCTATTGTAAAGGCCATGGAGAAGGCTTTCGATTGCAACAGGGTGGGCATCTCTGTTATCGGCTTGGAAGTGCCGCATGCGCACTTGCATCTTATTCCGATCAATTCTGCCAATGACCTCAATTTTTTACAGGAGAAAATAAAGATGACACCGGAAGAACTCTCCACTGTCCGTGACCGAATCCTCGCCCAGCTCTAATTTCTCCGTGCCCCTTGCCCCTTAGCGTCCTTGCGGTAAAGACTTAACCGCCATGACGCTAAGGCGCAAGGGATATCATTTCGCTATTTTGTGCGGGTTTTTTGAAACAAATTCTTTCCAATCATTTTTCTTTCCTTTCTTTTTTGCGGGTATGGCTGACTTTTTCTTTTCAGGCATGGGCCGGTGCCGTTGTAAATGATGACATAGCGCCACAGCTAATGCATCGGTGGCATCAAAGTGTTTTGGCTTTTTTTCAATCAGAAAGATCGTTTGCAGCATTTTCCAAACCTGTTCCTTACTCGCATTTCCGTTTCCGGTGACCGATTGTTTCACTTTTTTTGGTGAGTATTCGGTCACAGGAATATTGGTTTGCATGGCCGCAGCGATCGCTACTCCCTGGGCTCTTCCCAGTTTCAGCATGCTTTGTACATTCTTGCCAAAAAATGGGGCTTCAATGGCAAATTCCCCTGGTTTGTATTTGAAGATGAGTCCGCAAACAGTCTCATGAATAAGCTGAAGTCGCTTATAAATATCCTTTTGGGCACCTGGTTTCAGGGCCCCCATCTCTAAAATGGTGACTTTTTGGCCCGAAACGGCGATCACTCCATAACCCATGACGACGGTACCGGGATCGATCCCGAGTATTATTTTTTCAGGCTTTTGCAAGGGGCTTGTATTTTTACCGATAGATGAGGCTGAACAAAAATATCAAATTCTTTCTCAAATATGTTTTGGGGCCTCTCTTATTCGTTTGGTTATCCTGGTCCATTTACCGCGAGATACGACAACAACCCAACCTGGCGCTTTCCTGGCAACAGATCAAAACATCGCTAAAAAGCCCGGAAATAGGCAAATTGATAGCCGCTATTGGATTGATGGTTGTAAACTGGTCCATTGAAACCAGAAAATGGCAATTGGCCGTACGCCGGGTACAAAAAATCTCCTTTTGGCAGGGATTCAAGGCCATACTTACCGGGGTCTCTTTTTCAGTCACCACGCCCAACCGCACGGGTGAATACCTGGGTCGGGTATTGTATATGGAGGAAGGGAACCGGTTACGAACCATTTCCCTGACCATTCTGTGTAGCATGAGTCAATTGCTTGTTACCCTGTTTGCCGGGATAATTGGCCTTCTCTTTTTATGGGACAGGATCCTTCGTGCTGAACCCATCAGTGGGTGGTCATCCATTGGACTTCAGGTATTGCTCTTTGGGTCAATTTTGGCACTCATTATTTTAACACTTTTTTATTTTCGGGTATCCCTGTTTGCACGTTGGATAGACAGGCTTTCCCGGAAGGAAAAATTCGCTTTTCTATTGGTAGAACTGGGGGCTTTAAATGCAACTATCCTCTGGCGATTGTTGTCATTATCTACCATACGGTTTGGGGTGTTCATCCTGCAATACTACCTGCTGTTTAGTTTCTTTGGGGTCGAGGTAGGATTTGTGGAGACCCTCTGGTCCACCAGTCTCGTATTTTTGATCCTGGCTATCATACCGGGATTTGCCCTGGCAGACCTGGGGATCCGGGGAGAAGTGAACCTGAAGGTATTGGGGTTATACAGTTCAAACGCCATAGGTATCGGTTTCACCGCCGTTATTGTATGGTTCATCAATTTAATAATACCCGCATTGGCCGGTAGTTTATTAATTTTAGGCATTAAATTCTTTAGCAAACGCCCATCAAAACAAGAAGGCACATGAATGGAATGAAGTTCATCATTTTTGCGGGGATCAGTTTTTTCCTCTTTCCCTTTAAAAGCGATCAACCCAGCAATGACAGTAATTGCGGGATGAAAAATAACGCTTTCAAATCCGGGGAAGAAGTGACATTTACCGTGTACTATGCGGTAGCCGGGCTTTATGTAAATGCCGGCACGGCCATTTTTAGCGCCAATCTGGAAACCCTGAACAACAGACCCGTATATCATATCATTGGAGATGGCAAGACCAACAGCTCCTATGACTGGGTGTACAAAGTGCGGGACAAGTATGAATCCTATATTGATACCGCAACCCTCCAACCGTTGAAATTTATCCGGAATGTGAACGAGGGTGGATTCAAGAAATATGAAAACATCAGTTTCAACCGCAATGCGAATACAGCCATCACAACAGAAGGCGTATTCAAAGTGCCCGACTGTGTACAGGATGTGCTAAGCGCCGTTTATTATGCGCGAAGCATTGACTTCAATAAATTTAAGGTGAATGATAAGATCACCTTCCCTATGTTTCTCGATAATCAGGTTTACAGCATGTATATCCGTTACCTCGGTAAGGAAGAAGTAAAGACCAAATACGGAAAGTTCAGGGCCATCAAGTTCAAACCTCTTTTATTGGAAGGCACTATTTTCAAAGGCGGAGAGAGCATGACCGTTTGGGTCAGCGATGATGAGAATCATATACCCCTCCGGATTGAAAGCCCGATCGTGGTTGGAAAAGTCAAGATCGATATGATGGGGTATAAAAACCTGCGGCATCCGTTGACTTCATTATTGCGAAGGAAATAATTATTTACCGCTAAGACGCCAAGTCGCCAGGGTCGCAAAGATATCCTGGCGTTCCTTCGTGTCATCGCGCCCTGGCGGTAAACTTCACAAATCAGAAATCTTCAAAAACTCTTTTGGCCTGATACCTTTTTCAGTCTGCTCTACCGTGCAACATTCCTGCTGCGCATCATGCTCAAAGCATAATACATAGTCCTTCTCCACAGCTTCTTTTAAAAAGGCCTTTTTTTCATTGAGCGTTGTCAACGGAAACATATCATAGGCCATTACGTATGGAATGGGAATATGGCCATGCGAGGGGAGGAGGTCGGCCATATACACCAGTTGACGCCCTTTGTAACTGATCACAGGCAACATCATGGCATCGGTATGTCCATAGACAAATTTTATGGAAATGTTCTCGGTAAACGGCGTATCACCCGCTGCTGCTTTTTCAATGAATTTCAATTGGCCACTTTCCTGGATCGGAAGAATATTTTCCTTTAAAAAGGAGGCTTTTTCCCGGTCATTGGGTTGAACTGCCCACTCCCAATGATCTTTATTGCTCCAGAAGGTGGCTTTGGGGAAAGCGGGTACCAGTTTATCTCCTTGCCGTACAATCGACCCACCACAGTGATCAAAATGCAAATGGGTAAGAAATACATCCGTAATATCCGATGCATGATAACCCACCTGTTGAAGTGACTTTGAAAGGGTGTCCTCGCCATGTAAATAATAGTGACGAAAAAATTTCTCTTCCTGTTTATCCCCGATACCATTGTCTACCAGAATGAGTTTATCGCCATCTTCAATAAGAAGGCAACGCAAGGCCCAGGTACACATATTGTTTTCGTCTGCGGGGTTGATCTTGTTCCAGATGCTCTTGGGAACTACACCAAACATGGCACCCCCATCGAGTTTGAAGAGCCCGGTTTCTATGGAATACAATTTCATATTTGCAAGTTAAACAAATGATTTTTTCCGGCTACGGGCGGCCGTGAGTAACAACCAGAACAGGCCCAGGACAAAGAATATGATCAAGGCCAGAATGGAATTGCGCATGCCTCCATTGTGTTCGGTCAATGCTTCAATAAACCCGAAGCTAAACAACCCGATCACGATAGCCAGCTTCTCGGTAATATCATAAAAGCTAAAGAAAGAAGCAGTGTCCTTTGTTTCGGGCATGAGTTTAGAATAGGTGGACCGGCTCAGGGCCTGGGTGCCTCCCATGACCAATCCAACAAGAGCCGCGAGGATATAAAAATGAAATTCAGTTTGAATAAAATATCCGGCGATACAGACGCCGATCCAAAGGATTACAGCCAGGATCAATACTTTCAGGTTACCCCATTTGGCGGAAAGACGGGCCATACCCATGGCACCGGCAATGGCTACCAATTGAATGATGACTGCTGTGATGATAAGTTTGGAGTCTTCCAGTTTAAGTTCTTTTATGCCAAAGTCGATCGCCACCAGCATCACCGTTTGCACTCCCATACTATAGAAGAAAAAGGAGGTCAGGAACCGCTTCAGTGAAGGCATATGACGTAACTGGTTCCATACCAGTTTGAGTTCATGAAATCCATTGACGAGGATATGTTTACGGGCCTTCCGTTCCTGTAAAGGAGGTGCCGGCAGCCGGGAGAAGGTGAGTTGGGCAAAACCGATCCACCACAGCCCTACGAGCAGGAAGGTAAGTTGAAGGGGGAGCTTTTTATCCGATTCCGGCATAAAAAGTACCAGGGCAAAACCGATCATCTGCATGATCACACTGCCAATATAACCCATCGTGAACCCTTTGGCGGAAATACGGTCCATATCCCGTTCGGCGGCGATATCAGGGAGATAAGAATTATAAAAAACCTGACTGCCGTAAAACCCGATCCCGGCGATCATGAAACAAACCAACCCCAGTGTCACATGATCCCCATCAAAAAAGAACAACAAGGAACAGCTCAGCGCGCCCAGATAGCAGAAGAACCGCATGAACTGTTTCTTATTGCCTTTATAGTCCGCAATGGAAGATAGGATCGGAGACATTATTACCACGAGCAGGAAGCCAAAGGACAGCACATAATCCTTGAGCTCGGTATTCACAAAATTTCGTCCCAGAAAAGGAATCCCATTGGGAAAATTTTCTTTGGAAGTTATGGCAGCATAATAGGCAGGGAAAAAGGTCGTGGTGATCACCAGGTTGTAAACGGAATTCGCCCAGTCGTACATAGCCCAGGCGTTTACTACTTTTTTAGGAGCCGTCTGCATCGTTAGGTTGGTTTGACACAATTTAGGAAAAAAAGGGTGAGGAATGATAAGATTTACCCCAAGACACGAAGACGCAATGTTCGCCATGGCGTAACCTGGCGCCCTAGTGCCTTGGCGGTAAAAAGTAAAAATTATTTCGGTATCACACCGGCTATGATCAAAATGATCAACAACACCCCAACGATGATGCGGTAGTACCCAAAAAGCCGGAATCCATGCTTTTGCAAAAAGCCAATAAAAAATTTAATGGCCAGGATGGCTACGATAAAGGCCACGGCATTACCAATGGCGAGGAGTTTGATATGTTCGTTGGTGAATGATTCGTATCCTTTTAACAGCTTGTACCCGGTGGCGGCGGCCATGGTTGGTACCGCGAGAAAAAAGGAGAACTCAGCAGCGAGTTTGCGTGTCAATCCTTGTTGCATACCCCCAATGATCGAAGCCGCACTTCGGCTTACACCGGGTATCATGGCCAGGCATTGCCAGGCTCCGATCAGAAATCCTTTTTTAAAGCTGATATTTTCTTCTTCGTGGATCACGGGATTTTTGAAATAATCATCGATCACTAACAACACTACACCACCCAGCAAAAGGGTTACAGCAACCGTGGTTGAGCTTTCCAGCAAGGAATCGATCTTGTCGCTAAAGATAGCTCCCAGTATCAGCGCGGGAATAACAGCGATGACCAGCTTCAGATAGAACTGCCATTTACGGAAGTCGACAAATTTCTTCCAATACAGAACCAACACGGCCAGGATGGCTCCTAGCTGAATGGCAACGGTGAACAGCTTGGTAAAATCATTGTCGGGAACACCGAGTATCTTTTCGGCAATGATCATGTGACCCGTAGAGGAAACAGGCAGGAATTCGGTTATGCCCTCCACAATGGCGATGATAACGGCTTCCAGAATGCTCATGGGAGATACGGGTTATTATTCCGCTTGTTTGGGTTTGCGGAAGATGGCGATCACTTCAATGGCCAACCCGATCAGGATGATAATGGGCGCAATGGTGACCCGGGTGGTGCTGTACACCTGTTCAGCGTCAAATTTACCTGGATCGCTTTTCCCACCTTTCATGAGGAAGAATCCAATCACCATGACCACAACCCCGGTCAGCATGAGCAGGTAATTCTGTTTGCCAAATAAAGGGGCCATTCCGGTATCTTGTTTTTTAGCGCTCATATTCGTTTGGTTAGGGGACTAAGGTACTATTTTCATTGGAAACTAATCGCTAACCGCAAATCGCTTTTAGCAGTTAGTTGTTAGCTTTTAGCCTTTAATACAGATCATCCAGTTTCATCCTCAAATACTTGGTAATACTTCGGAAGGTGCTCATGACTGAAATACCGATTCCGGTCAGGATGAGGATGATGAAAAGAAGGGTCAGTTTGCCATTGTCGCGGAGCAGGCGAAGATCGGGGACCAGCCATTCAAAAAGGTAGATGAGTCCGATGATGGCGCCAATTGCAATAAGGGCGGCAATGGTGCCATTGATCACAGCCTGTACATTCATGGGTTTGGAGATAAAGCTCCGGGTAGCCCCCACCATTTGCATGGTCTTGATCAGGAAACGATTGCTATACATGGCCAGGCGAATGGTATTGTCGATCAGGATGATGGACAGGATGGCAAAGAGGGAGGACAAGATGATCAATCCGATCAGGATCAGTTTCATGGCCGGACCCATTTTTTCTACCAGGGCAGCGGGGTATTCCACGCTTTGCACCAGGAGCAGGTTTTTGGCTAATTCGTTTTTCAGGTTGATCAGACTGTCCTTGTTCACGTATTCGCTGGATACATTGAATTCGATCGAAGCGGGGAGGGGGTTTTCGTCTATCAACTTATTGAAATCATCCCCACCGTCATTCATCCATTGTTTTTTAGCCGTTTCCTTGTCAATATAGGCTACGTTGCGGGTAAAGGGCCTGGACTTCAACTGGGCCACCATCGAATCGATATCTGGCTGACGGGCATTATTTTGCAAGAGGACCGCGATCCGGATCTCCTCTTTAAGATGCTTCATATAACGGCTTCCACTCAGGAAAAGCCAGCCAAAAATACCGATCAGGAAGAGTACGATCGCCACGCCAATGATCGCCATGAAATAGGAGGGTTTGCCACGCTTGAGAGATGATTTACCTATTTGGGACATGCTTTAGGAATTTTGGTAGTTTTTTGACCACAGAGGCCCAGAGACACAGAGCATTTATATTGCCAATCCCGGATTAATAATTAACAATCAATAATTAATAATCCCTTAGTCTCCCTGTCTCTGTGGTTATATTACACTTTCAATGGAGGCAAAAATAACGGATTTGAGGGTCAATTCGTAAATTTGCACCTCCCAAAACCCCTTTTAAACTTTCTTTTAGCATCACATTTATAACCCTGTAGCGAAGCATGGAGTACAATTTCAGAAGCATTGAGAAAAAATGGCAGCAGACATGGAAGGAATCGGGGGTGTACAAGGTCTCCAATGAATCTTCCAAACCTAAGTTTTATGTGTTGGATATGTTCCCTTATCCCAGTGGGGCAGGGCTGCATGTGGGTCATCCTCTTGGGTATATCGCCAGTGATATTTTTGCCCGATTTAAAAGATTAAAGGGTTACAATGTCCTTCACCCAATGGGCTATGATGCCTTTGGACTTCCTGCCGAGCAGTATGCCATAGATCATGGGGTACACCCTGCTGTCAGTACCGAAGCGAATATTGCCAATTTCAGACAGCAATTGGACAATATCGGGTTTTGTTTTGACTGGGATCGGGAAGTACGTACCTGTGAACCTTCCTATTACAAGTGGACCCAATGGATATTTCTTGAGCTTTTTCATGCCTACTTCGATCATTCTGACCAAAAGGCCAAGCCCATCTCATTTTTGGAAAAGGAGTTTGAAAAGTTTGGTTCTTCTTCGGTCAATGGGAAACGGTCCCCAGTAACCTTTACCGCTCAGGAATGGAACGCCTATGATGAAAAGACCCGGATGGACATCCTCATGAACTTCCGGCTGGCCTATTGTGGTTATGGAGAGGTAAACTGGTGCGAAGCCCTGGGAACGGTGTTGGCCAATGATGAAGTGGTGAATGGTGTGAGTGAGCGTGGGGGGCATCCGGTAGTAAAAAAGAAATTAAGACAATGGTATCTCCGGATCACCGAATATGCCGATCGCCTGTTGGAAGGGTTGGAGCGGATCGACTTCAGTGATGCCATGAAGGAAATGCAAAGCAACTGGATCGGGAAAAGCAGTGGAGCGGAGATACAATTTGATATTGAAACCCCTGCTGGAGATAAACTACCCCTTGTCGTATATACCACCCGGCCTGACACCATTTTCGGAGTGGATTTCATGGTGGTAGCACCCGAATTGGATTTGGTGGAAAAGATCACCACCGCCGACCAAAAAAAGAAGGTAGACGAATACTTGACCTATGTAAAAAGCCGGAGCGAACGGGAGCGGATGGCTGAAAAGAAGATCACCGGCGTATTTACCGGGGCCTATGCCATCAATCCCTTTGATGGTCGTAAGATCCCCGTATGGGCCAGCGAGTATGTGTTGGCAGGATACGGCACCGGGGCTATTATGGCGGTACCCTGTGGCGATCAACGCGATTTCTTATTCGCCAAACACTTTGAAATTCCCATTACCAATATCATTGGCGAACATTATAATGGTGAGGAGGCCAATCCTACCAAAGAGGCTAAATTGGAAAATTCAGGTTTTTTGAATGGTATGGCCATGCGGGAGGCCCTGGAGAAAGTGATCGGGGAAGTGGAAAAGAAAGGGATCGGCCGCCGCAAAGTGAATTTCAAAATGAGGGATGCTGCTTTTAGCCGCCAACGCTATTGGGGCGAGCCTTTTCCCATAGTCTGGCAAGATGGCACGGCTTATCCCTTAAACCAGAAAGAACTTCCCCTTATTCTTCCAAAAGTTGAAAAATATGGCCCGGGACCTGAAGGAGAAGGGCCACTTGCAAATATTCCAGAATGGATCCTCATCCCCAACCCTTCTCCACAAGTGGAGAAGGGGGCAGCGAGAGTTCCTAAGTACGGGATAAAAAGTCCAGTACAATATGAATTGGCAAAGGAACTCAGAAAGGGACATACAGACGCTGAAAAGAAACTTTGGGAATTGTTGAGAGATTCGAAGTTGGGAACTAAATTTCGCCGTCAACATCCCATTGATGCTTATATAGTAGATTTTGTATCTCTACAGGAGCGATTGATCATTGAGGTAGATGGGGGATATCATAATAATTCCGAGCAGACGGAGTATGACAATCAAAGAACAAAAATCCTTAATGAGATTGGGTTTGATGTTATAAGATTTACCAATGAAGAAGTGCTCTCCGACCCTTATAAAATAAAAAATAGAATAAAGGAAAGTATATCCCGAATCAAGGACACTTCCCCTCTCCCCTCTGGGGAGAGGGGGCAGGGGGTGAGGGAATCTTCTACGATGCCCGGCTACGCCGGCTCATCCTGGTACTTCCTGCGCTATATGGATCCCCATAATGAAAACGAATTCTGTTCCCGAAAGGCATCCGATTATTGGGGGCAGGTAGATCTCTATATCGGAGGAACCGAGCATGCTGTGGGTCATTTGCTGTATAGCCGCATGTGGACCAAGGTTCTCTATGACCTCGGCCATATCGGACATGATGAGCCCTACAAAAAACTGGTGAACCAGGGAATGATACAAGGAAGCAGCCGGTTTGTGTACAGGGTAAGAGGCACCCATCAATTTGTCTCGGCCGGGTTAAAAGATCAATATGAAACAGATACCCTTCACGTGGATGTGAACATGGTAGATGGATTGGAACTGAATATTGATGCGTTTAGAAAATGGCGCAACGGTGAATACAAGGATGCTGAATTGATTGGAGAAGATGGATCCATTTCTTCCCCCCACACCGCAAATGGTGAGGGGCATGCAGTGAGATACCTCTGCGGCGCCGAAGTGGAGAAGATGTCTAAATCCAAATTCAACACTGTCAACCCCGATGACCTCGTACAACGCTATGGCGCAGATACCTTCCGGATGTATGAAATGTTCCTCGGACCGGTAGAGATCAGTAAACCCTGGGATACCAAAGGAATTGAAGGGGTACACCGTTTTTTGAAAAAATTCTGGCGGCTTTTTGCCACCGAGGAGAAAGGCTGGATCGTGAACGAACAGGCTCCGACCGATGCCGAGTTGAAGGTGTTGCATAAAACCATCCGAAAAATCGGGGATGATACCGAACGATTTAGTTTTAATACGGCGGTGAGCGCCTTTATGATCGCCACGAATGAACTCGCTGACCTGAATTGCCATAAAAAGGCGATCCTCGAACCCCTGGTCATCCTGCTTACGCCCTATGCCCCACATATCTGCGAAGAGATATGGAGCCAAATGGGAAATAGCGGTACCGTATTGGATGCGACCTTCCCGGTATTTGAAGAAAAATATGTGAAAGAATCCACCAAGGATTACCCAGTCGCCATCAATGGAAAGACCCGTACCGAAATGACCCTCGCCCTTGATGCTTCACCCCAAGAGGTCGAAGCCCTGGTGCTGGCCAATGAAGTCGTGCAAAAATGGCTGGAAGGCAAAGCGCCTAAGAAAGTAATCTTTGTTAAGGGGAAGATGGTCAATGTAGTGGTGTGAGTCGAGAAACGTGAGACGTCAGTCGTGAGTGGTAAATGTACTAAACTCACGATTCACGTCTCACGACTCACGCTTTCCCCGCCAACATTTCCTCAATAAAATCCGTCAACTTATACCGCTTTAATACCTCTTCTGAAAGGGAAGCGGCGCCATTGATCATGCCCAAACAGCCCGGCTGATTACACATACATTGGAAGGGTTGTGCCATATCCCATTCGGTAGAAGGATAAAAAAAGGTAAACTCATCACCCGGTTGTATGGGCTGAAGGGCCGTTAACTCCATGGTGGTGGTATTGAAAAAAACATTGGGGTTGCAACTGTGATTGATATACTGCAAATATTGCGGCAATAACGTAATGTGTTTTTTGATACCCACTTGTACCGTTAGATAGGATGGTTTACGGGAAACAAAGGAGGCGCCGAATGGGCTTACCAGATCACCTGGCTGAAATTCTTTTAAGGCATGTAATGATTTGTTGCCGGTTGCCGTGGATTCGATGACTTCACAAAACTCATTGGAAAAGACGGAACGGAACGGGAGGGGGTTCGATGCAGGATTGAGCATAAAGATGGGTTAGTAGTATTTATAAATGAATTTATATAGAATATAGCGGTGTAAAAAAATATTTTATTCCCATTTTCAAAACATTAAACTAACTATCGTTATTCTATTGCCAATTGGTATATTCATTCATATAACTATTTCATGCGATTTGATTATAATTTCTATTCCTCTTTCCTATTGGTGTTCTTTATCCATGGACTGGTATACGCTGGTATGGTTTTGAGAAAGGGATTGCGTCGGGAGAACCCCTCCGACCTATGGCTGGCCTTTTTCTTATTGCTGGGTCAGCTCTATATATTGCCCTGGATGGTGGGTTTTGCCGGGTGGTATGATAACCAGCCTTACCGCGACCTGCTCTTTTATATTCCCTTTCAGCATTTGTACCTATTAGGCCCCGTAGTATATTTCTATGTACAAAGTCTGCTTAACCCTGGATTTGTTTTTACCCGGAAGGACCTGCTCCATTTTCTTCCGGCCGCTTTATACCTTTTGTTCAGTCTTATTGTATTCATAACGGATAAGCTTGTCCTTCAACGGTATTATTTTTTGGTTGATGAGGTTGATCCTGATTTTGACACCTGGTACCAGGTAACAGGCTTTCTGTCCATGTTCTTCTATTTCGCGCTTTCCTTCCGGTATTATCGGGTATACAGGCGATTGATCGTCCAGGTGGTCAGCTATGCGGATACCATGCTTTTCTTTTGGATCAAGCGCTTTCTGATGGCCTTTCTTCTTATCCTGCTGGTCAGGGCCCTCTTTTATATTCTGGACCTGATATGGGGATATTGGTACACCGACACCTGGTGGTATTTTCTGGCCTTTGCATTGATTGTCTATTATATCGCCATTACCGGATACTCCAACTCAATGGTATCCCGGATCGCTTTTCGGTTCAAATTTTTTCAGGAAAAAAAGGTCTATCTGCTATCCGGGCCAAGTAAACAATTGGAGGACCTGGAAGTGATCGAGATAGGCGAGCCTGAACAGGAAACCAATTCCACCGCCAAGGAGGCCAACAGCCAATGGTTGGAAAAAGTGAAGGAGGCCATGGAAAAAGGAAAGGCCTACACGGACCCGGAACTGACCTTAACCCAACTTGCAAGGCAACTGGGCACCAACCCTTCGTTGTTGTCAAAAGTGGTCAACCAGGGGTATAAGTCGTCCTTTAATGATATGGTGAATGCATACCGGGTTGCCGCGATGAAGGAAAAACTGATCCAAAAAGAACATCATCGGCAGACCTTATTGGCTATTGCCTTTGAATGCGGGTTCAATTCAAAAGCTACCTTCAACCGCGCTTTTCAACGGCATACGGGCCAATCACCCCGCGACTTTACCAAATCCATCGAGTAACAATCCTTGTTCTTCAATGCATTAGATAGGGTGAGACCTGTAAGCAGGAAATGATCCATCTTTTATTGGCCTCAATACATGGTATGAGGCGACCTGGATATCGCAATTCCCCATTTTTGGAAAAACGATTTACCATGTACAACAAAAAATTATCCCAACGCCATCTTTCTTCTGCCTTTTTGTTCAGCCTGCTGATCCTGTTTGGTCTATTCATCCAGGCCAAACAGCAGCCACGGATCGAACCCAATGAACTGGTATTGTTAAAAGGGAATTGGGATGGAACCCTGGCTTATAAAGATTATACCACGGGTCAAATGGATACCATTCCAGTTAACTTAAACGCTGAGCAGGATGATCAGAAATGGGTATTGCACTATTATTACCCTACGGAACCTTCAAAAGGATGGACAGATGAATACCTCTTCAGCGCGGATAGAACGATGATCAATGAGTTCAGGTTAGTTGACAAGCAAAAAATGGGCGAAGGGAGCCTGAAACTGGTATTGGAAGGAAAGGGAAAGGACGGGAATGAACAACGCGCTTGTACCTATCGCCAGGAGATCAAATTGGTTAAACTGGAATTTATCTTACAGCGTTACGTACGGTATGAAGGAGAAACATCTTTTTTCCTGCGCAACGAATTTCACCTCAGGCGCCCGGCTTTGGCTCATTGATTTGCTACCGGGTTCGCTGGTTTTACCAACTTTATAGCGGCACTGGTCTGTTCCGTACTGGAAAGCATGGCTTCATACCGACGGTTATTCACCATCGCGATCATGTAAGATGTATTGGGTGGTATCTCCCCGAGGTTTTCGGCTACCATGACAAGATCATTGCTGTCTTTCAGGTCAGCTACGGAGATCCGGATCGTATGGGCCACGGCCGATAAACGAATATGCTCAAATACCAGTCGGTCATTCAGGAATAATGAAATGGAATCTCCATCGATCTGGGCATTGTCATAAAATTTAAGCTCTATACTATCGCCTGTCACAGGTATCTCCAGACTGTATTCTTTTTTCCGATGGAAATATTTGTCCTCGATGGTAAGTACAGGCTGGGGTTTGGGAGTTGTTTTAACCACTACCGGTTCTGCTTTTTTCTCCGGCAGAGGTTCAATGGTTACCGGCGGAGGTGCAGGTGAAGGTTGTGGTTGCTGTGTAGGTGCGGGGGGTGCTTTTGCAATGGAAGCAATGCTGTCAATGATCCAGGGGTCATTGGCCCCAACGGTATAATTATCGATCACATAGTCCCATTCATCAAAAAAGGAAGCCGTTGCTGTTTTATTGAGATGAACATCTCCCCGGTCCTTGTCCGGTTCATCCCGCTCCACCACCTTACCATCCAATTTCATGATGCCTTCACCGGGGCAATTAAAATCAGCCCTGGCCAGATTAGGCGTATTTCCGGGTCTTAGAGAAAGGCCCCTGCCCGTCTTTTCTTCAATCAATTGATCATCCCACCACACGGTTTCATTGGTGGAAGCATCAAAAAAACCTTTGATGGCATATCGACGGTATTGCGTAGGGGAGGTATAGTAGTAGGAAGTGCCGGTGAGGCTGTCACCATGCTGGATGATCTTTATTTCTACCTGCTGGCGGTTGATCTTACCCTTCCATACCCCAGTTACCATTTGGGCATATACAGGAAATAGTCCGATAAGCAGCGTAAGCAGGGTCAATAGTGTTTTTTTCATTCGGTCGTTTTACGATCGGGGACAGGTAAAAACGTCCCGGGGAACGGATTATTTTTTAATGAAATGCCAAAAATGATGCCACCGGCCCCTGAGGCTTGCTACCTTTAGGGCATGAAAAAGCTTTTCCTTTCCAACCTGTTCATCCTCTTTGGATTGGGGGTTTCCTTCGCCCAAACGGAATTAAACCTCATGACGTTTAATATTCGATTAAATGTGGCTTCCGACAGCCTGAATGCCTGGCCTTACCGGAAAGACCTGGCCGCCTCCCAGGTACTTTTTCATGAAACCCATATTCTGGGCGTTCAGGAGGCCTTGCATGGACAGATGACAGACCTTCAGGAAAGGTTGCCCGGGTTCAGGTATATCGGTGTGGGACGGGATGATGGAAAGGAAAAAGGAGAATATTCTGCCATTTTTTATGATACCACCCGCTTGCAGGTATTGAAGAGTGGCACCTTCTGGCTTTCACAAACACCCGAGGTACCGGGGAGTAAGAGTTGGGATGCGGCGATTACACGGATCGTTAGCTGGGGGAAGTTTAAAGACCGCAAAACGAAAAAGACATTTTTTGTTTTCAATACCCATTTTGATCATATCGGGAAGCAGGCACGTGCCGAAAGCGCGAAATTGATTCTTGAAAAAGTGAAAGCGCTCAGTGAAAACCTCCCCGTGATCGTGATGGGTGATTTTAATTCAAAACCCAATGACCTGCCCATACAAACCCTGACGGATTCTGGTAATCCGGACAGGCTATATGATACAAAACTCCTTTCCGAAACGCCTCACTATGGGCCGGCAGGTACATTCACTGGATTTGGCGCCAAAGAGACCGATGACCAACCGATTGATTTCATTTTTATAAAAAAGGGAATAAAGGTGCTCAAACACGCGACTCTTTCGCAAACCTGGAAGGGTCGGTTTTCTTCGGATCATTTTCCTGTTTGGGTGAAAGTGAAGATTTGATTTTTGCGATATTACCGCCAAGACGCTAAGGTGCAAGGTTACGCTACCAGGGGTATGGTGCTTCTTATTGTCTTCCTGCCTTTGCAGTAAAATTCTTTAGTTTTACACCGTAACCCGAATTTAAACAATGGCCAATCCAAACCTCCAAGCTGATAGTGATAATCTGAGTGCCGCGGACAAGGAATTTGAGAATAATATCCGTCCGGCGCAGATCGCTGATTTTTCCGGGCAGGAGCAGGCCATTGATAACCTCCGGATATTTATCAAGGCCGCCAAACTCAGAGGAGAGGCCCTTGATCACATCCTCTTTCATGGCCCTCCTGGTTTGGGCAAGACCACCCTATCCCGTATCGTGGCCAATGAATTAGGGGTAAATATCAAAGAAACATCCGGGCCGGTTATTGAAAAACCCGGCGACCTGGCGGGTTTGCTTACCAGTCTCGAACCACAGGATGTACTCTTTATTGATGAAATTCATCGGTTGAGTACGGTGGTGGAAGAATACCTCTACTCAGCCATGGAGGATTATCGGATCGATATTATGATCGAATCAGGGCCCAATGCCCGGAGTATACAGATCAACCTGCATCCTTTTACCCTGATCGGTGCTACCACAAGGAGTGGGTTACTTACGGCTCCCTTGCTTTCCCGGTTTGCCATCAAATCCAGGCTCGAATACTATAATGCCGAGACCCTGCAACGGATCGTCAAACGATCCGCCGGCATCTTGGATGTTGGGATCACTTCGGATGCCTGTGGGGAGATCTCCCGCCGAAGCAGAGGAACACCCCGTATTGCCAATGGCCTTTTGCGTCGGGTACGCGATTTTGCCCAGGTATTGAATGAGGGAAAGATCGACCTGGCCATTACGCAACATGCCCTGCGGGCGCTGAATGTGGATGAACATGGATTGGATGATATGGATAACCGCATCCTGCGCACCATCATTGATAAATTCAAAGGAGGCCCGGTAGGGATCACCACCATCGCCACAGCGGTGGGAGAGGAATCAGGCACCCTCGAGGAGGTGTACGAACCATTCCTGATTCAGGAAGGATTTTTACAACGCACCCCCCGCGGGCGTGAGGCGACAGCAAAAGCCTATGAGCACTTGGGTAAGAAGAAAATGGGAGGGGGTACGCTCTTTGAGGAATAGGTACCACGAATTTTACCGAATAAACACGAATGCTATCTCTATGATTCATGGACAACCAGCCTGAACCCATTTCCATGGATATTCACGATCTCCAACTTTGGATCGTTTCGCAGGTATTTACGAAGTTTGGCAATATACACATCCATGCTTCGGCCATTGAAGTAGGTATCAGAACCCCAGATTTTTTTAAGCGCCTGATCACGTGGCAGCAGGTCATTGATATGATCGGCCAGCATCTTTAGCAGTTCATTCTCCTTGGGAGAGAGGGTCTGCGTGATGCCATCATGCGACAATTCGCGCAGTTTGGGGTTGAAATGATAGGTGGACAGGTCGTACTCTTTATTCTCATTTTCTTTATTCACCTCCTCATTACGTTTGAGGATGGCTTTGATCTTGAGTAAAAGAACCTCACTATCAAACGGCTTGGTGATATAGTCATCGGCACCCAGTTTATATCCCTGGATGATGTCTTCTTTCATGGTTTTGGCACTCAGGAA
Organism: Chitinophagaceae bacterium; assembly: GCA_041752235.1. Taxonomy (GTDB): domain Bacteria; phylum Bacteroidota; class Bacteroidia; order Chitinophagales; family Chitinophagaceae; genus SpSt-398. The sequence goes on from JBGSHM010000029.1 coordinate 54,373, forward strand.
GAACAGGGGGATATCAGGATCTACATCCCGGATTTCCTCTGCCAGCGTAAAGCCGTCCATATTAGGCATCATTACGTCGAGCAGGCAGAGATCGAATTTCTCGCGCTGGAAAGCGGCCAATCCAAGACGGCCATCACGTTCCAGGGTTACATCATAATCATTCAATTCCAGGTAGTTTTTCAATACGCTGCCTAAGTTCGGATCGTCTTCGCATAACAGGATGCGGGGTTTTTTTCCTTCCATGTGCTTGTTTTTTATCGGTTGTACAAATAAAAATAAATCATTTGCCATTATCGCCCATGGGGGTCTAATTTTTTGTTAAGAACTATATTTAGGTGAATAGTGAATGGTGAATGGTCAATTTTCATAACTTTCTCCGCAAACTACGAACATGGCTGACCAAAGCAAATTTCTGGAAGCAGTACAGTCTGGATATACCTTCAAAGGGGAGTCTGTGGTCCTGGGAACCGGGATCCTTGGAGGAGAGGCGATTCCGGGAGCTACCGTCAAACTGGCCCTAAAGACCCTCAACCGGCATGGTTTGATTGCCGGAGCCACCGGAACAGGTAAGACAAAGACCCTGCAGGTGATAACCGAAACCCTGAGCGATGCCAGTATCCCCGTGGTTTTAATGGATATCAAAGGCGACCTGAGTGGAATTGCCGCTCCCGGAACCATTAACGAAAAGATCACCGAACGTAGTCAGAAGATCGGCATCGAATACAAACCAACTGGTTTTCCGGTTGACCTTTTTACCTTAAGTAGTGAGAAAGGGGTAAGGCTTCGTGCTACCGTAAGTGAATTTGGCCCGGTGCTGCTTTCCAAGATATTGGGGTTGAATGATACCCAGGGTGGGTTGGTGGCCATGATATTCAAATATTGCGATGATGCCAAGCTGCCTTTGCTTGACCTGAAGGATTTTATCAAAGTACTTCAGTTTGTTAGTGATGAAGGAAAAGCGGAATTGGAGAAAACCTATGGAAAGATATCTACAACCTCCACTGGTACCATACTCCGAAAAGTGATCGAATTGCAACAGCAGGGTGCGGATCTGTTTTTTGGAGAACGGAGTTTTGACGTGGAAGACCTGATGCGCATCAGCGATGATGGCCGTGGAATGGTATCGATCATCCGGGTCACGGATCTTCAGGACCGCCCCAAACTCTTCTCCACCTTCATGCTTCAACTCCTGGCGGAACTCTATGCCAATAGTCCGGAAGAAGGCGACCTTGAAAAACCCAAACTGGTACTCTTTATAGATGAAGCCCATTTGATCTTTCAGGAGGCAAGCGAAGTATTGTTGCAACAGATCGAAACAGTGATCAAACTGATCCGCTCAAAAGGGATCGGCATCTTTTTCTGTACACAGAACCCCATGGATGTGCCTCCGGCCGTATTGGCGCAATTAGGTCTGAAAGTGCAACATGCACTACGGGCCTTTACCGCAGCCGACCGCAAAGCCATCAAACAAACGGCAGAGAACTACCCGCTGTCCGATTTCTACAAAACCGAAGAAGCCCTGACCCAACTCGGGATCGGAGAGGCGCTCATCACCTCTCTGAATGAAAAAGGTATACCCACACCACTCGTGCATACCTTACTTTGCGCACCCCGAAGCCGAATGGACATTCTTTCCGATTTGGAGATCGACAATATCGTTGGCAAATCAAAACTTGCCGTTAAGTACAATACCCCGGTCGATAGTCAAAGCGCCTACGAAATACTCACCGAGAAATTAAAAGCGGCCGAAGAAAGAACCAAAGAACTTGAAGCCGATGAACAACGCGAGAAGGAAGATAAAAAGCCCGGTCGGTCGCGCCAGGAAAAAGGTTTTTTTGATGATCCTGTAGTCAAGAGTATGGCTCGAACAGCTGGCAACACGATAGTACGATCTTTATTAGGTGCATTGGGGATCGGGGGGAGGAGGAAGAAGCTGTTTTAAATTTTCGGGAGTCGGAAGGCGTGAGACGTGAGGCGTGAGACGTGAGGTGGGAGGCGTGAGACGTGAGGCGTGAATAGTGAATAGTGAATTGTCTCAGTTCCGCAGTCCCAGCGAAACTATCCCATTGCCATCTATTACAACCCGTCCTTCAGCTTGTAAAAATTTCATAATTTCCCAATAACGTTCTTTTTTAAGATCCCTGAACTTATTCTGCAGGTCTTTCGCTTCAATCCCGCCATTGTGCAATACCATTTTCAGGCGATCAAAGAATATTTGAATATCAGAAGCAGATAGCGGCTTGACCTTTTTATTTAAACAATTATCGCAAATACCACAATCGTTCATTGCCTTATCGCCAAAATACTCTCCAATGAAACGGCTCCTGCATTCGCCGGTAGTGGCAAATCGTTTCATTTCTGCAACACGGTCACGGAAGCGCTTTTCCTGCTTTCGATACCTTTCTGTATCTAATTGCAGAAGATCAGTCCTTACCCTGTTCCGCAGAAACTGAATCTGGGGTTTATCTTTTTGCGGAGTATAGACTATGATCCCATATCGGTGCAAAGTTGCCAGATCACGGATGATCTCTTTCACATCTTGTTTCAAAAGTTTGACCAATAGGAATTCGGAGATATTCACCGGGTAACTCCAGATTCCTTCGTAACTCCGCAACAGAGTTTTGACCAATGGCTCAAGTTCCGGATGGTCATCCTCAAATTGATAAATGGATTCCTTGCTACAAATGAATTGGATGGTGGATGGTTTAAATACCTGCTCATTAAAGGAAAGCCAATCATCCTGCTCAAGTACACCAAGTGCCGGCATAACTTTGCGGGCGTGGAGATCAAATTTTTTTATCAGATCATTTATATCAAAATCAAAGGTCTGACCCTCTCCGCCTCCCGAAGGCATTTGAAAATAATTACCTACTGATTCATAGACTTTTCGAATCTCGTCAAATGACGGATAGCGAAGATCGGCTTGTTCATCCAAGGCCTTGATAGATTGATCATCGTGGAGCAATACGGCATAGGCTTTTTTCCCATCCCGGCCTGCACGACCTGCTTCCTGATAGTAATTTTCCAGACATTCAGGGATGTCGGTATGTACCACCACGCGAACGTCGGGCTTATCGATGCCCATACCAAAAGCATTGGTACAAGCCATAACACGTATTTCGTTCCGGATCCAGGCTTCCTGTTTTCTTCCACGCTCTTCACCTGAAAGACCTGCATGATAGTGGTCTGCCGAAATACCCCACTGTTTCAATTGTTCACTTATTTCCTGTGTGGCTTTCCGGCTTCGGCAATAAACAATTCCTGTTCCAGGCACTTTCTCCAATATTTCGCGGAGTTTGGGCATCCTGGCTTCAACTTTGAAAAGACTGTAGGAGAGATTGGGTCTTTCAAAGGATTGGCGAAAAATGGTTTCTTTTTGAAAACCCAGGTACTGGCAAATATCTTTTTGTACTTCTTCTGTGGCGGAAGCCGTCAGCGCCAGAACAGGCACATCGGGTAACTCTTCTCTTAATTGGGTTATACGCAGGTAGGGAGGACGGAAATCATAGCCCCATTGCGAAATACAATGTGCTTCATCCACCGCGATCAGGGAGATGGGTAGGCTGGGTAAGTATTCTTTGAATAAACGTGTTTCCAATCGTTCCGGGGAAACATACAAGAATTTACAATTGCTTTCGCCAGCGGTGCGTAAAACCTGTTCGGTTTCTTTTCGGCTCATACCCGAAAAAATTGCATAGGCAGTGATGCCTTTTTTTCGCAGGTTCTCTACCTGATCCTTCATCAGGGCAATAAGTGGTGATATGACCAGGCAGAGTCCTGGTTGCGCCATCGCCGGCACCTGATAACACAATGATTTTCCTCCACCCGTAGGCATTAGCGCAAGTGTATCCTTTCCCTCCAATACAGAAAGAATGATGTCTTCCTGTAAAGGGCGGAATTTATCGTATCCCCAGTGTTGTTTGAGGACGGCATGTATGGTTGGCTGTACTTTGGTCATTAAACGACTTTCTTCACAAATAAACGACCCGAATTAATCGCTAACACGACATCACTCAAGCCCATCACCAAGGCACCAAAGGTAGGGGTAAGAAATCCGAGTGCCGCAACGGGGATAGCGACAATATTATAGGCAAAGGCCCAGAAAAGATTTTCTTTAATGGTGATATAGGTGTGTTTACCCAATCCCAGGGCCATCGGTAAATTGCGCAGGCCTTTATTCATGAGTACGACATGCGCACTTTCTACGGCTATCTGTGAAGCTTCACTCAATGATACACCGATGGTTGCTTTTGCCAGCGCCGGTGCATCATTGATACCATCCCCAACCATGGCTGTAGGGATCGCTGCGTTCAATGCCTCGATCTTATCCAGTTTCTGCTGCGGCGTTTGTTCGGCGATCACGGTCTTAATGCCAAGTTGTTTGGCCAACGCTTCACATTTCTCTTTTTTATCTCCGCTTAATAGGATCGTAGGAATATTTTTTCGTTCGAAAAATTGTATTACTTCTTTGGCCTCCGGTCTTACTTCATCTTCCACATCGACCCAACCAATCAATTCATTGTCGCGGGTGATGAAAACATTATGCTGACCTGTTTCCTGTCCGGCGGGCACCACTTTGTACGAACCGGCCCAATATACCTTTCCCTCTTTATCCGTCGCTTTCATTCCATACCCTTTTACCTCTTCGATCTTTGCCCAATTGATCGGACCGGCCGATTTCCAAGTTTCGGTAATGGATCTGGCGATGGGATGGTTGGAGAATTTCTCAAGCGAATAAACAAGTCGTTGGAATTCCTTTTCCTCCAGGGTAGAATGAAATCCGGATATCTTGAATTTGCCCGTGGTTAAGGTGCCTGTTTTATCAAAGACCACTTGTTTGATCTCGCGGAAGGTTTCAAGACTTGTTGCATTGCGAAAAAGGATCCCGTTTTTCGCGGCACGGCCCATCCCCACCGCAATGGCAGCAGGTGTAGCAAGTCCCATCGCACATGGACAGGCTATCACCATCACGGCAATACTCCGCATCAGGGCAGGCGTGAATGCGTCGAGAATGAACCAGTTCACCACCAATGTGGCCAGGGCGATCACCAATACGGTGGGAATAAATATGGCACTTATCTTATCGGCCAATTTTTGCACGGGTGGTTTCTCCCCCTGCGCTTTTCTGACCATATTTATAATACCCGATAGCACCGTGTCTTGTCCAATAGCAGTAACCTGTGCTTTTACGGTGCCATCTGTCAGATAGCTTCCGCCGATCAGGGTGTCCTTCTTGAATTTATGTACAGGTGTACTTTCTCCGGTGATGATCGCTTCATTGGCATGGGCCTCTCCACTCAGAATTTTACAGTCAATCGGCACCTGTTCTCCGTTTTTTATCAGGATAAGATCACCCACATGCAAATGTGTGTTCTCCACCGGGAAGATCTGTTCCTGGTGCTGGTCATCAAAAGCGATCATATTGGCCATCACCTTTTGCGATTTGGCCAATTTGTTCAACTCACGCTGGGTGGAAGAGATCGAAGCATCTTCCAAATAATTACCCAGAAATACGAGGGTGATGATCGTAGCCGTGGTTTCATAGAACATATACTGCTCGGCCTGGCCGGACAGGGTGCCATATAAACTGTAAATAAACGCGGCACTTGAACCCATGGTGATCAGAACATTCATATTGGGCATGCCATTGCGAAGGCTCTTATAGGCGCTTTTTCCAAAAAAGCTCATCCCCACGAGATAAACAGGAAAGCTTAGCGAGAGTTGTACCCATGGATTCATCAGCCAGTGGATATGAAGCCCCGGGATCATGTGGAGCATCAAGATGGCCGTAAAAGGAAGGCAAAACCAAAACCGTTGCAGGTGGGTGGAAAGGAAAGGTTTCTTTTTTGTTTCGGTCACAGGTTCCAATCTGTCTGCAACCGAATAACCCAGACCCGTGATTCCGTTGGAGATTTTCTCGCGTGAATACCCTTCCTCCGCTTCAAAGATCACATCACCCGTGGCAAAATTGACCTTTATATTCTTCATGCCCTGTTTTTCCAGGTACTTGTGAATGTTGATCGCACAGGTGTTGCAATCCATCCCTTCTACTTTCCATTCCTGTACCATGATTTATATGATTTAAGGATTAACGGATTGGATTCATTGGATTTACCGGATTAAATAATCCTGTTCATCTTAAAATCCCTTGCATCCTGGTCTTTGTTGCATTTTCTGTTGCAAATTTACGCCATCTCAACCCATTTGCCAATTCATACTAACCCTATCTTCTACACAAGGTTGCAATTACAAAAATATATTTTTGCAAAATGGAGATCCTGTTTACGTTGGAAGAGATCGGTTCGGTGGCGACCAGGCTTTTGCCCCTGATCAAAGGGAAAGTGGTGGCTTTACACGGAGAAATGGGAGCCGGGAAAACAACCCTCGTACATGCCCTGGGGGAGGTGATGGGTATCCGCGAGGTGGTCAGCAGTCCCACCTTTTCGATCATCAATGAATATGGATGGGAGGGGGGACCTGTTTTTCATATCGATCTATACCGGTTAAAGGATGAGGAAGAGGCCATTCAGGCGGGGGTAGAGGATTGCCTTTACAGCGGTGCCACCTGTTTGGTGGAGTGGCCAGACCGGGCGCCGGGTTTATTTCCACCCGAGACCCTCCATCTTTTTCTGGAGGTGGTAAACACCCAGGCCAGAAAGCTGCGTATAGCCGGGAATTGATTATTTTTATCATCCGCCCATCCACGGGACCTTAACCAACATGAGCCAGCAAAAACCCCGGATCAGCACCTCCTTCAGTTATGAAACCCTGGAGGAAACCTTGGACATAAAGCCCAAAGGGGCTTCCATGCATATCGGTATCCCTCGTGAGATCGCTTTTCAGGAGAACCGGATCGCCCTGACCCCCGATGCAGTCAGCGTATTGGTCAGCAATGGCCATGAGGTTATGATCGAGCATAATGCCGGCGAAGCTTCGCATTTCCGCGATAAGGATTACAGTGAGGCCGGTGCGCGGATCGTTTATGAGCGGGCCGAGGTTTTCAAGGCGCCCATTCTGGTGAAAAGTGCTCCGGTGATCGAGGAGGACCTGCCTTTACTTCAACTCAATCAGGTGATCATTTCCCCGATCCATCTTTCCGTTTTAAAAGCCGATCTGTTGGAGAAGATGATGGAGAAACGGATCACAGGTGTTTCCTTTGAAAATTTAAAAGACGATAGCGGTACTTACCCCATTGTGCGAAGCATGAGTGAGATCGCCGGAAGTGCGGTGATGTTGATCGCCGGCCAGTACCTCAGTTCTGCCAACCATGGCAAAGGGGTATTATTGGGGGGTATCTCGGGTATTGCGCCAACCAAGGTCATCATTATTGGGGCCGGGATCGTTGGCGAATACGCCGCGCGAGCTGCCCTGGCATTGGGTGCCTCGGTGAAAGTGTTTGATAACAGTGTATATCGGTTGAAACGTTTGCAAAATAATGTTGGCCATCGGCTATGGACCTCGGTGATCGAACCGCGGATGTTGGCCAAACAACTCAAGACCTGCGAGGTAGCCGTGGGTGCGTTGGCGAGTGAAACAGGACGCACACCTATGGTGGTCACTGAAGAAATGGTGAGCAATATGCGCCCGGGTAGTGTCATCATTGATGTGAGTATCGACCGGGGTGGTTGTTTTGAGACCTCAGAGATCACCAGCCATGGTCATCCCGTGTTCTTAAAATATGGAGTCATTCACTATTGTGTGCCCAATATACCTTCCGGTTTTTCCCGAACGGCTTCCCAGGCCATCAGCAATGTATTAATGCCCTTATTCATGGAAGCAGGAGAAGAAGGAGGATTTGAAAAATTGATCTGGCACCAGGTACATCTCCGCAGCGGGATCTATCTCTTCAAAGGACATCTAACCAATTTTCATTTGAGTGAGCGTTTTGGGATCAAGTTTACAGATTTGAATTTATTGATCGCGAGTCAAAGGTAGGTTTACCGCCAAGTCGCAAAGACGCCAGGATTTCCTAGCGTCACTTCGCGTCATCGCGTCCTGGCGGTTAAACCTTGTAATCCAAAATGGATACCCGTTCAGTACAAAACCCAAATTCCACTTCATCATTACTACTCACCACTACCAACCTGTCGCTGGTCAATTCCGCAATCAGTTGTTGATAAAGGCTGATACCTCCGGCATCGAGGTTGGTACAGGGTTCATCCAATAATAAAATCGGTACATCTGAGTAGAAAGCCTGGGCGAGTTTGATGCGTTGTTTCATGCCGCTGGAGAAAAATCGGATCTGTTTATCGGCCGCTTTTTCCAGACCCACCCGTTCCAGTATTGCCGGGATTGAAATGTCTTTGACAAAGGGTTTAAATACCTGGTGAAATGTAAGAAATTCCAAGGCGGTCATTTCTTCAATGACTTCAAGGTAGGGGGCAGCGATGGAGATGAGGTCGGGGGTCGGAGGTCGGGAGTCCGGAGTCGAAGGTCGGAGGTCGGAGGTTTCTCTCCGAACCCCGGACCCTGGACTTCCGACTTCGGACTCCCTACCCCCGTCTTCGGACCAACTAATTCTTCCTTCATTCACGTCAACGGCTCCACTGATCACCTGCAGCAAGGTGCTTTTCCCGGAGCCATTCGGCCCGGTGATGGCGTAACTTTTCCCTTGTTCAAATGTGTAATGGAGGTGGCGAAATATCCAATCGCGGTTATACCGTTTCCCTGCGTCAGTCAACGATACTTTCATCGCCGTTGGTTTTGGAGAAACGTTTGATGATACCACGTTGGGAAGTGCGGATGAACTGAACGATCTCATCGCGTTCATCACTCACATCAAATTCTTCCTCCAGGAATTCCACGGCCTGGGTGGTATTCATCCCTTTATTATATATAATGCGGTAGATATCGAGAATATGGTTGATCCTTTCTACGGTAAACCCTCTTCTTTTTAACCCGATTGAATTGACCCCGGCGTAGGAGAGTGGGTTTCTGGCGGCTTTGATATATGGAGGAACGTCCTTGCCCACCAGCGAACCACCACTTAAAAAGGAATGCTGACCGATATTGACAAACTGGTGAACGGCACACATACCACCAATGATGGCCCAATCACCGATCGTTACATGCCCTGCTACCTGGGTATTGTTACTCATGATGCAGTGATTACCTACCAGACAGTCATGCGCCAGATGGCAATAGGCCATGATCAGACAGTTGCTGCCGATCATCGTTTTTTCCCGGTGTTCTGTTCCCCGGTTGACCGTCACAAATTCACGGATCGTGGTATTATCCCCGATTACCACCTGGGAATACTCACCCTGGTATTTGAGGTCTTGCGGAATAGCGGCGATGACCGCACCCGGAAAGATCCGGCAGTTTTTGCCGATCCGGGCCCCTTCCATGATGGTCACATTGGAACCGATCCAGGTACCATCCCCGATCTCTACGTCCTGGTGGATGACTGTAAAAGGGTCCACTTTGACATTCGTAGCCAAACGGGCATTAGGGTGAATATAGGTATGAGGATGAATCATTTGTTAGCGCTTGATTTTCAAAGGACGGACAAAGTTAATTTTTAATGAATAATAGCGAAGTTTTTTTGCAAATAATTGGCAATTAGGATGTTGGATGTTGGATGTTGGTTGTTGGATGTTGGTAATAGGTATTTGCTTTTAGGTTTTGGTGATTCAAAAACCTAATTATTAATACTTTAAACCTAAGAACCAACATCCAACATCTGTCATCCGGCATCTGTCCCCCACAAATTCGTACCTTTGCCAACGCACATGCACCAACCACAGGACATACTCGCCCTCGCCTATCGTAATAACCTGATCCAGGATCAAATGGTTCTGTTGCAGGAACGCGAACAACAGATCCCCGGGTCGGTACAATACACCATTAAAAGGTATCACCGACAATCCCAATGGAGTGTAGAGGATACGGGTATGCTGGTGTACCATTACGAAAAGAACGCATTGGAAAAGAGCTACCTGGAACTCCGTTTTTGTGTTTCAGGGAATGTCTATTGCCGGAAAAAAGAAACGGAATGTGACATGTGCCAGTACGCGGCCTCCCGCCACTGTATGGAAAAAGTGGATAGTGTGGATGTGTTGAGTTTTCATTTCACCCCCACCCAACTGACCCAGTTTGTAAAACCCCGCCGCTCTGATTCCAATCTGGGTGACGAAGTAATGGCGTTTAAGCACAGCTCCTCTTTTTCCAAAACACTTCCACTTTGTGGCAAAACAAGAATAGTGCTGGAAGGGCTGCTTAATCATACGTATTCGGATACTTTAGCGAATATTTATATCAACGCGCAAACGCAGATGCTCCTGCTTTATAGCCTTGATTGTATGCTGGGTGATAAGCAGGTGGAAAATATCACTTGTAAATTCCTGGCGAACGAACAGGACCGTGAAAAGATCATGCGTTCCCGCGAAATTCTGCTCGAACATATCGGTGAGCCCATCACCATCAAGGAACTCAGTCGCAAAGTGGCCATCAATGAATGTTACCTTAAAAAAGGTTTCAAAGAAATGTTTGGCACCACCATCTTTGATTTTTACCAAAGCCAGCGCATGGAACATGCCAAGTACCTTTTATATGAAAAAGGACTTAGCGTCACAGAAGTATCATTGCTGCTGGGCTATTCTTCCATCTCCCACTTCTCAACCGCCTTCAAGAAGCACACAGGTCTTAAACCCTGTGAGTTGCTGATCCGGTAAGTTTTTCCCCTTCTTGTAAATTAGATTGCTTTTTCACATTGCGTAAAGATTTTTTTCCCTTGCGCCCTCGCGTCTTCGCGGTTATAACTTATTGCTAAGACGCGAGGGCGCAACGGAGCGCAAGGAAACTCATGACTTTGATCAAGTGCAACAATGACTCTCGTAGGAAGGCTGTCATTTAATTGTAAAACGATATTGCACTCTCTTATATTGACAATGGCGTGATAAAACTTCATTTTTCCCAATGAAACTTTGCTCCCGCAAATGAAAACTATGAAACGTTTACCCCTATGCGCAGTTGGCCTTTTGTTTTTTGTTCAAAGCCAGGCGCAAGAAGATAGTACAAAGACCAAACAACTCGAAGAAGTGATCATTACCGGGCAGTATCGCCCACAAACGGTAAAGAATTCTGTTTATCAAGTCCGTACCATTTCCAAAGAAAGAATCATCAAACAAGGCGCAACCCGGTTACAGGATGTGCTGATGAGTGAATTGAATATCCGCTTTAATCAGGATGTGGCTACCGGAGGTTCAAATATCACCATGATGGGATTGACCGGACAGAATGTAAAAATTCTGATCGATGGTTTGCCTCTGATCGGAAGACAAGGCACCTCGAATGAGATCAACATTAACCAGATCGATATCAATACCATCGAACGTATTGAGATCGTGGAAGGGCCTATGTCGGTGATCTATGGGGCCGATGCCCTGGCCGGAGTGATCAACATCATCACCAAAAAATCCGGGCCTGGCCGATTTTCTGTCAATGCCCGGTTGCATGAAGAATCAGTTGGCAGGGAGTATGGCATTCAACAAGGGATCCATAACCAATCGGTGGGGATTAACTTTCGCTATCGTAACTGGGACCTGGGTGGCCAGATTGGCCGAAATTATTTTGGAGGATGGAAGGATACCGCCATTGGCCGGGAACTCGTTTGGCATAAAAAAGATCAGATCCTTGGATCAGGGTATATTGGCTGGAATAAGAACGGCCTGAACCTTCGGTACCGGATCGATGGACTGGATGAGATCATCACCAATCCGGGCAACTTTGATTATTACCAAAGTTCATCCGGAGATACCCTGGCGCTGGATCAGGAATATCTTTCCCAACGTCTCATGCATCAATTGCAGGGAAGTTATTTTGTCAACAGTGGACTCTCTTTTCAACTTCAATCCAGCTTTACTGATTATAGCCGTCAGGTATTTTCTACCACCGTCAGTCAGAAAACAGGAGCCGTTCGTTTAAACACTGCATCGGGAACGCAAAGTGTAATTGACTTCACTGGATTTAGTACCCGTGGTACAGCCTTGGTCAGGATATCCGAGCAATGGTCTGTACAGCCCGGGTTTGATATCAACCTGGAGTCAGGTTCCGGGGAACGATTGAAAGAAGGAACCAATCAGGTAAATGACTATGCCTTTTTTGTGACCTCCGAATTCACCCCGAATAAAAAGATCAATATCCGCCCCGGTTTTCGATTTATCAAAAACTCGGTCTACAATGCCCCTCCGCTGATCCCTTCTATCAATACCAAGTTTACCCTGGGGAATGATCTTGACCTGCGTATATCCTATGCACGTGGATTCCGCTCCCCCTCTCTGCGCGAATTGTATTTCAACTTCTTTGATGCCAATCACCAGATCGTGGGCAACCCCGACCTGAAGGCAGAAACATCACACAGTTTTACAGGCTCCCTTAGCTGGAAAAAAATGGAACCGGGAAAAGTGGCCTATACCACCGTCATTGGCGGCTTTTATAATAGTGTCAAAAACCTGATCGACTATGCAGTGTCGGCCAATGACCCGAATATTTTTGAATTGACCAATGTATCGGATAGCCGCACCGCCGGTTTCAATCTGTCCTCTGTGGCCAAGTATAAGAATGTATCCATTTCTGCCGGCGCATCCTACACGGGTTTCTTTAATGATCTCTCGGAAACAGATAAGGCCCTTCCTGAATTACAGTGGTCGGCCGAAGCAAATGCATCGGTTGGGTATAAATGGGTTAAGCCAGGACTTGACTTGAATGTTTTTTATAAATACACCGGTAAACGCCCGTCGTATATTTTGAGTGGCTCCGATATTTTGTTGACCTCACTCAAAGGATACCACTGGGCGGATATCACCCTGACCAAATCCTTGTTCAAGGTACTTTCCCTTCAGGCAGGTGTTCGTAACCTCTTCAATGTAGACAGGATACGGAATTCAGTTGTTGGCAATGGTGTTCATGCAGCCAATGGCACCCGCAGCATTGGTACAGGAAGATCAGGGTTTGTAGGGCTGGTATTTGATTGGGCGAAGAACTAAAAACTAAAAGCTAATAGCTATTAGCCTTTAGCTGTTAGCCTTTGGCCAAGGATAACAATTAGTAATCAATAATTAATAATCAATAATTCAATGAATAAGAAAACACTACTATTTGCAACTCTTTCAACAGTATTGTTCTTAAGCGCCTGTCGCAAACGCGATGCCGTGCTGCCCGATAATTTGGTGAATTTTGAAACAGCCTCCATTGGAATTACCGAGCAGGAGAATAGTGTCACGGTCAAGGTAAAATTGGAGCGGTCGACCAATACCGATATCCCGGTAACGATTCAGGTAACGGAACAAGGGGCTGTATATGGAACAGATTATACCACCACGCCGGCTGTTTCGGTTTCTGCTATTAGTGCTGGTCAATTGGTAATAACCATCCCTTCGGGAAATAATGAAGCCAGCTTTACCATTCAAAAACCCACCGGTGCTTTGTATGATGGGGATGAGAAACTGGTGTTTGACATCTATAGTTCAGGCAGCCCTGTATTGATCGGCATCGCCAAGCAATTAACAGTATCCTTCTCCGAACTGGTTGCCACCAGTGCCTCCACCACGGTAAATGGAGGAGGGGCTACTTATCCCAATAAAGTGTTCATTGACCTGAGCGCTAACCGCCAGACCCCCGTGTTGCGTACCAATTGGGATCTTGGTTTTTATGGTGGGGCAGATGATTACCGGGTTATTCTCAATTCTTCTTCGGCCATGATGGCGAAGATGATCGATAAGAACGACCTGACAACCGTGACAGCAGCAGACACACTTGGATTTTCCCTGGATGTCGCTTTTAGCCAAACCAATCCTCTTATTTCCCAATTACCCTATATCGATCATCCAAGCGGTGACCTGACACGCACAGCCATCGCCGCCATCAGCGCCAATGCAGCGGATAACAAGGTATATATTGTGAACAGGGGATTAGGGGTTGGTGTACCCGCTCCGGCCAGAGGTTGGAAAAAGATTCGCATCATACGCAATGCCTCTGGTGGATATACACTTCAGCATGCCGACATTGCTTCTATGACCTTTTCCTCCATCGATATTCCAAAGAATGATGCCTATTATTTTACCTATGTTTCCTTTGAAAATGGGCGTTTGAATGTGGAACCCGAAAAGAAGAAATGGGATATTGCCTGGACCTATTTCTCCAATGCCACCAATTTTGGAGCAGGGGAAGTACCTTACCTTTTTCAGGATATTATTTTGCAGAACCGAAATGTACAGGCAGCTAAAGTCTTAACGGCTACCAAGGCCTATGCCGATTTTGGCGAAGCCGATATCGCGGCACAGACATTCTCCAGCCTGCAAACGTCTATAGGCTCCGACTGGCGTAGTGGTGGTGGCCCAACCTCAGCCCCTGCCGTGCGAACCGATCGGTATTATATTATAAAAGATGGGGATAATAACTACTATAAACTTCGTTTCACCGCCCTTACCCAAAACAGCGAAAGAGGATATCCGGCTTTTGAGGTGGTGTTGGTGAAGAGAGGCGGTTAATAGGAATTTTTTTACCGGAAAGGCGCCAAGACGCGAGGTAAAGCAAAAGATTTCTTTGCGATACCTCGCGTCTTTCTGTCATGGAGGTAAATTTTTCCAGATATAGAAAACCCCATTCCGCATTCCGTAAGCCTCTGTCATTTCATTGTACTTTTTTTGTAAAAAAATTGAAACGAAATGCGCAGAAGACTTCTTTCAGGTATAGCCATCGCCGTTACCCTTGCTTCCCAGGCACAAGTAAATAACCGCCAACAGATCGATAAACTTTGTGGGTGTTTTGAGGTGGATTTTAAATATGCAGAGACATTTTCCCCCGATGGTCAATATAAATTTCACGAAAGGGAGGAGATCGGCGGCACCGCCGAACTCGCCCTCCCCATTGAAGTAAGCGATAAGAAAGTTGTGATCCAGCACCTGCTGGTAGTGTCCCCTACCATGATCGTAAAACACTGGAGAGAAGAATGGGAATACGAAGCCACCGTGATCTGGAAATACATTGGTGAGCGCACCTGGGTAAAAGAACAAATTCCGGCGGATAAAGTAAAAGGGAAATGGGTGCAAACTGTTTGGGAAGTAGCAGATGAGCCTCGTTACCAGGGATGGAGTGCCTTTGTGGAACTCGACGGACATACTGTTTGGCAAAACACCACCGATGCTCCCTTGCCCCGTCGCGAGTATTCTGTTAGGAGTGATTACAATATCCTGCGCCGTACCAATCGTCTTACATTAACTGATAGCGGATACCTGCATGAACAGGACAACCGAAAGATCCTTCGCAAGGATGGGATGGATAAACTGCTGGTAGAAGAAAAAGGATGGAATACCTACAAGAAGATCGAAGAAAAGGAATGTTTCCTGGCCCTGGCGTATTGGGAGAAAAATAAATCCTATTGGTCACAGGTGCGGAGTGTTTGGGCTGATATCCTGAACGCCCGCAACCGGGTTACGCTACAGAATAAGGTAGATGGAAAGATGCTGCATGAATACCTGATCGCGTTGGGTAAAGAGGCGCTGGAGAAGGGGTATACGGAGGAAGAAGTAAGGAGGAAGATAACGGCGGAGATAGCGAAATTTTTGATTTAGCATTTTACCGCCAAGGCACAAGGACGCCAGGTTGCGCTATGTCTTCGCGCTCCCTGGCGTCCTTGTGCCTTAGCGGTAAAATCTCCACCACCATCATCATTTCTTCTCCATTTGCAGATCGAATAAGAACTGAAACAGATTCATCTCCGTCGGTATTTGTAATTTTTTCCGCAACCTGTACCGGCTGATCTCAACCCCCCGCACAGAGATACTCATTAGCTGAGCGATCTCTTTGCTTGACAGATTCATCCGCAAATACGCACAGAGTTTAAGTTCATGGGGTTTCAGGTCGGGGTATTTCTCTTTTAATAAAACCAGAAAATCCCCGTGTACTTTATTAAAATGGACCGAGAAGTGCTCCCACTCGTCATTTAGTTTCTCCTCTTCTGAAATGACCCGGATCAGTTTTTTTAGTTCGGCTGTTTCTACGATCTCCTTCCCATGCCGGTTGAGGTGTTGCAGTTCTTCTTTGAATTTGAGGATGAATTCTTTTTTCTGTACCAGGTTCATGGTACTTGACGCCAATTCCGCATTCTTGAATTCGATCTCCGCTTCCAGTTTTTCATTCTTTAGTTGCGCCAACTCCTTCTCCGATTTTTCCAATTCCAGTTGGTGCAGGTAGGCCATTCTCTTTTGCTCCTCTTCATACCGGGCCTTTTCTTCCACAAACCGGCGCTCTTGTTTCTGAATATGTTTTTTCTCCTGCCATTTATAATAGAGATATGCGGACGCCAGGATCAGCAATACATAAATAACCCTCGCCCAGGTGGTCTGGTACCAGGGTGGCAGTACGGTAAACCGGTAACTGTTTTCCGGTGATTCATTGTTGAGATGGCTTCGCGCCTTGACGCGAAAGGTATAGGTGCCAGCCGGAAGCTTGGTGTATTCCTTATCTGTTTTACCTGTCCAGGGTGACCACTCCTTATCAAAACCCTCAAGCTTATAACTGTATTCAATCGAGGAATGTTGGGCAAAGAGCGGGGAGGAGAACTCAAATACAAAAGAATTCCAGCGATATGGGATCTCCACGCGGTTTGCCTCCGGTGATGGTGTGAGGGAATGGTTATCGCTAAAATATCCTCCGAATAAAAGGGAGTCAGTATCCGCCACGGCTTTCACCGATCGGATATGGACTTGTATCGGGCGAATATTTTCGCGGTACTTCTGGTAATTGACATGATAGAACCCCCTTTCACCACCAATAAAAACATTTTCCGGGTCGAAAGGATACACCTGTTCAAACCCACTCAGGATACGGCCTTTTAATTCGGGGAGATAAAAGAGTTGAGGTTTAGGTCCGGAGAAATCAAGTACACCCGGACTTTTCTCATGAACAAACCAGATATTTCCTTCTTTGTCCTCTTGCAAATACCGCAAACTCGTTTCGCCAAACAAGGGCTCATAGGTCGGGGAGCGAATAAACCGATCGGTCTTGGTGTCGTATTGGTAAATGCCCTTCTCGGTTGCCACCACCAGGCCTTTACCAATATAATACACCTGGTTGTTCAACGTAGAAGGCAGGCCATTCTTCTCTGTATAGAGTCTTACCGAAGAATCCCCGGGGTCAATTTTATACACCCCTCGATAGGGATGGGATATCCAGATAAAGGATTTGTCAATGACAATATACCGGGCGGAACTATTATAGGTACTCAGCACACCCTGATCAAAAAATTGATCTCCTCTTTTTGCATAGAGGTTTATCCCATTGTAGTTACCCGCCACGATTTTGCCTTCATAGCCAGGAAAGGAAAGGGGTTTAAAATCCCAGAAACCACTGGTCCGCGATTGCAGGACCAGTTGCTCGCCTTGAAGCCTGTAGAAACCATCATCCCGGCCAACCAGCAGGTCCCCGTTCACCGTGGTGATCTGCCAGGTCTGGCCACCTGCCAGCATTTTTACCCGGTTAGGCGTATAACTCAGATCACCACCACGTATAAATGGTACAGCAAACACCCCGGTTGACAACCCAAAGATCATCTGGTTTTCATGAGAAGTCAGGGAGAATCCACCCCCGTCATTGAACAAGGCGGGATTAATATGTGTGACGGCATTATTATAAGCGATATAATCAAGGCCGTTGTCAAGACCCATCCAGATATTCCGGTCACGGTCAAGAAATAGCGTACGAATATTGCTGTTTTGTAACCCTTCCTTTTTCGAAAACATTTCAATCACATTCCCGCTGCCATCGGTATGGTACATCCCATTGGCATAGGTGCCGATCAGAAAATTGTTTCGGTCAAATATGATACAGGACGAGAAGTTCTGGCGGTTATCTACCTGTGGATGTTGCAGGACAAAGGGGGTAAGTGCATTGCCCGTTAATAAAAACAGACCCCTTCCGGATGTAGCGATCAGGCTGGTGTCAGCAGAAAGCCGCGCGATCGAGGTGATAAAAAGGTCATCCGGTAACTGATTTCTTTCAATAAGGGTATTCCATTTTCCGCCGGAAAAACTCAATAGTCCGTTCTTTTCATCATGGGCGATCAGTTGGCCGGCGTGGACGCCAATGAACAACCAGGAAGAAAGTGGGGGGTGAACGGTCATCCGGTTTTCAGCATACCGGATGATCTTATAATTGGACCGAAAAAAAACATCATCATTGAAGCATACGATATCCCATACATCCGAGAAATCACGGTCAGTAGGAGGGAGTAATTCCTTTAAAGAGGTAAATGTCAGTTTGCCAGCCAGATCGGGCGAGAAATAGCCGATCTCATCCTGCCCTCCTACATAGAGACGTTGATCCTTTCCGAACTCGATCGACCGGACAATCGTCTTATTAGGAAGGGGATATAGTTTCCAATAAGTACCATCAAAGGTTAAAACGCCTTCATTATTAGCGATATAGATTCTGCCTGAGGAATCCTGTCGAATATCCCAGTTCTGGGAGCCTGCTTTATAGGTCTGTTTGGAGAAATTGATCACCTCTTTTTGGGCGATATAGGACTGACCATCCGTGCGTTGAATACATCCGGCGATCAGGAGTAGAAGTAATAGCTTTTTGGCCATACATCTGAGATTTGTATCTATATCCGGCCTTTAGATGTAGTCCAGATGTAGAAAAATATGCTCAAATATAAGGAATTAGAATATCTGTGTAGTAGGGATGTACCCTAAAATTTGCCTTCAAAATATTAGTGATTTAATTTCACAAATCCTGAAATGGGCCCTTATTGGGGTCAATTTTGTACTTAAACTGCTTGCGTATGATTGCTTATTCCCCTCCTTTGCTATGCCATTGGTATAGTCCACATTTTCCATTCTTTTTTGAACGAAACAAATTATTCCAAACCAAATGATGGAATGCTTGCTGTCATTTTGTCCTATAACCTTCAAGCATAATGAATAAAAATTGCTGTTTATGAAAATGAAATTCAAACAAGGGCTGGCTACCGTACTGGTCCTGTTGATCAGCCTGGTAACCCTGGCACAGCAGATCACGGTAAAAGGTAAAGTGACCGGTCGGTCGGATGGGCAACCATTGTCCGGCGCTTCTGTACAGGTGAAAGGCGGTGGCGCTGCCACTACCACCGGTGCAGATGGTTCATTTACCCTGACCGTTCCCGGCCCGGGTACGGTGATCGTAGTGACCTATGTAGGGTTCTCGTCACAGGAACTGACCGTTCCGGCCAGTGGCGACATGAACTTTTCCCTGACCGAGAGCGCGGCTACCACCCTCACCGATGTAGTGGTGGTGGGATATGGTACCCAACGGGTAACCAAGGTATCCGGTGCTATTTCCACGATCAAAAGTGGGGATATTGAAAAACTGAGACCGGTCCGCACAGAAGAAGCCCTTCAGGGTCGTGCTGCCGGTGTCAATGTGATCCAGGGTGGTTCACCCGGGTCAAAACCCACCGTGTTGATCCGTGGTATCCCTTCCTTCTCTGGAACGGATCCCGTGGTGATCGTGGATGGTGTTCCTCAAACCTTGACTGACCTGAATTCCATCAATGCGTCGGATATCGAATCCATCAGCGTATTGAAGGATGCCGCCACCACTGCCATTTATGGGGTGAAAGGGGGCAACGGGGTGATCGTGGTGACCACCAAATCAGGTCGCCGCACCACCAAACCCGATATCAGCATCAGCAGTAATTATGGTGTACAGGAAGTGATGAACTATATAGGTGTACTGAATGCATCAGAATATGCAGCCATGATCAATGAAGGCAGCACCGTATCGGGTGGTGATATCATTTTCCCCGATCTGTCTGCACTGGGGGTAGGCACCAACTGGCAAAAAGAAATCTTTGAAACAGCCCCCATGCAATCGCACAATATAAGTGTACGCGGTGGTGGTGACCGGATGTCTTACTTCCTTTCCGGCGGGTTTCTCAGCCAGGGTGGTATCGTAGGGGGTTATGATAAGTCCCGCTTTAACCGGGGTAACCTGACAGCCAACCTGCAGTTTGACCTTTCCAAAAAATTGAAATTCATCATGAACACCTCCGGTGTTCTGTTGGATGGAAAAGGCATTCAGGAAAATTCCTTTAACAGCGTCATCGGAAGCGCCCTGAACTTTGACCCCACTGTACCGGTACTAAACACCGTACCCAATACCGTTGGAAAATATGGGTTCAGCAATTTGTTGCTCTCCGAGATTTTCAACCCGCTGACCAAACTTGACAATACCTACAATAAGAATTCAGGAACTAAGATCTATGGTAAGTTCGAGTTGCAATATGATGTGATCAAAAATCTGAAACTCTCCACTCGGTTTGGGTATACCAAATATGATGGCAATGCCAAATCCTTTACGCCCCTGGTATTCTACGGGCTGAATAACGTAGAGAACACCATGAATGCGGATGGCTCCACCGTAGTAGGAAAACACAATAGTGTATCTCACGAAAAGACCAGCAATTTCAACTATACCTGGGAATCCTTTGCGAATTACAATTTCGATATAAAGGATGACCACCAGTTTGAAACCGTCCTTGGTTTCTCCCTGGCACGTATCTCTGGTAATGCGGCCGGCGCCAGCCGTCAGGATGTTCCTTTCAACAGTTGGGAATTTGCTGACTTCACTGCTGCTACCGGACAAAACAATGCGGCCAACAGTAACGCGTTGACTGGGTATTATTATCAGTATTTCCGTCGCAACCTTTCTTATTTTGCCCGGGTCAATTATGATTATAAAGACAAATACCTGGCTTCCTTTACCGCACGTCGCGATGGCTCTTATGCCTTTGGTACCGAGAACAAGTATGCAAACTTCTTCTCCGGTTCACTGGGTTGGGTGGTTACCCGCGAAGACTTCTTCCAATCGGATTTCATTGATTTCTTAAAGATCCGTGGTAGTTATGGATCGATCGGGAATGAGAATGTCGATCCTCAATTTGTAGGGATCGTAACCGGTGGGCCCAGCTATGGTTCTACTGCAAATAGTAACGGTTATACCTTTGGCGATATCTTCTATCCCGGTTCAACCGTAGGATCGGCTGCCAATGATGCCCTTCGCTGGGAGAAACAACTCCAGGCCAACTTTGGTTTTGATATGACCTTCAATGATCGCCGCTTCTCTTTGTCTGCCGATTATTTCCAGAAATCAGTCGATGGCCTGCTCTTCACGCCTTCTGCTTCTCTTTACCTGGGTACCGTTCCCATCCCTACGGCCAATATCGGTTCTACCGAGAGCAAAGGGTTTGATATTACCTTAGGATATAATAATTCATTTGGTAAGGATTTCAAACTCAATACCACTGTCACCTTCACAACAGCTACCAATAAAGTAACTGCTACGAATGATGATGGTACTGCCCGTATCCTGGGTGGTGGTTATTTCAATGGACAATCACAAACGGTGACTGTGTTTGAAAAAGGCGAAACACCGGGTTATTTCTACGGATATAAAACCGATGGCCTGTTTCAAACTACAGCCGATGTAGCTGCCTGGGCCCTGCAACCCGGTGCACAGCCTGGTGATATCCGTTTTGTAGATATGAATAAGGACAATGTGATCAATTCGGAAGACATGGTTAAGATCGGTGATCCTTTCCCTGATTTTACCATGGGTTGGAACATTAATCTTGAATTCAAAGGTTTTGATTTCACTGCCTTTACCTATGCTTCTGTAGGCAATGATATCTACCGTGCTTTTGAGCGGAATGCCAACTACTCCAATAAGTTCAGGTCTGTGCTGGGTCGTTGGACCGGCGCCGGAACAACCAATGATGCGCGGAACCCCCGCTATTCGTTTACCGATGCCAACAGCAATATCCGGGTATCCGATCGCTTTGTTGAAGATGGATCATTTGTCAAAATCAAGAACCTGCAGTTGGGTTACACATTCCCGAAGAACCTGGTAGGCAAAGTATTTACCGGGCTCCGGGTTTATGCACAGGTAAAAAATGCATTCACCTTTACCAAGTACACCGGGTATGATCCTGAGATTCCTGGTGGTATTCTGGATACAGGAGTGGATCGCGGCGCTTATCCACAAGCACGCACCTATGCATTGGGAATTGATATCAAACTTTAACTCTTTAAGTGTAATGATATGAAAAGGAACAAATTTTCCATATTGACCGCAGCCCTGGTGCTCGTGTTTACCACGTTTACCTCCTGCAAAAAGTGGCTTGACTATAATCCACATGATGATTTCCGTACCACGGAATTGGATTATCTCAAGTCTGAAAGCGATTACCGCACAATGGCGGTAAGCGTATATACCCCGATTCAGTGGCTCAACCAGGCCGTAGTGGTTGGTGAGATCGCGTCTGACAATGCTGTAAGCGGTGGAGAGAATGCCTCCGATGTACTGGCCTTGCAACAGATCGATGACTATACTCATACACCGGTCAATTCGCAGTTGACTGAATTGTGGCAGGCCGCTTACGAAGGCATCAACCGGGCGAATTATATGCACCAGTATAAGGATAAGAACCTCGCCGGCGAAATCATCAGTTTCGCAGGAAAGGATGCCTTGTATGGTGAAGTATATTTCTTGCGTGCTTACTATTATTTCCATCTCGTGAAGTTTTTTGGCGATGTGCCCCTCTTCACCGATCGTCGGTTGTCGCTGAGCGATTCACGCCAGTTAAGTCGTGCAGCCAAAGCCGATGTGTATGCCGCTATTGAAGCTGATCTGACCAGTGCAATCGCAGTATTGCCTGCTGTTCAGGTTGAGAAAGGACGGATCACCAAGTATGCCGCACAGGCTTTGTTGGGTAAGGTTTATCTGTATCAGCAGAAATATGATCTGGCCGCTTCTACGCTGGACAATGTCATCACTTCCAATGCATTTTCGCTGGTATCCAATTTTGCTGCTATGTTCTTGTCTTCCGGTGAGAACGGACCAGAATCTGTATTCGAGATACAGTACAGCAATGGATCTCCTTATTATAACTGGGGCGGTGTCACCCGCGGCCAGGGTAACCTCTCGGTTCAACAGTGTGGTATCCGTGGGTTAAATGGCTCAGGCAATATGCCCTATTCTTCTGGTTGGAGTACCAATCTTCCTACACAGAACCTGGCCAATGCTTATACAGCCGGTGACCAACGCAAGGATGCGACCATTCTGGATATTGAAGCATATAAGGCGGCTAATCCTTCTTATAATATTACCTATCAGGTAGCGCCTTATAAGAATACCGGACTGTATAACCAGAAATACCATCCCCGTAAGGGAGAAACTTCGGGTCAGATCGAGTTGAACTACCTGAACAATTATCGCACCATCCGCTATGCCGATGTATTGTTGATGGCGGCTGAAGCTTTCAATAAAGCCTCCGCTCCCAATGATGCCAAGGCCCAGAACTATCTCAACCAGGTTCGTCGCCGGGCCTTTGGAGATAACCTGCATGATATCACTTCTACAGGAAATACGCTGTATGAGGCGATATTGGCCGAACGCAGGCTGGAACTGGCCATGGAAGGAGACCGCTTCTTTGACCTGGTACGTACCGGAAAAGCAGCAGGTACCATTGCTGGTTTTGTTCCCGGTAAACATGAAGTGTTCCCCATTCCTCAACAGGAAGTGGAAGTTTCTGGTATTGCACAAAATGATGGATACTAAGCCCCACCAAAAAACGATTGTATGAGAACAATAAAGATTTTATCTGGATTACTGATGATGCTGGCCTTTACGGTTAGCTGCACCCGCGAAGAATTTGACGACCTTTCGCTGGTGGCCAGTGGCACCGCGCCGGCCAACCTCTCCGTCCTGTTTGAGATCACCCAGGACAATACGGGAAATGTGACCATCACACCCAATGGAGAAGGGGTATCATCCTACGAAGTATATTATGGCGATGGAACAACGGTTCCTGCCAAAGTGAACCCTGGAAAGAATACCACACACCGCTATGCCGAAGGGCAATACCCGGTGAAGATCGTGGCCTATGGGATCACCGGCAAAACCACCGAGTTCACCCAACAACTCACCGTGTCCTTCCGGGCACCAGAGAACCTGGATGTAACAATGTCTGTCGACCCCAACAACAATTTTAAAGTAAATGTTTCGGCTACCGCCACCTATGAGACCAACTTCAGGGTTTATTTTGGCGATGTGCCCAATGAAGTGCCGATCACTTTTATCGAAGGCCAGACCGTCAGTCACACGTATGCGGCTGTTGGCAACTATACAATAAAAGTGGTGGCCCTGAGTGGAGGCGCTGCAACTACTGAATTTTCACAGGTGATGAGCATCGTGGATCCTGTATTATTACCACTGACCTTTGAGTCCTCCACCATCAACTACGCCTTCAATAATTTTGATGGAGGTGATGCCAGTGTGATCGCCAACCCACAGATCGGTGGTATCAATACCAGCGCCAAAGTGGGACGGATGATCAAGAATCCCGGACAAGTATGGGGAGGAAGCTGGATCGGACTGGGTAGTGCGATCGACTTCTCTACCAACAAGTATTTCCTGATGAAAGTATTCTCTCCACGCGTTGGCGCCAAAGTGCTGCTGAAAGTGGAGAATGCTTCCAATGGCGCGATCGCGTATGAGAAAGAAGTGACCACCACCGTGGCCAATGCCTGGGAAGACCTGTTGTTTGATTACACAGCGATCAATACGGCCAATGAGTATCACCATATCGTATTGATTTTTGAACTGGGCACCGCCGGAGATGGAACCGCCAACTTTACCTTCCTGTTTGATGATATCCGTCTGGTGGCAACGCCTCCTCCGGCTATCAGCCTGCCGCTGGATTTTGAATCGACCTCACTGACCTACAACTTTACCAATTTTGACGGGGGTGATGCATCGGTGATCGCCAATCCACAATCGGGCGGTATCAATACCAGTGCGAAGGTTGGACGTATGATCAAAAACAATGGTCAGCCCTGGGGTGGTTCCTTTATCACCTTGAATGGCCCCATTGATTTTACCAATAAGTATTTCCGGATGAAAGTGTATTCTCCCCGCGTAGGTGCCAAAGTGCTGCTGAAAGTGGAGAATAGCGCCAATGCCGCACAGAACTATGAGAAAGAAGTGACCACCACCGTGGCCAATGGTTGGGAAGATCTGGTATTTGATTATACAGCCATCAATACCACCCAGAACTACGACCGCATCGTCCTCATCTTTGAACTGGGTACGGTAGGAGATGGAACAGCCAACTTTACTTTCTATTTTGATGATATACGTCTGGTAGCCACGGCTGCTTCAACGGATATCGCCCTGCCACTGGATTTTGAATCCTCAACACTGACCTATTCCTTTACCAATTTCGATGGGGGAGATGCCAGTGTGATCGCCAACCCGAACCCGGGGGGAATCAACACCAGTGGTAAAGTGGGACGCATGATCAAGAATGCCGGACAACCCTGGGGTGGTAGCTGGATCGGATTGACCAATCCCATCAATTTTGGAGCAGGTACTACCTTCAAAATGAAGGTCTACTCTCCGCGTGTGGGGGCCAAAGTGTTATTGAAAGTTGAGAACCAGAACGATGGCGGTATCAGCTTTGAAAAAGAACTGACCACCACCGTGGCCAATGCCTGGGAGGAACTCACTTTTGATTATTCTGGTATCAACCTGGCCAATTCCTATCAGAAGATCGTTTTGATCTTTGACCTGGGTACGGTCGGCGATGGCTCTTCCAACTTCACGTTCTATTTTGACGATATCAAACTTAACTAACTATAAAAGACAGATCATGGTAACTAAAATAAAAGCAATCGGCGTTCTGTTTCTGATGGGGGTACTCACCATCATCAGTTGCAAGAAGGAAGAATATTCCTTTGGTTCGCTCAAGGCACCTGAAGGTCTTACCATTACCACGGCCATTACCGGGGTAAATGCCTCCAATCCGGATGGCGATGGTTCAGGACTGGTACAAGTGACCGTTTCCGCGACAGATGCCCTCACCTATAAGATCGACTTTGGCGATGGTATCACTAAGATGGTCCCCGGTGGCGATATCACTTATAAGTACAACAACCCCGGTACGTTTGATTACACCATTACCGTCAATGCAATTGGTAAAGGTGGTACCACCACTACACTTAGTAAGCGGATCCGCGTGTTTGTGGCCTTTGAAATTCCGGCCGATATCGTGGCTGCCCTTACCACGGGTACCTCACGTGTTTGGGTAACCGATAAAGATGCCCTCGGGCATTTTGGAGTTGGACCCGTGGATGCCTTTGCACCCATCTGGTATGCCGCCCCACCCAATACCCGCGAAGCCTGTGCCTACGATGATGAGATCACCTTTAGCAAAGATGCCAATGGCCGTATCTTCATGAGTGTGGACAATAAAGGGCAGTCATTCTCCATTGGAGCGTCTGTACCTTTCTATGGATTTGCCGGAGGAGATGGTTGTTATGGTACCAGTACAGGGGGCAATAAACAATTGACCTTTATGCAGGCCACTTCGGGTTCTACCAGCGCTGTTTCTACCCAGATTCAGTTCATGGTTCCCGGGAATGGGATCATTAACTTCGGGACTGGCGGGACAACCTATGAGATCCTTTCCATTTCCAATACAAGCATGAATTTGCGGAATATTGGGATTGACGGGAATTCATGGTATCAGATCCTGAAGCCGAAACCTTAATAAATGATCTCCTTGCGTTCCCTGGCGTCCTGGCGGTAAATAATAACCGCCAGGTCGCCAGGACACAAAGTTGCGCAAGGAGGCATTTTGAAATAGAATTCCATAAATACCTCAATATGCGAAAACTAACTTTTCTGATCTCCGCCTTAGTGCTTCTTGCATTTTCCTGTAAGAAAAAAGGAAATGGTTCGGAAGACCTGCCCCCCTCCAACTTACAGGTAACAGCCAACGTGAGTACTGACAATAGTGGGAATGTCCAGTTCGTGGCCACCGCCACCAATGCAGTAAGCTATGAGTATGGATTTGGGAACGGCGTTTTTCAAACCGTCAGTTCGGGCACAGTTACCTTTAAATATCCGGCTTCGGGTACGTATACCGTTACGGTGACGGCCCGTAATGCAAGTGGACAAACGGTCTCTACCTCTATTCAGGTAACAGTAACCGTGACATTGACCCTTGTCTGGTCGGATGAGTTTGACGCACCCGGCGCACCCAATCCCGCCAAATGGGGGTATGACCTGGGTGCTGGCGGATGGGGTAATAACGAGGTACAGTATTATACTAATCGGTTGGATAACGCAGTCGTCTCCGGAGGTACTTTGAAGATCATTTTAAAAAAGGAAACATTTAGCGGAAGCCCGTATACCTCTGCGCGGCTATTGTCCAAGGATAAATATTCCTTCAAATATGGTAAGATCGAAGCCCGGGCTAAATTACCTGCTGGTGGAGGTACCTGGCCTGCCATCTGGATGTTGGGCAATAATATTGGAAGTGTGAGTTGGCCCGCCTGTGGAGAGATCGATATCATGGAGCATGTAGGCAATACGTTGAATAAGATCTATGGTACCGTTCACTATCCCGGCGCCAGCGGTGGTTCGGCCATTGGCGGCACCGTGAACATCAGCAATGTTTCTACCGAGTTTCATTTGTATGCCGTAGAATGGACACCTTCCTCGATCAAGTTCCAGGTGGATGGGGTAACCTTCTTTACGTTCACCAACGCACCCGCACTGCCCTTTAACCAAAATTTCTTTATCATTCTCAATATCGCCATGGGAGGAAATTTTGGAGGCGCCATCGACCCGGCCTTTACCGAAGGCCAGATGGAGATCGATTATGTACGGGTATATCAATAAGCAGACCCTTGGCGAAAACCTGTTTCAACCAACAACATGAAAAAGCAGCAACTGATCATATGGAGCCTCTTGTTGGGAGGAATCACCCTGCAACTTTTCACCCAATGCAATTCCGCTACGGGAAATGGAGCGGCTCCGATAACCGATACGGTAAAGACCATCCTGTTTGATGATTTTTCAGGCCCCGGCCTGGATAGCACCCGATGGAGTGTGGAAACCACCGGCATCCATGTCAACAACGAATTGCAGGCCTATATCAATTCTCCCGAGGTCATTCACCTGATCGATGGGAAAAGCGAGGGCGCAGAAAATGGCGCGCTTGTATTACAACCACATTACCGCCCCGGGTTTGTTACCTCTGACGGACGCAAATTTGATTTTGTGTCCGGACGTATCAATACACGGAATAAGGTACAATTCGCCTATGGTACCGCCTCTGCCAGGATCAAACTGAGCCCCGGCGCTGGTCTTTGGCCCGCCTGGTGGTTATTGGGAAATGGCGAATGGCCAGCCACCGGTGAAATCGATATCATGGAATATGTCGGTGAAACCGACTGGGCCAGCGCCGCCGTGCATGGAACAGGGTATAGTGGTGATGCCGGGCTCGTAGACCGGTATTATTTCCCGGATAGCAATGATGTGACCCAATGGCATATCTATTCGGTGGATTGGGGACCGAACAGTCTCATCTTCTATTATGATGGCATCCCGATGTTTCGCGTTACCAAACCCATGACCGAATTCTTTGGTACCTGGGCCTTTGATAATCCCAAATACCTCATCCTCAACTTTGCGGTAGGAGGTGTGTTCCCCTACAAGGTAAATGGCATCAAAGAACCTTATTACGGTCTTTCTTCCAATACCCTCGAATCCATCAAGAATGGCGAAAGCCGGATGGTGGTGGATTGGGTGCGGGTAGTAGGGAGGTAGTTTCTGGTACCTGAATATTAATTTCTTTGCGTTTCTCCGCGACCTCGCGTCTTTGCGGTGAAACCCAAAATCCGTGTTAATACCAGGGCCGGAAATCCAAAAATCATGGTTACCTTTGCCCCCTTAAAAATCGCAAATGACCTCGAGGTACAGGGAGTTTTCCGGATTGAATTTACCCGCTATCGAGCAGGATATACTTCAAAAATGGACTGATAATCAGGCCTTTGAGAAAAGTGTGTCCCTGCGAGACGGAGCTACCCCATTTGTGTTTTACGAAGGACCTCCCAGCGCCAATGGCATGCCCGGTATCCACCACGTTATTTCACGTACACTCAAGGACCTGGTTTGCCGCTATAAGACCATGAAAGGCTTCCAGGTGAACCGCAAGGGTGGTTGGGATACCCATGGCCTCCCGATCGAGTTGGGGGTAGAGAAGGAACTGGGGATTACCAAAGAAGATATTGGAAAAAAGATCACGGTAGAAGAATACAATCGCAAATGCCGCGAGGCGGTTTTGCGCTATAAGGATAAATGGGATGAGATCACACGGAAGATGGGCTATTGGGTAGACCTGAATGATCCCTATATCACCTTTAAGAACGAATACATCGAAACCCTTTGGTGGTTATTAAAAGAATTATATAAGAAAGGCTTGCTCTATGAAAGTGTGAGCATCCAGCCTTATTCACCCGCAGCAGGTACCGGCCTTAGCTCGCATGAGTTAAACCAACCGGGTACCTATAAAGATGTCAAAGACACCAGTTGCGTGGCCATGTTCAAGGCTGTGAAGAATGAACAATCCGCTTTTTTGTTTCAGGCAGCGCCGGTAGACGAAATATTCTTCCTGGCCTGGACCACTACGCCCTGGACACTTCCTTCCAATCTTGGTCTTACTGTAGGCGGTAATATTGATTATGTATTGGTAAAAACGATCAATCCCTATTTGCACAATACCATCCATATCATTCTCGCCAAGGCCTTATTGGGTAAATATTTCAAACCGGAGAATGAATCAGGTGATTTCAGCGCCTATAAAAACGACGGCAAGAATATTCCTTACCAAATCCTTACTGAATTCAAAGGTTCGGCCATAGAAGGGTGTAGCTATGAACAGCTATTGCCTTATGAGGCTAACTCTCCAGCCCAGATCGAAGAAATCACGCCGGGGGCAAAACCTTTCCGTGTATTGGTGGGCGATTTTGTAACCACCGAAGATGGTACGGGTATTGTCCATACCGCACCTGCCTTTGGCGCAGATGACTTTCGCGTTGGGAAGAAATACAATATTGGTATCCTCACCATGGTGGACCGGCAGGGGAAATTTGTGGATGGCCTGGGAGAATTCAGTAACCGGTATGTCAAGAATTATAAAGACCAGCCGGATTATGAAGATGTGAATGTGGACATCAGTGTTAAACTCAAGAAAGAGAACCGCGCTTTTAAAGTCGAGAAATACGAACATAGCTATCCCCATTGCTGGCGTACCGATAAACCCGTTCTTTATTACCCATTGGACGCCTGGTTCATTCGCACCACAGCCATCAAGGACCGAATGGTGGAACTGAATAAGACCATTAATTGGAAACCTAAGTCCACGGGCGAAGGCCGCTTTGGTAACTGGCTGGAAAATATGGTGGATTGGAACCTCAGCCGTTCGCGGTATTGGGGAACACCCTTGCCTATCTGGCGCAGTGAAGATGGAGAAGAAGTGAAATGCATTGGCTCCATAACTGAACTCAAAGAAGAAGCCCAAAACGCCATTGATACTTTACCCAAAGAGCTAATAGCTAATAGCCAAAAGCTATTAGCCGGGAACATCGACCTGCATAAACCTTATGTAGACGAGATCATCCTTGTCTCCGATTCTGGTAAGCCCATGTACCGGGTGCCCGACCTGATCGATGTATGGTTTGATTCAGGGGCGATGCCTTATGCGCAGTGGGGCCTGCCGGATACATCGTCTGATAAGTATGGCCCGCTCAGTCCTGAGAATTTCTTTAAGTATCATGCCTTAAATGCTGATGTCACGGATTTCACTGATTCCACGGATTCTTCAACATCCGCACCATTTGCGAAAACCCATATTTTCCCTGCTGACTTTATCGCTGAAGGAGTTGACCAAACCCGTGGCTGGTTCTATACCCTGCATGCGATTGGCTCCCTGCTTTTTGATTCAGTGGCCTATAAGACCGTTGTGAGTAACGGTCTGGTGCTGGATAAGAACGGCAATAAGATGAGCAAACGCCTTGGCAATGTGGTGAACCCCTTTGAGACCATTGAAAAATATGGCGCCGATGCCACTCGTTGGTACCTCATCACCAATGCTTCTCCCTGGGACAACCTGAAATTTGATATTGCCGGTATCCAGGAAGTGCAACGCAAATTCTTTGGAACCCTTTATAATACCTATCAGTTCTTTGCGCTGTATGCCAATGTTGATGGATTTTCCTTTAAAGAAAAATACATTCCTCTTGCAGAACGGCCGGAGATCGACCGATGGATTCTTTCTTCCCTGCATTCATTGGTAAAGAAAGTGAATGGGGCCATGGATGACTATGAACCTACGATGGCCGGAAGGGCCGTGGAGGAATTTCTGGATGAGCATCTGAGCAACTGGTATGTTCGGCTTTGCCGTCGCCGGTTCTGGAAAGGGGAATATGAGCATGATAAGATATGTGCCTATCAAACATTATATGAGTGTCTGGAAACACTGGTTCGGCTGATTGCTCCGGTTTCTCCCTTCTTTAGTGATGCCGTTTTCCAAAACCTGAATGCCGTAACAGGCCGGTTTGGGGTGGAATCGGTACACCATGCTGATTTTCCCACCGCCGATGAGTCAATGATCGATACAGCCCTGGAGGAAAGAATGCAATTGGCCCAGGATGCCTCTTCCCTGATCCTCTCCTTAAGAAAAAAGGTGAATATCAAAGTTCGCCAACCCCTTCGCCGTGTTTTGATCCCCGTACTCGATCCGGCGATGATGGCCCAGTTGAAACAGGTAGAGGATCTGATTAAATCCGAAGTAAATATTAAAGAAGTAGAATATTTAACTGAGACAGAAGGGTTCATCAAGAAAAAGATCAAACCGAATTTTGTGGCCCTGGGTAAAAAGCTTGGACCAAACATGAAAGCGGTGGCCTCCGCCCTTTCGGCCTTTACCCAATCAGATATCACCATTTTGGAGCAGGATGGCGTGTATAATATTCCCATTAATGGTGAAGAAATACCAGTACTTTTATCGGAAGTCGAGATTAGTAGTGAAGATATCCCAGGGTGGACCGTGGCCAATAAAGGCAGTCTGACCATTGCACTGGATATCACCCTCAGTCCTGAATTGGAAAGCGAGGGGAATGCCCGGGAATTTGTGAACAGGATTCAGAAGATCCGCAAGGACAGTGGGTTTGACCTCACCGATCGTATTGAGGTTAAGGTAGCTGCCGCTGATGGAATGAAAAATTCGCTGGGAATGTTTAATGCCTATATTTGCGCGGAAATTCTGGCAGACAAACTGGATATTTTACCAGTTTTGACAGACGGTATAGATATTGAAGTAAATGAGATCACACTTAAAGTTCAGGTAATTAAAAAAGGGTAAGCGTATGCCAAACAAGAAAAAAGCGGCACCCAAGAAAGCAGCCAAACCCGCTAAAAAAGCGGTGGTAAAGAAAGCGGCTCCCAAAAAGGCGGCCCCCGCCAAGGCGGCTGCTAAAAAGCCTGCCCCGGCCAAGAAAGCTCCGGTCAAAAAGGCCGTAGCAAAAAAGGCCCCGGTCAAGCCCGCTCCCACGCCTAATAAAGCGATTGCTAAGAAACCCGCTGCCCCGGTGGTAGCCAAAAAACCAGAGCCTAAAAAGCCTGCACCTGTCGTTGTGGCCCCCAAACCGGTGGTCAAAAAGCCGACTTCTTCCGCACCCGATCCGAAATCACTCGTTTCCGTAAAACCCGTAATCAAACCCATTGTGAAAAAAGAAACTCCGAAGCCCTCAAAAGTGGTCATCCCTAAAACGACCGTAAAGACAGTGAAAAAGTATGAACCTGAATTTACCCGGTCTGTACTTGACTCTCCGAATATGGAGCATACCGGTCCCACCCAGCGATATAGTGATGCCGATCTGAATGAATTCAGAGAGATCATCATGAAAAAACTGGAGGCTGCCAAAAAAGAACTCAATTATCTCCAGGGACTGATCACCCGGAAGGATGAAACCGGAGATATGGATGAAGGCCGCTATATGACCATGGAAGATGGTAGTGTAAGCATGGAAAGAGAGCAGCTTAGCCAGATGGCCAGCCGCCAGATCACTTTTATTGATCACCTGGAGAAGGCCATGATGCGTATCGAGAATAAAACCTATGGTATTTGCCGGGTTACGGGTAAATTGATCGACAAGGCCCGCTTGCGTGCGGTGCCCCATGCCACCCTGAGCATCGAGGCCAAGCAGATGATGAATAAGTAATCTTTTTTACGATATTCTTTGATCTATTGTGATACCGGTTCCCAGGAACCGGTATTTTATTTCACTCCAACACACTTGCGCATGAAAAAACATCTGCTTTTCTACTTGGCATTTTTTCTTTTAAGCATCTCAGCCATTTCACAGCGAAACGGTCTGGTTGCTGGCCCCATGCTGGGTCCCGTTGAACTCCGCGAAGCCCGTCTCTGGGTGGAGGTTACCCCACAGGTAAAGGCGGTGGCCCTTCGGTATTACAAGAAGGGAGAACCTGCCCTCGCAAAGACAAAATCTTATAAAGGGGTATTGGGCCAGGATTTCAATCCCATTCAATTATTGGTTGGAGGGCTTGAGCCAGCCACTACCTATATGTATGAATGGTGGGTGGATGGTAAGCCATCCGGAGCTAAAGGTCAATTCACCACCAAGAGCCTTTGGCAATGGCGGGGGCCTGCTCCGGATTTCTCTTTTCTTACCGGCTCTTGTGCCTACTTTAATGAACCGGCCTACGACCGTCCAGGCACACCATATGGAAAAGACACCTCCATTTTTTTAACTATGGCCAAAGAAAATTCAGCGTTCATGCTCTGGCTGGGAGATAACTGGTACACCCGCGATGTGGATTTTGCTGAATGGGGGCTTTGGTACCGGGCGCATCACGACCGGGCACAACCCGTGTTGCGTGACCTGCTTAAAAAAATGCCTCAATATGCCACCTGGGATGATCATGATTATGGCCCCAATGATATCGGGACCAATTTTATTTTAAAAGATAAAACAAGGGAGGTCTTCTCCAACTATTGGTGTAACCCTTCTTACGGGGAGGATGGAAAAGGGATCTATACCCAGTTCAGTTATTCCGATGTTGATTTTTTCCTCACGGATGACCGCACCTGGCGCAGTGCCGATGAAATGCCTGACAGCATCAATGGCCTGCCCAATCCCGATAAACACATGCTGGGCAAACAACAACTGGATTGGTTGAAAAATGCCTTGCGGTACAGCACGGCAAGCTTCAAAGTGGTGGTAGTGGGTAGCCAGGTTTTAAACCCTGTATCTCCTTTTGATAAACTCCGTGATTTTCCAGTTGATTATGGAGAACTCATGGGCTTTTTAGCGGACAATAAGATCAAAGGGGTGGTCTTCCTGACCGGTGACCGTCACCACAGTGAGGTAATCAAGGTGGAACGACCTGGTACGTATCCTCTCTATGATGTCACGGTTTCTCCGCTTACCTCTGGCACCCATGTTTTTGGTTCGGCAGAAAAGAATAATCCGTATCGGGTCTATGCCTTGGACCAAAAGCAGAATTATGGGCGTATCAGTATCACCGGAAAAACCGGGGAACGTATCTTGCAGGTCAACTTTGTGGGGGTGAATGGGGAGGATTATGGAAGTTGGAAGGTTTCGGAGAAGGAACTCAGGTAATTGAATAACCGCAAAGGCGCTATGGCGCAAAGAAGCGCCAAGTCTTTGCGCAGCCTGGCGCCATGGTGTCCTGGCGGTAAAAAATTGAATAGTATAAAAATGACCATACAGTTTTCCTACGACAAAAAGAAAGTGCTCCAGGCGCTTCGCTATCATTTTATCAGCCAGAAGGAGCTGCGCCTCATGCTTATTCTGGTCAATGTATTTGCCCTGACTTCGGCAGCTTTGTTCTTTTTTAAAAAAGTGACCCCGCTTGCTTTTTTACTGGGTTCATTTCTCTGGTTTGGTTTTATGATCGTCATCTGGTTTGTTCTTCCGCTGGTCATTTACCGGAAGGCCGACACCTTCAAAGATCATTTCACGATGCATTTTGGCGAGCAGGAATTTACATTGGGAAATGAGCGTGGTCAGCGCGCTTTTCCCTGGAATACAGTGAAGAAAATGGTGGAGAGCCCGCATTTCTTTCATTTGTATTTTGATACCAAGTCTTTTTTCCTGGTGCCAAAAGATGCCTGCGAAGATGTGGTGGGGGTTCGTAAGTTAATGCGCGAGAAAGTGGGGAGCAAATAGTAATAAGAAATAAGGAATTTGAAATAAGGAATAAGGAGGTAGAATAGCCAGGTGCGCCCACTTCCTTATTTTCTATTTCTTATTCCTTATTTCTCAAAGCGCTTTTTCCATTTCATAATGCGGAATGGAAATTTCAAAAAATTCATCACTCACAACCTTATATCCCATTTTTTCAAAAAACCCTACAACGGGTTTACGGGCGTGCATATTAAGTACTTTATAGCCCTGGTCGCGGGCGATGTTTTCGGCAAAAAGGATCATTGCTCGGCCAATACCCTTACCTTGCAGGTCGTTTAGGACGGCCATTTGCCGTAGACGGACTTTATCATTGGATTCTTTAACCAACATACAGCAACCCAGGATACTTTCATCCTCAAAGGCCCCGATCAGGAGGTTTTCTTTTTCTTTTTCCAATTCTTCGGTAGAAAAATGGATCCCGATTGGCCGACGCAGGATATCGTCCCTTAACTTTACCATGAGTTGGTATTCGGGGGTTCCGTGGTCAATAATTTTAAGGGCCATCCGTGTTGGTTTTGGGGGTCGTTTCGGTGAATCAGTTCAATTTACAACATCATATTAACATGACCAATCCGCCATTTCCTATTCATTTGTCCGAAATACCCTCAAAAGTCATTAATTATCAATTTTTTAGGAAAAAAATGACCTTTGCGTTGTGATTTATTCAAAAATTATATTTTTGCACCCTAATAACCAAATTATTGAAACATGTCAGACATCGCCTCCCGAGTTAAAAAGATCATCGTAGACAAATTAGGTGTAGACGAAGCCGAAGTAACAAGTGAAGCTTCTTTTACAAATGATTTAGGTGCAGATTCCCTTGACACCGTTGAGTTGATCATGGAGTTCGAAAAAGAATTCAACATCTCCATTCCCGATGAACAGGCTGAAACCATTACTACTGTGGGTCAGGCTGTCGCTTACCTGGAAGAAAACGCCAAGTAATTGCGCCCGCAGTTTGCGGGGCTGAATGGAAATAAAATTAAATCCGCCTTCCGCCTGTTTACAACAGCGAAGGCGGTTTTATCTTTAACACAATAACAATCCACAGGCACTATGGAATTAAAAAGAGTAGTTGTGACGGGGATGGGCGCCTTGACGCCGCTTGGCAATACGATAGACGAATATTGGAATAGCTTGATCAATGGAGTTTCCGGCGCAGCGATGATCACGCAGTTTGATGCCAGTAAGTTCCGGACAAAATTTGCCTGTGAGGTAAAGAATTTTGAACCTACCCAGTACCTGGATAAGAAAGAAGCCCGTAAGATCGACCGCTTTACCCAATTTGCCCTGGTGGTAAGTGACCAGGCCATGGCCGATGCCGGTCTTGGACCGGATAATATCGATCCGGATAAGGTAGGGGTGGTCTTTGCATCAGGTATTGGCGGATTGATCACCTTTCAGCACGAAGTGACTGATTTTGCCCGGGGTGATGGTACCCCTCGTTTTAACCCTTTTTTCATTCCCAAGATGATCCTGGATATTGCGGCGGGTCAGATTTCCATGCGGCATAACCTGCGTGGACCCAACTTCGCCGTGGTAAGCGCCTGCGCCAGTAGCACCAATGCCATCATCGAAGCCTATAACTTACTTCGGTTGAACAAGGCGGATATCATCCTCACTGGAGGAAGTGAGGCCGTGATCTCCGAAGCCGGCGTAGGTGGTTTTAATGCCATGAAGGCCATGAGTGAGCGGAATGATAGTCCGCAAACAGCCAGCCGCCCCTACGACAAAGAACGCGACGGTTTTGTGATGGGTGAAGCAGCCGGTATGTTGGTCCTCGAAGAATTGGAACACGCCAAAGCGCGTGGGGCGCGTATCTATTGCGAAGTAGTAGGAGGTGGCGCTACCGCCGATGCCCACCACATCACTGCTCCCCATCCGGAAGGGCTGGGTGCCCGGAATGTGATGCTCGCTGCCCTGCGTGACGGGGAAATGCAAGCCACCGAGATCGACTATATCAATACCCACGGTACCTCTACACCCATTGGGGACGGAGCCGAGGTAAAAGCCATCACCCAGGTATTTGGCGAACATGCCTATAACCTGAATATCAGTTCCACCAAGTCAATGACCGGGCACTGCCTGGGCGCTGCCGGGGTGATCGAAGCCATCGCCTGTATCAAAGCCGTGATGCATGATATCGTACCTCCTACCATTAACCACTTTACCGATGACCCGGAACTGGACCCCAAATTGAACTTCACCTTCAACAAAGCCCAGCAACGAACCGTGAACGCCGCCCTGAGTAATACTTTTGGGTTTGGTGGCCACAATGCCTGCGTGATCGTTAAAAAGTACAAGGGATAAGAAAATTTCTTGACCGGGAAAAAAAATTGTAGTTTACAAATCGTGGATTTCTTCAAACGTATTTTCAAGAACCGTGGGTTTTCGTTTAAGGGGGAACTGAAGAATATTCTTGGTTTCACCCCCGGCAACCTTTCGCTATACAAGACCGCCCTCACACACCGTTCGGTTCGCGAAAACTCGGATGAGAACAATGAACGCCTGGAATACCTCGGCGATGCCGTACTAAGCGCTCAGATCGCCGATTACCTCTTCAAACGTTACCCCTACAAGGATGAAGGTTTTCTGACCGAAATGAGGAGCAAGATGGTGAACCGCCAGCAACTCAATGAAATTGCAATGCGGATGGGGATTCGAAAGGTCACGCTCTATAACAAAAATGACAATTCGCTCAAAGTAAGCCAGATCTTTGGCAATACACTCGAAGCCCTGGTGGGGGCCATTTACCTCGATAAAGGGTATAAGAAGACCAGTGTCTGGGTCACCAAACGGATCATTCTTCCCCATATGTTCATTGATGATCTGGAATTACTGGAGATCAATCACAAAAACAAACTCTACGGCTGGGCCAACCGAAATGGCCATAACCTCGAATTTGAAACCGTAGAGGAAAAAATCGAGAACGGTCGGCGGCTCTTTACCATCGCTGCCGTAGTGAATGGGGAAAAAGTATCTATCGGCCGGGCCTATAACAAAAAAGACGCCTCCCAGATCGCATCACAGATAGCTGTGGAGAAGTTGAATATTGCTACTAGCGAGAGCCGGGAGACGTGAATGGTGAATGGTGAATGGTGAATGGTGAATGGTGAATGGTGAATGGTGAATGGTGAATGGTGAATGGTGAATGGTGAATGGTGAAAAATACAAACAAAGGGTCAATAGTATTTACTATTGACCCTTTGTTTTATACATTATTTTCCTCACTATTCACTATTCACCATTCACCATTCACGCCTCACGTCTCACGTCT
>JBGSHM010000030.1:0-32421 GCA_041752235.1 Chitinophagaceae bacterium
CCTCTGGCGACACGATTTTTATTATGTCGCCAGAGGCGACAAGACAATCGTGCGAGACCAGAGGTCTCGCACAGCAAGCCTCTGACTTTCGCTCCCAACATCCCACATCTAACCTCCAACTTCCGACCCCGGACCCCCGACTCCCGACCCCAACCCCCGACCCCCGACCCCACTCACACCACCCTATAATTCCTATACGCAAACAACCGCTTTCCAAACTTCTTTTCGATGAAATGCAGGACACGGTATTTGAAGGGCATGTTCTTGCGAGTAATATCCAATTGCACTTCCCAGTTCTTTTGCGCAATGCGGTCTTTCATTACCTCGGGGTGGGTGCCTGTAAACCGGTCAAGGGAATCAAAATCACCTGTATAATCAAAAATATCTTTCACTTCTTTTTGGAACTCCTTCTCCTGGTCTTCGCTCCAGAATATGCCAAAGTTTTCGCGTTTCAATTTTTGCTTTTCCGGATGTTTTACCCAGCCATAGTGATAGATATAGGCTTCAATGGGTTTAACACGAAGTTTCTCTCCATTTTTTCGAAAACCCTGGGCATCCCGGTAGGATTTTATCGCCGCGTCATGGCGTATGATCCGGATCTCCCGATCATACCACCGGCGTGAATCGCCAACGTGATCATAGTTCCCATAAAAATGGAGGTATTTGAAAAGCAGGCCTTCAATGTGTGGATCGGAACAATATTGCTCCATGGCCGCACGAATAACCGGATGATATTTTTCATGCACCACTTCATCGGCTTGCAGATAAAAAGCCCAATCAGTATCCGGGGAAATGGATTGAAAGGCTTTATCAGTTTCAATGGCGAGGATGCTGCCACCCGACCGCAGTTTATCATCCCAATGCGATTGAACAATCCGGATCTTCCCCGATTGGATCGAGCGGATGAGTTCGATTGTGCCGTCGTCACTTTGACCAACGCTGACCACAAATTCATCCACTAAGGGTAAGATGGATCGAATCGATTCCACCACCGGGTAATCATACAATACTGCATTACGCACGATGGTGAAGCCGGTGATCTTCATGCCGGTAGTTTAAAAGGAGTTTTCTTTTTCGAGGAGTTTTCTGATAATGGCTTCCAGGTCTTTTACCCTTTTTTCCAGTTCAGGAAGTTTTCGGCTAACAGCCTGGCTTCGTAGGGCAGCTGTATAATCATGAGCCGGTGAACCCGTTACGGCTTTTCCGGGTTCTATGGATTTACTTACACCACTCTGTGCATTGATCTTGGCGCCATCGCCAATGGTGATATGACCAACGATACCGGCTTGTCCGCCGATCATCACGCCTTTTCCAATTTTGGTACTGCCGCTTACACCAGCCTGGGCTGCGATGACACTGCTATGCCCGATCTCCACATTATGGGCGATCTGTATCAGATTATCCAATTTAGCGCCACTGCGAATGATCGTAGAGCCAATGGTTGCCCTGTCAATGGTGGAATTAGAGCCTATCTCTACATGGTCCTCTACAACCACATTTCCAATCTGAGGTACTTTCTTAAAGCTGCCATCTGCCTGTGGGGCAAAACCAAAGCCATCACTTCCTACCACGGTTCCACTATGAATGATCACATTGTTGCCAATTACACAATCATGGTAGATCACCACACCGGAGTGAAGGATACAATTTTCACCCACTTTTACCTGATTGCCCAGGAATACACCAGGAAATAATTTGGTGCCTTTACCTACCACGACGCCATCACTAACATAGGCAAATGCCCCGACAAAAACCTGTTCACCAATACTGGCGCTTGATGCCAGAAAAGAAGGTTGTTGTATACCTGTCAGTTGCTGGGTTCTCAGTTCCTGGTATTTACCCAATAAAGCCGCAAAGGCCGAATAGGCATCGGGTACCCGGATAAGCGTGGCCGATACGGGCTTTTTTAAAGGCAGCGATTCATTGATGATAATGATACTTGCTTCCGTGGTATACAAGTAGTCTTCGTATTTGGGATTGGCCAAAAATGCCAATTGGCCCTCGCGGGCCTCCTCGATCTTGCCAAATGATCCAACCGCTATTCCCGGATCTCCTTCCACTTTTCCCTGGATCATCAGGGCGATTTGTGCAGCAGTAAATGTCATAAGAATTGAAGTCAGCGTAAATAGCAAATGTAGTGCTTTTTAACAGGGGCAGATACCTGGGTATGAATGAGGGCATTATCCACGGCCGAGATATCCTTCAGGGTGCCATCCTTGAACAGGATATTGATCTTTTCATCCCGTACATTGTAGGTGGTGATAGTGGCGGCCCCGGTAAAGGCAAAATAATGTGTTTCGTCTGCTCCTATGCCCAGCTTTTCCCTGGCTTCCTGCTCTTTTTCAGTCAACATTTCATCGGGGAAGGGGTCGGCCTGGAGCCTGATCTTGAGCAATCGACGGTCCACCAATTGCCGGCAAAGAGTTGACAGAATCTTGTCCGGATGCCCCATCCAGGTCTTTACGGTCGCCATGACATCATAGTCATCCAGACTGCAAAAGATATCAAGGTGGGTACGGTCAAATACCCCGGCGCCGGTTTTCTGCAAAAAGAAATCAAGGGCTGGTGTGGCGGCTTTTACAGATGCCCCCTTTTCGATCAATTCTTTGGCGCGGCGAATGATATGCACCAACATCATTTCGGCGCAGACCACCGTTTTATGCAAATAAACCTGCCAGTACATCAACCGGCGGGAGACCAGGAATTTTTCAATGGAATAAATGGCTTTTTCTTCTACGACCAGGTTCCCATCATGAACGGCCAGCATTTTGAGGATTCGGTCATACGCGATCACACCTTCCGAAACCCCGGTAAAAAAGCTGTCGCGGCTCAGGTAATCCATCCGGTCCACATCCAATTGACCCGATACCAACTGGTGAAGAAAGGGCTTTGGGTATTTGTTGGTAAAAATGGCAATGGCTGTTTCCAGTTGGCCGCCAAATTCCTGGTTCAGCAATTGCATGATCTGGAGGGAAATGGTCTCGTGATGTACATCCTTGATCAGTTCATGTTCGAGTGTATGCGAATATGGCCCATGCCCGATATCATGAAGAAGGATTGCGATCTTGGCGCCCAATTCTTCCTCGGGCGAAATGTCCACGCCTTTGCCTTTCAGTTCCTGCAGGGCATTACACATCAGGTGGTAAGCTCCCAGGGAGTGGTGTAAACGGGAATGGACCGCCCCCGGATAGACCAGGTGGGCAAAAGCCATCTGGTAAATGCGACGAAGCCGCTGATAATAAGGATGGGCGATAATATCAAGCAATAAGGGGTGATCGATGGTAATAAAACCGTAGACCGGGTCGTTTATGATCTTGCGAATGGATGGCATAGGTAAAAATCAAAACCTGATAACACGAGTTTTTAAACACGAATTTTAAACACGAATTTTTACGAATT
The DNA here is from genome assembly GCA_041752235.1 of Chitinophagaceae bacterium. Lineage (GTDB taxonomy): Bacteria > Bacteroidota > Bacteroidia > Chitinophagales > Chitinophagaceae > SpSt-398. The sequence continues at coordinate 3,400 of JBGSHM010000030.1, forward strand.
AACACTAATTACACGAATTTAATGCCAACTTGTGGTATTGATGTAAATCCTTCTTTTCATTTAATTCGTGCAATTCGTGTTAATTCGTTAAAATTCGTGATAATAACAGTTGAACTGCAAAGATTATTTAAAATAAATATTAATGGCCTTAGGAAAAATACTCTGGGTAGATGATGAAATCGAAAGCCTGCAATCCCAAAAACTCTTCCTCGAAAGTAAAGGGTATGAAGTACATGCCCTGACCAATGGCTTTGATGCGATCGATTATGTAAAGGAGAATCCGGTGGATGTAGTCTTAATGGATGAGAGTATGCCGGGTATTACCGGGTTGGAAACCCTGTCCAAGATCAAGGAGGTAAACCAGCAGATCCCCGTCGTATTGATCACCAAGAATGAAACGGAGAACCTGATGGATGATGCCATTGGTTCCCAGATCAGTGATTACCTGATCAAACCGGTCAATCCCAATCAGGTGTTGCTCAGTTTGAAAAAGATCCTGGATAATAAAAGACTGGTATCGGAGAAAACCACAACAGCCTACCAGCAGCAGTTTCGCAACCTGTTCATGGCCCTGAACAGCAACCCCGACCACAATGAGTGGATGGACATTTATCGAAAACTGGTGTATTGGGAATTGGAAATGGGCAAGTCGGATAGCCCGGAAATGCGTGAAGTACTCCAAACCCAGAAGAATGAGGCCAACACAGAGTTCTTTAAATTCATTTCCCGGAACTATGCATCATGGATCAGCGGAAAGGCCGACTCAAGTCCCATCATGAGCCACCAGTTGATGAAATTCAAAGTACTTCCCCATCTGGAAAAGGGGACACCCCTGTTCTTTATTTTATTGGACAACCTCCGCTTTGACCAGTGGAAGGCCATACAGCCGATCTTTTCCGAAAGTTTTCGGGTTTTGGAAGAGGAAACTTTTTACAGCATTCTCCCTACCGCCACGCAATATGCACGCAATGCCATTTTTGCGGGGATGCTCCCAATGGAAATAGAAAAGCAATTCCCATCTGAATGGAAAAATGATGATGAGGAAGGAGGCAAAAACCTGCATGAAGAGTTATTCCTTAAAGCACAATTGAAACGGTTAAAAATGGATGGCCTTCGGGTATCCTATACCAAAGTGGTAAATAACCAGGCCGGGCTTGACCTTGTGAACAATATCCATAACCTGATGAACAATGACCTGAATGTGATCGTCTACAATTTTGTCGATATGCTTAGTCATGCTCGTACAGAAATGGAGGTATTAAAGGAACTGGCCGGGGATGAGGTCAGTTACCGAAGCATTACACAAAGCTGGTTTGAACACTCCCCGCTGCACCAGGCGTTGAAAAAGATCGCGGATAAAAACCTGAAACTAATCCTGGCTACCGATCATGGTTCGGTGCGGGTGAAATCGCCTTACAAGGTGGTCGGCGACAAACAGACTACGGCCAACCTTCGCTATAAACATGGTCGCAACCTGAACTATGAAGCTAAAGAAGTGCTTGCTTTTCGCGATCCCCGCGAAGCCGGACTTCCAGTGCCAACTGTAAACTCTTCTTTCATCTTTGCCCGGGAGGACGGCTATCTCTGCTATCCCAATAATTATAATTATTACGCCAATTACTACCGGAATACCTTTCAACATGGCGGTATCAGCCTGGAGGAAATGATCGTGCCGGTGATACGAATGGGAGGAAAATGACTTGATTTTGATTTACCGCCATGGCGCAAGGACGCAAAGCAACGCCAGGGCTCTTAGCGATACCTGGCGCCCCTGTGTCTTGGCGGTAAATCAATCACGCCCCTGTGGAAAACTCCTCCCCCCAACCCCCCTCAATCCGCCTAAATTTGTGTGAACTGAAGAAGAAACGAATACATGAAGTACAATCAAACGACCCTGGATAAACTTGAAGGCATCGCGCAGGAAGCCGGCTACATCATTCGCTATGAACGAGGCACTTTTCAATCCGGATATTGCATCCTGGAACAACGAAAAGTGATCGTGTTAAATAAATTTCTTCAAATGGAAGGCCGTATCAATACCATGGTTGACCTTCTTCCCCAATTACGCATCGAAGCCGAAAACCTGACCCCCGAATCGCAGAAGCTGTACGCAGAAGTGCTGGAGCGGGTAGGGACGGTATAATTTCAATTCATTTTACCGCCAGGGCGCAGGGGCGCCAGGTAACGCTAAGTTCCTTTGCGCATCCTCGCGTCTTTGCGTCATAGCGGTTAAACCCAACGAAAAATCAAAGTTCCCGTACCTTCGTTGCGTGACCTGTCCTCCGTTATCCATAACCTTTCTTGGCACCGGTACCAGCAGCGGGGTCCCCATGATCGCCTGCGATTGCGAGGTTTGCCTTTCTACCAATAAAAAAGATAAAAGGCTTCGCTCCAGCGTATGGATCCGTTCAGAAAAAACATCCCTCGTCATAGATACTGGTCCCGATTTCAGGTACCAGATGTTGCGGCAGAAAGTTCGAAAACTGGATGCTGTCCTCTTTACCCATCCCCATAAAGACCACCTGGCCGGATTGGATGATATACGGGCCTTTAATTTTTTTACAAAAAAGCCCATGGAAGTATATGCCGATTCACTTACCGAAGAGGCCTTGCGGCGTGACTTCTATTATGCTTTTTCCGACACCCGCTACCCAGGTATTCCGGAACTGGATCTGCACACTTTTACCAATGAGCCTTTTTATATTGGCGATATTCCCATCATACCTATACAGGTTTGGCACATGAAGATGCCCGTTTTGGGGTTCCGAATCGGGGACTTTACCTATATTACCGATGCCAACCGTATTGAAGAGGAGGAAAAAAATAAGATCAGGGGGACTAAGGTAATGGTGTTAAATGCACTTCGCAGGCAAAAGCATATCTCTCATTTCAGTTTATCGGAGGCGATTGACATGGTCATGGAACTTGGTGTTCCGTCGGCCTATTTTACCCATATTTCCCATCAGTTGGGATTGCACGATGAAGTTGAATCCGAACTGCCCGAGCATATCCATCTGGCGTATGACGGTTTGAGTTTGGAGGTTTGAGTTTCCCTGGACCCCACCAGAAACGTTGGCACCCCTAGGGTCATCGCGACCTGGCGGTAAAAAAGAAGTTCTTTAGTAAAACTAACAAGTGTTAGCAAAATTCAACATCCTCATTTATATTGCAGATAAAATAGTCTCTTTATACCATGGATTTTAGACAATCAGAATTGACCGATCAGGTAGCTCAAACAGCGCGTGACTTTGCCCGCCAGCATATCCTTCCCCACGTAATGAAATGGGATGAGAGCCAGGAATTCCCCGTAGAGGTATTTAAGGAATTGGGAAAACTCGGCATGATGGGGGTATTGGTGCCTGAGAAATATGGTGGCGCCGGATTGGGATATTATGAATATAAATCGATCATCGAGGAAATTGCCAAGGTATGTGGCTCGATCGGCCTCAGCCTGGCGGCGCATAATTCTTTATGTACCGGCCATATCCTGGCTTTTGGTAATGAAGAGCAGAAGCAAAAATACCTCCCCAAACTGGCCACCGCCGAATGGATCGGTGCCTGGGGGTTAACCGAACCCAATACCGGCAGTGATGCGGGAAACATGAAAACCACGGCTGTCCGTGAGGGTGACCATTGGATATTAAATGGCACCAAGAGTTGGATCACCCATGGCCGAAGTGGGGATGTGGCCGTTGTGATCGCCAGGACAGGCGAGCCTCGTGCAAAAAACAATGCCACCGCCTTTGTGGTAGAGCGTGGAACTGCGGGTTTTAGTGGAGGTAAAAAAGAGAATAAACTGGGTATGCGCGCCAGTGAAACCGCTGAAATGATCTTTGATCAATGCCGGATATCCGATACCCAACGCTTAGGGGAAGTGGGAGAGGGGTTTAAACAATCCCTCAAAGTGCTGGATGGAGGCCGTATATCCATTGCTTCCCTGGCCCTGGGTATTGCCAAAGGCGCCTATGAAGCTTCGGTTCAATACTCGAAAGAAAGATACCAGTTCGACCAACCCATTTCTAATTTTCAGGCCATCTCCTTTAAACTTGCTGACATGGCCACGGAGATCGCCGCGGCCGAACTGCTCACCCTTCAGGCCTGTGACCTGAAACAACGCGGAGAACCCATGACCAAAGTAAGTGCCATGGCCAAGTATTATGCCAGTGAAGTGGCGGTTCGTGTGGCTACTGATGCCGTTCAGATCTTTGGCGGTTATGGTTATACCAAGGATTTCCCGGTGGAAAAGCATTACCGGGACGCCAAACTTTGTACCATTGGGGAAGGCACCAGCGAGATCCAGAAACTCGTTATCTCCCGGGAAGTGCTCAGGTAAGTAATGAAATACCGTTAAAAAACGGAGGGATTACTGTTTATTCAACGGAGGTCAGATTAAAAAAAATGAGGATAGATTTGCGGATACGCATCCATTCATCATCTTAAAACTGATCTTTTATGAAAAAAACATTAGTGGCCCTAAATGCCATCGCGCTGGTATTTATTGGTGTTTACGCCTGTAAGCAAAAGCCGGTATCCACCGACGAAAAGGATCCTTGTACATCCGTACATGCCCGTGATTATTCGGGTCAAAAGGCCGAGGGTATGATCACGCTTGCCCAGGCCATGGAGATCACCCAACTTTACTATAAGGATTATAATAAATCGCATATCGGGGTGGATGGGAAGGTGACCAAGGACGATGACACAAGAAATATCTGGTATAGCCTGGAAACCTTGAAAAAATATATTTGGGCCATCGAGGATACACTATGTAAACAAGGTTGTAACCTGGATAGTCTTGGATTGGGTCTTCATTTTTATATGGCCAAGTATCCGGATGCAAAACAATGCGTAGCCATGGGGGTTGATTCCTCTTATGCTCACCACCAGACCCTGGTGATCACAGCTACCTATAAAGATGGCAAGAACAATATTGATTTTGACCCTTACTATGTCGGAAGCCAGAAATGTAAACCGACTCCGTTAAAGTCTTATATGGCCCAGGCTGCCAATAAGAGTGAGGGCATGGTAATGAAAGGAGGTGGCGATGACGGAGCAGGGGCATTGAATCACGGTGGATTGATCCCTCCGCCTTTTGGAGATGGAAGCTTTCCCACCGGAAACGAATAAAATTGTTTTCACCGTATGAATGATTACCTGAAATGGGTTGTGACCCTGAATATTTTTGAAGGTTTGGCCTTTCTAACAGGAATTATTTTTTGGAAGAAATACCGCCATCATTACTGGAAATGGTTTGCTATTTATCTGGGCGTGATCTTTTTGACCGAACTGACAGCGGAATACCTGGGTCATGTACTTGGATTGGTAAGACCCATGTATCGCATGTATTTCTTCTTTGCGATCCCCTTCCAGTTTCTTTTTTTTTTCTGGCTTTTCTCCAGGTCATACCCCGATCAAAAACAAAGACGCTGGTCCTATATAGGGGCCGGCGTCTATATTCTGGCCTGGTGGACCGAATTCCTTTTCCTTCAGCAGACCCGGTTAGCGTTTCAGTCGTTTTCCTATACCATGGGAAATATCATCCTGCTTTTATTGATCCTGCAGTTCTTTGTCGGGTTTATCAGCAGTGACCGAATCCTGAACTACCGCCAAGAGCCGATGTTCTGGGTCTGTCTCGGATTACTGGTCTTTTACCTGATGACCCTGCCTTTTTTTGGGCTATGGAATACCCTGGCCACCAAGTATATTAAATTCTTTAGTCATTATTGGATTCTGCAAATGGTGTTGAACTGTATGATGTACACTTTCTTTGCCTTATCATTTATAATGGGAAAATGGAAACAACCCTCTTCATCATACTGATCAATATTGTGATGCTGATCCTCGTGGTCGGGATCCTGGTATTCATTTTCCAATACCGGCGAAGGAAGGTGTTGTATGAAAAGGAGAAATTGTTGGTAGAGGAGCAGCATAAACTGGAAATACTCCATACCCAATTAAATGCCCAGGAGCAAACCATGCAGTTCATAGGCCGGGAGATTCACGACAGTGTGGCCCAGAAATTGACCCTCGCGACGATCTATACCCAGAAGATGGAGTATGAGAACCAGTTTCCGGTGCTGACCGAGCGGCTCAAGAAGGTGAGTAGTGTACTCAATGATTCGCTGGAAGAGTTGCGTGACTTGTCCCGAACCCTAACGGATAATCGTATGCAGGAAGCCTCCCTGTCTGAACTTCTTTCTTTTGAATGTGGCCGAGTCAATGATACAGGTGTTTGTCGGGCGACCGTACATTCTGATTATCAGGGAAGGGTAAGTGTATTGGTCAAGAGTTTTCTTTTACGGATCGTACAGGAATTCATTCAAAACAGCCTGAAACACTCCCAAGGTGACCTGATCACCCTTCAGCTCCGGCAGATGCCAGACGGTCTCCTGCTCTCTGCAACGGATAATGGGATCGGCTTTGATAGCGATAATGTTCAGTCACGTGGGATCGGACTCGGAAATATGAAACGCCGTGTCCATCTCATCGGGGGATTCTTTAATTTGCGGAGTGAACCAGGCAAGGGTACTCATCTTGAGATCAAGATACCGGGTAAGAACCTCGCTTCTGATGAATAACCGATGGAAAAAACCATTGTCATTGTCGATGATCATATACTGATCGCGAAAGCCATCAGTTCGATCATTGATCAATTTTCTCAATACCGCGTTTTATACGAATGCGAAAATGGAAAGGTCCTCCAGGAACGATTTCTTCAAACTGGACAGGTGCCGGATATCGTCCTGCTCGATGTTTCCATGCCCGAGATGGATGGATTCGAAACCGCGGAATGGATTTATAAAAATCATCCGGGTGTACAGGTCATGACCCTCACCATGCAAGGGGATGACCAGACCTTGCTCCGCATGATCAAATGTGGGGCCCGCGGGTTTATTCAAAAAAATATTCACCCCGCTGAACTTGAAAAGGCACTTGAATCACTGACCACCCGAGGGTTTTATTATTCCGATTGGGCCGCCAGCCGTATTTTTCAAAGCCTTTCACCCAACGAAGAAAATACAGTAACCAACCAACTCAGTAACCGGGAAAAAGAATTTCTTCAATACGCCTGTACCGAGCTTACGTATAAGGAGATCGCAGAAAAAATGTTTTGCAGCCCCCGTACCGTTGAAAGTTATCGGGACACCTTATTTGAAAAATTAGGGGTTAAAACCCGTGTGGCGCTGGCCTTGTATGCAGTGAAGATCGGGTTGCATAAGCTTTGATTTTTTTTACACGGATTTCACGGATTATTTTGATTTCACGAATTGGCGGTTTCTCGCGGCGCGCGCTACGATAAAAAAGGGCGCAGCGGCCTCCCTATTTTCGATCATAGTGCAGTCGTTGCGTTCTTTGCCTCTTTGCGTGCGCCGCGAGAAACTGAACTCCGTGTAATCAAAAAAATCCGTGAAATCCGTGTTCTCAAAAAATCAGAAAGGTCGCTGCCCCGAGCTCTTCCAGAAAAACTCCGGCACCTCGCGTTGCAGCAGGTATTTATAAAAGAATGTATAAGACTCCGTCCGGTTGTGAACACCCTTCTGTCCGCCGATCCCATGCCGCTGACCTGGGTATACCATAAACTCAAACCTTTTCTTAAGGTCTTGTAATTTGTCGATCAGTACAAGGCTGTTTTGCATATGCACATTGTCATCCGATGTGCCATGAATGATCCGTAAAGTGCCTTTGAGTTTATCGGCATAGGTCATAACCGATGTAAGTTTATATCCTTCAGGGTTTTCCTGGGGAGTATCCATAAACCGTTCGGTGTAATGAGTATCATAAAACTGCCAATCGGTTACGGAGGCGTTGGCCACGCCATGGGTAAATACATCAGCTCCATAGGTGAGCGCCATACAGGTCATATATCCGCCAAAACTACCTCCGGTTATTCCGATCCGGTTACTGTCTACAAAAGATTGACCACGCAGCCATTTGGCACATTGCATATAATCTTCGATCTCGTACTTTCCCAATTGACGGTGGATGAAATCCTGCCCCTTCTTTCCAAAATGACCACTACTGCGATTATCAAAAGCCACCTGGATCAATCCTTCTTTGGCCCACCAAAGTTCCTGAGCTGATGTACGCCATTGATCATACACCGTTCCGGCATTGGGTCCGCCGTAAATGCTGGTCAGGACCGGATATTTTTTAGAGGGATCGAAATTAAGAGGGTAGGTGATCTTGACCGGCAGGTCAAACAATCCATCTGCCGATTTTACCCGTACGATCTCCGTACGGGGTTTGACAAAATCGCCATATTCCTCGCCAATGGCATTGCCTAATTCACGTATCACCTTCCCTTTCATATCCATCAACACCATGGTATTGGGGGTGGTCAGGTTGGAATAGGTCGTAATAAAATATTTGTTGTTCGGGGATAGGTTCATGTTGGCGAAACTATATTCACCAAAGGAGTGACGGATAAGTTTTTTACCATCAAAGGAAGCCGAATAAAGATCAAAGCGTGCTGAATTCTCTTTGCGGGCGCTGAAGTAAACGGTTTTCTTTTTTTCATCGATACGGTAAATAGCTCCTACGGTGAATTCACCATTAGTGATGCGGCTGATCTCTTTTCCCTCTTTATCATGCAGGTAAAGTTGAGCCCATCCGCTTTTATCACTCTTCAGGATAAATCCATTTCCCGAAGGGAGAAATTCAAACCTGTCTTCCTGATCCAGGTCGATCCAGGTTTTCTGTTCTTCTTCGTACACCAGGGATTTGGCGCCGTTGCTCAAGGTGATATCATAGATCTTCAGGTGATCTTGTCCCCGGTTCATCCAGGAGACCCAGAGTTTATTGTCGGCTGTCCAGGTTGGTGTGCCAAAATACTGGTCATCTTTTTCGTTGAAATCGGCCCAGGTTATTTTTGAAGTGGCGATTTCGGCTACGCCCATGCGTACTTCGGGGTTGGGGTCACCTGCTTTGGGATATCTTTCATTTTCAAGAAAACCATGCTGGTCTTTGATCACATAGATAGGGAAAGTTGGAACCTTGCTGTCATCAAATCGCATAAAGCAAATGTTCTTGCTATCGGGGCTCCACCAAAAAGCCTTGTATCTCGAACGACGACCCAGGATCTCTTCAAAATAAACCCAGGATGCATAACCATTCTTGATGGTCTCGCTGCCGTCGGTGGTCAGGCGTGTTGATTGTTCGGTGGCCACATTCATTACATACAAGTCATTGTTCAAGGTATAGGCCGCCCAGTTGCCATCCGGTGATAAGGTCAGGTTTTTGGCTTCCTTGGGAGAGGCCATATCCTTTCTTGGCACTTGCATGGTTGGAGTCACGTGAGGTACCGCTTTCCTGGTTTTTACATCCACGGAAAACAATTTCATTTTTCCATCAGCCTCATCCTTGCGGTTTTCAAGATAATGATCATCATCTATCCACTCCCTAACCTGTGGCAAGGGTTTGCTCAGTTTGATCGGGGCGTTCTCAAACGCCTGTTGATAACTTACTTCTTTGGTCTGGCCGAATGAGACCAGCGAGAAAAAGAAGATGGCAAGTGTCAGAAGTCGTTTCATATTGTGGGGTGTTTTTTGAATTGTTGGTTGTTGGTGAATGGTGAATAGTGAATCGTGAGCAGAATACTCCTATCATTCACTATTCACTATTCACCATTCACCTCTCACCTCTCACGCCTCACGTCTCTCGACCCTACCGCACTTCCTGCATATCCACCAAGCGCCTGTAAAATCCATTCTGTGTCATCAACTGATCGTGGTTACCCCGTTCAACAATACGGCCCTTTTGCAGCACGATGATCTCATCGGCATGCCGGATAGTGGAAAGCCGGTGGGCGATCACGATACTGGTCCGGTTTTGCATCATATTGTTGATAGCGTCCTGCACCAGTCTTTCGCTTTCTGTATCAAGCGAGGAAGTGGCTTCATCCAGGATCAGGATGGGAGGATTCTTGAGTACGGCACGGGCGATCGTCATGCGTTGTCTTTCGCCGCCACTTAATTTGCTGCCCCTGTCACCGATATTCGTTTCGTAGCCTGCTTCTTTTTGCATGATAAAGTCATGGGCATTGGCCACTTTTGCTGCCTGCTCCACTTCTTGCTGACTCGCATCCGACATTCCCAATTTAATATTATTGGCAATGGTATCATTGAACAGGATCGGTTCCTGGGTGACAATGCTCATGAGTTGTCTGACCGAATGAAGGGAATAATCCCGGATATTGATCCCGTCGATCAAAACTTCACCGGCGGTGACATCATGAAAACGGGGGACCAGATCGGCAAGGGTGGATTTGCCTGCACCGGAAGAACCAACGAGGGCTACGGTCTTACCTTTTTCGATCACCAGGTTGATATCGTCCAGGATCACCGCATCATCATAGGCAAAACGCACGCCTCTGAATTCGATCTTTTCTTTAAAAGTATCAATGATCTTGCCATTCGGGTTGTCATCTACCGTTACAGGTGTATCCAATATTTCTTCGATACGCCCAATGGCAGCCGTGCCTTTGCGCATATTGCTAAAGGAGGTGGAAAGCGTTTTGGCTGGATTGATCAGGTTATAAAAAATACCGAGGTAACCGATGAAAGCAGAAGCTTCCAGCGCGATCTCTTTATTCAATACCAATCGTCCGCCAAAATAAAGTACGCCGCAGAACAAGGCCACCCCCATGACTTCTGACAGGGGAGAGGCTAAATCACGACGATAACTGATCTGATTTTTAGAGTGAAGTAATTCTTCATTGGTGCGGAAGAATTTATTCCGCAGGAGCTTTTCAATATTAAATGCCTTGATCACCCTTAACCCACCCAACGTTTCGTCGAGTGTGGAGAGGGTTTCACCAAATTTATCGGCTACGCGCTGCGAGTGTTTCTTCAGCGACCGGGTAATGCGGCCTATCACGAGGCCCAATACGGGCAAGAGGACAATGATGAATGAAGTAAGCTGGGGACTGATAAAGAATAATACCCCCAGCGTAATAAGGATGGTCAGTGGATCGCGTATCCATCCTTCCAGGGTTCCGACCACCGAGGTTTCAACTTCGGCCACATCCGTGGTCATGCGGCTCATCAGGTCACCTTTTCTTTTTTCGTTGAAAAAGCCAATGGGGAGCCGCAGGATCTTGTCATAGAGGTCCTCCCGCAATTTATTCACCACCCGATTCTTTAACGGGTTGAGGATATAGTAGGATAAATAAAGGGTCAGGTTTTTGAAGAAGATAAAGATCACCATCAGGATACAGATCAACCCCAGGGTGGGGATCTTTCCTTTTCTTCCAATGGAATCCAGCAGAAAGGTCTTGACCCATTGGATCAGGGGATTGGAGGAAGTTTGGGTGATGGTACTGCAATCCGCACATTCCGGTTTGGGGTTCATGAAGATCAGGTCAAAGAAGGGCATCAACATCCCAATTGAAACGATAGAGAACACGATGCTCAACAGGATGAATAGAAAATAGAGGGTGATCTTCCCTGTGTAAGGTGACAGATACCTGAAAATCCGGGAGTACTGCTTCATTCGGGGCAAAGTAACTAATTTTACCACGAATAAACAGGTGTATATGAAGGAAGGTAAAAGACAGAAACAAGTTGGCAGCCTGATCAATAAGGAGATCAATGATATCCTCCAGCGGCTTGGTTTGTCCATGATCGACGGGGGTATGGTATCGGTTTCGGCGGTTCGGATCACACCCGACCTGTTGGAGGCCCGGATCTATCTGAGTTTCTTTAAAATCGAGGATCCCAAGGCTGCCTTGAAGAAGATCGAAGACAGGGGCTGGGAGATCAAGAAAGAATTGGCCAACCGGATCAAGCTCCAATTGCGGCGCATACCCGAGATCAAGTATTTTGCCGATGATACCCTAGACCATGTGTTCAAGATGGAAGACCTCTTTAAGAAGATCCGTGACGACGAAGACGGAAACAAACAATAATAACCGCGAATACCTTGCATTTCCTATTTGCCTGGCGCTATTTCAAGGCCAAAAAGACCACAAATGCGATCAATATCATCGCCTGGATCAGTATCCTGGCCATGTTGATTGGTACGGCGGCGCTTATCCTTGTCTTAAGTGTTTTCAATGGCTTTGAGGGGTTGGTCAAATCCCTTTATTCTTCTTTCTATACTGACCTTAAGGTCTTTCCCGCTGAAGGGAAGGTGCTGACCCTTTCCCAGGCCCAATTGGACCAGATCAAAGGGGTGAGTGGGGTTAATGCCTGGTCATTTGTGCTGGAGGAAAAGGCGCTGGTACAGAATGGGGACTACCAATCCATGGTGACCATCAAGGGAGTGGATGCCCAATATCCACGGGTGTCTGGTGTGGCCCAAAATGTGGTACGGGGCGAATTCACCCTCGGAAATGCCGAGAACCCTTCGCTGGTGCTTGGGTCTGGGGTAGAAAATGCGCTCAATGTAATGGCCGATCGTACGCTCCTGCCGTTGGTGGTTTACCTGCCGGATAAGCAGGCAGGATTGTCCGCGGATCTAATGCGTTCGGTGCGGTCACAAACGGCCCTGGCCTCCGGTGTATTCGCGATACAAAAGGATTTTGATAATAAATATGCGATCACCAACCTGGATTTTCTGCGACAGATGACCGGTTTGCGTGAAGACCAATCCGGTGGATTGGAGATATCGATCACTGACCCTGATCAGGCCAATACTTTACGTAACCAGATTCAGGCGTTGCTGGGAAATAATTTTAAGGTGATGACCCGGTATGAACAAAACAAGGGATTGTATTCCGTGATGCGTGCCGAGAAATGGGTGATCTATGCCGTGTTGAGCCTGATCCTTGTCGTAGCCGCCTTCAATATGATCGGGGCCCTGACCATGTTAGTGTTGGAAAAGCGAAAGGATACAATGGTTTTGCATGCACTAGGGGCTACCCCCGGGTTTATTCAGCGGATTTTCATCAACGAAGGACTATTATTGGCCCTGATCGGTGGTGGCCTGGGAATGATATTGGCTATCATCATCGCCCTGGGGCAACAACATTTTCATTGGCTAAGTCTTGGAGGAGGCTCATTCCTCATCAATTATTTTCCGGTGGAGTTACATCTTGCCGATTTTCTTCTGGTCGGAGCTACCGTATTCCTGATCTCTTTATTTGCCGCCTGGATCCCGGCGAGAAAAGCAGGGGAGACAGAGGGGGAGTTGAGGTACTAAGTACCTGGATTAAATGATTAAAGGATTTATAAGATTGATTATCGATTAATCAATCTTATAAATCCTTTAATCATTTAATCATTTAATCCTGGTAGTTAGTAGTCTCCTAACGTTTCCGGCAACTGCGCCAATGCTTTAGCCAATTGCTCATCATTCGGAGCGATGCCATGCCATTCGTGTGTGCCTTGCATGAAGTCTACACCGCTTCCCATTTGCGTCTTCATGAGAATGACAATGGGTTTGCCTTTTCCACGAAATGTCTTTGCTTCTTCCAGTTTTGCCGCTACGGCATCGGGGTCATTTCCGTTTTCGAGGTGGAGCACCTGCCAGCCAAACGCTTCGAATTTGGCGCCGAGATCCCCCAGATTCATTACTTTTTTGGTGGGGCCATCAATTTGTTGACCATTCCAGTCAACCGTGGAGACCAAATTGTCCAATTTATGGTGTGCTGCGAACATGATAGCCTCCCAATTCTGTCCTTCCTGCAATTCTCCATCGCCGTGTAGGGAAAATACGGTCGTATTTTCACCATTTAATCTTTTTGTCAAAGCAGCACCAATCGCCACGCTCATTCCTTGTCCGAGCGAGCCCGAAGCGATGCGGATTCCGGGCAAATGTTCATGTGTGGCGGGATGTCCCTGCAGTCGGGAATTGAGTTTACGAAAGGTGGCTAATTCTTTTACTTCAAAATAACCAGAGCGAGCCAATGTGCTGTAATACACAGGGGAAATATGGCCATTTGAGAGGAAAAACAGGTCTTCTCCTTTGCCATCCATGTGGAAGGCGGGGTCATGTTTCATCACTTTGAAGAAGAGTGCGGCGAAGTAGTCGGTACAGCCGAGGGAACCACCCGGGTGACCACTGGCGCAGCCATGAACCATTCTAACAATATCTCTTCTGATCTGCGAGGCGATTTCGGTAAGTGCTGCCATTTTTTAAGGAGATTTTAAACTTTTTATAATAAATCAATTCAAATGATCGTTTTTGGAAACGGTGCAAATGTCTGACTTTTTTGAAAGAACCACGCATTTGCCCTAAGTAAATTCCGGTCAAAATTGCCAATATCCGTATGATAATCACATATGTGCATTAAAAAAGTTCATCGGTGATTCCTGATCTTGGCGGTTGAAGCCTATTTTTGCAACCAATTCCGGTTATTTCTTGATTGTAGCCACCATCCAATTATCCAAAAACCACCGGCTACTATCGGCCAAATAACGGACCAAACGAAAGGACTTTATGACTACGACAACTTTACTGCTGTTTTATTTTATTATTGCGGCTTCAGTATCGTTTCTGATCAACTATCTTTTGCTCAAATTTTCCTTCAATCTCGGTTCTCGGAACAACATCGCCTTTAAGCAAGTACGTTGGTCTTCACACGTTAAACCCTCGGTAGGAGGTATTTCCTTCTTTATCGTTTTCCTGATCTCTATTGCCATCATCGGGCTTATCCCCAAGGCACAGAATTTTGTCATGGATAAGCAGATGGTCGGGATCATGGCGGCATCCACGCTGGGTTTCCTTATGGGACTGGCCGATGATGCCTATAACACGAATCCCCTTATTAAATTCCTGATGCAGGTGTCCTGTGCCGTGATCCTTTTGGCTTGTGGCATCAAGACGAATATCTCCAATATCGAAGTCATCAACATCCTCTTTACCATTATCTGGGTTGTGGGACTGATGAATTCGATCAACATGCTGGATAATATGGATGCCATCACTGGTTCCATTTCCTCGTTGATCATTGGTGGGCTTATCACCGTGGCCCTTGTTTCGGGCAATGTATCCGGTAACCTTTATCTCTATCTGCTGGTAGGTGTACTGGGATCCATCATTGGTTTCCTGTATTTCAACTGGAGCCCCTCCCGGATCTATATGGGCGATACGGGTAGCCAGTTCCTTGGGGTATTCCTGGCCTCAACAAGCATACTTTACTTCTGGCAGTTCAACGATGGCAATCAGGGTGTATTCCAGATCAAACCCTTCGTGATTCCTGCCCTGTTCTTTATTGTCCCGTTGATCGACACCACGACGGTAACGATCCGTCGGCTCATGAAAAAACAATCCCCCTTTGTAGGCGGGAAAGACCATATTACCCATCACCTGGCTTATCTCGGGTTGAAAGACCGTCAGGTAGCCTATGTACTCATCGGTACCAGCCTGCTTTCCTTCCCGATCGCTGTTCTTCTGATGACCGATACCATTGCCTGGACAGCAGCCGCCTCTCTTGGCGTGCTTGGCTATGTTGTAGCGCTGTTCCTCGTTTTCCAATGGCTCTATATTCTCGGTGCCCGGAAACAGAAAGCCCGTCAAAAAGCAGAAAGAGCAATTCCGAAGATCACCAAAGATTCTTATTCTTACCAGGTAGAAAAAATTCCGGTTAATAGTTGATGCTGGTTGTTGGATGTTGGATGTCGGTTGTCCGGGGTCCGAAGTCTGAAGACAGAAGCAGCAAATAAGGTGTTTCTATGCTGCGTACTACTTCCGACTTCCGACCTCCGACTTCCATCATCCAACATCCAACATCCAACCACCGTCATCCAACTATTTTCCCTAAATTCGCCTTCCCAAATTCCCCGTTATGGCAGAAGATATCTCCACCATTATCGAGTCTACCGATGACTCCATGAAGAAAGCGATCGCCCACCTTGAATCAGAACTCACCAAGATACGTGCCGGTAAGGCCAATCCCCAGATGTTGGATGGATTAGTCGTTGATTATTACGGTTCACCCACGGCGCTCAACCAGGTAGCCAATATCAGTGTATTGGATGCCCGGACCCTGAGTATCCAGCCCTGGGAAAAGAACATGCTGCAACCCATCGAACGCTCGATTATTGCCGCCAATATTGGTGTCACTCCCCAAAATGATGGCGCAGTGATCCGCCTCTTTCTTCCCCCATTGACCGAGGAAAGAAGAAAGGAATTGGTGAAACGTTGCCATGGTGAAGGAGAACACTCCAAAGTGGCCATCCGAAATATCCGTCGTGATTCCATCGAGGGCATCAAAAAATTGCAGAAGAACGGTCTCTCCGAAGATGCCTGCAAAGACGCCGAAGAGCGTGTACAACAAGTGACTGACAAGTTTATTTCCATTGTTGATAAACACCTGGCGTCTAAGGAAAAAGAGATCATGGCGGTGTAAAACGATCTTTATCTCCTCGCCAGATAGACTCCTGCCAATATCACCATCAGACAAGCGATCTGGATGGCCGTTACTGATTCTCCGTCTAACAGTCCCCAAAAGATGGAAATAAAAGGAATACCATACGTGACCAGAGAGGCAAATAATGCGCCTGCATTTTTCACCAGCACATAGAACAAGGCAGTGGCAATTGCACTCCCCACGATTCCCAATAGGGCCGAGGCAATCAGGGAATACTGTACGGTCTTATCCCCAAATGATAAATGAAGGATGTCCTGTTGCCAAAGTACAAGGGCGGTAGGGATAACCATGAAAGAAAGCGAAACCATGGCCAGTTTTACCGGGTCCACATCCCGTAAATATTTACTTACAATATTGACATTGGTGCCATAAAAAATGGTTGCCAAAACGATCCAGGCCGCATATTCCAGGTTATCCAGCCGAATGCCCCCACGTGATAAGGTCAACAGGCATAGTCCGGCAAAACCAACCAGGATGCCAAATATTTGTTGCCGCTTTACCGTGGTACGAAAGACCAGTATGCCAATCACCACCACAAAGAGGGGGGTCAGTGAGTTGAGGATTCCAGCCAGCGAGCTGTCTACCTTTTTGGCGATGGCCGCAGCAAACAGATAAGCAGGAAACAGATTGCCAAAAAGAGCGGAAAGAAGCACCAGGTGAAGTTTATTCCGAGGAATCTGTCGGAAATAAAGGATTCCGAAGGGGAGAAAGACCAATCCCGCGGCAAAGATCCTTACCGAGGCGATCTGGGTGGCGTTTAATCCTTCCCGGCTCCACTTCATCAGGATGAAGGAACTGCCCCAAATGATACAGAGTAAGACAAAAATCGCCCAATTGGCAAACCCTTTGCTGGAATTCATAAGCCGACAAAATTCATCAATCAGACCCAAACCGGCGAAACTTTTTTATTTTCGGTCATAAACACCTGGCATGGCAAAACAACTTACTTCCTTATCCACCCGCGCTCCAAAGGACTTTGAAAAAGAGAATACCAAGAAAAAAACCCGGGAAATACTTGATAAACTGGACGACCTGCAGAACCTCCTTTTTGCCGAAGGCAAACATTCGGTATTGATCATTCTTCAGGGTATGGACGCCAGTGGGAAAGACGGGGTGATCCGTAATGTATTTGGGCAAATGAACCCTCAAGGTGTTCGGGTCCAGTCCTTTAAAGTGCCTACCCCGGAAGAGTTATCCCATGATTTTCTGTGGCGTATCCATCGGCATGTTCCTCCCAAAGGCATGATCCAGATCTTCAACCGCTCTCATTATGAAGATATCCTTGTTACCCGTGTCCATGGCTGGTGTGATGATGCCACCGCCAAAAAACGCATGAAGGCCATCAATGATTTTGAACAGCAACTTCAGGAACACAATCAAACCCATATCCTCAAATTCTACCTCCATGTTTCCCCCGAGGAACAGAATGAACGCTTACAAGAACGCCTTCATGATCCTGCCAAAATGTGGAAATACAATGATAAGGATCTGGAAGAAGCCAAAAAATGGGGTGATTATATGAAAGTCTACAATGATTGCTTTACTCATTGCAATCAGCCACCCTGGGTGATCGTACCGGCTGACCAGAACTGGTACAAAGAATTTGTGATCGCTTCGCATTTGTACAATCTTCTTCAGGGATTAGAGATGAAATACCCCGGATTAAAAAAATAATAAGTCATGCAACCTTTTTAAGGTTCATACCCGACTTATGCTAACTTTATTTAATATTTCATTCATTTTAAAAACCAACCATTATGGGAATGCTTAAAGAATTCAAAGAATTTGCTGTAAAAGGCAATATGCTCGACCTGGCGATAGCCGTTATCATCGGGGGTGCTTTTGGAGCCATCATCTCATCGCTAGTAGACGATGTGATCACGCCGCTTCTTCTTACTCCGGCCCTGGAAAAACTCGATGCGAAAGACATTGACCAACTCACCTGGGGGGCTGTCAAGTATGGTAAGTTCCTGGCCGCTATCATCAAGTTTGTGGTAATCGCCTTTATTCTCTTCCTGGTGGTAAAAGCCATGAACAGCATGAAGAAAAAGGAAGAAGCAGCTCCGGCTCCTACTCCGGAAGAAATTACGCTACTTCGTGAGATCCGGGATGCATTGAAAAAATAATTCTTATTAGCACGAATTTTTACGAATGAGACGAATGGCACGAATTTTTTGAAGTAAACGAATAACAGGGATTACACCTTATTCCTTTAATTCGTGCCATTCGTCTCATTCGTAAAAATTCGTGCTATTTATATTATAAGAAAATATGAAAAAGACACTAATCTATTTATTCCTTATCGCTAGTTCCCTTACCCTTACCGCTCAAGACGGCACCGTCAAAGAACTTCAGTCAGCCAGTAATAAAGAAGTAAAAAGCCAGGACAGCATGGGCTGGAAAAAGGGCGGCACCTTATTGATTAACCTCAACCAGGGCTCTCTGAGCAATTGGGCTGCCGGAGGAGAACAAAATACATTTGGCATAAATGGCTTGTTGAGTTATGCCGTGCAATACAAAGCGGAGCGTTATACCTGGGATAATTATTTTGAGATCGCTTTGGGTTTTCAAAATGCCACCAGCTTTAATAAATTTCGCAAGATCGACGACCGGATCGATATCACCAGCAAGTATGGGAGGAAGATCGGGGAAAGTAAATGGTCCTATGGCCTTTTGGCCAACCTGTTTACCCAGGCAATACCCGGATATAATTACAATCAAACACCTGAGGTAAAAATTTCCAATCTGTTTTCTCCTGGGAAAATCCTACTGTCTCCTGGTTTCAATTATCAACCCAGTGATAAATTCTCCGTCTTTATTTCTCCTGCTACCGCACGTCTTTTATTAAAAACCGATCCCGATTTTCTTAATCAAAATCTGTTTGGCGTAGCCGCCGGGAAAAAGTCTTACATGGAGTTGGGTGCCTTTGCAACAGCCCGTTATTCAACACCCCTTGCTAAATGGGCTACTTATACTGGGCGGGTAGATCTTTTTAGCAATTACCGTCGTAACCCACAGAATGTGGACCTGCTGATGACCAACCTGCTCACCCTGAAGTTTAGCAAGGCACTTGCCACCAACATCAGCGTAGACATTATCTACGATGATGATGTGATTCAGAAGACCCAGTTAAAGCAGATTTTAGGGGTCGGGTTGACCTTGAGTTTGTAAGAGCTAACTCGCTGAAAATGATGGTTTTCTGAAAAATTCGGCAATTCATTCACCGAAACGATTAAACCATTATCTTTGGCTTCGGCCTGAGAAAGCCGGCGTATCAAAAACAACTAACTGTATGAGAAAATTAATTTTTACGTTCTCTGTACTATTTATTTCCTTTTCATTACTGGCTCAGACGAAGACAACCAAAAAGAAAAATGAACACTGGAAGCATAGTGGCTATCTCTCTCTGGCCTTTGGTCAGGGTGGAAGTCGCAACTGGTCACCAGGTGCCGAGCGTTTTTCTTTCCAGGGTTCAGCCCGTGTTTTTGTGCTGTCCGAATTCAAAGATGGACGTCATGCCTGGGATACATACACCGACCTGGCATATGGTATGCAAAACACTACTACGACTGGTGTCCGCAAATCACAGGATAAGATAGATATCGTTTCCAAATATGGTTATTCCATCAGCAAGAAAGTAAACCTGGCCGGTTGGTTTAACCTCCGTACCCAGTTCAGCGATGGTTTTGACTACACGGAAACCCCCAAAAGAAGGATCTCCGGTATCATGGCACCCGGATATATCACGGCTGCTCCCGGATTTGAGTGGAAACCCTGCAAATCGGGTGACCTCTCTATCTTCTTTACTCCGGCCATGGCTCGTTTGGTGGTAACAACCAACCGCCCCTATAGCTACAACTACCAGGGTGGTTTGAAACCCGATGGTTCTACTGAACGCTCACTTGCTGAAAAATATGGTGTAGACCCTGTACGCAAAGTAGATGGCGAAGTTGGTGCCATGGTCTCTGCAGCCTATGCTAAAAAAGAATTGTTTAAAAACGTTGGATTCCGCGCCCGTCTTGATGTATTCTCTGATTATATCGATAGGGAGCCCTGGAATATGGATGTTTTCCTGAACAGCCTGGTAACCATGAAAGTCAACAATTGGCTCGCGGTAACCTATAGCTTTGACATGATCTACGACGACGAACAAAAGCAATTTGGCGCCCTGCGCAATAAACCCGCCGCTCAATTACACTCGATGTTGGGTGTGGGAGTAGGGGTGAAGTTGTAAGAAAATCTTTCCCTACCTTCGTAATATCCCGTCTCAACAACGGGATATTATTTTTAATGCCAAACCGAGCAGTGTGAACAACGAAACGTACCAGATCAAACTTCCCCAGTTCGAAGGACCATTTGACCTGCTCCTTTTCTTCATTGAAAGGGATGAACTGGATATTTACAATATTCCCATTACCCGGATCACGAACGAATTTCTGGATTATATACATGGCCAGGAACAACTAAACATTGAGTTGTCCAGTGAGTTCATTCTCTTTATTTCTACCCTGATGCGGATCAAGGCCAAAATGCTCCTGCCCCTTAAGGAAATTGACGACCAGGGCAATGAGATCGACCCACGCCAGGAATTGGTTAACAAGATCCTCGAATACAAAAAGTACAAAGAAGCTGCCGCCGAGATGGCTGAAATGGAAGCCATTCGTATGTTGATGGTGAAACGGGGAAATATCCACCGCGAATTAACGGGTATTGGTGAAGAAGAAGGAGAGGGAACGGAGATTCAAACCGTGACACTTTATAAACTGATGAAAGTGTTTGAGCGGGTAATGCAGAAGCTCCACGACCGGAACAATAAACCCGTCCATACCGTTACCCGGTACAATTATACCATGGAAGGGAGCCGCGACTACATGCTCGAACAGGCCCGTGAGCAACGCACCATGGCATTTGAGAAAATATTTTCAAACTGCGAGAACCGTGTACATGCCATCTTTACCTTTTTGGCGATGTTGGAATTGGTGCAACAGAAATTCCTCAAGATCATGATCGGCGAAGGAATGAACAATTTTATCATTGAATATAACGAGCCCGAAAACCGGATCGCTGAACTGGAAGCAGAAATACAACCCGAAGGGCCCTTACAATCCTGATTACCTCATTTTTAAAAATAATAACCAATGAAGAGTTACGCAAGCGCCAACTGGCAAGGAACCGGAAAAGAAGGCAGCGGTACGCTGACCTCTAAATCCAAAGTATTAGAAAATACGTCGTATGATTTCCGCAGCCGTTTTGAGGATGGCACTTTTACCAATCCTGAAGAATTGGTTGCTGCCGCCCACGCCGGATGTTTCTCCATGAAATTGAGTTTTGTACTTGGTGCGGCCGGATTTACGCCTGCCAGTATTGATACCAAGTGCACCATCACCCTCGAGAGCGGTTCCATCACCAATAGTCATCTCGAAGTGAAAGCTTCTGTACCCGGAATTGATGCGGCTAAATTTGCTGAGTGTGCAGCCGAAGCCAAAGCGAATTGCCCGATCAGTCTGTTGTTGAAGACAGAGATCACGATGGAAGCAGGCCTGGTATAATTTTTTTATTTACTTCGCGTCCTTAGCGCCCTCGCGTCTTAGCGGTTAAGCTCAACCGCCAGGACGCGAGGGCGCTAAGGACGCGAGGTTTTTATGAGTTTAAGTTATTCGTAGATCCACATAAGGATTGGTTTATCGGCTTTATCTAGGATCGATTTTAGTTTTTGGAGAAAACCCGGGGAAACAGTTGGGCATCCATCGCTCTGGCAAATTGGTTCTGGGTGAACTTCTTTCTCAGGGACGCACTCGTGAGAATGTAAAACCACAAACCGTTTAAAGGCATTACTATTACTGGAATCAAGCCCGTGAAGTTTATAAGCCAGCCCAAACCTTCCCTGGTACGCAGCCCCTACCTTGTACTTTCCGATTGATGTGCAACCACAGCCTACTTCGTTTCCATATTTTCTGCCTTCCAACCAGTTCTGATTGCATCTTCCATGTGTGACCAATCCCTCAAGCAAAATACTATCTCCTTTCAGGTCAAATACATGAAATCGGTTCTCGCCGGAAGGAACTCCCATCTCAATCAAAAAAGAATATTGAGTATTATAGTGTTTCCTCACAGCATAGGACCTGAGCTCAACTGCTTTAGACCTTGCCTTTAAGAACGCAGATCGGGTTGAATTTTCAGTACTGGATTTAGCTACCCCATCAACTTGAGATGCCTCAATTTTTGATGGCAACAGCCAAAATGAGGTTAAGGCAAGTAAGAGTGCAATTAATAAAATAAAAAAAAGCCGCATCGCCAGTTAGATGCGGCCTTCAATATTTTCCACAAGAAAAAATTATTCTTCTTCGCGTCCTTAGCGCCCTCGCGTCTTAGCGGTTAAGCTTTACCGCCAAGTCGCGAGGGCGCTAAGGACGCAAGGTTTTTATTTTACAGTAACTTTCTCCCCCATCATTTCGCGCACGGCCTCTACGATAGCCAGTGCATCATACCCACACTCCCTATAAAGTTCCTTCAGTGTGCCATGTTCAACGATCCGGTCGGGGATACCCAGGATGCGGACCTCATTTTTATATCCATGTTCAGCCATGAATTCCAGAATGGCCGAGCCAAAACCTCCGGTCACTGTACCGTCTTCCACGGTCACCAGTTTGGGATAGTGTTGGCATATATGATGGAGTAATTCTTCGTCAAGTGGTTTGACAAATCGCATATCAAAATGTCCGGGGTTGAGCCCGTCATTACGCAATTCACGGATCGCATTGGCAGCGAAATTACCCGGGTGACCCAGGCTCAGGATCGCGATGCCATTTCCTTCACGTAATGTCCGGCCTTTTCCGATGGTTATCTCTTTCATTTCTGTTCTCCACTCTGGCATCACCCCTTCACCTCTGGGATAGCGTATCACCATCGGTAATTGGGTGGTTTCCAATTGGGCAGTAAACATCAGGTTCCTCAATTCACTTTCATTCATCGGAGCGCTGATCACCAGGTTGGGGATACAACGCATATAAGCGATATCATAGGCCCCATGGTGGGTAGGACCGTCCTCTCCAACCAGACCGGCTCTGTCCAAACAGAACACCACAGGCAGTTTCTGGATGGCTACATCGTGTACCACCATATCATAGGCCCTTTGCATAAAGGAGGAATAGATATTACAGAAGACCCGGAGACCCTGGGTGGCCATACCCGCACTTACGGTTACGGCATGCTGCTCGGCAATACCTACGTCAAATGCCCGATCAGGCATTTTCTCCATCATGATCTTGAGCGAACAGCCAGAAGGCATGGCGGGTGTGATACCAAATACTTTTTCATTCTGTTGAGCCAGTTCCACCATGGTATGCCCGAATACATCCTGGTATTTGGGAGGTTGGGGAAGATCAAAGGTCTTTTTCTGGATCTCTCCGGTGATCTTGTCAAACAAACCGGGTGCATGCCACTTGGTCTGGTCTTTTTCTGCCAGGGCATAACCCTTTCCTTTTACGGTCACTACATGGAGCAACTTGGGGCCTGGAATATTCTTGAGGTCCTTTAAGGTGTCTACCAGTTTAGCAATATTATGCCCGTCAATTGGTCCGAAATAACGCAGGTTGAGGGATTCAAAGAGATTACTGCTCTTGTTCACCATCCCTTTTACACTGGCTTCGAGTTTGCTGGCCATTTCCCGGGAGAAATTCTTACCTACGGGCAATTTTCCCAGCATATTCCACACATCATCACGGATCTTGTTGTAGGTATAGGAGGTTGAGATATCCGTCAGATAGCCTTTTAAAGCCCCTACATTGGGGTCAATGCTCATGCAGTTGTCGTTGAGAACAATGAGCATATCGGCATCGGTCACACCTGCGTGGTTCATAGCTTCAAAGGCAAGCCCGGCGGTCATGGCGCCATCCCCGATCACCGCAATGGATTTGCGGTCGGTTTCCCCTTTATAATGGGCGGCCATGGCCATTCCCAGAGCGGCAGAAATAGACGTAGAGGAGTGGCCCACCCCAAAGGTATCGTACTCACTTTCCGAACGTTTGGGAAAGCCACTCAGACCCTTGTATTTTCGATTGGAAGCAAAATTATCGCGTCGACCCGTCAGGATCTTGTGTCCGTAAGCCTGGTGGCCAACGTCCCAAACCAACTGGTCATAGGGTGTATTGTAAATGTAATGGAGGGCGACGGTCAGTTCCACCACGCCGAGGCTGGCCCCAAAATGTCCTCCGTGCACGCTCACCACATCGATGATGTACTGTCTTAGTTCATCACAGACCTGATGCAGCTTTTCCCGGGGGATCTTTTTAAGGTCCTCGGGAGAGCCGATGGTGCGTAAGAGCGGTCCTGGAGTAATTTCCATGTGTGGCGGTTTAAACGGCGTAAAATTAATGTTTTATACCAGTAACAGGGGTCTTTTAACAATTTTCCGTGAAATAGGTTGGCCCAATTCTCCATTTAATGACCCAATTTGCCACTGGTCAAAAGAAAAACGGCAGGGGGGGTCGAATCTTATAATTTTGACTCTATATTTATAGGAATAATGTCTAATGCGAGAAAATACTGGATATTCCAGATGATCGGGTGGGGGATGTTCACCCTGATCAATATCTTTTTTGCCTTTGTTTTTAATAATATCGGAGAGGAGAAATTCTATTACCGCCTGTTGATCTATGTGTCACTCGGTATCATGCTTTCCCACCTGATGCGGATGGTGATCGTTTCGGCCGGAGTGCTGATGAAACCCCTCAACCGGCAGATCCTGAACTTCTTTTTCATCACCCTGATCTTTGCCTTTATTGTGGGGGTGGCGGAATCCTACCTCCAGCGGGCTTTTGGCCTTTCCCCCATTGAACGGGGTAGTGAAAAGGCGATCGCGATGCACAAGGTGATCCTTACCAATACTTTCTACTCGTTTATTTACCTGTTTATCTGGAACTGTATCTACTTCATGTATCATTACATTTCCAAAAGCCAGCGGCAGCAACTTGATACCCTTCGGCTGGAAGCCCTGGTCAAAGAACTGGAGTTAAAGACCATCAAGGCCCATATCAATCCCCATTTTATTTTCAATTCACTCAATAGTATCCGGGCCCTTATTGATGAGAATCCCGGACGGGCCCGCACCGCCATTACCGAACTCAGCAATATCCTGCGGAGCAGTATGCAAACCGAGAAATTGGAATTGGTGCCTTTTGAAAAAGAGTTGAATATTGTAAAAGATTATCTCGCCCTTGAAAATATGCGTTTTGAAGACCGGTTGAAGGTGGAATACGAGATCGATGAGGATACTTTGTTACAACCCGTCCCCCCAATGATGTTGCAAACGCTGGTGGAAAATGCCATTAAACACGGCATCAGTCGCCGGGTAGATGGGGGGGTGGTACGTGTTATCTCTGATTTCCGGGACGATTTCCACGAGTTGATCGTTCAGAACACGGGTACCCTCAATGGACATACAGTGGATCAGGAAGGGTTTGGTATTTCAAGTACGGTAAACCGGATCAATCTGCTGTATGGCGACAAAGCACATTTTGATATCAGGCAGATCTCCCCGCAACTGGTGGAGGCCCGGGTACATATTCCGGTTGCCCAATAAATCACATACACATGCACATGAAAGCGATAATCATTGACGATGAACGCCTGGCACGCTCCGAATTACGCAAGTTGCTCCAGGAATTTCCCGAGATCGAGGTCATAGACGAAGCCACCAATGCGGAAGAAGGACTTCAAAAAATAGACTCCCTTCAACCCGATCTGGTATTTCTCGATATTCAAATGCCCGGTAAGACCGGTTTTGATCTGCTCTCCGAACTCGACAGGGCGCCCCATGTAATATTCACTACGGCCTATGACGAATATGCGCTAAAGGCCTTTGAGGTCAATGCACTGGATTATTTGTTGAAACCTGTTGAACCCAAGCGGTTGGCCGACGCCATCCAGAAATTGCACCAGGTGGAGATCAAAGAAGGATTGCCCATTGGTGAAAATTATAATCGCAGCCTGCTGAGTGAACATGACCAGGTCTTTGTAAAAGACGGAGAGAAATGCTGGTTTGTTAAACTATCCGAGATCCGGCTTTTTGAGAGCGTGGGCAATTATGCCAAAGTGTTTTTTGGCCCCAATAAACCCCTGATCCTGAAATCACTCAATGCCCTGGAAGAAAGACTGGATGAGAAAGTGTTCTTTCGGGCCAATCGTAAACACATTGTCAACCTGCGCCTGATCGATAAGATCGAACCGTATTTCAATGGCGGTCTGCTGATTGAATTAAAAGGTGGTGAAAAGATCGAAGTGAGCAGGAGACAAACTGTGAAGTTCAAAGAAATGATGAGTTTATAGCGTTTAACCGCCAAGACGCTGAGACGCGAAGTTCGCAAGGGTATTATGGCGTCCTCGCGTCTTAGCGGTAAAGCCCAATTCCGAAATAAATAATTCTTCAATACCACATCAATGAGAAAACAATCTTCGTTTTTCCTGTTCTTTTTTCTTCTTTCCCAGCAAATCTTTTCCCAGAACATTGACCAGATCATTAATGTAAATGAAGTACGTCGCATCGAAACATTTCTCGCGGCTGACGAACTCAAAGGTCGTCGCACTTTTTCCCCGGAGATTGACAAAGCCGCCGATTTTATTGCCAATGAATTCAAGGCCGCGGGATTGCAAACGCTGAACAATAACGGCTCCTATCTGCAATCCTTTGTCATGGTTCAACCCAAATTCATCAGTGCTTCGGGTGTTTTGGATGGAGTACAAATGGAGACCAGGAACCTCATCGTTGTTACCTGTAAACCGGAACTAAAACTCAATGAAGGATCGGGGTATGAAAAGATTAAAATGGCTCCCGATGCCAACTTACTCCGCGAAGCGCGCAGTCTGGCAAGTGCCGGAAAGAACAGAATCGTATTCGTGCCCACTTCGTTGGGGGCCAATTTTGGCCGGCTCACCGGATTGAAAAGAGGGATATTCAAATCGGAAGCAAGTGTGGTTTTTGTACTTACCGATAGTGACCCTTCTACTTTTGCCATTGAAGCCAAACATGAGATTGTTGAACAAAAACTCGCCAACGTGGTGGGTGTCTTACCGGGAAAAAGCAAGAAGGATGAGTATGTGATCTTCTCTGGTCACTATGATCATATCGGTATCATAAAACCAGTCAATGGTGATTCGATTGCCAATGGCGCGAATGATGATGCGGCCGGAACCACTTCTGTGATCTTATTGGCAAAATATTTCAAAGCGCTGGGAAATAATGAACGCACTTTGATCTTTGCGGCCTTTACAGCGGAGGAAGTAGGTGGCTTTGGATCACAATATTTCTCGCGTCAATTTGAGCCGGACAAAGTGGTGGCCATGTTCAATATTGAAATGAATGGGACCGAAAGCAAGTGGGGGAAGAACTCCGCGTATATCACGGGGTATGAACGCACAGATATGGGGGCCATTTTGCAAAAGAACCTCGAAGGAACAGATTTTACTTTCTATCCCGATCCCTATCCCGCACAGAATCTATTTTTCCGTTCAGATAATGCTACACTGGCCCGGCTGGGTGTTCCTGCGCATACGATCTCCACGGCTAAAATGGAGAATGAACCGCATTACCATAAAGTAACAGATCATGTGGAAACGCTTGACCTGGAGAACATGACAAAGATTATTCAGGCGATCGCGTTGAGTTCCAGATCGATTATTTCGGGGAAGGATACGCCGGCGCGTGTTAAGGTCGAAGAGCTGTAAAGAGAGACTAACCGCCAGGGCACAAAGGCGCAAGGAAATCTTTGCGCTACCTTGCGCCTTGGCGCCCTGGCGGTAAATCCATTGATTTATTTTTTTACAAAAACCCCATGCACGGCAGCCGCCATTTCTCCAATCAGCGCCGGGTCTTTCTCAATCGCATTTCCCACCACGATCACATCTGCGCCGGCTTTACAATTTAAATATGCTTTCTCCGGATCGGTGATGCCACCGCCCACGATCAAAGGCACTGAGATAGACGAAGCCACTTTTTCAATCATGGATTCAGTGATCGGTTTACGGGCACCGCTTCCGGCATCCATATAGATCAGTTTCATCCCCAGCATTTCACCTGCCATAGCGGTACACATCGCGATCTCGCTTTTATCAGCAGGCACCGGACTGGCATTGCTGATATAGGAAACCGTAGTGGGGGCGCCTCCATCCACAACGATATAACCGGTGGAGATGATCTCTAATCCGCTCTTTCGTACAAAGGGTGCAGATACCACATGCTGTCCGATCAATAATTCCGGGTTGCGACCGGAAATCAGGGATAGATAAAGCAAGGCATCTGCATAAGGCGTTACCTGCGCGGAACTTCCAGGGAAAAGTATAACGGGAATGGAGCTGTGCTTTTTAATGAACTGCACACACTCGTCGAGATAAGTAGAAATGACAAGACTGCCACCGACTAAAAAATAATCCACCTTTGCTTCATGCGCCAGATCGATCAATCGCCGAAGGGAATCCTCATCCACCTTGTCAGGATCGATCAGTACGGCAAAGGATTTCTTCCCTTTCTCTTTCCGGTCTGTTAATGTCTTGTATGTATTCATCTGTAGATTACAAAAATGCGAATTTTTTTTGGTTGGTGGAGGTTGGATGTTGGATGATAGATGACCGATGACAGATGACCGATGACCGATGACAGAAGTCCGAAGTAACAATACTGTCATCCGTCATCTGTCATCGGTCATCTATCATCCAAC
>JBGSHM010000031.1:0-146309 GCA_041752235.1 Chitinophagaceae bacterium
GCTAGGAGGCTCCTCCGGAGCCTTTGGGAAATAAAAATAATTCGGGGCTACAGGTGGGGTGCCCCTCCGGGGCAAAGAAAAGGTCAAACATAAAAATACCGTCATCCAACATCCAACATCAGTCATCCAACATCCGTCATCTCTCATCCAACATCAAACATTCCCTCTCCCCCTCACAACCGCTTCACCTTCACACTCCGAAAACTAACCGCATCACCATGATCTTGTAACAAGATGCGGCCTGCAGCAGCTTCCCCAAAATTTTCCCAGACCTTATATTTACTGATCGCAACAAGGTCACGATAGGCTTGCGAACGCCGCTGGTATTCCAATACTTTAATGCCATTGAGATAATGCTCTACGCGGTTATTCGGATACACAACAATACGGCCCCGGTTCCATTCACCCGGTTGACGGATAAAGCGGGTTGTTTTTTGCGCTTTGATCAGATCATACAGCGAAGCGAGTGTGCGATTGCCCTCGCGGCCCATTTTTGCGTCGGGGTGCAGGCTGTCATCGAGTAATTGATATTCCAATCCTATGGCCGAGCCTGAATTCTTTTCATTCAGGGTGACAAAATATTTGACACCACTATTGGCGCCTTTGGTTAATTTAAAATCAAAAGAGAGGTCAAATGCACCAAAGGTTTCATTGGTCACAATGTCTCCGCCGTTGGTGGATTCACCCCCATTCGATGCCAGTACACGCAGCTCACCGTTTTCGATCTGCCAGCCTTTTTCCGGGAAATGATCTTTGTGTGCGCCGGTCCAGCCGGTAGATGTTTTACCATCAAATAAAAGCGTCAACCCATTTTTCTTTTCCCAGGGACTCAGATAATTTGGGATCATGTTGACGATATAGGTTCCTTTGGAAGGACTGGCTTTGAGTTTGGAGGTTTTGATCCGAATATTTTTCCAGTAAACCTTTCGGCCAGCATGCGCTGGATTGCCAATGCCATGTACCTGCAAGGCAATAAAACCGGAGGCATCTACCGTATCGATCAGGAAGGCAGCCTCTTTACCGTTAATGAAAGTGCGCAAGGTATGACAGATCGCTTCGATCCGGATCTTGTTGTATTCATTTAGCAGAAATGCGTCCCGCACACCGGGATTCAGGGTAAGCGGATAAAGCCATTCGCGACGGGCTTCATCGTAAATGCCACCTGTCCAGCGGCGCGATGAAGGATCCACTTCAAACTGATAACCATAGACACGGCCTTTCCCGTTATTCGCTTGTGGATCAAAATGACTCCGAAACTGAACGCCTGTATTGGAAGTGGTATCTTCAACTTTCATGTCCAGTTCTAAAATGAAATCACTGTATTCCTTTTCTGAAACCAGAAAGGTATTCGGTGAATTGGGAACACTGATACCCACAATAGCACCATCGCGGACCTCATATTCTCCTGTTCCGGCAACTTTCTTCCAACCGTTGAGTGTTTTTCCATCAAAAAGCGGTTGCCATTGGGCGTTGGCCTGAAGGGAATAAAGGGCAATAAGCAGAAATATCTTTTTCATGAAGCAATTTTTAAAACGAGTTATACTTTGTCTTCCCAGTGTTCGATCCGCTGGTGGTAGGAAGATTGGTTGATCATATCCACACAAATGGCCGAGGTGGCACCGGTTTGCACATTACTGGTCGGCAAGCCGCCTTCGGTCACTACCTTATGGAACTCCACCAGGGCATACCAGGTCCCGTCTTTCATTTTTTCTTTTACCAACGGCATACCGCCTTCTTTGTTCCATTCTATTTTGGTAGCACCGGATACACCATCAACCGTTTCAAGTTCTTTCCGGGTTTGTTTTTCGGGATAATAATAGCCTTCATTCATCAATAATTCGATGGTGCCCCTGCTTCCTTTGAGTTTAAAGATATATCCTTCTCGTTCATTGGCACAGGTGGCGCCAAAATTGCCGATCATGCCGGCTTTATTGTAACGTAGCACGGCTTGGAGGTTATCAAAGGTCTCCCGGCCATCGGGATAAAAATCAATTCCGCCGGTGGCATAGATCTCATCCGGATGGGTATTATAAGCCCAGTTGATAAAATCAATTTGATGGGAGAGAAGTTCGGCGGCCAACCCGCCGCTGTATTCTTTATACATGCGCCAGTTGATCTGGCGGTCGGTATAGCCATCGGGTACGGGTCTTCTCCAATTCCAGTTCCGGTCCCAGCGACAATGGATCTGTGTCACTTTTCCCAAAGCTCCTCCTTCGATCATATCCCGGATGCGAAAATAGAGTGGGGTATATCTGTATTGGTGTCCTACCTGAAAAATCTGTTTGGGGTATTCTTTGCAAAGCCTGACCAATTTACCTGCCTGTTTACGGTTATAGGTCATCGTTTTTTCCAGGTAAACATGCTTGCCAGCTTTCAAAGCTGCCACTGCCATTTCATAATGCAGGTGAAGAGGAGCGGCGATCCATACGGCTTCCACTTCTTTTTTATTGAGCAGATCCTGATAGTTATTGTAATAGGACCAATTCTTACCGGAAAAGTCTTTTCGAAGCGCATCCAATCGAAAAGCGAGGTTATCACAAACGGCTACGACCTCAAATTTTTCCGGTAGTTCGATAGCTGTATCGATCAATCCTCTTCCTCTGTCACCACAGCCAATGACACCGATGCGGATCGGTCGGGAATCCTGTTGGGTGGAAAAGCTTTCCCACATTTGGCGATGGAGCAGAAGGCCACCGGTTAACCAGGAAGATTGTTTCACAAAATCACGTCTTTTCATGGGTGGAAAAGTTAGTTCATTTCCGTGGATTTTTTATTGAAATCAAATGGTTTTAAACCACGGCTCACGGTATCCCTTATCTCACCGCCTGCATCGCGATAAATAAAATAGGCAGCCATATCTTTTTTAGCTTCTATAAAGGCCAGGGCCCTGGTCAGTCCCATTAGCATAAGGGCATTATCATACGCATCGGCGGTCATCGCATCGCCAGCCCACACCGTGACACTGATCAGTTCGTTCTTTACGGGATAGCCCGTTTTGGGATGAATGATATGATTGGCTTTTGTCCCATTGCTTTCATAATAGTTGCGGTAGCTACCGGAGGTGGTTACGGCTCCTCCGTGAATTCTAATCTGGCGTTTAAGGATAGGCTGGTCCCATTCATTGGTTTCGGGTGATTCGATACCCACCTGGAACATATCACCCGAAGGTTGTTTTCTGCCATTGATGCGAATTTCTCCTCCGAGTTCCACGAGATAGTTTGAGATTCCTGCTTGCTCAAGCAGGTCGGCCATCCGGTCAACGCTATATCCCTGTGCGATGCCGTTCATATCGATTTGCAAGCAAGGAATTTTTTTAGATAGCGTATGTCCGGTGATGACCAGTTTATCCGAGCCTGTACAGGCGAGTAAGCGGGTAATGGTATCAGGGTGAGGAATATGCATTCCTTTTTTAACCCCAAAACCCCAGGCCTGCACCAGGGGTTTGACCGTGATGTCAAAGAGGCCATCGGTATTTCTCCAGGTTTCGAGGGAAGCGGTTAATACTTTTTCAAAATGCGCATCCATGATCAATCCGCCCGCTTCGTTATTAAAGTGGTTGATCAGCGAATAGGGTTTGTAAAGGGAAAGTGAACTATCAATGCCATCGAGCAGGTCATCCATCATTTTTATTGTAACGAGGCTATCGTTGGCATAATAGAGGACGCGATAGGTTGTGCCCTGGGCTTTTCCTTCAAGCAGATAAGAATTATATTCGGTATCGTTTTGTAGAAAGAGAAAGGAGAATATAAACGGGATAAACCACATATCAGGAAATAAAATTGAGTGAGTTGGAAAATGTAAAATTACAATACATTTGAAGTCGTAATAAAATTTGCGCTTTCTATTTATACAATATGGCTACTACGAGTTTTTCCTACAGCTCTCTCTTCACTTTCTGTCAAACCATTCTTCAAAAAGCGGGTTGTTCTGAGGCGGATGCGGTATTGGCTACACGGGTACTATTATCGGCGGATCTGCGGGGTGTGGATTCACATGGCGTGGCCCGCCTGAGTGGCTATATCCGCTTATGGGAAGCTAAGCGGGTAAATACGGAACCGAACATTCAGATCATTCATGAAACGCCTTCCACCGCGGTGGTGGATGGAGATAGTGGGCTGGGCTTGGTGGTGGCACCCAAAGCCATGCAAATTGCGATCGATAAAGCAAAGCAGGTGGGAACGGGTTGGGTAAGTGTACAAAACAGTAATCATTTTGGAATAGCAGGTTATCATGCCATGATGGCCCTGGAGCAGGACATGATCGGGATCGCATTAACCAACGCTAGCCCATTGGTTTCCCCCACCTTTTCTACCGAACGTTTATTAGGAACGAATCCCATTTGTGTGGCGATCCCGGCAGGAGAGGAAGCTCCATTTGTGGCCGATCTTGCTACTACGACTGCAGCGAATGGAAAATTGGAGATCCTTCAACGCAAAGGTGGCGTCGCACCCCTGGGTTGGATACAGGATAAAAAGGGCAAACCTTCTACTGACCCACATGAGTTAAAAGGTGGTGGTGCCTTGCTTCCTCTTGGAGGAGATCGCGAACATGGAAGTCATAAAGGATATGCCCTCGGAGCCGTGGTGGATATTTTCTCGGCTATTCTGAGTGGGGCTAATTATGGTCCCTGGGTACCTCCGTTTCCGGCTTATGTACCCATGCCTGATGAACAACCCGGAAAAGGAATCGGGCATTTCTTTGGGGCCATGCGGATCGATGCCTTTAGAAAGCCTGAAGATTTCAAACTACACATGGATAAATGGATCCGTCGGTTCCGTTCGGCCAAAACCGTTGAGGGACAGGATCGGGTCATCATTCCCGGCGACCCCGAGCGGGAGATGGAAACCCTTCGGATGAAAGAGGGGATACCGTTGTTGGCCCCGGTGGTGGAGGATTTGAAGTTTTTGGGGGAGAAGTTTTCAGTATCATTTAGTTGATTTTACCGCAAGGGCGCGATGACGCAATGGAGCGCAAGGCTTATCGGCGAAACATGGCGGCTTAGCGTCATGGCGGTTAAGATATCCGGACAACCCTATCAATCATCCTCCCTATCTTTGCCCTCGCAAAAAAAAATCAATCGTACATGAAGATCATGAAATTTGGCGGTACCAGTGTGGGCAAGCCCGAGCGCATGCACCAGGTAGCGCAGTTGATCACCCGGGATGAAGAGCCCAAGATCGTCGTACTAAGCGCCCTCAGTGGCACAACCAACGCGTTGGTAGCCATTGGTGATTTTCTTTCCAAGCGGGAGCGTGAACAGGCCAGTCAGCAGATCGCGCAGTTGGAAGCGCATTACCAGCAGTTTATTCGTGACCTGTTGAAAACCGAGAAGGCCCTGCAAGCTGCTAAGGCGATCGTGGCCGAGCATTTTGAATTTTTACAAATTATCCTGAAGATATCTTTTAGCGAAGCGTTGAGCAAGGACATCCTTGCGCAGGGCGAATTATTATCTACCAAGCTCTTTTCCGTTTACCTGGAAGAAGCCGGTATCGATCATAAATTATTGCCGGCCCTTGAATTCATGAGCATTGATGGCAATGATGAACCACAGGTGGGAACGATCAAAGTAAAACTCACCCAATTGCTCAAACAATACCCGGATAAAAAATTATTTGTTTCCCAGGGTTATATCTGTCGCAATGCCCGGGGCGAGGTAGATAACCTTAAACGTGGAGGAAGCGACTATACCGCCTCCTTGGTAGCCGCAGCGATTCAGGCCTCCGTGTGTGAGATATGGACCGATATTGACGGGATGCACAACAATGATCCCCGTATCGTGAAGAAGACACGTCCGGTAGAACAAATGAGTTTTGATGAGGCCGCGGAGTTAGCGTATTTCGGTGCCAAGATCCTTCACCCGGCTTCTATCTGGCCGGCCCAGCACTACAAAGTGCCGGTGAAGTTGCTCAATACGATGGAGCCTACGGCCAAGGGAACGCTTATTACCGAAGAGGCCGGTAGTGTGGGGGTAAAAGCCGTTGCGGCCAAAGACAATATCATTGCCATCCGGATCAAGAGCAGCCGCATGTTATTGGCCTATGGTTTTTTACGGAAAATATTTGAGGTGTTTGAGAAATACCGTACCCCGATCGACATGATTACCACTTCTGAGGTAGCCGTATCGCTTACCATCGACAGCCGCGAACACCTGAAGGATATCCTGAAAGAACTGGAACCGTTTGGAACGGTAGAAGTGGACGAAAATCAAGCCATCATTTCGGTAGTAGGCAATGAGATTGCTCAAACCGAAGATATCATCAAGAAACTCTTTGGCTCCATTGTAAACATACCCGTGCGGATGGTGTCCTACGGAGGCAGCCCGCACAATATCTCCCTGCTCGTTTCCGCGGAGAATAAAACAAGAATCCTGCAGCAGTTGAATAAGGGGATGTTTGGCTTGGACTAATATAAGGTTGTTGGATGTTAGATGTTGGCCAAACCAACATCCAACATCTAACATCCAACAACTATATCACCAGCATCGCATCTCCATAACTAAAAAACCGATATTTATCCTTGATCGCTTTTTTATAGGCTTCCATCGCGAGGTCGTAACCGGCGAAGGCGCAGGTCATGATCAGGAGGCTGGTCTTAGGTAAATGAAAATTGGTGATCAATGCATCTGCGATATTGAAATCGTAGGGCGGATGGATAAAGATATTCGTCCAACCTTCCGAAGGTTTCATCAATTTTTGCGCAGTAAAGGAGGACTCCAGGGCACGCATGGTGGTGGTACCGACTGAACAGATGCGGTTACCGCCTTCGCGGGCCTTGTTGATGATCTTACAGGCCGCTTCATCGACACGGTAGTATTCGGCATCCATCTTATGTTTGCTCAGGTCTTCCACTTCAATGGGGCGGAACGTGCCCAACCCGGTATGCAGGGTGACTTCGGCAAAACGGATCCCTTTAATTTCAAGACGTTTGATCAGTTCACGGCTAAAGTGCAAACCGGCCGTAGGGGCAGCCACGGCACCTTCGTGCTTGGCATAAACGGTCTGGTACCGTTCTTTATCCTCCTCATCGGGTTTGCGTTTGATGTATTTGGGGAGTGGGGTTTCGCCCAGGATCTCCAGCATGCCCCGGAAGGACTCTTCGGAGTCTTCCCAAAGAAAGCGGATGGTACGTCCCCGGCTGGTGGTATTGTCGATCACCTCGGCAACCAGTTCCTCATTATCGCCAAAATAGAGTTTGTTGCCTACACGTATCTTCCGGGCAGGATCAACGATCACATCCCAAAGCCGATTGGCCTTGTTCAGCTCCCGGAGGAGGAAGACCTCGATCTTGGCCCCGGTCTTTTCCTTACGCCCGTACATCCGGGCTGGGAAGACCTTGGTGTTATTGACTACAAAGGCATCCTTATCATCAAAATATTCCAGGATATCACGGAAATGCTTGTTCTCAATTTCTCCTGTATGGCGGTGGACCACCATCATACGGGCATCTTCACGTTTTTTGGCCGGATTCTGGGCAATAAGGTTCAAAGGAAGGTCGAATCGGAATTGCGAAAGCTTCATAAATTTTGTCTATGGATTTAAGCCTTTGGACACAAACCAGGAGGTAGGTGAGGGATAGCAGGGCCCCACAGGGGGCACTGACAAGTCCGGTCTTACGGCACCGGGCCTGGTCTTCGGGCTAACATAAAAACGTGCAAAATTAAAATATTTAGCCCGGATTATCCGTTTTCTTTTGCACATTCTTTCACCTTATTTTCCTGTTTTTCACCTTTTTTGCCGCTATTTTTATGCTATTTCGGCCTTGTTCTCATCATTAAACCTTGAAACCACAAAAGATATCATGAAACGAACCCTGGCACTGATCCCCCTCTTTATTTTACTTATTTCCGCGACCGGTCAAACGACCCGGTTTAAACCCAATAAATACCCAAGTCTTTTTTGGGAAATATCCGGCAATGGACTGAAAAAGCCCTCCTATCTTTTTGGCACCATGCATGTGAGCAATAAGATGGCTTTCTTTCTCTCCGATTCATTTTATATCGCCATCCGGAATGCGGATGTAGTGGCCCTGGAGAACAACCCCGAACTCTGGCAGAAGGAAATGGACGAATATGGTACACCCGAAGAATCCGCCTACGGAGGATACCGGAAGGATTTTGAATCTCCGGATATGCCCTCCGGAAATATTACGGAGAAAACCCTTCAATTTGACCGGTATGAAAAAAGACTGGAACAGGCGCTCTATGTTCAGCCCTTTATCCTGAACAGCCTGCTGTACCGGAATTCCTATATGCAAAGCATGGATTTTGAAGAAGACACTTATCTCGATCTCTATATTTTTCAAACCGGGAAAAAACTGGGTAAAAAAGTGGCAGGCGTGGAGCAATACCCCGAGAGTATGCGGTTGATGATGGAAGCTTCTGTCGATGCCATGAATGAAAAGAACAAATTGGAGAAAAGCTATGATTTTGATCCCGATCTGGCCGAGATGAAATTACAGGAAGCTTATCGGGCAGGAAACCTTGACTGGCTCGACACCATTCATAAAGCCAACAGTGAATCCCCCGCCTTTGATGAAAAATTTATTTACAAGAGAAATGAGATCCAGGCAAATTCCATTGATTCCATTCTAAAAAAGAATACCCTGTTTGTGGGTGTTGGTGCAGCCCATTTACCGGGTGAAAGAGGAGTGATCGAATTGCTCCGCAGAATGGGATACCGGCTTCGCCCGATCTATATGACCAAAAGGGATAACCAGCATAAGGAGACGATCGATAAGATCCGCGTGCCTGTTAAATTCCAGACAGAAAAATCCCCGGATGGATTTTTTCAGGTAGAGGTACCGGGTAAACTCTATTCGTACGACAAAGAGGATTTCTTTTCCCAGTCGCATTTTGCCGACATGGCGAATGGAAGTTATTATATGGTCACTCGTCTCCGAACCCACCACCGCATTTGGGGCGATTCAGAGAAAGATATTCTACGCAAGACAGATAGTGTGATGTACGAGAGTATTCCCGGCAAAATATTATCCAAAACGCCGATAGAACGCAATGGGTATAAGGGCTGGGATGTTGTGAACCGCACCCGTAGTGGGGATGTACAGCGTTCCCAGATCTATGTGACGCCTTTTGAATTACTTGTCTTTAAGGTCAGTGGCCGTGGGGAGTACATTCGCCAGGGAGAAGAAGCTAAAAAATTCTTTGAAAGCATCAAATTAAAGGAGTACCTGGCTGGTTCAGGCGTGAATTGGAAACCTTCCTTTGGTGGTTTTAAAGCCGACTTTCCCCATGAACCCTATATGAGCATCAACGGGGATCGTTTCTTTGAAGCGGTAGATAAAACCAATGGGATGCAGTTCTCCGTACAGCATCTCAATCTTACCAATTTTGAACAGGCAGGTGAGGATGCTTTTGAACTCCAACTTTTGAAAGAAAGTTTTGGCAGCGGCGAGTATATTGATACCCTGCTCCGCTCCGAATACACCCACAGTAGCGGTTACCCTTCTCTGGATGCGGTGTACCGGCACAAACAGGGACATCTGGTTCGTGCCCGCTTTATCATACGGGGCCCGCATGTGTATAGCCTGATTGCTCAGGAGCCGAAAAGCAATACCAAAGCCGACATAAAGAACATTCGCTTCTCTCCGGCTTCCGATATGTTTTTCCAGAGCTTTTCCCTCGTCCCCTTTGAATATGGGGAGGAAAAAGAATTTCAGGATTCGCTGATGAATTTCACGGTCAAATCGCCCTGGTTTCCTGTAAAAAAGAATACCATCCAACTTACACCAGGATACGGCCGAAAAATAGATGATGAATGGGCGCTAAATGAATTTGCCCAGGATAATGGACGGATTAAACGATATGCCAATGATTCCACAGGGGAATCCGTGTTTGTTGGGTTTAATATCCTGCCCCGATATAAAGAGGTGGAGGATAGTAGTTTCTCCGACCTGAATGAGCTGCCCTGGTTGGAGAATAGCGAGGATTCCGCGAGACAGGTTAGATATACCCGTGAGTTTACGGCAAAAGACAGTTCTAAAAATTGGATCTATCATCTCAGCGATTCAGGTAGTAGCCGGATGCTGCGGATGCACCTCCGGTACAAGAATGGCACCTATCTCGCTGTGTTTACCCAGGGAGATACACTTTCCGCTCCCAGTGCCTTTGTTCGCTCCTTCTTTGAACAGTTGGTTCCAGCCGATACAGTAAAAGGGTATAACCCCTTTACAAAAAAATCAACCGTCTTTTTTACGGATATAGCCAGTGGGGATACACTGACCCGGCAAAAAGCCTTTAATGCCGTAGAAGATGTCGAATTTGATTCGACCGATCTTCACCAACTTATCCAAACCATCGAGGGACTGAGTTGGAAGGATAAAAAATACCTGGAAGTAAAATCAACCATGGTCCGGAAAATGCAGGAGATCACTAATCCGGCTTCCTCCGATCACTTGCGCAAAATGTATTTTCAGGTAGGGGATACCTTAAGACTGCAGCATACGATTTTAAATACGCTCTTATCGCAACAAACGGCCTATGCGTTTGACCAATTCCGGTCCATCATCCGCCGGGAGCCACCTATCCTGGAAGCTGCTTCAGATGATAATGACGCGTATGTAAGTTATGGTTCTTATGACCGGAGTGGGTATGACGATGATGATTTTATCAGCACATTGGAGGACAGCCTTCCCTTGACCAAGTCCATCTTCCCCGATATTCTTCCTCTCGTGAACCTGGATGATTACCGCAAACCAATCATGGGTTTATTGGAAACACTGATCGATAGCAACCTGGTCAAAGAAAGTGATTACAATACTTATTTTTCTAAATTCTTTTTGGAGGCGCGACATTCGATACGGAAGCAAAAAGTGGCGGAGAAGCTAAAGTCAATACAGAAAGCGGCCAGTGAGGACGACGGTGGCGAAAGGGATTATGCACCCTCATACGGCAATAACCGAAATGGCAATACCGAATTATCGCGTTACGCCGCTATTCTCTTACCGGCGTATGATACCAATCCGGATGTCAGGGATTTCTTTGATCAATTGCTTTCTTCTGAGGACAAGAATCTTCGATTTCGTACCATGGCAAAAATGATCCGTCAGGGAAAGAAGGTCCCGGATACGCTGATGGCCTACTTTGCCAAAGAAGAGGATTTCAGTTATCGCTTATTTATTTTTCTGAAATCAATCAACAAGGCTGATCTCTTTCCGAAAAAGATTATGAACCAGGAAAAAATGGCCCGGAGCCTCTTGGTGCTGAACCAGACAAATGGCAAACCTGATTCACTTGTATTCCTGAAGAAATACTGGTTGGAAAGCCGTTTTGATACCGGGTACATTTATTTTTATAAATACAAGTCGAAGAAAGATGATGCAGGATGGAAGCTGGCTTCCGTGGGTTTGATGGCTAAAGATTCGACAGAATTTGATATGGAACCGGATAGAAGCAAGGATTTTTATTTCTCCCCGGAAACTTCTTTTTATCGGAAGTATATTTATAATAATCAGTCCAGGCGTTATTACGAAAGTGACTACACCGATTTATGGGATACGAGATTGGAAGAAGATAAAACCCTGGATGAATTGATCAAGGACCGGATCAAACGAATTTATTATAGCCAGCATCGGAATTCTGCACAGTATTTTCAGGATGAGCGAAATCCGTATGGGTATTTTCGGTAGTGATTTGACCGCCAAGGCGCTATGACGCAAAGTGGCGCCAATTAATCTTTGCGCCACTTTGCGTCCCGGCGCCTTAGCGGTTAATCCTTCCTCCCCGGAATCGAAGCAATCAACCTCCTCGTATATTCCTCCTTTGGCCGGAAATATACCTCCTCCGCCTCACCCGCTTCAACGATCTTTCCCTGGTGCATCACCAATATGCGGTCGCTCAGGTAATGCACTACTGACAGGTCATGGGAGATAAATAAGATAGTAAAACCGTATTCTTTTTTCAGGTCGTTTAACAAATTCAATACTTGCGCTTGTACACTTACGTCCAGTGCTGAAACCGATTCGTCACAAACCACAAAAGAAGGATTGAGGATAAGCGCCCTTGCGATGACCACCCGTTGCCGTTGTCCTCCGGAGAATTGATGGGGATAATGATCAAAATGCCCGGCGGTCAATCCGGTTTTTTCCAATAATTCCACCACCTGGTCCTTTCGCTGGCGGGAGCTGGTTCCGGGCTGGTGAACCTTTAATGGTTCCATCAATGCATCGCCAATGCGGAGACGGGGATTGAGCGATCCGTAAGGGTCCTGGAATACCAATTGCATATCCTTTCGATAGGGAAGTAATTCTTTTCTCTTCAACTTTATCAGGTCATTTCCCTGATAAATGATCGCCCCGGCAGTGGGTTCGATCAAGCGCAACAAGGTCCGTCCCAGGGTTGTTTTTCCACAACCAGATTCACCCACCAATCCCAATGTTTCCCCTTTTCGGAGATCAAAACTCACCCCATCTACTGCTTTGACTGTTTTTGTTTTTTTGGTAAACAGACCTCCGCTTTGCCGGAAATGGACTTCCAGGTTCTTTACTTCAAGCAACAGATCCGATGAAACCTCAGGTTTGGTATCTGTTGGGATTGTTTCGATATTAACAGCAGATAGGCCGGAAAGAAAATCACTTACCACCGGCAATCGTTTTCCTTTGGGATGGTTGACCGGCCTACAGGCCAGCAGGCCTTTGGTATACGGATGTTGGGGATTGGAGAAAAGGGTAGCCGTATTGTTTTCTTCCACGATCTTTCCTTTGTACATCACCAGGCAGCGATCCGCGATCTCAGCCACCACACCGAGGTCATGCGTGATAAAGATGACCGCCATTCCCGTCTCTTGCTGTAATTCCCGGATCAGGTCAAGTATGGCTTTCTGTACCGTCACGTCCAGGGCGGTTGTGGGTTCATCACAGATGAGTAAAGAAGGGTTGCCACACATGGCCATCGCGATCATGACCCGTTGTTTCTGTCCCCCGCTCAATTCATGTGGGTAGCGATCATACAGCGATGCGGGGTCAGGAAGTTTGACCCTTTCCAACCAATGGATCGCTTTTTCTTTGGCTTCTTTTTTCGATACTTTATAATGTGTTTGAATCGCTTCGGTGATCTGGTGTCCACAGGTAAAAACCGGATTGAGCGAACTCATCGGTTCCTGAAAGATCATTCCGATCCGGCCACCCCGTACTGACCGCATGGTTTGGTTATCGGCGGTCAGGAGGTCAATGGACTCATTTGTGTTGGTAGAAAAAAGGATCTGCCCTTTTGTGATGCGCGCCGGTGGTACCGGCAACAGGCGAAGGATCGAAAGGGCGGTAACCGATTTTCCCGACCCCGATTCACCAACAATGGCCAATACTTCGCCCGATGAAAGGGAAAAAGAAATATCCTGTAAAACGGTCTTTTCACCGGTTTCTGAGGCAAAGGCCACAGACAGGTTTTTTACCTGAAGTACCGGATGGGTCATGATCAGAATTTCAGGTGACGAACGGTCAATCCGTCATTGATCAATTGTTTCAGCGAATCGATACCGATCTTGAGATGTGTCTCCACATATTGCGCGGTGACATTCTTATCACTCTCTTCTGTTTTCACCCCTTCCGGGATCATGGGTTGATCACTCACGAGGAGTAAGGCCCCTGTGGGAATTTTATTATAAAAACCAACCGTAAAGATCGTGGCGGTTTCCATATCTATGGCATAAGCGCGGATCTGGGTCAGGTACATTTTGAATTTCTTATCGTGTTCCCATACCCGACGGTTGGTGGTATATACGGTTCCCGTCCAATAGTCCACTTTATTATCCCTTATGGTGGTGGATACCGCTTTTTGCAGGGCGAATGCAGGGAGAGCGGGTACTTCAGAAGGAAAATAGTCATTGGAGGTACCCTCACCTCGTATCGCGGCAATGGGGAGTATGAGATCGCCGAGTTTATTTCTTTTTTTCAACCCTCCGCATTTGCCCAGGAACAAGACGGCACTGGGTTTGATCGCCGTCAGCAGATCCATGATCGTAGCGGCGGTGGGGCTTCCCATTCCAAAGTTGATGATGGTGATGCCATCAGCCGTAGCGCATTGCATCGGTTTATCACGACCGACCACTTCCACTTTATGCCATTCGGCAAACATGGTGACATAGTTCCCGAAATTGGTCAGAAGGATGTATTTCCCAAAATTCTCCAGCTTTTCACCGGTGTAGCGGGGCAACCAGTTGTTGACGATGGCTTCTTTGGTCTTCATGTGTTGGAGGTTTATGCAAATATTGGATTTTTATTTGGCTTTACCGCCAGGACGCAATGACGCAAGGGAACGCTATCCTATCCTGGCGCATCCTTGCGT
This sequence comes from Chitinophagaceae bacterium, assembly GCA_041752235.1. Classification (GTDB taxonomy): domain Bacteria; phylum Bacteroidota; class Bacteroidia; order Chitinophagales; family Chitinophagaceae; genus SpSt-398. The sequence goes on from JBGSHM010000031.1 coordinate 14,297, forward strand.
CCTCGCGCCTTCGCGGTTAAATAAACAAGGGCAATTGATCCAACTCTTCCAAACCCATTTCGGTTTTACGCCAGGCACGTGTATAATCTCCATTTGTTATCACGAGGTAAGTAACGGGAATAGAAACATGATAGCGAAGAATTTGATCAAAAACCTTTTCTGCCAGGGGTTCTGTCTGGGCTTTGCATTCCACCATCATCCAGGGTTGGTGATCCTTATCGTAAACGAGAATATCAAAACGCTTGTTCAATTCGCCAAGCTTCATTTGTTTTTCTATGGCGATCAATGCTTCGGGGTAATGAAGTGTTTGAACCAGGTATTGAATAAAATTTTGGCGTACCCATTCCTCGGGAGTAAGCACTACCCATTGCTTCCTCAACGGATCAAAGAGTTGATCACGACCCTGTTCTTTGCGAATGCGAAAGTTGGGGGGAGGGAAGGAGATGTAGATCATAAATAGAATTTTACCGCAAGGGTGCCAAGACGCCAAGTTTCGCAAAGATTACCTTGCGAAACTTTGTGCCTTTGCGCCCTCGCGGTTAAACAAATTTCACACGAATCTTAAGGAAAAATACCCAACTCCACATAGCTCGTCGCCACCTTATTGATCGCTACCACATAAGCCGCGGTACGCATATCCGGGATATCGTGATTGGCTTTCCAGGTATCCATTACTTCGCGCGTAGCGTTGATCATGGTTTCTTCCAATCCACTATGTACCAGAGATACCTCGTCAGGTCCATGCATGATGAACTCTCTTTCACTGGGGGATACTTGTTTTCCGGTCAGCACTTCCATTTGGCTGAGGATATGGCTATTGAGGTTTTCGGTAAAACGTTTTTCCAATCGGCCATAGCGTACATGGCTCAGGTTCTTCAACCATTCAAAATAGGAAACGGTCACCCCACCGGCATTCAGGAACATATCGGGAATGACGAGGGTTCCTTTTTTAATCAGCACTTCATCGGCTTCGGGGGTAATAGGTCCATTGGCTGCTTCTCCAATGATCTTCGCCTTGATGCGGTCGGCATTGCTGGCATTGATCACATTCTCCAGAGCGGCAGGGATGAGGATGTCACATTCCAGTTCCAGTGCATCCAGACTTTTTTCGATGTTTTTAGCACCGGGATAGTTGAGGATGGAACCTGTGCTCTTGCGGTGTTGGAATACAGCATCTACATCCAGTCCATCTTCATTGTGAATGGCTCCTTCGTATTCAGCGATGGCCGTTACCTTGGCGCCGGCTTTTTGAAAATAATAACCAGAGTGGTAGCCCACATTACCCAAACCCTGAACGATCACGCGTTTGCCCAATAATCCAGTTGTGAGCCCCAGGTTCTTCATCACATCTTCCATGCCACACACTTCACGCACTCCGTAGAATACGCCAAGACCAGTGGCTTCGCGGCGTCCACGAACACCACCTTGCGAAACAGGTTTACCCGTAACACAACCCAACCCATCGATCTCTCCGGGTTTCAAAGTGGTATAGGTATCTACGATCCAGGCCATTTCGCGTTCACCCGTTCCGTAATCCGGCGCAGGTACATCTGTACCAGGTCCGATGAAATTCTTTTTTACCAATTCAGAAGTATAACGACGGGTGATCTTTTCCAATTCATAGGGAGAATACTTTCGGGGATTGATCTTGATTCCGCCTTTACCACCACCAAAAGGAACATTCACAATGGCGCATTTATATGTCATCAATGAGGCCAGGGCCATTACTTCATCCTGGTTTACCTCGGCGGCAAAACGGATACCTCCTTTACAAGGAGCTTTGTGATGGGAGTGTTGAACACGATAGGCCTCGATCACTTCGATACGGCCATCATCCATTTTTACCGGGAAACGCATCCGGTAAACGGCATTACAGGCTTTGATCTGTTCCAGAATCCCTTTGTCCCATTTGGTGAACTTGGCTGCTTTGTCAAAACTTTTACATACGTCGCCAAAAAAACTGTAATCGGTATTTGCTGACATGTGTTGTGATTTTTAAATGATATGATATGGCAAGAGTTAGCTTATTGTTCTTTTTCCAGCCTGGAGATCTTTCTGTCAATGCGAACCAGGTAGAGGACAAGTCCGAGCAGGATGGTCAGGATCACAGCGACCACTACGTAAATCTTTCCGTTGCTGCGCATCAGGTCAGCCATTTCAGCCTGGCCATTGGCATCTGTTTGTGCAAACAGACCGGTCGCAAGCAAGAAGGTCAGGAGTAAAGAGAGTATTCTACGTTTCATGCGTTTAAAATTGATTTGTCTTTGATAAAACGTATCCGGATCTTGATGGTCGTGATCCAAACGGCCAGAAGGGTCCAACCCGCGATGGCCGGATAGAAGACCATGCGAAGCCTTGCATCGGCGGCCTTGAAATCAAGGGCAGGGTTTCCCTCGCTTCCTCCCGGATGCAGACTAGGCAGCACCCTGGGGAGTATCCAAATGGAAGGAAAAAGCATCGCAAAAGCAAAAATATTGTACACCGCGCTCACGCGGGCTTTCTTATCAATATCCTGAATGGAATCGCGGAGTACGAGATAGGCAAAATAGATGAGGAGGGCGATGGCGGCACCGATCAGCTTGGGTTCTTTGGCAATGATGCTAAACGTGATGGTGGGAATATTGGGGTCAGCCCAGGTATAATTCATCCAGATAGCTCCGGTGGCATAACCCAGGATTCCTAAAATGATTCCCACGACCGCATATTCCCGGCTGCAAATATCCGATCGCAGGTTGCCCGTACGCAGGTATTTGATGGCATGTACCACGGAAATGATGAAAAGGATCATCATGGCAAACCACATACAGACATGGAAATACAGATTGCGGATGGTTTCTTCCAATTGAGGGAGGCGGGGCACTTCTCCTAATATTCCAACCGTGAAGGTGTAGACCAGGAGAAGTACACTAGCTATTTTCCACCAGGATCTTCGCATAAAGAAAAATTGGTAAGGGTCGACAATGCCGCGAGGGTTTTAGCGGTATTGGGCCTGCAATCGTTGCGCAAATTTAGGGTAAAAAGGATTTAAGAAAATCGTTTTGGGGATTTACCGCGAAGACGCAAGGACGGAAAGAATCGCCAGGAATTACCATGGCGCCCCATTGCGTCATACTGTCTTGGCGGTAAAATAATCTCTAGTCTTTCCACAAAAAAGGGAAAAGAATAACCGCCAACACAATGATCAGCGCATCCAGGGCCAGCAAGAGAAGGATTACGTTCACGGGCATGGAACCCGTAAGTGTAAACACGGAGCGGGAAAGCCGCATCAGCAGGATCAACTGGGGAATGATGATCGGAAAACCCAATATGGCCATGATCGCCGCATTCTGCTGGGCCTTGGCCGCAATGGCCGCCAAAAAAGTAAAGACCAGCGACAAGCTCCAACTCCCGATCAATACCAGCCCGATAAATGGCCCCATTTTTTGTACCGGATTATCCAGAAAAAGGACAAAAAGGAGCAGGCTGAGCAGGCTCATCAATAACATCAACAGGGTATTGAAAAAAAGTTTGGACAGGACAAAGGCCGAAGGGGGTACAATGGAATAAAAATAAAGCATGCGGCCACGGCTTTCCTGTAAAAAACTCTTGGCCACGGCATTGATACAAATAAACAATTGGATGACCCAGAAAAGTCCGTTCCAAACGCGGCTCTCCGGGGTTTCCAAGGCCATATAAAGAACAAAAGTGGTGGAGCCAATGTAAAGCAGTATGCCATAAAAGCTATACTGTTGCCGGATCTCCAATAGGAGGTCCTTGCGGAAGAGGGTCCATATTTGACGAAGGAGGGTCATTAGCGTTCCTGGCTATAACAATGACGGCAAAGCGGTTCGTACACATCCTTTTCGCCCAACATCACCTGGTCATCATTCGGAATTTTGCGATAAGAGTAACTGGCGATATTGCCACAACGCATACAGATCGCGTGTAGTTTGGTCACATAATCAGCCTTGGCCATCAGGAAAGGCATTTGCCCAAAGGGCTTACCCATATAATCCATATCCAGTCCGGCCACGATCACCCGGATTCCCCGAAAGGCCAATTCATCACAAACCTCCGCGATCTCGGGGTCAAAGAACTGGGCTTCATCAATACCCACCACATCTACGGTTTGGGCGAGGAGGAGTATCTTTTGCGAATTGTCAACGGGGGTGGAGAGAATGGCATTTTCATCATGGGAAACGATCTTTTCTTCATCGTACCGGGTATCGATCCCGGGTTTGAAGATCTCTACTTTTTGGTTGGCGATGCGGGCCCTTTTCAGCCGGCGGATCAATTCTTCCGTCTTTCCCGAAAACATCGACCCGCAGATCACTTCGATCCAGCCTCTTTTTTCCCCATGTATGCGAGGTTCGATAAACATTGTTAATATTTTGGTACCAATGACCCAATTTCAGTGTCATTGGCAAACTGTTTGTAACTTTCAGCGAAACGCTCAAAAGTAAGGGAAATCTCATGGAAAGAATCAAGGCACTTATTGATAAATTGAAGCAACAGGCTGACCAGCAGGCCGATGCCGGCCAAATGCTCTTGACGGTACAGTCATTACAACAAGCCCTGCAACAAGTACAGGCCCAGAAAGGCCGAACCCTGGGTACTTCCAAGGTAGCGGTGGTTTATCCCTCATCCGGGGCGCGGGTAGCCATGATACAGGTGGAAGAGGAAATTGTCATTGAAGAAAAAAAGATCGAAACGGCAGTAGCCCCTCCCGCCTACAGCTACGATCCCATACTCGAAATACCAACTTTAACCCATCAAAAAACATCCCGGGAGATCAACGAAGCCATGGCCGAGCAAAATACGTCTATTAACGACCGGTTGAGTGTACCAAAAAGCGAACTGGGGGGCACACTTATCGGTGACCCGGTACAGGACCTGCGCAAAGCTATTGGGATCAATGACCGGTTTACCTTTATCAGTGAACTTTTCCGGGGAGATGAGGCCATGTATGAAAGAAGCCTGAAGACCATCAATAATTTCGGGGTCCACTCCGAAGCCGAATATTGGATTACCCGTGAATTGGAAACCAAACTGGGTTGGGATGGAGGAAGCGAAACCGTCACTCATTTTTATCAGTTGGTGAAGCGGAGGTTTGGAGGGAGATAGGTTTATTCTTACTTTTTAAGTGTCGCCAGAGGCGACGGGAGAAAAGTGCGAGACCAGAGGTCTCGCACCGCACCAGCGATCTCGCACAGCCAATCCCGGCGATCCCTCGCGCCTTAGCGCCTTTGCGGTTAAACGATTGCCGCTAAAATCTTCCCCGTCGCCCCTCGCCCCAATTTCACATAGTCCAAAGCCTTTTCAGCAGCAACCTTTCTCGCCTGTTCATTATTAAAAAACCCCTCCAATACTTGCTTCATTTCTTCTTTATTCCTCACTACAAATCCTGCCACACATTCCACCAGTTCCACCGCTTCCCGAAAACGCTGATAATTTGGCCCAAATAAAACCGGCACTCCATACACGGCCGCTTCAAGGGTATTGTGGATACCACTTCCAAATCCTCCACCTATATAACTGATGGTGGCCACCCGGTACAAAGAGGATAACATGCCAATATTGTCAATGATCAGCACCCGGGCCGTTGTTCCTTCAGTATATCGCGAATAACGAATGGTGGAGGGGAGGAGATCTTCCAGTTCGGTCAGGTGTTTATCACTGATCTCATGCGGAGCGATCACGCATTTTATTTCCGGAAAATGGGACAGTGCCTCACTCAGTATGGCTTCATCACCGGGCCATGTACTTCCGGCTACCAACACAGCCTGTCCCTCACAAAATGCCTGAACGATCGCTGGTACAACGGATCTTTCTGCGATCTCGGACACCCGGTCAAATCGGGTATCCCCGGCAATGGAAACCGGCAGTCCGGGTATATGTTTTTCCAATAGATCAAGCGAGGCTTTGTCCTGGACAAACAGGCGGGTGAAGAATCCCAGCATTTGCCGGTGAAGTCCTCCATACCATTTAAAAAAGGGTTGGGCCGGACGAAAAATGGCTGAAAAAATATACAAGGGTATCTGTCGGTCATGGCAACCCTTGAGATAATAAAACCAGTAATCGTATTTTACAAAGAAAACCTTTTCCGGTTTTACCAGATCGAGGAATCGTCTGGCATTGGCGGGTCCGTCAAGGGGGAGATAGATCACCAGGTCAGCTCCAGGGTAATTTTTTCGCTGCTCATACCCGGAAGGGGAGAAAAAACTGAGCAACAGATGGTATCCCGGATATTTTTTTCGGAGCTGCTCCAACACCGGTCTTCCCTGTTCAAATTCTCCCAAAGAAGAGCAATGCATCCATATCCATTTGTCCTTTTCTCCAATTGCTTTTCCCAGTTTTTCCCAGATTCCTTTTCTGCCCTCTACCCATAACCGGGCCTTGGGATTGAATAGTGCCGCTACCCGGACAGCAGCCTGGTAGAGAAAAAGGGCGATATGGTAGAAAAACAGAGACACAAAGGACGTTTTACATCGATGAAGTAACAAAAATAGGCTGGGGGATGCTATTTGGATCTCAAAACTTGTCGATTAGTTGGTTTTGAACCACAGAGACACAGAGGATTATTGATTATTTGGTCTGGATTTATTTTATAATCCCCTGATAACATAATCGGATAAGCTCCCAGGCAATAACCAATAATTAATAATCAATAATCCTCTGTGCCTCTGCGGTACATTAAAATCTTCCCTCGGCATATTGCCTCCTTGTTAATTCCCGCCTCAAATATGAAAACCAGCCATATTTTACTATTTTTGCGCCAGTTTTAGAGTGGCTTTTGCTTTTTTATGTAATTATAAATCAAAGCTTACCTGCATGATTCGGGTAAAAAGCCAATTAAATCCGACACTATGCGCCCGATACAAATGGTCGACCTGAAACAGCAGTACCACAAGATCAAGTCTGAAGTGGATGCCGCCGTTATCGCTGTGCTGGAAAGCTCCGCTTTTATCAACGGAAAACCGGTACAGGATTTTGCCATTCAACTGGCTGCCTACTCCGGAGCCAGACATGTTATTCCCTGTGCCAATGGCACCGATGCCCTCCAGATCGCCATGATGGCGCTTGACCTCAAACCGGGTGACGAGGTTATTACCCCTTCTTTCACGTATATAGCCACTACCGAGGTCATTGCCCTCTTGCGTTTGACACCCGTTTTTGTCGAAGTTGACCCCAAGACCTTTTGCATGGATCCTGTGTCATTGGAAAAGGCTATCACCCCTCGTACCAAGGCCATTGTACCTGTGCACCTGTATGGTCATGCGGCACCCATGGAAGAGATCCTGGCCATTGCCGAAAAATACAATCTGTTTGTAATCGAGGATAATGCCCAGGCCATCGGCGGGTCCTATAAATTCTCTCATGGTACGGTGAAGAAAACCGGAACCATCGGCGATATCGGTACCACCTCCTTTTTTCCCTCCAAAAACCTGGGTGGGTATGGAGATGGGGGCGCCATCTTTACCCATGATGATAAGCTTGCTGAACAAATGCGAATGATCGCCAATCATGGACAAAGCAAACGCTATTACCATGACCGGGTAGGGTGTAACAGCCGGCTGGATACCCTGCAAGCGGCCATTTTGAACATCAAACTGCAACACCTTGACGAGTATATCCAGGCTCGCCGGTCGGCGGCCAATTGGTATGATAAGGCCTTTGCCGGTAATCCCCATATCACGGTTCCTTACCGGGCCCCCTGGAGTGAGCACGTCTTTCACCAATACACCCTGATTCTGGATGGTGTGGACCGCGACGGACTGAACCGTTACCTCGCTGAAAAGTCCATTCCCTCGATGATCTATTATCCGGTTCCCGGACATAAGCAAAAAATGTTTGATGCGTTCCATACTACAGGGGTGTCTTTGCCCGTTACTGACTGGCTTACGGAGAGGGTCATTTCCTTGCCGATACACACCGAACTGGATGAAGAACAACTCACTTATATAACAACCACCGTACTTGAATACATTAACCAAAACCCCTGATCGTACATGAAAATCGCAGTAGTAGGCACCGGTTATGTCGGACTCGTGACCGGAACATGTTTTGCCGAAACAGGTAACACCGTAACCTGTGTTGATATCGACAAAGCCAAAGTGGAGAAACTCTCCAATGGACAGATCACCATTTATGAACCCGGACTGGAAAAGCTTTTTATCCGAAACCTTCGTGAAGGCCGCCTCCATTTTACCACCAACCTGGAGGAAGGGATCAAAGAGGCACAGATCATTTTCCTCGCCCTGCCTACACCTCCCGGTGAAGATGGCTCGGCTGATCTCAAATACATCCTTGGTGTAGCCAAAGATCTTGGTCATATACTCAAAGATTATAAAGTGATTGTGGACAAGAGTACCGTGCCTGTAGGTACGGCTGAAAAAGTACATGCCGCGATCGCTGCCAATAGCAAAGTGGAATTTGATGTGGTTTCCAATCCCGAGTTCTTACGGGAAGGGGTAGCCGTAGATGATTTCATGAAACCCGACCGTGTCGTGATCGGTACCAGCTCTGAACGGGCTAAAAAGCTCATGGGTGAACTCTATGCGCCTTTTGTTCGCCAGGGCAACCCGGTGATCTATATGGATGAGCGTTCCGCTGAATTGACCAAATATGCCGCCAATTCATTCCTGGCCACCAAGATCTCTTTCATGAATGAAATCGCCCTGCTTTGCGAAAGGCTGGGAGCGGATGTGGACATGGTACGTTTGGGTATAGGTACAGACCTTCGCATTGGAAAACGCTTCCTCTTTCCGGGTATCGGGTATGGTGGTAGCTGTTTCCCTAAAGATGTTCAGGCCCTCGTGAAATCGTCCAAAGAAGTGGATTATGATTTCCGGATCCTGAGCGCCGTTATGGATGTGAATGAGAAGCAGAAACTTCACCTCATGCCTAAAGTAAAAGATTATTTCAAAGGCGACCTGAAAGGCAAACATTTTGCCTTGTGGGGATTGGCCTTCAAGCCGAATACAGACGATATTCGCGAGGCTCCGGCCTTATACATGATCGATTACCTGCTCAATGAAGGAGCAACGGTCACCGCATTTGACCCTGAAGCAATGAAGAATGTGAAGCAATTGCTGGGAGATAAGATCAATTTTTCCGAAAGCCAATATGAGTGTCTCGATGGCGCTGACGGCTTGATCATCGCTACAGAATGGAATGAATTCAGGACCCCTGATTTCCTGAAGATCGTATCCAGCCTGAAGAACAAAGTGATCTTTGATGGCCGTAATCTCTTTGATGTAACAGCTATTCGTCAACTCGGTTTTCATTATGAGAGTGTGGGAAGAGGCGTATCCAAATAAACCAAAACAACATGGAAAGAAAAAGGGTATTAGTGACCGGCGCTGCCGGATTCCTCGGATCGCACCTTTGTGACCGCGCTATAAAAGAAGGCTATCATGTCATTGGCATGGATAACCTGATCACCGGTGACCTGCGGAATATAGAACATCTCTTCAAGCTGGAGCAGTTTGAGTTTTATCATCATGATGTCACCAAATTCATTCATGTTCCCGGTAAACTCGATTATATCCTGCACTTTGCCTCACCAGCCAGTCCCATTGATTATTTAAAGATCCCCATCCAAACCCTGAAGGTTGGAGCCATGGGTACCCATAACTGTCTTGGTTTGGCTAAAGCCAAGGGCGCACGCATCCTGGTAGCTTCTACCAGTGAGGTGTATGGTGACCCATTGGTACACCCGCAGACGGAAGAATATTGGGGGAATGTGAACCCCGTTGGCCCCAGAGGGGTGTACGACGAGGCGAAGCGTTATCTCGAATCCATCACCATGGCCTACCACACGTTCCATGGAGTAGAGACCCGGATCATCCGGATCTTCAATACCTATGGACCGAGGATGCGGTTGAATGATGGGCGTGCGCTGCCTGCTTTTATCGGACAGGCCCTGCGTGGGGAAGACCTTACCGTTTTTGGCGATGGATCACAAACCCGTAGTTTCTGTTTTGTGGATGACCTGGTTGACGGAATATACAAGCTCCTGATGAGTGATTACGCTAAACCCGTGAACATTGGAAACCCCGACGAAATATCCCTTAAGGATTTTGCCGAGGAAGTACTCAAACTCACTGGTAACACCGTGAAGATCGTATACAAACCCTTGCCGGTGGATGATCCCAAGCAGCGTAAACCGGATATTACCAAGGCCAAAGAGATTCTCGGATGGTCACCAAAGGTCAATCGTTCCGAAGGACTGAAACTGACCTATGATTATTTCAAATCACTCCCACCCGAAGAGTGGGCCAAACAACCCAAAGAATTTACCAGTTCCAAATAGCCACACTTACCAACCAAAGCTACCATGTACCAGGAGTTACTCGATAAAAAGAATAAACTAGCCGTGATCGGATTGGGTTATGTCGGCCTGCCGATCGCTTTGGCCTTTGCCCGTCGTATTTCCGTAATCGGATTTGACATCAACCCCTCCCGCATCGATCTGATGAAAAAGGGGATCGACCCATCAAATGAATTAAGCCCCGAAGAATTTGATGGTTGTGATATTCAATTTACCAACAACCTGGATGACCTGCGTGAAGCCAGGTTCTTTGTGGTGGCCGTACCAACACCTGTTGACGAACACAATGTACCTGACCTGACGCCGGTTAAAAAGGCATCTGAAACCATCGGTAAAGTGTTGAAGAAAGGCGACTATGTCGTTTTTGAATCCACCGTTTATCCCGGTTGTACCGAGGAGGATTGCCTGCCGGTGATCACTAAATTATCTGGTCTCGAAATGGGGAAGGATTTCAAACTTGGTTATTCGCCCGAACGGATCAACCCGGGTGATAAACAACATACCCTGGCCAATGTGGTGAAAGTGGTGTCGGGCTGTGATGCCGAATCGCTGGATGAGATCGCCAAAGTATATGAACTGGTGGTCAAGGCAGGTGTACACCGTGCATCCTCCATCAAAGTAGCCGAAGCCGCGAAGATCATTGAAAATACCCAGCGCGATCTCAACATCGCCCTGATGAATGAACTCTCCATCATCTTTGATAAAATGGGGATAAATACCTACGAAGTACTTGAAGCAGCCGGTACCAAGTGGAACTTCCTGAAGTTCTATCCGGGTCTGGTTGGCGGACATTGTATTGGAGTGGATCCTTATTACCTGACCTATAAATCTTCCGAACTCGGGTTCAATTCCCGGGTCATCCTGGCCGGACGTCATACCAATGATGGCATGTCTGTATATGTGGCACGAAAAGTGGTTCGTCATATCATTGAACATGTCAATGATGTAAAATCTGCCCGTGTATTGGTCATGGGTGCCACCTTTAAAGAGAATGTAAGTGATATACGGAATTCCAAAGTGGCTGATGTGGTAAAAGAACTGCAGTCCTTCTTTGTGAATGTGGATGTACATGATCCCCATGCTTCCTCCGACGAGCTTCAGCATGAGTATGGATTCGGGTTGGCCGATCAGAAAGGAAAAGATTATGATGCAGTGATCGTGGCCGTTTCGCATTCCGAGTATTCCGATTATGATGATGCCTATTTTACCGCGATCACTAAGCCTCATGCCGTCATTTATGACCTGAAGGGTAGTTATCGTAATAAAATCAAAAGCCGTCCTTACCGGAGTTTATAATATGCCATTTATAAAAACTGATTTTGAAGGGTTGATCTTATTTGAACCGGATGTCATACAAGACAGCCGGGGAGGGTTCTTTGAGTCCTATAATCAACGAAAATTCCGTATGGCCGGCATATTCAACCGGTTTGTACAGGACAATCAGTCTTATTCCCGATACGGGGTGATCCGTGGTTTGCATTATCAGCTTCCACCCTTTGCCCAGGCCAAGTTGGTTAAAGTGATTCGCGGCGTTATTTATGATGTCGTGGTGGATATTCGGAAAGGTTCACCTACCTATCAACAGGTTTATAGCATTGAGTTGAGTGCCGAGAACCGAAAGCAATTATTCATCCCCGCTGGTTTCGCCCACGGCTTTTCAGTATTAAGTGAAGAAGCAGAGGTGATGTATAAATGTGACCATTTTTATAATAAACGGTCAGAAGCCGGTATTCTATACAATGACCCAGCCCTGGGCATTGACTGGAAGATCCCTGCAGGTCAGGAGATCGTTTCGGATAAAGACAAACAATTGCCGACCTTTGCCCGGTGCCGGAATGAGTTTCAATTTTAATTCTATTGGGAATGTCAAGCCTCCCCCACATACTGGTGACCGGGGCCAATGGCCAATTGGGGAAAGAATTGCGAGCGATCGCTTCTTCTTTTTCTGATTTTGAATTTGTCTATCTATCCCGGGAAGATCTTCCTATTCATCATTTTCCCCTGGTTCGAAATTTCTTTCATACCCTTAAGCCGTCCTTTTGTATCAATGCGGCTGCTTATACGGCCGTTGACCGTGCGGAGCAGGAAAAGGAACTGGCTTTTCAGGTCAATGCCGAAGCGGTAGGGGTATTGGCCGAGGTCTGTAAAGAGTACGGAACCCGCTTTATTCATATTTCTACTGACTATGTTTTCAATGGGAAAGGCAGCAGGCCTTATCTGCCTGATGACCCCACCGATCCCCAGAGTGTGTATGGTGCTTCCAAACAAAAAGGGGAGGAGTTGGCTTTAGAAAATAATCCTGATTCCATCATCCTTCGTACTAGCTGGGTCTATTCTGAATTTGGAAAGAATTTTGTGAAAACCATGATCCAACTCATGAAGGAGCGGGAATCCATCTCTGTAGTGAGTGATCAAATCGGTTCTCCTACTTATGCGGCGGATCTCGCAGAAGCCATGTTGACCATCATTCGCCAGACCGAAACGAATAAAACAAACTGGCATCCGGGTATTTATCATTTCAGTAATGAAGGAGTGCTCAGTTGGTATGATTTTGCGGTAGCGATACGCGATCATATCGGAAGCACCTGTAAGGTGCAGCCTATACCTACCTCTGCCTATCCAACTCCTGCGGCAAGACCCGCCTATTCCGTGCTGGATAAAACATCCTTTGTTAACGGGTTTGGAATTTCTTTAAAGCCCTGGGATTTGAGCCTGAAGCATTGTTTGGATAAATTAACAGCTAACAGCTAATAGCTAACAGCTAATAGCTATTAGCTTTCCCTACACCCTCACCACCGCCCCATCCGGATGAGCCGGATTGATCAGGCGGATATCGGCCTAGACAAAACCCATATTTCAATTTTTATCAAAACTAATTTCTATAGGATGATGAAACAACCCGGTTTATACGACTATAGCTCTAGATATTTGGGGATGCGTTTAATGATTGGATATTTGTGTTTTCAGAATAGTACATGAACAAAATTCCTGACAATTATCATCAGATCATTGCCAACCTGAAGGATAGAATCAGGCTAGCTCGCCTAAGGGCAACTGCACTGGTTAACACTGAGCTTCTAATAGTATATTGGGAGATTGGTTCGGTGATCATAAAACAACAAAAAGAAGAAGGCTGGGGTGCCAAAGTGATAGATCGCTTGGCAACTGATCTAAAGTCTGAGTTTCCTGACTTTAGGGGACTTTCTTTACGCAACTTGAAATACATGCGTGCCTTCGCTGAAGCATGGCCAGGCTTCGGAATTATGCAGCAATTCGCTGCCCAAATAGAAGTTGTTAATAATCAATCAGATATAATTGTGCTGCGACTTGCTGCACAATTGCCGTGGGGTCATCACCAGGTGCTTTTAGACAAGGTGAAAACCTATGAACAGAGGATATTTTATCTGCAAAAGACCATTGAGAATGGGTGGAGCAGAGATATTATGGCCCACCAAATTGAAACCGGACTTTTTAATCGTTCAGGAAAGGCGATTACCAATTTCAAAGCGACATTGCCAGCGATTCAATCTGACTTGGCACAGCAGGCGATTAAAAACCCGTATGTGTTCGATTTTCTTAGTTTTTCTGAAAATATTAAGGAAAAGGAATTAGAGAAAGCATTAATCGAACATTTAAAAAGGTTCATGTTAGAATTGGGGAAAGGTTTTTCCTGGGTCGGGAGTCAAAAAAAATTAGTAGTTGATGGGGATGACTTTTTTCTGGATTTATTGTTCTATAATTTTCATATGCATTGTTTTGTCAACTTTGAATTGAAGATCGGCGAATTCAAACCTGAGTTTGCAGGGAAACTCAATTTTTATGTGAATGCGATTGATAAGCAGTTAAAAGGAGAGGGGGATAACCCAACCATAGGAATACTACTTTGTAAAACACCCAATGAAACTGTTATCAAATATTCTTTGCAAGGCATCGAGTCTCCAATTGGAGTATCAAGCTACCAGTTTGAAAAATCTCTTCCTTCAAATATCAAGTCTGAGTTACCTACTGTAGAAGAACTGGAGAAGGAAGTTGAACTGGGGTATGAAGAATTAAAGAATCCTTCCGAAAGGAAAATGGATCGTTTAAAAGAAATGTTGAAGAATCTTAAAGAATCGGAATTAAAGGAAAGAAAGAGTTTAAATAGTTCGAAGTTTATTCTCGAAAATATACTTCCGATGCTGCTGACCAAGATGAGGGGTCGGTATGAAAAGGAAATAGAACATATATTCCAAAATTCAGAATTGACAATCTACATTGATGGCCATGGTTTCCCTAATTTGGTAAGTGCGTATCAGTATATTACTGATAATGTCAGGTTTACCACTAAGGATTTAAAAATAGAATACCGAAGTAGTGGCTTCAAATCAGCAGGTAGAAAAGCCTTTGACTGCTGGACAGGATTGCATATTATCTTGCACGATTATAAAGTAAGTTTTGGGTTATTAAAACATCCCCCAATCATACTTCTAGAGAAACTATACTACGAAACGATAATAGTTTCAGAGGAAGACATGCTGATTGAAAAATGGATGGAAGGGTTATTAGATGATATTACATTACAGGTGGAAAGAATTCAGGCACGTGGGTAGCCTGTTATTCCTTATTTACTTAGCAGAAATGCGTTTAATAAAAATGGGGGAAATTATTAGATAATTTCCCCCATTGTTGACCCATAAGGATTCGAACCTTAACAGACAGAACCAAAATCTGTAGTGCTACCGTTACACCATGGGTCAATCCGATTTTGGGAGTGCAAATATAGGGAATATTCTGATTGTCAGCCTATAGATATGGAATGACGACGGGATTATTATTATTAATTACTTATTATTAATTATTGATTATTGATTGCTCAGCAGGTATTTCCATTACTATCTATGAACATTTTACTAAGTAATTATTAATCAATAATTAATAATCAATTTCCCCTCAAATTCCAGCCTCCCGATCCTTTAACTCCCGTATTTTATCCAAAGCCCTCGCCACCACGTCGCACATGATGGTATACAAGGCTCCTGGTTGGTGATTGGCATAGATATATTCCAATGCCTCATCTTCGTTGGGGATGACCTTGGTTGGTACCTGTGGATTGATCTCCTGAATACCTTCCTGGAGCAGGCCAATGATCTCATCGGCCGTTCGACCCCGAAGGTTCTTATCACAACGGATGATGATCTCCTGGAAGTGACGGGCGGAAATACGCCCCAGTTCACGTATGTCTTCATCCCGGCGGTCACCCGTTCCTGAAATGACCCCGATCTTGGTGGGGTAGTCCAGTTTGCTCACAAAATCACAAAGCAGGTTCAACCCATGCGGATTGTGTGCAAAATCGGCGAGCATGGTGAAATGCTTGAAATGGAAGAAATTCAAGCGACCGGGCGTAAGGCTCTCCGATGGGATAAATGTCTGTAACCCGATCCGGATATCATCGATCGTGATATCGCGGAAAAGATAGGTGGATAATACTGCTGGTAAACAGTTGTTGATATTGTGTACCGCCTTTCCATCATACGTGATGGGGATATCCTTGGCTGCCATTACCCGGATCTTCCAGTTTCCTTTCATGATCGTGACAAAGCCATTCTCAAATACCGCGGCAAGTCCCCCGTCATTGCAATGGGATTTGATCCGGGGGTTATTTTCATCCATACTAAACAACGCGATATTGCATTTCAGGTCTTTTTTCATTTTAAACACCAACTCGTCATCGGCATTAAGGATGGCATATCCATGGGGAAAAACGGTTTCCGGGACCACCGCTTTGACCCGGGCCATTTGTTCCACATTGTAAATACCTCCCAGACCGATATGATCTTCTGCCACATTGGTGACCACGGCCACTTCACAATTCTGAAAGGCCAATCCCGATTTCAGAATACCTCCCCGGGCACATTCCAGGACAGCAAAATCAACAGTGGGATCTTTGAGTACAAATTGAGAAGAGATCGGTCCGGTACAATCCCCTTTCATCATTAACTGATTCTGGATATACACCCCATCACTGGTGGTGTATCCTACTTTTTTACCTGCCGATTTCGCGATATGTGCGGTCAAACGCGTGGTAGTGGTTTTGCCATTGGTTCCGGTAATAGCGATGATGGGAACACGCCCTACGCTGCCTTTAGGAAACAACATATCGACCACAGGCTCGGCCACATTGCGTGGCAATCCTTCTGCCGGTTCGATATGCATGCGGAAACCAGGTGCGGCATTGACCTCCAGGATCGCGCCTCCGTTTTCAGTTACAGGGGTACGCAGATCGGTGGTCATGATATCAATGCCACAGATATCGAGACCGATGATCTTGGCAATACGTTCAAACATGAAAATATTGGCCGGATGAACCTCATCGGTCACATCGGTAGAAGTTCCACCGGTAGAAAGATTGGCGGTGGGTTTGAGCAAGACCCTTTCCCCTTTTTTAGGAACCGTGGCAAGGGTGTATCCGGCATCATCCAGCATTTTTTGGGTAAACTGATCGATTGTGATCTGTGTCAATACTTTTTCATGGCCATAACCACGGCGGGGGTCTTTGTTGGTTTCTTCGATCAGCCATTCAATATTGTGTTCGCCATCACCAACCACCGAAGCGGGGGTACGTAACGCGGCACAAACAAATTTATAATTGATCACCAGGGCACGGAAATCATATCCTGTGATGAATCGTTCTACGATCACACTCCGGCTATATTGTTTGGCGGCTTCAAAAGCCCGCTGAGCCTGTTCACGGGTCGTGATATTGGTCGTATTTCCTTTTCCATGGTTTCCATCGATCGGTTTAATGACCAGGGGGTAACCAAATTTTTCAATGGCTTCTTCCATACCTGCCTCGGTGCGGATAACGGTACCCCGGGGTACGGGTATCTCGGCCGCTTCGAGCAACATTTTGGTCTCTTCCTTATCACAGGCAATATCTACCGCGATATTCGAGGTAGTAGAGGCGATGGTAGCGCGAATACGTTTTTGATGAACTCCATATCCAAGCTGAACAAGGCTTTGCTTGTTCAATCGAATAAAGGGGATGCCCCGTTTGGCGGCTTCATCCACTATACAACCGGTGGAAGGGCCGAGTCGTGTATCCTCTCTTATCTCCCGAAGTTTTTGAATATCCTCTCCAAGGTCGTAGGCCGCATTTTCTACCAATGATTGCGCGATCCGAACCGCCGCTTTGGCGGCATAAACACCAGCATCTTCTTCGATATAGCTGAACACAACATAGTATACTCCTTCTTTCTCTCCCTCCGGGGTCCGGGTACGGCCAAACCCCGTATCCATACCAGCAAGCGTTTGCAATTCAAGGGCGATATGTTCGATCACATGCCCCATCCAGGTGCCTTCTTCCACGCGCTGAAAAAATCCTCCTGGTTCTCCCACAGAGCAGCGGTGCTCATACATGGTGGGAAACATTATTTCCAGCCGATCACGAAATCCATGAATATGGTTGGTGGGTTGTTGTTCAAGCTCTTCCAGATCGAGCTTCATTTGGATCAATTTCGGACGCCGAATGCTCCAGTAATTGGGGCCTTTAAGTACTTTGATCTCGAGTATTCTCATATACGGTGGTTGGGGGATGAATATACGGGAAAAGCGGGAAATGGCGTGAGGCGTGAGGGAGTGAATGGTGAATAGTGAATAGTGAATGGTGAATAGTCAATAGTGAATATCCTGAAAATAATGGGAAATTTTCCATGATGTTCATTATTCACCATTCACCATTCACTATTCACCCCCCCCATGGCTCCTTTTCGTATATTTATCCCTCATCAACACCCCTCCCCATGTCCACCCGCCGCCGCTTTCTGCAACACACTGCCACAGGCTTGTTGTCTTCCCTGGCTATTCCAGCCTGGAGTCGCAATCTGGAATCTGCTGTACGAAATGCGGAAGGGGTATCAGCCATGGACCTGGCCACGGAAGAGGATTTCTGGTATTATATCCAACAGGCTTTTACCGTAAGCCCGGGTATTATCAATCTGAACAATGGAGGCGTAAGCCCGGCACCGCGTACAGTATCGGAGGCGATGAAGAGGTACTATGATCTGAGTAATGAAGCGCCCAGTTATTATATGTGGCGGGTGCTTGACCAGGGACGTGAACCTTTGCGTGCTAACCTGGCGGCCATGGCTGGATGTGATCCCGAAGAAGTAACCTTTAACCGGAATTCATCGGAGGGATTGGAGACCGTGATCTTCGGCCTCCCCCTGCAAAAAGGGGATGAGGTGGTGCTGACCAAACAGGACTATCCCAATATGATCAATGCGTGGAAGCAACGGGAGTTACGGGATGGGATCAAACTGGTCTGGATCAATCTGGAACTGCCGAGTGAAAACGAATCCTATTTGGTGGAGCAGTTTACAAAAGCATTTACGGCCAAAACGAAAGTGGTACAGATCACCCATGTGATCAACTGGAATGGACAAATTCTTCCGGTTAAACAGATCGCCGATGCGGCACATGCCCGAGGCATTGAAATATTGGTAGATGGGGCACATAGCCTGGCACATTTTCGATTTAAGGTTTCGGAATTAGGATGCGATTATTTTGCGAGCAGTCTGCACAAATGGTTATATGCACCTATAGGCAGTGGGATGATGTACATCAAGAAAGAAAAGATCGCTAAAATATTCCCCTTGTTTGCCGCAGGCGAACCCCTGAGCGATAATATCCGCAAGTTCGAGGCACTGGGGACACGTCCGTTTTTTATTGAACAGGCCATCGGAAAGGCGCTGGAGTTTCATGATATGATCGGTGGCGAAAGAAAGGAAAAAAGGCTCCACTACCTGAAGAATTACTGGATGGAAAAAGTAAAGGACCTGAAAGGCGTAAAATTTAATACCAGCCTCGACCCTCATTGGGGATGTGCCATTGGCAATATTGGATTTGAAGGACGAAAACCGGAGGAGTTGGAAAGCCACTTATTTACCAAACATAAAATACATACAGTATCCATTACCTGGGAAAATATCAAAGGGGTGCGTATCACTCCGAATGTTTACACGACCACCAAGGATCTAGATAAGCTGGTAATGGGAATAAGGTCATTTTAATACTTAGCGTTCCATAGCGCCCTCGTGCCATAGCGGTAAAACTTGACCGCAAGGGCGCGAGGGCGCTATGGAACGCAAGTAAGTTATTGATCAGAGTTTCCAGGAGAGGGAAACATGAAAAATATCAGTCTTTAAACCAGAGGTACTTCCACTAAATTCCTCCGCGATCTTACTTGGGTTAGTTGCTTTCAATTCGCTTTTGAATGCATGTTCAAAAGCAAAGTTAAGTCCCACTTTATTCGAGGCTTGTACCGAAAGGCCAGCCATGGCATGGTGTTTTACAATAGCCGGGAACACCGGGAATACAGTAGCAGCGGGAACCGGGTTGCTTCCATAGGCATACCCCAATCGCCCTATCCATTTTTTATTCAGGTCAAATTCGGCACCAGTGCGGATGACAACGGTGTTCTTCCATTCCAGCGGGAAATACATGGCAAAAGAACCCGTGTTTCCCATCATGGTATTGATATTGGGGTTGGCGCCTCCGCTCAGTTTCATATCCATTTGATCAAAAGCCTTTTTCCATTGTATCCATTCCATATCCAGTCCAAGGCGCAGGTGTTGTCCCGGTTTTACAGAAATACCCACGGCCAACGAGCCGGGCAATCCGAATTCATTGTCGAGTGAGTAAGTGGCAACGGCTCCTTTGGACAGATCGATCCCCATTTGGGCAAAAGCGCCCATGGCAGCAGTTTGGGCATCCTGAAAGGACATAGAGGGGTTTTGTTGCAGGATACCGGCTACTACTTTTCCAAAGGCATCATTCATTTGGGCAGACATATCCATATCGGCCTTGCCTTCCTTGAATTTGAGGGTAGTAGGTGTATTGTAATTGATGCCTAATGAAAATTTTTCGGATGGCTTATAGGCCAATCCGATCTTTCCGGCAAATCCAAATGTGGATAGTTCATGCATGTTCGCGGCAGCGGTTACTTCGGTATAGGCCAGTCCTCCTTGTTCAAAGGGGGCAGCAAACATATCCCCAAAAGTCATCCCGGTTTGGGGATTGATGACACCTTGCAACATGGATGGGGGCATGCTAAATGGCATTTGAAATTCCATGCCACTATAAAGCAGGTGAGCAGATATACCGACTGATAATTTATTGTTCAGTTGATAAGCCAGCGAAGGCCCGCCTTGCATGACCGCAAATTTGGAATGGTAGGTCTGTTTGTCGGGGAAAAAGAGGGCATGATTTAATTTGAAATCAGCGCCCATTCCGCCTTGGGTGTTTAAACCAAAACCATAGGTGAGTTTACTCTCTTTTATTTTACGTACATACCAGAGGGAGGGAAGGGGGAAGAGGTTTTTATCCCCTTCGGCATCATTGATACCATTGGAGAATGTGACTCCGGGTGCCATCAACGAAAAATTGATATCTAGTTGGGAGGAGTTCAGAAAAGCAATTCCTGCCGGGTTGTTCATCATCAGGGAAGGGTTGTCAAAGGTACCCGTTACAGTTCCCCCACGACCGATTGTTTTGGCATCATACCCGATCAAACGGGTTCCATTCTGGGCATGGATGGAGAGGTTCCCAAGGAATAATCCGACAGTGGCGAGCAGTACTATCTTTTTCATCTGATTAAATTTTATTTATTTGGGAAGTTTTGGTAAAAAATCAGAGCAAGCTACCCAGGGGTGTCGCGGGATACAATGACTACCAGTATGAGTAAAAATGATTGTGGTCAGGCCTAAATTTTTATATTTGTAGCCATGACCCCCAAAGGAAAACTCATTGCGATAGGCGGCGCTGAGGATAAAGGCACCGACCTGGAGAAGGGAGAATTTCTCCGTAATAACCTGAATTTTTTTGAACTGGGTATCCTTCGCCGGGTGGTGGAGGAAGCCGGAGGCGTCAACGCCCGTATCGAGGTCATAACCACGGCCTCTATGATTCCGCATGAAGTGGGGGAGGGCTATTTGGATGCATTTGGAAAAATCGGTTGTACCAATATCGGTGTCATGCATATTCGTACCCGCCAGGATACCATGGTTCCAGAATACATGGACCGGCTTCGGGCCTGCCAGGCCGTGATGTTTAGCGGCGGTAATCAGATGCGTTTAAGTGTAACGGATGGAGGCACCGAGTTTTTAGCCTTGTTAAAAAAGCGGTACCAGAAGGAGGATTTCCTGATCGCCGGAACTTCTGCCGGCGCCATGGCCATGAGCAGTACGATGATCTATGAAGGCAATGCCACACGTGCCCACTTCAAAGGCGAAGTGAAAATGACCGCCGGATTGGGTTTTATTTCCTCGGTGATCATTGATTCCCATTTTGAAAAACGCGGACGCTTTGGTCGCCTGGCACAGGCGGTGGCCACCAATCCCAGTTGTATTGGGATAGGATTGGGAGAGGATACCGGTATGCTCATCACCGAAGGGGATAAAATAGAAGCGATCGGTAGCGGATTGGTGATGATCGTGGATGGACATGATATCATGCATTCAAATATTGCGGATATACCCGATGGAAATCCGATCAGCATAGAGAATTTGAAAGTGCATTTTTGTGAAAAGGGAAATGGATATATCGTTAGCGCGCGAAAGTTCCTGATGGAAGCAAAATCGAATGTGCTGATTTAAATAGCGCCCCTCGCGTCTTAGCGGTAAAACTTAACCGCGAAGACGCAAGGGCGCGAAGTGACGCGATGATCAGGAGCAATTGACGAGGTAATAACTTTTTTTACCCTTCTGGATCAATAAGTATTCTCCGTGTAGCAATAAGCTTGTTTCTACCTTAAACGCCACATCCTCCACTTTTTTTCTATTGATCGATACCCCGCCTCCCTGCACCATTTTGCGTGCTTCTCCCTTACTGGGGAAGATGGTTGTATCTGCCAGAAAACTTACAATATCTATACCTTCCTCCAATCGCGCTTTGGGGAAATTAAATTTAATGACCCCTTCCATATTTTCCAGGTCTTCCCGGCTTAGGCTCTCTGCCGGTGCAGATTGATTGGCAAATAACTTAGCGGTTGTTTCCAGTGCTTTTTCCAATTCTTCCTGTCCATGTACCAAACGCGTCACCTCTTCCGCCAGTTTTTTCTGGAGCAAACGTTTGGAGGGATCAGTTTGATGTTCCGCGATCAAATCGTTTACTACGGGTTGGGTGAGGAAGGTGAAGATCCGGATCCATTTTTCCGCATCCGTATCGGTGGCATTTAACCAAAACTGATAGAATTGATAGGGGGTTGTTTTATTGGCATCCAACCAGATATTTCCACTCTCTGTTTTACCAAACTTTCCTCCATCGGCTTTTGTGATCAGGGGGTTGGTGAATACAAAGGCTTCGCCACCTGCTTTGCGTCGAATGAGTTCGGTACCGGTGGTCATATTTCCCCACTGGTCACTCCCCCCCATTTGCATTTTGCATTGTTTGTTTTTGTACAACCAATAGAAATCATATCCCTGCATTAACTGGTAGGCGAATTCGGTGTAGCTAATGCCTGTTTCCCCATCAATCCGTTTCTTCACGCTATCCTTGGCCATCATATAATTCACGGTGATGTGCTTACCTACATCCCTCAAGAAATCAATAAAGGAGATATCGCGGAACCAATCATAATTATTGGCCATTTCCGCGGCATTGGGGCGGGCCGGGTCAAAGTCGAGGAAACGTTCCAGTTGGGCTTTTACCCCTGCCACATTTCGTTGCAGGGTCGCTTCATCCAGCAGGTTGCGTTCCTCACTTTTGCCACTCGGGTCGCCCACCATACCGGTGGCACCCCCGACGAGGGCAATGGGTTTATGTCCAGCATGTTGAAAATGAACCAGTAAGAGGATGGGTACCAGGCTACCAATGTGCAGACTGTCCGCTGTGGGGTCAAAGCCAATATAGCCCATGGTCATTTCCTTCTTGAGTTGTTCCTCGGTTCCTGGCATGATATCCTGGATCATGCCCCTCCATCTGAGTTCTTCTATCAGGTTCATTCTGTGCAATTTTGTGCCGCAAAAGTAAAACAGAAAGCGCCAACGACGTCCGAAAGCAATAATTTTCTAACTGTTTCGTTTTCAGTAGTTAATCCATATCCCTGTCAGAAGCTATGTATTCTGCAGGCCAAATTGTAATTTTACCGACCGTCTAATCCTATGAATAACAGACATTTTAAATTGCTTATCCGAAAATAATTGGAATGAAAAAACCACCCCTCATTCTCACCCTATGTCTTGCCCTTTGCTGCACGCAAGGATTTTCTCAATTCAGGAAATATTCCAATGAATTTTTGAATATTGGCGCCGGTGCCCGTGGATTGGCTATGGGTAGCGCTCAGGTAGCTTCTGTTAAAGATGGTAGTTCCGGTTATTGGAACCCGGCCGGTTTGGTTGGTGTAAAGGATGTTCCCCAATTGAGCTTGATGCATGCTGAATATTTTGCCGGTATCGGTAAATATGATTACGCCAGTCTCGCCATTCCCACTACAGATAAGAAAAGAACCTTTGGTATCAGCGCGCTCCGGTTTGCGGTGGATGATATCATGAACACACTTTTTTTGGTGGAACCTGATGGCTCCATCAATTACAATAATATCCAGGCATTTTCTTCGGCTGATTACGCCTTCATTTTTTCCCTGGCCCAAAAACTAAAGGAGTCGGATAAACGTAATATCCATTTTGGGGTCAATGCCAAAGTGATCCACCGGAGTGTGGGGCGCTTTGCCAAGGCCTGGGGTTTTGGGTTGGATGCCGGTGTTCAGATTTTTCAGAATAAGTGGAAATTCGGTTTGTCGGCTCGGGATATTACGACCACGTTTAACGCCTGGTCATTCACCTTTACCGAAAGAGAAAAGGAAGTTTTGTACCTGACCAATAACGATATACCGGTAAAATCCACCGAGCTCACCGCCCCCCGGTTGGTACTGGGTGTGGCACGTGATTTCAGGATCAGCAAAAAAGTAAATTTATTGGCCGAAGCCAACTTTGACCTCACTTTTGACGGTAAGAGGAATACGGTGATCAGTGCCGATCCGGTGAGTGTGGATCCCAAACTGGGGTTAGAGTGCAATATCAACAACGTATTCTTTCTCCGGGCCGGGATCAATAATTTTCAACAGGCCCTGGCAGATGGGGATACTCTGAACCAGAAAAAGGTTTGGATCTATCAGCCAAGTGCGGGTGCCGGGTTCAATGTGTCGAATGTGACGATTGATTACGCATTCACCAACCTGGCCAACCAGGCGAACCCCTTGTTCACGCACGTGTTTTCACTCCGGTTGAACCTGATCAAACCGAAAAAGAAAAAGTAACCGCTACCCTAAATAAACAGTATTCCATGAAACGATTTTTACTATTCATCCTGCTGTCGGCCTCCTTGATTGCACAGGGGCAGACCTACAACAATGAATGGATCGATTACAATAAAACCTACTACAAGTTCAGTGTAGGTACCACGGGCTTGCACCGCATTTCCCAGGCCACCCTGAACAGCCTGGGTATTGCCGGCACACCGGCGGAACAATTCCAACTCTGGCGTAATGGAAAGCAGGTGGCCATTTATACCAGCACAGCTTCCGGCCCTTTGGCCAGCGGTGGGTATATTGAGTTTTGGGGGTTGCGCAATGATGGTTATCCCGACCGTGAATTATACCGTAACCAGGACTACAAACTGATCGACAAGCATAGCATGATCACGGATACGGTAGCTTTTTTCCTGACCATCAACCCAAATACAGCTCAGAATCTACGACTCGTAACTACCGCCAATAATGTGGCTGGCAATGTGCTTCCTGCAGAACCTTATTTCATGTACACCGAGGGCAAATACTGCCATGACTATATCAATCCTGGATTTTATATTGATGCCGGGGAATATGTACACTCCTCCACCTTTGACCGGGGAGAAAATTTTATTTGCTACGATATTGGTGCCAATGCCACCTTTACGCAATACCATAATGTATTTCTCTATAGCGGTGGGCCGGCGGCAACCTTCAAACTAAATGTGGCAGGTAATGCCATCAATATCCGGAATATTCGTGTCAAGATAAATGGAGATAGCATCCTTGGGCAAAACGTGGATTTTCTAAACTATGCCCGTTTGCAAGGAACCGTTCCGCTGTCTTTGTTAGGTTCAGGAACCGCTCAGGTAGAGATCAAGAATACAACACCCGGAACCTATGACCGGATGGTCATTTCCCAATATGAGTTGATCTATCCCCGGGTGTTCAATTTCGACGGACAAAAGAATTTTGAATTCAGTCTGCCCGCCAATCCGGCGGGGAATTATCTCCAGATCACCAGCTTTAACTATGGGTCAACCGCTCCGATCTTATATGACCTGACCAATGGGAAAAGGTATGTGGCCAATATCGCCACGCCCGGACAAGTGCGGGTGGTGTTAGAGCCTTCAGCCGTAGAAAGACAATTGGTCCTTGTAAGCCAGGATGCGTCTAACCTGCGCAATGTAACAAGTTTGGCTACCCGTAATTTTATTGATTATTCCAATACTTTACTTCAGGGAGACTATGTCATTATATCTGATCCTATACTGAACACTACTGCTGGTGGAGCCCATCCGCTGGATGAGTATGCGGCCTACCGTAGTTCGGCCAATGGAGGCGGGTTCAATGTAAAAATTTACCCGGTAAGTGAACTGGTTGACCAGTTTGGCCTGGGTATAAAAAAGAACCCGGCAGCTTTGCGCAACTTCCTAAGCTGGGCAAAGAATAATTTTACGATTCGTCCCAAGTTTGTGTTCCTGATCGGACACGGGATGACCTATGATTATTATTATTATTATCAGAATACACCAGAAGGAGAGAAACTGAACCTGGTGCCTACCTATGGCGCCCCTGCTTCCGACTGGTTGCTGGTCACCGATTCGGCGCAGTACCTGCCACATACTCCTGTTGGACGGCTTTCGGCCATTAATGGCGATGAGGTAAGCATTTATCTCAACAAGATCACGCAGTACGAGGATGCACAGAGATATACCTCACCCCTGATCTCCGAAAAAGCATGGATCAAGAATTTTGTCCATGTGGTAGGAGCCAGTGATTCCAATAGCCAACGCCAATTGGAAGGGTATATGGAAAATTATAAGATCATTATTTCCGATACCCTGGTAGGGGCCAATGTGGCTTCCTTTAGTAAGAGTTCTGCCGATGCGGTACAACCGCTGACCGATGAAACCCTGCAAAACCTGTTTAGCACCGGTATCAGTCAGCTGGCCTATTTTGGACACTCTTCCGCTACCGTTTTGGATTTTAACCTTGACAACCCCGATCGATATAATAACCAGGGTAAATACCCCGTCTTTATTGTGATGGGTTGTAATGCGGGTAACTTCTTTAGTTATAATCCGGCCCGGTTCTTTATCAAGGAAACACTTTCGGAAAAATTCGTTTTGGCCGACCAGCGGGGCAGTATTGCCTTTATGGCGAGCTCGCACTTTGGAATTGCGCATTATCTCCATCGGTATAATTCACAGACCTATTCGGCCCAATCCAGCCCCGAGTTTTATGATAAGTCGATGGGGGAGATCATGCTCCAATCCATAAACCAATTGTACGCTACTACGTCGTTTAACGACTTTTTCTCCCGTATGCATGCCGAGGAAAATACATTCCATGGAGACCCGGCACTGAAATTAAATACCCAGCCCAAGCCTGATTATGTGGTGGAGGATCCGATGGTGGTGATCGATCCCGGGTTTCTTTCCATCGCGGATACTTCATTCAATGTGAATGCCCGGTTTATGAATATAGGTATGGCGATTGATGATTCAATCGTCGCGGAGGTTAAGCGAACCTATCCAAACGGCTCTACCGAAGTGGTATATCGTGATACCCTTGCCGGCATCCGGTATATGGATTCCATCACGGTTTCCCTGCATATCCTTCCTGCCCGGGATAAAGGCCTGAACAAGATTACCGTGACCATTGATGCAGATATGGGTGTGGATGAAATGTATGAAACAAACAACTCGGTCACCAAGTCATTCTTTATTTATGAGGATGATATCAAGCCGGTTTATCCGCTTGACCTGGCGATCATCAATAAACAGAACATCAAACTGATCGCTTCTACGGCTAATCCGTTTAGTGTATCACAACCGTATAAGATCGAGATCGATACCACCGCCTTCTTTAATTCACCTTTTAAGTTGGCACAAACCGTGACCACCTCCGGAGGATTGTTGGAATATAGTCCCGGTCTCACCTTTACCGATAGTACGGTTTATTATTGGAGGGTGTCTTCACTGGATACCGCCGGCAATCCGGCCAAATGGAACAATGCTTCCTTTATCTATCTGGCCAATAGTGATCTTGGATTTAATCAATCGCACTTCTTCCAGCATACTCAATCGACAGAGGATAGGTTGTATATCGATTCAGCGGACCGGAGATGGAAATACCATCCGGTCACCCATAATTTATTCGTCAGAAATGCGATCTATCCTACGGGAGGTACACAGAATGCTGACTTTACCATTTCGGTAGACGGCGAGGTGCACCATAATGGAGGATGTAATTTCAACGAGCTTATCATCAACGTATATGATTCCCTGATGTTCCGTGCCATGCAGAATAACTTTAGCGGTGGCGTCGGGCTATATGGCAGTGTGTCCGCAACCTGTGGACCTTTGAGAACCCAGAATTTCCAATATCTACTGGGTGACACAAGCTGGCGCAGAAAAGCCATGCAATTCCTGGAGAATGTAGTGCCCGATGGAGCTTACGTGGTAATCCGATCCAATACAGCACCCTGGTTCGAGGGAAATACATACGCTGCCGCCTGGGCTGCGGACACCTCGATCTATGGTCCTGGAAAATCACTTTACCATACCCTGAAAAACCAGGGACTCTACAATATCGATCTGTATGATACCATGCGTTGTTTTGCCATGATCTATAAAAAGAACAGGCAGGCAAGCTTTACACCCAAGGTTCAGTTTGGACAAAATGAATACGACAGGCTGACCCTGACCGCCGATTGTGAAACACCCGATTATATGGGTTTTGCCACCTCGCCGATCCTTGGTCCTGCCAAAGTATGGAAACAGTTGAAATGGAGAGGTACCAGCAATGATGTACCCTTTGAGGATATAGCTACGGTGGATATCATTGGTGTCACCAACGAAGGAGTTGAAGCACCGCTGCTGACCGGCATAGGATATGACGATCAGGACTACGACATTTCGGGCATTGACGCCAATGCGTATCCCTTCCTGCGCGTCCGTATCAAGAATATTGACTCCACCCATCTTACTCCCTACCAACTCAGGTACTGGCGTTTATTATATGACCCTGTACCAGAAGGTGCGGTCGCCCCGAATATCCTGTTCGCCCCCACAAAAGATACCTTTGAAGTGGGTGAACCGGTGGATTTCCGTCTGGCCTTTAAAAATGTGAGTGATGCGGATTTTGACAGCCTTCGGATCAAACTGGTGGTTACGAACCAAAGCAATGTAGAGAATATCATTCCTGTTGGACGATTCAAACCATTGCTGCATGGAGATACGGTGACCGTTAGACACTTTATTCCAACAAGCACCTTTGTCGGAAGAAATTCCCTGCATGTGGATGTCAACCCGGATAATGACCAGCCCGAACAATTCCATTTCAATAACTTCTTGTATAAAGAGTTTTATGTAAAAGCAGATCAGACAAACCCCTTGCTGGATGTTACTTTTGATGGCGTGCATATCCTGAACCGCGATATAGTCTCTTCCAAACCTCATATCACGGTCAAACTCAAGGATGAGTCAAAGTGGATGATCCTGGACGACACCTCCGGTGTGAAAGTACAGGTAAGATATCCCAATGGTACCCTGCGCCCCTATCATTTCACCAATGCAGATACCCTGACCTTTACAGAAGCAGGCATTGCGCCCAATAATGACAATACGGCCACGATCGATTTCTATCCGTATTTCACAGAGGATGGGGACTATGAACTCATCGTAACCGGGGAAGACAAGAGTGGAAACAATGCAGGTGCTATTGAATACCGGGTAGCCTTCCAGGTCATCAATAAACCGATGATCTCGAACTTGCTGAACTATCCCAATCCGTTCACGACCTCTACGGCCTTTGTATTCACCATTACCGGTAGCGAAGTGCCACAGAATATGAAGATCGAGATCATGACCATCACGGGTAAGATCGTTCGCGAAATAACCATCGATGAATTAGGCCCGCTCCATATCGGACGAAATATCACCGAATTCAAATGGGATGGAACCGACCAGTTTGGTCAAAAACTGGCAAATGGTATCTATCTCTACCGCGTGGTAACTAATCTGAATGGGAAATCCCTTGAAAAGTATAAAGCCGAGGATGACAATACGGATAAATACTTCAACAAAGGGTATGGGAAGATGTACCTGATGAGATAAGATGTCGGATGTTGGATGTTAGTTGTTGTTTACAAACATCCAACATCTAACATCCAACTTCTCCTCCGTATCTTTGCCCCCTATGGCAAAGATCGCTATCAACATTGCAACAGGCAGCCTGCAAAAAGAAGAAATGATCGTGGGGATTGACCTCGGAACGACCAATAGCCTTGTTGCGATCATTCATCCTGAAACAAAAAAACCCGTCGCACTTCGCGAACATGATTCCTCCTCCCTGGTACCCTCCGTGTTGCATTTTGATGAGACCGGAAACATTACCGTTGGAGAACCCGCCAGGCAGTTTCTGATCAGCGAGCCGGCAAATACTATTTTTTCTGTGAAAAGGCTGATGGGTAAATCTTATAATGACATCCGTCAGAATGCTTCCTTTTTTACGTATAAAGTTTTTGATGACAATACAGACAGTCTTGTCAAGATTCAGGTAGGAGATCGCTTCTATTCCCCCGTTGAATTGTCTTCCTATATATTGAAAGAATTAAAATCACGCGCCGAGCATATTTTAAAAACGCCGGTTACCAGGGCCGTGATCACGGTTCCTGCTTACTTCAATGATGCCCAACGACAAGCCACCAGGGACGCCGGGAAATTAGCTGGACTTGATGTATTACGGATCGTCAATGAACCCACAGCGGCCAGTCTCGCCTATGGGTTGGGTTTGAGCCGTGAAGAATCAAAGACCGTTGCCGTGTATGACCTGGGTGGTGGAACATTTGATATTTCTGTCCTGCGCATAAACGGAGGCATTTTTGAGGTACTGTCCACCAACGGGGATACCTATCTTGGCGGGGATGATCTTGACCAGGCCATTGTCAGACATTGGCAACAGGCATTGGGTATTACAGATGCTGAAATTCAATTGCACAAAAGCCTCGCGCAGGAATTACGCCTCAAAGCAGAAGAAGCCAAAAAAGCGCTAAGTTTCTCGGATGAATTTACAGGAGAAATTGGAGGAAGCCCCGTGGCTCTTTCCAGAACTGAATTTGAAAACCTGGTTATGCCACTGATTGAGAAAACCATGACCTGTTGTGCCAATGCGTTGCGTGATGCCGGACTTACTTACAAAGAGATCAATGAAGTGATCATGGTGGGTGGTTCAACCCGAGTGCCATTGGTAAAAAATAAGGTGAGCCAGTTCTTTCAACGTCCTGTACACGACGATCTAAATCCCGATGAAGTGGTAGCCCTGGGTGCAGCAGTACAAGCGGATATACTGGCCGGGAATAACAAAGACATTCTGCTACTGGATATCAGTCCTCTTTCATTGGGTATTGAAACCATGGGGGGATTGATGGACATACTCATACCCCGCAACTCCAAAGTGCCTTCCAAAGCCGGACGACAATACACGACCCAAAAGGATGGACAATCAGGTATGCGCATCTCTGTATTCCAAGGGGAACGTGACCTGGTAAAGGATAACCGCAAACTGGCTGAATTTAATCTAACCGGAATACCAGCCATGCCAGCCGGTCTTCCCAAAGTGGAAGTGAGTTTCCTGATCAATGCCGATGGGATACTCAATGTAACGGCCAAAGAATTACGGAGTGGTGTTTCCCAAAGTGTGGAAGTAAAACCACAGTACGGATTGACCGATGAAGAAGTGGAGCGGATGTTGATGGAATCCATCACCCACGCGAAAGAAGATATGCAGGTTCGCGCCCTGGTTGAAGCCCAAACAGAAGGCAAACAGATACTGGATACAACAGCGGCTTTTTTAGAGAAGAACGGATCCTTATTGACCGCTGAAGAAATTGCCCAAACCCGTTCAGCCATGCAAATACTACAGAATTTGCTCAATACAGGCACCAAAGATGAGATACAGAAAAAGATCGAAGAGCTGAATGAGATATCACGCCCTTATGCGGAACGGGTGATGGACACCGCTATAAGCAAAGCCATGGCAGGGAAGAATATTCAGGATTCATTGTAGTGGTTTTTACCGCTAAGGCGCGATGACGCAAAGGATCGCTAAGGACTAAAAACTTTCTCTGCGTAACTCTGCGTTCTCTTGTTCTCTGCGGTGAATCATGTTCTCTGCAGTTAAAACTTCCTCTTAAACCCATCCTCCAATTCCTCTCCTCTAAATTCAACCCCCTCCATTTCATCCGGCGTACAAGGCAAGAGATTCCAGCTACAGCCCTCTTGTTCCAAGGGCTTGTATAATTTTCTTCCCTCTTTTTCTATCACCTGTCCGGAGTTTTTCATGAAAGGCCCTGCGGGAATAAGTGTATGTTGATAAACCTGATCCTTCCATCCTCTAAATCCTGAATAAAGAATGATCAGGATGGCAGGCAGGACCAATAGAAATGAATTTTTTTTCCTTACCCATTTTAAATCAGGCAAAGGAATTTTTCCGCTAAATGCTGCAAGGATCAGGCCCGTGATGAAAGCATATCCAAATCGTGGATCCGGAGCGATAAACCACCAGAAGAGAAGGCCAGTGAAAGATACCAGCCATAACCTTCCATATTCTTCGCGAAATAGTTTGCTTTGCAAACGGATCAAAGAGAAAAGGAGTGCCACCAAGGTAAGCACCATCATCATCTTGTCAGGTATGGCTAAATGTTTCCACCAAACAGGGATCCATTCTTCAATACGTGCGGTTGAACCATTCATCGCCTCTTGCGCATTGCCTTCTCTATACCCACGGGCATAACCGGTTACATAATCCTGCATGTCGAGTAACTCACTTTTCGGAGGCTTCCAATCTACATTTACCCAATCCATGCTATCTGTAGGAAAGAAAGGATAACCCGAACTGATGGTATTCCTGGCCAGTGTTCCACCCAATAACAATAAAGCAATGCAGGAAACATACAGGGTCTTTGGCACAGATCGATAGGAGAGTCGGGTAAAGGAATAAAGGGCCAGCACCATGATTGGTAATACCGACCATTTTATGGTCAATGCATAGAACCCAAACAAAATGATCAATGCGTGAACGGACAATTCATTCTCCACCTTTCTTTTTGACAACAACCAAAAAATAACCCAGCAAACCAACACCGCCATAAAATCCGGATGGGTGGAAGCCGCCGTTAAGCGCACCAGGGTTATTGGAAAAAGGGAGATACCCAACCAGGCCAACCATCCCAGGAGAGAAGAAAGATCTTTTTGGAGAAAGGCTCGATTGATATGATCGATAAGAAAAAGGAAATACCAGCTCAGTACAGCCACAGGCAGGAACACCAATCCGTTCCCTTTTGCAGGAAAAAGATCAAATAAGGCGATGCAGACAAACCAGGAGTTCTGCAATCCAAGCCGGGGCTGCAAATGAACAATACCCGGGACGGCCTTATAGGTTTCTATCCATTTGATCACGGGGGCATGATAGCCCAGTGTATCTGGGTGGATAATAGGAGGAGCAGATAAGATAAGCGCCATCAGCAATAAGGCGCCAAACAAAATCCACGCACCGGTTGAAAAACCAGAAAAGAGCGTACGAAAAGGATTTACCAAGGCAGGGATGCCTTTTTGGTAGATCAACCAGATCAGGGGTAAAAGAAACAAGGCTTTAATCCATAATGTACCAAGTGGAAGAAACAGGGAAAGGATCGTGGCCGTCATGGAGACCATAATCAAACCAGCCAGGGAAATGATAGCCGGATGTGCCAATACAGGGGAGCTGGCGAAAATTCTTTTTCCAAAAAATAAATCACCCCAGCTATAACAAACCAGTGTGATGATCAATATGGAAATGAAGGTGACTAACATTTGGTCATTTTCTTCCGGTAACAATTACCGATAACCCAATCCGGGAAAGGCTGATCTTATCCAGCCATTTTGCCAGGGGCACCAACCGGTTGAATAAAGATAGTTCGCTGCTTTCTAAATTCCTTTTGCCCATTATTTTTCCCAACACCGCCCACCCGGCAACACCCAGGGCATTGAAGTACCGTGCTTTTTCTACTGTATAGCCTTGGTGTTGAATCAAACGGGAAAGCCTTTTTCGGGTGTACCGGCGAAAATGCCCCAGTTCTTTATCATACCGGCAATACAGCCATTGATAGGCAGGGGTTAGTACAATGACCTTGCCACCTGGTTTCAGTAGAAAATGAATATGTTGAAGGGCGATATCATCCCGCTCAATATGCTCGAGTACGTTGAGCAGAAACACTGTGTCAAATTCCCCCGCCAAATGGGCATATGTTTTTTTGAAATCCATATCCGCCAAATCGATGGACAGGATCTGCCGGATCAGGGAAGAGGACCCAAATTGTTGTTTCAGGTGTTTGAGATAATGGGTTTCCACATCCGACAAAGTGAGTTCGAACCGGTCACGCACCAGAAAGGAGGAAATATTTCCAATACCACTTCCGATTTCGAGGATACGTCCCTGCAGATCGGGTTTGATCTGCTGATACATCCATTCATTGAATTGGGGCGCACGCGCGATCACCTGAAGGGTATCCAGTCCGGTTTGGTCTATCCGTTCGGCATTTCCCATCATGACCGGGAGATGAGGTTGTATTTTAAAATACAGTACATGGACCGGAAGCCATCGGGCCAACGGATCTTTTTGCCATCCTGGTAAGTACGTCCGTAATAGCGGATTCCTGTTTCATAAATACGTACACCCGAAACCCGACTGATCTTGGCGGTTACTTCGGGTTCAAACCCAAAGCGGTCCTCCACCAGGCGAAGGGACCGAAGTTGATGCGTGCGAAACATTTTATATCCCGTCTCCATGTCTGTCAGATTAAGCTGGGTAAACAGATTAGACAGGAAGGTCAGGAATTTATTTCCGATGGTGTGAAAGTAAAAGAGGACCCGATGTGGGCCTGTACCCATAAAGCGGGAACCAAAAACAACATCCGCCTTATCATCCAGTATCGGTTCAAGCATGAGTTGAAGATCACGGGGGTCATATTCAAGATCTGCATCCTGGATCACCACTACATCACCACTCACCTTTTCCAATGCGGTACGAATACTGGCACCTTTTCCCCGGTTAACAGGATGATGACAAAGAATGAGGGGCAGGGC
Organism: Chitinophagaceae bacterium; assembly: GCA_041752235.1. Classification (GTDB taxonomy): domain Bacteria; phylum Bacteroidota; class Bacteroidia; order Chitinophagales; family Chitinophagaceae; genus SpSt-398. The sequence goes on from JBGSHM010000031.1 coordinate 48,999, forward strand.
AGGATTTTGGGCCACCAGATTTTCAATTTGTTCTTTGGTGCCATCATGGGAACCATCGTTTACCAGAACGATCTCCCGCTCCACACCGGCAGGAAGCTGCGCCGCCAATACTTTTTGCAAGGCGGGTGCAATGAGTTTTGCTTCGTTGAAACAGGGGATGATGATGGATAATTTCAAAACGTCTGATTAGGACTCAAAGATGATTGATTTTTTCCTTTTATCCGCACTATTCCCTGAACCGGTAGATCTGTTGACCATGAAGCAAGGTGTCGGGTGTATAATGGGAAAGGGACTGACCCCAAAGGGACTCAAATTTTTCGTTCACAGGTATCAACAAGTACCCGATCCGACCATTTTTCAAGTCACGCTTAAGTCCGGTATAGTCAAAATTTCCATCCGGAAGGGTACAACAATCCACCGCATCAAAATTGGGAACGGCGGATTGAGAAGGAAACAGGTTCTTAAAGAAATTACTATTCTGATGCCCCAGGTCCAATACCAATCTGTCTCCTAACCGGGGTTCCAGCAGGTCCCGGATCTGTTTTTGTTCTTCGTACCTGACCTTTTTTTCTGCCCTGTCCTGAATAAAGAATAAATACCCTTGGGCCATCACATGAATAAAAAACAACAGGAACAAGGGCATGAACCAACGGAGGGCTTTGAATATTTCTTCTTCTTTTTTGGTAGACAGCCATTCAGCAAGAATCAGGGTGCCAATCAAGAAACTTTCATGAAAATATCCAGGGGTAGAGCCCCATTTCAAGCTTGTGCCCAGACTAAAAAGGGTTTGCAGGAGAAACACCATGGCCAGGGCCCGCTGATCACTCTCCTTGTTATTTTTCACACGCCGCAAGGCAAGCAGGAAGGGAAAGTAGAGCAATAAAATCCAGAGCGAATCAACACTGCGTTTGAATACATGCACATAAAACCAGGCGGGGTCAAGATGATTACTGATACCGGTAAAGGTGTGGTCAAGCAAAAAGGTATTTCCCCGTATGCGGATATAGTAGGTAAAAAACAAAACTATAAATCCGGTTGTCAACAGGAAATAGGGAAGCATTCGTTTCTTTTCTCCGGAGAAAAAGAGCCAGGAGAGAACAAGTACCGGTAGCATTAATCCACTTTGTTTGGAGAAGAGGGCCGCTGCGGTCAGGAATGCCACGACACCGATACGTAACAAGGGCCGGGATTGCCTGTCGGAATACAAAAAGAAAAACACGGCCACATAACAGAGCAGATACAGGCTGTCTACCCGAGAAAGCGTATAGCCAAGATAGGTCAGCAATAACCCTGTGATCAATGTAGCTGGGAAAGCTATGGAGCCGTTGATCCCTTTTTTAACGCGGATAAGCCGATATAGCAGGAAAAGAGTAAAGAGATCACAGGCCAGGGAGAATGAACGACACAACAAGTAAATATGAATAGGATCGCGTGTGTCTATCGAAAACAGGTTACCCAACCCAATACAGAACGAGTAATAAAGTGGAGAATAGGGATTGACCGCATAGGGGGCCGCTTCGGGGTCAGGATAGATTGGAAAGCCATTCATGCCCCGGATCACCGCATAAACAAAATTATTATCGATCCCACCGATCTCCCCATTGTAGGAAAAGATCAACAATACCCTGTACAGGAGCCATCCCAGTGTAACCAGGGCAAGGCCCAGATGTAGCGGGGAGTACCAGGAATTTGTTGATCGGTTTACAATCGGGTTCATTTTCGATGGTTTTGATTTTTCAAGTACCTAAGAGCTAAGAGCCAATAGCTAATACCTATTAGCTATTAGCTATTAGCTCTTCTCCCAGATCCCCAAAATACTTCTTCCCCGCCAATATCGGGTCAACTTATCGAAAACCTTTGACAGGGGCACGATCCTTTTATCCCAAAATTGAATCTGGCCAAGTGAAGGGTAAGGTTTTTTGAGTATCCACTTATTTCCTACTGAAAGGAACATGCCAAACATATCCAGGAAGCGTAGTTGGATCAATTTCATTTCTGCTGGAGCAAGCGCACACAATGTTTTCCGATCATATCGCCGGTGATGTCCGATGGCACGATCGAATGGACTGTATAAAGAAGGCAGGGCAGGGGAGAGAATGATGATCCGTCCCCCGGGGTTCAATTTTCCAATAGCCTGTTTGAATTCTGCCTGATCATCTTCAATATGTTCCAATACATCAATGTACAGAATGGTATCAAAGGTGACATTTTCCAGGTCTTTCAATGTTCCTTCTTTCACCTGGGTATAATCGGGAAATTGTCCTGCCCCTTTTTTTTGTTTTAATCCATTCGCCATTTCCGGATCCGGTTCCAATAAGATCCATTCGGTAACGTCTGACGTGATCAGATAGGGTGTAGTTCCTCCCAATCCGGCGCCTACCTCCAGCACTTTTCCTTTTATGTGTGGTTGTATCATCTGACCCAGATAGGATTTCCAACGATGGGCCTCCTGGAACAACGCGAGTTCATTACCTGGATAATGGAGTGACTGCGCCATATTCAGGTATTTATTTCTCCGGTAAGGTCGGTATAGTGCAGAGCGGGAATGAATTTACGTTGTGAACCAGAGGAAAGAAAAAGGAACAACGTAAACAAGGATAAGAGAAAACTTTGCAACAGCACAATGACCAGCGAGGACATAATGGTGGAGGCCCAACCAGGAATAGCCAGGTCGGTGAACCAGCGAATACCGAGAATGATACCGATTCCCAACAGGGTAAGACCAATCATGATCAGGGAGAATACCAATAATCGGACAGCCACTTTTTCTACAAAAACAGAAATGGCGCCGAGTCCGTGCAACAGCAGGTCACCAAAACTCATTTTCGATTGTCCTGCCAATCGTTTCCCTCGTTGAACAGGAATTGAGCGATAGGGCAGGTTGGATTTCATGATCGCTGCCGGCAGATGATTGACGATCTCTGCAGAATAAACCAATCGGTCAACCATGGGCCTGGGCAGATAAAGAAAATGGCCAAAGGAGATGGATCTTCCGGTCAAACAACGAAAAAGAATTTTATAGAAGAAATAAAATAAGTTGAAACCAAGGCTAACCTGTCTGCCTGCTCTGGATGCAAATACAATCTGTGCATTATCGGCAGATCCCTCGATCAAGCGGGGAATATCGGATGGCAGGTCCTCGCCATCCCCATCTAAGACGATCACCCCATCGCTGGCAATATAATGATGGATGAACGAGAGGCCTGTTGCAATGGCTTTTTGGTGACCCACATTGGTGTGCAAATCAAGTTTTGAAAATGGGATAGGTCCAAGCGGAAATTCAGGGGCTGGTTCGATGGAGCCGTCATTGACCACCAGAATACGATATTCCCGCTCCGAATCCTGGGAAAGATCCGTTTCCAGGGTTTTTAAAAGAGCACCCAGGGCCTTCCAATCATTGTAAACAGGTATGAGTATGACGATCCTCTTCATCATGCAAGATAAAGATACTCAGATGGATCAGAATATGACATATTTCTTTAATTTCCCTGCATTAACTATTCATCATTCACTCCAGGTCTACCAGCCCACGACTTTTTGGCCTCGATCTTCTTCGGGCCCTTGCCATTTTGATGGTCTTGTTTTCGCATACGGCCTATCTGTTGCCACTAACCGGGCCAGTTAAAGAAAGCCTTTTTGAATTCTTTGGATTTATGGGGGTTGAGTTCTTTTTTGTGCTCAGTGGATATTTGATCGGTGGAATCCTTTTTGGGTTGTATTCAAAATATGGTGTTTCAGGAAAGGTAGTCCTCCATTTTTGGATCCGACGCTGGTTCCGAACACTGCCCGGGTATTACCTGGCCCTGCTATTATACCTCGGGTTGCATTATTTTTCTTTTGGGGAAGCCTTATGGAAGGACAGTATGATTCTTCCTTACCTGGTATTTGGGCAAAATTGGTTGACCCCACATCCATCATTTTTTCCCATCGCCTGGAGCCTGAGTGTGGAAGAATGGTTTTATATCTTGTTGCCACCCTTGATTGGATATGGGATGATATTTTTGGAAAAAAACCGAACCAGGCTGCTCTGGTGTATGGGACTGATTTTATTTGTATACCCCTTAATCCGTTTAGGGTATAGTATGATGTTATCGGTTGATTGGAATTATGATCTAAGAATGCGGGTTCCTTTTCGTTTCGACTCATTATTGCTCGGGGTATTTTCATGGTTATACCTATCCCTTCATCCCCTCGCTTCAAGCGCAAGAAACAGGGCAGCTATTCTTGGTTTAATGTTATTGTTGGCATGTAGCATTTACTTTTTTGTGGCAGACCCACCAGCCAATGGGAAAACGGAATACTTATCCGGATCCTACTATTTTTCGCTGGTGAGTTTGGGGATAGCATTTTTGCTTCCGTTTCTGTCTGAAGAAAGAAAGCACCCAAAGACTATTTTTACTACCAGCATCCGTTTCCTGAGCCGGATATCTTACTCTTTATATTTGACCCATGTTATTTCCATTTTTATGGCCACAACGATCCTTCAAAAATGGGTGGGTGATCAATTCAGTTTGCTAAAATGGGTAAGTTCCTGGCTGCTCAGTATCATTTTTGCGGCCATACTTTACAAATACTATGAAAAACCAATGATGGACCTCCGTGATAAGTTTCCTTCGCCGAAACCTTAAGACCCAAAGAATTTTTTCATTTGCAAAAAGTGTTTCTCAAAGAGGTGATAACTCAATACACTCAGGATAAATCCGGCCAGGGTGGCCAGGGTAGAACTTAGAAATTGAACAAAGAAGCTTTGTGGACTTCCAATACCAATCAGCCATTGATCGGTAACGGGTTTTACCAGGAGAAATACCGGCCAATGGAAGATATAAAAACCGTATGAATACTTTCCTAAAGTGCGGAGTGGAGTAAACCGAAGTACCCGGTTTAAAAAACCAGAATTTTCACTTACTGCCTCATAAGTGAGTAAGGCAAACAGTACAGAAAAGGTGGTGAATCCGGCAATGGCCCAGGCAGGGAAATCAGGGTCTTGTCCTTTTTTTAAAAAATAAAATAAATAGCTCGCCGCCGTAAGGATCAATAGAAAGCTGGTGAAATACCGACGGATCAGGTTCCGGTTAATGATTTGAATACAGGCAAGCATAGAGCCGATGAGAATGCCATCCAATCGGGTAAAGAGGAATAGCCTTTCATAACCCGGAAACTGATCACGATTCTGCCAGATTAAATACCGTGCAGATATCACCCCGATGAGCAGGAGAAGGGCTATCCCCAATAATTTTTTTGGGTCACGCACCAACAGGATCAAGAGGGGCCACAATAGGTAATATTGTTCCTCAACTGCCAGACTCCAGAAATGCCCGAGAGCAGTAGTGTCTCCATCCTGGGAAAAGACCAGGGTCCAGTTTTGCAGATAGGTCCAGAACCAGAACTGGTGTTCCTGATAATACTGCATATTCAGTGGAAATCCCGGAATGGCAGGCAGGACAAGGATGAACAGAATTAAAGAAAGATAGTAGAGGGGGAATATCCGAAGTACTCTACGGGCATAAAAATTCTTGAAATAATTTTCCCCGTGTACCGTATGCAAGAGTATATCGGTGATCAGGAAGCCGGAAAGGACGAAGAACAGGTCAACCCCAAGCCACCCATAATTGAAATATTCAATGAAATTAAAATTATGGTAAAGGATAACAAGAAGAATGGCGATACCTCGCAGCCCATCTAGGGCGGGGTAGTGTTGCCTGGTAGCAGGAGTTTTGATGATACCCATGGTCAGGCCAAAAATAACTTTAGTTTTCGATTAGTTACCCAGCTCAATTCTGCGGAGCATGTATTTCCCGATAACATCAAATTCCAGGTTTACCGTATCGCCGGGATTCACTTCGCTGATATTGGTATGTTTGAAGGTAAAGGGAATGATGGCCACCTCGAATTGATCCCGACTCACCTGAAAGGCAGTCAGGCTTATACCATTGATGGTTATAGAACCTTTTTCAATGACCAGGGCAGCAAAAGCCGGATCAAATTGAAAGCGATAGAGCCAACTGCCGTCCTTTTCCTCCCGGATTGTACAGGTTCCCCGGCCATCCACATGCCCTTGTACAAAGTGCCCGTCAAGCCGGCCATTCATTTTCAGGCAACGTTCCAGGTTGACCTTTTTCCCTTTTTCCCAGGAACCCAGCGTGGTTTTAGAGAGTGTTTCAGCGATGGCGGTCACCCGGTGCTTGCCGGATTTTACTTCTTCCACTGTCAGGCATACCCCGTCATGGCTAACACTTTGGTCCACCTTTAATTTGGGGGAAAGAGGAGATTCGATCCAGAAACTTCGGTTGCCCCCTTTTTCCAGGACTTGTTTTATAATTCCTTGTTTTTCAATGATACCGGTGAACATGTTTTTGAGATTTGATGACGGATGATGGTAACAGGTCCGCGGTCCGGGGTCCGGGGTGCCAATTTTTGGCAAATTAATTCTTATCAAGAAACAAAAGGCCCCTATTTTTAACCATCAACCCCCGACTTCCGACTCCTGACTCTCGTCATCCAACCCCCAACCCCCAAATTTGATTTTTCAATCAAACTCCCTATCTTTGCCTTCCCAAAAAAATACCAAAGGAGGTATATAACGTTATGCTGATCATCGATTCAAAAGATTGCGAAAACATCGACAAGGCCCTCAAAAAGTACAAGAAGAAATTTGAGAAGTCTAAAGTGCTGCTCCAACTGCGCGAGCGTCAGTCGTTTACTAAGCCGTCCGTTCGTCGCCGGGGACAGATCCTGAAAGCGACCTACAAGCAACAGATCGCCAGCGGAAAGATCGAGATTTAAGGTCTCTCTTTCTCAATCATATTGAATAGCTGCAAAGTTTTTAGCTTTGCAGCTATCTTTGTTTATGCAGGTGCCAGACAATCCCGATATCCGGTCATTTCTCGACCATCTCCGCTTTGAAAAACGGTATTCGGTGCATACCCTGCGTTCTTATTCCGATGACCTTGCTGCTTTTTTTTCCTATTTACAAGACCAATACGGGCCTACTACGGCCACGGAGATCACCCATGGTCATATCCGGAGTTGGTTGGCAGGATTAAAAGAATCCGGGATATCGGCCCGATCGATCGGCAGAAAGATTTCCACACTCCGGTCTTATTTCAAATATTTACTCAAGACAGGAAGGGTAGAAGCCTCCCCGGTAGACAAGGTGATTACACCCAAGTCGGGCAAGCGTTTACCCGTATTTATCAAAGAGGAGGATACGAAGGAATTGCTCCATTCCCTGGCCAGTACAGAGTCCTGGAAAGGAATGAATGCACGTATGCTGATCACTTTTTTTTATGCCACGGGTATGCGTCTGAGCGAGTTGATCAATTTGAAGGAGAAGCATCTTGATTTTGCCGGAAAAAGGATCAAGGTGCTGGGAAAGGGGAATAAGGAAAGATTGATTCCGGTATCCCCTGAATTGCTCGAATTGGCGAAGGAGTATATAGCATCAAAGAACCGGGAGATCGGAAAGGCGGAGGATGCTTTTCTGGTGACCGAAAAGGGGAAAAAGCTTTATCCAAAATATGCTTACTTATTGGTAAACAGTTGGTTAAAAGAGGTAAAAACTTTAGATAAAAAGAGCCCGCATGTATTGCGACATACCTTTGCCACCCATTTGCTCAATCAGGGCGCCGATCTCAATGCGGTGAAGGAGTTGCTGGGGCATAGCAGTCTGGCAGCAACCCAGGTTTATACCCACAATACGATTGAGAAACTCAAGGAAGTGCATAAGAAATCGCATCCCCGATCTTGATTTTTTTCACCTTTTTTTATTTGGAATGGGCTTCTTTTTTGTGTATTTTCAAGGTGAACCAAAAAATAAGCCTATGTAGTCGAAACCACCCCCTTGTTATAGTTCTTTCCTTTATTATTTCACCGTTTTAAATGCGATTATCATGAACGTAAACATTCAAACTGTTCATTTTGATGCGGATCTGAAGCTTGTTAATTATGTCAGGGAGAAACTTGCGAAACTGAGCACGTTTCACGACCGTATCATTAAAGTTGATGTTTTTTTGAAACTCGACAATGTGGTCCATAACATTAAAGACAAAATCGCAGAGATCAGAGTACACGTACCCCGAAATCAGTTTTTTGTCAAGTCATCCAGTAAATCGTTTGAAGGGTCTTTTGATGACGCCCTGGATTCGTTGATCACCCAGATCAAACGCAAAAAAGAAAAGAAAGCAGCCTGATTTGATATAACCCCGCCTCTGGCGGGGTTTTTTGTGGGGAAAACCCAGATAAAAAATTCGTTTTCAAAATTTTTGCAATAATCAAATTCCCTTACCTTTGCCTTCCCAAAAAAAATGGGGGTAGTTCTTTATTGTCCCGACCGCAGCCCGATGTCGGGCTAAAGAAGGGTAGACAAATGCCACTTTAGCTCAGCTGGTAGAGCAACTGATTTGTAATCAGTAGGTCGTTGGTTCGATTCCGACAAGTGGCTCCGACAACAGGGCAGATTCCAGAGCGGCCAAATGGGGCGGACTGTAAATCCGCTGTCTTTCGACTTCAGAGGTTCGAATCCTCTTCTGCCCACGGATATTATGCGGGAGTAGCTCATTTGGTAGAGCGATAGCCTTCCAAGCTATAGGTGGCGAGTTCGAGCCTCGTCTCCCGCTCATAACGGTTTGTAGTTTAAGGGTTTTTGGTTGATGGTCGAGCGACCACGCCGGCCACTGGCTAAAAACCATCAACGCAGTAAAGCCGTTGTAGCTCAGTGGTAGAGCACTTCCTTGGTAAGGAAGAGGTCGTGAGTTCAATTCTCATCAACGGCTCAATCGAACGATATATAAATTTTGTAAAAACAACCTAAAACGGATAACAATGTCAAAAGAGACCTTTAAGAGGGACAAACCCCACCTGAACGTTGGTACCATTGGTCACATTGACCACGGTAAAACCACCTTGACTGCTGCTATTACATCCATTCTGGCCAAGAAGGGATTTGCACAGGCAAAGAAATATGATGAGATCGATGCTGCTCCTGAAGAAAAAGAGCGTGGTATCACCATCAATACCGCTCACGTAGAGTATCAGACGGACAACCGTCACTACGCTCACGTGGATTGCCCCGGTCACGCTGACTACGTTAAGAATATGATTACCGGTGCCGCCCAAATGGACGGTGCGATCCTGGTGGTAGCCGCTACAGACGGTCCGATGCCCCAGACAAAAGAGCACATCCTGCTGGCCCGCCAGGTAGGTGTTCCCCGTATGGTCGTTTTCATGAACAAAGTTGACCTGGTGGATGATCCCGAACTGCTGGAACTGGTAGAAATGGAGATCCGTGAGTTGTTGTCCTTCTATGGTTTTGACGGTGACAATACCCCCATCATCAAAGGTTCCGCTACCGGTGCCCTCGCTGGTGAAGACAAGTGGATTGGTGCTATCGACGAACTGATGCAAGCAGTGGATGACTATATTCCCCTGCCTCCCCGTCCGATCGATCAACCCTTCCTGATGTCTGTGGAAGACGTATTCTCGATCACTGGTCGTGGTACTGTGGCCACAGGTCGTATTGAAAGAGGTAAAGTGAAAACAGGTGAGCCTGTTGAGATCGTGGGTCTGATCGAAAAGCCCCTGACCTCAACTGTAACCGGTGTGGAAATGTTCCGTAAGATCCTCGACGAAGGGGAAGCTGGTGACAACGCCGGTCTGCTCCTCCGCGGTATTGAAAAGAAAGATATCCGTCGCGGTATGGTTATCTGTAAACCCGGAACCATCACCCCGCACACCGAATTCAAAGCTGAAGTTTATGTACTCAGCAAAGAAGAAGGTGGACGTCACACACCATTCTTTAACAAATACCGTCCTCAGTTCTATTTCCGTACTACCGACGTAACCGGAGAGTGCGAGCTTCCTGCTGGAACTGAAATGGTTATGCCTGGTGATAACACCGCCCTGACCGTAAAACTCATCGCCCCTATCGCGATGGAAAAAGGTCTGAAGTTCGCCATCCGCGAAGGTGGTCGTACTGTAGGTGCCGGTCAGGTGACTGAGATCCTGAAATAAGCTTTTAGTCAATGGCTTTTAGCTATTGCCAAAGGCACTGTAAATGATAATTTTATATCTTTACATCATAAAACTAAAAGCTGTTCGCCTACCGGCGAATAGCTTTTAGCTTTCTACGGGCATAGTTCAATGGCAGAATAGCGGTCTCCAAAACCGTTGATGGGAGTTCGAATCTCTCTGCCCGTGCTTCTGAATTTGAAAATTGAAATCATGAACAAGATCACCACATACTTCCGTGAAAGCTATCGCGAACTGCTGGAAAAAGTGACCTGGCCAACTTGGGCGCAATTACAGCAGTCGACCATGATCGTACTGGTAGCTACCCTGTTGTTCACCGCCATGATCGGGGTGATGGACCTGGGTATCAATAAACTATTGCAACTCATCTATAACATGATGAACTAATGGAAACAAACACTGTACAAACCGAAAAGGAATCCAAGTGGTATGTTCTCCGGGTAGTTAGCGGAAAGGAGAAGAAAGTAAAGGAGTACCTCGACAAGGAGATCGCGCGGAGTGGATGGAGTGATATCGTTAAACAGGTATTTCTCCCCGTAGAAAAGGTCTATAAAGTACAAAACGGGAAGAAAGTAATGCGCGAGCGGAACTATTATCCCGGATATGTAATGATCGAGATCGTGGATGGCAAATTTGGCGACGACCTCCGCGATACCATCAAGAATACCACCAATGTCATCCATTTCCTGGGTAAGGAAAACCCCATCGCCCTCCGCAAAGCGGAAGTGAACAAGATGCTGGGTAAAATGGATGAAATGGCCGAAGCCGGTGGTGTAAGCATGAGCGAACCCTTTATCATTGGTGAAACCATCAAGATCATTGAAGGGCCGTTCAACGATTTCAACGGGGTGATCGAAGAGGTACACGACGACAAGAAAAAACTAAAGGTCACCGTAAAGATCTTTGGCCGATCTACTCCCGTGGAACTCAATTACATGCAAGTAGAGAAACTCAGCTAAGACAAGATTTTTCCAATAATAGCCACCTCCGGGTGGCTTTTTTTATGGGAAAATGCCTATCTTTGCGTCCCCAAAAAGTTCTTAAAAGAGGAATTTGGGAGACCAAGTAGTGCAATACGAAAGGTCGTCTGAACCAATAAATCGATTAAAATGGCAAAAGAAATCACTGGCTTTGTCAAGCTGCAGTGTAAGGGTGGCCAGGCCAACCCTGCACCTCCCATCGGTCCGGCATTGGGTTCCAAGGGTATCAATATCATGGAATTCTGTAAGCAATTCAATGCCCGCACCCAAGACAAGATGGGTAAAGTACTTCCCGTATTAATTACTGTTTACGCCGACAAGAGTTTTGAGTTTATCATTAAAACTCCTCCCGCAGCCGTTCAACTGATGGAAGCGGCCAAATTGCAAAAAGGCTCCAAAGAACCGAACCGCAACAAAGTGGGCAAGGTGAGCTGGTCTCAGGTAGAGGCGATTGCAAAAGACAAGATGCCCGACCTGAATTGTTTCACCGTGGAAAGCGCTATGCGTATGGTGGCTGGTACAGCCCGTAGCATGGGGTTGACCGTAGAGGGATCCGCTCCGTGGGAGAATTAATTTAAACAATTGCCCGCTATCGCAGGTGTATCGGCGGTTAAACGCCCTCGCTCAAGCTTCCGCGGACAAAGTAAAAACGAATTAAAATGGCTTTCATCAGTAAAAAAAGAAAAACAGCTGAATCTAAAGTAGACAGCAACAAGCAATACAGTCTCAATGAGGCATCTTCCCTGGTTAAACAGGTGAACGTAGCTAAATTCGATGCTTCCGTAGACCTGCATATCCGTCTGGGTGTTGACCCCAAGAAGGCCGATCAGGCCATTCGTGGTACGGTTACCCTTCCCCACGGAACAGGTAAAACAAAACGCGTTCTGGTACTTTGTACCCCCGAAAAGGAAGCCGAAGCAAAAGCTGCAGGAGCTGACTTTGTAGGACTGGACGAATTTGTCACCAAGATCGAAGGTGGCTGGGTAGATGTGGATGTGATCGTGGCTACTCCCTCCGTGATGCCGAAAATCGGTAAACTGGGTAAAGTCCTCGGTCCCCGTAACCTGATGCCCAACCCCAAAACCGGAACAGTAACAAACGATGTTGCCGCCGCTGTCAATGACGTAAAAGGTGGTAAGATCGCCTTCAAAGTAGATAAGGCCGGAATCATTCACGCGTCCATTGGTCGTGTGAGTTTCGCGCCCGAAAAGATCGCCGAAAACAGCCAGGAATTGCTCAATGCCATCATCAGGGCGAAACCTTCCAGTGCAAAAGGTACTTACCTGAAAGGCATCAGCATGGCCAGTTCCATGAGCCCCGGCATTTCCATCGACACGAAAGGATTTGTTCACTAATTAACTAACCGGTCCTGCTAAGGCGGGATGACAAATAAAGAGTCATGACAAAAGATCAAAAAAATGAAGTGATTGAGTTGCTGAAGGGAAAATTCTCTCAGTACAATAACTTCTATGTGACCGATACCGAATCCCTGACGGTTGACCAGGTAACCAAACTGCGTAGTGCCTGCTTCAGCAAGAATGTGGAAATGAAGGTGGCCAAAAACACCCTCATTAAAAAGGCCCTGGAATCACTGGATGCCGAGCGTTATGCCGGTGTGTTTGATTCCCTGCACCAGGTGACGGCCCTCCTGTTTTCTGAAAACCCAAAGGAGCCAGCGCTGATCATCAGCTCTTTCCGGAAGGACAGCAAAGGAGAAAGGCCGGTACTGAAAGCTGCCTTTATCAATGGTGATATTTACACGGGAGATAATCAACTTTCCAACCTCGTTAAGATCAAGACGAAGAACGAATTGATCGGCGAAGTGATCGGATTGTTGCAATCCCCGGCCAAGCGTGTCATCGCTGCCCTGTTGCATCATCACGAGCAGAAAGAAGGCGCGGCGGCAGCCGAGTAGTTTTTAGCTATTGGCTTATAGCTTTTAGCGATTAGCCAATACAAAAAGACAATTCGCAAGAAACCGAAAAGAAGAAACTAAACGCTAATAGCCAAAAGCTAATAGCTAATAGCAAAAAGGCCCTGCCTGGGTCAACAAACAGGCAAATTTTTTTAAACCCGCCGTTGGAGCAAAACAAGCTGTGAAAACGGTAAAAATTTTAAACAAATGGCAGACGTAAAAGCATTAGCAGAAAGCCTGGTAAACCTGACTGTAAAAGAAGTACAGGAACTGGCTGATTTCCTGAAAGCAGAGTATGGTATCGAACCCGCAGCCGCAGCTGTTGTAGTTGCCGCTGGTGATGGTGCTGGTGCCGTTGCTGTAGAAGAAAAAACCGCTTTCAATGTTGTATTGAAGAGTGGTGGCGCTTCCAAACTGAACGTGGTGAAGATCGTAAAAGATCTGACCGGTCTGGGTCTGAAAGAAGCCAAAGACCTCGTGGATGGTGCACCGAAGAACGTGAAAGAAGGTATTTCCAAAGCAGAAGCCGAAGAGATCGCCGCCAAACTGAAAGAAGCTGGCGCCGACGTGGAAATCGCTTAATTCATTGCATATCGCAAATTCAAACCCCGGAGCAATCCGGGGTTTTTTGTTGTGGGGCTGTGCGAGACCGCTGTGCGAGACCTCCGGTCTCGCACTATTAGAAAGCCGCCTCTGGCGGCACCGATAACATATTATTAAAATAAAAAGTCAACCAGCTGTGCGAGACCTCTGGTCTCGCACGCTTAGAAAGCCGCCTCTGGCGGCACCAATAGCATATTTTAAAATAAATAGTCAATCTCCATTAGCCCACTATTTCTAATATAGTTTGACGCACTACTATACAGATAGTCTCCTGGTTCCTTAACCCAACCAGCCCGAACCGGATTATCATGTATATAATTCAACTTTGTGTGAAGGAATTTCATTGTATGTATTTCTTCTGGATGGTTGTCACCTGTCCAGATCCTGAATATTTCATGCTTGTTACTTTGCCTTGCGCGGAACTTTATCATATGCATCAGCCAATCTTTACGACTTTCGTTTTCGGCTTGTATGGCATTGAATACGGCTCTGCTTGTGAATGTCTTGAAATCTCTAAGTACGTCGCTTAAGTTGCCGTCTGCTGTCCAAATTACATGTAAATGGTTGGTCATGATAACATACCCACCAATTTTAAGTCCCTTGCTTTTTCTGCAGTAGTTCATACTCTCGATTATAATATCACGATATTTTTTTCTGCTAAAAATATCGATCCAATCAATTGTTGTAAATGTTAGAAAATGAGTAGCCGACTGGTCTCGGATTTTATAACCTGTTGAAAAATTGTATGTCATATTGTTTTGTTTTTTAAGGCCGCCAGAGGCGGCTTTCTGGGGGTGCGAGACCGGAGGTCTCGCACAGCTATCTCGCACAGCTATCTCGCACAGCCATCTCGCACAGCCATCTCGCACAGCCGTCTCCTACAACTTGAGGTACGGACTTATTTTTTGAAAAATGTCGTCTGTTACAACGGGTATTTTTTTCAGGGCCTCCAAATTTTTAAACGCGCCATGTTGTTGTCGATAGGCAGGGAGGAGGGTAGCGAGCTTGCCGCGGAAATAGGGATGGGTGCCAAGGTCCTTTTCGGTCACTGTGTTTACATCCATTTTTTGAAGCAAGGCAGGTTCTGCCTGAAGCCGGGGTTGAATTTTTTGAAAAACAGAGTCGGAAATGCCATAAACTTCCCTGAGCTGGGCAATCGAATAGAACCCACCCAACTTTTCCCGGTAGGCTATTATTCGCGAAGCCAATTTGGATCCTATTCCCGGAAGGGCTATCCAGGCACTGGTATCTGCGGAATTGATGCCAAGAATTGAAAGGCTGGAGCGCGTGCGCTCTTGCTGATAGGGTTTGAATGCGCCGGTGGGTTTTTCTGTATCAGGTTTTTTGGGAATCCGGACCCAGGGGCGTAGTTCCTCGTATTTTCCTGGCCCGAGACCGTAGATCCTTCCCAGGTCTTCTGGCGTGTAAAAACGGCCCCCTTTTTCGCGAAACTTCAGAATGGTCTGAATGGTTTTCTCTTTTAACCCCAGGTCTTTCCACCCTGCCGGGGATAGGGTATTCGGGTCAAAGGCAAAAACCCGGGTTTCCACTTTTTCCATTTCCCTGGCGACGACGGTTTCATTTCCAAATCGGGTGGGGAGCGAGGGAGCGAATCGGTTCAGGCTGGTATCCGCTTTGGTGATTTCCGGAGGCTCGGTCTCCGGAAACAGATCGGGCAGGAACCAGGCCAGGATGATCAGGGCGATCAGGCCTAAAATGCCCGCCCTTTCCCGACGGGAAAAGGAAAGATAAAAGAGGGTTGAAAAGCGTTCCATAATGGGTAAGGTTTACCCAAAGAAAGCGCCCCCTGAAATGGTGAAAAACAGGCCTTTCGGCCCTTTTTTCCGGACCTGTTTTTGTTCAGAAAGATTTCTTGTTTGACCAAAAGAAATCCTTACCTTTGCCATCCTTTAATTTTGGCCAATTACACTTTGACGTCACAAATCATGCCTAAATAATTGAAATTCAGCGGCTTTTATTTCGACGGGAATAAAGGCCAGGTGGCATTTTGTACGTTCTGAATCAAATTAAACCGGTTTATACGCATATGTCTTCTACAAAAATGAATCAGCGGGTGGATTTTGGTAAGATCAAGCACTTAGCAGAAGCACCCGACCTGCTGGAAGTTCAGATCCAATCTTTTAAAGATTTTATCCAACTGGAAACAACCCCTGACAAGCGTAACAATGAAGGTTTGTTCAAGGTGTTCAAGGAGAACTTCCCCATCACCGATACGCGTAACATCTTCGTTCTGGAGTTTCTGGATTATTTCATTGATCCGCCCCGTTACTCCATTGACGAGTGTATGGAAAGAGGGTTGACCTACGCGGTCCCCCTGAAAGCCAAACTGCGTCTGAGCTGTAACGATGAAGAGCACGTGGATTTCCAAACCATCGTTCAGGACGTGTTTCTGGGAAATATTCCCTACATGACCCCCCGTGGCACATTTGTGATCAATGGGGCAGAACGTGTGGTGGTATCCCAATTGCATCGTTCTCCCGGCGTATTCTTTGGCCAATCCATTCACCCCAACGGAACCAAGATCTATTCCGCCCGGGTGATCCCCTTCAAAGGCGCCTGGATGGAATTTGCGACGGACATCAACAACGTGATGTACGCCTATATCGACCGTAAGAAAAAATTCCCTGTGACCACGCTGCTGCGTTCGATCGGGTTTGAAACAGATAAAGACATCCTCGAACTCTTTGGCATGGCCGATGAAGTAAAGGGTGATAAGAAATCCCTCAGCAAGTATGTAGGCCGCCGTTTGGCTGCCCGTGTACTCCGTAGCTGGGTGGAGGACTTTGTCGATGAAGATACCGGTGAGGTAGTGTCCATCGAACGGAATGAAGTGATCCTGGAGCGTGACTCCGTCCTGGACGAGGAAGCCATCGACATGATCGCCGACATGGGCGCTGAAAGTGTATTCATTCAGAAAGAAGACGTAGGTGGCGATTACGCGATCATCTACAATACGCTGAACAAGGATACTTCCAACAGCGAACTGGAAGCCGTTCAACATATCTACCGTCAATTGCGCGGTGCGGATGCTCCCGATAATGAGACCGCCCGTGGTATCATTGACAAACTCTTCTTCTCCGACAAGCGCTATGACCTCGGTGAAGTAGGCCGTTATAAAATCAACCGTAAACTCGGTCTCGAAGCCAAACTGGATCAGAAAACCCTGACCAAACAGGATATCATCGAGATCATCAAATACCTGGTACGCCTCACCAACGGTAAAGCAGAGATCGATGATATCGATCACCTGAGCAACCGTCGTGTACGTACCGTGGGCGAACAACTTTATGCCCAATTCGGGGTAGGTCTGGCCCGTATGGCCCGTACCATCCGCGAAAGAATGAACGTGCGTGACAACGAGGTGTTCACCCCGGTGGACCTGATCAATGCGCGGACACTGTCCTCCGTGATCAACTCCTTCTTTGGTACCTCTCAGTTATCACAGTTCCTCGATCAAACCAACCCGCTTTCTGAGATCACGCACAAGCGTCGTATCTCCGCCCTCGGACCTGGTGGTCTGAGCCGCGAACGCGCCGGTTTCGAGGTACGTGACGTACACTATTCACACTATGGCCGTCTTTGTACGATCGAGACACCGGAAGGACCGAACATCGGTCTGATCTCCACCCTCTGCGTACACGCGACGATCAACGAAATGGGCTTTATTGAAACGCCTTACCGCAAAGTAGAGAATGGAAAAGTGAACATGAAGGAACTGGTGTTCCTGAGTGCGGAAGAGGAAGATGAAGCCAAGATCGCCCAGGCCAATGCGCCGCTGGATGAAAAAGGACAATTTGTCGAAGAAAAGGTAGTTAGCCGCGAAACCGGTGACTTCCCGATCCTGGATAAAGCAGATGTGGAATTCATGGACGTGGCTCCGAACCAGATCGTTGGTTTGAGTGCCTCCCTGATTCCCTTCCTGGAGCACGATGACGCCAACCGTGCCCTGATGGGATCAAACATGCAACGACAGGCCGTTCCCCTGATCCGTCCCGACGAACCAATCGTTGGAACCGGATTGGAAGGTAAAGCTGCCCGTGATGCACGTATCCAGATCCACTCGGAAGGAACAGGGGTGGTAGAATATGTGGATGCCAATGAGATCCATGTTCGCTACGACCGCAACGACGCTGAAAAGCTGGTAAGCTTTGAAGATGACCTGCGCATTTACAAGCTGACCAAATTCATAAAAACCAACCAGGAGACCTCCATCAACCTGAAACCGGCTGTAAAGAAAAATCAGAAGGTGAAGAAAGGAGATTTCCTGACCGAAGGATATGCTACGCAAAACGGAGAACTGGCCCTTGGTAAGAACCTGAAAGTGGCGTTCATGCCCTGGAAAGGTTACAACTTCGAGGATGCCATCGTGATCAGTGAGCGCGTGGTAAAAGAAGACTGGTTCACGTCCGTTCACATCTCTGAATATGAACTGGAAGTACGCGATACCAAACTGGGTGAAGAAGAACTGACCCCGGATATCCCCAACGTTTCGGAAGAAGCGACCAAAGACCTCGACGAAAACGGTATCATCCGTCTCGGCGCTCAGGTGAAGGAAGGAGATATCATCATCGGTAAGATCACGCCAAAAGGTGAAAGCGATCCTACGCCTGAAGAGAAACTGCTCCGTGCCATCTTCGGTGACAAAGCCGGTGATGCCAAAGACGCTTCCCTGAAAGCACCCAATGGTGTGGAAGGGGTGGTGATCGGTAAGAAACTCTTCCAACGCGCGAAGAAAGATAAGAACGCCAAAGTGCGGGAGAAAGCAGCGTTGGAGAAACTCGAGCTTATCCACGAGAAGAATGTCATTGACCTGAAAGAAGTATTGCTGGAGAAATTGCAGACCCTGCTGAAGGATCATTCCTCTGCCGGTGTAGGCAACAACTTTGGTGAAGTACAGATCGGCAAAGGCGCCAAATTCACCGTGAAAAATCTGGGTCAATTGGATTACCAGAATATCAACCCGCTGGGTTGGACCGGTGATGCCAAAGTGGATGATCAGATCAATACCCTGCTGCACAACTACAGCATCAAATACAACGAAGAACTCGGACGTTACAAGCGCGAGAAATTCAATATTTCCATTGGGGATGAACTTCCTGCTGGTGTATTGAAACTGGCTAAAGTATACCTGGCCGTGAAGCGGAAACTGAAAGTGGGTGATAAGATGGCCGGTCGTCACGGGAACAAGGGTATCGTTGCCAAAATCGTGCGTGCAGAAGACATGCCTTTCCTCGAAGACGGAACGCCTGTGGATGTGGTATTGAACCCGCTCGGGGTACCAAGCCGTATGAACCTTGGTCAGATCTACGAGACCGTATTGGGTTGGGCTGGTCAGAAACTCGGTATCAAGTTCGCTACGCCGATCTTTGATGGTGCCACTACCGACGAGATCGCTTCTTATTGCGAAGATGCCGGTATCCCGCGTTTCGGTCATACGTTCCTGTATGACGGAGAAACAGGAGAACGCTTCCACCAGAAAGCCACTGTGGGTGTGATCTACGTGATCAAACTTCACCACATGGTCGATGATAAGATGCACGCTCGTTCGATCGGACCATACAGCTTGATCACACAGCAGCCGCTGGGTGGTAAGGCGCAGTTCGGTGGACAACGTTTCGGGGAGATGGAGGTATGGGCCCTCGAAGCCTATGGTGCTTCCAACATCCTGCAGGAATTGCTGACCATCAAATCGGATGATATCATTGGTAGGGCTAAGACCTACGAAGCGATCGTGAAAGGGGATAACGTGCCTCGTGCCGGTGTACCTGAGTCATTCAATGTACTTGTACATGAATTACGCGGTCTGGGTCTTGACCTGAAATTTGAATAATAATTTGTTTCACGCCGCGCAAGCGATGGGAAATTATACAACGACAAACTCTAATACGATCTATGGCAATGCGAAAAGAGAATCGCCCCAAATCAAGTTTTTCCAAGATCACCATTGGACTCGCCTCTCCCGATAATATCCTGGAAAGGAGTTACGGTGAAGTATTAAAGCCTGAAACGATCAACTACCGGACCTACAAGCCGGAGCGTGATGGTCTGTTCTGCGAGCGGATCTTCGGACCGGTGAAAGATTTCGAGTGCGCCTGTGGTAAATACAAGCGTATCCGTTATAAGGGTATTGTGTGCGACCGTTGCGGTGTGGAAGTGACCGAGAAAAAGGTCCGCCGCGAACGCATGGGCCATATCAAGCTCGTCGTACCTGTCGTTCATATCTGGTATTTCAAATCCCTTCCGAATAAGATCGGCTACCTGCTGGGCATGAGCTCCAAGAAATTGGAGTCCATCGTTTACTACGAGCGCTTCGTGGTGATCCAGTCCGGTTTGCGTGCCGATCAGGGACAGAACTACGGTGACCTGCTCACCGAGGAAGAATACCTGGATATCCTGGAGGCCCTGCCAAAAGATAACCAGTATCTGCCGGATGAGGATCCCAATAAATTCATTGCCAAGATGGGTGCCGAAGCGGTACATGACCTGCTTCAGCGCATCGACCTGGATCAATTATCATTTGACCTCCGTAATGCCGCCGCCACAGAGACTTCCCAACAAAGGAAGGCCGACGCCCTCAAGCGTTTGAGCGTGGTAGAAGCATTCCGTGATGCCAACTCCCGTATCACCAACCGCCCCGAGTGGATGGTGATGCAATATATTCCCGTGATCCCGCCGGAACTGCGTCCGCTTGTTCCCCTGGATGGTGGCCGTTTCGCGTCTTCCGACCTGAATGACCTCTATCGCCGTGTGATCATCCGGAACAACCGTCTGAAACGCCTGCTCGAGATCAAAGCACCTGAAGTGATCCTGCGTAACGAAAAACGTATGCTTCAGGAAGCGGTTGACTCCCTCTTTGATAACAGCCGTAAATCCAACGCCGTGAAAGCGGAAGGTGGTCGCGCCCTTAAATCCCTCAGCGATGTGCTGAAAGGAAAACAAGGACGTTTCCGTCAAAACCTGTTGGGTAAACGTGTCGACTACTCCGGTCGTTCTGTTATCGTGGTAGGCCCCGAATTGAAATTACACGAGTGCGGTCTGCCAAAAGATATGGCAGCCGAACTGTTCAAACCGTTTATCATCCGGAAACTGATCGAAAGGGGTATTGTAAAAACAGTGAAAAGCGCTCGTAAACTCGTAGATAAAAAAGAAGCCGTGGTATGGGATATCCTGGAGAACATTCTCCGTGGACACCCGATCATGCTGAACCGTGCCCCAACACTGCACCGTCTTTCGATCCAGGCCTTCCAGCCCAAACTGATCGAAGGAAAGGCGATCCAGCTTCACCCGCTCGTGTGTTCGGCCTTTAACGCCGACTTTGATGGTGACCAGATGGCCGTGCACGTGCCCTTGAGCAATGCAGCCGTACTGGAAGCCCAGTTGCTGATGCTCTCCGCACATAACATCCTGAACCCGCAGAATGGTCAGCCCATTACCCTTCCTTCTCAGGACATGGTACTTGGTCTGTACTACCTGTCGAAAGGCAAGAAAACCACTCCGACTGAAAAAGTGAAGGGTGAAGGACGTGCCTTCTATGGTGCAGAGGAAGTGATCATTGCCTACAACGAAAGGCAAGTAGACCTCCACGCCTGGATCCGGGTAAAAACCAATGTGCGTGAAGGGGGTAAACTGGTTAAAAAACTGATCGAAACTACGGTTGGACGTGTTATTTTCAACCAACACGTGCCACTGGAAGTAGGTTTTGTCAATGCCCTGTTGACCAAGAAGAACCTCCGCGAGATCATTGGTGATATCATTGAGATCACCAATATCCCGAAGACCGTGAAGTTCCTGGATGATATCAAATCATTGGGATACCGTACGGCCTTCCAGGGTGGACTTTCCTTCAACATCAATGACCTGATCATTCCTGAAGTTAAAGAAGAACTGTTGGCCCAGGCCAAATCCGAAGTGGATGAAGTGTGGGAGAACTATAACATGGGTCTGATCACCAACAACGAACGATATAACCAGATCGTGGACATCTGGAGCCGGGTAGATACACGTATCACCGAGACCCTGATCCACGAGATGAGTACCGACAAACAAGGCTTCAACTCTGTATTCATGATGCTTGACTCCGGTGCACGGGGTAGCAAACAGCAGGTAAAACAGCTGGCAGGGATGAGGGGTCTGATGGCCAAGCCAAGAAAGAGCGGATCAACAGGTTCCGAGATCATCGAGAACCCGATCCTTTCCAACTTCAAAGGCGGTCTGAACGTATTGGATTACTTCATCTCCACCCACGGTGCCCGTAAGGGTCTGGCCGATACGGCCTTGAAAACAGCCGATGCCGGTTATCTGACCCGTCGTCTCGTGGATGTGGCACAGGATGTGGTGATCACCGAAGAAGATTGCGGAACCCTCCGTGGTATCGCAACTTCAGCGCTGAAAGACAATGAGGACATCATCGAGCCGCTGAGCGACCGTATCATCGGGCGTACTTCGCTGCATGATGTGTACGATCCCATTTCAGATGAATTGATCGTGGCTGGCGGACAAGCAATCACCGAAGACATCGCAATCCGCATCGAGAATGCAGCGATCGAATTCGTGGAGATCCGTTCGGTACTGACTTGCGAAAGCAAACGTGGTGTGTGTGTGAAATGTTATGGTAAGAACCTGGCCTCCGGTTATCTCGCCCAAAAAGGCGATGCCGTGGGTATCATTGCTGCACAGTCCATCGGTGAGCCGGGTACTCAGTTGACCCTGCGTACCTTCCACGTGGGTGGTGTCGCTGGTTCTGCTGCTGTAGAATCTCAATTGCTGGCCAAATTTGATGGTACACTCCAGTTCGATGGTATCCGTACGGTTATCACCGAGAATAATGAAGGAACCAAAGTTCAGATCGTAATCGGTCGTACCGGTGAGATGAGAAACGTTGACGTGTCTACCGACCGTTTGCTGAATACCATGCACATTCCTTATGGTGCCACACTGTTTGTGAAAGACGGACAGAAGATCAAGAAAGGCGACCTGATCTGTAGCTGGGATCCGTTTAACAACGTGGTGGTGGCCGAGCAGGCAGGTACAGTCAAATTTGAAAATGTTATTGAAGGTATCACCTATCGCGAAGAAGCCGATGAACAAACCGGTCACCGCGAGAAAGTGGTTATTGAAACAAAAGATAAAACCAAGATCCCTTCACTGGTGATCGCAGGCAAGGATGTCAAATCCTATAACCTGCCAACCGGAAGCCATATCATCGTAGAAGATACAGATGAAGTAAGAGCTGGCCAGGTACTGGTGAAGATCCCGCGTATCCTGGGTAAATTGAGAGATATTACCGGTGGTCTGCCACGTGTAACCGAGCTGTTTGAAGCCCGTAACCCGAGCAATCCTGCTGTTGTATCCGAGATCGATGGTGTTGTTACCATGGGTGCCATCAAACGTGGTAACCGGGAGATCATCATTGAAGCCAAGGATGGTGTAACGAAAAAATACCTCGTGCCGCTGACCCGTCAAATCCTGGCACAGGATGGCGACTTTGTGAAAGCAGGTGCTTCCTTAAGTGATGGACAGATCGCTCCGTTCGATATTCTTTCGATCAAAGGACCTTTTGCTGTGCAGGAATATGTGGTGAATGAGATCCAGGAGGTTTATCGTTTACAAGGTGTGAAGATCAATGATAAACACATCGAGGTGATCGTTCGTCAGATGATGCGTAAGGTAACCATCGTTGATCCGGGAGATACCAAGTTCCTTGAAGATGATCTGGTAGATAAATTTGAATTCATCACGGAGAATGACTGGGTATATGATAAGAAAGTCGTGACCGAGCCTGGTGATTCCGGTAAATTCCGTGCAGGCCAGATCGTTGGACTGCGTGAAGTAAGGGAGGAAAACTCCATCCTTCGCCGGAATGACAAAAAACTGGTTGAATTCAGGGATGCCAAATCCGCAACATCTGCGCCCACATTGCTTGGTATTACCAAGGCTTCGCTGGGTGTACAAAGCTGGATCTCAGCGGCTTCCTTCCAGGAAACCACCAAGGTGCTCAGCTCAGCAGCAATCCAGGGTAAATCCGATGAGATGCTGGGTCTGAAGGAGAATGTGATCACAGGTCACCTGATCCCGGCCGGTACAGGTCTTCGCGATTTCGAAAACATGATCGTGGGCAGCAAAGAAGAGTACGAACTGTTGCAGACCACCCGCGAAGCCATGGCTTTCGACGAAGAGGAATAATCAGTGACGTAAAAATTATAACGAGGAGCAGATCAACATCTGCTCCTTTTTTATAAATTGGTGGGCGTTAAGGCTTTCCTAAAGTGACCAGGTACACCGGAATTACCTGGACCAATGACTAACTTGCAAAAAAATAATGCACATGAACAAATGGCTACTCGTGCTGAATGGAGTTCTTGTATTGGCGGTAGGTTTTCTGTTTTATAAACAAATGCAGCCTGCCGGTAAAAAGGCTAAAACAACAGCCGGTGATTTGAAACCGGTTGCATCAGAAGGCCAACCTGTACGGATCGGATATTTTGAAATGGATTCCGTAGAGACCAATTTTGAGTTGTTCAAAGAGGTAGAGAAAGAAATGAACCGCAAAGCAGATGCCATGACCGGTGAACTGACCCGGCTCCAGCAGAACCTGCAAAAAGAATACGATGCCTTCCAGACCCAAGCCCCGGGAATGACACAGGAACAAGGAGAAGCAGCGCAAAGAAAATTGCAACTGTTAGATAACCAGATACGCAATACCCGCGACCGTCTCGATCAGGAAAGAAGCCAGTACTTCATGGAGAAGCAACAGAAGATACTCAACATGATCCGGGATTATTTCAAGCAATACAACGCGGATAAAGGCTATACCTATATTTTTGCCAGCGAACCTGGTTTGATGTACTTAAAAGATACCGCCTTTAACCTGACCAGCGACCTGTTGAAAGGGTTGAATGAAATGCACGCCAAAGAAAAGGCCAAGACGAAAAAAGAGTAACATGAAAGACCTGGAATCGATCTTCCAGCAGATGAATCAATTAAAGGTAGGCGTGATCGGTGACCTCATGCTCGATACCTACCTGATGGGCCGTGTTGACCGTATCTCTCCCGAAGCACCGGTGCCTGTCATCTCCCTTCAGCACCGTGAACACCGTATCGGTGGAGCCGGAAATGTTGCCCTTAATGCAGCCAGCTTAGGTGCTTCCGTAGCCATACTCGGTGTATTAGGTGATGATGAAGAGGCTAATTTACTTACGGACCTGTTTGAGAAAAAAGGAATTTCCACCCAATATGCATTCCGATCGGGGAAACGAATCACTACCAACAAGACCCGTATCATCAGCCGTAATCAACAAATGATGCGGGTGGATGCGGAAGTTACCCATGATCTTGATAAAGGGGAAGAGGCACATTTGCTGGAGAAGCTGAATAAATACATTGAGAAAGAAAAGCCGCATATTCTCATTCTGGAAGATTATAACAAAGGTGTATTGACGGAAGGTGTTATTGACGGAGCCATCGCGCTTTGCCAGGAAAAAGGCATCCTCACAGCAGTAGACCCCAAGCGAAAGAATTTCTTTGCCTATCAGGAAGTGGATATATTCAAACCCAATCTCAAAGAAGTAAGGGAGGCACTCAACCTTTTGCCTGAGGCATTAACCTTACAAACGCTACGTGAAATCCATCACGCCCTGTCGGATAAATTGCAACACCGCATTTCCTTTATCACCTTGTCGGAGCAAGGGGTTTTTTACCAGGAGAACGAAAAGGCGGCAATCCTGCCTTCGCATATGCGGGATATTGCCGATGTTTCTGGTGCCGGGGATACAGTGATCGCTGTCGCCTCTTTGGTATATGCTGTAACCAAAAACCCTCATCTCATGGCGGAGGTCGCCAATATTGCAGGGGGTTTGGTGTGTGAACAAGTAGGTACAGCCGCCATCAACAAAGAAAGATTATTTCAGGAATGTGAATTGCTGCTATCCTGATATCTTCGCCC
Source organism: Chitinophagaceae bacterium (assembly GCA_041752235.1). Lineage (GTDB taxonomy): Bacteria > Bacteroidota > Bacteroidia > Chitinophagales > Chitinophagaceae > SpSt-398. Next base: position 74,485 of record JBGSHM010000031.1, read on the forward strand.
CCTTTTTCCTAACTTAGTTATTCAATCATGTCAAAACTTGTGCTCGCCATACATGGAGGGGCCGGAACCATTCTCCGGTCACAGATGACCGCTGATAAAGAAGCGATTTATCGAACGGCACTTGATGAAGCCCTGGAAGCCGGATATAAGGTCCTGCGTCAGGGAGGAGCGGCACTGGATGCGGTGGTAGCCGCTGTTGTTTCTCTCGAAGATTGTGAATGGTTCAATGCCGGGAAAGGTTCGGTATTCACCCATCAGGGCCATCATGAAATGGATGCAGCGTTAATGGATGGACAGACAGGCCGCGCGGGTGCCGTTGCCGGTGTTCGGCAAATCAAAAATCCCATCCTGCTGGCACAATCCATCATGGATCATAGTGAACATATTCTCCTGAGTGGGGAAGGGGCGATGGCTTTTGCCCGCGAGCATGGCCTGGCCTTTGAAGACGATGCCTATTTTTATACGCCTCATCGATATAAACAATGGCAGCAGGCACTCTTGGAAGACCGCACGCTACTGGATCATGATGACCGCGAATCAGATAGTGACCTGGATGAAAAAAAATTTGGCACCGTTGGAGCCGTAGCCTGTGATGCACATGGACATTTAGCCGCAGCGACGAGTACCGGGGGTATGACAAATAAAAAATACAACCGGATTGGTGATTCGCCTCTGATCGGATGCGGTACCTATGCCAATAATAACACCTGTGCAGTGAGTTGTACCGGTCATGGTGAAAAGTTTATTCAGGCAGTGGCAGCCTATGATGTTCATTGTTTGATGGAATACAAAGGTCTCGGCTTGCCCGAAGCCCTGCGGATGGTGGTCAATGAAAAATTAGTGCGCATTCGGGGAGAAGGAGGGATCATTGGGGTGGATGCCAGTGGGAATACGGAAATGATCTTTAATTCGGAAGGGATGTACCGGGGGCGGATGGATGCAAGTGGCGTGAAAGAAATTGCGATCTATAAATAGGCTTACGAGTTTAGAAATAGTTTTAACTACAGAGGATACAGCGATATTTGTTTTACCAATGAAAAAATACGCCATTATAGTTGCCGGAGGATCGGGTACCCGGATGGGCTCCACTATACCAAAACAGTTTCTTTTACTGAAGGAGAAACCGATTCTCTATTATACACTCAAGACTTTTCTGGAAGCCTATAACGATCTGCAGATCATCCTCGTGTTACCTGTAGAATACACAGATATGGGACGTGAGATCATAGATGCGTATTTTGATAAGGATCGGATACAGATCACTGCCGGAGGGGATACCCGTTTTCAATCGGTGAAGAATGGGTTACAATTGATCGAGGAAGAGTCCATCATCTTTGTTCATGATGGGGTCCGTTGCCTCCTTTCGGTGGACCTGATTCACCGCTGTTATACACAAGCCCTTGAATCAGGCTCGGCCATTCCGGCCATTCCGAGCAAGGACAGCGTGCGGTTGAAAAAGGGGGAGATGAACGAATCCGTTGACCGGAAATCGGTGATGTTGATCCAGACACCACAGACTTTTCACAGTAAAATATTGTTACCTGCCTTTCAGATCGATGATAAGGATAAATTTACCGATGAAGCAACGGTGGTAGAGGCCTTTGGGTTGAAGGTATTCCTGGTGGAAGGGGAGGAAATGAATATTAAGATTACTACGCCGTTGGATATGGTATTGGCGGAGCGATTCATGGAGAATTGATTTACCGCCAAGGCGCAAGGGCGCAAGGTTGCGCCAGTTGATTCTTTGTGTTTCATCGCGACATAGCGTCCTGGCGGTGAGTAGCCTATTTTAACCACCTCAGATACCACGGCAATCTATTCCACTTCACACAAGGATATTTCTCCAACTCAGCTCCAAACCCTGAATAGAAAAAAGCCAACCCTGGTACATCACTCCCTTCAAAATCAAGCATCATATTCTTCCCTGCATAGTCCTCAATAAAAGAATGGATCAATAAATGCGAGGCGCCGCTATCGCGACCTTCCGGAGAATTGCCCACCAATATATAGTAAGCCCTTTTTTCAGAGAAAAAGAATAGGGCCGACGCGGTCCAGTCTCCCTCGGGGTTTCGTACCCCATAGGAACGAACCTGTTTTTGTGTAGTAAGTTGATTCAGCAGGGCATGGAGTTGGAGAAAATCCTTGGCCGTCCCATTCCCCGAAGTACGGATCTCTTTTCTTGCCAGCCGGATCACGATATCAAAATCAATATCCCGCTCCACCAATAATCCGGCTTTTTCTGCTTTGCGGATATTCCGAAAAGTGTTTTCCCTGTATTTCGCCTGTAGGGAAGCAGAATCGGGCGAAAGATCAAGTACATAATTATCCCTGAAATAAATACCCTCCGTTTCCTTTGCTATGGTATTACCGGCATTCAGGTAAATATCTATAAAGCGAAATTTGGCAGGGATATGTTGAAGAAAGGCAGTTATAGTAGATTCCTCCAAATTTTTACCAAAGAATCCCAATTGGGCACAGAGAAAAGGCGGATAGAGATAATGAATGCCGAACTTGTTTCGACAGGTAAGAGGCATCACCGCTTCATAATCGTTTAGCACAAGTCCTTCCCAATGCATACTAAAATGATCGAGATACCATGATTGCGCATAGATCAACGGGTGGTCAGCCTGCCTAACACATTGGTCCCATTTTGAACGGTCTATGGCAGCGTGAGTGACGTAGTGAATATTGTACGGTTTCTCCATGCTTAAAAATGAAGGGTCGGTATGATTTTTCGCGGGGAAAAATTAGCCAGATCAATCGAGAAGGAGATCGACCGGGCAAATTTTTTGGTTCCGATTACCGATTGGATATAGTCTTTGTACGCCCGGCTATAGACCAGCGGGAAATATACATTGACTGTTTCTTTGAAAAGAGAAACCTGTAAACCGGCATCAAACAAGAATCGATCTTCCTCACTATTGCGGGCCCAGGGTTCGGCATAGGTTCCTATATCAAAAAAGGCCCGAAGGGGAATCTTTACCGGTAAAATAGAAAGTGGATTGATGGATTGGGGAATGGTAGTGGTCAAATTGATGGCCGCCAACCAATCATCTGTCTTTCCTACTTTATCCGAGAGCAGGTCGGTCCGTACTTTGAACCCGCCATCCCTGACCATGATCTGCTGACTGGGTACTTTTTCAAATCGGTTCCGGCCTACGAAATAATCACTGTAGGTGTAATCTTCATAACCTATGGGCCCGGTCATATTCAGGTGGTAACGGTCAGTGAGAAATTGCTTTTCATTGGTCTTTTCGCCGAGGTATAGAAATTTACCGGCAAAGAACCGCAGGTTCATGCCACCGCCTTTGGAATAGTTAAAGAAATAGTTTCCGGTAAAGGCCAGGCGCAGGAAATCGGCATTTACCTCAGCCTTTAGTTCGGCTTTCCAGGGATACAAAGCGCGGAAGTCTTCCCATTGAATACGCAGTTGACCCAGGTGCCGGTTTGTCCCTTCCTTACCAATGCGGTATTCGATGGTAGTATCCGTTCCGACAACAAGAGTGTCCGGGGTGAATGTAAATCCATCTTCTCGTATGAAATAGGATTTCCATTGTACAAATCGCTGGCGTGTGCTGGTTTCTGTTTTTTCCCTCCAGGTAAATCGAATACCGGGAACGATCTTGGTCATACCCAGAATGGTCTCTCTTCCTTTTTGATCCGTGGCCTCATCCATGCTAAATCGGGCACCTTGGAGAAAGATATCTGTTTTGCGAAGCCAACCTGTTTGGGAATAAAGGCTATAGTTCAATTTCACCAACCCATTGAACTGCTTTGTCCCGGTAGCATAAAGAGGTATGGCCAGGAACTGAAAAGGTGCTGGAGGCAGGGAGGCATTGGTCAACAGGGCACCGATCATTAACTTGTCATAGCTATTCATGCCTATTGCCGGGCTCCAGGTAATAATTCCTTTATCAGGTTGGTTGATGGCTTGTACTAATTTTTTGGCTGCAAAGGGACTGGTGAACACAGGTTTCCTGGGGACAACAGACGCAGGGGTGGCTGCTTTTCCCAATTTATTTTGAAAGAAAGTATCCAGGTCCTTGCCACTCACTTTTTCAAAAACCGCTTGCATATCCTCGGGATATGGATGTTTGAACTTCCATTCCTCGTAATAGGCTTGCATGGCCCTGTCAAAGGCTTCTCTCCCTATCTCTTTTTCCAATTCCTGAAACAGGGTAGCGGTACGGTGATAGACCAGGGCATTATAATTGACCGGGTTGTAGGCGGCGGAAGAAAGATCAACGGGTTGGCTTTCCGCAATGGCTTCCTGGGTGCGGGTAAGTCTTTCCTGAATGGAATAAAGCGATATGGATTTGCTGGTTCCAAGCGGGATATTCCCCGCTGCGGGATGTGTTTCCATATAGCGATAATCATACAGTGTATTGATCCCTTCGTCCATCCACGGATGATCCCGTTCATTATTTGCCAGGATGCCATAGAACCAGTTATGGCCTACTTCATGGCGAATGATCAATTCCAGTAAACCATCCGAGTCACCATCCAACACAGTAAGGGTAGGGTATTCCGTACCACCCGAGGAGCCTTCAATATCCTGCACCACAGAAACGGTATTGTAGGGGTATTCGCCGATCCATGCTCCATTTGTCTGCAGGGCAGTTGCCACATAGGAAAGGCTTTTTTCCCATCGGTCTGCTCCGGGTAGATGAAAAGCAAAGGCCGCTACTTTTTTTCCGGAGGGCAATGCGATGTGCTCTTGTTTTACAACAAAGCGTTTATCCGCCACCCAGGCAAAATCATGGATTCGATCCTGAATGAAATGTAAGGTCTTGGTTTCTTTGGACGAGACAGGGAATTCTCGTTTAACAACTTTAGTAATACCCTTCACTTTCACCTTTTCGGTTTCAGGTGTCCAGGTAAAAGAACTACGCGTTTCCAGCCATTTCTTTTCTGATTCATTTTGTAATTCACCGGTAGCGGCTACTACATAATTCGCCGGCAAGGTAATTTGTACATCAAAGAGACCAAACTCGCCATAGAATTCACCATGGTCCAGCATGGGCATGGGGTGCCAGCCTTTATGGTCATAGACGGCCGGCTTGGGAAACCAATGAGCCACATAATAATGTTGTCCTTTGTATCCACCCCTGTTGAAGAAATTGGGGAGCTTGACATGAAAGGGTGTTGTAATCGAGACCGACTTACCCGGTAACAAAGGGGCTGGCAACACCAACTTCACAATATCAATATGCTCGGGATGGTCTTCTACATCGGCTGTTATGTTATCTACTTTAAAATCGAGCCGGTTGATATATCCTTTTTGTTCTTTTTGGGAAAAATAAAAAGCGGTGCTTCCATTCTGTAAGGCCTGATCGGTATAGGCGGTCTTGTCATTCTTGTAGGCATTGGGCCAGAGATGAAACCAGATGAACCGCAGGGTGTCGGGTGAATGGTTGGTGTAATCGATCCTTTCAAAGCCGTCGAGGGTATTCTCCGTATCATTCAGGGTAACATCAATGCTGTACCGAAGGTCTTGCTGCCAGTATTGGGAAAAAAGGGAGAGCGGACTTAACAAAGTGACCAGTATGAAGAGACGGCATTTTTTCACCGGCATGTCTTTGTCCTCAAAGATAATTTCTTTAGCTGATTATTTCCCTTTTCCCAGCAGGATGATCCGCAGGGTATGGATCATGATCTTGAAATCAAGTGCCAGGGAGATATTTTCAATGTAAAGGAGATCGAAACGGCTTCTTTCTACCATTTCGGCTACATTCTCTGCATACCCAAATTGCACCATTCCCCAGGAGGTAAGTCCGGGCTTTACTTTCAACAGGTATTTGTAATAGGGGTTTTGTTGGATCACCTGGTCGATATAGTATTGGCGCTCCGGGCGGGGGCCAACCAGGCTCATTTCGCCTTTCAGGATATTCCAAAGCTGTGGCAACTCGTCCAAACGCCATTTACGCATCACTCTTCCCCAGTGTGTAATTCGTTCGTCTGCATCGGAAGATAAACGGGGGCCATCCTTTTCAGCTTCCTCCACCATGGAACGGAACTTATGCATTTGAAAGGGCTTCCCTTTATAACCGATCCTTTCCTGGTTGTAGAAGATCGGTCCTGGAGAGGATAGGCTCGTGCGTATCATGATATATAACAGGTAAGGCGATAAAATAACAATCCCCAGTACGGCCACTGTCACATCCAATAATCTTTTGATGTTCTGTTGCCATTCCGGCATCAACCCTGTTTTCAGGTCGATCAATACAGCCCCAAGGATATTGCTCACACGTACCGATCCTGACAGGATATCAATACTATCCGGAGGGATCTTGATCTCCACATCCTTTTCACTGAGATGGTTGATGACCGATTCCAGCGATGCTTTATCATTCTTATCCAAACCGATCACTACCGCATTTATCTTATGGGTATCCAGGATCGCTTCGAGGGATTTGATATCACCCAAGCGAGGTAAACCACCAATCGGAGCCTCTGCATGCTTTTCACCCGCATCCACATACCCGGTGTAATGATAACCTTCCTTCGCCAATTCCTGGGCTGTTTCCTGATACAACCGGGCGGCAAAACCATTTCCTCCGATCAACAGGGTGGGATAACGCACAAGCCCTTTACGCAATTGTCCTTTGGCCAGATTGAGCAATAACAAACGCCCGGCAAACACAAAAAAGAATTGCAATCCCAACAGGGAGAAGAAGGCCGCATAGTAATACCTGAAATCATTATTCGACCGGATATCATCCAGGATGATGGTAAAATAAAGGAAAACAACACCCAGCAAGGAGACGATAAAAGTGGTGATCATTTCGCGAAGCCGCGATTTGCGGTAGATACAGCGGTAGGCGCCAACGATGGTATAAAGGCTTAACCAACCAAGTGGCACAAGAAAAATGCCCAGCCAAAAATTGTCATCGATCTGCAGGCCATCATCACCCGCCACACGGATACCGAGATAATATTTTCGCAAAAAATACATCAAACCCCATACCCAAGCGCTCATCACATAGTCACTGATGGCATACCAGGCAATATGTAAACGGGGTTTATGATTCATCAGGAACGCGTGAGTACGTTATTGCCGATCTTCTGTAATATCTGGTGGGCGACATCCATGGCCATCAAGCCATCGATCTCCGACACGATCGTTTTTGTATTCTGTTCTATGGCTGATTTGAATTCCACCAGTTCCTGCCGAATGGCATTGATATTGGGTACGGGTGGATTGGCAATGGCAATGGTTCGGTTACCGGTTGGGGTCGCGATATCAAAGGTGAACACATTGGCATCCTTGGCTTCCTTGAGTTTGATCACTTCTGATTTTTTCTCCAGGAAGTCGATCCCTATATAAGCGTCTTTTTGAAAGAGGCGCATCTTACGCATTTTCTTCATGGAGATACGGGAGGAGGTGAGATTGGCGACACAACCATTATTGAATTCGATGCGTACGTTGGCGATATCCGGTGTCTCGGTCATCACGGCCACGCCACTCGCAGAAATGCTTTTTACATCACTTTTTACAATACTCAGGATGATATCAATATCATGGATCATGAGGTCAAGGATCACACTGACCTCGGTGCCGCGGGGATTGAATTGAGCCAGGCGATGCACTTCAATAAACAACGGGTTGAGGTCAAGATCCTTTACGGCCAGAAAAGCGGGGTTGAACCGTTCAACATGTCCAACCTGAAATTTCACATCGGATTCCCGCGCCAGTTTCACCAGGGTCCTGGCCTCATCCATATCGTTGGCCAGGGGTTTTTCTACAAAAATGTGTTTGCCTTTGCGGATGGCTTTTTCACATAATTCAAAATGGTAGTTGGTGGGGGCGACCACATCGATGGCATCACAGGCATCCATCAGCAGACCGGCATCGAGAAAACGGGGGAGTTGGTATTTTTCGGAGACCTCCTGGGCCGTATCGTCATTGGGATCATAGAAACCGACCAGGTCTACACCGGGTATCTCCTTCCAGTTGTTCAGGTGGAATTTCCCCAGGTGGCCTACGCCGAAGACTCCGATTTTCAACATGTTAACGATTTGGAGCAAATATACAAAGGGTAGATTATTGGGGTTTAATTATTTGCCTGTGCTGTCTAACCGCCAGGGCGCTATGACACAAGGGAGCGCCAGGAATTCCCCTTGCGCCCTCGTGCCTTAGCGGTAAAAAACTACAAAATAAAATCCAGCAACAACACCCCCACCAACCCCAGTACCGAAATCGTCGTTTCCATGACAGTCCAGGACAAAAAGGTCTGTTTCAACGATAATCCAAAGAACTCCTTGTACATCCAGAAACCAGAGTCATTCACATGCGACCCGAAAACACTCCCTGTACCCACGGCCAGTACCATCAATTCGGGTGAGGCGGCTCCGGAAACCACCAGTGGGGTAACTACCCCGGCCGCGGTGATCCCGGCTACGGTGGCGGAGCCAATGGCTACCCGCAGCAGGGCGGTGACCACCCAGCCAAAGACCAGGGGGTGCATTTGCCAACGGCCACTAAAGGAGGCGATGTATTTATCAGTACCACTGTCCTGCAAGACCTGTTTCAACACACCGCCTGCGGTAATGATCAGTACGATCATCGCGATTCCTGATATGGCGTCCTGGGCCCATTTCATGGTTGTTTCCATGGACTTTCCAGCCCGTAGTCCAAAATACCAGATGGCAAGCAATACGGATAATAAAAGGGCTATGGTGGTATCACCAATAAAGAGCAATATTTTTTTAAATACATGGTCACCCAAAAAATTATCTGCCACCACCGCCAGGGTTATCAACAATACAGGCATGAGCCCGATGAGAAAACTGGGAAAGGCGGCCGGAAGTTTTTTTTCGAGGTCATTGTCGGTGGAAAGAAAAGTGGATTGCAATTTCACCTCGATCCCTTTTAATCGTTGTCCTAAAAAGGGCCCGGCCAACACCACCACGGGTATGGCCACCATCAAGCCGTATATCAGTGTCTTTCCCATATTTGCCTGAAAAGCATTGACCAAGAAAACGGGACTGGGATGAGGCGGCAGAAAACAATGGGTGGTGGACAAGGAAGCAGCCATGGGAATGGCCACATACAACAATGGAAGTTTTGCCTTATGTGCAATCGAGAAAACAAGCGGCACCAGGATCACAAAACCAGCGTTGTAATAAAGTGGTATGCCAATCAAAAATCCGGTCAGCAACACGGCCCATTGAATATGTTTTTCTCCAAAACCATTGATCAATGTTGTAGAAATTTTCTCTGCCGCACCACCTGCTTCCATCACTTTCCCCAATATGGCTCCCAGGCAAATCACCAATGCAACACCACTCAAGGTGGAACCAACCCCTTTTTCAATTGACTTTACCACCTGCATTGGATCTAATCCCAGGAATAAACCTGAAAGTATGGCAACAATCAACAGGGAAATAAAGGGACTGACCTTTTTGGTAGTAAGAAAGATTTGCAGGCAGATGGCGAGAAAAATGACAAGCAATTGCATGGATCAGGGGGTTATGGGTTGAATTATATTGAATGCCTCACGCCTCACTCCACTGTATTCACCAGCTCACCTATCCCTTCAATCGAAATCGCTACCACATCCCCGGATTGTAAAGTAAACGGATGATCCGGTACGATCCCTGTCCCCGTCATCACCATACAACCGTGAGGGAAGCTGGTCTCCCGATAAATATAAGATACTAATTCAGCCGGGGTGCGTTTCATTTTATCAATCCCAATTTGTCCAATAAATACTTCTTCCCCATTGCGGGAGATGGACATGGATATGGTTGTATCAATTGGCAAAGCCTCTTCGGTCAGTAAGATGCAGGGTCCAACTGCTGCGCTTCCATCATAGGTCTTGGCTTGGGGAAGATAGAGTGGGTTCTCGCCTTCGATACTCCGGCTGCTCATATCATTTCCTATGGTGTAACCGATGATCTTTCCTGTAGAGGTGACCACCAGCGTGAGTTCAGGTTCGGGTACATCCCAGGTACTGTCTTTTCGTATCCTGACTTCTTCATGCGGACCCTTTACACGAAAGGCACTGGCCTTGAAAAAACATTCCGGGCGTTCGGCTTCATAGACCTTTCCATAAAAATCAGCCCCGCCGGAGGCCTGACTTTCTTCCTGTCGCCCGACCATACTCCGGTAATAAGTTACTCCACAAGCCCATACTTCCTGCTGGCTTCCAATGGGCGGGAGGATATCCTGCAGTACCGATACTTCCACCGGAGATAAGGTTTGCACCAAGGCCTGTGCCTTCTGGTAAGCTGCATCATCATTGACCAGCTCGTCCCAGCTATTTTTTTTATCCAGAAAAAATTGATTGTTTGTTTGGAGGACAATGCCTGCCCGGGTTTTGTATATCCGCATGAAGTTGGTTTTCTATTTTAAGGCGATACGCAACAGATACATATCATTAGTGATATAAAGCGTTTTCTCATCGGCACTCAGGGCGCAGTTGCTGGCTGAATTTTCAAGACGCAACAAACCTAATTTCTTTCCTTCTGCCGTAAAGAAATAAATACCACCCGGACCAGTTGCCATGACAATACCTTTCTTATTTACTTTGAAACCATCCGGCAAGCCATTCCATCCCGGCTCATGTGCGGATGGGTCAAAGAAGATCCGTCCATTGGTGAGAGAATCACCTGTTAATTCAAAAATGTACCAATATGGTTTGGCGGGATCGCTGTTAGCAACCAATAGCTGTTTCTCACCGGGGAGCAGGGCAATTCCATTGGGACGTGTGATCGAATCCACGAGTAAAACCAGTTCACCTTTTTTATTTACTTTGTACACTCCATTAAAGGGTAACTCCTTTGCTGAGTCTGAATCATCCTGTGTTCGCAAGCCATAAGGAGGATCGGTAAAAAATAATTCTCCGGCGGAATTGAAGACGCAATCATTTGGGCTGCTTAAACGCTTACCATTGAATTTATCCGCCAGCGCGGTAAAAGTGGGGAGTGGTTTATCCAATGGCGCTTCCATACGGGCTACCTGGCGGTTCCCATGTTGGGCCAATACCAATCGTCCTTGCGGATCAAGGGTCAAACCATTGCTTCCAGGTTCTTTGCTTAGACTGGGTACAGCATCAGTATATCCACTTGGTGTAAGGTAAACCTCAATTCCTTTTTCTTCGGTCCATTTGTAGATGGTGTTCCGGGGTACATCGCTAAAAATCAGAAAACCTTGTTCGGGAAGAAAGAGGGGGCCTTCACTCCAGTCAAAACTATCGGCCAGTATCTCGGCTTTTATAGACGTGTCAATAACAGTTAGAAATTCCGGGTCATAGGTTATTAGCTGACCCGTAGCAGGGTAAACATGCGTGGGTTTTTCAGTGCAGTTGGAAAGTATTACTGAAACAAGGAGATAGAACAATTTATTCATGATATCGATTGGTTTTTATTCCCGAAGCCTCGGGCCTGCGGGAAACTGAAACTTAGTGAGAATCACGGGTAACCGCACTTCCGCTACTCCCTTGTAAAAAGTCGAGGTCTGCCCCTTTATCCGCCCCCATGACATGCTTTACATACATGCTTACATAACCTCTTGTAGCGGCAGGCGCAGGAGGCGTCCAGGCTGCCCGGCGTTTGGCCAGATCTTCCTCGGACACCAGCAACTGAAGTTTTCGGTTTGGTACATCCAGTTCAATCAGGTCACCGTTTTGCACCAGCGCCAGTGCGCCACCAATGGCGCTTTCGGGAGATACATGCAAAACGGCTGTGCCGTAGGCGGTACCACTCATCCGTCCATCGCTGATACGCACCATATCGCGGACACCTTTTTCCAATAATTTTTTAGGCAGCGCCATATTACCTACTTCAGGCATTCCCGGATAACCAACCGGTCCCACGTATTTTAATACCATGACACTGGTTTCATCAATATCCAGGTTGGGGTCATCAATACGTTGATGATAGTCTTCAATACTTTCAAATACCACGGCACGGCCCGTATGTTTCATCAGGGCAGGAGTGGCGGCACTTGGTTTGATCACCGCTCCATTTTCGGCCAGGTTGCCTTTTACCACCACACAACCCGCTTCGGCGATCAGTGGTTTTTCATACGAGGCGATCACGGCTGGATTATAGCAGGTCGTTTCTCCTTTAATATTTTCGTGATGGTTTTTACCGGTGACGGTGATCACGTTTTTATGCAGTTTCTCCCGGAGTTCGTGTAAGATCACCGGCAGCCCGCCTGCATAATAGAAATCTTCCATCAGGTAGGTGCCCGAGGGCATCAGGTTAAGCAGCAAGGGAATCTTGCTACCGATCCGGTCAAAATCATCCAATGAAAGATCCACACCAATCCGTCCGGCAATAGCGGTCAAATGGATCAGGAAGTTGGAGGAGCCACCCACGGCAGCATTGGTGATGATGGCGTTTTCAAAGGCTTCCCGTGTCAGAATTTTATCAATGGTCAGGTTTTCTTTTACCATTTCTACAATTCGCCGGCCACTCAATTGGGCCATGACTTTTTTTCTGGAGTCAGCAGCCGGTATGGCGGAGGCTCCACTCAGGGTCAGCCCCAGGCTTTCTACCATCACTGCCATGGTACTGGCCGTTCCCATGGTCATACAGTGACCGATGCTCCGGCTCATACAGCTTTCAGCATACTCTACTTCCTCTTGCGACATTTTACCCGTCTTCATGTCTTCATCAAATTTCCAGACATGAGTCCCGCTACCAATAGTCTGTCCTTTGTACCGGCCATTGAGCATGGGCCCACCGGGTACCACGATCGTCGGCAATCCTACACTCGCTGCTCCCATCACGGTGGAGGGCGTGGTCTTATCACAACCCGTTAAAAGCACCACGCCATCTATTGGGTTACCCCGTATGGATTCCTCCGCATCCATACTCGCCAGGTTGCGAAACAACATCGCGGTTGGTTTTATCAGGGTTTCTCCCAGGCTCATGATCGGAAATTCCACCGGAAAGCCTCCGGCTTCCAGCACACCTCTTTTTACCGATTCCGCATGGTCCCGGAAATGCGCATTACAAGGCGTTAATTCACTAAATGTATTACAGATGCCGATCACCGGTCGGCCATCAAAATGATCTGTGGGCATGCCCTGATTCTTCATCCAGCTCCGGTAGATGATGCCGTCTTTGTCTTTACGGCCAAACCAGTCGTGGCTTCTTAGTCGTTTGCTCATCGTGTTAAGCGGGTTGTAAAATTTATAGTCATTCGAATTTCCCTTAGATATCATTTTTGGTTAATGCACCATCAACCAATCTAAAGATAGACAATGAATTCTTGTTTTTAAGTTCTGCCGGCAGTAGCGCATCAGGCATACCCTGATAACATACAGGCCGGGTAAAGCGATAAATGGCAGCCGTACCTACAGAGGTCGTTTTGCTGTCCGTTGTGGAAGGGAAGGGCCCGCCATGGACCATGGCGCTACACACTTCCACACCGGTTGGAAAACCATTGATTACGATCCGTCCGGCCTTTTGTTCTAAAATATGGATCAGGTCCTGATATTCTGAAAGTTCTTGCTCCGTACCATGTACAGTAACTGTTAAATGTCCGGACAGATTACGGGCTATTTCCAACATTTCCTGTTTGCCTGGCGTGGAAACTATCAGGCTGGCAGGACCGAAAATTTCTTCACTCAGGGATGCGCTATTTTTAAAGGTGTCATGGTTTGCTTTTAACAGAACCGGGGTGGCTACATTTTCTTTATTCGGCATTCCTTTATCCCCGCTGGACATTTTTTCAACACCCTTTACTTGTTGGCGTTGTTCTACTCCTTCCTGAAAGGAATTAAAAATAGACGGTGCAAGCATGACGCCACCAATCGTTTTTTCAAAGGCTTCTTTCAATTGGGCAGAGAATTCGGATTGACTGCCCTGTTGGTAAATGAGTAATCCCGGATTGGTACAAAACTGTCCCACACCCAGTGTTACCGATCCTGAAAAGCCTGCGGCGATGGCGGCACCTCTTTCCTTCATGGCTTCGGGTAAAATGAAAACAGGGTTACTGCTTCCCATTTCTGCATATACGGGAATGGGTTCAGGTCTGCTTACTGCGGCATCAAAAAGCGCTTTACCTCCTTTATAAGACCCGGTAAAACCAACGGCTTTAACCAAAGGATGCTTTACCAATTGTATTCCGGTAGTAGTACCATCGCCAAACAGGAGAGAGAAAACGCCGTCGGGCATTTCGATTTTCCTGGCCGCAGTTTGAATTGCCTGGCCTACGAGGGCTGAAGTAGCGGGATGCGCGCTATGTGCTTTCACAATAACCGGGCATCCGGCGGCCAGGGCAGATGCAGTATCTCCACCAGCTACGGAGAAGGCCAGTGGAAAATTACTGGCGCCAAAGACCACCACGGGTCCAAGGCCAATTTGCATGTAGCGTAAATCAGGTTTGGGTAGGGGTGAGCGCTGGGGTTGGGCCGTTTCAATCCGGGCATCCACCCAGGAACCTTCTTTCAGGAGTGATGCAAACATCCTCAGTTGATTCACGGTCCGCCCACGTTCCCCCTCTATTCGGGCAGGAGGCAGTCCGGTTTCATCACAGCATACGGTCACCAGGGCTTCGCCCAGATTCATTATTTCCTCCGCTATGGCTTCCAGAAAAATAGCCTTTTCAATACCCGTCTTTTTGGAATAGCGTTGAAAGGCCGCAGCCGCTTTTTCAGCAGCCAGGTTTACCTCGTCCGGTGTGGCTTTCAAGAACTGAAAAGGATTGGGTTGTCCCGTAGCCGGATTAAAAGAGAAAAATGATTCACTGCCCTTGTCGGAATGACCAAAGCCGATGATTTGACTGCCTGCTCTCATGTTCGCGTGCATGTTTAATGAAATGTATAAGTACGTAAAAAGACCAAATGTAGATACAAAAGGTCTTTTTCAATGTTCACTGCTAATGCTAACTACATGTCCGGACCAGATTGTTCGATCCGGACATGTATGTCTGTTGGTTAGTTATCCCAGAAAACACGGGTAACCAGGTTGTCGTTCCCACCCAGGCTGGTTACGGCATCCTGATAATTTGTATTATTTCTGGATGCTTCTTCATTTGGATAAGCCATACGGCGTACAAACCCACCCTGCAGGTTGTTGTTGTATCCGTTTGGAGTCAGTGTCGGAAAGCCGCTTCTTCTGAAATTGGCAAATGATTCAGCCCCATTCCCTACACAAGCGATCCAGTACTGGGTATTGATTTGCCGAAGGGCGTTGGCCGGGTCGTAGGCCACACCGGTTTGCGACAGGTAGAATGTTTTTTCGGCGCTGGTAACCGCAGGGCTCATTACATTGGGATACCGGGCATATTCATCCATGGAGGCGATTACACCTTCTTCATAGTATTGCTGAGCGGTCTGGGCGCCCGATAATCCGGTCAACCAACCTTTGAAGGCAGCTTCAGCCAGCAGCAGTTTGGTTTGCGCATTTGTTACATAAAAAACAGGAGCAGTAGCGCTTCCAAAAACGGTGAAGTTGAGTTGGGAATAATTTTGACCGGTTCCGTTTGTACCCCTGTACCCCGGATAGGTTAGTACACTTGTCTGGTCATACCCCACCGGGAAACCATATTGATTGGCCAGGGTGGTATCGGGTGTCAGGGCCAAGACCTGGTTAGGGTCCGAATATTTCCCCGAAATATATTTCAGCCTGGGGTCAAAGGTTGATTTAAGTTGGTTTACGAATGGCTCAGCGAGATAGTAGAAATAAGGGTTGGTGCCTCGGGGACCTGCATTCAGCGGGTTGTTATAAACCGAAGAAAACTGGATCAGGGCGTTGTCGGCATTGGATTGCATAACGCCACCATTATATGCCTCCTGAACAATTGTCCGTGCTTTGTTTTGATCAATTTTTGAATACCGCATCCCTAAGCGCAACAACAGGGAGTTGCCCAGTTTTTTCCAAAGGGCTACCTGGTTGGCTGCTGAGCCCGATGTGCCGTATAAAAGATCTTCGGTCACCATATCCTTGGTCGGGTCAAGGGCGGCTGTGGCGGCTTTTAACTCGGCATAGAGGTCGTCGTAAATGTCTTCATCCTTGTCGTAGGTAGGATAGAAGTTCGCTTCCAGGTAAGCTTTCCCGGCATTCGAGTAAGGCACATCACCATAGGTATCTACCAATGTCATGAATACATACGCCTTCCAGATACGGACCTGGTTGTATAGGTTTGTTCTTGTATTGTCATCCTTTACCAGGCTGATGATCTGTTGTATCAGTTTAACCGAGTTTGGATAATTGTCATTCCATCGCGGCGCGTTGAAATTGTTATTATCCTCATTGAAATTAAATCCGGCTGTAGCCCCGGTATTGTAGGCGTTTAAAAATTGTTGTACAATGGTCTGTTCACCTTCCCAGAAACCGGGATGTGTGGTACGCTGGGCATTGGTAAATAACAAAGCCGGGTTGATGCTGGTGAGGGCATAAGGGTTTGTATTGATGCCCTCAAACCCCTTGTCGCATCCAACCATCAGGAGCATGGCCAGCGGTAAGGCTAAATATCTTTTCATTTTTTTCATATTGGCAATCATTTAGAATTTCACATTCAGGTTAAAGCCGTAATTGCGGGTAGTGGGCAAAGAGGTTTGTTCGTAACCTACCCGGCTGTCACCAGAAGAGGCAAAAGCTTCCGGATCAAGATCGTCAATGTACTTTTTAATGATGAGTACATTCCGGCAGGAAGCTGAGAGAACCAATCCTTTTATAAACTTCACGCGGCTTCCAACGAGGCTGGTCATATCGTAGCTAAGGGTAATATTTCTCAGCTTGATAAAATCCGATTTAAACAGGAAAGGATCGGCAATCTGCAGATTACGGTAATCTGTATAGAACAATTGGGGATCCACGGCAACGGTATTTGCTGCGCCGTTATCATAAACACCTGGGAATATAACCCCGCCTTCGCGGCCAACCAGAGAAGCTTTGGTATGCCCCTGACGAAGACCATTGAGTGCCGTGGAAGAAAGCACTTTTCCACCGGCTTTGTAATCAATATGTACCAGTAGGGCCAGTTTCTTATACCGGAAGGTGTTGTTCCATCCACCGGTGAATTTCGGCAGGGCACTGCCAAAGAGTACGTCGGCACCGGTGTTATTCAACAATCGCCCATTTGCGCCAACAACGATCTCTCCTTTTGCGTTTCTCCGGTAGGTACGAGCGGCAAGTTGATTCAATGGTTTGCCTACTTCGTAAACAAGTGATCCAAGAAATTCATTTCCACCAAAGGAAGCTACAATGATCCGGTTGGTATTGGGCGCTAACGCTAAAACTTTTGTGGAGTTTGTGGCGGTATTGAAAGAACTGGTCCAAACAAAATCACGGGTCTTGACCGGAACAACTTCTAACAGGAATTCAATACCCTTGTTCTCCAGTGAACCCAGGTTCAGCGGCGTACCAGTATAACCAGAGGCATTGGATATTTCTACGGTTAAGATCTGATCACGCGTGATCTTGTGATAAGCAGCGATGTCCAGGTTGACCCGGTTTCCAAACATTTTCAGTTCCAGACCGATCTCCTTTTCGCTTACACTAAAGGGTTTCAACAAAGGGTTGGGACTGCTGGCATTGGAAATGGTTCCTAGGCTCTGCCCATTGAACTGATTAGCAAGAATACCATACGTCAGCAAACCCGTAAAGGCATTGATACCATTGGCACTTCCTACATCCGCGTAAGAAAGACGGAGTTTACCATAGTTCAACCAGGAGAATTTCTCCAGCAACTCGGAGAAGATAAAGCTACCACTCACAGATGGATAGAAATAACTGTTGTTTTTAGGATTTAATACGGTGAACCAGTCATTCCGGCCGGTAACGTTCAGGTAGATCAAATTCTTATACCCAAATTCGGCAAAGGCGTAAAGTGAATTGACCCTTTCGCGGTAAATGCTATAGCCGGTAGGGCTGTTGGGGTCTGACTTGGTGATACCGTTTTCAAACGAATAAAGATCACGCACAGTAAAATCAACCACACTTTGGTTAAAGGAATGGCTGTAGTTGGTATATATGTTACCGCCAACACTGAGGTCAACAGAAAAATCACCGAACTGATGATTACCACCTACCAGGAAGTCCATATTCAATTGTCTGCCGGTTCCGGTATTCACCCGGTAGTTTCCATTGAAACCTGTACCAGCTCCGTTAAGCGGAGTGGAGGTACCTGTACCGGTGGGTGTGTTTTGTTCAAAAAACGAAACACCGTAATCCATATTGGCTCGTCCTTGCAGGTACAGCCATTTAAACACATTATACCGTACAGTGGCGGTGGTGAGGAAACGGTCGCGTTTATTGGTGATGAATTGACGCGGCATGATGAAATAGGGATTGATCAGTGTGGTCTGGAAACCGGAGGTTTGTCTTTCCGTTCCATTTGGATTAACTGCTTTATCCCGGAATACATCCAATCCAATGGAATTGGCCATCCGCATGATAAAGTTTGGAGTGCCGATTCCTTGTACCCCTACCTGTGGAGGATTTTTGTTCACTTCATTGGTGTAATTCAAATTGATCTGTACAGAAAGTTTGTCCGTCAGACTATGATTGACACCCAGATTGACGATACGTTTATGGTAGTCATTATTAGGGGAGATGCCTTTGGCATCCTGATTGGAAAAAGAGGCGCGAAAACTTCCTTTGGCATTTCCTCCCGAAAGGGCAATGGTATTGGTAAAGGAAGTTCCGGTTCTGTAAAACTCTTTGATTCGACCGGGATGGGCAACATAGGGTCTCAATTCTCCATCAAACTGCACGGTCGGTACGCCATCCAGTTTCGCACCCCAGCCAAATTGGCCAGTGGTGATTGCTTGTCCCTGGGTAGTGGGGCGGTTTCCGGCCTGTCCCTGCCCGTATTCCATTTGGAAATCGGTGAAATCAAGCACTTCATCCGCCGAAAAGTTGGTGTTGAATTCAACACCGATACCGGTATTCCTGGCGCCACTTTTTGTGGTGATGATGATTGCGCCATTGGCAGCCCGGGAACCATAAAGGGCGGCAGCGGTAGCACCTTTAAGAACCGTCATGCTCTCAATATCATCCGGGTTAAGTTGTTGAAGATTATCTCCAAGGTCGATCGAGTTATTTCCGCTGGCACTTTGCGCCCCCTGGTCCATGGGCAGACCATTGATCACGATCAGCGGCGAGTTATTTGCCCCATTGAAGGCAGATTGACCACGTAAACGGATCTTGGTGCTGGCACCTGCACCTGCCGAGGGCGGTGAAATGTCCAACCCGGCGATCTTTCCCTCCAGCGACCCCATCATGTTGATGGTTCTGTTTTGCTGGACCTCATTCATTTTCACGGTTTCAGCCGCATAGCCCAGCTTCCTGGATTCCCGTTTGATACCAAGCGCTGTGACGACGACCATGTCAAGATCGGTGCCTTCGCCGCGGATCATGTCCACATTCACTTGTGTCCGCCCATTTACCGGAACCTCCAGCGCAATGTATCCAATATAGCTTATGATCAGCGTACTGTTTGCTTCCGCAGTGATGCTATAAGCTCCGGCTGCATTGGTGGAAGTAGCCCGGCTGGTTCCTTTGACAGTAACGGTGGCGCCATTGACAGGCTTTTTCTGTTCGTCAACGACAGTTCCGGTTACTGTTTGGGCTGAGGCAGAGGATAGTAAAGTGAAAAGACAACAGATTAACATAATACCGTACAGAAGCCGCTTACGGTAAGGTTGGAGGTTTTCGTTCATAAAGCAATTCGTTTTATTTTTTAAAAAAATAAAGTCAGAAACCTTCCATTCCGTTTCTGACGGTGGCAATCGGGCACTAAAGTATCCTGTCTCAAAACCAAAAACTTCTAATAAAGAACGTTGGTGAATTTTGTAAGTTTAGGTGGAATAATTTCCCTTTCTTTATAGGGTAGGTTTTGCCCATACCGATCATGGTTATTTAGTGATTGCTTAATTCAGGCATGTTCAGGATTGCTTATGAATCAATTTGTACTTTGCCATAGTACTGCATTGGAGTTGCGACTATTTCCCCAGATCATAGAAATAGGAGTAATAAAAAATGCCGCCATCCGCCTGAATGGTTTCTCCTCGACGACAGCCAACAGCCTCCGCATTTTTTATATTCAGGAAGGAAAGTTTGAATGGTGTATCGATCACCGGCCATTTCTGTTGTTCCCAGGCGATCTGGCCCTGATCCTGCCCGGTGTTGAATTTGGAAATGAGAATGGGGTGTTGGAGATCGGCACATTTACCTGGATCGAACTCGGCATTGGAATCAGCAGGAGTGGGGGAATTCAGTTGGGACCTTGGAGTAGCCTGACTGAGGCTGAAACCCGTTCAGTCAGCAATGTATTACTCTCCGATCATCCACCTGTACTCTTAAAATTTACAGAGGCAGGCCAGATTCTAAAGAATATACAGTCGGAATTATTTTCCCTGGGAATCGGATACCAATCAAGGGTAAACCATCTGCTGGATGAAATGCTTATTCAATTATCGCGGCAGTTCACCCGAATGGCCAACCCGGGACGTGACTTTCCAAAAACTTTCATGAAACTGGAGGAGGAACTCCGTCGCAACCTGTCACATCAATGGACGGTGGAAGAGATGGCTTCGCTTGTTGGGCTTGGTACCACACTTTTTAATGATAAGGTGAAAAGCTATTCCGGGTTTTCTCCCCTCAGCTACCTGATCAATATCCGGATTTCTGAAGCCATCAAGCTTTTGAAGCAACCAGATATCAGCCTGACAGACATTGCGCTTGATATTGGTTTTTATTCCTCGCAACATTTTTCCACTACGTTTAAAAAACTAACCGGCTATACACCCAGTGAATTCAGAAAAAATCATTTTCGAAAGAAATAATGTTCAAATATGGAATGCATCATCACCATAGAACTTGGCACCAATGCAGTAAGGGTTTATGCCTTTGATTTGCAGGGGAACAATATAGGGTCACTGAAAGGGTATTACCCCACCTTTCACCGCGAACCGGATTATAGCGAGCAGGATCCGGATCAGATTTTTATTACGATGCTTTATGTGCTTAAGAACCTGCTGAATGAAATTTTGTACCCCAAAAAGTACAAAGTATCCATCATCTGTTTCAGTTCTTCCATGCACAGCGTGCTGCCGGTAGACAAAAGAGGAAACCCGATGGGGCATGCCATTACCTGGGCCGACAACCGCGCGCATAAGGAAGCAGCCGAACTGAAGAACTCCACGCTGGGAAAGAAGATTTACAACACTACCGGCACACCCCTTCATCCTATGTCGCCGCTGGCCAAGATCGCCTGGATCAAAAACAATGAAAAGGAGAAATTCAAACAGGTTAGCAAATTTTTATCATTAAAGAGTTATATCCTTCAACAACTCACCGGTGAATGTCTGATCGATTACAGCATTGCCTCAGCCACCGGGCTGTTGAATATTCATAAGATCAAGTGGGAATCGGATTCGCTGAAGTTTGCCGGCATCAATGCGGCCATGCTTCCTGATCTTGTTCCGGTTTCTGCCCGCGCCGGAAAATTAAACAAGGCCTATCAGGCATCACTCGGTTTGTCGGCCGATACAAAGATACTGGTCGGTTCAAGCGATGGGTGTATGGCTATTTTGGGTGATGGCGTGAATGGAGAAGGCATGGCCACCATTACGGTGGAAGACAGTGGTGCCGTAAGAGTAATGGGTAATGAAGTGTTGCAGGATGAGAAGCAACGCTTCTTTAATTACCTGCTTACCGAGAACCGGTATGTTTCAGGTGGGCCTACCAATAACGGCGGTATCATCTTCGAATGGTTTACCCGTCAGTTTGGAAATTTTAAAAACCCATTTGATATCGAGCAAAGCATGCTCGAATTAATTAACGAGGCGGCAGGGATTTCTCCCGGGTCTGACGGGTTGATCTTTTTGCCCTATTTGCTGGGAGAGCGGGCACCCATCTGGAATGCCAATGCAAGAGGTGTTTTCTTCGGCGTGAATATCAAGCATGAAAAGGCCCATTTTGTTCGGGCAGCTATAGAGGGAATTCTGTATGAAATATACAGCATTGGCAAAACGCTGGAGGAACACCGAAACATTAAAAGCCTTTCCATCAATGGTAGTTTTGGCAGCCTGCCTTTCTTTACACAAATGGTAGCGGATATCTATAACAAACCCGTTCGGTTTCGTCAGGATTACCACAGTGTAGGGTATGGATCCTATTTATTAAGCGCTACCGAAATGGGTATTTATGCTTCGCTGGATGATGCCGTAAAATCGGTCGTGCTTTCAGACGAGGTCAAACCCGACAAACAAAACCATAAGCAGTACGAGAAGTATTTCAGGATTTTTGAACGACTTAGTACCAAACTGGCCGATGAATTTGCAGAAATAGCCCGTTTGCAACACCCCTAAACCAATAGAAAATGAAAGGATTGACCTTTACAGCGATCATGTTAGCTGCGGTTACGCTCACGCTATTTTTCCCGTCCTGGTTTGTTCAATGGGGTAGCTTCTCCTTAAGCAATGCCATCATCCCCTTGATCCAGGTTTTGATGTTTGGCATGGGTTGTTCGATGAGTGTGAATGATTTTGCCGCGATCATAAAATCACCTAAGGGAGTGATCATCGGTATTGCCAGCCAATATACCATCATGCCATTGCTGGGCTTTGGGTTGGCAAGTCTTACCAATTTTCCACCCGAAGTTGCCGCTGGAATTGTCCTGATCGGTTGTTCACCCAGCGGTCTGGCCTCAAATGTGATGGCTTATCTCGCCAAAGCCAATCTCGCGCTCTCTATCACAGTAACCTCTGTTTCTACTTTGTTGGCTCCGTTGATTACCCCGCTCCTGATGAAAATGTTTGCCGGAGCCATGATTGAGATCGATGTGATGAGAATGATGTGGGAGATATTCAAAATGATCATCATCCCCATTGGAGCAGGACTTCTGTTCAACCGCTTATTGCATGGAAAAATAAGATGGCTGGATCGTGCCATGCCCTTTGTGTCCATGTTCAGCATTACGGCCATTGTGGTCATCATCACGGCTGCAGGAAGAGATCGTTTATTGAATATCGGTTTGCTGCTTTTCGGCCTGGCCCTGGTTCATAATGTTTTTGGGTATTTTCTGGGCTACTGGTTTGGGCGGGTATTCCGGTTATCGGAACGGGATTGCCGGACGATTGCCCTGGAAGTGGGGATGCAAAATGCCGGGTTGGCTTCCGGGATCGCCAAAGAATTGGGAAAAGTGGCCACCATGGGATTGGCCGCGGCTGTATTCGCGCCGCTGATGAATATCACTGGCTCGATGCTGGCCAACTGGTGGCATAACCGGCCACCTAAAGATCAACCGGAAGACTTTATTCCCAAATTAACCGTAAAATAAATGATATGAAAAATAAGAAAATGATCATGATGGCCCTTTTGCTGTTAACCTGTATGAGCACCTTGTATAGTCAACAGGTGCAGATCAGCAAAGAGCAACTACTGGCACTGACTCCCGAATGGAAAGGAGAGCGGTTTGCGGATGGCCGTCCTAAAGTGTCTGATAAAATTCTCGAGCGCATGAAATCGGTCAGCGTGGAAGAAGCCTGGGCCGTTATGAAAAACGCGGGGTATAACTACCAGATCGCGGAGGGTTGGCAGGTCATAAACCCCGATAGTGTGCTAGTGGGCAGAGCCGTTACCGCCACCTTTATGCCAGGGCGCCCGGATGTTTGGAAAGCCATTGATTCCCTTGGGAAAAAATCCGGAAAGCGCGGACAGAATACCTGGGCCGTGGATCTCCTGGTTAAGGGAGATGTGTATGTGGCGGATCAATTTGGTGCCAAGCGAAATGGCCCCACCATTGGTGACAATGTGGGAAATGCCATTTATGCCAAAAGTGGGAATGGGATTGTATACGATGGGGCCTTGCGTGATGTGGAAGGCTTGAAAGATATCGGCGGATTCACTTCCTATTATACCAGTTACGATCCTTCTCATCACAACCCTCCGGGAGATTTAAATACCATGATCGTTGGCATTAACCAGCCTACCCGTATCCGGATGGTTACCGTAATGCCCGGTGATGTGGTCTTAGGTAAACTGGGTGTAGTGGTATTTGTGCCTCCCCATCTGGCTGAAAAAGTGGTGACCACTTCTGAGATCGTCCGTTTACGTGATTTGTTTGGCCATCAACGCTTGCGCGAAGGAAAATATACCGCCGGACAAATTGATGCCCGCTGGTCGGATGAAATTGAAAAGGATTTTTCGCAGTGGCTCAACGATCATATCAACGAACTACCGGTTCCAAAAGAATATATCCAGCAATTTCTCAAAGACCGTACCTGGTAGTCCATTATTATTTCGCCTTAATCAACAATAAATAGAATCATATGAACCGCAATACATCAAGAAGATCTTTTCTCTCCAAGGCTGGCATCGCCACAGCAGTGGCCCCCTTTGTTTCTCTGGGTAGTTTTGGAAGAGGTTATGAGGACGCCGTCGAGAAATCTCCCCGAGCATCCGCGCCATCCGACCTGAAGATCACCGGAATCAAATGTGGGTATGTCCGTGGGAGTTTATTTGTCCAGGTGTTTACCAACCAGGATATAATTGGGTATGGAGAAGGGGTGGATGCGGTGGGGGGTACCTACCATCTGGTAAAGAATTTTGAATTCAGGTTAAAGGACCGCAATCCGCTGGATGTTCACCGGCTGTTTGAAGATATACGCAAAGGTGGTTTTTTCCAGGGTGCCCAGGCCGGTATGTATGTGGCCGTACTTTCCGCCATTGAAACCGCGCTTTGGGATATTGCCGGAAAGGCATTGCAGGTACCGGTGTATCGTTTGCTCGGAGGTAAGTTTCGGGATAAGATCCGTGTTTATTGCGATACGGCTCTTTATCAGCGTAACCTGCCCACACCAAATGATTTTGCGGAAGCTGCCCTCAAATCAAAGAACATGGGTTTTAATGCGATCAAATTTGATCTGGACCAGGCCAATGATCCCGGGAAATACGACCGGTATAACTGGACAGCCAGTCCGGCGGAACTAAAACGGATGTATGACCAGATAGCAGCGGCTCGTGGGGCCGTAGGGCCTAACGTGGATATACTGGTAGACATGCACGGCCGGTATGATGCATTTACCGGGCATGCGGTGGCAAAACTCATGGAGCCATTAAATCTTATGTGGTTGGAAGAGCCCACTCCTGCGGAGAATGTGGATGCTTATAAATCCATTAAAGATTCAAGCAGTACACCCATCGCGGCGGGAGAGAACCAGTATTTGGCACATGGATTCCGCCGTATGCTGGAAATTGGGGCAGTGGATGTGGTGATGCCCGATCTGCAAAAGGCGGGTGGTTTGGGAGAAGGGCAGCGTATAGCCAATCTGGCTAATTTGTATTATACCCCATTTGCCCCGCATATGGTGGCTTCCTTCCTGGGTTGTATGGCGGCCTGTCATGTCTGCGCTTCGGTACCCAACTTCATGATCCTGGAATGGCAATCCTATTTCCATACCGATCCCATGTACAAAGAGATTGTCACCTATGAAGGAGAGTGGGTTAAAGACAGCTTTATCACCCTTTCCGAAAAACCTGGAATTGGCGTGGAGTTGAATGTCGATGCCATGAAGAAGTATGCGGTCAGAAATGTGCCGTTTTTTGAATAGAACATCAGCGGTCTGCTACCGGGCTAAACCAGTGATATGGTTTTCCCGGTATGCATAGCCTCATATACGGCATTGATCAGTTTCACATCGCGTCTTCCCATTTCACCAGCGGTCCGTATTTTTTCCCCTTTTTTGATCGCTTGTGCCATGGCATCCATTTGTCGGGCCTGTTGATTTACCCGGGGAAAATTCATGGCTCCATCAGGTGTTTTGCCTTGCAAGCCACCATAGTTGTATGCCGGGGAAAGTTCAAAGGTTCCTTTGGCTGTTTCCGCTCGAAGGAAATTATAGCTTTCGCTGTAACTGCATTTTCCTTTTGCGATCAGTCCGTTGGGCATATCAAATTCCCAGGTAAGTGATTCCTCCACTTCGTTGAATTTTTCCAGGTCTTTTTTAGGTCCTTCGATGGCTCTGACAGCCAGGGGTTCCATGCCGGTTGTGTAGCATATTCCCTGGATGCAGTATATGCCAATATCCTGCATAGGGCCACCACCGGACAAGGCTTTTTTCAGTCTCCATTGTCTGGGGTCACCGATGGTAGAGGCAAATCCGGCATTTATTTTTTCAATATCGCCATATACTTTTTGTGTACCCAATCTCATCATTTCCTGGTTAAAGGGTTCGTATTGCAAGCGATAGCCAATACCCAATTGAACCTTAGCATCATTACAGGCTTTTATCATTTTATCACAGTCCTCTACGGTAAGGGCCATTGGTTTTTCGCAGATCACATGTTTGCCTGCTTTGGCGGCACGGATGGTAAACTCGGCGTGCATGGAATTCGGCAGCACTACATATACAATATCAATATCCTTATTATCCTTTATCGAATCGATATTGTCGTAATTGTAAACATTCGCATCGGGTATCTTGTACTTTTCCTGCCATACCGGAATTTTCGAGGGGGTACCGGTTACAATGCCGGCAACATAGCAATGTTCGGTTTCCAGCAGAGCGGGGGCCAGTTGATTTCCGGCATATCCTCCCAGTCCAACCAGGGCGATGCCCAGTTTGTCTTTTTTTTCTTTCATAGTAGGGGTAAAGAGGTTTGAGTGGGCAAAGGGCAGTACCAATCCGGTCAGGCCAGCCTGGTACACAAAATCCCTGCGTGAAATGGGTTTTCTCGTTGGCATAAAATGGTTTTTTTGTGTGGGTGGGCGCAGACTTCCGGCCAGGTGATTAGGTCTGGCAAGATCGTTTTTTGAGGAGAAGCGGCAGAGAGTTAAATATACGGAAATTATTATTTGGATGAAGATTTGGTTAATTTCATAAAACGACGACCATCAGGTTATGAAAAAGATCCCTGTCAGACAGATTGCTCCTGCAAACCAGGATATCCATACTCAGGCCCGGTTTAATATCCGTAAGGTTGGGGACATCATGCGCGGGGGCGACCTGTATCATGGGTTACACCGGCATGACTTCAACTTTATTTTGTTGATTGAAGAAGGGCAGGGAACCCATGAAATTGATTTTGTCAGCTTTAAGGTGCAGGATCGTTCGCTATTTATGCTTCGGCCTGGTCAGGTTCACCAGCTTGAATTGAAAGCCGGTGCCAAAGGGTACTTGCTTGAAAGTCACCCCAGGTTTTACCAGGCGGCTGGCAAGGAAGCTTTACATCGAATGAGAAAAGCCTGGGGCAAGAGCCATTGCAGACTCACCAGCCAAAGCTTTGACCGGCTGCATGAGCTACTTGGAAAGATCTATGAAGAGTATATTGGCAAAGAGGAAGGCTTTCTGGACGCCATAAAAGCAAACCTCGATCTATTCTTTATTGAATTCATTCGCCAAAGCCCGGATCCAAAAGGTAGTCCGCTGCATACAAATTCCTATTCGCTGGAAAGATTGGAGGAGTTTCAGGATTTATTGGAAAAGCATATCGCCGAGAACAAACAGGTTTCTTTTTATATCCAACAGATGAACCTTTCCGCCTATCAATTGAACGAGGTAACCAGAACCACGCTTGGGAAGACCGCCTCCGAGATGATCAACGAACAGATCATTCTCGAAGGCCGGCGCTATTTGCTCGGCACCACCCATCAGATAAAAGTAGTGGCCGATCTGTTGGGGTACGAGGACGTTTCCTATTTTATACGCTTCTTTAAAAAGCATACCGGTCTTACACCTGAAGCCTATCGTGCCAAATTTGGCTGAGTGGGCTATTGTTTATTTTCTGTCACAACACCTTTCCTGAATCCTTTTATGATCAGGTATAACCCAAGCGAGAATTCAAATGTCGCTACCAGAAGAGCTGATCCAAACGACCAGATCGAAACCCTGTCAATCACGCCAAACATCACACAGAGGTAACCGGCTATTAACGGGAAGGCCCCGATCATACCCAGCATAGCAAGCCCACGCGGCACCAGTTTTGATTTATACAGCAGGTAACCCAACAGAAGGTCATCGATGGCCGGGATAAATCCTTGTCCTAAAGTGAAGATGCGATTGTAAAGAGCCACCATGGTTTGTGCAGCTGCCTGGCCTTCTGCTCCTATTCCACTTTTCCGTAGCGTGATCGCTCCCAGCAGGAAGGCGACCCCAAGAAATATAGTGGCCGCTTCCAATACCCGGGCAGCAACCAAACCCAGGGCGGCCGATTGATTTTGTTTTTTTAAGACCGGGTATAATACGACTGCCGTGGCAATCCCGGTCAATGCTACAATGATTTCAAGAAGCCCTCCTGTAATAATCGGGGCATCCGGGCCTTGTGACAGCATAAAACCGGGCGACTGTATGTCCTGATAGAGACTAAATGTGGGGATCGATACAAAAGTGAGTACATAAAATATACCCGCCCAAAGGGATATTTTACGGTAGTTGTTGGTTGTCATTTCCATGTTATTATTTTTTGAATGACAAAAGTAAAATGACTATGAAGCGAGGGATAGGACAAAAATCAAATTGAATCGGACAACGCGTCAATTTCAACAGGATCTTTTCGTTTTTAGAATTATCCTATTCAATTCAATTCTTGTCCTGTTATCAGTCCTGCCTGCGCCACTACTTTTGCTTTTTGATCATTCTAAAAACTAAATTGAAATGAAAGCGAAAATGAAACTACTGGCCGCGCTTAAGATATGGCTGGCCATTTATCCCTCGATCACTTTGTTCCTGTATTTCTTTAGCCCGCATCTGGCTGACCTGCCTTTATACCAGCGTACATTGATATTGACCGCTACCTTGGTGCCCTGGCTGGTATTTATTGGAGTGCCTGCTGTTGACAAAGTGATGAAAATGTTAACCCCAAGTAAGAAGTAATGAGAACAAAAAAGAGCATGAAGGACAAACGGTATGATGTTATCATTGTAGGGGGAAGCTATGCGGGGCTGGCCGCTGCCATGGCATTGGGCAGGGCCCTGCAAAAAGTATTGGTGATCGATGAGGGAAAGCCTTGTAATGCGCCTACGCCTTATTCCCATAATTTCCTTACAAACGATGGCCGGCCACCTGCAGAAATTGCTGCAGTAGCTAAAGATCAGGTGATGAAATACCCAGGTGTGCAATTTAATATCGGTAAGGTCATCGGTGCAACGCAGGAAGCAGATGGATTTGGGGTAGACGTTTTATCCGGGGAGAAATTCCATGCGGATAAATTGGTCTTTGCCACGGGTATCAGAGATATACTACCCAATATTGATGGATTGCATGCTTGTTGGGGTAAATCCGGTCTTCATTGCCCTTTTTGTCATGGATACGAGGTACGAGGCAAAAGGACTGGTGTATTGCTGAATAATGAGAAGACCGTTGAATTTGTAAAAATGATCGCAAATTGGACAAAGGATCTGACTTTGTTTACCAATGGGAAAACCAATTTATCGACTGACCAACGAAGCCTTCTGCTGCGTATGGGGATAGAGGTGATTGAAAAAAGAATACAAGAGGTGAAACAGGAATCCGGGCAGATATATGAAATATCATTTTCAGATGGCACCTGCTTTGCCCTTGAGGTCCTTTATGCACCCAGTCCGTTTGAGCAACACAGTGCATTGCCTGCCGAGCTTGGGTGTGCGATGACGGCGGATGGATATATACAAATTGACGAGCAATATGAAACTTCCGTAAAGGGCATCTATGCCATTGGTGACAATGCCTCCCGTATGCGCACCGTAGCCAATGCCGTAGCCATGGGAACCATGGCCGGCATGGGCTTGGTGAAGAAGTTGGTGGAGGGGAGATTTATAAATGCTTCATCAATAAATAGGTTCTAAAAGGGAATAATACAATTGATTAATTATCCATCAGGTTCATTCCATCAATAAATCGCATTATTCGATAATAGCCATTTGGCCATTGCCAGGGATTATTATTTACCAAATAGTTCGATTGCGCATCATATAGGGTTACAAAATTTCCTGGCCCCTGAGATTCTGCATTGATCCAATGTGATGTGTCTACGCCCGTTTCAAAATTAAAACCAAAGCGGGTACCCGGTTCCTGGCGGGTCATGAAGTCAAAGGCTTCTGCAGCATTATCAGTTGTGATGTCAAATTCCCCGGTTTGACTTAAGTTAAGCTGGTAAAAGGCCTGTCCTGCACGATCCTCAGGCATCCATCCTTCTTCCATGCCTAAGTATTCAGCGACATCAGGTGCGGATTCATCCATTACATGGGCCGCTGTACAGAAAAAACAATTATTGTTCAATCCATTAGGATTGATATCATTTGGCCACACCGTTTGTGCATCGGGATCAAATCCCCCTTGACCGGGCAATACATCGGGGTTAATTTGACTGGCCACTGTCTCAGATGCATTGATTACGCCTGATTCTGCTGATCCTTCAATGGCTGCGCTACCCACTTCGCCTGCTTCTGCGGCGGACACACCCGCATCTGCAGCAATTCCACCAATTTCAGCAGCATCGGCCGCTGCTGCTGCTGGGGCTGCAGCTCCAAAACTAACCACCGTAATAATGGCCGTAAACAAAACGGTAATACCTGTAAGTAGCCAATTCCACCAGGGTGTATGGCCCGTTTTATCGGTCATCATCACGGGGTTCCCGTCCGCATAACTATAATGGTTGAAAATCTGGATACTGTCTCGATTGATAAAGCGCATGATATGGGGTAGATAATACCTGGCGCGTAGATAATACAAACCGGATTCTATGTCCTGATATTCATGTGTATATTTAAAAGGGTTGGCATAAATGGTAAAAGAACCCGAATTATTTTCCTGGGACAATGACCGGTCACTTCCATAAGCGCTATAATCATAAGTCGAGATGGCTTCGTCATTTTGGTCTATTGTTAATAGAATATCCTTTTTGTCATGAATGATATATTGAGGCGTAGTCCCATTTGAATCTTTGATGATCCGTATATACCGGAGAGACCCAAGTAATACATAACTGGCAGCTATGTCACCCTGTATTTCGTTAATGATATTTGGCGCCTTGTCATGGTCATAATAAAAGACCACTTCCGCTGAATCCCCCACTTTTTTTGATCTTCTTAAACCATTGGGATAATAGGTATAGACCGATTTAACCTGCTTGACATCGGTATAGCTTATTAATTGATTCAGGTTATTATAGGCATAGGCATTTCCATATCCGTCCGCGATCATATTTCCATTGGTATCGTAAATCGGTTTGAGGGTATTTGCCCCATCTTTAATGCTCAATAACTTATTGTCGGTATCATAAGAATAGAGTATTAGGTCAGTCCCTTTAGTAGTGGATGTCGACTTCGTCAGCACATTGCCAGCTGCATCATAGGTGAAAGCTACGGAGTTGATAATTTCTCCATTCAGTTTGGTGGTGGACTCTGAAACCAGTTTTCCGGTTGACGTGTACGAGTAGTTTGAAATATGATTGACATCAAGGCTGTCATATACTTCCGATGAATACGAAATGGAGCTTATTGTTTTATTATTCTCATTGTATTCATAGCCTACCTTTAGCAGTATATTATTTTTAGTGTTCGTTACTATTATTTCCTTCATCATGCTGTACCCGTTGTAACTCAGGGAAAGCAGCATGCCATTGGAATATTGGATTGTTTGAAGCCGGCCGCTATTGCTGGCATCTGAAGATTTGTCAAAATAAGTCAATACAACGCCGAAATCAAGGCTGGTAATGCCACTCAGGCGTCCAAAACTATCGTAGCTATACTTTATTTTATTCCCAGCTGCGTCAATTATGTGGTCGAGACAGTTTTTCTCGTTGTCATACTTCCATTGGATGGTTTTGCCATCCGGGTAGCTAATCTTAGTCACTTTTCCATCTGGTTCATATTCAAAGGCGATGGTCTCATTGTTGGTGTTAGTGATCGATTTTACAAAATCGCAATTGTCATAATAAGCATAGTTAAATGTTTGTGTACTCCCATCGATTTCCTGATACCATTTTTGTTTTAATTTTCTGTTGGGGTAATAACTAAAATTTATTTTTTTACTATCAAAACCAATTTTTGCGGTATTGTTTCCCTCTCCATCGTATTCGTATTGCTGAATGAGCCCAAGCGGGTTCTCTTCTTTATGCAATAGGCCAACCGTATTGTTGTGAAGTACAGAGCTGCTGGCATTGCTTATTTCTCCCGTAGCCATTTCACAGCCATTGACTTTCTCCACGATTTTGTTAAATATATCGCGTACATAGGTTTCGGTTTGCTTTACATTGTCCCAGCCAGTCACTACTTTTCCTGTCATGGCTTTGGACGCGTCAAATGTATATTCTTCAGCGGTCCAATCCAGGGAATTGTCTTTATCACCCGTATTAAAGTATACCTTCTTATTATAGCTATTATAACCTGTGGAAGAGGTTGCTGTATCATTGCTTTCGGCAGAATAAAATTGGGAGCGTATTTTCTTTTTATAATTGTTGTATTGCTCTTCTTTTGTTTTGATATTATTGAAGAAGGTTGTTTTTATTTTGGCCACGGAGTCATAAGTGTAGGTGGTTATGTTTCCTAAGGCATCTGTCTTCGAAGCCACCATGCCCCTTGCATTATAAGCAAAGCTGATTTTTGTGTTTTCACCTAAAATCCCGCAAACCCATGACAGCCTACCGACATTGTCATATCCTTTGGTTTGTACTATTCTTTCTTTTCCACCGGCTCCGAGATTGTCGCTATGTTGAATTTCATTTCCAAAGCCATTATAATAGGTATAGGTTTTGTATCCCAACCCTTGTTCTTTTGTAATTTTATTGGCAACATCATCATAACTCCAGTTGACCATATTGCCTAAGGGGTCTTTTTTGCTTAGGCGTCGACCTATTAAGTCGTACGTGTATTCAGACACATCTCCCAGGCTGGTTTCCTGTCTGGTCATTTTGCCCGAGATGGTATCAAAATGCCTTGTAAGGGTATTGTTTTTACTATCTGTTTTGGTAACAATGAGCCGCTGGGTGCCGGGATCGTATTGAAAGGAGTTTGTATAGCTTGTTTCGACCGGTTGTATCTTATTGTTGACCGTTTTATCCCAGCTTAGCGTTTTTGTAGCGATACGACCATTTTGATCATATTGAAAAGTGGTCTTTTTTTCGGGAATAAACGTTGAATTATCATTTGAATTGGTTATCCTTCCCACCTGGTTACTGAGGACATGTTTTCCTTCAGCGTCAAGGGTGTTTGTATTTTGAAGAATGACGGGTGTGGATGCAATAATGCCCTGGGGTTTATAGTCCAGCTCCTGTTTGATTAATAACATCCTATATCCGCCATCATCATATGTTGATTTTACCGACGATACAAGGGTTAAATGGCCTGTGGTAAGATCTGTATCCCACTGGCTATGGTCTGTCACCTGCCCATAGTCATTATAAGTGAATTGTGCCTGGTGCCGGCTTGTTTGTCCCGTTTCATTGTATAATTCAGTGGTCACCTTATTTTTTGCCTGATAATTCGGGGGTAGATCATTGAAAGGTGGGAAATAACGGTCGCCGTCTTCTCCTGTATAGTTGTATTTGGTTTGGCTGATATGACTATTATCTGCTTTTGACTGGATATCCTCCTGCAGTTTTAAATGCAAATAGTTATAGGAATTCTTTGTTATGGTCACTCCATTATCGATTACGGAAGTGTATATATATTGACTATTAAAGGAATCCATCAATGCATCGCCTTTGTTTTTTGTTTTATAGGTTGGAAAACCCAGGTTGTTAAAGCCAGCGCCTCCAGAGGTGAAGTCGTATGATGTTATTCGTTTTTCCTTCTGGTGGATGGTCGTTTCCGTCTGGATGACATCCTTTGGTAGCATATCCCCTTCAGAGGAGAGGTAATGGATAGTCACATAATTGAACTCTTTGACCAGTTGGGTGGGGTAGGTGATTTTTGAGATCAAATCCTGACGTACTATTCCTCCATTGTATTCCAGGGTGGTCACTTCTCCCAGTGGGTTGGTGTATTGAATAAGCTGGGTATTATTGCTGTTCAGGGAATAAGTGAATACAACATCATTTCCTGCACCTGTTGGGTAATTTACCTGAATATTGTTCCCGGAGTAGGTGAGTGTAATGGTTTGCCCAAAACTATCTATGATTTTTACCAGTTTGGTGTTGTAAATATTTTGATCGGGTGTGTCATAATAAAAAAGTAAATGGTTGCCATCTATATCATCCACGGCAATTAACCGCCCGATAGCATCAAAATACTGGTTTTTCCCATTGTGGTATTTTAATTGAAAGGCATAATTCTCGCTTGTGTCATAGGGAAGTTTTGGATATTCAAACATTCCATAGGAGATCAGCTGAATGTCTTTCAGTTTATAATATTGTAATCCTGATTTTGCTTCCGGATTCAAAAAGTACTTTGCCCCGCCATTCAGATTTAGCTGGTTGTCGACAATATAGCTGAGTTTGTAAAACCATCCTGGTGGCAGGCCTAATACAGAATTCGAGGAGGGGTCGTCACGTTGTGTATATTGTATCGAAAGATCGACATCCATACCCAGTATGCCAGGCAGTTTGGGTGGGTTAATTTTTAAGGATAATTCACCCGTACGAGGGTTTACTGAACCATTCAGGTAGTTTGTCGCAACGGAGTAGGGGGATTGATTGTCTGATGTTTGGGTTTTGGATGGCAGGATGACGGGACCGTCATGTTTAGACACTCGGCTCATTTCAATGAATTTTAAAGGATAGCAACTCAATTTAAGGAGATGGTACAATCATCTCCTTAAATTGAGTTGTTGAATCTGGTTTAATTAATGTTGTAATTATTCTTTAATTACCTGGGCAGGTTTCGGTACCATACCACCAAATTGGATGGGTCGGATAATGAGTTATCAAATGACACCTGCGACCAAAAAGTTTGGGCGTCTGTCAGTCCATTTGCCGGGTCATTGAGAAAACTGGTCAGTTGCGTGTACATGCCGTTGTAATCTCCGTCAGTTGAGAAATGTTTGAATGTCCAGGTATCCCCAAGAGTGGTAATATCGGGAATGGATTTAGCGTCGGTGGCATAAACCATTAGTACCCGGGCATTACCGGAGTTTCGATTGGACATTGCAACTTTTAGTGAACTCATTTCACTGGGAGTAAGGGCATTGATATCATTCAATGTCGTGTTGTACAAAGTGTCATCTGAAAATGTAGCATTTTCTTCTTTGAAAACCCATGTCATAGTTTTAAGTTTTATGGTTATTAAAATGGAGAAGTGGGGATAGGGAGGGATACTGAATATATGGATTATATTCAATAACGGAATATTATTTTTCTTTTTGTTTAAGTAGGTTGGCTGTTTTGTTTTATAAGATTGATTGTCTAAAAAGCGGCTGATTTTTTTGGGAAAGTTTAAAAAGGGAGGAGGAGGCAAGTGAATGTTTGAAGCTATATTCTTTTTTAAAAAAAGAATTCCGGGCATAAAAAAAGCTCCGATTACTCAGAGCTTTTTTTGCGGACCGGACGGGACTCGAACCCGCGACCTCTGCCGTGACAGGGCAGCATTCTAACCAACTGAACTACCGATCCTTAGTTCCCGGTAAGGGGTGGCAAAGATAGGGGAAAATGGGTTTTTTACAACAAAAATTCCTCTTGATTTTTTTTAAGATTGGTTTCCAATTCCCCATTGGGCCAAATTCACATGACCCGAAAATCCGCCATTCCTGCCATTTCCCTCCAATCCGTGTAAACCCCTAAATCCCAAACCCTAACACCCCAATATTAATAAATCCTTACCTTAGCAACCCTATCATAGTCACCTATGCCAACCAATGCCAACAGACAGTTCCTGGAGTTCGAAAAACCGATCAAAGACCTGATCGAGGAGATCGAGCACCTGAAGAAAAGCAGCGAAGCAAAAAAAATAGACCATAGCTCCGGCATCCACCAACTGGAGGAGATGATCCTTGAAAAAAGAAAAGAGATCACGCACAACCTCTCCAGTTGGCAACGGGTTCAACTTAGCCGCCACCCCGACCGCCCCTATACGCTTAAATACATTGATAAAATGACCACGCAGTTCCTTGAATTGCATGGCGACCGCAATGTAAAAGATGATAAGGCCATGGTGGGTGGATTCGCCCAACTGGATGGAGAAACAGTGATGATCATCGGTCAGCAAAAAGGGATCAATACCAAAATGCGGCAGATGCGCAACTTTGGTATGGCCAATCCGGAAGGCTATCGTAAAGCCCTCCGACTGATGAAACTGGCGGAGAAATTCAATAAACCGGTCATAACCCTGATTGATACACCCGGGGCCTTCCCGGGACTGGAAGCGGAAGAACGCGGCCAGGGGGAGGCGATCGCCCGGAATATTTATGAAATGATCCGCCTCAAAGTACCCGTGATCTGTGTGATCATCGGCGAAGGAGCCAGCGGTGGTGCCCTCGGGATCGGTGTGGGTGACCGGGTCTTTATGATGGAAAATACCTGGTACACCGTGATCAGCCCGGAAAGCTGCTCCTCTATCTTATGGAGAAGCTGGGAGAAAAAGGAAGTGGCGGCCGAACAACTGCGACTGACCGCGGAAAAAATGCTGGGCTTTGGCCTGATCGATGGTATCATTCCGGAACCCATTGGCGGCGCGCATTGGGATTATAACGAAGCCGCACAGATATTAAAGGACTACCTGATACCCGTAATTAAAGAATTAAAGAATATCCCTCCTGAACAACGCGTAAACCAGCGCATCGAAAAGTTCGGGAAAATGGGATTTTATGACGAGAACTAAGAAGTCGGGGGTCCAAGGTCCGATGTCTGGTTGGGAGATTGGACTCCGGACCCCGGACTCCGGACTAAATTACTTCAGTTTAATTAAGATTAAGATAAGCCAATGTCTCTACGTAAGAAATTCACAGGAACCGGCGTCGCCATCATCACTCCCTTTCACGAGGATGGCAAAATTGACTGGGAGAGTTTCCGCCAGGTGATCGAATACCAGATCAAGGGAGAAGTGGAATACATTGTGGTACTGGGTACCACCGGTGAATCAGCTACCATCCATGGAGAAGAAAAGAAAAGGGTCTTCAGCTTTGTCAATGAAGTAACCGCAGGACGTATCCCCCTAGTGGCCGGTATCGGTGGCAATGATACCCACGAAGTGGTGGCCATGATCAAGACCTTTGATGTAAAAGGCTATGATGCGATCCTCTCTGTATCGCCCTATTACAATAAACCCAATCAGGAAGGGATCTTTCAACATTATAAAGCGATCGACGCGGTAACACCCCTGCCGATCATCTTATACAACGTGCCTCCCCGCACGGGACAAAATGTAACCGCCGATACGCAATTGCGTATTGCCTACGAATGTAAAAATGTGTTTGCCACCAAAGAAGCAAGCGGCAATTTTGAACAGATCTCACGCCTCATTAAATACAAACCGGATGATTTCATGGTCATCAGTGGAGATGATGGCATCACTCTACCCATGATCGCCCTGGGTGCAGAAGGGGTGATCTCGGTGGTGGCAAATGCTTTTCCACAGGACTTTTCGGATATGGTGCGCTATGCCTTGAAAGGCAAACTGAAAGAAGCACAGACACTCCACTATCGCTATATGGATATCATCAATTCGCTATTCACCGAGGGTAGTCCGAGTGGGGTGAAAGCCTATCTCTCCGAAATGGGGCTTTGCAAAAACTGTTTCCGACTACCGGTTTATCCCGTAAGCGATAAACACATGGAAAAGATCCGCGGGCTGATGATGGGAGCAGAATGATACCCTAATTTCACGCTACATGAAACCGCAAAGAAATCAGCCCTTCCCCTCAATCCTGATAATCCTGATAATCCTGGTATTCCTGGCGCATCCTGGTAATGGGCAAGAACGGAAAAGCACCGCCCTGTCCACCGTCCAGATCATGGATACCGCCTTTCAAATGACAGAATTGGGCAGGACCCGTCTCATTCGAATTCGTCTGCCCAAAGATTACGATGGTTCAAAAAAGAAATACCCTGTTCTTTATATGCACGATGGCCAAAATCTGTTTGATGCGGCCACTTCCTATGCCGGTGAATGGGGTGTGGATGAAGCATTGGATAGCCTGGGGGTGAAATGGGGAGAGTGTATCGTTGTGGGTATTGACAATGGCCCGCGAAGAATGAACGAATACGCGCCGTATGATTTCAAAGTAAACGGGATCAAGGATGGCAAAGGAGAAGGCACCGCCTACGCGCATTTTCTCATCAATGAACTCAAGCCTTTTATTGATAAAAAATACCGGACCAAACGAGGTCGCAAACATACGTTTATCGCTGGCAGTTCCATGGGTGGATTGATCTCCATGTATGCCGTGCTTCAATATCCCAGGGTATTTGGCGGAGCCGGTGTTTTTTCACCTTCCTTCTGGATCGCAAAAGATATTTACCCGGCCATTGATGGGGTGCAAAAAAAATTAAAGACAAGAATCTATTTCTTCGCCGGTATGCAGGAAGGGCCGGGGATGGTACCGGAAATGTTGCAGGCCTTTGAGGCTGTAAGAAAAAAATCACGCGCACGCATCACCGTAGCAATACGAGGCGAGGGAAAACACAATGAAGCTACGTGGCGGGCGGAATTGCCGGCCTTCTTTCAATTTCTTTGGGGAGGTTGATTTTTATACCGCCATGACACGAAGGCGCGATGGTACGCTAAGATTTTATGGCGCTACTAAGTGCCTTGGCGCCTTGGCGGTAAATAGTCACACCCGATAAGTAACCCCCTCCAACGCCAACTCCGTATTCGGAAAAACCTCTTTCGCTTCCTTCTCAAATTCTTCCAGCGTGTCATACTTGCTGCTAAAATGCCCGATCAGCAATTTCTTGACCTTTGCCTTTCGGGCAATGGTAGCCGCTTGTTTGGTGGTGGAGTGAAACCGCATGGTCGCCCTTTCTTCCAGATGGTGGAGATAGGTGGTTTCGTGATAGATCATATCGGCTTCCTTAATATGCGGCAGGATGGATTCATCGTATTTGGTATCGGCGCAAAAGGCATAGACCCTTCCCGGCAGGGCCGCTTCGGTCACCCAATCATTTTTTACTACTTCGTCATTCTTGTTGGTATAATCCATGCCGTCCTTTAGTTTATTAAAAAAGGAGGAAGGAATGCCATGCTCCCGTGCTTTCTCGGGTAAGACCTTGCGCGGTTTCTTTTTCTCCCGAAAAACAAAACCATAACACTCGATCCGGTGATTGGTACGAAAACAGGATACGGAATAATCTTCTTCATCTACCAATAAACTTTCCTGGGTGATCGTATGGAAATGCAGGGGAAAACTCAAGGTGGTATGGGCCACCTGAAGTTGTAATTCGATAATCTCCCGAAGCGGGGAGGGGCCGTAAATATGTAATTCCTGTTGGTGACTGAGCAGTCCAAAGGAATTGATCAGCCCGATCAAGCCAAAATAATGGTCACCATGCAGGTGAGAAATAAAAATATGAGAGATTCTGGCCCGCCGGATCTTGTACCGCATCATCTGTATCTGGGTACCTTCGCCACAGTCCACCAGGAAGCTGGTGCCTTTCAGCGTGATCAGTTGGCTGGTGGGGTGACGGTCAAAGGCCGGTACGGCAGAATTATTACCTAAAATGGTGACAGCGAGCATGCACGAAATTAACAATTATCCTAATAGCTCCCTTTCGATCTCTTCCATTTGAACGATGTCCCAGGCTTCACTTTCACTGGGTGTCACATTCATGATATCCAGCAGTTCACTCTCCTCCAATTGCCTTTCCACGGCCTTCTGAAGACAACAAATGACAAAACTGGCGTTCTTTTCATAAAAGGTTTGTTGTAACTTGACGAGGGACCCGGCAACCCCGTCCCCCAGTTCTTCGATCATTTCAAGGTTCAGTACGATATTTTTAACGTCATTTTGGAGGAATGGAAGGAAACTATTGGCCAATTCCTCTGTCATACTAGCAGATATCGTGGGGCCTGCTACCGTGATGACATGAAATTTCTCTTTGGTATCGATTTTGACGTCCATAACAATCTGGTTTATCAACAATACGTTAGTAAGAACGGGTGAACCCGGATCAAATTTATTCGTTATTATTGTATCACAAGCAATTAAACTTAAATGGATAATAATTTTTCAGCCCAGGTCAAGGAGATTATCTCATTCAGCAGGGAAGAAGCGCTGAGGTTGGGGAATGACTTTATCGGAACGGAACACCTCCTTCTCGGGCTGATCAGGGAAGGGGACAATACAGCGGTCCGGATCCTGAAAAGCTTCAACATCGACCTTTATGAACTGCGCAAAGAGATCGAACTGGCCGTAAAGGATAAGACAGGTAAGAATATTGCGAATATCAACAGCCTTCCCCTGACCCGACAGGCCGAAAAGGTCATTCGTGTCACTGTGCTGGAAGCCAAGGCCTTGAAAAGCCCTACGGTGGAGACAGAACACCTGATGCTCTCCATTCTCAAGAACAAAGAAAACATCGCAACCCAAATCCTAAACCAATTTGACGTGGATTACGACCTTTTCCGAAATGAACTCGGCGTGGTAAAGAGCAATGATGTCCGCGCTGAATACAACGACGACGACAACGACGATTTTGACGAAGAGAAAAAATATTCACAATCCAAAGGCAAGCCTGCCGCTGGCGGAAATGCCAAGAGCAAGACACCCGTATTGGACAATTTTGGCCGGGACATCACCAAACTGGCTGAAATGAATGCACTCGACCCGATCGTGGGTCGTGAAGCCGAGATCGAACGGGTTTCCCAGATCCTTTCCCGCCGGAAAAAGAACAACCCCATCCTGATCGGAGAACCCGGTGTAGGTAAAACCGCTATCGTGGAAGGCCTGGCGCTTCGGATCGTTCAAC
This sequence comes from Chitinophagaceae bacterium, assembly GCA_041752235.1. Taxonomy (GTDB): domain Bacteria; phylum Bacteroidota; class Bacteroidia; order Chitinophagales; family Chitinophagaceae; genus SpSt-398. The sequence goes on from JBGSHM010000031.1 coordinate 115,207, forward strand.
GGAAAGTTTCCCGGGTATTGTTTGATAAACGCGTGATCTCCCTTGACCTGGCCGCGCTGGTGGCCGGTACCAAATACCGCGGACAGTTTGAAGAGCGCATGAAAGCGATCATGAACGAACTGGAGAAGAACCGGGATGTGATCCTCTTTATTGACGAGATTCATACCATCGTCGGTGCAGGTGGTGCCTCGGGCTCACTCGACGCGAGCAATATCTTTAAACCCGCCCTGGCGCGTGGTGAATTACAATGTATCGGTGCTTCCACCCTGGATGAATACCGTATGTACATTGAGAAGGACGGAGCCCTTGATCGTCGTTTTCAAAAAGTAATGGTGGAACCGCCTACCGTGGATGAAACCATTCAGATCCTGAATAACATCAAGAGTAAATACGAAGAGTACCACAACGTCAACTACAACGATGAGGCCATTGATGCCTGCGTGAAACTGAGCGACCGCTACATGACAGATCGCCTGTTGCCCGATAAAGCGATCGATGTACTGGATGAAGTAGGTGCCCGTGTGCACTTGAAGAATATAAATGTCCCCCAAACCATTCTTGACCTAGAGAAGAAGATCGAAGATGTGAAGCAGGAAAAGAATAAGGTGGTAAAAAGCCAGAAATTCGAGGAAGCCGCATCCTTGCGTGATGCGGAGAAACGCTTGGCAGAGGAATTGGAAAAAGCCAAACTCCAATGGGAGGAGGAATCCAAACACAAACGCTATCCCATTGGCGAGGAAGAAATAGCTGAAGTGGTGAGCATGATGACCGGTATCCCCGTGAAGCGGATGGTACAGGCAGAAACAGAAAAACTCCGCAAAATGTCAGAAGACATGCGGGGCATGGTTGTGGGTCAGGACGAAGCGATCCTCAAAGTGGTGAAAGCCATTCAGCGTAACCGGGTGGGACTGAAAGACCCCAAGAAACCGATCGGCACCTTTATCTTCCTGGGCCCAACCGGGGTAGGGAAGACCGAGTTGGCACGTTCCCTGGCCCGTTATATGTTCGATTCCGAGGATGCCCTGATCCGGATCGACATGAGCGAATACATGGAGAAATTCACGGTAAGCCGCCTGATCGGTGCGCCTCCGGGATATGTAGGATATGAAGAAGGTGGCCAACTGACCGAGAAGGTCCGTCGCAAACCTTACTCCGTGATCCTGCTGGATGAGATCGAAAAAGCCCATCCGGATATTTATAATATCCTCCTCCAGGTGCTCGATGATGGCCAGTTGACCGATGGACTGGGTCGCAAAGTGAATTTCAAGAACACCCTGATCATCATGACCTCGAATATTGGTGTCCGTCAGTTGAAGGATTTTGGAGATGGAGTAGGCTTTACCACCGCCTCCCGTGCTGAAGGCCAGGACGATGCCAATAAAGCGGTCATTGAGAAAGCGCTCAAGCGTACCTTCTCACCCGAGTTCCTCAACCGGATCGATGATGTGGTCATCTTCAATAGCCTGAGCAAAGACGATATCTTCCAGATCATTGATATCCTGATGGCCGGTGTATTCAAACGGCTTAGCGCCCTGGGTTATTCGCTCGAACTGACCGAAGAGGCCAAGACCTTTATCGCTGATAAGGGTTATGACCAACAGTTTGGCGCCCGTCCCCTGCACAGGGCCATCCAGAAATACCTGGAAGATCCCCTGGCCGAGGAGATTCTCAATCTGAGCGTAAAACCCGGGGACGTGTTGATCGCCGACCTGGACAAGGAAAAAGAGAAGATCGTGTTCAGTTTGAAGGAAGGAGACAAGAAAAAAGGCGAGAAGGCCAAAGCCTGATCTTAATCTCGAATATTATTCATGCCAATCAGCAATGATTGGCATTTTTTTTTGCATTTTTGGAGTGAAATGGCAAAGAAGAAGATCATAATCACGATCGATGGGTGGTCCTCCTGTGGGAAAAGTACCCTGGCCAAACAACTGGCCCGTGAGTTAGGCTATGTATATGTGGATAGTGGGGCGATGTACCGCGCAATCACGCTTTATTTTCTCCGTAACCACGTGGACTGGACCGATAATGCAGAAGTCAGGAAAGCCCTGGAAGAGATCAGTCTGGCCTTTCATTTCAACGAAAACAGCCAGGCGAGTGAGATATTTCTCAACGAGGAGAATGTCGAGTATGTGATCCGTGACCTCGTGGTGGCCGAGAAGGTAAGCGAAGTAGCGGCCATTCGCGAGGTAAGGGAATTTGCCGTGGCCCAGCAACAACAGATGGGCAAGAAGAAAGGCATTGTGATGGATGGGCGGGATATTGGTACTGTTGTATTTCCGCTGGCCGAACTCAAGATATTCATGACGGCGGATAACTCGGTGCGGGTGGAAAGAAGGTTCAAAGAACTATATGAAAAGAACCCGAACGTGACGATCGAGGAAGTAAAGAATAACCTGGAGATGCGTGACTATATTGATTCCAATCGCGAGGTTAGCCCGCTTCGTAAGGCGGATGATGCGCGGGTATTGGACAATACGCATATCACGCCCGAGGAACAACTGGCCAAAGCCCTGGAATGGACCCATGCGATCATTGATCACTTAAAATAATGCCCGTGCGCCGCTGGACGCTACGATTATTGCAACCGATCTTTCTCCTCCTCTTTATCACCATTGTGGGGGTGTTCGGGTATATGCTGATCGAAGATTATACCCTGCTTGAGGCCATGTATATGACGGTGTTGTCGGTGACCACCGTCGGGTTCAGCGAGGTCAAGCCCCTGTCCAATTCTGGCCGCATATTTACCATGTTCATGTTGGTGACCAGTTGGGGAACTTTTGCCTTTGCCATCACCCGTATCACACAGTTTGTGATCAGCGGGGAGATCAACAAATACTTTAAATTCCGAAAAATGAATGCTGCCATCGATAAACTCCAGAAACATGTCATTGTATGTGGGTATGGCCGGAATGGGAGACAGGCTGTGCAAACACTGCGTGTGCACGGTGAGTCATTTGTAGTAATCGAGAACAATGAGGCCAATCTCGAATCCGCCTCACTTACGGATCCGGATCTGATCTACCTGATCGGTGATGCCACCATGGATGATATATTGATCAAAGCAGGTATATCCCGGGCTAAAGCCCTGATCACAGCGCTTCCGGATGATGCAGATAATGTATTCATTGTCCTTTCTGCCCGATCGATCAATCCGGGGATTCAGATCATCAGCCGCGCTTCGGGAAATAATTCCATGCCCAAACTCATCAAGGCAGGTGCCAATAATGTGATCATGCCTGATAAGATCGGAGGTACACATATGGCCACCCTGGTATCCAAACCCGATGTGGTGGAATTTATTGACTATCTCTCCGGTGAAGAAGGCGAGTCGATCAATATGGAGTCTGTGCCGTATGAAAAATTACCCGCCGGAATAAAAGACCGCCCACTGGCGGATGTGATGCGGTGGGAAAGTACCGGGGTAAACTGTATTGGTATCAAAAGTGCCGAAGGTAAATTCGTGATCAACCCACCCGACGAAACCATCATCACCAAAGGAATGAAAGTGATCGTGCTGGGAACGAAATGGCAGATCGATAAGATGAAGAGTAATCTTAGTAATTAGCTTTTAGTGTTTAGTCTTCACTTCCAGGAGTTCCAATTCAAATATCAATAGCGAGCCACCGGGAATGGCGTAATAATCACTTGTTCCATAGCCCAATTGGTAGGGGACATATACTTTCCATTTTGAACCAGTTGGCATAAGTTGAAGTACTTCGGTCCAGCCACGCACCACCCCGGAAACACTAAAGGTGACCGGTTCGTTCCTTTCATACGACTCATCAAAAATCTCTCCATTAAGAAATGTTCCTTTGTAATGGCAAACCACACTGTCCGTGGCCTTTGGGATAGGGCCGGTACCTGCGCGGAGAATTTCATATTGAAGTCCGCTTGCCGTGGTGGTTACACCCGGTTTCCCCTTATTCTCCGCCATAAATTTATCACAGGCCTCAATATTTCCTTTTGATTTGGCCATCTGGGCCTCGTTGATACAGGCCATGATCGCCATATTGGCCTCTGCATCCGTTAGCTTCATACCCGTTTGCCCCTGGGCATCTTCAATGGCCTTGGCTACCATTTGCGGATTGATATAAGTGACACCTTGCTGCCGGTAAAAATTGATCAGGAAAATCCCCATGGCATAACTCGCAGAATCTCGCAGGTCGGCGAATACGGGGGTATCAATCTTGATTGTATCTGCAATGATCACCGGTGGGGTGAATACGGTAGGAGCAGCGTTTTTTTTGGTAGAGGAACAGGCTTGAAGTAATAGTACAAGGGCGGGAAAGATGTATTTCATGGTACTGTGTTAAGGGGCAAAAATAGTGTTTTTTGTTTCTCGCAGCGGACGCTAAGATCTTTGCGTACGCGGCGAGAAATCTCACAAAGCAACCACACGCGAAGGATACTTCGACTTATATCCCAACAATAAATTTCTGATATAGCTATTTTCCTTATAAGGCTGTATAAAATCCCGCACCTGATCAAGATGGGTTGGCGCTACATCCACGGGGATATACCCCATCCCATAAAAGCTTCCCTTTTCCACCAGGATACAGGACCGTTCTTCGGGGCTTACTCCCTGGTCAAGGATCAGAAAGGATTCTTCACGACTCAGTGAGGCGATCGCTTCCTTTACCCGGGCATTGTAGGTTTCCGGCGCTTCTTTTTTTTCACAAGCCCCTTTGCATTGTCCCGTTTCAAGCCCGGTACAAGCCACCGTATCTTTTTGCAAAAAACAATACTTGGGACAAAGCCCATATTCCCGTATCAATCCCCGAAGAATCGTATGACCTTCTATCAGATAGTGAAATGTATGTGCCGCCACCAGTCTTTTTTTGTTCTTTTCAATGGCGAGACGGGTATAACCGTTCTGGTCCTCGTAGGTAAAAATGCCATATACATCTTCCCATCTTTTTTGTGAATGGTTAAAGACAGGCCAGAGTTTTCGAATTTCTGTGGATTCGAGTACGGCGGCCATTAATTCCGTCCCACATTCACGAAAACTGATCGCATGCACATGTTTCATGAAATTCTGTTTCTGCCTGCCGGCTGAATTGTTGCTAAAATGGCTGTTGACCCGGTAACGAATATTCTTGGCCTTGCCTACATACACGATCTTGCCTTTTTCATTATGGAAATAATAAACACCCGGGGTATAAGGCAATTTTTCAAAATGCTCCTTCGGAACGTTGGGAGGTAATACGGCTTCCTTTGAATCCCGTTTGAGGCTTTTAATAATGAATTGCTGTTGATCCTTTTCCAATAACAATTGGAAAAGCCTTACTGTAGCCGCCGCATCCCCACCGGCCCGGTGGCGATCATTGATGTGGATGCCTAAAGCATCACAGAGTTTACCCAGGCTGTAGGAGGGGAGTCCGGGGATCAGTTTCCGGCTTAACCTGACAGTACACAGTTTATGGGTGTTTAATTCATACCCCGCAGCCTTTAAGTGGGCTTTTACAAAGGAATAATCAAAATTGACATTGTGTGCTACAAAGGTCTTGCCATCTAATACACGATGGATTTGATCGGCCACCTCTTCAAATTCCGGGGCATCCGACACCATTTCATCCGTGATACCGGTCATCGATTGGATATATCTTGGAATCGATTGCCGCGGATTGATCAGGGTTTCAAATTTTTCCACTACTTTGTTTCCATCAAAGACATGCACCGATATTTCGGTGATCCCGTTGGCGGCGGCATAGGAGCCGGTGGTTTCAATGTCGACGATGGCGTACATGTATTTGGTTATTTGTCAGGAGTCGGATGTCCGGGGTTTATTTTTCTTTTTGCTTCTGACCTCCGACCCTTGACTTCGGACTTTTTCTTTATCAAATTTCGCAAACTTGCCCGAAAAACACGAAATGTTCCGCAACCGCCTTCTCAAGTTGTACAAACACAAAGGGAAGGAAGCCAAAAGGATGGGCATCACCGCCTATCGGTTGTACGATCATGACATACCCGAATTCCCTTTCTGCATAGAATTTTACGGCCCTGACCTCTATGTGGCCGAATACCAGCGCAGGCATGGCATGACCGAAGAGGCGCACGAGGAATGGTTGCAGGAGTGTATTCAGGTTATTTCCGAGACCCTGCATATTGAACCGGAAAGAATATTTCTTAAACTCCGGCGCCGAAAACCCGGCCGACTCGGACAATACCAGCGGCTTGACCAGTCGGGGAATGAGAAAGTAGTACTGGAAAACGGGCTTTCCTTTATCGTCAACCTCCACGACTACCTCGATACCGGGCTCTTTCTCGATCACCGAACCACAAGGCAGCGGGTGAAGGAAGCAGCAAAAGGAAAGAAAGTGCTCAATCTTTTTGCGTATACCGGCTCCTTCTCAGTGTATGCGGCGGCAGGTGGCGCTGAGGAGGTCACCACGGTGGACCTCTCCAATACCTATATCGACTGGGCCAAAAGAAATATGGCACTGAATCAATTTGTTGGAGACCCCTACATCTTTGCCCAGGCCGATGTGTTACAATGGTTGAAAAAAGCAGAACCGGAGTCGGTCGACCTCATCATCCTGGATCCACCCACTTTTAGCAATAGCCAGCGGATGAAGGATATCCTCGATATTCAACGGGATCATGCGGCATTGATCAATGATTGTCTCCGGCTGCTTCGACCAGGCGGACAGATCTATTTCAGCACCAATGCGCGAAATTTTGTGTTGGAAAAAGAAAAGATCCATTCAAAAGAGATCACAGATATCACCAAAGTCACCACCCCTTTTGATTTTGAGAAGAAGTTGTTCCGTTGGTGTTTTCTGATTGCCAAATGAAATCTATTTAAGGCACGAATGGCACAGATTTCACGAATTTCACGGAATTTAGGGGTAATGCTTTTTTAGTAAATAGGAATAGGATGCATAAAGATGATGACTGAATTTGAAGCTGCTGAATTCCGGGAATTTGGCATAGTACTCCGCATCGGCCAATAAAACCACGGGTGTCCCGGCCCGCATAAAGTTGTTTCCTCCTGCATAGCTGGGTTGTGTTAGTTGAGGAAGAAATTGTTTTACCTGTTTATACACCATCGGTCCCAGGTATTTACCCATTCGTTTTTGTGCCCTGCGGGTTGACCGGTCGATCTTATTGTATATGATCTTTCCTGCCAGTCTCACCAGTAATTTTTGTTTGTTTAAAATGGGCTTTGCCTCCGTAAAAGGGTTGGTGATGTTGAAATCTTTTAGCGTCTGAATCGAGAAAGGAGTTTCAGGCACCCAATCCGCGGAATTTACTACGGTAAGCGCCCATGAACCACGCGTGATAAAATCAAAATCATAGGCATAAAATAAATTGCCTGTCTTGGGAGCGGCTGAACTATAGGTCTTAAAAAAAACATCACCGGGGATACGACCGGCTTTCTGTTCATAGTGAAGATAGGAGCGGAGCAGTTGAGATAAGGCCCCACCCTGGCTATGCCCAACGATGATTATCTCTTTTATTTGTTGGGCCTTATACATTTCATTGATCTTACTCACAATGGCCGGTCCGATATGACCGATGCCGATCGTCCAGCCTGCATGAACCATGGCCTTGGGATCTTCTGAAAGGGTATAGTCAAAACGAGTGCTGTCATTTAATTGCAGGCTTCCTTTTGCAGGGACCATCGCGCCGTAGAAATTCTCCAACCAACTCGCCAGTTGCTGTATCGTGCCGCGTAATTCGATGACACCTACATTGTCATTCCGTACAAAGAATTGCCAACGGTTGAGCAGACCTGTTTCCGGCGAACGATAATTGAGTTGATAAGGATCCTTGATCTTTTTTCGTTGATTGGAATCTGGGATGCTGCTTCCATAAAAGGTTAGGGAAAGCAATTGGCCGTATTCAATGGGATCGAACCCGGGTTTTAATGTTACCTGCGCGTGCAGGGTTTGGGAAAGCATCAGCCATCCCAGGCATAAGCTAAGGAGGAATCGGGTCATAGAAATATATGCGTAGGTTATCGTTTCGCGTATTGAACAAGTGCTGCTTCCAGGCAATCCATCGCTTTGTCAAGCGATTCCAGATTGAGCACATAGGCCAGTCGCACTTCATTCTTTCCCAGTCCGGGGGTACCATAAAATCCCGAAGCAGGTGCCAGCATCACCGTTTGACCTTCATGCGAGAAGGATTCCAATAGCCATTGGCAGAAATCATCGGCATCTTCCACGGGTAGTTTTGCGATGGCATAAAAGGCGCCACCCGGGGTGGGACAATAAACACCGGGTATCGCATTCAACCGGCGGATCATCAGGTCACGACGCGCCTGGTATTCCGCCTTGGGCGCATTAAAGTAATCATCCGGAAGATCAACCGCAGCCTCACCCATGATCTGCGCCAATCCGGGAGGGGAAAGGCGGGCCTGGGCAAATTTCATGGCCGCTTGGTACACCTCTTTATTTTTTGTCACAAAGGCGCCTAACCTGGCCCCACAGGCACTATACCGTTTGCTGATCGTATCCATCAATACCACGTGTTCATCCAATCCACTCAGGTGCATGGCGGAAATGTATTCTCCATCATAACAGAATTCACGGTAGGCTTCGTCACTGAAAAGGAATAACCCATGATCGATGCAAATTGTTTTCAGGGCTTCCATTTCGGCCCGGCTGTAGAGGTAGCCAGTGGGGTTATTGGGACTGCAAATGATGATGGCTTTTGTCTTTGGCGTGATCACCTTTTTAAAATCCAATATCGGGGGAAGGGCAAATCCATTTTCAATATGCGAAGTGATCGGTACTACGTTTACACCGGCCGCACAGGCAAATCCATTGTAGTTGGCATAAAAGGGCTCGGGTATAATGACCTCATCACCGGGGTTAAGACAGGCAAAGAAACCAAACATGATGGCTTCGCTTCCACCCGTAGTAATGATGATGTCCTCATGGGATACATTGATCCCCACTTTTTTATAATACTGAACCAATTTGCGGCGATAGCTTTCATTACCCGCGCTATGGCTGTATTCCAATGTTTTGATATCCGCATGCCGTACAGCATCCAGAATGGCAGGCGGGGTCTCAATATCCGGTTGGCCGATATTCAGGTGGTAAACCTTGGTTCCTCTTTTCTTGGCGGCTTCTGCAAATGGCACCAATTTCCGAATAGGGGAGGCGGGCATCTCTTTCCCGCGGGTTGATAATTCTAACATGTTTCAAAGATAGGGATTTGGTATTTTTGCGGGCCAACCGCTAATAGCTAAAACTGTCATCTTTATACCATGGTCCTTACTGTAACCCTGAACCCCTGCATCGACAAAAGTTCTACCGTTGAAAAAATGAAGCCCGAGAGTAAACTCCGTTGTTCCGAGGTGGTCAATGAACCCGGTGGCGGGGGCATCAATGTGAGCAAGGCCTTGCAGAAACTCGATACTTCTACGGTTGCTTTATTCCCGGCAGGGGGACATAATGGAAACATGTTATGCAGTTTGTTGAAAGAAGAGAATATTCTCTTCCATGCGGTGGATACCAAGGTGGAGACAAGGGAAAATTGGATCGTGCATGAAACCACTACCAATGCCCAGTATCGGTTCACCTTTCCCGGGCGCGAAGTACATGAAGAAACCATCAAAACACTGGTAGACCAAATCCGGGCCTTTGCCCCCAGTTTTGTGGTGGCCAGTGGAAGCCTTCCTCCCGGCTTGCCAGATTATTTTTATGGATTGATCGTTAAAAATGCCGCAGCCGTGGGTGCCAAATGCATTGTGGATACCAGTGGCCCTGCCTTACAAGCCATGAAAGGAAAAAAGGCATACATGATAAAACCCAATATTGGCGAATTGTGCAAGATGCTCCAGATCGACTGGTTGGATAAAGAAGAAGTACCCGATGCCGCCCAACAAGCCATTGTCGATGGGTTTGCGGAGATCATTGTGGTTTCCCTAGGGCCGGATGGGGCCTGGCTGGTCAGTGCCGACAAGCGCTATTTCGTGGAAGCCCCCAAGGTAGAAAAAAGAAGTACGGTAGGTGCCGGAGACAGCATGGTGGCGGGTATAACCTATTCATTACAAAAGGGCTGGTCGCTACGCGAGGCCATCCGGTTTGGGGTGGCCTGTGGAAGTGCGGCCACCATGAATGAAGGAACCCAACTCTTTCGCCGGGAGGATGCCGAGCGGCTTTTTGCCCAAATACGTGAATGAAATACCGTGCTCCGGGTATAGGGTTGCCGACGGATTTGCCTTACATTAGTCCTATGAAAAAAATCGGAATCACCCCGCTTTTAACCCTCTTGTTCCTGGCTACCAGCACGCTGGCCCAGGATGTAACCACATTATACAACGAAGGCCTCAAGCTTCGTCAGGAAAAAAAATACAAGGAAGCCGTGGAGAAATTCTCCAAAGCCACCCTCGCCAACCCCAGTCATTTTGATTCCCAATATGAAATGGGCTGGTGCCTGAATGAATTGAAGAGTTATTCCGATGCCATCATTGCGCTACGCAAGGCCCGGAACCTCAATGCCGGTATGGCCAAAGTGCATTTTGAACTTGGTTATGCCTTCCAACAATCCAGCAATCCGGATTCGGCCAATAAATGCTACGACCGTTGTCTTTCCATCAACCCAAAATATTCCCTGGCCTTCAAGCAAAAAGGGTATATCTCTTATCTCAAAGACGATTTTAATCAGGCGCTGGATTTCTTTAAAGGATATGAATCAGCCGCCTCACAGGAAATAAATGATTACCTGTACTGGTACCGGAAAGGATATAGCTTTAACGCCATTGACAAATATGACAGCGCCAAAGTAGCCTTGAACCGGTCGCTTCGATTCAAGAAAGATTATATCAATACCTATTGGGAGCTGGGCTTTGCCAGTACGAAGCTCAAGGAGGCTGATGAAGCCATTGGCTATTTCAATCAGGCCATTCCCCTCGATCCCAAGAGCCATATTGCCTACAATGGAATTGGCGAAGTGTACCGTGACCTGAAAAAAGACCGCCCCACTGCCATTCTCTGGTACGAAAAAACCCTTGCCATCAATGTCTCCGAGCGTAAGGCCAATTTTGGTAAAGGCTATTGTCTCAATAGTCTGGGCAAATATGCCGAAGCGGTCCCTTATTTGCAGACCGCCATTAAAAGCGAAGCGACCTATACCGCGGCCTATGTTGACCTGGGATATAGCTATTACATGCTGAACCGCTATGAAGAGGGACTGACCCAATTGCGCAAGGCCATTGAACTGACTGCCAATAACCAGAACGCCCGTTATTACGCTGGTTTGATCTATATCGCCCAGAAAAACAAAACCATGGCGCAAAAAATGGTGGATGAATTGACACAACTAAAATCCAGCAGTGCAAAAACACTTCAGGACAAAGTGAATGCCATGAATTAATTCATAAAATCCTTAACAATTTCGGCGTCTCATCCCTGTAACCTTCCTCTTATCGAATCCGTCACATAGTTCAGAAAGAATTGCTTTAGCTTTTCGCTGTTAGCTATTTCACCAACTGTCGTGAGAGGGAAATTTTATATATATATTATTTTATGTGTGTTTGGTTTGACCCAACTATCCCCTCATGAAGCATATGCAGGTTCAGATGGTCCACCTGTTAAAATATCCCTTCCTGATGCGGAGGAAATCTACCCCTCGGTATACGCCATCCCTTTTAGCCGTGCGGGCAACCTGATATTGGTAAAAGCAAAGGCCGATACTACGGAGGGTAACTTTATTCTTGATACCGGTTGTCCCCATTTGGTTTTGAATGCAACCTATTTCCGGCATTATCCCGTTCAGGAGTCTGAAGGAGATGGTAATGGAGCCACTGCCGGAACTTTTTCTATACAACATACCCGGGTGGCTGATTTTTCTTTTGGCACCAATCATTTTTATCAGGTGGATGCCGACCTGACTGATCTGGGGAGTATCGAGAACAGCCGGGGGATCAAGTTGCTGGGTTTGATCGGGGTTGAACTGCTCCGGAAATTTGAAATGATCATTGATTATGAAAATAATTTGATCTACCTGCATCGATTGGACCGGAAAGGAACGTCTGTATTTGAGCAGGATCAATTGGCCGATACTTCTGCTTACCAGGTAATCCCTATTCGCATCATGGACAGCCGGATCATGGTGGAAACGATGGTCGGGGGCAAAAAGCTCCGGTTGATCATTGACAGTGGTTCGGAGGCCAATCTCCTGGATAGCCGCCTTCCGGAAAGGGTTTTTGCCGAAGTGTCCATCACCGGGCGTACAACGATGATGGGAGTAGGGGGGAAAAAGATCGATGTGTTAAAGGGAGAATTGAATACCCTGCATATAGGAGGGGTGGATATCCGGCAAATGAAGGTATTGGTCACCAACCTGGAAAAAACCTGTTTCTCCCATGCGGGATGTGTGGACGGGGTGCTGGGTTTTGATTTCTTATCCCTCAAAAAAATAGGGTTTAACTTTGTAAAGAACAAAATGTTCGTTTGGAAATGACCGGGCAGAAAAAATATAACATGAGAAAACGATGGAAGGTATCGATCCTGGCCCTTGGCCTGTTGATGCTTAACCATATGGCCCTGGCTCAGGACACGATAAAGGTATGCACCGTCAAGAACGGGCAACAATATATCTGGCTAAGCAAAAATTTACCCGATTGGGAACTCAATGCCTTTATCAGTCAATTTTCATTGGAAGGGCTTGCGTTGAAAAAATTCATTCAATCCGGGTTCACGGATTCTATTTTGCTGGGTGGATGGAAGATCGGGTTGAATAATTCTTCCCAGTTTACCATCAGTAAACCCCTGTTGAGTTTTGACCGGGTAGATGACCCGACCCTGCGTTTGATTTTGGCAGAAAAGGATGTCTCTTTTGATGCCCGCTTTCCCCGAATCAGCAATCAACTTCAATTTGGGTATAACCAGTTTCGGAAAAAATCCACCTTCCCTATTTATCAGGATTCCACGGTACTCTTTTATCTGCGTGATCACAAGAATGCCAACCAGGTCATGCTGGCGGGTAGTTTCAATAACTGGGATCCGGCAACCCTGATGATGAAGCGAACAGATAGTGGTTGGATTCTCCCGGTGAAATTACTACCCGGCAAATACTGGTATAAATTCATTGTGGATGGGAAATGGATGATCGACAACGATAACGATGTCCAGGAAAATGACGGGCTGGGCAATACCAATTCCATTTTCTTTGTCCCCAACCATGTGTTTCGGTTAAAGGCAAAGGAGGGTTCAAGAAAGGTCATTGTGTCCGGAAGTTTCAATGGGTGGAACGAAGGTCAATTGAACCTGCAAAAGCAGAATGGAGAATGGGTATTACCTGTTTACCTCGCGGAGGGCACTTATACCTACCGGTTTATCGTCAATGGGCAGTGGATGGAAGATCCGTCCAATCCCGATCATTTTCCCAATGAGTTTGGGGAGTATAATTCAGTTGTCCGGATAGGGACACCGATGCTTTTCCAATTGGATGGGTATCCAACTGCCAATCGGGTTTTTCTTTCCGGCTCATTCAATAATTGGAGTGATTATGAGGTCGCACTTCGCAAAACACCCGGAGGTTGGGAAGTGCCATATATTTTGGGGCCTGGTAATCATGAATATCGTTTCCTGATCGATGGTAAACCCGATTCTGCTCAGAATCATAGCCTCATCCTTGATCCCAATTTTACATTTCGGTCAAAGGCCTTTAAGCATGCAAAAACGGTTTACCTCGCCGGTGATTTTAATAAATGGAGCCCCACTATGTTACCCATGAAGCGAATAGGAGAAGAATGGGTGGTGGATGTGCATTTATCAAAGGGCAAGCACCTCTATAAATTCATTGTGGATGGCGAGTGGGTGTTGGACCCGGCTAATAAACTATGGGAGGATAATGAGGAGGGTACTGGTAATTCGGTATTGTGGGTGGAGTAATTTTTTTGATTTTACCGCGAAGTCGCGAAGACGCAAAGGGGCGCTATGGTTGTACATAGCGCCCCTTTGCGTCTTCGCGTCTTTTGCGGTAAAGCACTTACTTCGATGCCGCCACTACATCTCCCTTGATGTGGAGTGTTTTTGGCTGCGTAACACCAGCGAATTTGATAAATACATCTTTTTCAAAATGACCGGCTGCGGCGGCATTGTATTGTACTTTCAATTTAACTGTTTCACCGACACCAACGGGTTCTTTGGGATATTCCGGAACCGTACATCCGCAGGATGACCAGGCATTTTCGATAACTACCGGCTTATCGGAGATATTTGTTACTTCAAAATAATGGCTAACAGGTGTGCCTTGTTTGATCTTTCCGTAATCATGCGCATCGGCGCTGAATTTCACAATGTTCTCAGGTTTGTCCTGGGCAGATACGGCAAAGGCAAATACAAAAGCGAATACGGTCAATACGATGCTCTTCATGACTATTGATTTTTTTGTTTTAATAATTGAACAGAGGCATTGGCAGGGGCGCTTCCATCGGGCGCTTTCCAAACCTCTCCTTTGATCACCACTTGTTTGGTTTGATTCCCATTATACAAAACGGTGATATACTTTTCAAAGATGCCTCCGGCGGCAGCGTTAAATCCTACTTTGATGGTGGCGGTAGCTCCGGGGGCAATGGCTTCCTTGCTCCACTCCGGTGTGGTACAACCACAACTGGTTTGCACATTATCGATCTTGATCGCTTCACTACCCGAATTGGTCACCAAAAAAGTATGGTAAACCGGCTTGCCCTGGGGGATCTTTCCAAAGTCAAACTGGGTTTCTTTGAACTCCAGCTTTTCTGCTACCGGTGTCGTTTGTGCATAAACAGCACCCAGCAGGAAAAGAGCCGTTAAGAGGGAAAGAAGTCGTTTCATAATCATCTGTTTAGACATCAAATGTAATGCCTAGACGGCAAAAATCATAGATGGGATGCATACAAATTGAGGTTTTATTAACAGTCGTTTGGGATTTCCATTTTTCCGGTAGTTTTGTTATATGGAGAACCCCGTTTCCACCCCGGTATTGTCAGATGAAAAATTATCATTTGACCATTTCCGCACAGCGGTTTTAAATGATTTCCGTCTGGCTTGTATCGGTCGGGAATCCAGTCTCTTAGGCCGAAAGGAAGTCTTGACAGGCAAAGCCAAGTTTGGCATTTTTGGGGATGGAAAGGAAATACCCCAGGTGGCCATGGCAAAATTCTTCAAACCCGGGGATTTCCGGGCCGGGTATTACCGGGATCAAACCTTCGCATTTGCCGCTGGGGTTGCCACGGTTCAACAATTCTTCGCCCAACTTTATGCAGATCCGGATCTGGCCCATGATCCGTTTAGCGCCGGTCGCCAGATGAATTCCCATTTCGCCACGCCTTTTGTAGAGGAATCAGGCAATTGGGTCGATCTCAGCCAACGAAAGAATATTACTTCCGATATCTCTCCCACGGCAGGACAAATGCCCCGTGGTTTGGGTATTGCCCTTGCCTCCCGGCTCTTTCGCAAGGTGGAGGCCCTCCGCGATTTTTCATTACTGTCCGACCAGGGGAATGAGGTTTGTTTTGTAACAATAGGAGATGCCTCCACTACCGAAGGCCCCTTTTGGGAAGCCATTAATGCCGCCGGTGTTTTACAGGTACCCATGGCCGTGTTTGTTTGGGATGATGGATATGGAATCTCCGTGCCCAAAAAATACCAGACCACGAAAGGTTCCATCTCCGAAGCACTTTCAGGGTTGCAGAAAAAGGATAAGTCCAATGGCATCCAGATCTATAAAGTAAAAGGATGGGACTATGCCGGAATGTGCGAGGTATTTGAAGAAGGGATCCGGTTGGCCCGGGAACAACATGTACCCGTTTTATTTCATGTGGAAGAAGTGACGCAACCACAGGGGCATTCCACCTCGGGAAGCCATGAACGCTATAAAACACCGGAGCGACTTGAATGGGAACGGGAATGGGATGGCATCCGCAAGATGAAAGAATGGTTACTCGCCAATGCGCTTGCCAATGAAGAGGAGCTGGAGCAGATCGAGGCTGAATGCAGAAAGGAAGTTCGCGAAGCCCGCCAAAGGGCATGGGATGAATATCTCCATCCTATACGTGAACAGGTGTCCAGAACCGTTGAATTGATCAATAACCTGGCGCAAAGCCTGCCGGCAAAGGCCGACGAATTAACCCGGATCGCCAAACAACTGGCCAATAACCGCGAACCCCAGCGAAGGGATGTACATACAGCCTTGTATCATTCCATTGGTCTGGCCGAAGGTCAGGAAGACAATACATTTTGGATACGTGATTACTACAATGACCTGCTTCGCTCTTCAGCAGAACAATACAATTCGCATTTATACAATGAAGGTCCCCGCAGTCCCTTACTGGTACCGGAGAAAAAAGCAGCCTACGGCGATGAGCCAACACTGGTGAATGGGTACGAAGTACTCAATAAATATTTTGATGAATTATTTACCCATGAACCCCGGGTGGTCGCATTTGGGGAAGACCTTGGGCATATAGGGGATGTGAACCAGGGATTCAGCGGATTACAGGCGAAGCATGGCGAAGACCGGATCTTTGATACCGGTATCCGTGAACTGACCATCATGGGACAAGGCATTGGGATGGCCATGCGTGGTTTACGCCCCATCGCCGAGATCCAATATATTGATTACCTCCTGTATGGTTTGCAGACGCTGAGTGATGATGCGGCTACCCTGCATTACAGGACCAAAGGCCAACAAAGCTGCCCACTGATTGTACGCACCCGCGGGCATCGCCTGGAAGGTATCTGGCATAGCGGTTCTCCCATGGGCATGGTCATTAATTCCCTTCGGGGCATGCATGTTTGTGTACCCAGAAATATGACCCAGGCAGTGGGCATGTACAATACCTTGTTACAGGGAAATGATCCCGCTATTGTAGTGGAATGTCTGAATGGATACCGTCTCAAAGAAAAATTACCTCAAAATCTCCGTGACTTTACTGTACCATTGGGTGTACCCGAGATCATCCGGGAAGGAAGCGATATTACCATCGTTTCGTATGGTTCCATCTTGCGTATCATTCAGGATGCAGCAGTTTCTCTTGAAGCAAAAGGCATCTCCTGTGAGATCCTCGATGTGCAGACCCTTCTGCCATTTGACCTTCATCATGTGATCCTGGATTCACTCAGGAAAACCAACCATATCCTCTTTGTGGATGAGGATGTTCCAGGTGGAGCCTCCGCCTTTATGTTCCAGAAAGTAATGGAAGAACAAGGTGGTTACCGCTGGCTCGATGCCTCTCCACGTACCCTTACCGGTAAAGCGCATCGCCCAGCCTATGGAAGTGACGGCGACTATTTTAGTAAACCCAATGCCGAAGAGATAGAAGCGGTGGTGAAGGAGATGATGGGGGAGTGAGACGTGAGACGTGAGACGTGAGGCGTGAGTTTCGTGAGGCGTGAGTGGTGAATAGTGAATGGTGAATAGTGAATAGTGAATAGTGAGACGTGAGGCGTGAATAGTGAATAGTGAGAGGGCCAACATCCAACATCCAACAACCAACATCCAAGCCCCAACATCCAACATCAATACACCAACTCCATAAACCTAAAACCATGAAATTCCCTATCTACCAGGTCGATGCGTTCACTAATAAGCTATTCGCCGGGAACCCCGCCGCTATTATTCCCCTTAGCCAATGGATCGATGATGGCTTGATGCAACAGATCGCGATGGAGAATAACCTGAGTGAAACGGCCTTTCTCGTTCCTACGACCGAACATTTTTCTGATTATGAATTACGTTGGTTCACCCCTGAGGTGGAGATCGATCTGTGTGGGCATGCCACCCTGGCGGCGGCCTGGGTAGTTTTCAACTATTTGGATCATAGCAAACCCGAAGTAACTATTGCTACGAAGAGCGGCAAACTGGTGGTGGAAAAAAGGGCCGATGTATATGTCATGGACTTCCCTTCCTGGCCTCCCTCACCTGTGGCCGATCCTCCTTCCGGTCTCGCAGCCATGCTTGGCGTAGACGAGATTGTTTCTGTATCTAAATACCGTGACCTGCTTGTTCTTTTAAAAGACGAGGAGGCCGTGCGCAGCGCCAACCCCGATTTTGCGGCCATGAAAGCGTCCGGAGAAAAAATAATCATCACGGCTCCGGGAACTGGCGATGTTGATTTTGTTTCCCGCTTTTTTGCCCCCGCCGCCGGTGTCAATGAAGATCCTGTTACAGGCAGTGCCCATTCACAACTGATTCCTTTCTGGGCCGAAAAAATCGGCAAGAAAAAATTATTTGCCAAACAACTCTCCCAACGCGGCGGTGAGATCTGGTGCGGCCTCTGGGGCGATCGGGTGTCAATGGCCGGGCAGTGTGTGTTTTTTATGAAGGGGGAGATTGAGGTAGGGGAATAAAAAATGAGAAATATAAAATAAGGAATAAGAGAATCAGCTTACTTTCTTATTCCTTATTTTATTTTTCTTATTTCTTATTACAAAAATCGCCCCTTCCACTCCGCCCGCGGCAACCAACACTCTTCCTTCTTTCCAAACCATTTGTACCGATTTTTGGCAATGAGGTTATAAATTCCGTCACGGATAAAACGGGGTACCCACAGAAATACTTTTGCCCATCGCCATCCGGGGAGTTGGGAAAGCATTTTCAACGCACCTTGGGAATGGGTATAAATTTTGCCTTCCTGGTATAGTATAAATGAGTTCAGTTGGCCGGGAGTGATGCCAAATTGTTGCTGAATCTTTTCCCCATAGGGCGATTGCAGGGAAGCAAAGCGAAACAACGATTTTTTATCCCGTTTCAGGACAAATTGCACACTACCCTGGCACAAATTGCAAACACCATCAAAAAGGATCACGGGTTTATCCATATTGCAAAAATCCGATATTTAGTCTTAATTTTCGATTGGAACCATAAAGCTATGCCCGTGAGATCGATCATAAACAGAATAGGTGGGCTAATTATTTTGATCCCTGCCTTTCAATCCGTTTTCGCACAGGCGGATACCCTTGAATTGGGCCAGGCATTGGAACGATCAAATAAATGGCTGAAGGAGATCAAGCATGATTCCGCCTTTAAAGAAGCCAGCCGGGTTGCTCAGGTGGCTGGTAAAAAGGGGTATCGTCGGTATGAAGCCCTGGCCTATGATATCATGGCAGAAGTAATGCGGGTAAAAGGGAAAATGGAAGAGCTTCGTCGGTATGATTCCCTGCTTACCCACCTGGCAGGTCAGCTTAAAGATACTTCCCTGATCATTTCAGCACGCAATCGAATGGGGGTGTACCTGCTTGAACAAGGGCGCACCAATGAAGCCGCCGATTTTTTTCTGACCTCCCTCGACCTGAAACTCGAAAAGGAACAATCCATCAAAACCGCGGAAGTTTATTCCAACCTGGGATCCGTTTACATGGCACTGAGTAAGAAGGATAAGGCCATGGAATGGTTT
Source organism: Chitinophagaceae bacterium (assembly GCA_041752235.1). Classification (GTDB taxonomy): domain Bacteria; phylum Bacteroidota; class Bacteroidia; order Chitinophagales; family Chitinophagaceae; genus SpSt-398. The sequence continues at coordinate 134,546 of JBGSHM010000031.1, forward strand.
GTAAAATCATTAAAGCTGTATGAAAAATTAGGAAATGATCGTGGGTTGGGAGAGACCTATAGCAATATTTCCTCGCTCTATTATCTGATGGGGCGCACGGATGATGCGATTGCCTACCAAAAACAGAGCATCTTTCATCGTTCCCGACAGAATGATATCCAGGGGTTGATTATTCCGAATATCAATATCGGGCAATTATATATTCTGAAAGATTCCTCCGAGCTGGCCCTTCGCCATTTGCATCAGGCGGTGGAGTACGCGGAGAAAGTAAAACTACCTCCTTTGCGCGCGGCCGCCTATTCAGGCATGTCCACCTTTTACATCAAGGCCAAACAGTATGGCCCCGCATTGGAATGGCAGGACAAAGCGATCGCGCTTTTCGAAGAAACAGACAATAAGCCCATGCTTTCCCGAATGTATGTATCGGCCGGTAATCTGGCCAGTGCCATGAGCGATTCGGCCAGTGCCATCAAGTATTACGGCAGAGGACTTGATTTCTCGCTTGAGTTGGGCAACAAAGAGAATATTGCCAATGTGTATGAGAAGATGAGCAATTTCTACCTGGCGTGGAAAGATCATAGCAAGGCTTACCAATATTACAAAAGTTATACGCTTTATCGGGATAGTATTGCCCTGGCCAGTTCACTCTCCAATATCGAGCGGATCAAGATCCAGTATGAAACCGAGAAAAAGGACAACGAGATTCAACGCCTCGCTACAGACCAACGTATCCAGCAACTTCAAATCGAAAAACAAAACGCCCTGATCGCTGGGAATCTATTGGAAGCTAGCCGAAAACAGAACGAGATCGAACTATTGTCCCAGTCCAGGGAATTACAGGAACTTCGGATCAATCAGCAGGATGAACAATTGGAAAAACAGATCCTGTTAGCGAAAACAAAAGAACAGCAATTGCAACTGGCCGAAACCGAGAACCAATTGCAGAACCGGAAACTAAAGGAATCAGAGACCACACGGAATTTTATTTTGGTCGGGGTAGGTTTACTCGCCCTGCTCGGCTATTTTCTGTTCAACCGCTATCAACTGAAAAGAAAGATCCAACAGCAGGAGGCCCTGCTTGCCGTTCGCGAAAATATTGCCAAAGACCTGCACGATGAGATCGGTTCTACCCTTACCAGCATAAAAATATTATCCGAGGTCTCGGAACGAAATATCCATACCGATCAGGTCAAGACCTCCAGTTTTATCAAGAAGATCACGGAGCAGTCTGCCGCCGCCCAACAAGGGATCAGCGACATTGTGTGGGCTGTAAAGCCAGAGAATGATAAACTGGAGAATATGGTCATCCGGATGCGGGAATATGTGGCCCAGACTCTGGAGTCCAGAAATATCCAAACGCTGATCGAGATCGATGAAGAAGTATTGCACCAGCGTTTAAGCATGAACCAGCGAAGGGACTTTTTCCTGATCTTCAAAGAGGTCATTAATAATATTGCCAAGTATGCCGAGGCAAGTCTGGTCACCATCCACCTTAGTGGTCGTGAACAAGGACTTGGCATGCGCATAGCGGACAATGGAAAAGGATTTGACCTTCAGACGGTCAGGTCTTCCAATGGACTAAAAAACATGCACACCCGGGCCGAATCCCTCCATGGCCGGGTTGATATAAAGTCTCAGCAAGGCCAGGGCACGGTGATTGACCTATATATTCCAACTACATGATCATGTAGTCACCTTCCGCCTGGCTTTTCCTTATTTTTAATACAGGGATTATTCTGTTCCTTTTAACTATGGCCATCCGGGTTTTAATTTATGATGACAATGAAGTGCTTCGGCAAAGCCTGCAGCTTCTCATCGAGGCCGAGCCGGATATGGACTTCCTGGCCCTGATGCCCAATGCAGAAACCGTTGAGGTGGATGTTGCCGAACTCAAACCCGATGTGGTATTGATGGACATCGATATGCCCGGGGTGAATGGGGTAGAGGCCGTGAGGCGGATCGTGAAACTCAATAACCGGTTGCCGGTGATCATGCTGACAGTATTTGATGACAATGAGAATATTTTCAATGCCATTTGCGCAGGCGCATCAGGTTATATCCTGAAACGATATGCCACCGAAGAAGTACCCGGGGCCATACGGATGGTGTTGACCGGCGGAGCGCCCATGACAGGCGCAGTGGCCCGAAAAGTACTCACCATGGTACCCCAGGCCCGCTCACAGGAACAAGAGCAAAGTAATTTATCTGCCAAGGAAATTGCCATTCTGCAATTCCTGGTCAATGGCTATAGTTATAAAATGATCGCTTCCGAATTAAAGATCAGTATCGATACCGTACGCTTCCATATCAAAAAGATCTATGATAAACTGCACGTGCATTCTGCTACCGAGGCAGTTTCCAAAGCCATCAAAGACAAGCTGGTATAAGCTTTCCCCTGCTTCCCTACATGATAATGTAGTTGCCTGACCTCCTTCCCGACAATAGTTTTATGGAAAATTAGCGAGACCATGAAACATCTACTTTCTCTCATTGCCTTATTCTTTTTTACAATAATCGGCCTCCGGGCCCAGACCTTTGATTTCGTTCAAGGCACGAATATCATTTTTGAAGATCGTTTTGAGCAAGACCCGGTGGGTGACCTTCCGGCCCGTTGGAACACCAACAGCGGGGGAGAAGCCCTTCGGCTCGATGGTCATGACGGCAAGTGGTTTAAGATCGGTGGTGGTATGGTAGTGACCCCAGAACTCAAAAAACGATTACCCGAAGATTGTACGATTGAATTCGATCTCGTGATCGAACCGGGTGCTTGTCCCGTCGTATTTGGGATGACACCGATCGCCGATGTATCCACCGGCAATGTGTATTATAAAAAGATCTTTGTGGTATTGCAAAATGAAGCAGGATACCCGGATGTGGTTTTTGGTAAAGATGTAGTTACTATGGGGAATAAAGGAAGTTTTGATATGGCAGGATATATCGGTCGCGAACTGCATGTCAGCATTTCCATTAATAAAACCCGTTTTCGTGTTTACCTCGATGAAACCAAGGTCGTGGACCTTCCCAAGGTCATGCTACCCGAGTATCGCACCAATTTCTTTATTGCCGGTGGCGAGCTTTGCAATAAAGATCAGGGCATTTACTTTAGCAATGTACGCATTGCCGCAGGCGAAGCCGATGCCCGTCGGTTGCTCATCAAACAATTATTGGAACAAGGGTCGGTGGTGACCACTGATATCACCTTTACCCAGCAAAGCCTGGAAAACGCGCCCGTTTTTACTCCGGAATCAATCCCCTTTCTTGACACCCTTGGCCAGGCCATGATGAATGATCCCAGTCTGAATATTCAGATCAACGGCATGGAAACCTTTCCTATGTCCGAACAGGGAGGCAGTATGGATAACCAGGGTTTAGAAGCAACGGCAAAAGCCAAAGTGGAAGAGATCAAAACCTATATCACCAACAAATTCAATGTGGGGGTGGACCGAATATTGATCGGCATGACCAATAAGATCAAGACCAAATTGGATCAGGTAAAAAGCAGCAAAGCCGGCAGTAAGGTCCGCGGCTTCCTCACCGAGATCATTAAATTATAAGTCCCGGTAGCAAACAATACCAAAGAAGCATAAACCTTGCGGATGAAACTATTCATTACCATATCGGTGCTGTTCCTGGCTACGGCTCTTTGGGGCGCCTGCCCTTCGCGGATACTTTCCGTGGGCATCTTCTCTTTCAAAGTTGGTACCCAGGTATATGTGGCCGATACAACCCATGCACGCGGTTATGCCAATCAGACGACTGGCATTGGGTACATCACTGCAGCGAATAGCCAGGATATGGTGGTGGATATTTCGAAGAAGGAACTGAAGAGTGTAGGCACCTATGTACTAAAGGCCCGGGATAGTAAAGTGGTTTTTACCCTGAACAGTAAATCCTACTCGCTGCGAAGGGAGCAGGACTATCTCCGTGTAACTATCACTTCAGTCCGTACAGCGGGATCGTTTTCCCTGCTCAACGGGCGATTCGAAGGACAGTTGACCGACAAGCTTGGAAATGTGGTGAAGATCACGGAAGGATATTTTGAAACCAAAAATCTGTAATCAGCAACCATGAAATACAAATTCTTTTTCCTGATGATACTTGCCTGGGCATTCTCAACGGAGATCATGGCCCAGGGAAAACCGGTGAAGAAAGCTGCCACCACGCCGGTGAAGATATCGGGGGGCACCACCAGACCTGCGACCTTCATTCCCACGATCGCTTTTAGCGCACAGATCACCCAAACCAGGGAAGTACTTGTAGGTTCGGATGGAAACCGCGTCAGACGCTTTAATCAGGTAGACTTTAACTATGGCAATGCCTTTGATCCCGCTGCTGGCGCGTTTCGTGCGCCGCTGGAAGGAATGTATTGCTTCGTAGTAAATGTAACCACGGTGAATTATGGTTGTGTGAATGATCCGCTTTCCCTGCTGGTTCGGGTCATGAAAAATAATGTCGAGTATCAGCCCTTCCATCTGCTGGTCAATTACGGGTCAGGTTCAAGTACGCAGGGTTTCACCTGTTTTGTTCCGATGGCGGCAGGTGATGTGGTGGATCTTTATCCCTATTCAGTGGCCTGCCTTCAGGGGGGAAATCAACCCGCCTATGAGCGATTTGTATTTAGCAGTTATCGTGTACGTTTTTAAAGAAATTAGTATGAATACCCTGATCGTCTTCTTTCAATTCTTTTGGTTGTTTCAGGGTGCACCGGCTACTCCGGCACCTGTAACAGATCCAGCCCTGTTGTTTAATGTGATCACCTCGCAGACACGCAATCTGGATGATGGAAATGGCGGGTATGTACCGGTAAGTTCATTTGAACAAGTATTGGTAAACAAGAAAAATTCGTTTAGTCCTGTATCCGGTCTTTTTACTGCACCGGCCGAAGGGGTATATCATTTTTCTGCCCGCTTTCGCATCAGTGAATACCGCTGTCACACTTCACAAGATGTACGCATACCGGGAATGACGGAGATTCAGGTGGTCAGCAATTCGACCACTGTATTACAGCGATTTCTTTTTCTCCCGGGATATAACAGCACCACCGATCCAAATGCCAGGCCATTCACTGAATCAAAGTTTGATGTGCTGGTGAAATTGAAGCGCGGTGAAACCATTCAGCTTAAGATAAAAGGCAAGAAATGTTTTGAAGGGAAAATACCCCAGTATTACCGGGCTGAATTTTCCGGGATGCAGGTCATTTGATTAAATCATCAACATGAAATCAATTCACATGAAACAAATACTTTTTCTCCTGGCTTTTACGGCTGGCATAGCCAGTTTCGTGTCGGGACAGGGTGACCCCAATAACAATAACCCGGCCAGCAGCAATGCAAACAACAACAATATTCCCAAGACCAGTACGCCACGTTTGCAGGGATTGCCCAATGCTAATACAACGACCGTTGTGGAAGCCGGGGCTGATTTTAAGAACATGCGCACCTTCACCCAGGATGGTCAATTTCAGATACCCAAAGGAACCAAGCTGGTGATGATCGAAGTGTGGGGTGGCGGAGGCGGTGGATCGGCTACCGGTGGTGGTGGTGGCGGCGCGTTTGTACGTTCTGTTTTCACCATTATAGATGGTGGTGACGTTACTGTAAAGATCGGACAGGGAGGCAAAGGCGGTACCACCCTTGCACAACAGGGAGGCACAACCTATGCCCAATTCAGGGGAGCCCTTCCTACCGGTAATGCAAACAGCGTTTCGGCATCAGGCGGAAATGGTGCGGCCTATGTAGTCGGTGCCAACCCTTATGCAGAAGATGGGTTTGGCGGACAACAGGGAGGATGCACCAATTATACCATTGGATTCAACCTCATAGCAGGAGAAGATGGAGAAGTATATCAGGACTCCTATGATCAGAGCGGTCCCAATAACTATGTTGTTACCCGGAGTCTTGGGAAAGGAGGTAACGCGGGCAATACAGAAAACACAGGTGGCCGCGGGGATATTGTTTTAAACCCCAATAACCCCACCTATAGAAGAAGCGGAGGCCCCGGAAAATTGCCGGGTGGAGGCGGAGGTGGAAGCACCAACCCCCGGGGAGGTTTTAATGGCGCTCCCGGCATGGCGATCATTTATTATTAATTCAACATCAACATAAAATGAAAAAGTACATACCCATTCTGTTATTCCTGGCCGCCTGCAACAACAGTACCGAGCCGGCCCAATCAAATTCTACAGCCGATGTTAAGGAAGAAAAAAAAGTTTCTTCCTCAGCAGGGGGTTGCGAATCCCTGATCTTCTTTCGCAAAGGCATCACCGTCGAAGCTACATCCTATGATGCGGAAGGAAAAGAAACCGGTAAACAACTGACCACCATCCTGGATATCACGTCTAAAGATGGTAATACCATCGCCCACGTAAGAGGCGAAGATATTCAATCGGGTAGCGGAGAAAAGAAAACCCTGGAGTACAACTATCGTTGTGATGGAAAAAGTATTTACATGGATATCGCCTCCGCTTTCCGTACGCTCGAAAAAAATTCGGATGCCAGTTTTACCTCCACCGAAATTGAATATCCTATTGATATCAAGGAGGGACAATCCCTGCCCGATATCGCTGGTACCATGAGCGCGGAAAAAGGTGGAAAGAAATCAACCATGACCTTTCAATATAAAAACAGAAAAGTGGGGAAAATGGAATCCATTACCACCCCTGCAGGCACCTGGAAATGTTATCCCGTTTCCAATGATGTGGTCATGGAAATGGATATCCCCGGCATGAATGAGAAAATGAAGGAAATGATGAAAGCCATGCAGGATAAAATGAAGACCAGTACCACTACCTGGTTTGCCCCCGACTTTGGAATTGTGAAAACGGAAATGTACCAGGATGGGAAATTGAAGTCAAGGAATGAAGTAACAAAGGTGGGAGAGTAGCTGTTGGCTATTAGCTATTAGCTATTAGCTTTTAGCTGTTAGCTTTTAGTTCCATGTTACATAATGAAACAATTCATTTTCATATCCTAGCACTTATTACTTATAATCAAAAACTTAATAGCTAAAAGCTAACCACTCCAAATCATAGCATATGAAAAAGTCAATCTTTCTATTATTCCTTTTTGCAGCCGCCTTCACCATGGCCTCGGCACAAAACAAACCCGTGCTCAAGACAAAAACGCCGGTGAAAGCAACCAGCGCCATTAAATTAAAAGGCACCGTGCCATATCTGGTACGCAGTTCCTCACAGGTGAGGCAGATCGTTCCTGCCAGTGCAACCAATCCAAGTTTCAAACTTCAACGTGGATCGGTGCCATACAAAAGAAATGCATCGCCTCCCAGCAATCCAACAACGCCCAATGAGGAAGGTCGCTATTGCACCGAATCATTGGTCAGTGAAGAGAAAGGCGATGAAAAACGGATCGTTTTGGGAAATCAGAACGATAAGATCTATCCCGGAGCGATCTATTATGAAAGTGCCATTTTGAGTGGTGCCTATAATGCACCAACCCTGCAACTCAAACCCTATAACATCACAACCGACCTGTTTTCTGCTGCTTTTACAGAAAGCTCGATTGTACAGGTGGATCCAACCTTAGGTGGCGTGAACAATGGGCTCAGTACCTTGATGCGTCGTAGCATGACCACCAAGAATGCCGCTCGTGTTGTACCAGAGGTAAAAATCCTCAATTCATCGGAGCAATTGGCCTTTGAGATCGGAGCCAATTTCAGCGGCTATGGTGCCGACCTGAATGCCTCTTTCAATTATATGAAGAGCACCCGGAAGAATGTTTTCCTGGCCCGGTTGACCCAGGTATATTTTTCGGTGATGCTCAATGTGGCCGATGGCCGGCAACTGGTGAACAACAATCCTTTGCCAAACAACCTGGTCTATGTAAACAAAGTAAACTATGGCCGCCTGGGGTATATCTTCATTGCCTCCGACAGCAGCCGCGAAGCGATTCAGGCCGCTCTTGATTTCACTTATTCATCGGGGAATGTAGGTGGAGGAGTCAATGCCCGTCTCAACTATGAAAGGACAGTAAGCTCAATGCAAATTAGTGGGTTCTTTTTTGGCGGGGATGCAGCCAATACCATTAGCCTCAATTCGCCCAATCAACTCCAGGCCTTTGATGATTATGTGCAGAATGGCTTACGCCTCGACCCCAATGTGGCTCCTGTCGCCGTCAGCTATGAATTGAAGTACCTGAACGATAACTCAACAGCCGCAACACGTAGTACCACTACCTATACCGAGCGTCAATGTACACCGGCCAGGGGCATCAATCTCCAGCTTCACAACGTGGCCATCGAAGATGTACATGGCGGGGATTGCAGTTATGCCTGGGGAAAGATATCGGTGGAGATATGGGAAACCAACAGGGACCGTGCGCCTTTGAATAAAATATGGACAGGCACCCTTTGGGAGCATAATGCCGCCCAACCCAACCGCACCGTGATCAATTATGCCGATATACGGGCAGGCAATACCCTTCGGGATGAGATCATGAACCTTCCTAACGGCAGCCGTAACATAACCCTGAACCCGATCCTGGTCAATGAAGGCCGCATCATGTTCCGGTTCTTTATTGAGATCAATACCCGGCACAAAGACAATGATTTTGCAGCCCTGGGAGAACATGGCATGCGCCGCGTAGAGGTAGTGGAGAAATCACTTAATGAGATTTTTGCCAGCCGGGAAGCGATCGCGACCGATTCTAGAGGTAAATACAAATATGGCACGTTTAAAGCCGGACGTTTTTGTTCGAATTCAGACAGGGTGCATTGTTTTTACGCCCTGTTCTCCGTAACTGAATCACGTTAGAAATCAATCAACTTTCTTTCTATGTACCATAAAATGATTTTGTTTACTCTGCTGCTTGGCATGGCATCCATGGCAGAGGCGCAAAAGCCCAAGCTCAAGACAAAGGTATCACCCACCAAGCCTGCACTCCCGAATAATCAGGTACCCAATACGGTGATCACGGGTCCATTTACGGTGGCGTATACACCAACAATCATAGAGCACCTGGCACCCAAGACCAAGGTCAGGGGAGATGATAATTTCAATGATAAAAAAGTGTATGTAACGGTGAACATGAACTACCAGTACAATCGCCGGGCAGGTGATAGTGTGGTCAAACTGATCATCACCCTGAGCGGGGAGGAAGATGAAGCAGAAAGAGCAGGGGAGCAACGATCCCTGTTTGAGGGGCGGTGGGAGAAGATCGTTTACCGGGCTCCCGCGGGTCATCGGATCAAGAATGTGACCGGAGAACATGCCGCTTATTTCTCCTTTAATGCCGATCCAACACGTCCTGGTACCAGCTTGCGGGTTGGGACATGCAAGGGCTATTATTTCAGCCTGAGCGCGAATACCCTGAGTTTTGAGTTTGATGAACGGATCATTCAGGACATACAGATCGGTACCCATTTTTCCGGACCTGATTTTAATCCCGATCCCAATTTCCGGGGCTGCCAGTTTGAGATCAATAAGTTGCAATTAAAACCCATGTCCATCACCCTGGAAAAAATTTAACCATTTTCCGTCCTCTTTCATATAAAGGCTGTACTTGTGCAGCCTTTTTCTTTTTATGCCTGGCCAGTTCCTCCCTTCCTACATGGTTATGTAGTTGTAAGGGGAATGGGATTTGAACATATTTGTTGATAAAATACGAAACATGAAACGCCTATCATTTTTTGCTTTGCTGATCCTCCTAACCTTATTTGCCGGTGAAACCAGGGCACAGGCCAAACCAGACCTGGTGGTAAGAGAGATCATTTCCATTGAGCCTTTTCTTGACTCGGCGAGAAATCTTACCCGGGTAAGGGTCTTGGCCAAGATCGGCAATGCAGGTGCCACCTCATCTGGCAATTCATTAATTGAAATGCGTATTTACAAACAGGCTGGCGCCGATCCCGCGGGCTGGTACGGATTACCTCCCGTAGGCATTCCTGGTATCTCACCCAAAAAGGATACAATGCTGGAAGTCGTATTCACTGATCAGCAAAAGCATGTTTCACCGGGAAGATCGCAAGTTCAATTGTTGCTTGATCCCCGGCGTACGGTTGATGAAGGCAATGAGACCAATAATTCAATGAATAAGGAATTAACTGTTCAGGGCAACAACCCGGGAAACCAGATCACGGAGGTTTACAGAGTCCCCGCCACAATTCAGGCTACAGGTACGATCCGGGCCTTGACCGCTTTCTCCGCCAACTTCAATACCCCCGGTGATTTTTTAAGCACTTCCAGTACGGTAGAGTTTATTACACGTGTCAGATATAACCATGACCAGCAAAATATACAGGTTCAGAAAACAGGGGTAACACTAAAAAAAGGCGGGATCTATCATTTTGATATTTTTTTCCAATCCCAACTACAATTCAAATCCTTTACCCAGGTTTTCCCCTGGATAAATGTCAACCTCAAGGCCGGTACAACGTATGAAGTGATCTATGAGCAGTATCCCATGGTCAGTTCCAATACCACTTCCTGGTCTAATGATAATTTCTTTTTTGGAAAATTGGTCAGCGTGGAAGTATACGTCCCGGCAGGAACAAACATTACGTTGATCGGCTCGGTCGACTACAAAGGAATAGCCCGTCAATTGAGGTCGGAGGACATCAAAGGGAAATCCTTTTCCGGCTATCTGAGTGGTTATCTGGTAAAAGAATTCTGAGGCCGCTGGTGTCAGCCCATATTATGAAACACCTTCTGGACATCATCATCCTGTTCGAGTTTTTCGATCAGTTTGCTCACGTCCTCGGCTTGTTCATCCGATAGGGGAACAGTAGTAGAAGGGATCCATTCCAGTTCCGCGCTGATTGGGGTGATCCCTTTTTCTTCCAGTGCCTTTTGCATATTGCCAAAATCGGTGAAGGCGGAGCGGACCACGAGTATGTCTTCTCCGTTTTCGCCTGTGGCTTCTCCTAATTCTTCCAATCCAAAGTCAATCAACTCCAGTTCCAGGTCATCTGTATTCAGGCCTTCGGGTTTTAATCGGAAAACCCCCATTTTTTTGAATTGAAAACTTACACTGCCGCTGTTTCCCAGGGCCCCACCGCCTTTATTAAAGAGGGATTTCACATTCGCTACAGTACGTACATGGTTATCAGTGGCGGTCTCCACCAGGATAGCTACCCCATGTGGGCCATATCCTTCGTAGAGGATCTCATCAAAGTTATCCATCTCCTTACCCAGGGCCCGCTTGATGGCGGCTTCCACCCGGTCCTTGGGCATATTCACACTCTTGGCGTTCTGCATACACCGGCGAAGCGCCGGGTTTACATTGGGGTCAGACCCACCTGATTTAACAGCAATAGCGATCTCCTTACCAATACGGGTAAACTGCTTGGCCATCCGGTCCCACCGGGCAAACATCGTGGCTTTACGTACTTCAAAAATCCGTCCCATGGTTGTGAATTGAGGGGGCGAATTTACGGGAAAAACGTGAGACGTGAGTTTCGTGAGACGTGAGACGTGAGGCGTGAGACGTGAGACGTGAGGCGTGAGACGTGAGAAACTCTCGTTTTTGCCAGTATTCAAAAAAATAGTTGTCTTTATTTGCCACTTGGCCATCATTGCCTTTTTGCCTTTTGCTCTTTGCCTTTTTTATAAACCATCCCCAAAAGCAACTCATAGTCATGCAACAATTTACCTCCGTACGGGATATTTCAGATGTGGATGCACTGGTGCAGGAAGCACTGGAGATAAAAGCAAATCCTTATGCTTTTCAACACCTGGGCAAGAACAAAACACCGGGACTGGTTTTTCTGAATCCAAGCCTCCGTACCCGGCTCAGCACACAGATTGCTGCTC
>JBGSHM010000032.1:0-53050 GCA_041752235.1 Chitinophagaceae bacterium
AGCCGCCTCTGGCGGCGGTTATAGTTTATAAATAAAAAAGAAAAGATTGTTATTCGAGTCGCCAGAGGCGACAAGACAATCGTGCGAGACCAGAGGTCTCGCACAGCAAGCCTCCGTCATCCAACATCCAACATCCCTTAACTTCGCCCAAACAAACGCCAGTTTATGAACGAGAACTTTGCCCAACGCATTGCAAAAGAAGTTAATGAGATCCGTGACGCGGGATTGTTCAAAACAGAAAGGATCATTACCAGTCCCCAGGATGCGGAGATCGAAGTAGGGGGCAAAAAAGTATTGAATTTTTGCGCCAATAATTACCTGGGTCTATCCTCCCATCCCAAAGTGATCGAAGCGGCCCACAAGGCCATTGACCATCGGGGATACGGCATGAGCAGTGTGCGGTTTATCTGTGGCACCCAGGATATTCATAAAGAACTGGAACAAAAAATTTCTGCATTTCTCGGTACCGATGATACAATCTTGTATGCAGCGGCCTTTGATGCAAACGGGGGTGTATTTGAACCTTTGTTCAATGAAGAAGACGCGATCATTTCCGATGCGCTGAACCATGCTTCCATCATTGACGGGGTTCGGCTTTGCAAAGCCCAGCGTTATCGGTATGAGCATAACAATATGGATGACCTGGAAGCCAAGTTGAAAGAAGCAAAAGGTTGCCGCAGCCGGATCATTGTTACCGATGGTTCTTTTAGTATGGATGGTACCATTGCCCAATTGGACAAGATCGTGGTGCTGGCGGAGAAATATGATGCTGTGATCATGATCGACGAGTGTCACTCCAGCGGGTTTCTGGGAAAGAGTGGCCGGGGCACCCATGAATACCGTGGGGTGATGGGTAAGATCGATATCATCACCGGCACTTTAGGTAAAGCCCTGGGAGGAGCGTCCGGTGGTTTCACCTCTGGCCGCAAGGAGATCATAGAAATGTTGCGTCAGAAATCAAGACCTTACCTCTTTAGCAACACCTTGGCTCCCTCCATAGTAGGGGGGTCGATCGCGGTGTTGGATATGCTTACTGAAACCACCGAATTACGCGATAAGCTGGAATCAAATACACGATATTTCCGCGAGAAAATGACGGCTGCGGGATTTGATATCAAACCTGGTGATCACCCTATTGTCCCCATCATGTTATACGATGCGGTACTGGCACAAACCTTTGCCGCCCGCTTGTTGGAAGAAGGGATTTATGTGATCGGATTCTTCTTCCCCGTGGTCGCCAAAGGCCAGGCCCGGATTCGGGTTCAACTCAGCGCTGCCCATAAACAAGAACATCTGGATAAGGCGATTGCAGCCTTTACCAAGATCGGGAAGGAGTTGAAAGTAATTGATTAATAGGGGGTTATTACACGAATTAGAGCGAATTTTACGAATTACACGAATACTTTTTTCGTGCCATTCGTCTCATTCGTTCAAATTCGTGCTTCAAAAGCTATGAAAAACAATTTCTGCATATTATTTTCGTTTTCCTACTGATGACCCAACTCTACAGATCCTTCCTTTGAATTTACCGGATTAGTTCACCCAGAAAATTAGTTGATGAAAAAAGTTATTCTTGCCCTGGCGACAGGCGCTGTACTGTTGGTTATGTTCTCATCCTGCACCTCCATGCGGAAGGATTGCAACGGAGTTAAGCATTACAAGACCAAGAACGGAATCTATATTTAAGCGACTGAATTGTTGCTAAATTTGCTGAAAAAGTTCATGGGACGTTTCAGCCTGTTTGTATTTTCCGTCATTGCACTCTATTCCTGCCGGCCTAACAACGTAAAAGTTGATAGCGCTCTCCAACAATATTTTACTGACAACAATGTAAAAGGATGTTTTGCCTTGTTTGACAATGGTACCGGGAAGATCACCCTATCCGATCGTGACCGGTATTTTGATAGTGCTTATACCCCTGCCTCCACCTTCAAGATCGTGAACTCATTAATCGGCCTGCAAGAGGGTAAGATCAGCAGTGATACAATGACCATTCCCTGGGATGGAGTGGTGCGTAACCGGCCTGAAATAAATAAAGACCTCACTATGATCGAGGCCTTTCGGGTCTCCTCACTTCCATACTACCAGGAAGTAGCCCGCCGGATCGGAGTAAAACGGATGCAATTTTGGTTGGACAGTATCGGTTATGGTCAGCGTTATGGCAAACCTGTTCTAACCGGGCCAGTTGATTCTTTTTGGGTAAATGGGGTAGTGAAAATGACACCCGATGAACAATTGGGCATGGTGAAGAAACTCTACTTCAACGAACTTCCTTTCTTCCATTTATACCAGGAGTCGGTAAAACGGGCAATGCTGTTTGAAGACAATACCAATTATCAATTGAGTTATAAAACGGGCTGGAGTTTTTGGGATGAAAAAGAACAGCGCCATATCGGCTGGATCATCGGCTGGATCGTGGAGAATAAACACCCGTATTTCTTTGTGCTGAATGTAGAATCTTCCAATAGAGATTTAGATTTGCCGACCGTGCGGATGAAGATATTGAAGGATGTGTTGAAGAAACTGGGATTTCTGGAAGGGAAGATGTAATTGTTTTTACCGCCAGGACGCCAGGGCGCAATGCATCGCCAGGAATTCCTGGCGCTACTTGGCGCCACCGCGACTTTGCGGTAAAGCCAAAAATTAGCATAATCCTTGCTATACACCCCACGTGAAGCTTCATTTCCAATACTTTCAGGGTCTCTGGCTGCTGGCCGCCATGGGGGTTTTTATCCTCCTTTATGCCCTGTATATCCAATGGAAAAAAAGGGTCGCCCGCCAAATGGGTGATCCCGCCCTTATTAAGCAATTGACCGCTTCCCACTCTCCATTTCGTCAACACCTTAAATTTTTTCTGGTACTCCTGGCCTTTGGCTCGGGTGTGCTCGCACTCATGAACCTGCGCAAACCCGGTGGAGATGCCGGTGGCGAAAGAAAGGGAATTGATGTAGTGATCGCCCTGGATGTAAGCAAGAGCATGTGGGCGCAAGACCTGGCACCCAACCGGCTTGAGGCCGCCAAACAAATGGTGCACGGCCTGATCGATAAAATGCCGGAGAACAGGATCGGATTGGTACTTTTTGCCGGTAAGGCGTATTTACAAATGCCACTTACCTCCGATCATACAGCGGCAAAAATGTTTGTTACCACCGCTGACCCTAACAATATCCCCCAACCGGGAACAGTGATCAGCGAAGCCATGCAAACCGCTGCCCTGGCTTTTAATAATAAAGAACGAAAATTCAAATCGGTGGTATTGGTATCCGATGGGGAGGACCATGATCCGGGTGCGGAACAAACGTCCCGTGAAATGGCCGAACAGGGGATCATGATCAATACAGTGGGTATCGGATCCGAGCAAGGTTCGGTAATTATAGACCCGGCTACCGGACAACCCAAACCCGATGCCATGGGGCAAACCATTACCAGTAAGCTAAATGAAACTGAATTGCGTACGATTGCTTCCACCACGCATGGGGCTTATGTAAAAATGGATGATCCGGCTAAAACTGTGGAAACATTGGTGGATCATCTCAGCCGCGTAAAGAAAGAAGACCTCAGCGATATCTCCCTGATCAATTTTACGAGTTATTATCTCTGGTTTGGCATTCCCATGTTTCTGCTCCTGCTGATTGAATTATTGGTGGGAGAGAAAAGGCGTGTACCCAAACTCGCCATCTTCTTGTTTTTCTTTTTGCCTCAATCCTTGCTGGCACAGACTGATTTAAATAAAGGAAACGAATATTACCACCGGGCACAATACAAGGAAGCGGAATCCATTTACCGAAATACCTGGATCGCTGCCCCACAACATGAAAAAGCGAGGTATAACCATGCCCTCGCGCAATATCGATTGGAACAAAAGGATTCGGCCTTGTCTTCGTTTGAAAGGACAATCGCCCTTTCTGCTGACCCCACCATCCGGTCTTATGCATTTTATAATAGTGGGGTGATCCATACTGCTCAATTTAAACTGGAGGCAAGCATCGAATCCTATAAAGCGGCACTTCGCATCAATCCTTCGGATACGCTGGCCAGGGAAAACCTGCAAAAAGCCCTGCTGGAGAAAAAGCAGCGGGATGCCAAAAAAAAGGAGGACAAAAAACCACCCCGAAAGGATCCTCCGCCAAAAAATCCGCCTCCCCCCAAAATGAACCCAAAGCAGGCGCAACAACAGTTGAAGAACCTGCAACAAAAGGAGCAAAAGACCCAACAACGCCTTCAGAAGAAACCACTGCAAGGGGGTGGGTATGAACGAAAAGATTGGTAAACTTCAACCCGCTTTCTTTGTTAGTTTTGTACCGATTAAACAAAGCGGTATTCCATCATGCAATTTTATGCTGAATCCCTAACGAAGTATGGGCGTTTGAAGACGAGGGAAGTACGAATCGGGGACCTGTTGCTGGGCAACGGGCATCCGATCAGGGTGCAGACCATGACCACCACCGATACGATGGATATCCTGGCCACCGTGGAACAATCCATTCGGTGTATTGAAGCCGGTGCCGAATTGGTACGGATCACCGCCCCTTCCAAGAAAGAAGCCGAGAACCTGCAGGCTATCAAAGATGAACTTCGAAAAAGAGGCTATACCACCCCCCTGGTGGCTGATATCCATTTTACCCCCAATGCCGCCGAAATTGCCGCGCGCATCGTGGAGAAAGTGCGGGTGAACCCCGGAAACTATGTCGACAAAAAGAAATTTGAGCAAATAGACTATACCGATGCGGAATATGCGGAGGAGATCGAGCGCATACGTGAGCGGTTTACCCCATTGGTCAGGATCTGTAAGGAACATGGCACTGCCATGCGTATCGGCACCAATCATGGCTCCCTGAGTGACCGGATCATGAGCCGGTATGGCGATACCCCGATTGGAATGGTGGAAAGCGCGATGGAATTTCTGCGTATTGCCCGGGTGGAAGATTATCACCAGATCATTCTCAGCATGAAGTCAAGCAATCCACAGGTGATGGTACAAGCCTACCGTCTCCTGATCCGGACCATGTTTGACGAATTTGGAGAATGTTACCCCCTGCACCTGGGTGTAACCGAAGCGGGTGATGGAGAAGATGGTCGTATCAAATCCGCAATCGGAATCGGTACCCTGCTCGAAGAAGGAATCGGAGACACCATTCGGGTATCCCTGACCGAAGATCCCGAATTTGAGATACCGGTTTGCAAGGACCTGGTCAGCCGTTATACACTACAAGGGCAGAATACACCTGACCATGTACCTGCCATTGACAAGTTACCCTATGACCCCTTTAGCTATAAACGCCGGGAGACTTTTGCCATAAAGAATATTGGCGGAAACCAGGTGCCGGTCGTTGTGGGAGGGCTTTTTCAGGTAGATTCCATTCAACCCACGGATTTAGAAAGTATCGGATACCAATATGATGCGGCCACCGACAAATGGAGCATCAGTGATGCGGCCGCCGATTTTATTTTTACGGGTAATCAACCGCTTTCCTTTGAATTACCCGGCACACTTTCCGTTATTACCTATCCGGCTACCTGGGAAGACATGGCCGGACATTCTGCCTACTATCCCATCTTTGATGCAGCAGGATATGTACAAGCCGAAAAGAAACACCCGGTATTGAATTTTGTGATGCTGGATTGCTTTAATGATGATACGCCACTGAATGATTTCACCTATCTGGATGAACTCGCAAACGATCCCACCGTGGTTATCTGTTTAAGCAGCACGAATCGAAATGCCATGCAATCGGTCCGCCGGATGTTTATGGAATTGACGATACGGGCTATCCGCAACCCGGTGGTCTTGATCACCGACAGTAACGGGCAATCAATTGATGAGCATTTGATTCATTTTGCCACCGAAACCGGGGCCCTTTTCCTCGAAGGCATGGGCGATGGCATCTGTCTGGGTTATGGCAGCAAGGCCACACAGCAAAGTGTACAGGCCAGCGGGCGGACTTATTTACCAGTAAAGGATATTTCGCAGTTCACCAATAATACCGCGTTTAGCATTTTACAGGCTACGCGGACAAGGATCTCCAAGACGGAATACATCAGTTGTCCCAGTTGTGGACGTACCTTGTTTGACCTCCAAGAAACAACGGCACGTATCCGTTCGGTTACCCATCACCTGAAAGGCGTGAAGATCGCCATCATGGGTTGTATCGTGAACGGCCCTGGGGAAATGGCCGATGCCGATTTTGGTTATGTAGGAAGCGGACCAGGGAAGATCACGCTCTATAAAGGAAAAGAGATCGTGAAGCGGAATGTGGACAGTGAGGTAGCGGTGGAAGAATTGATCAATTTGCTAAAAGAAAACGAAGCCTGGACCGAACCAACCAACTAACATGAAACCTTCCCACTGGCTTTATCTGTTTCTGGGCATTTTTATAGCCGACCTGGTGGTTGTGGCTATGGAAAATGATACGCTGCGCTATGTGACCAAACCCCTCCTGATGGTCGGACTGTTTGCTTATTTCATCAGCTCAGTAAGGGGGAAGAAATCGGGATTGACACGCTGGATGACCGGAGCGCTTTTCTTTTCCTGGCTGGGCGATATTTTCTTATTATTTGATGGACAAAAACCGATCTTCTTTTTATTGGGGCTTTCTTCCTTTTTGATCGCCCATATTTTTTATATCCTGTTGTTTGCTCAGATCCGGCACAAGGAAAATATCAGAAACAATTATCTTCTGCTTCTGCCTGTGGCGATTTATTATGGGTTGCTGATGTGGTTGCTTTCTCCACACCTGGGCGATTTTATTCTCCCTGTACGTATCTATGGCGCTGTAATCTGTATCATGTTGTTGCTGGCACTGCATTTGGTATTTATGAAAAGAAATCCGGCCACGCTCTATTTCATCGCGGGGGCCTTGTTCTTTGTCATTTCCGATTCTTTGCTGGCCATCAATAAATTTTATCAACCTTTCTCCATGGCCGGATTATCCGTTATGGGTACCTATGGACTGGCCCAGTTATTTCTGGTCATAGGGGCCATACGCTACATCCTTTTTAAACACGAATAAACCAATATGCAGAAAACCGATTTTTTGGTCATAGGTTCAGGTATTGCGGGATTGACCTATGCGTTGAAAATGGCGGGTCATTTTCCCGATCGTCAGGTTTTGGTATTGACCAAAGCGGCCGCTGATGAAACCAATACCAAGTATGCCCAGGGTGGTATTGCCGTGGTGAATGACCCCGAGCAGGATAGTTTTGATAAACACATTGAAGATACCCTGATCGCCGGAGATGGATTATGTAATAAAGAAGTGGTAGAGATCGTGGTCAAAGAAGGTCCGGGCCGGGTGCAGGAATTGATTGATTGGGGTGCGCGTTTTGACCGCGAAGAGGACGGGGATTATAAATTAGGAAAAGAAGGCGGGCACTCTGAACACCGCATCCTACATCATAAAGACATTACCGGTTGGGAAATGGAGCGGGCCTTATTGGAGGCCGTAAGCCGCCAACCCAATATCAAGATCATCAAGCATTGTTTTGTCATTGACCTGATAACCCAACACCACCTGGGTTACCTCGTTACCAAATCCACACCTGATATTGAATGTTATGGGGTCTATGTGCTCAATCTGGAGACAAACAAGATCGAAAAGATATTAGCCCGGGTGACCTTACTGGCTACTGGTGGCAGTGGACAAGTGTACAGAACAACTACCAATCCGGGTATTGCCACAGGGGATGGCGTTTCCATGGCCTATCGCGCCAAAGCGCGCATCGAAAACATGGAGTTCATCCAGTTTCACCCAACCGCATTGTTTGAACCCGGCGTAAAAGGTCAGGCCTTTTTGATCACGGAAGCCGTGCGAGGAGATGGGGGCATTTTACGAAATAAAAAGGGCGAAGCCTTTATGGCGAAGTATGATGAGCGAAAAGACCTGGCCCCTCGTGATATTGTAGCCAGGGCCATCGATAATGAAATGAAAAAAGGCGGTACCGAGCATGTGTACCTCGATTGCCGGCATATGGGAAAGGAAGAATTTGTAGAGCATTTCCCCAATATTTATGAAAAATGTTTGTCTATCGGCATTGATATTACCAGGGATATGATTCCCGTGGCACCAGCCGCGCATTATATGTGTGGAGGTATTAAAACCGATGAATGGGGAAGGAGTTCGGTGCGTAACCTTTATGCCTGTGGCGAATGTTCAAGTACGGGTTTGCATGGGGCCAACCGATTGGCAAGCAATTCCCTGCTGGAGGCTATGGTCTTTGCCCATCGTTGTTATCTGGATGCTTCGCAAAAAGTGGATAGTGTCGCTTTTCAGGATGATATACCGGACTGGAGTGCCAGAGGTACTTCCGAACCACGAGAGATGATCCTGATCACCCAAAGCCTGAAAGAGCTTCAATTGCTCATGAGTGACTATGTGGGTATCGTACGCAATGATGTGCGTTTGCAAAGAGCTAGCCGTCGCCTCGACCTGCTTTGGGAAGAGACAGAAGAACTCTACCGCTCCTCCATCGTATCGCCGCAAATGCTCGAGCTACGGAATATGATCACGGTAGGCTATCTCATTGTTAAAGGCGCCGGTTTCCGAAAAGAAAGCCGTGGGCTGCATTACAATACGGATTATCCGGGCAAGAGCGAGTTGGTACAGAATATCGTTTTGTAGGCACGATTTTGCGGGCCCTAGTGCCTTTGCGCCCTTGCGGTTAATTTTACCGCGAAGACGCGAGGACACGATGAAGCGCAAGGGGATTGTATCTTTGTCTCTATGTATTACTTGGTTTACGGTCTTTTATATCCCTTCAGTCTATTGCCCTTTGCGGTGCTTCACCGTATTTCTGATCTCGCCTATTTGATTCTTTATTATGGGGTGGGCTACCGAAAAGAGGTGGTGATGAAGAACCTGGCCCAGGCATTTCCAGAGAAAACAGAAGCCGAGCGGGTCGCCATTGCGAAAAAATTCTACCGAAATTTCACCGATAACTTTATTGAGACTATCAAGCTCCTGTCCTGTTCCAGGGCTTTTTTGGAAAAACATTTCAAGGCTGATTTTTCCCTGGTCCATCAGGTACATGCCACAGGACGTAAGGCCCAGTTATTGGTTGGCCATAATTTCAACTGGGAGATGGCGCTGGTCCGTATCCCTATGGATGCCCGGTTTAAAGTGCTGATCGTTTATCTCAAACTCAGCAGCGGGATCTTTGAGCGATTGATCCGGTTTGTACGCTCGCGCACGGGTGCATTTTTATTACCTGCTACTGAAATGCGCCAGGCCATTGCACCGCATAAGGATTCTCAATACCTGATCATCCTCGGTGCGGATCAGCGGCCTGCGGATACCACCAATGTATTCTGGATCCCTTTTCTTAACCGCAATACCGCTTTTGTCAAAGGCCCGGAGAATGCAGCGCGTAAGGAGAATATCCCGATCATCTTTTGCAAATTTATCCAGGTAAGAAGAGGATATTATGAAATGATTTTTGAGCTGGGACCCGAGAACCCCGCCCAGTTACCCGAAGGGGAAATGACGAGACAGTACGCGGTATTCCTGGAGCAATTCATTCGCCAAAACCCGGAGATGTGGTTGTGGAGCCATCGGAGATGGAAGGAAGGGGATGTTATTTCACCGCAGAGAACATGAGAACGCAGAGTTACGCAGAGAATTTTTATAGAAAAGTAATTTTACCGCTAAGGCGCTATGGCGCAAAGAATCGCCAATAGCTAAAAACGTTCTCTGCGTAACTCTGCGTTCTCATGTTCTCAGCGGTTATCCTACCTTCTTTTTCTTCTTCAAACTCAAATAATCCAAAAAGTAAATCACTTTCAACGAGATATTATTATTCTGGTCGGTTTCAATCGTTCTGCCCAGGTTCTTGAAGTAATTCCGCTCTACCAGATTGGTATAATTAAACGCCGCATCCTTCCACACAATATTCAGGAATGAGCCGGGCGCAAACTGCCAGGTGTACACCATGTCAATATTGAAGAAATTAGCATTCTGGTTCCGGTCCTCGGTGAATGTGGTATTCTTCACCAATTCTCCGGTCAGGTTTTGCAGGGTAAAATACTCCTGGTTTTCCACCGAGCTAAAGTAATGTCTTGCACGGAAAGTAAGTCCCATGCGATTGGTAAAACTGTATTTAAAACCCAATACACTTTCAATCGTATTCACCCGGCGACGGGCAAAGATGATATCGTCCGTGGCATAATCAATAGCGGTAAATCCAACCCCATTGTAACGAGGTTCCAGATTGATCTCATGCGCGATCGAGAATTTGCTGTTGAAGCGATAATTCTGCTCAAAACCAAAGTCGATGGCAAAGAGTTTATAGAAATCAAAATAAGTACGCGTAAACGCCTCCATTTCTACATAATATTTTTTTGCGGAGTTCGACTCTAACCAGGTACCGATACCCAGGCTCGATCCGCGGCGGAAAACAGCACCGGCTACACGGGGTTCATAAAAGTCATATTGTTTTGGGTTGTAACCGATATAGGTACCAAACCAGTGCAGCGACTTTGTTTGAATACTGGTATTGAAGTTCAGGTTTAACCGCTGATATTTTTTATCGATCTGGCCTATTTTCTCAAACAAATGGCTCATGTAGAAATTAAAATTGATGTTGATGCGGTTGTAAAATCCTTTGGGTTCGATCCAGCGATAGCTCACATATCCATAATGATCGAGGAAGTTATTGTTGGTAAAATACCCCAGGTCATTGCTGGTATATTTGGTGTCGGTAAAGCTTTGGTTTAACTGGAAATTGAAGCGTCCGCTGGTTTTTCCAAAATAGAGGTTCTGGCTATATCCGGCATCTACTTTACCGGGGGCACTGTAGCCGGCCAACTGGCTTAAGGATAATTTGCCACCTACGTTCCAGGTATTCTTTTTATCGTTGAAATCAAACAGGGCCGCACTTACATTCGCGTCATAGTCCTTTCCGCTCCGCATCACATTGGTATTGATAAAGGAAACGCTGGAGTTGTTCTTCATCGTTTGATCAAGCACAAAGAGATTGAAGTTGGTCAGCGGATCAGTTTGTATCTCTCTTCTTTCTTTTGTATTCACATCTTCGATGGTGGCGTATTGGGCCTTTGTGATCGCATTGAGAAAACCAACGCCCAATCCTTTTTGGGTACGACCGGATATTTTGGTCGCATTGATAAGTTTGGATTCAGAAGGGTTATTGATGACCTGTTCGGTGGGGCTCAGGTGTTGCCAAAGGTCATCCGCATGGAGTGGTCGCCCACCGATACGCCGGGAATAGAAAAGGTTCCCTTTACCAAAGAGTTCGGTGCCTTCTGTAAAAAAGGGCCGGTATTCGTTGAATTGTACTTCAAAGGGAGTCAGGTTCAGCACCTGGTTATCACTTTGTACCTGTCCAAAATCGGGGATCAGCGTGGCATCCAGCGTAAAAGCCTGGTTGATTCCGTATTTAAGGTCCATACCCCCGTTTATTTTACTTGTCCAGTTCTTTTGCCCTTGTTGGTTGGCGGGAAAATGATTGGCATAAACCGAAAAATAGGGCGAGAACTGCAAACGCAGGGGTGGTTTGATATTGGTGATACCGGTCCAAAAACCTTCCTGGGTAAGAAAACCGTTTTTGGTCGGGTCGATCGGGTTCCAGGTTACTTGTTGTTCTGTCTTCCGCCGGCGACGGGTGATATTGAACCCCCAATCCTGTACTTCTTTTTTTCCAAAGCGGATGGCGGCATAGGGGATAAAGACCTCAAAGCTCCAGCCATTGTCATGTATCCTGGTACCGCTTTCCCAAACAGCATTCCAACTGAAATCTTCTCCACCGTTGTCGCTGTTGATGGGCGACATTTTTGCATCCCATTGTTCATTCAGGGGAGTAACAAAGTATTCAAAACCATTGAGTCGGTCTTTATACGTATCGATGATAATACCTACATAGTCATTGGTGCCAAACCCATCCCGTCCGGTCAACTCGCGCGCGATGCTGTCCTTGGTCCTTTCATAACAGAAACCACCAAAATAGAAACCATCATCATCGTACATGAGAAAGGCTTCGGTGCGGGTTTCATAGTTTTCCTTGCCTCCGATCTTGGGACGGAATTCAGTATAATCAAATGCGGGGGAGGCTTCTTTCCAGGCCGGTTCGTCCAGGACGCCATCAATTTTGACGGGTAAGGCGATTCGTTTTGCCTGTAGTTCACGGGCGCTCGCAGTCCCGGAGGAAGGCGCAGGGGGGTTGGCAGTAGCAGGTCCCGTTTGCGCGGAGCTTCCCAGAGAAAGCATAAGCCCGATCAGTGGTAAAAAAATTTGCTTCTTCATGTGTTGGGTTGGTTTACGCCGAAACGTACAGGTAAGACTGTTTTAGACGGTCAAATGTTACATGTACTAAAAGTTTCGTAATAAAGATAATTGCGAGGGGAAATAGGGGGGCAATGATTTATCCAAAGGGCTTAAATCCCTTGACAAGTGGTTAAAAAAAGAGGTCGTTAACTTTTCTTTGGGAAATTATCCCAGGAGTTGGTTCACGAACTGGTTCAGTTCCTGAATCCGGTTGGCGTTGATGGAATAGAAGATATATTTCCCATTCCGAGAGGTATCCACGATTCCGGCCTTTCGGAGAATGGCCAGGTGCTGGGAGGCGACCGACTGCTCGATGCGTAAATGGGTGTAGATCTCAGTAACCGTTATCCGCTCACTCTCATCGATCAACTTTACAATCTGTTGCCTAAGCTTATGGTTCAATGCCCGGAGAACCAAAGCCACCTTCTTCAGGTTCAGCAAATCAATGGTGATCGCTTCCCCTTCGGATGTCTTTTGATTCAATGTTAATGCGTACGTACTCATACTAAATTGGATATCTTGGTTCCTTTCAAGAAACAGGCAAATTTAGAT
Organism: Chitinophagaceae bacterium; assembly: GCA_041752235.1. Taxonomy (GTDB): domain Bacteria; phylum Bacteroidota; class Bacteroidia; order Chitinophagales; family Chitinophagaceae; genus SpSt-398. The sequence goes on from JBGSHM010000032.1 coordinate 12,825, forward strand.
TGCACTTTATTAACCTTATATAGCAAAATGTTAAAACGTATGAATTTTATATGAGCGGTCTCTTTGAAGTCGAAAAAAATTCTTTCACATACATTGGTTCAACATATGCCAGGTCTGCAAATTGCTGTTTTACATATTTGTCAAGCGAAGGTAAAATGAGTAAGGAACAATCAATCAATAAATTGACAAATGTGGCATTTCCGTGACTTGAGATAAGTTCTTTCAGTTTAAAACTCCCTGATCCGGCAAAAACAATTTGACGATCATGTATATAATTGTCGAAACTTTTTTGCTGCAAAATTTTTGCGGAAGGTTCTTCTATTATTGAAAGCGCTTTATCATACACAGCATAATACACTTCCATTCGTCGTGCATCAATAAGCGGACATATAAGATCAGTGGCTATTTCCTTCATTCCCCAAGCCATCATCTCCAGGGTACTGATTGTGATAAGCGGTTTATCAAGTATATAACACAAACCCTTAGCTGTTGAAAGACCTACCCTTAGGCCGGTATAGGAGCCCGGACCGTTACTAATAGCCACTGCATCCAGTTCATTCCATGCTATTCCCGCTTCTTTTCTTATCTCTTCGAGGGCATTGTGTATCCATATAGCATGGTCCTTCTGGTTGTTATTGGTACGAATTGCCACTAAGTGTTTATCCTTAGCAATACAAACCGATGCTGTTTCCTGTGCTGTATCGATTGCCAGTATATAAGGTTGGTTATTCATGTTTCGCCTCCTTGATCAACAGGGGTGCAATGAGGTATCTGTTATTTACGTTGTTTAGTCTTTCAAGTAGACGGGTTAGTTTTTTCTTTCCAATGCTATCTGCCCAGGCAAAAGGTCCCTGCGGATAATTGGTGCCGGTTTGCATGGCGATATCTATTTCATCCCGGGTGGATACGCCTTCTTCCAGGGCCAGATATGCTTCATTGATGATTTGAACGATCACCCTGGCTGAAACCAAACCTGGTTCGTCGGGACACCAGACCAATTGATGTTGAATACCCGAAGCAAGTGTTTCTGCATCTTTCCGGTATTTTTCTTCACCCGCTGCTTCCCAGAGGGGTTTATCCAAAAAGCCTGACCAACCATTGATGCGTACCACGCCTTCACCGATTTCACTTGTCTGGGCGCTAACTGCACTCACGATGATTGGTGTTGATCTGTTCAATAAAGATCGAATACCCATTGGCTCCTCTTCAAATAACAGGTCAATATACCCATCCGCCTCCGGCCATTCAATGGGCGTGGAATCCTCGGAGATCCATGAGATGGAGCAATCCGGGGCCACTCCCATTGCTTCGATCGAAGCCCGCTGTTTCTTATCGGCTCTGATGGCCAGGTGCATGGCGTTTTTTTTGCAAAGAAAGGGCATAAACCTAAATTCGTGGGATATTCAACATCATGGCAACCATTATTAAAACAGACAACGCACCCGCCCCGATAGGTCCTTATAACCAGGCCATTCTGGCGGGCGACACCTTATATATCTCCGGCCAGGTTTGTATCGACCCGGCTACAGGCGAACTCAGAAACAAGGATATTCAGGAGGAAACGCAACAAGTGATGAAAAACCTGGAAGCTGTACTTCAAGCAGCGGGGTTTGGGTTTGATCAGGTGGTTAAGACGACCATCTTTATCACCGATATGCACCGTTTTGCCGAGATCAATGCCGTTTACGGGCAGTATTTCACCGATTATTCCCCGGCACGTGAGACCGTTCAGGTATCTGCACTTCCCAAATTTGTCAATGTGGAGATCAGCATGATCGCGGTCCGCTCCTGACATGCGCCGCCTTTTACAAATAATCCTGCTTAAACCTGTCCTTTGGGCAGCATCGCGCTTTGCCTCCAAACCCGACCAGCCGCGTATATTTTCGGCTCTGACCTTATTAAAAGAAGCGATCCTTTCCGGCAAAGACCGGAAAAAAGGTATTTTGTTGAATATCGATCCTTCGATTGACCGCTTTATTATTTTCTCCGATCATCACCGTGGGGCCAAGAACTGGGCCGATGATTTTCGCGAAGCAGAACCCAATTACCTCACAGCCCTTGATCATTACAATCGCGAAGGCTATACCTATATATCCCTGGGTGATTCAGAAGAACTTTGGGAGAATACCCTTCTTCAGGTCAAAAAGCACAATACAGTCAGTTTTGAAGCAGAGAAGCCGTTTATTCAACGCCAGGCTTTTTTCAAAGTTTTTGGAAACCATGACCTGTATTGGGCCAATGATCCTTTTGCCAGTTGGCAGTTGAAAAAGATCTATGAACAGGAAGTCGCCATATACGAGGGCGTAATCCTTCGCTTTAATAAATCACAAGGCCATTTTGATCTTTTCCTTACTCATGGCCATCAGGGGGATCGCTCAAGTGATGGTAACTGGTTCAGCAAGTTCTTTGTGGCCAATATCTGGGCGCCCTTACAAGCTTATTTACGGATCAATCCCAATACACCGGCTTACGATATTCAGATTAAGACAACCCATAACCGCATCATGTATGAATGGAGTGCCGCGCAGCAGGACCTTTGGCTGATCACCGGGCATACCCATCAACCCGTTTTTGCCTCGCTAACCCACCTGGAAAGGTTGCACCGGGATTTGATCTTCGCCGAAAGGGATAAGCTGGAAGAAAAGGCCAGGTCGATAAAAGAAGAAATCATTCGCCGCCAACGCGAATACAAGTCACTTTCGGTGGATTTTATGCAAATGGCCCCCAATTATTTTAATAGCGGGTGTTGTTGTTTTGTGGATGGGGATATCACGGGAATCGAGATCGCGGGCGGGGAAATTCGGTTGATCAAGTGGGAAAAAGGGGAGCGGAAGGTGTTGGAAATGATGGGGTTAATAGGTTGATTAACCGCCAAGACGCAATGACGCCAAGTAACGCCATAGCGAACCTGGCACCTTGGTGACTTTGCGGTAAAACCCTGTGTTAAAATATTATTTCTCCACCGGCGTCTATCCATTTATGACGCAGTCTTTGGAAATACAAAGGGCCATGAATGAACAGCGGCGATAAAGTCTGGGCGATATCGTCAACCGGTTTGGGAAAGGGCTCCGTTCCTTTATCCGGAAGCGTGTCCGCACAGAGGAAGATGCGGAGGACATCCTGCAGGATGTGTGGTATCAACTGACCAGCGTGGTGGATCTCGCCACCATCGAGAACGCCGGCAGTTGGCTGTTCACCGTTGCCCGGAACCGGATCACCGATACCTACCGTAAAAAGAAACCCGTTTTGTTGGATGACCTCTCGCCGGTAGATGAGGATGGGGATTTTATCAACGAAGAGTTCAGGACCTTATTGGCCGATGAATCGGGTGACCCCGAAATGGAAGTACTCAAAGGTGTTTTCTGGCAAACCCTGGAAGAAGCCCTGGCCGAATTACCCGAGGAACAACGTAGTGTATTCTGGATGCATGAGATTGATGATCTGTCTTTCCAGGAAATTGCTGATCAAACCGGAGAAAAGATCAACACCCTTTTATCCCGTAAACGATATGCGGTATTGCATTTGCGCAAGCGTTTGCAACAAGTGTATGAAGATATTATTACAAAAAATTAAAAACAGTGAACATGAAAAAATATTGGATGCGTAAGATCCCATTCTTTATCCTGCTGGCTGCAGCAGGGATAATGCTCTTTAGCTGGATCGTGATGTTGTTGTGGAATGCTACTTTGCCCGCGTTGGTGGGGGTAAAAGTGATCAGTTTTTGGCAGGCGGCTGGATTATTGGTGCTGTCTAAAATACTCTTTGGCGGTTTTCGGGGCGGTCCCGGCTGGGGTGCCAAACATCAGATGAGAAAACACTGGCGCGAAAAAATGGCTGGCATGAGTGAGGAAGAACGCGCGAAATTCAGGGATAAGTGCCGGTGGTACTTTCGTGGAAAGCAGGAAGAGGGGCGAGAAGCGTGAGAGGTGAGAGGTGAATAGTGAATAGTGAATAGTGAATAGTCAATTCACTATTCACTATTCACGTCTCACGTCCCATCATTCACAACTAAAATCCCCTCTCCCCCATCACATTATTCTTCCTATTCACATCCGGTAATAAATTCTTTGGATCAATGATCACTTCGGTGATGCGTGAAGTTGATTTTACCGTAAATAAATATTTATTTCCCCGCTGCCAGATCTCTACTGGCAGGTTCAGGGTATGCTCTTTCCCATTTTCTTCTTTTACCAATACCGTCACCGGCATGGCCATCTGGTCAAGGTTTTCAATGGTGATGCTGGCACCTTTCGCTGTATCATTCCGGGCATATTTGATATCCTTTAAACCGATATCGAGTTTCCAGTTATTAAGTACCCAGGCTCTCCAGAACCATCCGAGGTCTTCACCGGAAACATTCTCCATGGTATGGAAGAAATCATACGGGGTTGGGTGTTTAAAGGCCCAGCGACGGATGTATTCTTTAAATGCCATGTCAAACCGCTCGGGTCCTATTACAGCATCCCGCAGGGCATTGAGCATGATGGAGGGTTTGTAATAGGCAGCTATGCCCAGGTTGCCTTGGTTGATTACATCAGGGGTCGTGTACAGCGGGTCCATTTTTTCATTAAAGATGAACTTGATCATATTGTCGTCTAAACCACCCCCTTCTGCATATTCACCATTATTAAAGGCTTCGCCGGAAAATCCATTGATAAAGGTATTAAAGCCTTCATCCATCCAGGCGTATTTTCTTTCATTGCTACCAACGATCATGGGGAACCAGGTATGTCCGAATTCATGATCGGTAACACCCCATAAGCCACCGGCTACTGCCCGATAGGAACAGAATACGATACCGGGATATTCCATACCGCCCACGATACCGGCAACATTCACCGCCATGGGATAAGGATATTCAAACCATTTATTGGAATAGTGTTCAATGCTTCCTTTGACAAATTCAGTGGAGCGCTGCCAGCCATCTTTCTTGATGCTTTCAGCAGGATATACACTCATGGCTAAACAGGGCTGTCCGCTGGGGAGGTTGATCCTGGAGGCATCCCAAACAAATGCTTTGGAAGCAGCCCAGGCCACATCGCGGGTATTTTGGATCTTGTATTTCCAGGTGCAGGTGGGTTGCGCCGGACGTGATTTTTTATCCTTTACTTCTTTTTCGCTACGCAGTGTAACTGTTTTATCCGATTTCGATGCTTCCTGCCAGCGCGACCATTGTTCGCTGGTCAGACATTCCTGTGGGTTGGTCAATTCACCGGATCCCACCACGATCAGATCGGAAGGCGCGGTAATGCTAAAATCAATATTGCCGTATTCGAGATAAAACTCTCCTTGTCCGATATAGGGCAGGGTATTCCATCCCTGGATATCATCATACACGCAGAGACGGGGGAACCATTGGGCTACTTCATATACCCAGCCATTTTTGGTGTTGACCCGTCCCATCCGATCGGTGCCATATTCAGGAATGGTGAATTGGTATTGGATATGAAGGGTAACCTGCTGGCCGGTGGCCAATTTGTTTTTTAACCAAACCTGCATCCGTGTATCGGCCACTACTTTCTCTGGTACATAGGATTCAGCTCCTCCTTTTACTTTGATGTCTTTGATCTGGTATCCTTCGGTGAATTCCGCATTGGCCCAACGTCCACCCGATTGGGTAGTGGTTGCAGACCCACGTGAATCGGAACGATAGATATTCTGGTCCATCTGCAACCAGAGGAAAGAAAGGTTGTCGGGACTGTTATTGGTATAGGTGATGCTTATTTCACCGGAAACAGCATGTGTTTCGGGACTCAGTGTACATTGAATGGAGTAGTCCGCTTTGTTTTGCCAGTACTTGGGACCGGGTTCGCCGGAGGCCGAGCGGTAGTCGTTGCCAGGGTAGGGGTAGAACTGAGGGTTAAAGGCGGCGCGGTGATCGTATTTCGATTCCTGGGCAAACAAGCACATCGACAAAGCGATGGAGAAAAGTGCAAGACTAAGTTTTTTCATTTTCTGGTTTGAAGTTGGGTGACCGCCAAGACGCTACGCCATGATGTATTCCTTGCGCAACCTTGCGTCGTCGTGCCTTGGCGGTTAAGACAAAGGGGACTAAGTTAAATTAATTCAATAATAATCATTACTCCGTTCATCAATTTTAAGGAAACATTGCTTCTGCCACCGCTACGCTTTCGGGTTTGCCCACATCCACCAGCCGGTCGCCGGTATGGTCATACCCCATGATCACATGCTCTTCTGCCAGCGCCAGGTACACATCAATCAGGGAAAATTTTCCTTCAAACCCCTTTTCTTTCATTAGCTTAAAGACATCATATTCAAACACCACCACACAGCTATAGGCAAGACCTTTTAATTCCTTTCGGGGTATGGGCAATTTTGCCGGACGTGTTTCTCCGGTCTGGGTATTTTCCCAACCCCGAAGCCGGCCCGTTTCGTCAAACAATAAGTTACGTGAACTTTTTCGCGAAGTGACCCCAAAACTGATCAATGCCTTTTTTTCCTGATGAAAACGGATCAATTGATGAATATCGAGATCGGTGAGAAAATCAGCATTGCAGGTAAGAAAGGGTTGCCCTTCGTGAAAAAGGGGTTGTGCCTTTTGGAGGCCTCCACCCGTTTCTAATAGTTTATCTGATTCATCGCTAATAATAACCTCGCTGCCCCAGCCCTTATTTTCCTTAACGGTGTCAATGACCTGTTGCGAAAAATGATGGACATTGACGATCACTTGTTGAATACCGTATTGCCTGAGATAGGATATATTTCTTTGCAGCAGGGACTGACCATTCACCAGGGCGAGTGCCTTGGGGTGGTGGTCGGTCCAGGGCTTGAAACGTGTGCCGAGCCCGGCGGCAAAGATCATGGCGTGCATAGTTTTTAGTTTACCGCCAGGTCGCAAAGGCGCGAAGTAGCGCGAGGATATTCATTGCTTTTCATTGCGTCTTAGCGTCTTTGCGGTAAGGCTTATTTTTTTTCGTGGATATTTTGTTCCCGGTGGGTTAGCTCAATCCGCACCTTAAATTTATTTCGAAGATGCCTCGCCAATGCATCCGCCGCATACACACTCCGGTGCTGACCACCGGTGCATCCAAAGCTGATCTGCAAATCGGCGAAGCCGCGCTGGATATAATCTTCCACCGTGATATCCACGATATCAAAAACACTATTCAAAAACTCCGGCATTCGTGTCTGTTGTTCCAGATAGTCCTTTACTGATTTATCCCGGCCGGTCTGCACCTTGAACTCCTCTTTTCGTCCGGGGTTTAAAATTCCCCGGCAATCAAATACATATCCCCCTCCGTTTCCGGATTCATCGGCCGGAAGCCCTTTTTTATACGAGAAACTATTGATACGGACGATCAGCGGAGTGTTTTCCGTTGCCTGTAGGGGGGTAAAACGCGCAATGATCTCTTCTTCCACACAAATATTCAATACTCTTCTAAACTCCGGAACACCGATGCCGATGGGTTGGTTTTGAATGAACCAGGACAGATTTTGGAGTGCCAGCGGTATGCTCGTCAGGAAGTGAGCCTTGCGTTCAAACAGGCCTCTGAACCCATAGGCCCCCAACACTTGCAGAAGCCGGATCAATACATATCCATTATATTGGCTGCGGAAGATGGTACGGTCAAGGGTGGAAGGGATCAACTTTTCAAAGGCATCCATATAATCCTCGAGCAATTGGCTTTTCCATTCATCCGGCAGATTGGCCCGCGCCTGCCAAAGCATACTGGCTACATCATATTGTGGGGCACCCTTCATGCCTCCCTGAAAGTCGATGAAACCGATCCTGTCGCCATCCAGCATGATATTCCGGCTTTGGAAATCGCGGAACATAAAAAATTTGTATTCGGTATGGGTCAGATAGTTGGCCAGGGCCTCAAAATCATCGATCAATTTTTGTTTGTCATAAGGTTTGCGTAAAGCATCCAGGAAGTAATACTTAAAATACAGCAGGTCGGCCATGATGGCTTGTTTGCCAAATTCTTTATTCGTCAGACATTGTTCATAATCGAGTCCTTTATCCCCGGTCACCTGAAGCCGGGCCAGTTCTTCCAGGCTTTTCCGAAACCAGTCGTAGACCTCTTTTTCATACCCCTTTGATTCCAGCAGGTTCAGGAGGGAGAGATCGCCAAAATCCTGCTGCAGGTAACATTTTTTATCATCGGAAACGACATGAATCGCCGGTACAGAAAGCCCTTTTTCATAAAAATGCCTGGAAAAGTAAAGAAAGGTCTCATTTTCCCGGATATTATCTCCATATGTACCGATATACCGATCACCCCGGCTGCCTTCTACCCGGAAATACCGTCGGTCACTTCCCGATTGAGGCAAGAGGTCAATGGAAGCCGGATCTTCCCCCTTCCAGTTTTTGTAAAGGGTGTGAATGCAGGTGATAAGGGTTTGCATGGTGCAAATGTAGCATCCTCAGGCGGAACGTGGTGAATAGTGAATGGTGAATAGTGAATGGTGAATAGGTTAAACATAGACTAAAACTTAAACCTCTTTACCCATTCACTACTCACTATTCACCATTCACAATCCCTGCCTCAAAGCTAACACCCATTCGTATTTTCCTCTAATTTTGCCCATATGAACTATACGCCTGTCAATAAAGTGAGGATCATTACGGCCGCCAGTCTTTTCGACGGTCATGATGCGGCCATCAACATCATGCGACGGATCATGCAAAGCATGGGAGCGGAGATCATTCACCTGGGGCATAACCGGAGTGTAAAAGAGATCGTGGAGGCGGCGATCGAGGAGGATGTACAAGGTATCGCTATCACGTCGTACCAGGGTGGGCATGTGGAGTTTTTCAAATACATGAAGGACCTGTTGGAAGAAAATGGCTGCGGGCATATCAAAATATTTGGTGGCGGCGGTGGTACCATTCTTCCGCAGGAAGTAGATGAGCTACACCGATATGGCATTACGCGTATCTATTCGCCGGATGATGGCCGCAAAATGGGATTGGAAGGCATGATTGAAGATGTGATACGACAATGCGATGCAAGGTTGAATGGACAGATCAATCTTCATAAGAATGGAACGTTGGGGGAAGTAAAAGATATCAGGAAGATAGCGAGGGAGATAACATTGGCTGAGAATGAAAACGTGAGTCGTGAGTCGTCAGACGTGAGTGGGGACAACTCACGACTCACGTCTCACGACTCACGACTCACGTCTCACGACTCACGACTCACGTCTCACGACTCACACTCCACCATTCCCGTCCTTGGCATCACTGGCACCGGTGGGGCGGGTAAATCCTCTGTCACGGATGAAATTGTGCGGCGTTTTTTAACCAGCTTTTCCGATAAGACCATTGCCGTTATCTCGGTGGATCCCACCAAAAAGAAAACCGGTGGTGCATTGTTAGGTGATCGGATCCGGATGAATGCGATCTCACACCCCCGCGCCTATATGCGTAGTCTGGCCACCCGCGAAAGCGATAAGGCCCTGAGCGGACACGTGCGCGAAGCCATTGATATTTGCCGTCAGGCAGGGTATGACCTCATCGTTCTTGAAAGTGCCGGGGTAGGACAAAGCGACGCCAGTATACTCGACTATTGTGATGTTTCCCTCTATGTGATGACCCCTGAATATGGAGCCGCGACACAATTGGAGAAGATCAATATGCTTGATTACGCGGACCTGGTGGCCATCAACAAATTTGACAAAGCAGGTGCCCAGGATGCCCTGGCCGATGTACGCAAACAATACAAGCGCAACCACAAACTCTTTTATGCCAGTGATGACCAGTTGCCCGTCATAGGGACAATGGCCAGTAAATTCAATGATGAAGGCGTAAACAGGCTTTTTGCCATGCTCCTGGAAGCCATTGAAAAGAAAACAGGGGCAAGCTATGGCAGTTTCTCTATTCCTTCAACAGCACAGGTTTCCCAATCCATCATCCCTTCCTCAAGGGTTCGATATCTCAGCGAGATCACCGGGTCAATCCGGGATTATAACCAGGAAGTAATGGAACAGTGTGCCATTGCTACCAAATTGTATCAACTCGAAGGGGTTTTGTCCATTTTAAACCAAAATGAAAAAACAGCCAGCACAGAAGCGATGGCTGCCTTGGAGACACAAATCCAACATTTCCGGGAGCAATTGAGTGCCATCAGTCGTTCCTTATTGAACCATTGGCCGGAGAAGTTGAAGGAATATGAGAAAGATGTGTATGAATATCCGGTACGCGACAAGGTGATCCGGCTTCCCATGACGGTAAAGACCTTAAGTGGTACCACGATTCGAAAAGTGATCCTTCCCAAATTCAAGGACTGGGGCGATATCCTTCGGTGGCAAGCGCAAGAGAATGCACCCGGGCATTTCCCTTTTACAGCCGGTGTATTTCCACTCAAGCGCGAAGGCGAAGACCCTACCCGCATGTTTGCCGGGGAAGGTGGTCCCGAAAGAACGAATAAACGCTTTCACTATGTTTCCCTTGGCCAGCCGGCTAAAAGGCTCTCCACGGCCTTTGACAGTGTAACCCTTTATGGTGAAGACCCCGATCATCGCCCGGATATCTATGGAAAAGTGGGCAACAGCGGTGTCAGTGTAGCCACTGTGGATGATGCTAAAAAACTCTACAGCGGATTTGATCTTTGTGATCCGCGTACATCGGTGTCCATGACCATCAACGGTCCGGCACCGGTTATTCTCGCTTTCTTTATGAACGCGGCCATTGATCAGCAATGTGAGAAATGGATCACGGATAATGAACAGTGGGATGAGGTCAAGCGGATCAGTGAGGCAAAATTTAAAAAACTTCCCCGTCCTGTTTATTATAACCCTGGTTCGCCAGGCCGATTGCCGGACGGACATGACGGACTTGGGATAAAACTATTGGGATTAAGTGGTGATGAGGTGTTACCTGCCGATGTATATGCGGAATGTAAAAAAAGGGCCCTGCAGCAAGTGCGGGGAACGGTTCAGGCTGACATTTTGAAAGAAGACCAGGCACAGAACACCTGTATCTTCTCCACCGAATTTGCCCTGAAATTAATGGGGGATGTACAAGAGTACTTTATCCAGCAACAGGTAAGGAATTTTTATAGTGTCAGCATCAGCGGATACCATATTGCCGAAGCTGGTGCCAATCCTGTTACGCAGTTGGCTTTTACACTGGCCAATGGATTTACCTATGTGGAGTATTATCTCAGTCGCGGGATGAGCATTGATGATTTTGCCCCCAACCTCTCTTTCTTCTTTAGCAATGGTATGGATCCGGAGTACAGTGTGATCGGACGGGTGGCACGTCGTATCTGGGCCAAGGCCATGCGCTACAAATACAAGGCGAACAAGCGTAGCCAGATGTTGAAATACCATATTCAAACATCGGGGCGCAGCCTCCACGCACAAGAGATCGACTTCAATGATATTCGTACCACGCTACAGGCCTTGTATGCGATCTATGATAATTGCAATTCACTTCATACCAATGCCTACGACGAGGCGATCACTACCCCCACGGAAGAAAGTGTACGTCGGGCCATGGCGATACAACTGATCATCAACAGGGAATTGGGCACGGCCAAAAACGAAAACCCCAACCAGGGATCTTTTCTCATTGAGGAATTGACCGATCTGGTGGAAGAAGCCGTGATGGCTGAGTTTGACCGGTTGACAGAAAGAGGCGGCGTGTTGGGTGCCATGGAGAGAATGTATCAGCGTAATAAGATACAGGAAGAAAGCCTGCATTATGAACACCTGAAACATACCGGCGAATTACCGATCATTGGTGTAAACACATTTTTAAATAAACAAGGCAGCCCGACCACCTTACCTGGTGAGGTTATACGCAGTACCACCGAAGAAAAAGAACAACAGATCGAGAACCTGAAAGCCTTTCAAAAACGCAACGAAAGCCATGCCGCGGCCATGCTTGACCGGTTGCGGATGGTGGCCATCAACAATGGCAACCTGTTTGAAGAATTGATGGAAACAGTGAAGTTCTGTTCGCTGGGGCAGATCACGCATGCGTTGTATGAAGTGGGGGGGCAGTATAGGAGGAATATGTAGGGGGGAGAGCGGATGTTGGATGTTGGAGGGTAGATGTTGGATTTTGATTGGCGAATGGCGGAGGCTTGCTGTGCGAGACCTCTGGTCTCGCACCTGTAGAATGTCGCCTCTGGCGACTCGAATAACAACCTTTTCTTTTTATTAATAATCTATAACCGCCGCCAGAGGCGGCTTTCTGGAAGTGCGAGACCAGAGGTCTCGCACAGCAAAGAGCGCAAAGACTTGGCGCAACCTTGTGTCCTTGCGGTTATGCCAACGCCTAATTGCTGTCATCACCTATCCAATTTCAATTCCTTACATTTGAAAAAATCCTATTAACATGCCCAATTCCAAAAAGCGCAAAGGCCACCACCCACATCATCCACAAAACGCGCTTAGCACAGGCCCCAAACAAAAAGCCAGCGGTCACCTCATCTGGTCAGTTATGATCGGGCTCTTTGCCGTGCTGATCGGATGGATGGCCGCCGGTTCAAATTGGATTGTACTTGTCCTTTGCGCCATCGCTGGCGCCATTGTTGGTTATTTTGTGGGCAAAAGCATGGAGCGAACCATGAAAGAGTAAGGGATCAATTATCGGTTACTCTTCGCGGAGCACTTTGTTGTGTTTGTCAATAAATACCCATTTGCCTCCTTTCATCACTTTGGCTTCCCCTCCTTCAAAGGATTTGGCATAGTTGTACTGGAATGGGATCACTACTTTACCATCACAATTGATATAACCCCATACCCCTTTCTCATTACTAACGGCGGCCAGGTCTTCACTGAAATTTTCCGCATAACTAAATGAAGGGGGCACGATCTGTTTACCAGCCCTGTCAATAAAACCAAACTTATCATTTTTGGCTACTACCGCACGGCCTTCCTTAAAGGAGAATACTTCCTGATAGGTATAAGGAACGATCTCCGTTCCCAGGGTGTCAATATATCCCCAGCGGTTGTTCTTACGTACGGCCGCTAATCCTTCTGAAAACCCGAGGCTTTCTTCGAACTGAATGGGAATGATCAGTTTACCGCTTTCATTGACAAACCCGTGTTTACCATCTTTTTCTACGAGAGCGAGTCCGTTGTGAAAGTCGTCTACATGATCGTATTGCTTTGTCCAGCCTTGACCCGATACGGCTACTGCCCAGAATGGCAGAAGCAGGCAGATTAATTTTTTCATCAGGCCTGTTTTTAGGTGAAAGAATATTTTTCACCTGGTAAGGTAGGGGGTGGGAAGGGAGAAATTCTATGATTTCAGACATGGGGAATGTTGATGTTGGGCGGGAATACTGACTTAACCGCCAGGGTGCCAGAGCGCCAAGAAGCGCCAGGACTTGGTGTACCTTGGCGATTTGGCGGTAAAATCACCTCTTGCTTTTCTGGTATTTCTCGTAAATCACCGTTGCCATTGGCTTACCATACACCTTACTCTCCACCCAGCTAATGATATCCAGGTAGGCAAAGGCACGGGTTTCAAAGCGGTTACGCTCCAGGTGTTTGATCTTTTCGAGGAAGGTTTCGAGTTCAGGTCTGAGTTTTTGCGGAGTAACATTGAACGAATGACGCATAAAGCGGAACATCTCTTCTTCCACCACGGTCAGGTTTTTCATCTTGGCCATGAAGCGGAATACCGATTTGATCAGCGATTCAATGATATCATAGTTACCCATTTCGTAGTGAGAGAGCATGTGCATCAATCGCGCATAGCATTGCAGGTCATACCGCAGGTCGGCATTGCTATTGATGATCTCCTGGAGATAGTCAATACAACGGGCATAATCGCCACTGCCAAAATAAAGCGTGGCAATTTTATAATTAAAGACCATGATCCGGTGCTGGTCTACATACAAAGAGTATTCCTGCAATTTGGCTTCGATCTCTGGTATCAGGGATAGGGCATCTTTGAACGTACCCTTCATCAAGTGCAGATTCAGCTTGGCACTGTTGATATAAATAGAGGTATGTGTGCGGAAATTATCATGCTCTAGTACTTCAGGTGTCCGCGCGTATTGTTCAAATTCCTTAAGTGTAGATTCAAATTTTTTGAAATTACGCAGATCAAAATGCGCATTCAACAGGTTGTGCATCCCTTTGATAAAGTGGCCTGTTTCCACCTTTACCATCAGCGGATCTTCTTTGAAAAGGTCCACCCACTTTTGACTATACCGGTAGTACATTAAAAAATCCTGTCGGATAAATGCATACCAGCAATAGGATTGGTAGAGATAGAGTTTTTCATAAAAACCCTGGATGGCATCCTTGTCTTTCGGAAGGTTCTCTTTAAAATAAGCGCGTATATCTTTTTCATCTTCCACATTCCGCGCATGGCCATTGATCACATACCAGCGATAAAGGAGCAAGGCCAGATTGGATAACCGGGTCACACGGTCCACGTGTTCGCTAATGGCGATCGCTTCCTGGGCCAGTTTCTCAGTCTTGTCCGTGGTGCTTCGGGTGATGTGAAGGGTTTCGATCTTTTTCTCCAATGAAATAAGCTGAACCAGGGTATTGAATTTCTGATTCACCCGCGCGAGTTCCTTGGCTTTCTCCAGGATACGGAGTGCCTGGATCTTTAATCCTTTATTGTAGAGTAATCGAGCGTTATCCAGATGTTCGGATAACTGCAGATCGATATTCTCATTGGTTTTCAATAAGCGGAGACTGGCTAACAACTGTTTGTAAAGATGGGTCTTTAAGTTGTTGAGCTGTGGCTTGGTAATGGGAGCGAGTTTCTTAAGGATCACATCTTCATCATATTCAGGCAGTTTGTCGAGTGTATCAAACAGCTTGACGATCTTAAGGTCCTGGTTGGATGAACTTCGCTTGATATATAATTTGAAATGCCTCTTTTCAGCCTTCTCCAAAGAGAGAATTAGCTGAAATAAAGCATCGGAAAAACGGTTGGGCATAATGAAAAAAATTGTCTGAAACGCAGGCCTGGCAAGGGTTTTAACAATCTGTTACTCCCTTTGACATAATAAAATTAACCTTAAATTGATTCGTGTGTATTCTCTACACATGCTAATTTCGTACCAGCGAATGAGATAAAAGAGGCAAGCAATCGTAAAGCAGCAAGATCGATAGAGGCTCATTCAAGGAAAACACACAAAGACCGACTCTACATTTTTTTCATATGGCAAGCAATCGTTAGAGGCCGCCTTGTTCTCAAGGGGGCTTTTTTTTGTCCGGTGCAATTTAGGGAAAAGTTTTTAAAGTGCGTAGCGTTAACCGCCAAGGCGTCAGGACACAAGGCTACGCCAGGACATAGCGACCCTTGCGCCTTAGTGCCTTAGCGGTTAATTCCTCAGAATCTCAATCATCTATAACTCACCACAGCCTTACTCGCACCCACCCAAACATCAAATTCACCAACCTCCGCAATCGTTTGCAGTTTACTGTTCACAAAGGCCAGATCGTTTTTGTCCAGGGTAAAACTGAGTTCCTTGCTTTCTCCGGCTTTTAGGAAGATCTTCTGAAAACCTCTGAGCCGTTGCATACTGGGGGTGATGCTGGCATAATGGTCGCGGCTGTATAATTCCACCGCATGATGCCCATCGCGCTTTCCGGTATTGGTGACAGTTACCTGAATGGTCAATTTTTCGTTGCCGGTAAAGCTATTGGCACTGAGTTTCAGGGGAGAATAGGAAAATTGGGTATAGCTAAGGCCATGTCCAAAGGGATAGAGCGGGTCATATCCGGAGAAATCCATGTTCTCATTGAATACTTCGCGTACGTCTTCGGTTCTTTTCCGGTCATACATCACCAATTCGCCCATGGATTTTGGATAGCTAAATGGCAAAATGCCGGATGGGTTATAGTCACCAAACAATACATCACTGATGGCTTCGGCACTTTTGCGTCCACTCCAATAAGTCAACAGGATACCTTGCATGCCTGGTTCGATCTCGGTAATAAACCGCGGACGGCCTTCGGCCAAAATGAGGATCACTGGTTTGCCGGTCAGCAGGGCTGCCTGGGCCAGGGCTGTTTGATTGGCAGGGAGAGCGAGGTCGCGGGTATTGCCCGGACTTTCCGCATAGGCATTCTCACCCAGGCAAAGCAGGATCACATCGGCGTTTTTCGCCTGTGATTTTAATAACTCGATATCATAATTCGCAGGGTGGTCAAATCCAGGTCCACCAGCCAGCACTACATTTTTTGCACCAATCTTGTCGCTGACAGCCTGGGCAATGGTCTTACTGTTGGCCGGGTAGTATTGTTCCTGATTGCCTTGCCAGACGTAGGACCAGCAACCATTCAACGCCGCGATGCTTTGTGCGGTGGGACCGGCTACCAATACTTTGGTTTGTTTGGAAAGGGGAAGGATATCTTTTTTATTTTTTAATAAGGTCATGGCCTCTCTGGCAGCTTGCAGCGCGAGGTCCTGGTATTCCGGTAACCCGAATAAACTGGCGGCAGCGGGTTCGGGATAAGGTTGCGCAAACAATCCCAATTGCATTTTCAGAATGAGAATGCGGCGCACGGCATCATCGATACGTGCCATTTTCACTTCGCCTTTTTCAACGGCTTCTTTCAGCAGATCGGGGAATGAATAATCACCTGGCACCATGCTCATATCAATACCTGCATTGATGGCCATCGCCACGGCTTCGCGGGGTGTCGAGGCAACAAGGTGACGGGTGTGGAGCCGGATAATGTCTTCCCAGTCGGTGACGATCACGCCTTCAAAACCCAATTCTTTTCGTAGTACGTCGGTTAGCAGGTATTTGCTGGCATGTACCGGTTCACCATTAATGTCTCCGGAGTTGACCATTACGCTGACGGCACCTGCTTTTACCGCATCGCGGAAGGGTGGCAGATAATATTCGCGTAATTCGATCTCAGGAACATAGGAAGGGGTGCGGTCTTTTCCCGTACGTGGCGCGGAATATGCCAGATAGTGTTTCAGACAAGCTGCCACGCCAGTGGGATTATTCAATCCTGCTTCTTGTAAACCAGTTACTGCGGCTACACCCATTTGACGGGCGATCCATACATCCTCACCATAGGTTTCGGGGAAACGCGACCAAAGTGGTTGGCGACCCAGGTCAAGTACAGGGGCAAAATTCCAGCGAACACCCGAAGCGCGTAATTCTTTGGCGGTTACTTCAGCGGCCTTTTTTACCAGGTCGGTATTTCTTGTGGCAGCCATACCAATGTTCTGCGGAAAAAGAGTAGACTCAAGGGTATAGGTTTGTCCGTGAATGGCATCGAGTCCATAAATAACGGGGATCTTTAACCGTGTTTTCATCGCTTCGTCCTGAATCTGACGTTGTACCTTTTCCCAGGTTTCGCGACTCAGGGCATGGGCAGTCGTGTTCAACAGGGAGCCTACTTTATAATCCACCACTGCTTTTTTGAGTGCGGCAGGATCGATGGCGCCATCCTGATTGGCCCAGCCATTTTGGGCAAATACGGCCATGGTGAGTTGGGTCATCTGGCCTACTTTTTCCTCCAGTGTCATTTTCTTTACTAAGGCATCGGCTTGCTTACGAAGGTCCGTTTGTGCATGAATGGTCGGCGCTGCTAAAAAGAGTAAGAAGGATACCAGAATGAGCTTTAGGTTCATTTGAAAAGTTTGTTGATTGAGGTGTTTGGGTTTACCGCCATGGCGCAATGTCGCCAGGTTTCGCAAAGACTCTTGGCGCTCCATCGCGTCATAGTGTCTTTGCGGTAAATCTACCACAATCCTGATTCTCAAATTATGACCTGAAAAAGAAGCGTAGAATAAGATAAAAAAGCATCAATTGAACTAATTTTACCGTACTACATGACAGCCGAACAGCAGCGCCTGGCTTCAAACAGGACCAAACCCATCCCCCTCGAACAATGGGGCCCCTATATCAGTGAGCGACAATGGGGAACCGTACGCGAAGATTATAGTTCCAATGGCGATGCCTGGGGCTACCTGCCTTTTGAACAGTCCCATTTCCGGGCCTATCGCTGGGGAGAAGACGGGATCGCCGGAATCTCTGATTATTTTCAAAACCTCTGTTTTGGTATCACCCTCTGGAATGGCAAAGACCATATCCTGAAGGAAAGACTCTTTGGCCTGGGGAACTATGAAGGTAACCACGGCGAGGATGTCAAGGAATTGTATTACTACCTCGATAATATTCCTTCCCATTATTACATGGAATACCTGTACAAGTATCCACAGCAGGAGTTTCCGTATGATGAGATAGTAGAAGAAAACCGTTTGCGCGGAAAGAACGAACCGGAATATGAGATACTGGATACAGGTGTTTTTGATGATGATGCCTACTTTGATGTGCGAACCACCTACGCCAAACAAGGCCCGCAAGATATATTCATACGCATTGAGATCACGAACCGTTATACGAAGCCCGCGCCTGTAACACTTTTACCAACCCTATGGTTTTACAATCGCTGGTCGGATGGGGATGGAGAGGCGAAACCTTCCATGGTTTACAAGAATAAAAATACCGTGCGGGCGGATCACCCAAGGCTTGGCACCTATTACTTTTATTTTTTGCGGAGTGATGACCTTCTTTTTACTGAAAATGAAACCAACTGGCATAAAGTAAAAGGCGAAGCCGCGACTCCATTTACCAAGGATGCTTTTCACGAAGCCATCATCCACGGGACTCATGTTGATGAGCTGCGCAAGAAAAAACAAGGCACCAAGTGCAGTCCTGTTTATCAACTTAAACTCAAAGCCGGCGAAACCAAGACCATCTATTGTCGCCTGACCAATAAAGAAACGGATAAACCCTTTGCCGCGGGTTGTGAAAAAATATTTTCCCAACGAAAGGAGGAAGCAGATGATTTTTACAATGCGGTTATACCTACTCATCTGCCCGATGAATTGCGCAAGATAAAGCGACAGGCCCTGGCAGGATTGCTCTGGAGTAAACAGTATTATCATTTTGATGTGGAGCAATGGCTCAACTCCAGTGATGGCATTACTCACGTTAATTCAGGTAAGAAACACGGAAGAAACCACGACTGGACTCATTTAAAAAACCAGGATATCATTGCCATGCCGGATAAATGGGAGTATCCCTGGTATGCGGCCTGGGATCTGGCTTTTCATTGTATCTCACTGGCTTTGGTGGATCCTGTTTTTGCCAAGAACCAATTGCAGCTTGTCATGCGCGAGTGGTACATGAAACCCGATGGACAATTGCCCGCTTATGAATGGAATTTTAGTGATGTAAACCCACCCGTGCAAGCTTTTGCCGCGATGCAGATCTATGAAATTGAAAAAAAGGCTACGGGAGAAGGCGATATTGTTTTCCTGAAAAGGGTCTTTCAAAAACTGCTGATCAATTTCACCTGGTGGATCAACCGGAAAGACCGAAATGGAAATAATATCTTTGAAGGCGGATTTTTAGGGTTGGATAATATTGGTGTCTTCAACCGAAGCCATCACCTCCCCGGTGAAATGCAGTTGGAGCAGGCGGATGGTACAAGCTGGATGGGGATGTATGCGCTGAATATGATGGATATGGCCCTGGAGATTGCGCGTCAGGACATTGCTTTTGAAGATACCGCTACCAAGTTCTTTGAGCATTTTGTGCTGATTGCCGAGGCACTTAACAGCCATGCCATGTGGAATGAGGAGGACAAATTCTTTTATGACACCCTTTGTATCGCCGGCTCAGATCCGTTGCCGCTGCGTATCCAATCCATTGTGGGGTTGACGAGTTTATTTGCGGTGTCCACCATTGATCATGAATTGCTTGAGAAATTGCCGGATTTCACCAAACGGATTTCCTGGTTTGAAAAATACCGGCTGAGTAATAATAAGTATTGGCCCAATGAAGAACGGAAGGATGGGGATGATATCCTGCTCTCCCTGGTAAAAAGGGAAAGGCTGGTACATTTATTACAACGGTTATTAAATGAGGAAGAGTTTCTTTCCGGTGGGGGTATACGTGCATTGTCTAAATACCATGAGAAGAACCCCTATTCAGTGACTATTGACGGCATACAATACACCATTCAGTACGATCCCGGAGATTCTACTTCGAGTTTGTTTGGGGGTAATTCCAACTGGCGTGGCCCCGTGTGGATGCCGATCAATTACCTCATCATTCGTTCGATAAGGCATTATGGAGAATATTATGGTGATTCCTTGTTAGTGGAGTATCCGGTGGGTTCGGGTCAGCAATTGAACCTTACGCAGGTAGCAGATGAGTTAACGAGGCGGGTGGTATCCTTGTTTATGCGGGATGAGGAAGGGAAGCGAAAATCCTATGCGGAGTATAATTGGTTTTATCAGCGTCCGGGAAATGAGGAGTTGTTGTTATTTTATGAGTATTTTCATGGGGATAGTGGGAAAGGGCTGGGCGCTTCGCACCAAACCGGCTGGACCGCTCTCGTCGCTGCACTCTAGACCTTGCGCCCCCTTGCGTCCTCGCGTCTTTGCGGTTAAATCTTACCGCTAAGACGCGAGGAAGCGCCAAGAATAATTTGCATTAATATGAATCGTTTATTATTCCTTCTGCTTTTGGTAACTGCTTGTGCAAATCCTTATCGCACTACAAACAGGGAGTATAAAAAGCAAGCCAAGCAATTTGCCAGCGTTTTAAAGACCTATCCCCTTCAGGATTCCGCGCAGGGGTCTCCCTATTTTGCAGGTACCACTAATTTTTCCTTACGCAAACCACAGTTTGTCGTCATTCACCACACCGCTCAAAACTCCTGCGACCAAACCCTCAAAACATTTACCCTCACCCGTACCAAGGTGAGTGCCCATTATGTGGTTTGTCGCGATGGAACAGTCTTTCACATGCTCAATGATTATTTCCGGGCGCACCATGCCGGAGTAAGTAAATGGGGCAATGCAATAGATCTCAATTCAGCGAGTATTGGTATTGAATTGGACAATAATGGCAGTGAGGTTTTTTCGGAAGAGCAGATGAACAGCCTGCTGGTATTATTGGGTCGGTTAAAAAAATCCTATGATATTCCTCAGGCCAATTTCATTGGACATGCGGATGTAGCCCCCGGGCGAAAAGTAGACCCCAGCCGGTATTTTTCATGGCAAAAATTGGCGGAAAATGGATTTGGGTATTGGTATGATACAACGGGGGTGGTGGTGCCGCCTGAATTCAATGCGTTGCAGGCCTTGCGTATCATTGGGTATAATATTAAAGATACCGGCACGGCGATACAATCGTATAAGATCCACTTTGTGCCGACAGATACAACCCGCGTCATAGGTGAATTTGATAAGCGGGTCCTCTTCGATCTTCAACGGAAATACCAGTAGCGTCCTTAGCGTCCTCGCGCCCTGGCGGTAAAGCTTAACCGCAAAGGCGCGAGGACGCTAAGAATGCTAGTGGAGGAGGCCTGCGGTTTCGTGGTCATCGTATCGGTTACGCTCCTCCAATAAAGCCGCCTTCATTTTATTCAGTATCTTTTTGTATTTTTTTACTGCTGCCACATTCTGTTGCTCGGTAGGGTCTTTTTGCAGGTCATACAATTCCCATTCATTTACCGTATAGAAATAGATCAGTTTGTACCGTTCACCCCGGATACCGAGGTGGGGCAATACATAATGATCGATCGGGTATTCATAATAATGGTAATATAGGTTTTTGCGGGGCAGGGTGGAGTTTTCACCGGTTAATACTGGTTTTATACTCAGTCCCTGCATCCAATCCGGTCGCGGTACACCTGCCAGGTCGAGTATACTCGGGGCATAGTCAATGTTTTGTACCAGGGTGGAGGAGGTTGAGCCCGGGGTGATCTGCCCCGGCCAGCGAATGATCAACGGTGTTTGCATCGAGACATCATACATCCATCGTTTATCAAACCAACCATTTTCCCCCAGATAGAAACCCTGGTCACTGGTGTAGATGACTACAGTGTTGTTGGCGAGACCTTCCTGATCCAGGTAATCCAATACTTTGCCTGTGCTTTCGTCTACCGAGGCGATACAGGCCAGATAGTCCTGCATGTACCATTGGTATTTTAATTTTAGAATGGCCACGTCATTCCCCCAGGCGGCTTTTAACTGTTCGGCCCGATACGCATATATCTTTTGCATCTCCAACCGATCAGCTTCCGGAATGCGATTCATGAAGAAGCGATAGCCCCGGGCTTCATTCGAATCCAATTGAATGCCGGGAAGATGGCGTATTTGTTCCGGATCCAGTTTCAAGTCGGTGCACCAGGTCATGTCCTTCATGATGCTCATGCGTTGTGTTTGCCAGGCTTTACCATGTTCTTCCATTTTGGCAAAGAGGGTTGGTGGTTCTGGGAAGGTTTTTTGGCTAAAGATCCGGAGGTTCTTGAGTGTAGGCACCCAATTGCGGTGCGGCGCTTTGTGATGGAGCAGGAGCATAAAAGGTTTTGACCGGTCACGGGCCTGCAGAAATTGAAGTGCCTGATCTGTGATCACGTCGGTGGTATAGCCCTCGTAATGAACGGTATCATTGTTCATGTGTATCAGTGCCGGACGATAATAAGCGCCTTGTCCGGGTAACACTCTCCAAAAATCAAAACCTGTGGGCAGCGAATGTAAATGCCATTTGCCGACCAATGCTGTTTGATATCCCGCCGCGCTCATCAGTTTGGGCAAGGTGATCTTTGTCCCATCAAACGGGGTACGGTTATCGCGAATCCCGTTCTTGTGCGAGTGTTGACCGGTGAGCAGGGTAGCCCGCGCGGGGCTACAAATTGAGTTGCCCACAAAGGCGTTTTTAAATAACATGCCTTCTTTGGCCAGACGGTCAAAGGCCGGGGTTTGAATAAATGTATTATTATAAGCACTTATCGCATCGGCATCATGGTCATCGCTCATGATGTAGATAATGTTGGGGCGGTTTTGGGCGTGGAGGGAAGAGGCAAGCAGGAGAAGGAGGAGTATTCGCATGAAATGAAATTATAAAAACTTTGTAACATCGAGCCATTTTCTAAAATCAGTTTAATCCTTTTGCCTGGTATCCATGCAGAGGTCAGGTACCCGTCATTGTAATTCCTTTTTCACAATATTTAGAATTATATCATTTCCTAACTCAATTGATTCCAAATAATTGGGATCATTGTTGGCGTGCATGCTTTCTAGAATTCTGGCCCTGGCATTTTCGAGGGCCTTAATATGCAGGGGATCTATTGGCAAAACCGTTTGAAGGGATAGACATTTAGAGACACCCGAGGCAATAAGAAGCCTTTCATTTGGTTCATTTTGGTTTTCAATGCACCAATTAAGGCCATCCAGAGCAAGTTCCCTATCGGCGGGATATGAATCCGCAAACGCAAATATAAAAGTAAGGAGATTTATACGACAGAAGATTGAATCCATGTTAGGAGCGGTATACTTTTCTAAAAGTTGAAAGGTAGCAGTTATGAAATCATAATTATTATCCGAAAGGGCTGCGGATATTGCGTAGGTCATTGGGAATACATCAGACAAATTATGTTTCTCAAGAATTTTTGTTATACCGGAAGCCTTTTCTCTTTCCATTAAAAAGAGCATTTCTACGCCAGTAGCAACCATGCTGTCATATTCGGATGAAAGAATCCATGCTTCGAATATTTTTAAAAGCATTTCGTCGGATAAGTTCTTCTCCTTGGCATACACACAAATATCCCTGTAAGCCAAATCTGTACCATATTTTGAATCTTTATAAATGGCATTTTCATGTATGGTCGCTGCTTCCTGATATTTTTCTTTTATGACCAGTAATATACAGCGAAGACTTCTATACAACTCAGAGGACGGGTTGGGTGTGGTCTTCTGAAAAAGCTCATCTGCCTTGGCATAATTTTCCGTTTTTATAAGCCCGTTGATAATATGGAGCATATCCAATTCATCTCTTTTCGCTTTCCAGGCTTGTGTAAAGTTGACGACTACAGAAGCCTTTAACCCTAAACCAATAACAGAAAGAATATAAAAATAATTTTGAATGTTCTTTAATTTTTCACTATCCCATTCAATTAATGCGTTTATCGTGCTGATCCAAAGAAATTCATTTTTGATCTGATTTAGTAAAGCCCATTTTGGTTGGCCAGGAACGAAATGATTGATAAGAAGAAAGGCGAAGATGTGAAAATTAATGATGGCAAGGCTATAGGTCACAATTGAGTTATATCGAATACCCCTAACACTCTTTTTATAAGAGTTTATGATCGTTCCGCTACTTTCTAAATGTTTATAAAGCCAATACAATAAGGTGAAAGAAAACATGATGGCTACCGGCAGGAGGTAGGCAAACTTTATGCCTTTATACTGAAGAAACATCAAAATACTGCCTATAGTTAGTGTGAGAAGTTGCTCTGAAATATTAATAGGGTATAATTTTCCATATTCGGTTATAGAAGAAATTTTTTTAGCATTGATTTCTTTGAATATTTTCTGAAGCTTGAGTGTCCTGTAAAGAATTATAGGCCAGAAAATTTGGGTGACGAGTAACTCAAGGGGAAGTTTTATTGCGTTTAGGGCATTTCTCCACTTGCCCATTTTTTTCTTTGCCGTTGAAGAGGTGAAAAGCGATGGATAGGATAGGTAATTTTGAAGGCTGAAATTATCAGGATCCAGTTTTCTGATATCTGAAGCCACTTTCCAGGCCATGGAGAATTGAAAGAGAAACATAAGTGCATATAGCCAGAAAATGACGTGCCCCCATATGGAAAGCCACTGGATGAGTACGATAAGTCCAATAAAAAATAAGAATAGGAAGATTTTGAATTTCATATTGAAAGGAATGGTTCTTCTAAAGTACGAAGTAAAGCGTTTTGATTTTCGTGGAAATTATTTTTCGGGTGTGCTTTGCAGGGGTTTGGAGACGATTTGGTAAACTAAAAATGCCATTTCGTGTATTAGTTTGACCTTTTCGTCCTTTTTGGGTTTTGTTTGGCCCACCCACCAATTAGTTTCGACATCTACTTAATTATCACCAATACATTACTTTATGAAACAATTTCTGTTCGGAAGCCTCTTCGCGTTATTGGCTGTCTCCACCCAAGCCCAGGACCCTGTCAAATGGACCTTTAGTTCAAAAAAGATCGATGACAAGACCTTTGAGGTGCACCTGACCGCCACCGTTCAGTCGCCCTGGACCATCTATTCGCAAACTACCCCGGATGGAGGGCCGTTGGCAACGAGTTTTTCCTTTAATAATAACCCCTTGCTGATCCTCTCCGGAAAAGTTAAGGAAGTAGGCACCATGCACAAAAAACATGAAGAGGTGTTTGGCGTGGATGTGTTTTATTATAAAGACAAAGTAGATTTTGTGCAGGTGGTTAAATTAAAAACCAAGGCCAAGACCAACCTGAGTGGAAAATTGGAATATATGGCCTGTGATGAGGAGCAGTGTTTGCCTCCGAAGGAGGTTTCATTTAGTATTTCATTATGAGCCATTAGCTGTTAGCTATTGGCTGATAGCTAACAGCTAATGGCTTTATCTCACATCAGGTAATTCACTCCATCTGGTCGTAAACCGCCGGCTACGCAGTTCCTGGCGCATCTTCCAATCACGGTCCAAACCGGAGGAAGCGAATTTGAGTACATCATCACGCTGACTGAAATTGACATTGTCGATCATGTCCATCAACATGCGGCCGGTATTTTCTTTTTCTTCGACAAATAGATTTCCCTGTATCGATTCATCAGGCACCAGCCCACTGAGTATTACCCCGGCTTTTTTATACACGCGCCCTTTTTCAAATAAGGACTCCACCAGTTCAAGGGCAGGTTTGATCAGTTCATGGGTGAGGGAAGTGGCAAGGGGGAGGCTTGTGAGGCGGGAGACTTGGGACGTCTGTCGTGAGTCGTGAGATGTGAGTGGTGAGTCGTGCGTGGGACGATAAACGAGGAATACTTCTATCTGGGTGGCGGCACTGAACTGGCGGCGCAACTTTTCGGCGGCGCGGGACGTATAGGTAGCAACGGCTTCTTTGATATCCTCGAGTTTGGTTACCGGATGCCCAAACACGCGGGTAGTGGCGATCATTTTCTTTTCCACCAGTTCTTCTTTGAGGTCAATTGAGGGCAGGCCTTTTAGTTCGCGGATCATTCTGGCGCCAACCACGCCGCCCATATTTTTTCGCGCCCAGTCTTCTTTCATGTGTTGAAGCTGAAGGGCGTCGTAGATACCCCAGATCTCGGTCAGTTTTTTCGCGTATTGGCGACCCACGCCCCATAGGTCACCCACGGGTGTGACACGAAGTGCCCGTTGAACCTTCTCCTCTGTATCGAGAACGATCACGCATTTTGATTTGGCCTTGTGCTTTTTTGCCAGCCGGTTAGCCACCTTGGCCAGCACCTTGGTAGGCGCTACGCCAATGGAGACGGAAATACCCGTCCATGTTTCTACGGTATGCCGTATATCCATGGCCAGGCGCGCCAGGTCGTTGAGGTGAATATGATCAAGTTGTATAAAAGCCTCATCTACGGAATAGACTTCCACCCGGTCCTCTCCGACGCAGTGACGCAAGGTATCCATAACGCGCATGCTGAGGTCACCATATAAATTGTAATTGGAGGAAAAAGTAGCGACCCCGTTTCTTTCGATCAGGGGTCGCGCTTGAAAATAGGGTACGGCCATTTCCACACCGACTTGCTTGGCTTCATCGGAGCGGGATATTATACAGCCATCGTTGTTGCTGAGTACGACGACGGGTTTGCTTCGCAGGTCGGGGCGAAACAGCCGCTCGCAGGAGCAGTAGAACGAGTTACAGTCTACGATAGCATACATATTTCAAATCATTCCTTTGTGTTCTTTGCGCCTTCGCGCCTTGGCGGTTAAGCTTTACCGCCAAGACGCAAAGGCGCAAAGGAGTTATCGGTTAACCGGATGAATCGCATAGGTAACCACTCCCCACACAGCGAAGTCGCTGAACTCAGACAAATTGATCGCCTTATACCTTGGGTTGTCCGCCACCAGAAAAGCCGCTGAGAAATTCTGGTGTATCCGGCGTACCAGCAACTCTCCATTTAATATCGCCACAATGATCTTGCCATTGGTGACCTTGATCGACCGATCAACGATCAGGGTGTCCCCATCGTGGATGCCTGCTTCCTGCATGGCATCCCCTTTCATACGAAAGAAAAAGGTAGCGGGCTTATTCCGTACCAATTCCTCATTGAGGTCAATGCCCCTTTCGGCATAATCATCGGCCGCGGCGCCAAAACCCGTGGCGTTAGCGGTGCGGACCTTTGCCTGTGTAAAGTCCTTGGTGCCCCGATAGGAGGCGCCTATAAAATTCTCCCCATCCATAGTAGCGATTTTTGGTTTCTCGCCGCGTACGCAACGTTTTATACGAGCGCAGCGAGAAACCAAAGTAACAAAAAAATTTGGAAAAACTAATAAATTTAGTAAATTTATGCTAAATATGTTGGACTGCTATTTATTGATCATTTAAAAAGCATGGGTTATGGATTTGAAAACGATCAGCTCAACGACGATTCCCGGGTACCGGGTCTACGAGTATTTATTGGTACTGACACCACCGGAGGAACTGCGGCACCGGATCGTGAAAGTAAAACAGGAGTTTGCCGAGAAATTTCAGGTGGAATCAGGAGTTGGGATCAAGCCCCACCTGGCACTGGCTAATTTTGTGCAGTACGACATGATGGAAGACCGGCTGGTGAGCCGATTGCAAACCATTGCCATGGGGCATCCGCCAATCAAGGTGGAGTTGCGGGATTTTGGGAGCTTTCCTTCACATACAATATATATCAATGTCATTTCCAAATTACCCATTCAGCAATTGGTAAAAGGTATCCGTCGCGATGCCCAGCGGCTAATGAAATTGAATGATGACCACAAGCCACATTTCATGCTGGATCCTTTTTTCTCCATCGCCCGGCGCTTAAAACCCTGGCAGTATGAAAAGGGTTGGCTGGAGTACAGTCACAAGACCTTCACCGGTCGCTTTATCGCGGATGGGTTGTTATTATTAAAACGACCTGTTGGGGAAATGCGGTACCAGATCGTGAAGCGGCTGGATTTTATGAACCTGCCTGTATTGACTAAGCAAGGAGAGCTTTTTTTATAGCATTGATTCACCGCAGAGAACATGAGTACGCGGAGTTACGCAGAGAAACCTATTGGGGATTAGCTCTTGGCGATCCTTTGTGTCATTGCGTCTTGGCAGTCGTATCTCTGCATTCCTCTGCGTCCTCATGTTCTCTGCGGTGAAAAAACCTCAATACCAGTAACCCCGAAATGCAAAAAGATCCCAACCCCACACCCTACCACCACGGAAGAGGTGCCCAATTCAATACACCCAACCGGTTTCAAAAAAACGAACTCACCCGCGAGCACATCGAAGGCGTAGATGACTTGGAAGACCTCACCGGCTCCACTCAATATTTATTACAGGAGAGTAAATCCATTGTCAATAAAATAGACAGCCCCGATGTGGGTATGTCCTATAGCATGAACCCCTATGCTGGTTGTGAACACGGTTGCATCTATTGCTATGCCCGCAATGTGCACGAATACTGGGGCTATAGTGCCGGTGTTGATTTTGAGCAAAAGATCATCGTGAAAAAAAATGCCCCACAGCTCTTGCGCAAATTCCTGATGAAACCAGGTTGGGATGCCACCCCGATCATGCTGAGTGGGAACACGGATTGTTATCAACCCGCCGAACAGAAATTCCGGTTGACAAGAGGGTTACTCGAAGTATGCAATGAATTCAACCAACCGGTAGGGATATTGACGAAGAACTCCTGGATTCTCAAGGACAAGGACCTTCTTCAGGAAATGGCCAGGAAAAATATTGTTTCTGCGATGGTGTCGATCACCTCTTTTGATGAAGACCTGCGGCGACAAATGGAGCCGCGTACAACAACAGCCAGGCAAAAATTAAAAGTGATAAATGAACTCAGTAAAGCTGGAGTACGGATGGGGATCATGATGGGACCCATGATACCCGGATTGAATGAACACGAGATGCAACGGATCATGAAGGCCGCGCGCGATAATGGAGCCAGCTTTACTGCCTACACCTTTATTCGACTGAATGGAGCCATTAAATTATTGTTTCATGATTGGTTGTATAAAAACTTCCCCGACCGCGCGGATAAAGTTTGGCATTTGATCGAGCAAAGCCATGGCGGAAAAGTAA
The DNA here is from genome assembly GCA_041752235.1 of Chitinophagaceae bacterium. Lineage (GTDB taxonomy): Bacteria > Bacteroidota > Bacteroidia > Chitinophagales > Chitinophagaceae > SpSt-398. The sequence goes on from JBGSHM010000032.1 coordinate 41,850, forward strand.
ATGATAGCCAGTATGGAAGGCGGATGCGCGGGGATGGAAATATAGCTGAATTGGTGCACCAGCAGTATAAAAAATACGGTAAGCTGTATGGTATGAATGCAGAAGAGTGGAGCCTGGAGCGTAGGTTGTTTAAACGGCCGGGGGAGCAGATGAAGCTGTTCTGATTGGTTTACCGCCAGGGCACAAGGACGCGAGGTTACGCAAAGAAAATCCTTGCGTAACCTGACGTCACCGCGCCTTGGCGGTAAATGGACATTAAACTTTAATGTAAATTTTCTTCCTATCCAGCCAATAACAAATCAACCACATCAAGGTGATCACGGCGAGGGCATACAACAAAGACCCCACACGTGGGTCGCCGGGAATATGTACCAGTACCCGTTCATACAACCAGTTCCAGGGGTTGACCCCATCGCCCATCCGGATCAGGGCAAAGGTTTTTGGTAAAAAGGCGCTTAGTGCAAAAACAAAGAGTGCATTTTTTCCAAACACATCAAAGAACCGCGCTAAAAACCCTTTTACATTTCTGAATTCAATAAGGTAGATCATAGTGGCAATGGTCATTGTGGCCAGCCCACAGGTATAAAGTGTATAAGAGCTTGTCCAGATCTTTTTATTGATGGGGAAAACAGTATCCCACATAAACCCGCCAAGGATCATGGCCACGCTGGCCACAAAAAGTCCGGTGAGCATTTCGTAGTTCTTTCCTTTTTTCTGGATATAATCCCCCACGAGATAGCCAAATATCACGTTCACGATCGCGGGGAGGGTACTCATGATCCCTTCGGGATCAAAAGGTACCCCTTCTCCTTTGTACATATGGGCGACACCAAGCACGGCCCGGTCCACCTGGTTGCCAAACCAACCCATCATGCTATACGGGTCGGCCGGGTCGCCCAAGGTGGCGCAGAGTACCCAATAGAGCAGGAGCAGGACCAGCCCCGCAAAAAAAGCGAGTCGTGGTTTTAGATAATAGATCATCACCGCAGCGAAGAAATAGCAAAGCGCGATCCGGGCCAATACCCCGAGGATGCGTACCCCCTGTTCATTTCCTTTACTGTCAATATAGGCCCAGGGTTTGAATACCATCCCATCGCCGCTATATTTAAAAAAGGGCCACCAGGTGAGAAAAAGCCCAATGGCAAAGATGAGCAGGGATCGTTTCACCACTTTTTTCCAAAATGCCGCGTCACCGCCCGCCTGCAAGCGGGGCATGACAAAAGAAAAGGCATTACCTACGGCAAACAGGAAAAAAGGGAATACAAGATCGGTGGGGGTTAACCCGTGCCAGGCCGCGTGTTTCAGCGGCGGGAAATTATGGGTCCAACTACCAGGGTTGTTTACCAATATCATCAGGCAAACAGTGGCCCCCCGGAAAACGTCGAGGGAGTAGAAGCGCTGGTTCAAAGCAGTTCGGTTTTAGGGGAAGTTAGGATTTTATTGGAATACAATAATTACACGAATTAAGGTGAATATTTGATTTTAACGATTTGCACTGATTACACCGATTACACGAATTAGACCTTTGTGGCGGATGGATGGTTTTCCATCGCGTTCACAGCGCTTCTTTGCGTCCGAAGCAGGAAACCTCCGCATGACAAATTGGGAAAATAGTTGAACCTTTGTTACATGTCCGACTATTTTGTCCATCCCACCGCAGTAGTTGATGAAGGTGCCCAGATCGGGAAAGGAACCCGTATCTGGCATTTTTGCCACCTGATGCCACAAACTGTGTTAGGGGAAGATTGTATACTGGGGCAAAATGTATTTATTGATAACAACGCGCGGATCGGCGACCGGGTTAAAGTGCAGAATAATGTCTCCATCTATAACGGAGTGGTGGTCGAGGATGATGTCTTTCTCGGCCCTTCCGTGGTATTTACCAATGTGATCAATCCCCGCAGTTTTATTGAACGCAAGTCCGAATTTCAACCCACCATCATTCGAAAGGGCGCCACCATTGGCGCCAATGCCACCATTCTTTGCGGGGTGGAAATTGGCGAATATGCCATGATCGGAGCCGGGGCGGTGGTGACCAGAAATGTACTCCCCTATGCCCTGGTAGTGGGCAACCCCGCCCGCCAGACCGGATGGGTAAATAAGGATGGCCAAACCAGGGTCTGATTTTAGGCCATTCAATGTTTCAACTTATTCAGTATGTGTGCATTTTATTCATTTGTCAGTCACAGACAAGGGATTATATTTGCATCCGAATTAAGGAAACGAGTAATTTATTCGTTATCTTATTGATTTTCATTTAGTTACAATATTTTTCTGTGACTGAAGTGGCGAAGCCGTCCCGAAAACCGGCCAGATGGTATGCACTCTACACCCGCTCACGGTGGGAAAAAAAGGTGAACCAGCTATTGACCGAGCGGGGGTATGAGAGTTATTGCCCGTTGAACAAGGTGACGCGTCGTTGGAGTGACCGGGTCAAGATTGTAGAAGAGCCCCTGTTCAAGTCGTATATTTTTGTCAAGATCACGGATAAGGAGCGCACCTCGGTTCGGATGGTAGAAGGGTTGATCAATTTTGTGTATTGGCAGGGGAAGCCGGCATTGGTTCGGGAGAAGGAGATCCAAACCATTCGGAAGTTCCTGGATGAATATGATAATGTGAGTGTCGCGGAGGCGGCCTCTTTTTCTCCTCATCAACGGGTCCGTATCATTTCGGGACCTTTGATGGATCATGAAGGGGAGATTTTACAAATTCGAAAACGTACGGTTCAGGTCGCGATCGATAGTCTGGGCTTTATTTTGATCGCTTTTATTGACCGTAAAAAACTAACTTCGGTTCGCCAATAATGGACATATCCATTGAAAGGTGACCACTAACCCAAATCCAAATCACATGCGGCTATTCGCCTGTCTGATCCTGGGCATTACTTCGCTTGTAATTTTCTCATGCAAGCCTCAGGAAACGTCAACCTACCTGCAGCACTACGCCGATTCCACCAAAAAGGACTCACTCGCCCTCGCGATAAAGAACCCGATCATTCAAAAGAATGACCTGCTTTCTGTCCTGGTCTTTAGTGCCAGTACGCTTCCGGAAATCGATGTACTTTACAATCTCCCGGTATCCACTGCCGACCGCGGATACCTGGTTGATGCAGAAGGTAAGATCAATCTTCCCCGGGTAGGACCCGTGGTAGCAGAGGGGCTGACCAAAGAAGAACTGGCCGCAGTCATCAAGAAAAAATTAGAAGATACCGGGGAACTGACCCTCCCCAGCGTTTCGGTACGATTCCTCAGCTATTCCATTACGGTATTGGGTGAAGTAGCTGCGCCGGGGCGTTTTTCCATTCCCAACGACCGAGTGACCGTATTAGAGGCAATCGGTCTGGCCGGTGACCTTACACTGTTTGGAAAAAAGAAAGAGGTCATGGTACTCCGCGAAAAGGATGGCAAACTGGAGCAGGCCATTCTCGACCTTACCTCAAAGGACATCATTGCTTCTCCCTATTATTTTCTGAATCAGAACGATGTGGTCATTGTCAATGCCGACAAGAACAAGAACCAGGTCAAGGAGCAGGTTACTGCCCAGCGCATCAGTCTGGGATTAAGTATCGTTACCTCGCTGGCCATCCTGTATAATATCTTCAGAAAATAGGGCACAACCTTTACACATCATCAATAACCAATAATTGGAATGGAAGAAAATCAGGTAGTCAATAAGGATCTGGGTGGTCTTTCCATACGGGATATATTTTTTAAGTATATCCGGTTTTTGCCCGCCTTCCTTATCTCCATCGCGGTGGCCCTACTGGGTGCCTTTTTATACCTGCGCTATACCACCCCTATTTACAGGGCTTCCGGTACGATCACCTTTATTGAAGAAAAAGGCAGAGGGGATAAACTCGATGAGATATTCAACAGTAATAAGACCCAGGACGTATTGGCGGAAATCGAAGTGTTGAAATCAAAACCCCTGATGGAAAGGGTGGTGTCTTCCTTGGGACTTCAAACGACCTATAATGCGGTAGGAAAGATCAAGACCCTGAACATCTATAAGAGTTGTCCTTTCCGGATGGATATTCTGAGTATCACTGATTCACTCCGGTCTTTTTCCATGGCCGTCAAGTTTGTGGATGACCAGCATTTTCAGATCAATAACGAATCTACTCTTTACTCTTTTGGTCAGCAGTTTCAGAATGCCTATGGACGGTTTTCGATGAAACCGGCCGGACAGGAATTTGGATCGGCCAAAGGAAAAGAGTTCAATGTTTCCTGGAACCCTTCACCCATCGTGGCTACCTGGTATGCACCGATGATCCGTGTTTCCCCCAAGATCGTAGGATCGAATATCTATAATATTTCCATTGATATCTCCAACCAGCAATTGGGCGTGGATATCATCAATCAATTGATGCGGGAGTACCAGGTATTCAACCTCGAAGAAAAGAACAGGGCTACACGTGGTGTACTTTCCTTTGTCAATGACCGGCTTGACTTTTTGCAACGGGATATCGACTCCATCAAGGTCCGTCTTCGGAACTACCGAAAAGAGAATGGCATTACCAATATCGAGCTTCAGTCTGAGAACTATTTTGCTACGATGACCGAAGCGGAAAGGGCAGCCTATGAGAACGGTATTCAATTGGAGATCGCCAAGATGATCGAGATCTATCTGGTCGACAGGCAGAACGCTTTTGATGCCATCCCCAGTGCCCTTAACCTGCAAGATGCCACCTTAAACGGATTGGTGGAACAATACAATGCGCTTCAGTTTGAACGGAAAAAGTACCTCGATGCGAGTGTGCCGGAAGGGAACCCGATGGTCAAGCAAAAAACCAGCGCCATTGAACAAGCCAGGCTTGGATTACTGGAGAACCTGAAAAATGTAAAGCGGTCCTATCAACGGATCATTGATGATAACCTGCGCCGAAGCGGAGCTTCTGAGTCGCAGGTAAAACAACTTCCGGAAAAGGAGCAGAAACAGCAGGAGATCGTTCGTGACCTCGAGATCAAGGAGAACCTGTATAAATTCTTGTTGGAAGAAAAAGAAAAGACCTCGATGCAACAGGCCTCCAACCTTGCCAACTCCAAAATATTGGAAGATGCGGTTGGGTCAGGAACCCCGATCAAACCCAATAGAAGGGGGATACAATTGCTTTCGTTTATCATTGGTCTGGGCTTACCAGCCATGTTCATCTTCTTCCTTGAATTGATTAATGATAAGATCTATACCCGATATGATATTGAGAAGATCACCGATGCAGCCGTTATGGGAGAGGTTGGTCACTCGTACAGCAGTTCTGTACTGGTAGTGAGTAAAACCAACCGGTCCATGGTCGCGGAACAGTTCCGCATTGTGCGATCGAATCTGCAATACATATTAAATAAGGTCGAGAAACCGGTCATATTGGTCACCTCTTCCTTTAGTGGAGAGGGTAAATCCTTTGTTACCACCAACCTGGCCGGGGTAATGGGATTGGCGGGTAAAAAAACAGTGATCCTCGAATTTGATATTCGTAAACCCAAGATACTTTCGGGGTTAAAGCTCCACCAGAAGATCGGTATCAGTAACTATCTCGTGGGTAAGGCCACGCTAGAAGAGCTGCCCTTGCCGGTACCGGGTTGTGAGAACCTGTATGTGGTCAGTTGCGGACCTGTACCACCCAACCCTTCTGAATTATTATTGGATGAACGGGTATCCAAACTTTTCGCCTGGTTGAAAGAGAATTTTGATGTGGTTATCATTGACACCGCGCCGGTTGGCATGGTCAGTGATGCGATGACACTGGGTAAGTTTGCTGATTCCACTTTGTATATCGTCCGTCAGGGATATACCTATAAGAAACAGATCGGACTGATCGATGAATTTTATAAAGGAAGTCGTTTGCCCCGCATTTCCATTGTGATCAATGACGTAAAACTCAGACCCGGTTATGGTTATTATGGGTATGGCCGGTATGGATATGGGTATGGATACAGCGGCGGGTATTATGACCTGGAGAAAGACAATCGTTCTGTTATTAAGAAATTCATGGAATTTAAATGGTTTGCCCGGTTGTTCAACCGGAAATGATTTTTATCTCTTGATCGCATCAATAAACACACTTTGAAGATTTTATTAACTGGTGGAGCAGGGTTCATCGGCTCCAATTTAGCCGAGCGGCTGGTGAATGAGGAGCGCGTGAGCCAGGTAGTGGTATTGGACAATCTCGCTACTGGCAGCGAGGAGAATATTGCCCATTTAAAAGGGCATCCGCGATTTACTTTCATCCAGGCTGATATCAGGGATTATAATGCCTGCCTGGAAGCCATGAATGGAATTGATTTGGTTTCTCATCAGGCCGCTTTGGGTTCTGTGCCGCGTTCCATTGTCGACCCCATTACGACCAATGCGGTCAATATCAACGGCGCACTCAATATTTTTAATGCCGCCCGGGAGCATAAAGTGAAACGGGTTGTCTATGCAGCATCTTCCTCTACTTATGGTGACCATCCTGGTCTTCCGAAAGTGGAGGACCAGATCGGAAGGCCCCTTTCTCCTTATGGGGTCACTAAACTGGTGAATGAACTTTATGCCAATGTATTTGCCGGATTATATGATATGGAATTGATCGGATTGCGATATTTCAATGTGTATGGGCCCAGGCAGAATCCCTTTGGCCCCTATGCAGCGGTCATCCCTTTGTTCATTCATTCCTTTTTAGAGGACAAATCACCACGGATCAATGGAAGTGGTGAACATAGCCGTGATTTTACCTTTGTGGAAGATGTGGTACAGGCCAACCTGTTGGCCCTCTTCACGGATTCATCCGTTGCGGTGAACCAGGTCTATAATATTGCCCGTGGGGACAGAACCAGTTTAAATGAACTCGTCGAGCTGTTGCAAAAGATCACCGGCAAGCAAATTCAGGCCGACCATGGCCCTGACCGTAGAGGAGATGTGCTCCATAGCCATGCGGATATTTCAAAGGCCCGGACTTTATTAGGATATGCTCCGGCCACTTCCATTCAGACAGGCTTGGAAAAGGCCTTTCATTGGTATAGCTCCAACATGCAAATTTTTACGCCATGAGTTATCAACGAAATTTAATGATCACCGGCGGAGCCGGTTTTATCGGAAGCCATGTGGTCCGGTTATTTGTTAACAAATATCCTGACTACCGGATCGTAAATTTTGATGCGCTCACCTATGCCGGTAACCTGGAGAATCTGAAGGATATTCAAGGGGCAAAGAATTATGTGTTTGAAAAAGCGAATATTCTTGATCCCGCAGAAATTGACCGAGTATTTTCTCAATACCAGATAGACGGGGTGATCCATCTCGCGGCTGAGTCGCATGTGGACCGGTCCATTCTTTCCCCACTTGACTTTGTGTACACCAATGTGATCGGTACGGTGAACCTGCTCAATGCGGCAAAGAAACATTGGACCTCCTTTGAAGGCAAGCGGTTTTACCATGTATCCACCGATGAGGTGTATGGATCACTGGGAGATACAGGTTTCTTTACCGAAACCACCCCGTATGATCCCAATTCACCCTACTCGGCCTCCAAAGCTTCTTCCGATCATTTTGTACGGGCCTATGGAGAAACCTATCATTTACCCGTGGTGATCTCTAACTGTTCCAATAACTACGGACCCAATCATTTTCCCGAAAAACTCATTCCCCTCTTTATTCATAATATTTTGGAGAAAAAACCATTGCCGGTGTATGGTGATGGGAAATACACACGAGATTGGTTGTATGTAAAGGACCATGCCATAGCCATCGACACTGTTTTTCACCATGGCCCCGATGGAGAAACCTTTAATATTGGTGGATTCAATGAATGGAAGAATATTGACCTGGTGAAATTGCTTTGCAAGCTGATGGATGAAAAACTAAACCAGCCCGCAGGTACCAGCGAAGGGTTGATAGCATATGTGAAAGATCGTCCCGGTCACGACCGTCGCTATGCCATTGATGCCACCAAGATCAATAAAGAACTGGGATGGAAACCAAGTGTCACCTTTGAACAAGGTCTTTCCGAAACAATTGATTGGTATTTGACAAATGGAGAGTGGTTGAAGCATGTGACGAGTGGAGAGTATCAGGAGTATTATTCGAGGCAGTATAATAGCTAAAGGCTAAAGGCTATTAGCTTTTTGCCTTTAGTTTTTGATAAAAATTAGGTTATGAAAGGAATCATCCTCGCAGGCGGCTCAGGCACGCGGCTTTACCCGATCACGAAAGCGATCTCAAAGCAGTTGATGCCCATTTATGACAAACCCATGATCTATTACCCCTTGTCGGTATTGATGATGGCGGGGATACGGGAGATACTGATCATTACTACGCCGGAGGATAATCCCCAGTTTGTGCGCTTATTGGGGGATGGTCACCAATTGGGATGCCGGTTTGAGTTTGCCATTCAGGAAAAACCCAATGGACTTGCTCAGGCTTTTGTCATTGGCGAGAAATTCATTGGTAATGATAAAGTATCGCTGATCTTAGGAGATAATATCTTCTATGGCTCAGGGTTGGATGCCTTACTCAGTCATATGAATGACCTGGAAGGCGGATGTGTATTTGCCTATGAGGTTTCTGATCCTGAGCGGTATGGGGTGGTGGAGTTTGATGCAGACATGGTGGCGCGATCTATTGAAGAGAAACCGACCCATCCCAAGAGCAATTATGCGGTACCCGGACTATATTTCTATGATAACTCCGTGGTGGAGATCGCTCGCAACCTGAAGCCTTCGGCCAGGGGTGAATATGAGATCACCGATGTGAACAGAACCTATTTGGAACAAGGTCGGTTGAAGGTGGCGATCATGGACCGGGGAACAGCCTGGTTGGATACCGGTACATTTGATTCCCTGAGTGATGCCACGGAGTTTGTGCGGGTGATCGAGAAGAGACAGGGTACCAAGATCGGATGTATTGAAGAAGTAGCGTACCGAAAAAAATTCATTAACAGGGACCAATTGCTGGCAATCGCTGAGCCTTTGCGCAAAAGCGGATATGGCAATTACCTTTTACAGATCGCGGATCGATATTGATCCAATATATTTTAACCACAAACAAATACAGATGAAGATCCTCGTTACAGGTGGAGCAGGTTTTATTGGGAGTTCCCTCGCTGATTACCTGATCAGAAAGACGGATGCTTATGTGGTGATCGTGGACAACTACCTGACCGGAAGACAGAACAATCTTCCCCAGTCGGATCGTTGCCGGTTCATCAAAGCCAATGCCAATGACTTTAATGATATTTCATCGGTCTTTCATGCCTTTGGATTTGATTATGTGTTTCATTATGCCGCTGTCGTAGGTGTAAAGAGGACACTGGAGAATCCAGTCATGGTACTTGATGACCTGATGGGGATCCGTAATATTCTTACCCTGTCAAAGAACACGGGTGTAAAACGGGTGTTCTATGCATCGAGTTCAGAGGTATATGGTGAGCCGGTGCATTTGCCCCAGCACGAACATACCACACCGCTGAATTCGCGCCTGCCCTATGCCGTGGTAAAGAATGCCGGAGAAGCTTTCTGCCGTTCCTATTACCAGGAGTACGGACTGGAATACACACTCTTCCGATTCTTTAATACCTATGGTCCCAAGCAAAGCCATGATTTTGTGGTATCCCGTTTTATTGATGCGGCGCTCTTAGGCAAGCCTATCACCATTTATGGAGACGGTCAGCAAACCCGGACATTCTGCTATGTGGAAGACAACCTGGAAGCCACAACCAATTGTTTACTCGAGAATAAATTCATCAATGATGTGGTAAACATTGGGAATGACCTGGAGATTTCGGTGTTGGACCTGGCGGAGGTGATCAAGAAACTAACGAACTCAAAATCAAAGATCATTCACCTCGATCCTTTACCCGAAGGGGACATGACCCGCAGGCAACCGGATATTGAAAAAATGCAATGCCTGCTCAATCGTCCATTCATCAGCCTCGAAGAAGGTCTGGTGAAGGTGATCGAGGTAAGAAAGGCCCGTTTGGAAACACTTATTGAACAATAATTAATATGGCAAAAATCGCATTGATCACCGGGGTGACCGGTCAGGATGGAGCCTATCTGTCCGAGCTCCTCTTGAAGAAGGGTTATATTGTCCATGGCATCAAGAGAAGAGCTTCGCTTTTTAATACCGACCGGATCGATCATCTTTATCAGGATCCCCATGTATCGAACCGCAATTTTATTCTGCATTACGGCGATCTGACCGATAGCACCAACCTGATCCGTATCATCCAGGAAGTACAGCCCGACGAGATCTATAACCTGGGGGCCATGAGCCATGTAAAAGTGAGTTTTGATACCCCCGAGTATACCGCGAATACGGATGGTATTGGTACCCTGCGGATATTAGAGGCTGTTCGCTTATTGAACCTGACCAAAAAAACAAGGATCTACCAGGCCTCTACCTCCGAACTCTATGGTAAAGTGCAGGAAGTACCTCAAACGGAAAAAACACCGTTTTACCCACGCTCTCCATACGGAGTTGCCAAGATCTACGGTTTCTGGATCACGGTGAACTACCGCGAGGCATATGGCATGTATGCCTGTAATGGTATTTTATTTAATCATGAGAGCCCCTTACGTGGCGAAACATTTGTCACCCGCAAGATCACCCGAAGCGCGGCTCAATTGGCCCTGGGTATGACAAACAAATTGTACGTAGGGAACCTCGATGCAAGCCGCGATTGGGGTCATGCCAAAGACTATGTGGAAGCCATGTGGCTAATGCTGCAACAGGATAAGCCGGAAGATTTTGTGATCGCAACCGGTATCACCACCAAGGTCCGCGATTTTATTCGCATGACCTTTGCCGAATTAGGTGTTGAATTGGAATTCAAAGGAACCGGTGAAAAGGAAGTAGGCATTGTCAAATCCATCTCTCATCCTGAATTTGCCTTCAAGCCGGGACAAGAGATCATCGCGATCGACCCCGCTTATTATCGTCCGACAGAAGTTGACCTCCTGATCGGTGATGCCACCAAGGCACGCACCCAATTGGGATGGACACCAAAGTATAGTCTGCAGGATATGGTAAAGGAAATGGTGGCCAGTGATCTTGAATTTTTCCGTAAACATAAATTGTTGATGGATGCGGGGTTTCATGTGCTGCCGCAGTTTGAATAGCGTGAGGCGTGAGACGTGAATCGTGAGACGTGAGTCGTCAGTTATAAGTTTCAAAATTTTAGCCACTTCAATTCACGATTCACCACTCACACCTCACGTCTCACGATT
>JBGSHM010000033.1:0-22874 GCA_041752235.1 Chitinophagaceae bacterium
GTGCGAGACCTCTGGTCTCGCACTTCTAGAAAGCCGCCTCTGGCGGCAGCAATTATTTATTAATTTAAAAAAGAAAAGTTTGTTGTTCGAGTCGCCAGAGGCGACAAGACAATCGTGCGAGACCAGAGGTCTCGCACAGAAAGCATAAACTTTGCGCTTCTTTGCGTCATGGCGCCCTGGCGGTGAAACTCAAGCTCCTTTTCGTTCCAGGAACTTCCTTCGTATCACTGCCTGCACCGGTTTTCGTTCGATCTTACTTTCCAGCCAGGAAATGATATCGAGGTATTGATAAGAGCGACGTGCGTATTTATCTTTTGAAACTTTCTCCAACCGGTCACGCAACTCAATGAATTGTTTCGTCAGATCCTTTGGGCGACTGGTAAGTGAGCGTCGCAGGAACCTGAAAATTTCATCCTGTACCGCATCCGTATCTTCCATCTTTGATAAAAAGCGGTAAACCGATTTGATCAAATATTCCAACAGATCAGTATTCCCCAATTCATAGTGTGCAATGAGGTGAAGGATACGGGCAAAACATTGTATATCGGTACGGAGGTGCCCCACTTTCAGGTTGATGATTTTGTTCAGGTAGCGAATCGCATTTTCATTGTCACCCGATCCAAAGTAGAGCGATGCGATCTTATAATAGAACACCATGATGCGGTGGGTGTCAATATAAGCCTGGTATCGTTTGAGCTGGGATTCTATTTCCGGGATCAGTTCAAGTCCCTTGGTAAATGTGCCTTCCAGGAAATGCCAGTTGATCTTGGCGGTATAGAGGTACACAAAACTTTGAATCCGCAGGTTTTCATTCCAATGTTCTGTTTCATCATAAAAATCTTCCAGCGCCTTTAACTCCTCATTCATTTTTTTATCATTCCCAATGATAAAGAGCGCGTTTAACAGGTTGTGAACGGCTTTCAGGTATAAGAAAGGATCCTCTTTCTTTTCTTCCGGATGTTCTTCAAACAACCGCACCCATTTATCCGCATGCCGATAGTACCGTGAAAAATCATACAGGATAAAATAGTACCAGCAATAGGCCTGGTGCAAATAGGCTTTCCCAAAAAAATTGGTTTGGCGGGTATGAATGCCTTCGAGTTGTTTTTTGAAAAGTTCTTCTACTTCGCGCGCCTCTTTTTCATTTTTCACATGTCCCGTATCCAGATAGACCCCATAGAGCAGGAGGGAGAGGTTGGAGAGTTTCACCACTTCGGTGATCTTGTTCCCATAATACACCGTCTCCTCGATCAGGTTGGCGGCACGGCCCTTCAGACTTCTCGTGATATGCCTTGATTCGATCGATTTTTCAAATTGCAGGATCTCCAGGGTTAGCAGGTAGTGTCCATTCTCTTTGGCCAGTGTCTTGGCCTTATCCAGCATCTTCAGGCTTTGCAGGATAAGCCCCCGGTTATACAGGATCTTGGCATAATCGATCTGTTCGCGGATTTGAATGTCGAGGTTTCGGTCACTGTGCAGTAATCGCAAGGCCACCAGTAATTCGCCATATAAATGGGCTTTGAGATTGGCCAATTGGGAGCGCTTGATGGACCGGGCTTTTTTAAAGATCTGGTCCTCATTGTACTCCTTCATGCCGTCCAATACCTCAAATAACCGGATGAATTTGGCGCCCTCGCTACCCCTGTTACGTGAGGTATAGAGGCGGAAATGGCGTTTTTCCACCTTATTCATCGATTTTATCAGCAAAAAGAGGTTATCGTTCGGTAGGTTAGGCATCGTAAATCAAAACGCTTGAAATTAGCCATGGGCAAGGGTTCCAGCCAAAAAAGGGCTTGTTGGGAACCGGATGACCCCGGTAATTTGGGCATAAATAATGGTTATTACAAATCTAAATTAGCAGACCGTACCCGCCGCAAAACAGGCCCCCTTTTTTTGTTACGAACGATTGTTTTTGAACCTTTTATTGAATATGGCCAACAACAAGATATACATTTTCGACACTACTCTCCGGGATGGGGAGCAGGTGCCCGGATGCAAACTCAACACCTCCGAAAAAGTAGAACTGGCCCTGGCCCTCGAAGCATTGGGGGTTGATATCATTGAAGCCGGTTTCCCCATTTCTTCGCCAGGTGATTTTGCCTCCGTTGAAGAGATCGCCAAAGTGATCACCACGGCTCAGGTCTGCGGACTAAGCCGGGCAGTAGAAAAAGATATTGAGACCGCCGGTATGGCTCTCAAGAAAGCCAAAAACCCGCGTATCCATACCGGTATTGGAACATCGGACCTGCACATCAAGGCCAAGTTCAATTCCAATCGCGAGGATATTCTCGAAAGAGCCAAACAATGTATCCGCTGGGCCCGTCGCTATACCGACAATATTGAGTTTTATGCCGAAGATGCCGGTCGTACCGATAATGAATACCTGGCACGTGTCATCGAAGCCGTGATCGCCGAAGGAGCTACCACAGTGAACATCCCTGATACAACCGGTTACTGCCTTCCTCATCAATACGGGGAGAAGATCGCGTACCTGGTCAATAATGTACCCAATATCGACAAAGCCATCATCTCCTGTCATTGCCACAATGACCTGGGTCTGGCTACAGCCAACTCTATCGCCGGGGTTATTGCCGGGGCCAGACAGATCGAATGTACCATCAATGGTCTGGGTGAAAGAGCAGGTAATACTTCACTCGAAGAAGTGGTCATGATCCTCAAGCAACATCATTCTTTAGGTTTCTATACCAATGTGCGCTCGCAGCAACTCAATCCCATGAGCCGAAAAGTGTCGGAGACCATGCGTATGCCGGTCCAGCCAAACAAGGCCATCGTGGGAAGCAATGCCTTTGCGCATTCATCCGGTATCCATCAGGATGGGTTCCTGAAAGAAGCACTTACCTACGAGATCATAAACCCCGAAGAAGTGGGTGCCGATAGTTCCAAGATCGTACTGACCGCGCGCAGCGGCCGTTCGGCCCTTGCTTTCCGTTTACAGAAACTGGGTTTTCAATTCAACCGCAATGATGTGGATGTATTGTATGATGAATTTCTGAAAGTCGCGGATGCTAAAAAGGAAGTCGAAGACGCTGACCTTGAAGCAATGGGTAAAAAATATCTCTCCACCAAAGCAGTTATTGCCTGATCACCCTATGGGAAAAACATTATTTGAAAAGATCTGGGATAAACACGTGGTCAAACAGATCGCTGGAGGCCCCTCTGTTTTATATATAGATAAACATTTCATCCATGAAGTAACCAGCCCCCAGGCTTTTATGGGACTGGAGAAAAGAGGGCTTCCCGTATTTCGCCCGCAACAAGTGGTGGCAACCGCCGATCATAATGTGCCTACCCTTGACCAACACCTTCCCATTAAAGAAGAATTGAGCCGCCTGCAGGTAGACGCCCTTATTAAAAACTGTGCCGCCCATGGCATCGAGTTATATGGACTTGGACATCGTTACCAGGGAATTGTCCATGTGATTGGCCCTGAATTGGGTTTTACCCAACCCGGAATGACCATTGTTTGTGGCGATAGCCATACCTCCACACACGGCGCCTTTGGCGCAATTGCCTTTGGAATTGGTACCAGCGAAGTGGAAATGGTGCTGGCCACTCAATGCCTCATGCAGTCCAAACCCAAACTCATGCGGATCAATATTGACGGGGAACTGCAAAATGGTGTTGTATCCAAAGACATCATCCTGTACATCATTGCGCAGATATCGGCCAGTGGCGCTACAGGTTACGCGGTGGAATATGCCGGATCTGCCATTCGTAACCTTTCCATGGAAGCCCGGATGACCATCTGCAATATGAGCATTGAAATGGGAGCCCGTTGCGGAATGATCGCACCTGACCAAATTACATTTGATTATATCAAAGGTCGCCCCTTTGCTCCCACGGGAGCAGCCTGGGAGAAAGCATTGACCTATTGGAAAACCCTAAAAAGTGAAGATGACGCTGTATTTGACATGGAGATAAATATCCAGGCTGAGGATATTGAACCCATGATCACTTATGGCACCAACCCCGGTATGGGTGTAGGCGTAAATGGTCGCATTCCTGCTTTGCAAGAGATCGAGCAGGGTGAACGGCCCTCTTTTGAAAAATCGTTGGCCTACATGGGTCTTCAACCGGGATCTGCCATCAAAGGGCAGAAAGTGGATTATGTTTTTATTGGAAGCTGTACCAATAGCCGTATCGAAGACCTGCGGCAGGTAGCTTCCTTTGTAAAAGGAAAAAGAAAAGCCGAAGAAGTGGAAGTGTGGATCGTTCCGGGTAGTAAACAGGTAGAAGATCAGGCCCGCGAAGAAGGCATTGATAAAATCTTTGAAGAAGCCGGTTTTATCCTTCGCCAACCTGGTTGCAGTGCTTGTTTGGGTATGAATGAGGACAAGATCCCCGCCGGGAAATATTGTATTTCCACCTCCAACCGAAATTTTGAAGGAAGACAAGGACCCAATGCCCGCACCTTTCTTGCCAGCCCACTGACCGCCGCCCTGGCAGCAGTGACGGGAAGAGTGGGGGATGTGAGGGAGGTGTTAGGGAATTAGGAATAATGAATTTTAAATAAGAAATAATAAAGGGTTATTAAATTAATTGGTTTTGTAAAATTCATAATTAAAGCCTGATGGCTAAGCAAATTAATAATATACGCTCTACCGCTGTTCCACTTCCACTGGAGAATGTGGATACAGACCAGATCATACCGGCGCGTTTTTTAAAGGCGACCAGTCGGGATGGGTTTGGGAAAAATTTATTTCGCGACTGGCGATACCTCCAGGATGATGAGAAGCAACCTCGTCCTGATTTTGTATTGAACAACAAGGCCTGGTCTGGTCGCATTTTGGTAACCGGAAAGAACTTTGGTTGTGGTTCCAGTCGCGAACATGCTGCATGGGCTATCAAAGATTATGGTTTTGATGTGGTGGTCAGCAGTTTTTTTGCCGACATATTCAAGAACAATGCGTTGAATAATTTTCTGTTGCCCGTGGTCGTAACAGAGCCATTTGCCCAAAAATTATTGGCAGCCATAACAGCCGATCCTGCTACAAAGGTGGAGGTAGATCTGCCCACACAGATCATTCGGATAGTTAGTACTGGAGAGCAGGAATCCTTTGCCATCAATGAGTACAAAAAGACCTGCCTGCTCAACGGATATGATGATATTGACTATTTGTTGAACATGCGCAAGGAAATAGAACAATTCGAAACCCTGGAAAATTAAATATTGACAATGAAAAAGAAGATCGCGATTATCGAAGGTGACGGAATAGGCCCCGAAGTAACACGCCAATCCGTAAAAGTACTGGATGCCATCGCCCGGCAATTTGGACATGAATTCAATTACGAGTATTGCCTGATGGGTGCCGTAGCCATTGATCAGACCGGTGAACCCCTTCCCGACAAAACCATTGAAGTTTGCCTGGAAAGTGATGCGATATTGTTTGGTGCCATTGGTCATCCCAAGTATGACAATGACCCGTCGGCCAAAGTAAGACCCGAACAAGGGCTTTTGAAATTGCGCAAATCGCTACAGCTTTATGCCAATATCCGCCCTGTTACAACCTATAGCGTGCTTCATCATCTTTCCCCGCTCAAGCAAAAAAATCTGGATGGAGTGGATTTTATCATCTTCCGCGAGCTGACCGGAGGTATTTATTTTGGAAAAAAAGAAGTGGACGCGGCGTCTACCCGTGCGTCAGATGATTGTGTGTATACCCGCGAAGAGATCGAGCGGATCGCCCACCTGGCCTTTCAATCTGCCCAGGGCCGCCGCAGAAAACTTACCCTCGTAGATAAGGCCAATGTATTGGAGACCTCCCGTTTATGGAGAAAAGTAGTTCGGGAAATGGCCGAACAATATCCCGATGTACAAGTGGACTATCTGTTTGTGGACAATGCGGCGATGCAGATCATTGTCAATCCCAAACAGTTTGATGTGATCCTGACAGAAAATATGTTTGGCGACATCATTAGTGACGAAGCCAGTGTGATCACCGGTTCATTAGGATTATTGCCTTCCGCTTCAATTGGCAAAGGCTCCTCGCTGTTTGAACCGATCCATGGGTCTTATCCTCAAGCCGCGGGAAAAGACATTGCCAATCCCATTGGTTCAATTCTCTCCGCCGCTATGCTGCTTGACCATCTGAACCTGAAAGAAGAAGCCGGACTGGTGCGCAGAGCTGTTGAGTGGACACTGCAACATGGTTTTGTGACAAAAGATATCGATTCGATGAACTGTTACAGTACATCCACCGTTGGCGACCTGATCCATGATTTTATCGAAAACAGAGCGGCAAGTGATGTGAATAAGAATAATATCGTGCTAAGCAAGTCGACGATTATATAAGGTCGGAAGTCTGGCTAATAAAAAAGTTCTTTGGTATTTCAAAAGGCAGGCGTATATTCGTATACGATCAACCTTCTATGCGTTTGAACCAAATCAATACAGTAGTCAATTCCCTCCTCGCCATTATTATTGTGGTGGTGGTGATTATTCCTGTAACGCATGGAGGGGGATATGGTTTATAAAAATTAAGCAACAAAATAAACAAAGCCCGCCTCCTCAAAAGGCGGGCTTTTCTTTTATGGCAAATCTGAACAAATATTCAAAAACACTGACACAGGATCCGACGCAACCGGCGGCACAGGCCATGTATTATGCGATCGGCATGAAAGAAAGTGATTTTGATAAGGCACAAGTGGGTATTGTCAGCATGGGCTGGGATGGTAACCCCTGTAATATGCACCTGAATGATCTGGCAACGACAGTAAGAGATGGGGTCAATGCTACAGAGGGATTACTGGGTCTTCGCTTCTATACCATTGGAGTCAGCGACGGTATCAGCATGGGAACAGATGGTATGCGTTACAGCCTGGTAAGCCGCGACCTGATCGCTGACAGCATTGAAACCAATGCCGGCGCTCAATACTATGACGCCTTGATCGCCATACCGGGTTGTGATAAAAATATGCCGGGTTCACTCATTGCCATGGGACGGTTGAACCGACCCTCTATCATGTTGTATGGTGGCACCATTGCTCCCGGACATTATAAAGGCGAAGACCTGAATATCGTTAGTGCTTTTGAGGCACTGGGAAAAAAGATCGCCGGACAAATGGATGAAGCTGATTTCAAAGGAATCGTTCAACATGCCTGCCCGGGTGCGGGTGCTTGTGGGGGAATGTACACCGCAAACACCATGGCCAGTGCTATTGAAGCATTAGGTATGAGTTTGCCTTATTCCTCCTCTAATCCTGCACTTAGTACCGATAAGCAAAATGAATGTGCCGCGGTTGGGAAAGCGATAAAAGTGTTATTGGAGAAAGACATCAAGCCAAGGGATATCATGACGCGTGCCGCCTTTGAAAATGCCATTACAGTTATCATGGTATTGGGTGGAAGCACAAACGCTGTATTGCACCTGATCGCCATGGCAAAGAGTGTGGGTGTTTCACTTACGCAGGATGATTTTCAACAGATCAGCAACAAGGTTCCCGTATTGGCCGATTTCAAACCCAGTGGGAAATATTTGATGCAGGATCTTCATCAGTTTGGTGGTGTTCCGGCCGTCATGAAATACCTGTTAAAAAAGGGGATGCTTCACGGAGATTGTATCACGGTTACCGGAAAGACCGTTGCTGAAAACCTGGCTGAAGCCCCCGACCTGGATTTTGATCAGCAAAAGATCATTCAACCACTCGAATCACCCCTGAAGAAAACAGGGCATTTGCAAATATTATATGGGAACCTCGCCGAGAAAGGAAGTGTGGCTAAAATATCAGGCAAAGAAGGCGAACGATTTGAAGGAACCGCACGTGTATTTGATGGTGAACAGGAAGTGATCAAAGGAATTTCAGCGGGCCGTGTCCATGCCGGTGATGTAGTGGTGATCCGGAATATCGGACCAAAAGGAGCCCCCGGAATGCCAGAGATGCTCAAACCCACCGGGGCGATCATTGGAGCCGGATTGGGAAAAACAGTTGCCCTCATTACAGACGGACGCTTTAGCGGAGGTACGCATGGATTTGTGGTAGGACATATCACCCCGGAAGCTTTTGAAGGTGGACTGATCGCTTTTGTTAAAGACAATGACATCATCGAAATAGATGCAGTGCATAACAAGCTTACACTGAAAGTAAGCGAGGAAGAAATTGCCGAAAGAAAAAAGACCTGGAAGAAACCAGCACCAAAAGCAACCAGCGGGGTGTTGTTTAAATATGCCAAACAGGTAAAAGACGCTTCGGAAGGGTGTGTGACGGATGAGTGAGGGACGTGAAGCGTGAGACGTGAGACGTGAGACGTGAAGCGTGAGACGTGAGAAGTTCTTAGAAAAGGCTAAAAGCTAATAGCTATTAGCTATGTATTATAAAACAGCAACAAACCTGAGAAAATGACCAAACAGTATTTCATCGAACTCGCATCCTACAACATCTGGGCGAATAATATCGTGATCAGTTGGTTGGAGAAAATTTCGGAGGAGCAATGGAATCAGCCCATTGTCAGCAGTTTTGGCAATATCGGAGCGACGGTCCTGCATATTGCCGGGGCGGAGAAGGTTTGGTTGGATCGTTTTGAGAAAGTAGAATCACCCGTTTGGCTACCCCATGTTTTTAAAGGGGGAAAAGAAGAGTTGATTGAAATATGGAAGAAATCTTCCGCGGATCTGAAAACAAGAATGGAAACATTTGACGAGAATCATTTGCAGGATACCCTTCGTATAAGGCGATTGAATGGAGAGTATAATGAATCGGCCTATTTCGCGTCATTTGCCCATGTGTTCAACCATTCTACTTTTCACCGCGGACAGATCGTAACCCTGCTCAGACAGGCAGGTTTTACCGACGTGACATCGACCGATATGTTAGGATATTTTAGAAAATAATAAACTCCATTTATGGAAACGCTCACACAGGAAAAGGAAAAGGCTGCGGCCATCACCACAGAAAAGATTAGCGGCAGCGAAGCCGTGATGCGCGCCTTGATAGCCGAAAATGTCACCACGATATTTGGTTATCCCGGAGGTGCGATCATGCCGATCTATGATGCGTTGTATGATCACCATGATAAATTGACGCATATCCTGGTCAGGCATGAACAAGGTGCCATCCACGCGGCGCAAGGTTTTGCGCGTGCTTCCGGTAAAGTCGGTACGGTGTTCGCCACCAGCGGACCTGGTGCTACCAATTTGGTAACCGGTCTTGCCGATGCCATGATCGACAGCACGCCTGTGGTCTGTATCACCGGTCAGGTATTCGCCCACCTGTTAGGCACCGATGCCTTTCAGGAAACCGATGTGATCAACATTACCACACCGGTGACCAAGTGGAACTACCAGGTCACCGATGCGAGTGAGATACCCGGTGTTTTGGCAAAGGCGTATTATATCGCCGGTAGTGGAAGGCCAGGGCCTGTATTGATCGATATTACCAAGAACGCGCAACTTCAGCCATTTGATTATGAAGGGTACAAAAAGTGTGACCATATCCGTAGCTATCGTCCCAAGCCGATTGTGCGCAAACAATTTGTAGAAGAAGCCGCCCGGTTGATCAATGAAGCCGAAAGACCCTTTGTGATATTTGGTCAGGGTGTAATTCTTGGTAAAGCCGAAAATGAATTCAAACGCTTTATCGAAAAGGCCGGAATTCCTGCAGCCTGGACCATCATGGGTATGGGAGCCATTCCCACAGACCACCCATTGGCCATGGGGATGTTGGGAATGCATGGAAATTATGGCCCCAATGTATTGACCAATGAATGTGATGTGTTGATCGCGATAGGAATGCGTTTTGATGACCGTGTCACCGGACGGTTAGACAAATATGCCAAACAAGCCAAAGTGATCCATCTGGATATTGACCCTGCCGAGATCGATAAAAATGTCAAATCCACCGTTCCCGTCTGGGGTGATTGCAAAGAAACCCTTCCCTTGTTGACGGAAAAGATCACGCAAAAAGTATATCCTCAGTGGGTGGAACGTTTTCATTCTTTTCGGATAAAAGAAGAGGAAAAAGTGATCCAGCCTGAACTCCATCCGTCGGGAGATATTCTTAGCATGGGAGAAGTGATCAATCAACTCAATCTCTTAACAGGCGGCGATGCGATCATTGTTACCGATGTAGGTCAGCACCAGATGGTGGCCTGTCGCTATGCAAAAATGAACCAGACCAAAAGCAATATCACCAGTGGTGGATTGGGTACCATGGGGTACGCACTGCCCGCTGCAATCGGTGCCGCCTATGGCGATCCCAGCCGCACCACCGTGGCGATCATCGGAGATGGAGGTTTCCAAATGACCATTCAGGAACTCGGTACCATCATGCAGTTCAAACCCAACGTCAAGATCATTATCCTCAATAATAATTTTCTCGGGATGGTTAGACAATGGCAGCAGCTCTTTCATGAAAGACGCTACTCCTTTGTAGATATTCAAAGCCCCGATTTTGTTCAGGTAGCCAAAGGTTTTGGAATCGAAGGAAGATCGATCTGTAAACGCGAAGATCTGGCAACCGCGCTTAAAACCATGCTGGATCACCCCCAGAGTTACCTGCTGGAGGTGATGGTTGGAAAAGAGAATAATGTATTCCCGATGGTGCCACAGGGAAGAGGAGTGGCCGAGATCGTATTGTCGAAAGAGGAAGTGTAATGGGAGATGACAGATGACAGATGTCGGATGACCGACCTCGGACTTCGGACTTCTGTCCAATAAATAAAGAGCTAATTCAAAACATGGAATCAAAAATGACCAAACAAGAATACACCATCACCGTCTACACGGAAAACCAGGTAGGTCTCCTCAACCGCATCGCGATCATTTTTTCGCGCCGGAAGATCAATGTGGAGAGCCTGAACACGTCGCCCAGCGAAGTAGATTCAGTGCACCGGTTCACGATCGTAATTAATGAAACGGAAGAAGTAGTACGCAAACTATGCCGCCAGATCGAAAAACAGGTGGAAGTGCTAAAAGCCTATTTCAACACCAATGACGAGATCGTTTGGCAGGAACTGGCCTTGTATAAAGTTCCCACCGAAGTGATAGCCGAAGAGGTAAAAGTGGAAAGGCTCCTGCGCGAACATGGGGCAAAAGCCGTTGTGATTCGCAAGGACTACACGGTTTTTGAAGTGGCTGGTCACCGCGAAGAGACGGATAAACTCATAAAAGTACTCGAACCCTATGGGCTGATCGAATTTGTGCGGAGCGCCAGGGTGGCGATCATAAAAGCCAGCGATGGCTTTCACAATAAACTCAAGGAATTTGAATACCGCGAGCCCAGTGAACAAATAGTAGAGAATGAGTATTTGGATAGGAATGAGGAGGTGTTTACGATGTAGCTGATGGTTGGATGACGGAAGTCGGATGTCGGATGACCGACCTCGGACTTCGGACCTCCGACTAATATATCTTTTTTAAAATTTAAAAACCAACAATATGGCACAACTAAACTTCGGCGGCGTACTCGAAAATGTGGTCACCCGCGAAGAATTTCCCCTGGCAAAAGCGCAGGAGGTATTAAAGAATGAAACAGTGGCGGTGATCGGATATGGCGTACAAGGTCCCGGTCAGGCACTTAACCAGCGGGACAATGGCATCAATGTCATTATCGGCCAGAGAAAGAATTCTAAAACCTGGGAGAAGGCCATTAAAGATGGCTTTGTTCCCGGTGAAACCCTTTTTGAGATCGAAGAAGCCTTGCAAAAAGGTACTATCATTTGTTATCTCCTAAGCGATGCTGCACAGATCGAACTCTGGCCAACGGTAAAGAAATACCTCACTCCAGGCAAGGCCCTGTACTTTTCTCATGGCTTTGGCGTCACTTTCAATGAGCAAACAGGTATCGTTCCTCCCAAAGATGTGGATGTATTCCTGGTAGCGCCAAAAGGAAGCGGCACCTCTCTTCGTCGGATGTTCTTACAGGGACGTGGATTGAATAGCAGTTATGCCATTTTCCAGGATGCTACCGGCAAAGCCTGGGATCGGGTTATCGCCTTAGGTATCGCCGTAGGTAGCGGTTATCTTTTTGAAACTGATTTCAGGAAAGAAGTGTATAGTGACCTGACAGGTGAACGCGGTACGCTGATGGGAGCCATCCAGGGCATCTTCGCTGCTCAGTATCAGGTATTGCGCGATAAAGGACATACGCCATCCGAGGCATTCAACGAGACCGTAGAAGAATTGACCCAGTCCCTTATGCCCCTGGTGGCGGAGAATGGAATGGATTGGATGTATGCCAACTGTTCCACCACCGCACAACGTGGTGCCCTCGACTGGTGGAAGAAATTCAGAGATGCCACGGCACCTGTATTCAAAGAATTGTATGAAAGCGTAGCCGCGGGAAAAGAGTCCCAACGCTCGATTGATTCCAACTCACAACCCGATTACCGCGAAAAGCTGGAACAGGAACTCAAAGAGCTCCGCGAAAGCGAAATGTGGCAGGCGGGTAAAACCGTTCGCTCACTTCGGCCGGAAAATCAGCCGGAGACCGTGGGGGTGGAGTGAGCGGGGAATCGTGAGACGTCTCACGTCTCACGATTCACGTCTCACGAGAAAACATAACAAACAGAATTTTCAACATGAACAACAACCTCACTGCCTCTCCGCTTGAATTTCACAAAGCTTCCCTGCGGTTGCGCAAGGTCGTTTCGCATACGCCCTTGCAGCGTAGTGCCAATTTATCGAAACGATATGGGTGCAATGTGTATCTCAAGCGGGAGGATCTGCAGGTGGTACGGTCCTACAAACTTCGGGGAGCGTACAACATGATCAGCAGCCTGCCCCCGGAGCAGTTGGCCAAGGGTGTTGTTTGTGCCAGTGCCGGTAATCATGCCCAGGGATTTGCCTATTCCTGTCGGGTGTTGAATATCAAAGGGGTTGTATTCATGCCCATTATCACCCCTAATCAGAAAGTTTCGCAAACCAAGATGCATGGAGAAGACAGTATTGAAGTGCGCCTGGTAGGAGATACCTATGATGATTGCGCGGTGGCTGCCAAGAAATTCACACAGGAGCAGGGCATGACCTATATCCCTCCCTTTGATGATCTGAAGATCATTGAAGGACAGGCTACTGTTGGACAGGAAATTTTGGAAGACCTCAGTGGGGTGGATTTTTTGTTTGTCCCGGTGGGAGGTGGTGGTCTTTGCGCAGGAGCAGGTTCCTACTTTAAAACCTATTCTCCCCAAACACAGATCATTGGTCTTGAACCCGAGGGTGCCCCTTCCATGACAAGGGCCCTTGAAGCCGGCCACCCGGTAACGCTCGATGCCATTGATAGTTTTGTCGATGGTGCCGCGGTAAAACGAGTAGGGGAGTTGACATTTCCGCTTTGCAAAGAGGTACTGACAGATATGTGCCTGGTGGCCGAAGGGAAAATCTGCTCCACCATTCTCAAGTTGTACAATGAAGACGCCATCGTGGTAGAACCAGCCGGTGCATTGAGTATTGCCGCCCTCGATGATTATGCCGATAGCATTAAAGGAAAGAATGTGGTATGTATCATCAGCGGAAGCAATAATGATATCGACAGGATGCAAGAGATCAAAGAAAGAAGCCTTCAGTATGAAGGGCTTAAACATTATTTCCTGATCCGTTTTGCCCAACGACCCGGCGCCCTGAAGGAATTTGTCAATCATGTACTTGGCCCGGGGGATGATATCACCCGGTTTGAGTATATGCAAAAGCATAATAAAGAAACCGGACCCGCCCTTGTAGGCGTTGAATTGCGCAACAGGGAGGACTATGATATCCTGCTCGCCAATATGAAGAAATATCATATCAACTATACCGAATTGAATAAGAACGATAACCTCACTGGGTATCTTGTATAGTGTGGGATAGATGTTGGAAAGATAAGGTGTCAGGTAAACAGGTGTTAGTTGATTTTTTGGCTATTTTCCATGGCTGCCATACTGTTTGTTGTCAATAATTAATAATCAATAATTAGTAATCAATAATTGAATGCCAAGATGAGCAGTGTACAGGGACTATACGATCCTTCCTTTGAACACGATGCCTGTGGAATTGGATTTGTCGCCAATATCAAAGGCAATAAATCACATAAACATGTCTCCGATGCATTGACCATCCTGGAGAACATGGAACACCGTGGTGCCTGTGGCTGTGAAGAGAATACCGGTGACGGGGCAGGGATCATGATCCAAACCCCGCATGAATTTTTCTTTGATGAATGTGTCAAACTAGGAATACATCTTCCCCCCTTTGGAAAATATGGGGTAGGGATGATCTTCTTCCCCAAAGAGATCCGCCTGCGGGAAGAATGTCGTGAAATCTTTAACAGCGCTGCCGAAAAATTAGGACTTGAGATACTCACCTATCGAAAAGTACCGGTCAATCCTGCCGGAATCGGCCCCTCGGCCTTGCATGTGGAGCCTGTTATTGAACAGGTTTTCATTGCCGCACCAGATCATATCACTAATCCGGATGATTTTGAACGTAAATTATTTGTGCTGCGCAAATATGCTACTCATCTCGTCAACAACTCCGTGAAAAAGGACGAGATCGGATTCTACGTCGCTTCCCTTTCGTATAAGATCGTTGTTTATAAAGGGCAATTGACCAGTCACCAGGTTCGGCAATATTTTCCAGATCTCAGCAATAAGCGATTGGTGAGTGCCTTTGGTCTGGTTCACTCCCGCTTTGCCACCAATACCTTTCCCTCCTGGCGATTGGCACAACCATTCCGTTTTATCGCGCACAACGGAGAGATCAATACCCTTCAGGGTAATCTCAACTGGCTCCGCTCCAGCGAACATAGTTTTGCCTCAAAATATTTTAGCCAGGAAGAAATGGACATGCTATTGCCCATTGTTTCCAACAACCAATCCGACAGCGCCTGTTTGGATAATATGATTGAACTCCTCACGATGACGGGACGTTCACTCCCGCATGTGATGATGATGCTCATCCCCGAGGCCTGGGATGGGAATGAGGATATGGACCCGGTGCGTAAGGCTTTTTATGAATATCATGCCTCGATGATGGAACCCTGGGATGGACCCGCATCTATTTCATTTACCGATGGGAAAATCATTGGCGCCACGCTCGACCGAAATGGACTTCGCCCTTCCCGCTATTGTGTCACCACCGATGACCGTGTCATAATGGCCAGTGAAACAGGTGCCTTACCGGTGGATCCCGCTATCGTGAAAGAAAAAGGAAGGCTGCAACCCGGTAAAATGTTTGTCGTGGATATGGAACAAGGCCGTATCATAAGCGACGAAGAATTGAAAAAAGATATCTGCTCGCGCAAGCCTTATGGCGAGTGGTTGAATAAATACAAGATCCGTTTGGAAGAATTACCCGAACCACGGGTCTCCTTTACCCATTTGGGCCAGGACCAGATTTTCAAATACCACAAAGCCTTTGGGTATTCGATCGAAGATCTGGATACGATCATTGCACCTATGGCCATGGATGGAAAGGAACCGATTGGTTCCATGGGTACAGATGTACCACTGGCGGTATTGAGTGATCAACCTCAACATCTCTCTTCTTATTTTAAACAGTTATTTGCCCAGGTCACCAACCCGCCGATCGATCCGATCCGGGAACGTATGGTGATGTCATTGGCTACCTTTGTGGGAAATATTTCCAATTTATTGGAAGAAAGCCCCATGGCCTGTCATACCGTGGCACTCAAACATCCGATCCTGACCAATCATGAACTGGAAAAGATCCGGAGTATTGATACCGGAATTTTCCAGGCAAAAACACTCCAAACTTATTTCAGGGCAGATGGCAAACCCGGATCACTTAAAGCCGGATTGGACAGGCTTTGCCGGTATGCTGTTGATGCAGCAGAGGATGGATTTGAGGTTCTGATCCTTACCGATCGTGCGATCGATTCAGATCACGCACCGATTCCTACTTTACTTGCCGCCGCCGCGGTACACCACCACCTTATCCGGAAAGAGCTACGTGGACAAGTTGGTATTGTAGTAGAAGCCGGGGATGTATGGGAAGTCCATCACTTTGCCTGCCTGATTGGTTTTGGCACCACGGCGATCAATCCTTATCTCGCACTTTCCTCCATTCGGGCTATGAAAGATAGCGGAAGGATGCAGACCGAACTCAGTGAAGAACAACTCAAGAAGAACTATATAAAAGCCGTTAATGAAGGGTTGCTCAAGGTGTTTTCCAAAATGGGGATATCCACGTTGCAATCCTACCAGGGCGCGCAAATTTTTGAGATCATTGGCTTGAATCATTCCGTGGTGGATAAATATTTTACCGGAGCTACCTCACGCATCGAAGGAATGGGCTTGGATGAGATCGCCAAGGAAACCCTGGCCAAACATGATTTTGCTTTTCGCAAACGCGAAGCACCCATCAACCGATTGACCGTTGGCGGAGTCTATCAATGGAAACAACGAGGGGAATTTCATTTGTTCAATCCCCAAACCATTCATTTGTTGCAACAGGCCACCCGGACAAATGACTATAATACATTTAAAAAATATTCCAGGCTCGTAAACGATCAAAGCCAAAAGGCCGCGACCCTGCGAAGCATGTTGGAATTTCACCATACGCGTCCATCCATTCCCATTGATGAAGTGGAACCAGCAGAATCTATTTTTAAACGATTCGCCACAGGTGCCATGAGTTTTGGCTCTATTTCCTGGGAGGCCCATACCACCCTGGCCATAGCGATGAATCGTATCGGGGCAAAAAGCAACACCGGCGAAGGGGGTGAGGATGAATCAAGATATACGCTACTCCCCAATGGCGATTCCATGCGGAGCGCGATCAAGCAGGTTGCTTCTGCGCGGTTTGGCGTTACCAGCTATTACCTGACTGAAGCAGATGAGTTACAGATCAAAATGGCACAAGGGGCCAAGCCGGGTGAAGGTGGCCAGTTACCCGGACATAAGGTAGATGACTGGATCGGGAAGACCCGTCATGCGACACCGGGTGTAGGTTTGATATCCCCGCCACCCCATCACGATATTTATTCCATTGAAGACCTGGCTCAGTTGATATTCGATCTTAAGAATGCAAATCGTGCCGCACGCATCAATGTCAAATTGGTTTCCAAGGCAGGTGTTGGTACCATTGCCGCCGGTGTGGCCAAAGCCAAAGCCGATGTGATCCTTATCTCGGGTCACGATGGAGGAACTGGTGCTTCACCCTTAAGTTCAATCAAACATGCCGGACTTCCCTGGGAATTGGGATTGGCCGAAACACATCAAACCCTGGTCAAGAACCGCCTGCGTAGCCGGGTAGTGGTTCAGGCGGACGGGCAGATGAAGACCGGTCGTGATATTGCCATTGCCGCCCTCTTGGGAGCAGAAGAATGGGGCGTGGCCACCGCCGCCCTGGTGGTGGAGGGCTGTATCATGATGCGTAAATGTCATCTGAATACCTGCCCGATCGGTGTCGCTACCCAAGACCCTGAATTAAGGAAACGATTTTCCGGTGATCCGGATCATGTGGTGAATTTCTTCCGGTTCATGGTACAGGAATTACGCGAGATCATGGCCGAACTTGGATTCAGATCCATCAATGAAATGGTAGGACAGGTCACCAACCTGAAAGTGAGAGAAGGAATTGATCATTGGAAATTCAAGAACCTTGATCTTTCTCCCATCCTGTATCACCAACCCGAAGCAGCCTACACCACATTGTATAAGACAGAAGAACAGGATCATGGGATAGCGGAGGTGTTGGATTGGAAATTGCTCCAGGCTGCCCAGCCCGCACTGGAAAATCAGCAACGCGTACAGGCTTCGTTTCCTATCGTCAATACAGATCGTACAGCAGGAACCATTCTTTCCAATGAAATAACCAAACGCTATAAAGGTGATGGGCTTCCCGATGATACCATCCATTTCACGTTTACAGGAACAGCCGGACAAAGTTTTGGTGCCTTTAATACGAAAGGGGTGACCCTTGAACTCGAAGGCGATGCGAATGATTATTTTGGCAAAGGGCTAAGCGGAGCCAGACTGATCATTTATCCTTCCCGTCAGGCCAGCTTTGTGCCCGAGGAGAATATCATCATTGGCAACGTTGCTTTTTATGGTGCTACAAGTGGCGAAGCATTTATTCGCGGAAAAGCCGGGGAGCGTTTTGCAGTACGTAATTCCGGTGCTCGTGTTGTAGTAGAGGGAACCGGTGATCATGGATGTGAATACATGACCGGAGGTACCGTGGTTGTATTGGGTGAAACAGGTCGCAATTTTGGCGCGGGAATGAGCGGGGGTGTAGCCTTTGTGTACAATGCTTCGGGCTCCTTTGCCAGCCGATGCAACACGGAAATGATCGATCTGGATCCCGTTCAAGCGGAAGATGCCCCGGTGCTGCATGACCTTATTACCCGTCATTATGCCTATACGGGAAGCACAGTGGCTCGTTTTATACTGGATGATTTTGAAAACCAGCTTGGACAGTTCGTCAAAGTATTTCCAAAGGATTATAAAAAAGTACTCCATGCCCGGGCAAAGCAGGGGTCATATAAATAATTGAACTAAGTGTGTATTTAATTATGGGTAAGCCAACAGGATTTTTAGAATTCACCCGTTCCATGCCGGGTAAACGTGCTCCACAGGAGCGGCTGCAGGATTACAAAGAATTTGTAGCCCCTTACAGTGATGCCGCGTTGAATGAACAATCAGCCCGCTGTATGAACTGCGGTGTACCCTTTTGCCATAGCGGTTGTCCGCTGGGGAATATCATCCCCGAATTCAATGATGCCGTGTATCGCCAGAATTGGCAGGAGGCGTATGAGATACTGGCCTCGACGAATAATTTCCCCGAGTTCACCGGCAGGATCTGCCCCGCTCCCTGCGAAAGCGCCTGTGTGCTGGGCATTAACCAACCCCCGGTGGCCATTGAGGAAATCGAGAAACACATCATTGAAATGGCTTTTCAAAAAGGCCTGGTCAAAACCCGGAAACCCCATTTACGAAGCGGAAAAAAAGTAGCGGTCATTGGGTCAGGACCTGCGGGATTGGCTGCCGCCGCCCAATTGAATTATGCCGGTCACCAGGTAACGGTTTATGAAAGGGATGATGAACCCGGAGGTTTATTGCGTTATGGTATTCCTGATTTTAAATTGGAAAAATGGGTGGTGGAACGCCGGGTGAAACTGATGGAGGAAGAAGGAGTAGTGTTTAAATGCCGGCAACATGTGGGGGTGAATGTAAGTATCAATGATCTCTTGCGCGAAAACCATGCGATCGTGCTGGCTGGTGGGTCCACAAAGCCCCGTGATCTGCCCGTTCCCGGACGTGAACTAAAGGGTGTTTATTTCGCGATGCAATTTCTCAAGCAACAAAATAAACGCGTATCCGGAAAAGACCCGCTTGATGGCGGTGGAATCGAAAGTAATGTTTGGACAGATGAATTATTCGCCACGGGGAAGAATGTGCTGGTGATCGGTGGTGGAGATACCGGAAGTGATTGTGTAGGTATCTCCAATCGCCAAGGGGCTAAGTCGGTCACGCAATTTGAATTATTGCCCAAACCACCGGAAGGAAGAACATCGGCAATGCCCTGGCCTACCTATCCGATGACCCTTAAAACATCATCCTCTCACGAGGAAGGTTGCGAACGAGAATGGGCCGTAGCCACCAAGGCATTTATCGGTGATGATCAGGGAAACTTAAAAGCGGTAAGGGTAGTGGATCTGGAATGGAAGGCTTCGGAAGACGGCCGTCCGGCTGGCTTTACCGAAAGAGAAGGATCTGAAAGAGAAATACCCTGCGAACTCGCCTTACTTGCGATGGGATTTGTACACCCACAACATGAAGGTCTGCTCAATGAATTGGAAGTGGAACTCGACGAACGTGGCAACGTACGCGCACTGGAAAAAAATTATCAGACCAATATCCCTCGCATTTTCACAGCAGGTGATATGCGACGCGGCCAGAGCCTGGTGGTTTGGGCCATCTCCGAAGGAAGGGAATGTGCCCGACGGGTAGACATGTTTCTGAATGGAGGGCATTCAGTCCTGGAGAGCAAGGACACTTCCATTTTACATACATTATAATATTTACTATATAAACAATTTTCAACAAAAGGGCGGTTTGCCCTTTTTTTATTTAATGTTTTATTCACATTATTATAAATAAAATATATAAAATAAACAGGTGTTAGTTGTTTTCATGGGTATTTTTAGCATTATCGATAATATTATTTTTAATTGTTATCTATCTAAAACAACTAAACTATGAGTAAGGCTACTGCGAAACAAATTGCACCCTTCCTGATCTTGGCCCTGGTAGCGATAGGTGCCATTTTCATTTCTCCGATTGCTGATTTTGCCGACGCGACAAAGTACAATGGGGCCGATACGGCCTGGATCATTGTAGCCACAGCCCTGGTGTTTTTGATGACACCCGGACTTGCCTTTTTTTATGGTGGGATGGTTCACCGCAAGAATGTGATCTCTACCATGATCAAAAGTGTGGTGGCAGCCGGGGTGGTCAGCATCATTTGGGTGGTGGCTGGCTATAGCCTGGCTTTTGGCGAATCGGTAAATGGGTTGATCGGAAATCCGATGACGCATTTATTCTTCAAAGGCGTGAATTCCGGGGAACCCTGGGGATTGGCGCCCACGATTCCAAAGACGCTGTTCTCTTTGTTCCAGCTCATGTTCGCCATCATTACTCCCGGACTTGTAGTAGGAGCGGTGGCGGAGCGTATACGTTTCACCTCGTACATTCTGTTCATTGCCTTGTTTAGTATCCTGGTTTATGCGCCGCTAGCGCACTGGAGCTGGCATCCGGATGGCATCCTTTTCAAGATGGGTGCGCTTGACTTTGCCGGAGGTACTGTTGTACATATTTCTGCCGGTTGTGCAGCCCTTGCGGGTGTATTGGTATTGAAAAGAAGACAATCCCATATTGAACAACGGGAGATTCCACCTGCCAATATTCCGTATGTATTGATCGGAACGGGTTTGTTGTGGTTTGGTTGGTTTGGTTTCAATGCCGGTTCTGCCCTGGGTGCCAATGCACTGTCGGTTTCCGCCTTTGCTACCACCAATACAGCGGCCGCTGCGGCCGGTCTCTCCTGGATGTTCTTTGATGTATTACGAGGAAAAAAACCCTCTGTACTCGGTTTCTGTATTGGAGCGGTTGTCGGCCTGGTCGCCATCACACCGGGTGCCGGTTTTGTGGCCATTCCGCAGAGCATCTTTATCGGATTTATTTCCGCCATCGTGTCAAACATCGCCATTCACTATAAACAAAAATCGAAACTGGATGATACCCTGGATGTATTCCCCTGTCATGGTCTGGGTGGTATGGTCGGTATGATCCTCACGGGCGTATTTGCCACCAAAACGGTAAATGCAGCCGGTAACGATGGATTGTTCTATGGCAATCCTGCCTTTTTCTTTACTCAGTTAAAAGCCATGGCCCTGGCCGTTACCTACAGTTTCGTTGTGTCTTACGCTATTTTCAATTTCATCAACTTCATCCTGCCCCTTCGCGTAACATCCGAGGAGGAAGAAGAAGGTCTGGATTCCACGCAACACAATGAGAAGTATGTTCAGGGAACCCTGCTCGTACACAACAATGGTAAGGTGGAAGAAAAACAAAATGAAGGTGCCCATAAATAGAAAAAGGCACAGCTAATGATAATGACTTCTCGCAAAAGTCCTTATCGCCGTACCCTTTTCCTTAACACTTAAAATGCATAACAATGTTACGAAAAATTTCATTGCTCGGATTGGCTATTCTTGTCTCACAGGCTTTATTTTCCCAAGACTCCACCATGGAAAAACCCAAACCGGTCATTACCGGGAGTGTGGATGCCTATTACCGCTATAACTTCCAGAACGCCAAGGATGACGGCGAATTCAATAATTTCACCAGCTTCACCAATTCCCAAAATTCCTTTGAATTGGGGATGGCCTCGGTCAAGTTCGACCATAGTGTTGGAAAAGTTGGCGGTGTACTTGACCTGGGCTTTGGCCGCCGTGCACAGGAATTCACCTATATTGAAGGAGACCCGGATGAGGATGCCAATGGCTTTTTTAGCCTGGCCGCGATCAAGCAGGCCTATGTTACTTATGCTCCTTCCGAGAAGGTAAAATTCACCCTGGGTAAATTTGGTACCCACGTAGGGTATGAACTGCTCGACCCGCAATTGAACCGGAATTACAGCATGGGCTATATGTTCTCCTACGGTCCCTTTTTTCATACCGGGTTAAAAGCCGATTTCAGCATCAGCGATAATTTCAGCTTCATGCTGGGTGTAGCCAATCCCACAGACCTGAGCACCGCCAGCTTTGAAAAGAAATTCATTATCGGCCAACTCCATGGAGCCAGCTCCAGTGGTAACCTGAGTGCCTATTTGAATTTCGTGGGTGGAAAGGATAATTCAAATGTGAGTTCATCTCAGTTTGATGCCGTTATCACGGGAAAAGTATCCGATAAATTCAGTGTAGGATATAACGGTACCGTAAAATCTGTCAAATTCATGGGCGCCAGTGATTCCTGGTGGGGATCTGCCCTCTACCTCAATGTTGATCCTACTGAAGGTTTTGGATTGACCCTCCGGGGAGAGTATTTTGATGATAAAAAGGATGTGGCCGGTTTTGGCACTTCCTTTTTCGCCACTACTTTATCAGGGAATGTCCGTCTCGGCAACCTGACCTTTATACCCGAACTACGCCTGGATTCCGCCAAGGATCCGGCCTTTACAAAAAATGATGGGTCTTCAACGAAAAGTGCCGCGAGCTTCATCTTCGCTGCGGTCTATTCGTTCTAAGACAAAATACTATTGTACCGCTTTCAATTGGCAAGCAATCGTTGGATACGTCCCCCATTTCTATGGGGGATTCTTTTTTTGAGTTGGATGATGGATGTTGGTTGTTGGTTGTTGGATGTTGGATGTTGGATGTTGGATGGCGGATGGCGGATGGCGGAGGCTGGCTGTGCGAGA
>JBGSHM010000034.1:0-66104 GCA_041752235.1 Chitinophagaceae bacterium
CACGTCTCACGTTTAAAACTTTTTTTTCAATATTTTTTGAAACTTCAGTAACATCATCTACCTTTACTTCATGAAACTTACTGAAGCCAAACAACAATTCATCAGCAGCTGGGGCGGATTTGGAACCCATTGGGGCATCAACCGCACCATGGCACAGATACATGCCTTATTGCTGGTAAGTCCGGATCCCCTGACTCAGGACGACATCATGGAAGAATTGAACATCAGCCGGGGTAATACCAACATGAACATTCGGGAACTCATTAATTGGGGGCTGGTAGAAAGGGTGATCCTCTCCGGGGAAAGAAAGGAATATTTTAGTGCGGAGAAAGACATCTGGAAAGTGGTAAAGCAGATCGTTAAGGAGCGGAAGAAAAGGGAATTGGAACCCATGCTCGACCTGCTCAATAAACTCGAGGCCGTTGAAGGTGACAAGAAGGATAAGAAGGTAAAAACCTTTGTGGACACCGTAAGTGGTATCAAAAAACTGGGCCAACAAGCCGATCGCACACTCGATGTAATGATCAAAGCCGAGGAGAACTGGTTTGTGGGTAACCTGGTTAAGTTCTTTAAGTAAGCATCTCCGATTTTAAATTTAATTGAAATGAAAACGATCAAACTGGCAGACCTGGTCACCAATCTCGTTTTGATCCTGGGCGGGACCTTTTACTATATTCAACAGGGAGGAACTTCTTTTATGTGGATTTATACAGTGGTTGGGGGCTGGCAAATCTTAAGTATGATTACCCATATTCTGCTGAAAGATCAATACACCCCTTCTTCGCACCGCCGTATTTACCAATTCACCATACTGGTCTTATTTCTATTGGGATTGCTCTCCCTCCTACTTGGAGTTTGGGATGTTCCCTTATTCATCTTCTACCTCTACCTGATGGTATTTCTGCCTTTGATCCTGGCTCCCTATTATACGTTGATCTGTCTGGAGGAATTTAAAACCCTTCGTCGCCGGGAATTCATTCATCTCAAGTAAACCTTCGGTTCATGTACCTATAAATCAATTACGATGAACAGGTCCATACTTTTTTACGATGATCATTGCCCACTTTGCGTATGCTACACCAATCTATTTGTCCGGACCGGGTTATTAGCCCCCGAGGAAAGACAGGCCTTCTCGGCCATTCCTGACGAATGGCTGGCACAAATTGATTTTGTCAAAGGCACCAATGAGATCCCGCTGGTAAACAAAGAAACCGGCATGGTGCTATATGGGATTGATGCCTTACTGGAGATTCTGGGTCGAAAGATGCCTGTTGTAAAGACCATTGGCCGTTGGACGCCTGTAAATTTTCTGCTGCGGAAACTATACAAACTCATTTCTTATAATCGCAAAGTGATCACCGCGACACCCTGCGGGCCTGGTGAAATAGATTGCTCGCCTTCTTTTGACCTTCGGTATCGGTCATTATTTCTTTTCATGGGGCTTCTGTTTAATACCATCATGTTGATACCGGCCCACCCATTACTCCAGTCCATAGCCAACTACACCCTCTCATTTTTGGAATTACAAGCAGGACATTTTCTATTGGTAGCCTGTAACCTCAGCCTGGCCATTTTCTTAAAGAAAGAGAAGGCCTTTGAATTCCTGGGACAGGTGAATATGCTGGCGCTGACATCCAATCTCCTTCTTATCCCGCTGATCATGTTGGTGGGTTGGACTTCAGTATTAGCGGTAAAGATGTATTTGGTGATGCTTGTGGTCCTCATTTTCCGGGAATATATCCGGAGAATGAGTTATGCCGGTATCCTCAAATCCCATTCCTGGATCGCCGGAATACAGCTGGGTGGAATGGCTTTATTTCTGCTTTTTTTATTTGGTAACAGGTAAAGTATGTTTTCGAGTTTCAGTTTCTCGCAGCGTTCGCAAAGAACTTGGCGAGCGCTGCGAGAAACTATAAATCCATAAAATCCAGGTAACCCCATAATTCCTCAAATCCTGGTAATTTTGTAGTATGTCTTCCAAAAAAACCCTCATACTCGGCGCCTCCGATAATCCATCCCGGTACAGCTATCTGGCCTTACAGCGGTTAAAATCACATGGACATCCAGTAGAAGCCATTGGGCGCAAGAAGACAGTGGTGGGCGACACCCTGATTGGTACGGAAAAAAAGGTATTGGAAAACATCGATACCGTAACCCTCTATCTTAACCCAACGCATCAAAAGGAATACTACGATTATATCCTGTCCCTCCAACCCCGGCGGATCATCTTTAACCCCGGAACGGAGAACGACGAACTCCAATCCCTGGCCCAAAAACACGGAATTCAAACACTGGAAGCTTGCACACTTGTTATGTTGTCAACGGGACAATACTAACCCTTGTAAAATTTTCATCGGGCATACCCCATCGATACTTAACATTTACACCAAGTAGTATTACCAGTATCGTTATCCGACTATTACTGAATTTTAAAAATAGCTAAGGGTAAATCATTGCATTTGCAAAAATTAATACTGATTTTTGAAATCCGTCCCCACTGAAAGCCACAGTAATAAAATTTACTGCGCAAAAATCCGTTATTATAAAAAATCCAAACAATGAAAAGCCTGAAAAGAGGTTCCCTCCTCTTTATCTGTTTTTGTTTCGTGCTTACCCTCGCCGCGCAGGACAAGCCATTACCGGTACGGGAGCCGGATCTTTCCAAACCAACCCTTTTTCAAGAATTACCATCACGGATACCCTGCTCTGTTTCGGAGCTCCAATCCCTTTTACAAGTTCAGCAAGACCAGCGTGTAGAGAAGAACCTCGGAACAGGAATAGATTTCCGTGGTGTGGTAACCTCCAAATCTGAGCCCGGCGACAGTACGGTGCGCAGTGTAGCGATCCGTTCAACCAATTTCAACGGAGCGCTGATGCACATCGCCCGCATAACGGAGGCCGATGGATCGGTCCGGTATACCGGAAGGATCATCAGTCTTCAGCATCAGGATGCCTACGAACTGGTGCAGGAAAAGAATGCTTATTATTTTATAAAAAAAGGTTTTTATGATTTGATCAACGAATGATCGACAGCAAGGTCCGTTTTTAATCCCTATCCGCCCTTCGAAAACGCAACCACCTACTACTATGAAAAGCATTTTACGAACCGTACTTACCGCCCTGTTCACCGCGCACCTGGCTTTTGCACAAGCCCAGGTGCCGGTGCTTAACAGCTTCCCTTCTGCCAGCGCCACCATCTTGTTGGATTTTGATGGAATGTATGTTACCGGCACTGTCTGGAATTTCTCCGGCCCATTTTCTGCGGGCACTTCAGGACTCACCAATGATCAGGTCACCGAGGTATTTAACCGCGTGGCCGAGGATTATCGTCCTTTTAATATCAATATCACCACCGAAGAAGCCAAATACACCGCAGCACCGGCGAGCAGCCGCATGCGGGTCATCATCACTTCCTCCTACGAATGGTATGGTAGTGGTGCGGGTGGCGTGGCGTATGTAAACTCGTTTAAATGGGGAGATGGAACACCCTGTTTTGTCTTCTCCTCCTTATTTGGATATAATGTAAAAAATATTGCCGAAGCCGTATCGCACGAGGCCGGGCATACTGTTGGACTTCGTCACCAAAGCACCTACGATGGCGCTTGTTTTAAAACCTCTGAATACAATTGGGGACAGGGAACAGGTGAAATTGGTTGGGCTCCGATCATGGGAGCCGGATACAATCAGAATATGACCGTATGGCACAACGGCCCTAACTCCTTTGGTTGCGCCAGTATTCAATCTGACCTGGATGTGGTCACCAGTAGTTATAATGGATTTGGTTACCGAACAGATGACAACGGTAATAATTTTGCTGCCGCCACCTCCCTGAGTTTTGATGGTTCCGGGCAATTCACCATCAACGGTGTAGTGGAGCGTACAACCGATATGGATTATTATGAATTTACCCTCTCTGAATTCGGAAATTTCACTCTCGATGCCATCCCTTACAATGTTGGCACCGGAAATGCCGGATCTGACCTGGATATGAATGTCGTGATCTACGACCAATATTTCAACGCCCTGGGTACCTACAACCCCGGTAACCAAATGAGTTCCCTGATCGATACCATTCTGTCGGCAGGCACCTATTACATCAGCGTGAATGGTGACGGAAATATGTATGCCACCGAATACGGCAGCCTGGGCTCTTATTCTTTACAAGCCGGATTTATAGATGGTACCTTGCTACCCATTCAAGACCTCCGACTAAACGGTATTGCCGACCAGAACCTGCATAACCTGGAATGGTCCATCCTTGCGGATGAGCCCATCTCCCAATTAACCATACTCTATTCAACCGATGGACGACAGTTCAAAACACTGGTCAATTTAAGCCCGGATAAAAGAAATTACTCCTGGTTCTTCAACGAAAACAAGTCCATTCAATACCGGATCATGGCCACCCTTGAAACCGGTCGCAAAGAATACTCCAATACCATCATCCTCCGTTCCGGAAGCTTTACCAAGCCCACACTGATCGGCAACCAGGTACGGTCTAGTTTGTCGGTCAATAGTCCTGGGGATTACCAATTCCAGGTTCTCGATTATAATGGACGATCCATTCGCACCGGAAAGATCCAAAAAGGGTTCAATTCCATTGAAACGGGCTCGGGAGCATCTGGTATCTACCTGATCCGCTTTACGGGGAATGGGCAGGTTTGGACAGAGAAGTTCTTCAAAAACTAATCCACAAAGACTAATAAATAAAAGCTATTAGCTTTTAGCTTTAGGTTAATCTACATTAAATAAACAAGATTCCTCAAATTCGGAGGTTTTTCGATAACTTAGGAAAACCTCTTTAACTATGCGTTGGAGAAAATTTAATGGCGAAACCATTGATCTCCCCATCTACCAGGCCGTTGAGAACGCCATTCGGCGTGAGACGGAAAAAGGTTTCCACTTAAAGGTTTGCATTGGCACTGACTCTCAGGTAAAAGGACAGGAGACCGAATTTGCCACGGTCATTGTCTTTTTGCGCGAGGGCCACGG
Source organism: Chitinophagaceae bacterium (assembly GCA_041752235.1). Classification (GTDB taxonomy): domain Bacteria; phylum Bacteroidota; class Bacteroidia; order Chitinophagales; family Chitinophagaceae; genus SpSt-398. The sequence continues at coordinate 4,993 of JBGSHM010000034.1, forward strand.
AGGGTTCATGTTCATTCAAAATGACAAGACCCGCCAGCGCTTTACCATTAAGGAACGGATGCTTACTGAAGTAGCCAGGAGTATTGAGATCGCGTATGAGCTTTGCAATTTGTTCACCATTTACAATGTGGACATGGAAGTGCATGCGGATATCAATACCAACCCGCAATTCAAAAGTAATGATGCATTGCGGGAAGCCATGGGATATATCCTGGGAATGGGATTTGCTTTCAAAGCCAAACCGGAGGCTTTTGCAAGCAGTAGTTGTGCCAACAAGATCGTAAACTGATCGCGCCCGGTCTCGATTGATTTCTGCCGGGAAGAACGGCAGCCAATACCTGTCACCCCAAGACAGCGGGTTCATTCAAAAAAAATACCTGGAATTTAGCTAGTATTGATCAGCGCAATAACTGTGTGCTTGCCGAAGCATCGGAAGCAGAGTCAGGCTGATTGGACATGAATAAAGAAGGGCTGGAATTGTTCTTCTGAAGAACCCCCAGTTTCTTCGTGTCTTCATTGGCGACATAGAAGAAGAAAAGGGCAACTCCAAACAACGCGAGTACAAGGATCTTTTCAGAGAGTAATCTTTTCATATGAAGGTTAAATCCGGGGGCAAGATACTCAAATAAGCCTATAAATCAGTCAAAAATGCCCTGTTTTCAAGGGGTGTGGATATTATCACTGTTGTTCAGGTCATTAATGTAGTCGAGTATTTCTTCCCTACCCAATTTAGTAAGCGCAGAGGTAGTGAACCAGGGGGGCAGCGATTCCCAATTCTCTTTCATTTTATCCAGAAAGGCATTGATATTTCGCTGGGTGGCCATGGGTTTGTTCTTATCGGTCTTGGTAAAAACGATAGAAAATGGGATACCCCATTTACCCAATTGTTTAATGAATTCGAGGTCTATGGGCTGTGGAGTATGGCGGCTATCAATCAGGGTAAATACGTTCACTAAATTCTCCCGCTTGCGCAGGTAATTCTCGATCATCTGTTCCCAGCGGCGACGGTCCTTTTGTGCTACTTTGGCGTATCCATATCCGGGAAGGTCAACCAGATACCATTTTTGCGACTTGGACCTCTCGCTTTTTTTAGATAAAATTTCAAAATGGTTGATCAATTGTGTCTTTCCCGGTGAAGCGGAGGTCTTTGCCAATTTCTGATTATCACAGAGCATATTGATAAGGGAGGACTTACCCACATTACTCCGGCCAATAAAGGCATATTCCGGTCTGTCGGGTTTGGGGCATTTGTCCCAGTAGGCGGAGGAGATGAGGTAGGTGGCGCTGGTAATTTGCATGTTGTTCGATGTAGATGGATGTTGGGGAGTGGATGTTGGATGTTGGATGTTGGATGTTGGGGGTCGGGGGTCGGAAGTCCGAAGACCGAAGTTCGAGGTCGGACCCCGGACTTCGGACCTCGGACGGACTTTGGTCCCCGGACCCCGGACTCCCGACCCCTAACATCCGCCCGCAAGATAACCGATATTTTCCTCCTAACTTTGCGCCGCTATGCAGCCACACGATCATATCAAACCCTTTTCGGAATCGAATAAGGGCAAGAAGGAACAGGTAGAGGAAATGTTTGACCGGATTGCCGGGCGATACGACCTGATGAACCGGTTTTTGTCAGCAGGTATTGATATTGGTTGGAGGAAAAAAGCGATCCGTATTTTACAGGAGGACCAGCCAAAACAGATCCTGGATGTGGCCACCGGAACAGCGGATATGGCCATTCTCACCTGTAAAATGTTAAAACCCGACAAGGTCACCGGTATCGACCTTTCGGCCCAGATGCTGGACATTGGCAGGCAAAAGATTGAAAAAGAAGGACTTACAAATCATATACAATTGCTAAAAGGCGATGCGGAGGCAATAAATTTTCCCGATGCGTCGTTTGATGGCATAATGGTTGCGTTTGGGGTACGCAACTTTGAGAACCTGGAAAAGGGATTGGGCGAATTGCTCCGCGTCCTGAAGCCAGGCGGGAAATTGGTTGTGCTGGAGTTTTCCAGGCCAAGGAATTCGGGATTCAGAAAGATTTACAACCTGTATATGGGTTTGGTGGCCCCGCAAGTGGCCCGTTGGCTGAAACAGAACAAGGAAGCCTACGAGTACCTGAAAGAATCATCTGCCGCTTTCCCCGATCGAGCTGATTTTGTTAACCTGTTAAAGAGTACCGGTTTTACCCAAACGGGGTTTAAACCGCTAAGTTTTGGAATATGTTGCATCTACAATGGAAGAAAGTCCGCAAGCTGATCCCTTTCCTTTTGATCCTTGGATTCACCGGGTCCTTCTCCCCCATTGCTGCCCAAATGGTTGAACTCAACCAACCTGATCATGATGCCAAACCGTATTATTTTGGTATCACCCTGGGTTTTCAACAAGCCAGTTTTCATGCAGAAAAACACCCCCGGTTCCTTCAATATGATTCCGTTATGGTGGCCCAACCATTGAATGCCGTGGGCTTTCAACTGGGTTTGCACGCTACCGCACCCATCACCAATCGCCTCGAAGCCCGTTTCAACCCCACCCTGATGTTCAATCAGCGGAATATCGCCTATACCCTGAAATATCCGGACCCATTGGATGGCACCAATATCACCAAAAACATAGAGTCGGTGATCTTCTCTTTTCCATTTCAATTAAAATTCAATAGTGACCGGATCGGCAATTTTCGGGTATATATGCTCGGAGGTTTCAAAGCCGATCTCGATCTCGCCGCCAATGCCCGCGCCAAAAGAGCGGAAGACCTGGTCAAACTCCAGAAGTTTGATTATGGCGTGGAAGCAGGGATCGGTTTCAATTTCTATTTCCCCAGTTTTATCTTCTCCCCGGAGATCAAAATAAGCAACGGCCTGCGGAATATCCATAGCCGCGATGAATCCCTGAAATACTCCAATATTTTTGACCGGATCCAGTCAAGAATGATCATGTTTAGCATCCATCTCGAAGGATAGTTTCCACCCTTTTGTAGTCGTGTTTTTTGTCGTGTAAATGCTGTTTTCTGGTATTTAGTTTTCAGTCAAATTTGTGATATAATCGGATTGAATCCTAAACAAAATAAATAAACGAGTTATGGTACCGAGGTACTTTAATTATTTTGACGGGGCGACATACAAAGTTCTTACAGCACGCCAATTTCAGGAATTCGCAAAAAAAAATAAGCTGATAGCAAAAAATGCAATTTTTATCCCTCCAAGGATTGGGAGTAATGGATTCGGGAAATTTTATATAAGAGAAGTTTATGTCTCATCACCAAAAATATTCAAATCAGCCGCCGAAACCTGGCTTTGAGCGAGAATTTTTTAATCCCATTATACAACAGCAAAAAAGAAGGTTTGATCTGGAAGAAAAACAGATTGACTTTGAGGAGAAAAAACTGGAATACAATACAAAACTTTCAGAATTGTCCTTAAAGTATGAAGCTGAAATGCAAAAAAACAAATCGACAAATTATAGAAAAGTGATAATAACTCAAGGGGTTATCATCACTATAATTGTTATTTTGTTTCTATCCTTTATTGGGTTTGCATTAATGATAGGAAAAGATGCAATTGTCAATCAGGTCATAATATTCTTTACGCATATAGTAACCCTGTTGATTGGTATGTTCCTTGGAAACAAACTAAACAAAAATTCAATGGTACTAGAAAACAGGACAGATATGCAGGTGGATATCTAACCTCGCTGAATTACAATTTTGTTATTATTAAAACTCAAACTCTCTCCTAAAAGCATTCCATCGTATTCCAACCGATAATACCTTGGCCGAACTATTTCGGGATGAATTGGATGGTACATCAAATTTGCGGTAAACTCCTTGCGCTTCGATAAAAAGATTGGGCCGAAGCTCATAAGACAGTAAGAAAGACCCGTACATGGTCTTGGCCTCAGTACCCGAGCCAATTTCATAACCATAATCACCCACCCTGAACGGCGGTATATTAGGCAAAAAGATATTGCTGCCATAACTTTGCGCTCCAATATTCAGACCCTGCTTCCAACTCATCAACTTCCCTATGATCGTCCAGCGTGGAGCCGGTTGATAGCGAAGGATGGCAATAAACTCATTGAAGTTGGCTCCCAATGGATGGGCCAGCGGTTGGTTATAGTGGGTATAATTGGCCACCGAATCACGGTGCGAATAAGTAAACGGCCGCACCCTGTTCATTTCCACCTGCAGATCCAGGTTATCGATCCCAAAGGCGTCAACGTATTTTGCACCCAGTTGAATCCCCCACTTATTGGCCCACCATCCGTCATTTCGTTTGATCTGTGCCAAATTGAATTCATCCAACAGGAATTGCCCATATACCTGAAACTGCTTGCGAATATTCGCTTTGAAATCAAGACCTGCCACCGAGTTATCAAAACTTCCGTTTTGCTGCTCAATCGAACGATAGAAAATAACCGGGACAAGATAGCCAAACTCAAAGCGGTTGCTCCGGCCAAAAACCACTCCTTCAAATAGCCCCACATTGATGGATTTGGTCAGTTGCACATCCAGGTGGTGCATAGCCGCGTATTTTTTTCTTAGTAAACGATCAGCGGCGCGTGGCTCTGTCTGGGTCAATTCCATAAAGATATTCTGGTAATTGAATTTCCAGATCCGGGTATTGAGTTTTAAGAAAAGTGTATTCTGGCTAAAATCACTCAGGAAAAGACTGCGGTAGCCATTACCGATAAAATTGCGGTCATATCCAAACGTGATATCAATGTACTTCGCGGCATTAAAAGTGAAATAACCCCGGGCATCAAAATAATCAAACCCGGTACCCTTGAAATTTTTATAGTATCCCCCACCGGGAACAGATTTAAAACTATCCTCCCAGGCTTGCACATAGAAAGGATCCCTTTCCTGATTCTCGGTCAGATAGGCGGCAAAGCCGATCTTATTCGAAATACGTCCCCGCAATGCCAGGCCACGGGTATTTTGAAAAAGCGTCTCATCATTCCCACTCTCCTTCATATACCTGAACTGGATCACCGGATTGATGACCAGGTCAAAATCCTTGATATGCACCTCATACAAATTGGAGGGGGTCTGGTAAAAACGTCCCAAAGGTTTGCGGCTCCCCAACCGGATCCGGACACTATCGGGTAGTTCCTCGATGTTATCCTGCAATAAACCCTGGATATTGTAGGCATCTGTTTTGGAGAGTGACTGCATGCCTATATGCTGCTCCCACCTTCCCATGGCGCCGGCTGCATAGCGACGGGTGAGGTAACGGTTTTTGGAGAAATTCAGGACGGAATCCTTTTGGGCCTTGATCTCAAGCCTTTCCAGGATGATATGATCTTTGGATCCTTGTGGTAAAAAAGTGGATTGGGCAAATGCAGTTGCCGTTGAAATGGCCAACGCTAAAACGACAAGGAGGGGGCGTTTTTGATTAAATTGCATGTGATATTGAATTGAAGCTGGTGACAAGTTAGCCAAATAATGGCTCATGGAAAGCCCTGAACACACAGAAAAATATTTAACGAGATATGGGTCAATATATTATAAAGAATGCCCGGATTGTTAATGAAGGAAGCATTCAGGAAGGGGACCTTTGGATAAGGGATGGTCGGATCGAACAGGTCGGTGGGGTCATTTCCGGAGGAAATGCAAAGGCGGAAGAGATCGTTGCCGATGGCAAATACCTGCTCCCGGGTTGTATTGATGACCAGGTTCATTTTCGGGAACCCGGTCTTACCCACAAGGCCAATATCTACACCGAAGCCCGGGCCGCCGTGGCTGGTGGGGTAACCAGTTTTATGGAAATGCCCAATACCATCCCCAATGCGCTGACACAGGAATTACTGGAAGATAAATACACCATCGCTGCCCGATCCTCCCTGGCCAACTATTCATTCTTTATGGGGACGGGGAATGACAATGCCGATGAAGTACTCAAGACCAATGCCCGCAAAAAGGATATCTGCGGGGTAAAGATCTTTATGGGTTCTTCTACTGGTAATATGCTGGTGGATAACCCCAATACGCTGGACAAGATATTTCGCGAAAGCGAGGTGCTGATCGCCACCCATTGCGAGGACGAACGAATCATTCGACTCAACAAAGAAAAAAGAATGGCCACTGGCGAACCGCTAACACCGGCCGATCACCCGGTGATCAGGGATGAAGAAGCCTGTTACGAATCTTCGCTGATGGCTATTCAGATTGCCAAGAAATACGATACAAGGCTCCATATTCTCCATATCAGTACCGAAAAAGAATTGGCCTTGTTCACCAATATGTTTCCCCTCAAACAGAAAAGGATCACGGCCGAAGTATGTGTACATCATCTTCATTTCACGAGTGATGACTACGCTACCCTGGGTAACCGGATCAAATGCAATCCCGCGATCAAAGCACCACATAACCGCGAGGGGCTCTGGAAAGCCCTACTGGATGACCGCCTGGATGTGATCGCCACCGACCATGCGCCACATACCTGGGAGGAAAAGAATGAGCCTTATGAAAAAGCACATGCCGGTTTACCGCTTGTACAGCACTCGCTCAACCTGATGCTGTATTATCACCAACAGGGAAAGATCAGTCTGGAAAAGATCGTGGAGAAAATGAGCCATGCCGTGGCAGAGTGTTTTGAGATCAAAGACCGGGGCTATATCCGGGAAGGTTATATGGCCGACCTGGTTTTGGTTGACCTGGAACAACCCTGGCAAGTGAACAAAGAGAATATCCTGTACAAATGTGGCTGGAGTCCGCTGGAAGGGTTTAATTTCCCAGCCTCGGTGACGCATACCTTTGTAAACGGGCATTTGGTATATGGAAACGGAGTGATCAATGAATCTCAATGGGGACAGCGTCTCCAATTCAACCGATAATGCAAATAGACAAGCAGACCTTCAACGACATTGCCATCTTCCAAAACGAAGAAGAATTCTCCGTTTTCCATAAACTCAACTTCACCCGCACCAACTACGGCCGGGAATGGTTGAAATATTTTTTCAACGAACCCCACTCCGACCTCAAGCGCATTCTGGGCACCCAGAAGATCATTCAAACCCTTTCCGAAAAGCTCGATCAGTGGCCTGCCAATATCAGCAATGGCACGCTCCTGGTCATGGAAAAATATTTGGACTATAGCCTCGATCCCATGCCCGAGCATCCGAACCTTCTTAATTCCTTTTTCTACCGGGCCCTGCACTCGGAAGATTATTCCATGATCAAATACTCGGTCAAACATTTTGCTGATTTTTTCCAGGGCATCCGGCAATTGGGATTATTGTTTGAGAATGTGGACCTGCCGGCATTTTTCAAGATCTATATTGACCGCTTGTTGCAGCTGCTCCGTGAGCCAGCGTTGGAAAAGCTGGCATCCCTGAAACCAGACACAAAATTGAGCCCGATGGAGAATATCTATTTTGGGTTTCAATTGCGCAACCGCTATAAGACCAATACCCTGGAGTTGATCGATATATTTGGTCGATTGGATGCCTGGTACTCCATGGCGCATGCCGTAAAGACCTTTCAACTCAGTTTTCCCACTTTCATTGAAAGCGATGCGGCAACAGTAAGAGCAAAGGGTTTGTACCATATCCTCCTCCCCCGTCCTACGGCCTATGATGTGGACCTTGACCCTTCCCAAAACTTTTTATTTCTCACCGGAGCGAATATGGCGGGCAAGAGTACCTTGATCAAGTCCATGGGGGCGGCGGTCTTTCTTGCGCATATGGGGATGGGAGTCCCTGCCAAAGAATTCACCCTTACGTTGATGGATGGGTTACTGACCAATATCAATGTGATGGACAATATTGCCAAAGGCGAAAGTTATTTCTTTAATGAGGTACAACGCATCCGGCATACGATTGAAAAGATCAACAATGGCCGGAAATGGCTGGTGTTGATCGATGAATTATTCAAAGGCACGAATGTCCAGGACGCGATGAAATGTTCCCTTACAGTTATAAAAGGACTCATCAAGATCAAAAACTCGCTTTTTATCTTATCCACCCACCTATATGAGATCGGGGAGGAGCTGAAATCCTACCCCAATATCAGCTTCCGCTACTTTGAAACCAATGTAACCGAGGAGCAGCTTGAATTCTCTTATCAGCTTCGGGAAGGCATCAGCAACGACCGGCTGGGGTATTTGATATTGAAACGGGAAAAGGTGGTGGAAATGTTGGAGAGGCTTTAGGTATTTTACCGCAATGGCGCGAAGGCGCGATTGATAATATTAATTCTTTCTTTTCGTTAAACGTTGGTCTCCAATTTCTGTCTATAGGTTTGATTTTTGAGATTCAATACTTTATGAAAAAAACGACCCTACTCTCTCTCCTGATCACCCTTTTTGTAACGGGGTGTACCAAGGATGACACCAACCCACCCGCCACGGAAACCATGTATTTCCCCGCCTTAACCGGCACCACCTGGGAAACAAAAACCGCAGCCAGTCTGGGCTGGAAAACGGATTCCATTCAAAAATTGAAGGATTTTCTCGCACAAACCAATACCAAGTCATTTATGATTTTGGTAAACGGCCGGATCGTGATGGAAGAGTATTTTAATGGTCATGCCTCCACTGACCAGTGGACCTGGAACAGTGCCGGTAAGACACTGGTAGCTACCACCACGGGTATTGCCCAGCAGGAAGGTTTATTAAACATTAGCGATAAGGTATCACAATATGTGGGTACCGGGTGGACAAGCACTCCATTGGCCAAAGAAAATCTGATCACGGTGAGGCATCTTCTGACCATGACCTCCGGGCTGAGTGATAGCAGTAATTTGGTTATTCCCGCCAACCTTACCTATATGGCCGATGCCGGAAGTCGCTGGGCCTATGGAAATGTATTTCAGGAATTGATGGATGTGGTAGCGGATGCAACCAACCAGAGTTTTGATGCCTATTTTTCGGCCAAGCTGAAGAACAAGATCGGCATGGATGGTTCATGGAATTTCGGGCCGATATTTAAAATATATTCCAGTAACACCCGAAGCATGGCCAGGTTTGGCCTGTTGGCTTTGAATAAAGGAAAATGGAATACCGAGCAAGTAATAAACGAAAGTTACTTTATCGAGAGTACAAGCACCTCAAATACCTTCAATCCATCTTATGGGTATTTATGGTGGCTGAATGGAAAAGGGAAATATATGGTTCCCCAAAGCCAGGTGGTTTACAACACGAACCTGGTCACAAGTGCACCAAGTGATATGTTTGCTGCCATGGGGGCACAAGACAATCGCATCTATATCATTCCAAGTAAGAAAATGGTAGTTGTCAGAATGGGTGATTTCAGTGACCCGAACAATCCGGTTTTTGCAGTATCGGGGTATGATAATAATTTATGGGCGAGGATCAATGCGGTTATAAACTAAATGGATTTAGTGCTTTACCGCGAAGGCGCGAGGACGCAAGGAAGCGCAAAGATAATGGTTATAAGGACTAACCACATTCAGTGAAAACGATTGAGAAACTGGCAATAACTCCTTCAATAATTGTTATCACTAGGCGAGCTTCTCTGTGGACCGGATAGTCTTTGCTACCGCCAGTACTATTAAGCCAATACCAAAATTCAAATTTCTCATCCTTTTCGTATTTAGACCATTTTATCACTCTATTTGGTTCGCCAAAATAATTTGAAACGTCAGACCACTTTCTTCCCATAAAACACCGTGTACAATCCACTAAATACTCAGATGCAAATAACTCCCTGAATCCACTATTGGCCAAGCTATCCTGCTTCCAGTATTTAGAATAATTCGTCAGGGCACCAAAACAGTCTAATGATTCTTGATGGGTTCGACAAGAATCCCCGGCATTCAACTGAGAGAAGGCCAGGGTTCCAGTAAAAATTACCAGTTTAAGGAATAAAAAATATCTTAACATTTAGGCTCTATTATTCTCTATTCAAATTCAAAGAATAGCTGGTTAAAACAGCTTTACGAGTATTCCCCGCTATCGTTAGCGTATCCCTTCATCCCAAATATAGTTCATTTGCTGGCGGTAGCCTGCGGCTACCGTCCGAGCGAGACTGACCGAAGCCAAAAACTATGACAGCGGGTGCGAAGCAAAAAACACAGTCCCTATCTAATCTGGACTGTGCTTTAGCTGGCGTATGTTTTTGATGGCAAGGGAGGGAGACCGAGACCTATTAACCTAATTCTAATAAAAATGTTTATATATTTTTCTTAATCCTGAAGTATTAAACCTGTAAATTAAATAATAGTTAGGTTCACCATCCCTAATCAATGAAGAAATCTTAAATTCAGCATCCTTTGTAAATAAACAGAAAAGCAATTCAATTTTTTCCGAATCTAAAAAAGAAGAGACAAGGTTATTATTTATAATTGAATCTCTTTTAAGAAAATAATTATCAACAACTCCGAAATTTATTTTTCCTCCGTTCGCCAGTATTCTATCAGAAATCATACTACTGGTATAGATTTTTTGTGAAGTTTCAATAATTATACTCACTGAATCTGCTTCAATTACTTTTGGAATCCTACGTACAACATTATTTCTCACCTTCAATTTAATTATATGTCCATTGTTATCCAAAAGATAGACTTTATTGTGCGTAAATATTTTTGATTCTTTAAAATTTTTAAAATAATATATTTTCAACCTCGGTTTTCTTAAACTTCTATCCTTTCGGATTGACTCTACTTCTCGTCGAAAACTCGATTCCAAAGAATCAATATCACCAGGAATTTGACAGAAGCAAATTTTGCTACATGTAAATAAAATAAATCCGATAAATAGAAAGCGAATATTCATTTTCCAATATTTAAAAAGACAGAAAGCGGGATAGATACTTTATTCTTTTTCTCGTCATAAATCACTACAGTTTTGGATTCTGCGCCGCTCTCCTGAGTCTTCCCTTACCTTTTCAAAAAACAGAAGTACGCTGGCCGTTGTCTTACTAACTCTAAACTAACACAATTGTAGTACGCCAGACTACGGCCCATCCAAACCACCGCCTTGAAATAAATTCAATATAATCTCTGTGTCTCTGCGCCTCTGTGGTTATTCCTTACCCAAATTTCCAAAAAATTGCCCACTCTGACCCTGAAAGGTTCCCGGAACCGCGTGGAAACATCTGGCTACAAACGGGTGGCCCATCCAGGCCAATATATTTTACTGCGAAGGCGCCAAGACGCAAAGAAGCGCAAAGAAATCTTGGCGTACCAAAGCGCCCTCGCGTCTTTGCGGTTAAACACCCGCGAACCTTCGGTGATTTTCCCCCAAAACCGCGTTGCCATTTCAACGCAACACATTCACTTGTTTTCTACTTTCACTCCATGCTCGTAAGAACCTATGGAAGCGCCGTATATGGTGTAGAGGCCCGCACCATTACAGTGGAAGTGAATTGGATGGCCACGGGAAAAGAAAGCGTTGTGGTGGGTTTACCGGATAGCGCGGTCAAAGAAAGCATGCAGCGGGTGGAAAGCACGATCAAGTCCATGGGATTGTTGATGCCCCGCACCCGTATCGTGGTCAACCTGGCACCTGCCGATCTGCGAAAAAGCGGAACGGCCTTTGACCTGCCCATGGCCATTGGCGTACTGTCTGCCTCGGATCAATTGGAAAACGGCAAGGCCATTGACAAATATGTCATCATGGGTGAATTGAGTCTCGATGGAGAAGTCCGTCCCATCAAAGGTGCCCTTCCTATTGCCATACAAGCGCGGAAAGAAGGTTTCAAAGCTGTGATCATCCCGATGGCTAACGTGCGGGAGGCGGCCATTGTCAATAACCTTCCCGTATTCGGGGTCAGTCATATCAAGGAGGTTATTAAATTCTTTGAAAACGGAGAGAAGGGCATCGAAGCCACCACGATTAATACCCGGGAAGAATTTTACAACGCCCAATATGATTTTGAAATAGATTTTACCGATGTAAAAGGTCAGGAGAACATTAAGCGTGCCCTGGAAATCGCCGCTGCCGGGGGACATAATGCCATTCTGATCGGGCCACCGGGAGCGGGTAAGACCATGCTCGCGAAAAGATTGCCCACCATTCTTCCTCCTTTGAGTTTGAACGAGGCACTCGAAACCACCAAGATCCACTCGGTGGCGGGAAAGCTTCCGGAAAACGCGACATTGGTTTCACGTAGACCTTTTCGTTCTCCGCATCATACCATCAGTGATGTGGCCCTCGTGGGTGGCGGGGGCAATCCGCAACCGGGTGAAATATCACTGGCGCACAATGGCGTGCTGTTTCTGGATGAACTGCCTGAATTCAAACGCACCGTGCTTGAAGTGATGCGGCAACCGATTGAAGAAAGAAAAGTCACGATCTCACGCGCTAAAATGGCGATCGATTTTCCAGCCTCTTTTATGTTGATCGCTTCGATGAACCCCTGCCCCTGTGGTTTCTATAACCATCCGGAAAGAGAATGTACCTGTCCCCCTGGTGGCGTACAGAAATACCTGAACAAAGTTTCAGGTCCCCTGCTCGACCGGATCGACCTGCACGTGGAAGTAACACCTGTCGCCTTTAGCGAACTCTCGTCCCTGCGACAAACGGAATCCTCCGCTTCCATCCGCGAAAGAGTGATCAGGGCCCGGGAGATTCAAGCCGAGCGATACAAAGAAAATACGGGCATCTATTGCAATGCACAAATAAGCAGCAAGATGCTCAAAGAAATATGTGTGATCGATAGTGCAGGAGCAAATATGCTCAAATCAGCCATGACCAAACTCAATCTCTCCGCACGCGCCTACGACCGAATACTCAAAGTTTCCCGCACCATTGCCGACCTGGCGGGTACCCCACAGATCCAACCTGAGCACCTGGCCGAAGCAATTCATTACCGAAGCCTGGACAGGGAAGGATGGGCGGGTTGAAGCTGTTAGCTGTTAGCTGTTAGCTGTTAGTTTTTGGCAGTTAATAGCTAATAGCTTGCCTTCATCGTGGAAACCCCTAATCAAAAACCAATTTTCAATCACTACTTTTAATTCAAATCTATGGGAATGATCTATGCAGAAATCGAACTGAAGAATTACGAAGACCTTACGTTTGTCAAAAGAAACATGATTGGTCTGGAAGAGGTGAGGCAGATGCGGGTGAATATGTTAGTAGACAGTGGCTCCTATTACTTGGTCATCAATGAAAATATTCAGGCTATTTTACAATTACCTGTTCTCAGAAAAGAAAGGTTTCGTTTGGCCAATGATAGTGCTGAAGAACATGCGATAGTGGGCCCTGTACAGGTAAAATTTGGAGAGAAGACCGCCTCCTGTGATGCAATTCTTTTACCCGGTGATTGTGAACCATTACTTGGAGCTATTCCCATGGAAGCATTGGATGTATTGATCCATCCACAGCGTCAGGAATTGATCTTAAACCCGGAACTCCGCAAGGGGCGATACATCTAACCCCTGGCGCCTTAGCGTCTTTGCGGTTAAGAGCTTTACACGAAGACGCCAGGGCGCAAGGGAGCGAAAGGGGTTAACGGAGATAGTCAGCAAAAATTTGGTCGTATATCTTCAAATAATCATTCGCCTTTCCATCCCGGTCAAAGATGGATTCCCAGGTACTAAGCGGCTCCCAAATACAAGTGCCCTTCCCTTTTCCTCGCGGAAGTTCAAACACGAGTTTATTCACTTCCTCCTTCTTCGCCGAATATTCCACCACGATAATATCCTTGTCATACCGGTTGATCAGATCCAACATATTATCACGCAGGTCATCCAAACTGCCATGCCACTTGGGATAATAAGAAAGACCGATCACATCAAACGGTACATTTCGCTTACGCATTTCTTCGAGGAAAAAAATCGTTTCTTCATTCTGTCCACCCAGGGCCAAATGAAGTAATAACACAGTTGCCGGTGCCACCGTTTTTACCGCCGCAATTCCTGCGCTAACCAATTGCGCCATTTGATCGGGGTTTGCCACATTACCCTCCGGCCAAACGATGCCGTGATTGATCTCATTACCCACCTGAACCATATCCGGGAGGGTGCCCTGGGCCTTTAGCTCATTCATCACCACCAGGGTATAATCGTACAGCGCTTTTTTCAAATCACTGAATGAAAGCCCCCGCCAGGCATAAGGCTTATACTGTTTACCCGGATCGGCCCAATAATCACTGTAGTGAAAATCCAGCAGGAATTTCATCCCTGCTTCCTTAACCCGCTTAGCCATGGCCTTTGTATGGGCCAGATCACAAAAACCCTTACCCGGCGAATACCCACTATCCAGGGAAGGATTATGAAATACGCGGAGCCGCACATAATTAAACCCATGCCGTTTCATGATCGACAGCACATCTTCTTCTTTGCCATTTTCACTGAACTTCACGCCCCTGGCTTCAAGCTCGGGGAGAAAGGAGATATCGGCTCCCAGCATAGGAGTTGCTGATTGGGGTTTTGCCGCTTCGCCCTTTAATATATACGTGGGATCGACCGTAACAGGCGCCAGGTTCTTCACCGGAACAGTAACAATATCGGTTGACCCACTCCACAACCCGGGCGAATAGGCTTCAAACTCGATCATGCCTGCTTCCTTCTCCGATTGAACGATCACCTGGCACTTGCCATTGAAGACACTCCGTTGCCAGGCACCTTCGGGACATTTATCAGGTTCATGACTACTCGGGTCACCATTTCCTACTCCTATGATCTTTCCGGGACCTTTGATGCGAAACCGGATCATATTATTGGCATTGGAAACTTCCCTTCCTTCCCGGTCAATAATGCTGACATTTAAAACAGCAATATCCTTCCCATCGGCGATCATCGTGGTCTTGTAGGGGGTAAGTACGATCTCAGCAGGGGCACCTGTCGTTTCCACCTTTGCTTTTAATATCCTTCCTTTTTTATAACCAATGGCCTCGAGTGTGCCGGGGGCATAGGTCACATCCCATTGAAGGTGGCCATTGCGGGGCATGGTCTTCATTCCCAGTTTCTTTCCATTGAGCACAAGTTCCACACTATCGGCATTGCTATTGACCCACACATCGATCACCGGTGCGGGCTGGCCCCATTTGATGGTCCAGTTCCAATGAGGCGAGATATTCAACACATCTTTATCGGTCCACCAACTCTGATAATAGTAATAATTATTCTTTGGGAAACCGCAAACATCCATTACGCCAAAATGCGAATTGATATTGGGCCAGCGGAATGGTGTGGGTTCACCGCGATAGTCAAAACCCGTCCAGATAAACCCGCCCAACCAATACTTGTTTTCTGCTGCAGGTTTCCACCAGGCCTCGGCCGTTGAAGCCCACCAGGGTGCATTCAGGTCATGGTCATGCAGGTAATTGCGTATCGTGTCCTTCGCATATTCTCCACGCGTGGATACCGTACTTCCCATCTCTGTTCCTATAATAGGTTGGGTGGGATGGTCACGGTGATAATCGGCGACAAACAAATGGCGGTAATTAAATCCTCTGATCGGTATCACTTCATTTACTCCCGGAAAAACATTGGCGAGGTCGGAAGCGTAGGTACAGGTACGGGTAGGGTCCCATTGTTTTAATTTTTCAATCAGGGTTGCTGCAATTCTTTTTCCATAAGTTGTGGCCTGAATACCGAACTCTTCATTGCCAATACTCCATAAAAAAACAGAAGCATGGTTTCGGTCACGGTAAACCAGGCGCTGTAATTGGTCAAGGTATTCCGGACTGCTGTTGAGCAAGCGGTTCTCATCCATCACCAACATTCCCAGACTATCACAGGCATCGAGTAGTTCGGGTGCCGGCGGATGGTGGCTGGTCCGGTAGGCATTGCATCCCATATTTTTTAATAACCTAACCCGATAAAATTGCAAGGCATCAGGCACGGCCACGCCTACCCCGGCATGGTCCTGGTGATTATTGGTCCCCATGATCTTCCGATGCCGGCCATTCAGGAAGAATCCTTCGTTGGCATCAAACCGGAATGTTCGTATACCCATCCTTCCGGTTTCACGGGCGATTTCCTTACCATTTTGTTTAACAACCGTGATGACCCGATACAGATAAGGATCATCCAACTCCCAAAGTCGGGGTTGAGAAATGGAGAATGCCATTTTCTTAGAAACCTCTCCTGCCGCGCCGACCTGTATCGCCTCCTCTTTGGATTTGGCTATAGGCTCCCCTGCCCTGCCGGTGATAAAACTTTGAACGGTACAGGTCACCGGTGCCGAAGTCCCGTTCTTCACACGTGTCTCGACTTCTACCCTGGCCACTCCATTGGAAACGGTGTTGTGGTAAAAATGTCCCCCAGTCGGTATATACACCGGTGCCGTTTGACGCAACCATACATGACGGTATATTCCGGCTCCTTCATAAAACCATCCCTCATATTGGGAAGCATCCACGCGTACGACCAATACATTCTCGCCAGACGGGTTAAGGATATCCGTTATATTATATTGTTCACCGATATAACCACTTTTTATATTACCCACAAAAAAGCCATTGACCCAGATCATGGCATCCCGGAAAATGCCATCAAACTGTAGTACATACCGGTTACCATCCATAGGGTTTGTTACCTGGAAACGCTTTCTGTACCAGCCGATGGTGGTTTCGGGGAAATGGCCACCGACTGGTTTGTATCCATGTCCATCCACATCGGGAGCCGGATGCTTAACGAACGGAAGTTCTACGGCCCAATCATGGGGGATATCCAGTTTTCTCCAGGATGTATCTACGAAATTGGGGTCAATTGCTGTACCCACGGCAGTACCCGATTTGGAAAAGATGGTGCGAATGCCGTAATTGAAGTCTTTCTCGGGATTGGCTGCATGGCCAAAATGAAATCGCCAGCCCTCGTCAAGCGACCAGACCTGCTGAGTGTACGTAGTCCCAAATAGCAAAAAACTACCAATAAGGATCAGGGATTTAATAAGTGCGCGCATGGCCTTTGGGGTTTTGGGTAAAGTAACATTTTTTTTCACGAACTTGGCCTGATGAAAATCCTCCTACATTATCTCAAACCCTATAAATGGCTGGTGGCACTGGCTTTGTTTCTGGCGGCCATCAACCAGGTCTTTTCTTTGCTTGATCCTTTCTTTTTTGGAAAAATGTTTGACATGTATGCCCTCCACCCTTTTGAAGAAGGGAAATATGTGGTGCAGGAAGTGCTCAAAGCAGATGGCAAGGTCGACAAACAAAAAGTATTTGTCCTCACCGGTGATGGTAAAAGGACCGAATCGGAATTTATCTGGGGCGTCCTGAGTATGTTAGCCATCCTGATCAGCGTAGCCATGGTATCACGCATCGCCAAAGCCTTTCAGGATTATTTTGGCAATGTGATCGTACAGAAATTCGGCGCCCGCATTTTTACTGATGGGCTTAAACATTCCATGAAACTCCCTTACCAGGAATTTGAAGATCAACGTAGCGGAGAAACCCTATCCATCCTGACCAAAGTGCGAACGGATACAGAAAAGTTTATCGTTTCATTTATCAATATTGTTTTTGGCCTCTTGGTGGGTGTTGTCTTTGTATCCATCTATTCGTTCTCTCTCCACTGGTCCATCATGCCCGTCTATTTTGGTGGTATCGTGGTGCTGGCTTTTCTCACCAGTGTTTTGAGCAAGAAAATTAAGGGTATTCAGAAAAACATCGTCAAAGAGACGACCTCACTCGCGGGTTCCACTACGGAGAGTTTACGGAATATTGAATTGGTAAAAAGCCTGGGGCTGACCGACCAGGAGATCAATCGCCTGAATAATAATACTTATAAAATATTGGGACTTGAATTGCGCAAAGTAAAAAGCATACGTACTCTCAACTTTATTCAGGGTACCTGTGTCAATGCGCTGCGTCAGATCATCATGTTCATGTTGCTCTGGCTGGTTTTCCAAAGCACCATTACACCAGGACAGGTGATGACCCTTATGTTTTATTCCTTCTTTATTTTTGGTCCATTACAGGAGATCGGGAATATCATCATCATTTATCGCGAAGCAGAGGCTTCTTTGACAAACTTTCACAACCTGATGCAGAAGAAACCCGAGGCCCAACCAGAAAAACCACAACACCTGGGACCGATTCAGGAACTTGCTTTTCAACAGGTCGCCTTCAAGCACCAAAGTGCCTCCCAAAAAGCCATTGAGAATATTAGTTTCAAAGTAAGATCAGGGGAAACCATTGCCTTTGTCGGTCCTTCCGGCTCTGGGAAATCCACACTTATGAAACTGTTGGTGGGATTATACCGGCCACAGGAAGGGAGTATCCTGTACAATGGCATGGATGAAAACGCGATCAGTTATGAAGACCTGCGCAACCAGATCGGGTTTGTGACACAGGATACGCAATTGTTTGCCGGTACGATTCGTGAAAACCTTTTATTTGTAAACCCCAAGGCCACCGAAGCGGACCTGAATGAAGTACTCCGCAAATCGGCTTGTACCAACCTGCTTTCGCGGGCGGAAAAAGGATTGGATACCATGATCGGTGAAGGCGGACTTAAACTCTCCGGTGGAGAAAAACAACGGTTGTCCATTGCAAGGGCCTTATTGCGCCAACCTAAACTGCTTATCTTTGATGAAGCCACTTCCGCACTTGACTCATTGACGGAAGAAGAGATCACCGACACCATCAAGGATGTATCATCTCAACAAAACCAGATCACCATCCTGATCGCTCACCGTTTATCCACCATCATGCATGCCGACCGGATCTATGTACTGGAACAAGGCCAGGTGGCTGAAACCGGCACCCATGATGAATTACTTGGCGAGAAGGGATTGTATTACGCGATGTGGAGACAGCAGATCGGTGAAAGAAAAAAAATGAGTCTGGTTTAAGCTCTGCCTTTTCTGTGCATTCCGTTTATTCAGTGAGAAATTTAGCTCACTGAATAAACGGAATGCACAGAATTAATTACCTAATCCTTCTTATTAAAAATATTTTTGAAAAAGTTCTCCTGATCCAGTCCTTCCATATCGCTGATCTCGAGCTCCAGCGCCTTGGTGCTCTGGGTAATTTCCAATAATGAAATAAACAACGATGCGAGCAGACTGAGCAGGCTGATCGCAAAAACGATCTTGATGGCTTGTGCCCATTCCATGTACACGCCATACATCGTGATCACACAACAGAGAAAGCTAAAGACGCCAAAGGCCTGCATTTGCCTGACCAAATTGATCCGGCTGCGGAGGATCTTGATCTGTTGTAAGAGGAGGTGGTTCTTCTCCCCGCGCATGTATTCATCATGCAATTTACGGATCAGGTTGGCCAAGGCGAGGTAACGATTGGTATAGGCCAGCAACAAAAGGCTAATCGCCGGAAATAACAAGGCGGGGGTAGTAAAGGTGATCTCCATGCCGCAAAGGTAAACTTAGTCCCTCACTTTCAACATGGCTCTTACCTGTTGAACCGGGCCATTCTGTAACCGGGCATAGTAAACTCCGGTAGCCAGGTTGCCGCTGTCAAACACAACCGTGTAAAGCCCGGGTCCGCTATACTCCTGATCAATCAAGGTCTTGATCACCCGACCCATCACATCAATGATCATGACAGAGGTATGTCCGCCATTGGTTTTGTATTGTATACTGGTTGAAGACGTGAAGGGGTTGGGTTGGTTGCGGATCAGCAATTGTTCGGGCATATCCGGAATGGTAGAGCTACAGGAATTGGCCTTGACGATGGGCAGTGACTGATAATTTTTCAACATCACCATCTGCAGATCATTGTTCTCCAGGCAAAACCATTTCTCCAAAATAGAAGCATATACACTTCGAAAATCATATTGGAAAGGAATATTGTCATTCACACTTACACCGGGTGGTATGATGGGGTTAGAGCCGAGTACACCGGACTGTACATAATCCCCAAAGAGGATCATGGGTGCGGCAGCGCCATGATCGGTCCCGGTACTGAAGTTAGATTTGATCCTTCTTCCAAATTCGGAGAAGGTAGCTCCCATCACCCGGCGATTAACCCCCAGGTATTTAAGGTCATCCATAAAGGCCTTGATCGCTTCGGATACATTCTTCAGCAGGTTGGCATGCGTCCCGGTGGTAGTATCTGAACCATTGACCTGATTGGAGTGTGTATCAAAACCCTGAATATTTACCATGTACACCCTGGTCTTAAGCCCACCGGCAATCAACCGGGCAACAATCTTCAATTGATCGGCCAGATAATTATTCGTGGGATAGGTCAATTGCTGTGTAACGGAGAGGGCGGCTGATTTAACCACATCCGCATATTGCTGGGTCTGTTTATTGATGGTGCGTATATAATTCAATTCATACCCGGCATAGGTATTGGGTACGGGTTCATCAATGCCATCGATCAGGTTATAAAAATTGGTTGGATCAGATATACTCATTCCCATACTCACCTGTGGGCCCTGAAAAGTAAAGGAGGTCAATGACCCAACCTGGATGCCCAGGGGATCAGAAAAGGTAGTATTGGGATATCCATCCGGAAATCCCGGATATTGGTTATCCAGATACCTGCCAGCCCAGCCGGTATTCAGGTATTCATCACTATCGGAACCACTCATCCAGATATCCGTGGCACGGAAATGGGAGAAATTGGGATTTGGATAACCTACCGATTGTACGATGGCTGCCTTCCCTTCATTGAACAATTGCTGTATACCAGTCATAGAAGGATGAAGACCTGTCTTACTATTTCCTTGTAAACTTAATATCCGGTTCTGTGGAATGGCCACATTACTACGCGCCGCCTGATAAGCCCCGTAGGTATCAATAGGGATGACCATATTCAACCCATCATTTCCTCCATTCATCTGCACCAATACCAGAACATGATCCGTATCCGTTGTATAACCCAATAAGGACCGTACCAGTGGAGATTCCATTCCCAGTGCTTTGATCGGCATCCCCTGGATCATCGCCGCCGCCGGCATGCTCAGTCGTAAAAAGTTTCTTCTTTTCATGGGATGGGTTTTAACTTAACTGGTACTCGGAAAGGTTCATGAAATATTTGTAAAGATTTCGTAACCGGGTATAGACCACTTGAAAGGTTTGTGGATTTGGATCGGCGATATAACTATTCCAGGCATTGGTCCAATAGTGGTCCTGTGTCTGACCGGTCAATAAAGCCTGTGTCTTGATCGCTGCCTTTGCCGTATCCGATACATCTACCCGGTAAAGAATATCCAGTGCATCATCGATCAATTGGTTCGGGTCTTGCGGATTGGGTAGGTCTTTGGTAAACGCCACCGGGTCAATGATCAGGGTATTTCCTCCCTGTGTGTATCCGGAAAGGATCATGATATCAGTGAACAGGTTACGGAATGGCAGTGTATCTGAATTGATCCAGATCTCGTAAAACTGAGGTGTTTGATAAAAGGCTTTCCATCCTGCTACATCCGGCGGGTCACCGATATCTTGTTGCAATACCGTTCCGACATCCTGAATGAATTGCCACATATTGTATTGCTTCGATACATCGGATGAATCGGGAAATACCACATTGAATTCACGACAAAGCCCCGTTGCAAATTCGATGGGAGATTTGATATAACAGCCCCGGTTGGCCACATCAAAAAAATGATCGCTTTTCAACAGGGTCTCCAAGACGGGCTTTATCTCCCAATTGCTATTGCGCAACAATAGGGCCAGCGGTTCGATCACATTGATCTCGGTGGCGCTGTCTATTTTGTAATAAATAAAATGACGGTATAATTTCCTGGCCAAATACCTGGACACTTCCACCTGCTTACTGAAAATCATATTCAACAGGTCATCCAGTTCATGCATACCGGCTGTAGCTCCGCTGCGGCCAGTGATGGTATTATTATTATAAAATGAAGAAAAGGTTTTATTGCCTGTATCATGCTGCCCCGCATCGAAATAGGCCACATTATTGGTGTAATCAATTTTCCATCCGGTCAACACGCGTGCCGCTTCTTTCACATCCTGCTCATTGTAGTTGGGATTATTTTCTTTTCCCAGCGTAAACAGTTCCTGCAATTCGCGGGAATAATTCTCATCCGGTGCTGTTTTATTATTGAGATAGCCATTCAGGTAGCGCAACATGGCCACATCGAGGGTTACTTGCTTGACTAGATCTTTGAAATTACCCACTACATTTTGCCTAAGTAATTTATGGTGGTTATAGGACCATATCGCGAGGTCAATTTCATTGGACTGTGTAGCAAAATGGTTGTGCCAGAATAACAACATTTTCTCGCGCACAGTTCTGTCCTGGTTCAGTATCAGCCCGGTCCACCAGGCTTTAAAGGAGCGACGGCGTTTAAAGTTGGCCGTTCCGTCATAGGTAATCGTATTCACCCAGGTTTGCCCTTCTGCTATTGTCAGGTCAGGATCACCAGTGGCAATATCATTGTTATTATAGCTCTTGAGTGGTGGTGGTGGCGGAGTGTTATCTATCTGGAGCAATTCATCTACGGCCTGGTCGAGGGTTAAGCCGGAAAAATAATTCACATCGCTGATCTTGGCCCCAAACATGGTCCTCTTCAGGAGGTGGATCACTTCGGACTTGGTCCAGGGACCAGTATAGGGATTGATACCTGACCAAGTCCTAACCGCATCAGTGTGCGCGACAGGAGTGGTCTTTGGCTGCTTTCGCAGGGCAAGAAAATCTCTTCGGTCCATTTTCCAGGGAGTTTAGCCGTATTCACTAGGACAAGAATTTTTGGCCGAGGTTACACGGAGACCTAAAAAATACCCCTTTTTTTCAAGAATTGCAAGCGGGACGGAAGTCGTGAGACGTGAGACGTGAGTCGTGAGTCTTCTCACGCCTCACGTCTGACGTCTCACGTTTCCTATTACAAGTTCTCAATAATCCCCGCAATACCTTGCCCACCACCCACACAGGCGGAGATCATGCCATATTTTTTATTCAACCGCTTCATATCGTGGAGGTTCTGGATGGTCAGCTTGCAACCGGTACATCCCAGGGGATGGCCCAGCGCGATTGCGCCTCCGTTGATATTCACTTTGGAAGGATCGAGTCCGGCTTCGCGAATCACGGCCAGAGATTGTGAAGCAAACGCCTCATTTAATTCAATGAGATCGATCTGATCGAGGGTCATACCGGCTTGCTTGAGTGCTTTGGGTATGGCCGCAACTGGCCCAATGCCCATGATGCGTGGATGAACACCCGCCACGGCGGAGGTCACCAACCGCCCAATGGGCTTTAATCCCAGTTCATTGACCATGCGCTCACTCATCACGATCACAAAAGCTGCGCCATCGGAGGTTTGGGATGAATTACCGGCAGTCACACATCCCCCGGCGGCAAAAGCAGGTTTCAATTTGGCCAGGGCCTCTACCGAAGTATCGCCTCTTGGTCCTTCGTCCGTATCCACTACATATTCTTTCTTTTTTCGCTTGCCATTTTCATCTACATATACCTGCTCAACATGGATCGGCAGAATGCCCGGTTTAAAATGACTATTTTGAATGGCATTAATGGCTTTTTGGTGTGATTGATAAGCGAACAGGTCCTGATCCTCGCGGCTTACATTGAACTCCTTGGCCACCGCTTCGGCCGTTAATCCCATACTCAGGTAATAATCGGGTTCATCTTTGGCAATGGAATAAGCAGGCACCGTTTTCCATCCGGCTGTAGGTACCAGACTCATACTCTCTGTTCCTCCGGCGATAATACATTCCGCCATCCCCATCCGGATCTTGGCGGTAGCCATGGCAATGGTTTCTAACCCTGAGGCGCAATACCGGTTTACGGTTACTCCAGGCACATCGATACCGAGCGCGCGGGCGCTAATGATCCGACCAAATTGTAAACCCTGTTCCGCTTCAGGTACGGCATTTCCGACAATCACATCGTCTACCCTTTTCGCCTCCAGTTGAGGAACCGATTGCATAAGGCCCCGGATCACGTCAATCGCCAGATCGTCAGGCCTTGTGAAGCGAAATGCGCCCCGTTTTGATTTCCCAACCGCCGTACGAAAACCCGCAACAATATAAGCCTCCTGCATAGTCTGATATTTTCAAATGACTAAATAAGTAATAGTTGTTTATGCAACTTTCTATTTCAAAATTAATTCTTCCAATCAATCCGGCAAACTTTTTATAAAGGGGAATATTATCTTCGCAGAATAACTTAATCCCAATGAGAAAATTTAGCTTTTCCCTTATCCTCTTCCTTTCGTTCTTTGTGACAATTCAGGCTCAACACGATCCTCGTTTGGTGCAACGGTTGGATTCCACCTTATTGGCCACGCGCGATATGGATTTTAACCGCATCCTTGATCTTACCTATCCAAAACTGTTTGATCTGGTAGAGCGTGATCAAATGAAAGCTGTGCTCCGCTCCACTTTTGATAATAATCAATTTTTGATTACGCTGGATTCCTTAACGATTGCCTCCATATCGCCGGTAATGATGGTAGGTACAGGTCAATACGTAAAAGTGCAGCATACCATGCGTATGATTTTTCATTTCAAGGATACGGCCGAAAAGGAAAACATAGAGACCGAAAAACTGGTAGCCAACACCATGGCAATGCAGTATGGTGAAGAAAATGTGAAGTATGATGAGGTTACAAGATCGGTTAGTGTCTTTACCAAACCTGAAATGATTGCGGTAAAGGATGATGTTTCCCCCGAATGGACCTTTGTTAATTATAAAAAAGGGGACATGATCACGGAGCTATTGTTCAGTAAAGAGATTAGGGATAAACTGGCCGAAAACTGATTGTCCCATGTACACCTTACTACGCAATTTCCTATTTCTGTTTGGTCCGGAGCAGGCGCATCATATCTCCATGAAACTCCTGAAGCTGGGCTGTACCTTTCCCATTATCCGTCAATTGATCGCGCGGCAGTTTACTCCGGCCGATAAACCCGTTACCGCTTTTGGTATCAAGTTTCGCAACCATATTGGATTGGGAGCCGGTTTTGATAAAAATGCCAAATACCTGCGCGAGTTGGAAGCACTTGGGTTTGGTTGTGTGGAGATCGGTACCGTAACTCCAAAGGCACAGGATGGCAATGAGCGACCCCGCTTGTTTCGCCTGCCTGTTGATAAGGCCCTGATCAATCGGATGGGTTTTAACAACGAAGGCGTGGAAGCCGTAGCCAAACGCTTGCGTAAATGGAGAGAAAAAAATCATGTACTGGTGATCGGTGGCAATATTGGAAAGAACAAAGCCACGCCCAACAATGATGCCTGGATGGACTATGAGATCTGCTTCAACGAACTCCATCCCTATGTGGATTATTTTGTGGTCAATGTTAGTTCTCCCAATACCCCAGGTCTGCGCGAATTACAGGAAAAAGAATCCCTTCGCAAGATCCTCACCAACCTGCAATGCCTGAATGACGAAAAGACGGTTAAGAAACCCATCCTGCTAAAGATTGCGCCTGATCTTACCCGTGAGCAATTGGATGATGTGGTGAACCTTGCGTTGGAGATCGAACTGGATGGAATTGTGGCCACCAATACTACCATCTCCCGGGCAGGATTGCGCACACCGGCTGTTGAAGTGGAAAAGATGGGGGCAGGTGGATTGAGTGGCGCGCCCATTCGAAGCCGGAGTACCGAAGTGGTGGAATATCTGTTTCGAAAATCGGATGGCAAACTCCCTATTATCGCCTCGGGTGGTATCTTTGTCGCCGCCGACGCACGCGAGAAACTCAGGGCAGGGGCCTCCCTTATCCAGGTCTGGACCGGTTTTATTTACGAAGGACCGGGTATCCTGAAGAATATCTGTCGCGGTCAGTGATCAAATAATTTACATGGAACACTTATTTACATCGGAAAGCATCATCAGTTTTGTTGTCCTCGTTATTCTTGAGGTCGTGCTGGGAATTGATAATGTCATTTTTGTCAGCATCATCATGAATCGGCTGAAGAGCCTCAAAGAACAAAAAAGAGCCCGCCGTATTTGGATGATCACAGGTATTCTCTCCCGCAGTTTACTATTGATGGGATTAGGATGGCTGCTCTCACAAAAAGGAAAAGCTGTTTTTACCATCTCTGGAAAAGGATTTGACCTGGCCAGTCTGGTCATGCTATTGGGAGGATTGTTCCTGATCTATAAATCGGTAAAAGAGATTCACAACAAACTGGAAGGAGAAGACCCCAATGCTACCACAAAAAATGCAAAAGGGATCACGCTGGGTCAGGCCATTGCCCAGATCATGCTGATTGATGCCGTATTCTCCTTCGACAGCATCATCACCGCTGGTGGTACTGCCAAACATGTAGAGATCATGATCGCCGCGGTAGTAATAGCCATGACCATTATGTTTTTATTCAGTCCCCGCATTGCCGGGTTTATCCATAAACACCCAACGCTGAAAATGCTGGCACTTTCTTTCCTGGTTATGATCGGCCTCAGCCTGATCATTGAAGGATGGGATAGCGAAGCGGCGCATCAGTTGCACCTGAAAAATTATATCTACTTTGGTATGGCTTTCTCTTTTGTGGTGGAATTGCTCAATATGACCATGCGCAGCCGGGAGAAAAAGAAGAGGGCAAATGTGGTGGCGTTGAACGAGCCTGTTTTGAAGGAAAATCAGGAGTAATCTTACCGCCAAGGCGCTATGGCGCAACGTTGCGCCATGGCGTCTTGGCGGTAAAATCAAATTAAACCTTACTCTTTAAATATATTAGCCCCACAACCCCCGCCGTCTCTGTCCGCAATCTTGTATCTCCCAGCGATACCGGCAAAAACCCTTTCTCCATGGCCTTCCCGATCTCCTGGCTCGTAAAATCGCCCTCCGGCCCGATCAACAGCAAGCGGTCATTCCCGGTATTTTTTTGAGAAGCAAGACCTGATTTTTCTCCCTCCGCACAATGCGCGATGAACAGGTCATGATTAGTGAAAGATTGTTGAAGATAAGCACTCATGTCAATAGGTTCCCTCAGTTCGGGCAACCAGGCCTGCTGGCTTTGGATCATGGCGGCAATGCAGATGCCTTGCAAGCGATCCTGGCGAAATTTTTCGCGTTCAGTACGCGCGCAGATCAAAGGTTGGATAACAGAAACACCTATCTCTGTGGCTTTTTCAAGAAACCACTCAAAACGGCTGGCATTTTTTATCAGGGAAATTGCGATGGTGATCTGCGGAGTAAGGCGCGGCGCCTCTTCCACTTTTATTATATTAACCCAACAATGCTTCTTGTGTTCTTCGGCTATTTCAGCGAGGATAAAATGGCCTTTCCCATCGGTGAGCTGCAGTGGCTCTCCTTTTTTCATCCGCAATACCTGTATGATATGGCGTGAATTCTCTTCTCCCAAATCAAGCCGGGATTCGTTTTGAAAAGCGGGGATATAAAATAAAGGAAGCTGCGATTGCATGATAAAAATTAGAAAGGATCCTCATCCCCCATATCCAGATCATTCATTTTGCTGCCGGTTTGATAGAACACTTTCGGACCATCATCATCCTTCACCGGCCGCCAGTTTCCACCAGGAGTTCCAAAATCACCACCTCCGCTATCTTCAATGAATTTCTGAATATGCAGCAGGGCCCTGAGTTTGATCGTCTCGAGTGAACCATTCCGGTGTTTGGCGATCCGTACATGGGTTTCCCCTTTGTTGCTCTCCCCCATTTCATTGGAAGTGATATCATAATATTCTGGGCGATAGAGGAACATAACCATGTCCGCATCCTGTTCAATCGCTCCCGATTCACGCAGGTCACTCAACTGGGGCATCTTGTTTCCTTCCTTTCTTGTTTCCACTGCCCGGCTTAACTGCGAAAGGGCGATGATAGGAATGCTTAGTTCTTTTGCCAGTCCTTTCAGGTTGCGCGAGATATTACTGATCTCCTGTTCGCGGTTTCCTTGCCGGTTATCATTGGTACCACTCATGAGCTGGAGATAGTCGATGATCACCATCCCGATATTGTGCTTGTTCTTAAGCCGGCGACATTTAGCGCGCAATTCAAAAATATTCAGGGCGGGGGTATCATCAATAAAGATCGGTGCCTGCGCCAGGCGTTGAATACCCCGCGCATACAATTGTTTCATCTCATGTTCCTCCATTTTACCCCGGCTGATCTTCTCCAGCCAGATCTCACTTTCGGCGGAGAGGATACGTTGCACCAATTGACCGGCACTCATCTCCAAGGAGAAGAAAGCAACGGGCGTGGGCTTATTGGCATTCAGAGCTGCATTCCTGGCCAGGTTAAGCGCAAAGGCTGTTTTACCAACCGCGGGACGTGCCGCCAAAATGATCAGGTCCGTATTCTGCCATCCATAGGTAACACGGTCAAGTCCCGGGAAACCACTGGGCACACCGGTTACATCTTCGTTCTTATGCCGCAGGTCTTCGATCCGTTGAATCGTTTTTACCAACACTGAATCAATGGTATCAAAGTTTTTCCGCAGGTGATTGTTGGTGATCTCAAACAGTTTGCTTTCCGCATCATCCAGCAGATCGAATACATCGGTGGAATCTTCAAAGGCATCGCCAATGATCTCTCCACTGATCCGGATGAGTTCGCGCTGAATGAATTTCTGCAACACGATCCGTGCATGCGCCTCGATATTGGCCGATGAAACAACCGTGTTGGTCAGGCGGGTTACATAATAGGCACCACCTACCATGTCCAGCTCTTCGCGGGTACGGAGTTCTTCCGATACGGTCAAAATATCAATAGGCTGGCTTTTTTGCGCCAGGGATTGCATGGAGCGAAAAATCCGTTGGTGCGCTTCCACATAAAAACACTCGGGCTTCAGGATCTCCACCACGGCATCAAAGGCATTTTTCTCCAGCATGATGGCGCCTAATACAGCTTCCTCCAATTCCTTGGCTTGGGGGGGAACTTTGCCATAGACCATGGGAGTCAGGTCTGGCACACTTTTCTTGCGTTGCTTCCGGTCGCGATTTAGGTTAGTAAGGTCCATAGTCTTAAAGATTGACTCTTTTTGACCTTCGGGTTCGTATTCCAGCCTTGTGTTAAGTAAATATTACCTCCGTGTGATGGAAATGTTATCCGATAGTCTGAACGGCGAATTTAAAGGCAAGTAAATTGCATTCAATGAATTGCCGGATCATTTTTTACCTACCCCGCTTCCACCTCTATTCACCCGTTATCCACATCAAAAACAGGTTAATCCACAGCTTTTCCCTGGTCATCCACAAGTTACTCCAATTCCTGCGAATGACTGTCAATTGTTAATAATCAATAATTAATAATTAAAAATCCATAATTTGCCCCCCACGTTTTACATACAACCATGAAGATTTCGTACAAATGGCTTAGTGAATACCTGCCTGTGGACCTGGAACCCGAAAGACTCAGCAGGATACTGACTTCCATCGGATTGGAAGTGGAGAGCCTGGAAAAATTTGAAGAAGTAAAGGGCGGATTGCAAGGACTGGTAATCGGTGAAGTATTAACCACCGAAAAACATCCCAATGCCGATAAATTGACGTTGACCACTGTAAACATAGGCAAAGAAGCCCCCTTATCCATCGTTTGCGGGGCGCCGAATGTGGCAGTGGGACAAAAAGTAGTGGTGGCTCCTGTGGGCGCTACCATTTACCCTACACAAGGAGAACCCTTGACCATGAAACTGGCCAAGATTCGTGGCAGTGAAAGTCATGGAATGATCTGTGCCGAAGATGAGATCGGATTAGGTAGTTCCCATGCAGGTATACTTGTTTTGCCAGCCGATGTAACGGTTGGACAACCGGCTGCCGAGTATTTCAAACCCTATTCAGATTGGGTCTATGAAATTGGATTGACCCCCAACCGCATGGATGCCATGAGTCATTGGGGAGTAGCCAGGGATGTATGTGCTTATCTTTCCCATCACGATAAAAAAGACCTGCGTTCCAAGATCCCGGTGACCAATGGCCTGAAAGCCGACAACCTCGAATGGCCCATACAAGTAAGTATCGAAAATACACAAGCCTGTAAACGGTACAGCGGTATCAGTATCGCCAATATTACGGTTAAGCCCTCGCCGGTCTGGCTGCAACAACGCTTAAAAGCGATTGGCTTGCGACCGATCAATAATATTGTAGACATCACCAATTTCATTCAACACGAAACCGGTCAACCGCTTCATGCATTTGATGCAGAGAAAATAGGCGGAAAAAAGATCGTGGTGAAAAACCTTCCCGAAGGCACCCCCTTTGTGACCCTTGATGAAAAGGAAAGAAAACTCAATGCGCAGGACCTGATGATCTGCGATGCCTCGGAAGGCATGTGTATCGCCGGGGTGTTTGGTGGAGTACATTCAGGTGTTTCGGAAAATACCCGTCATATCTTTTTAGAAAGCGCCTGGTTCAATCCCATTGATATCCGCAAGAGCTCTTTCCGTCATGGATTGCGTACCGATGCGGCTACACGATTTGAAAAAGGAATCGATATTTCCAATACGGTCAATGTATTGAAAAGGGCCGCTTCCCTGATCAAAGAATTGGCCGGTGGCCAGATCGCATCGGAGATCGTTGATATCTATCCTCAACCTGTCGAAAAGACCACCGTGGGTATAAAATATCATTACCTGAAAAAACTTTCAGGGAAGAATTATCATCCTGATACGGTCAAGCGTATTCTGGAAAGCCTGGGTTTTGAGATCAACAAAGAAGGAATTGATGAACTCTGGGTGGCGGTACCCTATTCCAAACCTGATATCAGTCTGCCAGCAGATATCGTAGAAGAGATCGTGCGCATTGACGGGCTTGATAATATCACCATTCCGACCTCGATCACGATCTCCCCTTCGACCGAAGAAAATTATTTTGCAGATACCCTCAAGGAAAAGATCGCGAACTACCTGACCGGTCTCGGGTTTAATGAGATCATGACCAACTCGATAACCAATTCGGCCTACTATTCACCTGAAGAGTTGGCCGAAACGGTGAAGATGATCAATAACCTGAGTGCCGAACTGGATATCCTCCGTCCTTCCATGCTGGAAACGGGTTTGGAATCAGTGGCGCATAACCTCAACCGTAAAAACCTTGATCTTCGGTTTTTTGAATTTGGTAAGACCTATCGCGTCATCGCTCCCGGTCAATATGAGGAAAAAGATCATCTCACGCTTTATGTCACTGGCAATAATCAACCAAGCTCCTGGAAAGGAAAATCTGTTGCCACCGATGCCTATTATTTGAAAGGGGTACTAGAAGCCTTGTTTGGCCAGGCGGGGGTGGA
Source organism: Chitinophagaceae bacterium (assembly GCA_041752235.1). Taxonomy (GTDB): domain Bacteria; phylum Bacteroidota; class Bacteroidia; order Chitinophagales; family Chitinophagaceae; genus SpSt-398. The sequence goes on from JBGSHM010000034.1 coordinate 35,981, forward strand.
AAGGCCACAATTCCTGGCGCGTGAAGATCAAAAGATCAGTGGTGCCCTGGTGGCCCGGTCAATGGAACAAGACCTTGCCCTGACAGGTACAGCCGCTCCGGCTTTATTGCAACGTTTTGATATAAAACAGCCCGTATTTATTGCGGATATTGACTGGACCAATTTTACCGATAAAGCCGCGCTTGGCAAGATACAGTATGCGGAGTTGGCCCGTTTCCCAGCAGTAAACCGTGACCTCGCCCTGGTAGTGGATAAGGCGGTGGCCTACGAACAGGTGGAAAACTCGGTGAAAAAGTTAAAGCTGGATAAACTGAAAGATGTGCAACTCTTCGATATTTTCGAAAGTGATAAACTGGGAGCCGATAAAAAATCCCTGGCCCTGAGCTTTACCTTCCAGGATAACGAAAAGACGCTCACAGATAAGGAAATCGAAAATTGGACCGGTAAGATTATTCAAACGCTCGAAAAAGAACTCAACGCCGAGATCCGGAAATAAATTCGCATGGAAGAACAGATCAAACGCATACAGGAAAAGATCCAGCAATTGCTCAAACATCAACACCTGCTCCAAAAAGAGAATAAGGAGTTGAAAGGCGCGCTGGAAAAAATGCGGGCGGAATCTTCCCAACAGCAAGACATCATCCAGGACCTGAAACAAAAAGTGGAGATCCTAAAGATCAGTTCCGGTAAATGGGAGGAAGGCGATAAAAAACAATTTGAAAAAAGGATTAACTCCTATATCCGCGAGATCGATCGTTGCATCACCCTCTTAAGCGAATAATACCATGGCTGATACACTCATTCCCGTTTCCATCGTCATCGGCGACCGGAATTACCGCATCAAGATCGACCCGGCCGATGAAGAGGTCGTGCGAAAAACAGTAAAGACCATCAATGACAAGATCGTTGATTTCAAAACCCATTTCGCCGGCAAAGACATGCAGGACTATGTGGCTATGGTACTCGTTTGGTTTGCTACCGAAAAGAACGACCACCTTAGCAATGCTATGGAGGAAGAAAAGTGGAAAGAGGGGTTGGCACAGATCGAGAAACTGTTACTTTAAATACACGAATTTAATTACACGAATTTTACGAATTGCGCGTATTGCACGAATTAAGAATGATCTAATTCGTGCAATCCGTGTAATCCGAAAAAATTCGTGTAATCAAAATGTCTTTCCAACCACAATCAACTCCGCCAGCTTAGCCTCCAACTCTTCCCCTCTTAAATTTTTCGCAATGATCTTTCCCTGAGGGTCTATCAGTAAGTTCTGGGGGATGGCTTTGATACCGTATTGTATGGCCACTGCATTATCCCAATATTTCAGGTCGCTCACATGTGACCAGGTCAGTTTATCATCTTCAATCGCCTTTAACCATTTGTCTTTTTGCCCTTCCCGGTCAAGGGAAACACCCAGGATATTGAACCCTTTTTCTTTAAACTTATTGTAGGCTTTTACCACATTGGGGTTCTCTACCCGGCAGGGCCCACACCAACTGGCCCAAAAGTCGACCAACACATAACTTCCACGGAAGGAAGAAAGCGAAACCGGTTTACCGTTGGGATCATTTTGGGTAAAATCCATGGCGACCATACCAATTCCTATTTTTCTGGCGGTATTGACGTCCTCCGCGAAAGCGATGGCCGAAGGATAAGCCTTGAATTTTTCGGGCAAGAGGTTCCATAAAGGATCAATCACATCTGGTTTTAAATCCCATCCAGCAATGGATTTCAGCATGTAGAGAGCTATGGGACTTTGGGTATTTTGTTTGAAATAGGAAACGCGGCTACCCTTTTCTTCTTCGTCCAGTTTTTCCATCTCCTCCTCTATCTTCTTCATTCCTTCGGCATATTGGGCGTTATTAAAAGCCCTCCATTGCTCACCAAGTGCCTTTTGTTTGCTCGCAAACCCTTCCAGGTACTGGTTCAGTTTCTTGAATTCGTCGTGTGCGGCCGATCCTTTTACCTGAACATTGGCAAAGGAATCGATATGACTCACCTTGATCTTTCCTGCGCTGGCAAAAACAGAGGCATAATCTCTTCCTGATTTAAGGGCGGGGAGACTGCCATCCGGATTCGATTTATAGGCCGGGTAAACCGTTATCAGGGTTGGTTCTGCCAGGACAGTCGAATAGCTGAACTTATTACTGACTACCTGTGCGCTATCGTGAATCCGTGCTCCATTGTTCCGGTAGGAAAAATGAACCCACTCCACTCCCATGGCTAGGTTTTCAATGGTACCCGACAATTTAGTCGGGGCAGGGGATTTTTGGGCTTGGATAAAAAATGGCGCGGAAGCCAGCAGAAACAGGACTTTTCTCATGATGAAAGTTTAGAATGAACTGCAATTTTACTCTTTTTACTAAAATTCTCCTCTCCATACATCCTTTTTAACGGTTCAAAGGTTGAATTTCATGCTATTCCGTCCGTTTTGTATCTTCGCTGATTACCTGCCCATTATCAGGTATTTTAGAAAAATACGGCAGTATGTGTCAAATTATAGGAAATATTGCTGAGGAGTTAATTATTAAAAAACAAATTCATGGATCCCATCATAACATTAGTCATCGTAGGGGCGGTCGCCTTGATCCTGGGGGTCATCGCCGGTAAGTTCATTTTTGCAAAGAATACGCGTCAAAAAATCGAGGAGGCCGAACAACAAGCAAGCAAAATTCTCGCTGATACCCAGGCCAAAGCTGAGACTATTAAGAAAGAGCGCATGCTCGAAGCCAAGGAGCGGTTTGTGCAACTCAAATCGGAACATGACAAAGAGGTAATGGAAAGAAACCGGAAGATCACCGAAGGTGAGAACCGGATCCGTCAAAAAGAACAAGGCATCAATCAAAAAGAAAGCAACCTGGAGAAACAGATCAAGGAAAATGAGGCGATTAAAGAAAACCTCAACCGCCAGATCGAATTGGTGAATATCAAACGCACCGAGTTGGAAAAACACCAGGAGGAGCATATCCGTCGCCTGGAAAAGATCGCGGCACTTTCTGCCGAAGATGCCAAGGCTCAATTGATCGAGAGCCTGAAACACGAGGCTCAATCACAGGCATCTTCGCTCCAACAGGAGATCATCGAGGAAGCCCGTCAAAAGGCCAATAAAGAAGCCAGAAAGATCATCATTCAAACCATACAGCGTACGGCGGCCGAGCAGACAATTGAGAACACCATCACTGTTTTCAACCTCGAAAGCGATGAGATCAAAGGTCAGATCATTGGTCGTGAGGGCCGGAATATCCGCGCCATTGAAGCCGCTACCGGAGTTGACCTGATCGTGGATGATACCCCCGAGGCGATCATACTTTCTTCCTATGATCCCCTTCGCCGGGAGGTTGCCCGCCTGAGTTTACAGCGGTTGGTAACCGATGGCCGTATCCACCCGGCCCGTATTGAGGAAGTAGTGGAAAAAACCAGAAAACAATTGGAAGAACAGGTCATGGAGATCGGGGAAAGAACCGTTATTGAACTCGGTATCCACGGGCTGCATAAAGAACTGGTTCGGATGGTTGGACGGATGCGTTTCCGTTCTTCCTATGGCCAGAACCTGTTGATGCACAGTCGCGAAACGGCCAATCTCTGCGCTATTATGGCGGCTGAACTGGGCTTGAATCCCAAGCTCGCCAAACGTGCCGGTCTGCTTCATGATATTGGCAAAGTGCCCGATGAGGAATCCGAACTGAGCCATGCCTTGTTGGGAGCCAAACTGGCGGAGAAATATGGAGAGAACCCGGCAGTGGTCAATGCCATTGGAGCCCACCACGATGAAATGGAAATGCAATATGTGATCTCACCCATTATCCAGGCCTGTGACGCCATCAGCGGGGCCCGTCCTGGTGCCCGTCGGGAGATCATGCAGCAATATTTACAACGTATCAAGGACCTCGAAAACCTGGCCATGGCCTACAATGGGGTGGAGAAAGCCTATGCCATCCAGGCGGGTCGTGAACTCCGCGTAATTGTAGAGGCCGACAAGGTCACCGATGGCGATTCTGATAAGTTGTCCTTTGAAATTGCCCAGAAGATCCAGAATGAAATGACCTTCCCCGGGCAGATTAAAGTGACCGTAATTCGGGAGAAAAGAGCGGTGAATGTTGCCAGGTAGCTACTGGCTATTAGCAGTTAGCAATTAGCTTTTAGCCTAAGTATTTAGTTCATAAGGTATTGGCTAATAGCCAATAGTTAAATGCTAATAGCTTAAAAGAAAAAACCTTTGGAAATTAAGTCTCCGTAACCTACCTTTGCATCCCTTAAATTTCAGGATATGAACGCAGTAAATTACGTACACGAGCAGCTCTCCGGGAAGAAAGAGTACCCCAAATTCAAAGCCGGGGACAACGTGACGGTCAACTATAAGATCGTGGAAGGAAACAAAGAGCGGATCCAGAGCTTCAAAGGCGATGTGATCAAACGCCAGGGAACCGGCGCTACCGCCACGTTTACTGTCCGTAAGATCTCTGACGGAATAGGTGTGGAACGTTTATTCCCCCTCTTCTCCCCCAATATTGACTCTATCGTATTGAATAAATCCGGTCGCGTACGCCGCGCCAAACTCTTCTACCTCCGTAACCGGAGTGGTAAGAGCGCACGTATCAAAGAAAAGCGTCAGGCTGTTGAAACGGCCAAATAAGCGGATACCAACGAATTATCGAAAAGCGGAAACAGGTATGTTTCCGCTTTTTTTGGTCTTAAATTAGCTATACCTTTGAGCGGAAACCCAAGATTGTAATCACACAATAAATCTTCTATAATATGGGAAACTTTGGAGCAACCGAATGGGTACTGATCCTTCTCGTGATCATCCTTTTGTTTGGCGGACGTAAGATCCCCGAACTCATGCGCGGTATCGGTAAAGGAATCCGTGAATTCAATGACGCCAAAAACAACGTGAAGAGAGAGATCGAAGAAGGGATCAACGAAAAGGACAAAGAACCTTCCAAACAATAAGCCCCTTTCTCCAACCCTCGTAAACAGTGTCTGCTTTTGTTCTCTTTTTCTTCCATTGAACAGTACCAGGAGCAGCTAAAAAGTGGCAGCCCTACCTGTTCAGAAGCGATTCAATTCTATTTAGATCGGATACAGCAAACCCGGCACCTGAATGCCTATACGGAAGTGTATGCCGAAGAAGCCCGGGAAAGAGCAGCCTACCTCGACCAAAAACGCGCCAGCGGCCAACCGCTTGGTAAATTGTTTGGCGTAGTGATCGCGATAAAGGATGTGATCGCTTACAAGGACCATTCACTCACTGCCGCTTCACGGATCCTTGAGGGGTTCAAATCATTATACTCCGCCACCGCAGTTGAAAGAATACTGCAGGAAGATGGCATCATCATCGGTGCCACCAACTGCGATGAATTTGCCATGGGTTCCACCAATGAGAATTCCGTGTATGGCAAAGTGTTGAATGCAGCCGATGAATCAAGGGTGCCCGGTGGCTCTTCTGGTGGTTCGGCCGTGGCTGTGCAGGCAAATACCTGTATGATCGCGCTGGGTAGTGATACCGGAGGCTCTGTACGACAACCTGCCGATTTCTGTGGTGTGGTAGGACTTAAACCCAGTTATGGGCGCATCTCCCGCTACGGACTCATTGCCTATGCATCCTCCTTTGACCAGATCGGCATATTTGGACAAACCATTTCTGATGTGGCCCGGGTGCTGGAAGTGATCAGTGGAAAGGATGAAATGGACAGTACCTCTTCAAGGCAGGCCGTAGCACCCTATGCCGATAGCCTGCAGAATGAAACAGATAAAAAATACCGCATTGCCTGGTTTCCCGAGGCGTTGGAACAGGAAAGTGTGGATCCGGAGATCAGCCAGGCAATCCGTCAACTACTCGAATCTTTAAAAGAACAGGGGCATCAGGTAGAGCCTGTTCGTTTTGAATACCTCGATTACATCGTTCCGGCTTACTACGTGCTCACCACCGCTGAAGCCGCTTCCAACCTTTCGCGGTACGATGGGGTGCGGTATGGTTATCGTTCCAACCAGCCGGCCGAGGATTTAACAGCCTTTTATAAGCAGACCCGATCCGAAGGTTTTGGCAAGGAAGTTAAACGCCGGATCATGCTGGGCACTTTTGTACTCAGTGCCGGTTACTATGATGCCTATTTCACCAAGGCCCAACAGGTAAGGCAGGCACTAAAAGACAAAACCAACCTGATATTCAATGATTTTGATTTTATTTTAATGCCCAATTCGCCCTCCATTGCCTTCCCGATCGGGGAAAAAATGGAGGACCCCATAGCCATGTACCTGGCCGATATTTTTACGGTTTATTCCAACCTCACGGGTACCTGTTCCATCTCCCTGCCCCTGTTCCGGCACTCTTCCGGCATGCCCTTTGGGTTACAGGTTATAGCAAAAGCCTTTGATGAAGTATCTTTGCTCCGCATTTCCGACCGCCTGATGCGCTCGAAATAATCCATGCTAAACAAATACATCTTTTCCTTGCTGCTGGCCTTCGGGCTTGGTCAACTGCCCACCCAGGCGCAGGGCACCGCCATACCTGCCGAAAAAGAACCCATCGCCATTGATTCCCTTACCCCTGAAACACCGATCAATGACCCCAAAAAGGGTTTCAAAGACCTTTTTACCGAAGGCGCGGAGGTGGATGGTATCTCCGTCAAGCACCTCAATCCCCGGGCGATCAGTTTTGTAGAGGATTATATTAAAAAGCAGGGGAAGAAAATGGAAGAGATCAAGAAATGGGGTAAACCCTATTTTGATATGATCGATGGCGTACTCATGCAGCATGGCATTCCCAAAGAAATGAAGTACCTGGCTGTGATCGAATCGCATTTACAGGTCTATGCCGTTTCCTGGGCCGGTGCTGTGGGACCCTGGCAGTTTATGCCCGCCACCGCCCGCCGCATGGGCTTACGGGTAAACAATGCCGTGGATGAACGCACCGATTATTACAAAAGCACCCAGGCCGCCGCACGATACCTGAAAGAGTTATATGGCATTTACGAAGACTGGTTACTTGTGATTGCCGCCTACAACAGTGGACCAGGCAATGTAAATTCAGCGATCCGTCGCAGTGGCAGCCGCGATTTCTGGACCCTGCAGAATTACCTGCCGGAGGAATCCAAGAACCATGTCAAAAAATTCATCGCCACTCACTACATCATGGAAGGCGAAGGAGGCATCACCACCCTCACCAAATCTGAAGCTGGTGAATACAGACAATTGGCTGCTGCCAATAACCGCGATGGATTGACCGAAGAAGAAAAAACAAACTCCCTCACCTATCCCCTCACGGGCAAATACAATTCACTTGTGATCGTCAAACACCTGTTGATGGACATCACCGAGTTCAATCGTTACAATCCCGGGTTTGATAAACTCCTGGCCACAAATGGCAATTATGAAATGCGGTTGACCAAGGAGAAAATGGAATTGTTCAAGGCCAAGAAAGTTGTTATCCTAAACGAGTCAATCCAGATTTTGCTGAATACATTGAGCCAGCCACTGTTGACGTCGGATAAGAAGGGAAATTGATTACACGAATTATAACGAATTATACGAATGGCACGAATTTATATACTGTGGTTTCCTCACTCCGCCAATACCCGCCTTATCGCCTCGGCCTTTATCAAACACTCCTCATACTCTTTTTCCGGGTCGCTGTAAAAAGTGATGCCTGATCCAACAGAATAAGAGAGGTACCCGGTGGTATCATTGTAAAACAAACTCCGTATCACCACATTGAAATCAAAATCTCCATCCGGGGTGATATACCCCACCGCCCCGCTGAACAATCCGCGTTTTGTTCTTTCATACTGCTCGATCAATTCCATCACTTTGCGTTTGGGTGCGCCGGTCATGGAGCCCATGGGAAAGGTGGCGCGGATGATGCTGGCAAAATCAGTGGAGGGATCCAATTCTCCGCTAATGGTTGAAATCATTTGATGTACCTGAGGAAAGGTGTAGATGCCATAGAGCTCATCTACTTTCACGGTGGATTCCTTGCAGATCCGTGACAGGTCATTTCGTACGAGGTCAACCACCATCACATTCTCCGATCGATCCTTAGCGCTTTGCATTAAGGTATTTCGGCTTGTACAATCCAGGTCCGCATCACCAGGATAGCGAGGTGAAGTGCCTTTGATGGGTTGGGACAAAAGATGCGTCCCTTTTTTGCGCAGGTATCTTTCCGGACTGGCACAGATCAAATATTTGGCTTCATTGCGATAGTACGCGGAAAAGGGATTGGGTGATAATTCACTGAGCGAGCGATAGACCGACAGGGGTTGAAGGGGAACCTGGCGGGCAAAGAATTCCTGACAAAAATTGATCTCATAGCAATCACCACGTAGTATATGCGCCCTGAGCTGGTCAATTTGCCGGATGTATTCCTCCCGTGTAAGCCGGCTTTGGATGGGTGGGATTCTACCCGATCGAGTCGGCGTTTCCTCGTCAGATTCGGTTATGTCCTTCCAGACAGATGCAGGATCATCGATGGTCATGATCTCCACCTGAAGTTCATGCAGGCGGATGATATGTCGGGGGCGAAAGAATAACAGATCATCAAAGCCTATTTCATCGGGTAAATTGGAAAGGAGTCCGGTTTCGGTTTCATTCTTCAGGTCATACCCAAGGTGACCAAACCACCAGGACTTTTCTTTGTTCAGCCGTTCTTGAAAGGCTGTAAGCCTATCCCCAGCCTTTCCAGAAATAGTCTCCAGCGCACCCGCCGCCACCAGCACTTCGATCGAAGAATCCGAGGAGGGATAGCGATTATTATCAAGGAAACAAAAAATGCTGAACCGGTTGACCCAGTTCAGCACTTTATATTTCATATCCCCGAGTGAAGCATGGGGAAATAATGCGGTATTATAAGGAATCGTCATTAATAATCGTCGCCCTCGTCGCTATAGTCGTCATCGTCAAACATATCCATGTCCTTGAATTCGTCATCAAATTTGAAATCCTCTTCCTCCTCGCCTGCTCCTTTTTTGGGTGCAGGGCCGGCGGCTTTTTTACCTTTTGATTTAGGAATATCAAACTCATCAAAGTCGGGGTCCCAACTGTCTTCTTCCTCTACTTTATCCCAATCATCTTCCACATCTTCGGCTTCATCCTCCTCTTCGTCATCTTCCTTGCCTTTTTTGGCGCCGGTAGCTTTGGCCCCTTTCTTGGCAGGTTTTACATCAAGGTCCTCATCCTCGTCAAGGTCCTCCTCTTCGTCTTCTTCTTGTTTCTTGGGTTTGGACGTAGCTTTCGCTGCATCAGATTTGGATGCACCGGCCCCGGTACGGGAAGTTGTTTTTTTGTCTTTTTCAGATTTAGCGGCCATAGTTAAACTGGATTAGCAGCTGTAAAATTTCAGCGAAGTTTTTAAATGGCCAAATTTTTTAAAAAGATTTTCTACCGTTGAAAATCAGTTTTTTCCCTTATACAACCGGGATTATAACATGATCTAAGACAATATCTAAGAATGAGGTCAGCCGATGTGCAACAATTGGTCACGTCCGGGGCCATTGGAAATATAATGTACCCCTACGCCCAGGTATTCGTTGATGAATTGAACATACTCCTGCATTTTGGCCGGAATCGGATCACCTTGTTTCAGGGCGGAGGAAGCCTGGTTCCATCCGGCAAGGGATTGATAGACGGGTTGGATGGCATGACGGGTCATTTGAAAAGGCACTTCCCGGGTTTCCTTCCCTTTAATGGAATAGGCCGTGCAAACATTCAGGTCGGCAAATTCATCCAATACATCGGCCTTGGTCATGATCACTTTGGTGACGCCATTGATCATGCAGGCAAATTTGAGGGCCACCAGGTCGATCCAGCCACAACGACGCGGGCGACCGGTTGTTGCACCAAATTCATTACCAATTTTGCGCAACCGTTCGCCGGTTTCGTCTTCCAGCTCGGTGGGGAAAGGTCCACCACCAACGCGTGTGCAATAGGCCTTGGTTACACCCAATACATCGCGAATCTGCTGGGGGGCTACACCCAATCCATTACATACACCGGCGGAAATGGTATTGGACGAGGTGACAAAGGGGAAGGTACCAAAATCAATATCCAGCATACTGCCCTGAGCGCCTTCGGCCAGGATCTTTTTACCCTGGGAAAGTTTTTCATTGATAAAATACTCACCATTGACGATATTCAGGCTGCGCAGAAATTCGATTGCTTCAAAGAATTCTTCTTCCCAGGCACTGATATCCTCCTGCAGGCCATAACTATCCAGCATACGCTGGTGTTTCAACCGGAGTTTAATATATGAAGTGGTAAAGCTTTTGTCCAGCAGGTCACCCACCCGAAGGCCATTGCGGCCGGTCTTGTCCATATAGGCAGGTCCGATCCCTTTGAGGGTGGATCCGATCTTTTCATTGCCTTTGGATAATTCGGAAGCCTTGTCGAGCGCCCGATGCGTGGGAAGGATGAGATGGGTGCGTTCGGCGATAAAAAGGTTCTTCCGCAGGTCAACCCCAAATCCCGAAACCGTATCACATTCCTTTTTGAGGGTGACGGGATCGAGTACTACGCCATTACCGATCAGGTTGATGGTATTTGCATGAAAGACGCCGGAAGGAATCTGGTGTAAAACGATCTTTTTATCCTCTACGTAAAGCGTATGCCCTGCATTGGGCCCGCCCTGGAACCGGGCGATCAGGTCGTAACCGGAGGCAAAATAATCTACGATCTTTCCTTTTCCTTCATCTCCCCATTGCAACCCGAGAATAACATCAATCATGATAAATGTATTAGTAAAGCGGGGGCAAAAATAACACTTCCCACCTTACCGGATCAGGGTCACCGTTCCTTTTTTCGTAATAACCTTTCCATCTCTAGCAACACCTTGTACCATCCACACAAATACAGAGGTTCCCTGGTCTGAACCGTTGAGCCTTCCATCCCATCCCTGACCCAGGGTGGAGGTGGAATAGACCATTTGCCCCCATTTATTAAAGACCCTGAAATAACGCAGTTCCTTGATCCCTACGGGGAAAGGCCGGAAAATATCATTTAACCCATCTCCATTTGGCGTAAAGGCCGAAGGCACATAGAGATCGGGACCATTATAGACTTTGATCACCACATCGGCCGTACCCTTGCAACCGGCCTGGGTGGTGGCGGTTACGGTCAATACCGCATCCCCACTTACGGTAAATACGGGATTGGGGATATTGGGGTCGGATAATCCGGCAGCCGGGCTCCAGACATAATCGGTTCCCACCGAAGTGGCATTTAATTGGAACTGGTCACCAAAATAGCCGACTGTGTCGGCCGGGCTTACCCGGATCACGATCGGCGGGGTCACATCCAGGGTCATTTCATCGGGCACCAGGGAACGGCAACCATTGGCGCCAGTCACCATCAGGGAATAGGTGATCGTTTTGGAGGCCACCGAAACTGGGTTTTGGTTCAGAAAATCATCCAGATCCGATTCGGGGGACCATTCATACTGAATCCCTCCGCTTCCCTGTAAGGTATAGCTTTGTCCAAAACAAATAAAACCATCAGGCCCCGCATTCGGAATCGGTGCCGGTAAAACATTCACCACAATGGTATCATTCACACTGCACCGTCCCAGGGTGGCGGTAACAATATACTGGGTGGTATCCGATGGATTGGCCGTTGGGTTTGCTAACGAAGCTCCACTCAAACCGTTCTGTACCTGCCATTGAAACTGGGTGGCATTGGTATTGAGTTGTAGTTGTACGGGTCTTCCTTCACAGGTGGTGACATCGGCCGCGGGCACAAGGGTCAGGTTATTGGTCAGGCCAACAGTGACTGGCTGCGTGGCCACACAATTTCGGCTATCCCTCACCGTGAAATTATAGGAGCCCGGTGCGACGTTGAATATATTCGAGGCCTGGAAATTCGTGCCATCAATGGAGTATTGATAGCTACTGTTTCCGCCTGCTGCGATAATAGTTATTTGCCCATCATTTCCTCCGTCACAACTGGCATTGGCCGACAAAGCTGCGGCAGTTAATACAGCCGGCTCGGTCATGTTCACATTGGTTTGACTGACCTGGCATCCGTTATTATCCCGGGTATAAAGGGTATACGCACCCACGGGAACAGCGAATGTATTCGTGGTTTGCCAGGTGGTGCCATTGAGTGAATATTCATAAGGGACTGTTCCACCCGTAGCGTTTGCCGTGATCACCCCATCTGACAGGCCATTACAACTAACGGCCTGAATGGCACTGGTAGCAGCCAGGACTGTGGGTTGGTTTACGCTGGCGGTGGTGGTTCCATCACAACCATTATTGTCACGGAAGAATATCGTGTAGTTTCCGGCAACCAATCCGTTGAATACATTAGAAGCCTGATAATTTACCCCATCCAGAGAATACGCAAAGGGAGGTGTTCCGATACCCGTCTGCAGGTTGACCGTGATGGACCCGTTCGTTCCACCAAAGCAACTCACATCGGTCTTACTGGCCGATCCGGTCAGCGGCACACCGGTGGGAACCACCACCTGGAAATCATTCATGGTACATCCCCAGGTATCAACGATATCGATGCTGTAGGTACCCGCGGCTAAACCGGTAAATACATTAGACCCCTGGGCAGGTCCGTTATTAATTGTGTATTGGTACGGGCCCGCGCCATTATTGGGAGAAAGGGTGATGGAGCCATTACTCGCACCACCACAAGAGGTGGAGGTAGTAAAGGCCGCAGCGCCGAGGGGTTGGCCGGGAGGTACTATGGCATTGATGCCATTTAAGGTACATCCACCACCATCGATCATATTGACGGTGTGGTTTCCGGATGCCAATCCGGTAAATACATTGCTGGTTTGAAAAGGTCCGCCATCAATGGAATATTGATAAGGCGCGGTTCCATTGGTGGGGGTTACGGTCAGCGTACCATCCAGACCGATGGTACAGGAAGGTGCGGTGCCACCCGTGATGGCGGTTAAAGCCTGACCCGTAGCAATCGTAACCTGTAAGCCGTTGACCATACAACCCGAAACATCCATTACATTGACCAGGTGGTTACCTGCGGCAAGGCCATTGAATATATTGGAAGGCTGCCAGGGGCCGCCATCAATCGCATACTGATAAGGACCCGATCCGTTGGTGGGTGTAATGGTAGCTGTTCCATTATTCGCGCCCACACAGGATGTAGGTGTGGAAGCGGCTGTGGCGGCCAAAGCCTGACCAGAACCAACTACAGCGGGAATATTACTCACAGAACAACCTCCGGCATCAAGCACACGAATTAAATAAGTGCCCGGTGCCAATCCGGTAAATACATTGCTGGTTTGAAGCGGCCCGCTATTGATCGAATATTGATAAGGAGCTGAACCCGTAGTGGGTGTCACCGTCACTGTTCCATTATTGACTCCATTACAGGCAGCCGGTGACGAAGCCACGGTAGCAAGGAGGGGCTGACCTGGCGATACGGCTACAATAATATTATTGGCTGTGCAACCAAAGGCATCACGCACGTTGATAAAATAGGTACCGGGTACTAATCCGGTAAAGACATTACTGGTTTGCCAGGGTCCGCCATTGATATTATACTCGTAGGTACCGGGTACGGTCGGTGTTACGGTTATCGTACCATTGGATGCCCCGGTACATGACGTAGGCGTGGAACTTGTTTGCACCGTTAATGTTCCCACCAGGGCGACCGTAGCGTTAATGGTAGAACTGCAACCATTGGGATCCTGTACCTGTACGGTATAAGGTCCGGCGATCAATCCGTTGAATACATTACTGGTTTGATTAGGCCCGCCATTCAGGGAATATTGATAAGGAGGGCTTCCAATACCGGCAGGCACATTGACCGAAATGCTTCCAGTAGGCGCTCCACAGGTAGCATTGGTAGTGAACGCCGTAGCATTCAGGCTATTTGTCTGGTTGATCGTGATCGTATCTTCTGTGACCAGGTTGGGGCCCGTTCCGCAAGAGGCAAAAGTCGTGCGAACGATAAATTGTTCAGATGTACCAGTTGGGCAAATATTGGGGAAGGACAGATCCAGTAATCCCGCTGTGGTTGTAATCGTATCTGCGGTGCGTACCAGGGTTCCACTCAGGGTCAACAATTCAGCACTCACATACCGTGAACCGCCTCCGTTGGGCGTAAAGCGCCAGCCTTCATCAGCCGCTGTCCATTGGGTTGCATTGCGACCGGCACCGGCTACAAACCGGGTACGGCTCCAGTCCTGAATACCAAAGATGGCCCTGCCATTATCCGAACTCGTATTACACAATTGTTTTTGCTGGAAAAACACATCCACCAGTCCGGTAGATTCGTGCAATACAATTTGAAAGGTATTTGGGAAATTATCGCCACAAGAACCGCCAAAGATCCCTACCCGATAAAAACTGATGACAAATTTGCGGCAGGGCGCTGTACCAAATACTTCCCATTGGATCTTTCTGTCAATAGGACTATCTGATGGATCAAGGTCGGAATAATTGGCCATGATACTTGACCTGGGATAATACCATTGGGCACTTTGGTTACACGGAGTACCTGCATCCAACGGAAGGGGTGGCCCGATATGATAGGCGTTGGCACAGGAACCGGAACCATTGGTGAGGTAGTCGAAGGTTACAAGTCCGTTGGAACCGACAACTATATTCGAGAAAATAGAATCATAAAAACAAAAGTTGAAGGGCATGGGGATCGTACTGCTAAACCGGTCATCCAGATAGAGGTTGAAGTCCTCGCTGCTGGTACCCGTTACAAAAGGATAAGGGTTATACGGAATACTGTTGAGCGCATAATCACTCGTGGATTTCAGGTGGGGAACGCGTATGGTAACCGTGCTACAACTTACGCTACAGGGAAAATTGATGGTTGCGTTATTATTGCCCGTCGTAAAACAGTTCTGGGCATTCAAAATGAAAGGCAGAAGCAGTAGTACGGATAAAAGTTGAGATACCTTGGACCTCAATATTCTCATTACAGTCAGTTTCAATTAAATAAGTGCGAAAGAGTGGGTAAGATACAAAAAACCGGGAATGGTGGTAAGGCTACGTGGGAAAAAAACGGCCTTTTAATTGGGAGATTCCGTATCGTATCGGTCAACCGATTGAATACCACCAAGTTGTTTTAAGCGCTGGACAAGCACGTCCAGCTCCTCTTTATCGTGTACGAAGACCTTAATATTTCCTTCAAAAACCCCTTCCCTTGCCTCCACCGTTAAGGCGCTGATATTGATCTTCATTTCCCCCGATATCAGGTTGGTTATTTTATTAATAACGCCAACATCATCGAGCCCAATGATGCGTAAACCAGTAAGGAAGGAGATTTCTTTATTCTTGGCCCATTTGGTTTTCACCACCCGGTGCCCAAAATTAGCGAGAAGCTTGGCGGCATTGGGGCAATTGGTGCGGTGTATGGTCAACCCTTTTCCCGTAGTTACAAATCCAAACACATCATCTCCAGGAATGGGTTTGCAACAATTCGCCAGGTTATAAACGATCCGGTCGCTGCTCTCTCCAAAGATGATCAGCTCCGCATCTTTTTTATTCAGCGGATGAGGAGAATGGTCCCCTTTTTCGGAGGGAATGCGCTCGGGCTTGGGTGCTTCCAACCGATCACCCAATACTTTGAATTCCTTGAGTTCTTTCAGGTCAATGGCCTTTACAGCTACCTGATAAAAGAGATCGAGTTGCGAATTGAGTTTGTAAAATGTAGCGAGTTCTTCAATATTCCCTGCGGTAAAGGCCGCGCCGATACCTTCGAGTTTTCGCTGGACAAAATATTTTCCTTCATCGGCAATGGTGCGTTTTTCTTCCTTGAGGGAATCCTTGATCTTGTTCTTGGCTTTTGCACTCACCACAAAACCCAGCCAGTCTTCCGAAGGTTTTTGTTTGTTGGAGGTAATGATCTCTACCTGGTCACCACTCCGGAGCTTATGACTGATCGGTACTAATTTGTGGTTTACCTTGGCACCAATACATTTAGAACCTACAGCGCTATGAATGGCAAAGGCGAAGTCAAGCGCCGTGGAACCTACCGGCAACATTTTTACATCGCCTTTGGGGGTATAGACATAGATCTCTTCGGCCAGGAAACTTGTTTTGAAATCCTGTAAGAAGTCAATGGAGTCGGTTTCATTACTGGTGATCACCTCACGAATCTGCTCAAACCATTTTTCAAACCGGCTCTCTTCCGCGCTGCCTTCTTTATATTTCCAGTGCGCGGCCAATCCTTTTTCGGCGATCTCATTCATCCGCTTCGTCCGTATCTGTACTTCCACCCATTTCCCCTGCGGACCCATCACGGTGGTGTGAAGCGCCTCGTAGCCATTTGATTTGGGATTACTGAGCCAGTCACGTAATCTTTCCGGGGAAGGATTGTACTCATCCGTGATAAAGGAATACACTTTCCAGCAATCCTCTTTTTCCTTTTCATGCGGAGAGTCAAGGATAATTCGGATGGCAAAAAGGTCATACACTTCTTCAAAGCCCACCCCTTTCTTCTTCATTTTATTCCAGATGGAATGGATGCTTTTGGGACGGCCATAGATCTCAAAATTGAAATTGTTCTTGACCAGTTTTTCCTTGATGGGTTTGATGAATTCGTTGATGTACTTGCTCCGTTCCCTTTTGGTTTCAGCGAGTTTACGGGCAATGTCCCGATAGGTATCCGGTTCCATGTATTTCATGGCCAGGTCTTCCATCTCGGTTTTTATACTATACAAACCCATCCGGTGGGCAAGCGGGGCATATACATAGACCGTTTCAGAGGATATCTTGAGTTGTTTCTCCCGTTTCATACTGTCCAGGGTGCGCATATTATGCAGCCTGTCCGAGAGCTTGATCAGGATCACCCGTGGGTCATCGGTCAGCGTAAGGAGGATCTTTTTAAAATTCTCGGCTTGTTGCGAAGCATTGATGTCAATGACATTGGAAATCTTGGTCAACCCATCCACGATGCGCGCGATCTCGCTGCCAAATTCCCTTTCCACATCTTCCAGGGTTATATCTGTATCCTCGACCGTATCATGTAACAAAGCACAGATGGTGGAGCGTACCCCGAGGCCAATTTCTTCCACACATATCTTGGCTACAGCTATGGGATGCAGGATATAAGGTTCCCCGCTTTTCCGACGCATGGTTTTGTGCGCTTCGGCGGCCATTTCAAAGGCCACCCGAATCAGTTTCCTGTCACCCGGCTTCAGTTTTGTCTTCAAGGCCCGCAGCAACGCACGATACTCCCTGAGGATCAATTTTTTCTCTTGTTCCTCGTTCAAATTGTACCGGGGTATTTGGGCGACCGTTTCCATGCCTTACGAAAATAACAAAATTGGGCGGTAGTAGGTTGCAGTGAATGCATTACCTTTGCCGACCTTTGAAGACAGGTCATTGGTCAGAAGTCCGGGGTCCGGAGTATTTCTAACTCTTTTCTACTCCCGACTTCCGACTCCCGTCTTCAAACCTACCGGATGTGGTGAAATTGGTAGACACGTCAGACTTAGGATCTGATGCCGCAAGGTGTGGGGGTTCGAGTCCCTCCATCCGGACTTAATTGTACTATTTATTATGGCGACTGTTACAAAAGAGAATGTCGGTCTCTTAAACGAGAAACTGTCTGTTACACTCAACAAAGAAGATTATCTGCCCGCTTTTCAGAAATCCCTGAAAGAATATGGCAAAAAAGCCAATATCCCGGGTTTCCGGAAGGGGATGGTTCCCGTTGGACTGATCAAGAAAATGTATGGCCACTCGGTTTTCACCGACGAAGTGCTCCGTAGTGTTGACCGTGAACTGGTTAAATACCTGCAAACCGAGAACCTGGACATCTTTGCCCAGCCCATTCCCATGGAAATGGATATCCAGCAACTGGATATGAACAACCCTGTGGATTATACCTTCCATTTTGAAGTGGGTATGAAACCCCCGGTTGAACTGACCGGTCTGGCCAAGGCCAAGATCACCCGCTATGTAGTGGATGTGACCGATGAAATGGTGGACAATGAAATTACCCGCCTCCAGAACCGTTATGGCAATATGACCGAACCCGAGGAAGTGGCCACGGAAGAAAATGTGCTGAATGTAAACTTTGCCGAAGCCGATGCAGCCGGCAACCTGGTGGAAGGCGGCGTAACAAAAGATAATTCCCTGCTTGTTAAATATTTCTCGGCCGATCTCCGCAAATCCTTAATGGGAAAGAAAAAGGACGACAAATTCACCCTTCAACTTAAAACCGCTTTTGAAGACAAGGAAAGAGACTGGGTAGCCGGTGACCTGGGATTGAACAAAGACAATGCCGCCGACCTGGAAAAATATTTTACCGTCACCATTACCAAAGTTGGCTTATTGGAAAAACGCGGATTGGATGAGGAATTCTTTAACCAACTCTATCCCGGTCAGGAAGTAAAGACCGAAGCCGATTTCCGGAATAAGATCAAGGAAGAAATTGCCAATTACTGGGCGGGTCAGGCACGTAACCAGATCCATGACCAATTGTACCACCAACTGATCGATCATACCCCGATTGAATTCCCCGAAGCCTTCCTGAAAAGATGGATGAAGACGCAGGGTGAAAGCCCCAAGACCGAAGAAGAAGTAGAAAAGGAATTCCCCAGCTTCAAAAATCAATTGAAGTGGAGCCTGATCACCGAAAAGATCGTAACGGATAACGCCATCCAGGTTCAACCCGACGAACTCCGCCAATTTGCCAGACAGCAATTATTTGGCTACATGGGCATGGGTGCCATGGATGAAGAGCAACCCTGGGTTGCTGATTATGTAGAGAAAATGATGAAGGACCGGAAATATGTGGAAGATGCCTATAACCGCATCCAGACACAGCGGATATTTGAATGGGCGGAGACCCAGATCAACCCGACCGATAAATCCATTTCGGCAGAGGAGTTTACGAAGATGGTGGAGGAACATCAGCATCATCATTAAACTTAAAGATTTTACCGCCAAGACACGAAGACGCAATGGAGCGCTGGGAAATCCTGGCGCTTCTTTGTGTCTTGGCGTCCTGGCGGTAAAACCGTCACACCCATTCCCGCCAATTTTGCAGTTCCATCATTTGGACGGATATTTGAGGGATTCCTTAGCCCGGATTAATCGCTTAAATATCAAAACAAATGAGTTCAGAATTTGAAAAATACGCCGTCAAACACCGGGGCATTTCCAGCAACACCCTGAACGGATATGCCTCGCACCTGGTAACGGCGCTTACCCCCAACATTATTGAAGAGAGACCGATGAATGTGGCCGTCATGGACGTGTACAGCCGTTTGATGATGGACAGGATCATTTTTCTAGGTTACCCGATCAATGACGAAGTAGCCAATATCGTTACCGCCCAGTTATTATTCCTTGACTCGACCGATCGTGGCCGTGATATCAATATGTATATCAATAGCCCTGGTGGTAGTGTATATGCCGGTATGGGTGTATACGATACCATGCAATATGTAGCCCCCGATGTGGCAACCATCTGTATCGGTGTGGCCGCCTCCATGGCTTCGGTATTACTTTGTGCCGGTACCAATGGAAAAAGGGCCGCGCTCAAACATTCACGGGTGATGATGCACCAGCCCAGTGGCGCCATCGGCGGACAGGCCAGTGATATCGCCATCACTGTGAATGAGATTCGCAAACTGCGGGGTGAATTGTATGAGATCATTGCCAATCATTCTGGCAAATCCATCGACACCATTCAGTCCGATTTTGACCGCGACTACTGGATGACCGCTTCCGAAGCAAAAGCTTATGGTCTCGTGGATGAGGTCTTACTCACCAACCCGAGAAAAGAGAAAAAAGATTCCAAACACTAAAAAGTCAACGATGTTTCCCAAGCAATATATACACAACGACTGGAGAGCCGATGATGAAGAGGACGAAAAAGACCCCGCTGCCAAACGCGATGAGCTGATGATGCTCAACAAACGGTTGGAAAAATATTTTTACGAAAAAAGAAGCGTTTACCTCTGGGGTGTGGTGGATGATAAATCGGCCCGCGAAGTGGTTTCCAAAATGCTCCTGCTCGAAGCCGATAAAGCCGGTGAAGAGATCAAATTCTTTATCAACAGCCCCGGCGGTGTGGTCACCAGCGGGATGGTGATCTACGATACCATGAAGATGTTGAAATCACCCGTGAGTACCATTTGTATGGGACTGGCCGCTTCCATGGGAAGTATCCTGCTCAGTGGTGGGGTAAAAGGCAGACGATTTATCTACCCTCATGGAGAAGTCATGATCCACCAGCCTTCCCTCGGCGGACATTTTCAGGGGGTAAGTGCCGACCTGGAAATTCAAGCCAAACAAACACAACGCGTCAAAGAAATTGGAGCCACCATCCTGGCTAATAATTGCGGTAAGACCATGGCCCAGGTGATGAAGGATTTTGACCGGGATTATTGGATGGATGCGAAAGAGGCGATCAATTATGGTATTGTTGATGGTGTCTTGGAGACACTTTAATTAAAGCTTTTACCGCAGAGAACGAGAGAACGCGGAGTTACGCAAAGGAATTATTGATTATTAATTATTGATTATTTCCATACAAGTCAATCTTTCTCCATTTTTCAGCCAGTAATTAACAATCAATAATTCATAATCTCTCTGCGAAACTCTGCGTTCTTATGTTCTCTGCGGTAAAATATCTATTTGATTTTCAATCAATTAAAAATATTCAAGCTGGAAATTCCCCGCTTACAGCCTTTTTTGTAACTTCGCCTATTGCGTTTTACGTTAAAATAGTTTGATTATAAATTATTGATTATTAATTAATAGCTTGTTTATTTTTTAATATTCACTAATTAATAATTAAGAATTTACAACAAGAATACCTATAGAATGGCCAAAAGCCCCCTCCACTGTTCCTTTTGTGGTCGCAACCGCGATGAAGTGAAGATCCTGATAGCCGGGCAGGAAGGTCATATTTGTGAAAACTGTGTTGACCATGCACGCGAAATCATTGAACAAGAATTAATGGTCAAGGAAGAAAAATCCACTTCCTCCTTCAAACTCACTGTCAAAAAACCGGTTGAAATAAAGCGCTTCCTTGATGAATATGTCATCGGGCAGGGCGAAGCCAAGAAAGTACTGGCCGTAGCGGTGTATAACCACTACAAGCGTTTACAACAAAAGGCCACCGAAACCACCCCATCCGAAGTAGAGATCGAAAAGAGCAATATCATCATGGTAGGTGAAACCGGTACGGGAAAGACCCTGCTGGCCAAGACCATCGCCAAACTGCTCAATGTTCCTTTTACCATTGTGGATGCCACGGTATTCACTGAAGCGGGTTATGTAGGGGAAGATGTGGAAAGCATCCTCACCCGTTTGCTCCAGGTTTGTAACTATGATGTGTCAGCCGCAGAACGTGGCATCGTTTATATTGATGAGATCGACAAGATCGCGCGTAAAGGCGATAACCCCTCCATTACCCGTGATGTAAGCGGTGAAGGCGTGCAACAAGGCCTGCTCAAACTGCTGGAAGGAACCGATGTGCTCGTTCCCCCACAAGGCGGACGTAAACACCCAGAACAGAAACTCATCAAGATCAATACCCAGAATATCCTCTTTGTTTGTGGAGGTGCCTTTGATGGCATTGATAAAGTGATCGGACGCCGGGTACAAACCAATACCATTGGTTTTAATGTGGACAAAGAGCTTCAGGACAATATGAAGAAGAACCTGTTGCAGTTTGTGAACGCGCAGGACCTGAAAACATTTGGATTGATTCCCGAATTACTTGGCCGTCTGCCGGTGGTAACCCATCTTGATCCGCTGGATAGCGCCACCCTCCGGGAAATTCTTACAGAACCCAAGAACGCCCTCGTTAAGCAATACAAGAAACTCTTCGAACTGGAAGGCATCCAGCTTTCCATCGAAACCGAGGTACTGGATTTCATGGTTGAAAAAGCCATGGAATATAAACTGGGTGCCCGTGGACTTCGCAGCATCTGCGAAACCATCCTCACCGATGCCATGTACGAACTGCCTTCGTCCAATATCAAGACCTTTACCCTCGATATTGAGTACACCCGCCGCAAGTTCGATACCAGCAAACTCAGCGTCCTCAAAGTAGCATAATATTATTTCTGTGCATTCCGTGAGCATTTTTTTCTCACTGAATACACGGAAGGCACAGAAATTATGTGCAAATTCGTGTTACAAACACAATACATGGAAGAAATCATCTCCCGTCTCCAATCCGAAGCCGGTTTAACTGAAGAACAAGCCAAAAAAGCCATTGAGACCATTAAGAATTTTGTGGTCGAAAAATTCCCGATGCTCGAAGGAGCCGTGTCGAATATTTTCAAAGCCTCCTAGCGCTACTTTGCGTCTTTGCGTCCTCGCGGTTAAATTTCACCGCCAGGGCGCAAAGACGCTAAGTAACGCGAGGAAAAACAATACCCCCCTGCCATGAAAGGCAGTTTAATCGCCATTGCTTTATTCCTTTCCGCCTGTACATCCAAACCCGATAAACAGGTCACTCGCGCATTCTACCACTGGAAGTCTCGCGTCAATATCTCCGCCCGGGAAACCCAGGTACTCGACTCTCTTTCCGTCACCCGCCTTTATATCAAATTCTTTGATGTGGAATGGGACGATGCAAAAAATCAGCCCGTGCCGGTGGCAATGGTTCGTTTACCCAAAACCGATATTCCAAAATTTCGGATCACCCCCGTTGTTTTCATCACCAACGAAACCTTGCAAAAACTCGATGAGGCAGGTGTAGATACTCTGGCGGTCAAACTGGCTGGATTATTAAATGAGTTAACCCCATCTCCCGATTGGAAATTGGACCGGGAAGTACAACTTGATTGTGACTGGACCGCCGCTACCCGTGACCGTTATTTCCGGTTGCTGGAACAGGTGAAAAAGCAACCCTATTTTACCGGGAAAATCCTCTCCGCTACCATCCGGCTCCACCAATTGAAATACACCCAGTCCAATGGCATTCCCCCGGTTGACCGTGGCTTGCTGATGGCCTATAATATGGGTAACCTTCGCCTCCCCGAAACCCGTAACTCCATCATTGACCCCGATATACTCAATCAGTACATTGGGAAAATGTCCAACTATCCCCTCCCCCTCGATATTGCCCTGCCGGTATTTGACTGGTGGATCTGGTTCAGAAATGATGCGTACAAAGGCCTGGTCCGTACCGAGACCATCCCCTATACATTATTTAAAAAAGAAAAAGTGGTTTTTACCCAACAGACCGTGGTAAATGGACATACCTTTGAAAAGAGTGACTGGTTGCGCTACGAGAACAGCCCGTATTTGTCACTGACCGAGGCCGCCTATCAATTGAACCGAAGACTGAACTCCGACCGCACCACCGTCATTCTCTATCATCTCGATCCCTCCAATCTTTCAAAATATACCTTGCATGAACTGGAAACTGTTTACCGCCGCTTCCATTAGCGTAGTCCTTAGCGCCTTCCCCCAAAACATCATTGGCTGTGGTGGCTCCGAGGACCCCTATGATTATTATACCAGTTTCTTTTCCAAAGAAACCACGGACCTGAATGGCTACCGGCCTTTTTATTATACCTCACTCCTCACTTTTTACAGTGATTGGGAAAATGAGAACAAAGAAGCCGATCTGCCTGATCCTGTTTTGGAAGAATGGAAAAAATATGCCGGTGGAAAAGTGAACACGGCTGATGCCGAGCAATTCATTTACACCTTTAATGCCGACTATATCGGTCAGCTTAACGGACATATAACCCGCAAACAACCAGCCACCCTGCCTGCTGACATCAATAAGAATGGGATGACAGCCTATTTTACCAGTACCAAGGACCTGGATGCCCTGAACTATCTGGTGATGGCCAAACAAGCGGAGAAATACAGTGTTGCGAGTGATGCCTGGAGCAGCCCTGAACGTGGCGATAGCCTGGAATTGAACCGCTATATCGCCGGTGCTGACGCCCAATACAACAAAGTGGTCAACCCTTTTCTCAAAACCAAGTATGGCTTTCTGCGGTGCAAACTTGCCTTTTATAATAACCGCTTCAAAGATTGTATCCGTTGGTATGATGAAGCCTTTGCTTCCACCGACAACAGTGCGGTAAAAGAACAAGCCCTGGCCTATAAAGCGGGCAGCCTGTTTAAAACCGGAAAAGCCAAAGAAGCTGCCTATTCCTTTAGCCAGGCCTTTGCACGCTCCTCCAAAAACAAACGATCTCATTTCATGGGATTCCTTTGGGCTTCGCAAAATGCCAATCCCGAACTAAAGAACAGTTACCTCACCCTCGCCAAAAACAATGAAGAGAAGGCCAACCTGCTGGGTATGTTTTCCCTTTTTGGTTCATCCTATCGCCTGGCGGATATCGCGCAGATACATCAACTCAGTCCCACTAATCCCATGCTGGAGATACTTGCCATCCGCGAGATCAATAAGATTGAAGAACAATTTCTTACCCCGCGTTTGCACAGCGAGAAAGGAGGCAAGGCCTTTTATTTTACCTGGGAGGATACCAAATCCGCATTTACCCAAAGCAATCAGGCCCTGGTAAATACCAGTGTTTTTTTTCAAAAACTGGCGGTAGACAAGAATACCAAAAACCCGGCGCTCTATCTTGCCGGTGCTGCCTATATCGAATTCATTAATAAGAACTACGCCAAAGCCGATGCCCTGGCGGCTTCGGTTTCCAAACTCAACCCCTCTCAAAAGATCAAGGAGCAGGTACAATTAATCCGTTTGCTGGTAATGGCCAATGACCAACCCAGGATCGATGCGCCACGGGAGGAAAAATTATTGGCGGAGCTTAAATGGCTGCGCCAAAAAGCGGCGACTGAAATCGAATACCGCATATTCTACCGCAATTTTCTTTCTGAGATCCTGGCACAGAAATACCAGCAACAAGGCGATGTAGCAAAAGCAGCGCTGGCCCTGGGTGTGGCCGATCTCTTTGACCTGTCTGAATCGGAAGAAGAAAGTTATGGAGAGGGATATGGAATTGACTTTGTTCGTGAACAAATGACGACCACACAGATTCTCACCCTCTATGGTTATTTTGACAACAAAACCCCTACCCCCTACCTCAAACACCTGCTGGATCATTCCTCCTTTGACAAGGATAAGGTGGTGGATGTGATCGGCACTTCCTATCTGCGTGATTTCAATTTTGCAAAAGCCATTGAATGGTTATCTAAAGCAAAAAACACCGAGTCGCTGTCTGAAAACTACTGGAACAGCCTGAGCCAAACCGAAGAGAACCTGAATGTGGATCCTTTCCATGATTACTTAAATGACTGGCAGCGTTATGATAAGAAACTAGCTACGGCGTATAACAAACTCAGTTTTGCCAAAAAAATGAATGAGCTCGAGGCCAAACTCCCCACCCTCAAAGGCGAGGAGCAAGCCAAGCTCTATTATCAACTCGCCTCAGCGTATTACAACATGAGTCATTATGGCAATAGTTATATGACGGTGGTTTATTACCGCCCATCGAGTGAATGGAATCATGGCAAATATGATCTTGCCTGGAAGCGAGAGTATTTTCAGGTCAACAAAGCCAAGAGCTATTATCAAAAAGCCTACGAATTATCGACCAATAAAGAATTCAAAGCGGCTGCTTTCTTCCTCGTTGCTAAATGTTCCCAGCGCCAGATTCCCATGCCCGATTATAACAGCAATGATTGGACTGCGTATGACCGGCAGATGGTAGAGTTCAATAAAAAATTCAGGAACAATCCCCAGTTTGCCCAGTTCAAGAAGGAGTTTGGGGCTACGCAGTTTTACAAGTATGCGTTTAATCGGTGTAGTTATCTGCGGGATTACCGACCTTGATTGATGGGTTTCCTCGCGCGCCTTTGCGTCCTGGCGCCTTAGCGGTTAAGTCTTACCGCCAGGGCGCTAAGGCGCAAGGGAGCGCGAGGAGATAATACCCAAGTACATTTCCTATTGCCCCGGCCAATTCTGGCATATATCTTGCCCCCGGTCACCCAAAATCCACTCATGAAAAAAGCGATCCTTCTCTCCATCGTTGCCCTTGTATTTTTATCCGGTTGTATGCGTGCATTGACGCCAAGCGAAGCGGCGAGTGCGAAGTATAGGAAGTGTCATCCAATTCGTTAAGACCAGGATTGGGGGATTTAAGGATTGGCAGGATTGATTTTATAAATTATTTCAATCCTGATTATCTCTACAATCCTTATCATCCGGCTA
Source organism: Chitinophagaceae bacterium (assembly GCA_041752235.1). Classification (GTDB taxonomy): domain Bacteria; phylum Bacteroidota; class Bacteroidia; order Chitinophagales; family Chitinophagaceae; genus SpSt-398. The sequence goes on from JBGSHM010000034.1 coordinate 62,076, forward strand.
ACTATACATTCTTCATTATCCTAATAATCCATAGCATCCCGATAATCCTGTGGTTAATCCTGTTAATCCTGGGCAATCCTGATAATCCTGATTAATCCTGGTTAAAAGAAAGGATCCCGCCGGTTAAAGCAGGATCCTCGTTCTACAATGGTTTTTCCGTCCTAAACAAATTTCTTCTTAGCTACATCCCATGCTATTGCCACAGTTCAAACACTTGTAGCAGGTACCGCTGCGTACTGTAATATGTCCGCAGGTGTTACAGGCAGGCGCATCGCTTTGCATGCTGCGCGCAGCGGCATTCACGGCATCCAGACTGGTTTCGGCCTTGGGCGCCGCTTTGGTGGCCTTGGGTTGTACCGAACCCACGACGCGTACATTGGACAACTCGGGTTCTTTTTCATACTCAAGGTTAGTGGGGATTTCATCCCAATCATCTGCCCCGGTATTATTTACCTCGGGTTTGTCAAGGATATGCACGAGGTCGGTACGTCCGAGGTACTCGTATCCGAGTACACGGAATATAAAGTCCACAATGGAGGTAGTGGTACGGATATTCGGGTGTTCAACAAAACCGGCTGGATCGAATTTGGTAAAGACAAATTTCTCTACAAACTCTTCCAGTGGCACACCATATTGCAAGCCGATCGAGATAGAGATAGCAAAGCAGTTCATCATGCTGCGCATGGTAGCCCCTTCTTTGGCCATGTCAATAAAGATCTCTCCAATGGTACCATCCGCGTATTCTCCGGTGCGGAGGAATACGGCCTGTCCATTGATCTTGGCTTTCTGTGTAAAGCCACGACGCTTGGCGGGTAAGGTGCGGCGCTCTACGATCTTGGCAAGGCGGCGTTTGAGTTTGGTATCGGGCGAAGCTTGTACACGTTTCTGTACTTCATCCAATAACTCTTCAATGGTGAGTTTGCCCATATCCACAATGGCACTCTCGTTGACAACAGCCTCAGCGATCTCTTCGGCCTTGGTGTCTTCCACTTTTTTCTTCATATCGCTTTTATTGCTAAGTGGCTGGCTCAGTTTGGAACCATCGCGGTAAAGGGCATTGGCTTTAAGACCAAGTTTCCAGCTCAGCAGGTAGGCATCCGAGATTTCCTCAACGGATGCTTCATGAGGCAGGTTGATTGTTTTGGAAATGGCGCCGCTGATAAAGGGCTGGGTAGCTCCCATCATCCGGATATGCCCATGGGCATGGATAAAGCGTTCACCTTTCTTTCCACAACGGTTGGCACAGTCAAAAACGGGCAGGTGTTCGGGCTTGAGGTGCGGCGCTCCTTCAAGCATCATCGTTCCGCAGATATAATCATTGGCGGCATCGATCTGGTCATCGCTAAACCCAAGTGCTTCGAGCAGGCTCCAGGAGAAATCATTGTATTGCTCTGGGGTAAAGCCCAGGCGCTGGAGACATTCTTCACCCAGGGCATATTTATTGAAAACAAATCCGATCTCAAAAGCAGTCGCTACGGCTGCATCAAGTTTCTTGATTTCTTCACCGATAAACCCTTTTTCGCTCAGGGTTTGGTGATTGATATGCGGGGCGCCGGCAAAGCTGGCATGACCCACGGCGTATTTCACGATGGCATCGGCTTCTTTCGCAGTATAACCCAGGTTGCGCAGGGCAGCGGGAACCGATTGGTTGATGATCTTGAAATATCCACCACCGGAAAGTTTTTTGAATTTCACGAGGGCGAAGTCAGGCTCCACACCGGTTGTATCACAATCCATCACCAGACCAATGGTACCGGTAGGGGCGATCACGGTTGCCTGTGCATTGCGATAACCATATTTTTCTCCCAGTTCGACCGCTTCATCCCATGCTTTGCAAGCTGCTTTAAGCAGGTAATCCGGGCAATGCTGGGCATTGATCCCCTGGGGTTTGATGCTCAGTCCTTCATACTCATCGGCTTCGTATGCAGCGAGGCGGTGGTTGCGCATAACCCGCATCATATGCTCTTTATTCTCGGCATAGCGGGGGAAGGCACCCTGGAATTGGGCGATCTCGGCTGAGGTACGATATGCCACGCCCGTCATGATAGCGGTGATGGCACCAGCGATAGCGCGGGCTTTATCACTGTCATACGGAATACCGCTGACCATGAGTACGGTTCCCAGGTTGGCAAAGCCAAGACCCAGGGTACGGTATTCATAGCTCAGTTGGGCAACTTCCTGTGAAGGAAACTGGGCCATGAGTACGGAAATTTCCAGTACGGTGGTCCAGAGGCGGCAGTTATATTCATAGCCTTCCACATCGAAGATATTCTTCTCTGTATCGAAGAACTTCATCAGGTTAGCGGAAGCCAGATTACAAGCGGTGTTATCAAGGAACATGTACTCCGAGCAGGGGTTAGAGGCCCTGATCTCTCCACCAGTGGGGCAGGTATGCCACTCATTGATGGTGGTATTGTACTGTGTACCGGGGTCGGCGCAACGCCAGGCAGCATAGGATATCTTGTTCCACAGTTCGCGGGCAGGCACTTTACGCATCACACGGCCATCGCTGCGGGCTTTCAGTTCCCAATCTTCATTATTTTCTAATTTCTCAAAGAATTCGTTGGGGATACGAACCGAGTTATTGGAGTTTTGGCCAGAGACGGTGCGATAAGCATCACCTTCATAGTCGCTGGAATAACCGGCAGCGATCAGGGCAGCTACTTTCTTTTCTTCTTCTACTTTCCAATCTACAAAATCCACGATCTCGGGGTGGTCCAGATCCAGGCAGACCATTTTGGCTGCGCGACGGGTAGTACCTCCACTTTTGATGGCACCGGCGGCGCGGTCACCGATCTTCAGGAAGCTCATGAGGCCGGAGGAAGTACCTCCACCGCTTAGTTTCTCCCCTTCGCCCCGGATAGAGCTGAAATTCGTACCCACACCCGAACCATATTTGAAAATACGGGCTTCACGAACCCAGAGGTCCATGATACCCCCTTCATTTACCAGGTCATCCTCCACACTCAGAATAAAGCAGGCATGGGGCTGAGGGCGTTCGTAAGCCGAAGTAGACTTCTTTAGCTTCCCATCTACGGGGTCTACGAAATAATGGCCCTGGGGCTTACCCTTGATGCCATAGCTCTCGTACAGGCCTGTATTGAACCACTGGGGGGAGTTGGGAGTACACATCTGGTTAAGGATGCTATATACCAGCTCCTCATAGAATACCTGGGCGTCTTTCTCGGATGCGAAGTATCCATAGCGCTCGCCCCATACACGCCAGCAATTGGCCATACGGTGAGCCACCTGTTTGGCGGATGTTTCGCGACCGAGGCTGCCGTCGGGCTGGGGTACACCCGCCTTCCGGAAATATTTTTGGGCAAGGATATCGGTAGCGATCTGACTCCAGGATTTCGGCACCTCCACATTCGTCATCTCAAACACCACTTCCCCACTGGGGTTTCGTATCACCGATGTTCGGTAATCGTACTCAAAGAGATCAAACACATTCACGTCGTCACGGGTAAAGCGACGAGGAAACTGCAACCCGCCCTTGGCGGCGTTCTGCTTCTTGCTGGCCATATTAGAAAAGAATTTAAAAGTTGGTACTCTGGTTAGTAATCCGTCTCCCGGTGTGGAAGGTGTCAACGAAAATATTTTTTAGTAGCGTTCCTTCAAACCTCCAAATATCCCCACTTTGTGGAAAATGCCCCGGAACCCCACTCAGGGCTGCATTCGACTGTTTTTCAACATTTTTAAGCAAAAATTTTTTTGGTGAATCAACCCACTTTTAGTAGGGAATTTTTTATTTATCCGCCCTCCCGTGAAACGCCCTACTGTTAAGGATTTATTAAGATTAAAACGGTGAAACCCTTGATTTTACAGGCATTTCAGAGAATTGATTGGCTGAAAGCCTTGCTGGTGGCTAACTTTGGGGTAACAATTTGGTAACATGGGGGTAATAGAGGGTGGAGGTTGGATGTTGGATGATAGATGACCGATGACAGATGACCGATGACCGATGACAGAAGTCCGAAGTAACAATACTGTCATCCGTCATCTGTCATCGGTCATCTATCATCCAAC
>JBGSHM010000035.1:0-25674 GCA_041752235.1 Chitinophagaceae bacterium
CGTGTCTTCGCGGTAAATCTAACCGCGAAGACACGAGGACGCCAGGGAACGCCAGAACAGCATCTACTCAATACGCACCATTCTGGCTCCATGGTACGAATGATATTCTCCTTTGTACATCGCATCGGCACTCACGGGACCCATTCGATAATATCCGGGAGAAACCGCCCTTACTGCATAATAGTAGGTCTGTTTATTATTGGTCATGTCAATAAAGAAGTGAATGCGGTCATCACGCACATCCAATGCCGTTGGTGAATAACCATCCTTGATCCAATCCATCCCGGGAATCTCTTTGGTGCGTGGATTCTCGATCTCAAACCCGGCGGGCAAAAGATCGGTGATCACTACGTTCTCCACCGTGCCGGAATAGGATTTCTCCAGGCTAACCCCGATTACGATCAGGTCATTCTGTTTGAAGGATGGTCCACTCAGCTCTTTTCCAAAACGGTCATAAAAGCGGCGGCGAACTTTGAGATAGCTGTCCTCTTCCTTATAACTTCCGGTCGCGCTGATTCCTTCAGCTTCCCAGAAGAAATACAGTTGCCCATTCCCTTTTGTCACGATCTCGATATTGTTTCCTTTAAGGGCAGCTTTATCACCGATCCAGTTTCCACCATCCACCTTAGCAATAGTCTTTCCCCCCACTTTTATTTCAGCCGTGGCAGTAGATTGCGCCGCGGCCCTTGAGATCTTACCCAAGGCCAGAAAACCAAAGGACCGTTCCTGTGTACTCAGCCATTCTCTTGATTTTAATTTATCACTGACATGTCTGGCCATCACACCGATCTGCTTATTTGCCGGATCCACTTCCAACAACGCATTCAGGGCCACCCCTTCATCCCGCAGATCCGAATACCAACTACCACCGGGTTGAGAAACCGATTCTTCTCCCACAAAAGCCGTGGGTAACATACTGGTAAATGATTTCTTATCCCCGGCGATCGCATAGGCCGCAGAGAGCAGGTACTTTCCGTCTATGGCAAGCAGATCAGGATTGGCTTTATAATAATTCATGGAAGGAATATTCGAGCGTCCGGCAAGCGCCAGGACAAACAAACTATACGGCACTTCCTTGGGTGCGATCTTCCTGTTTTGATCCCGGTTATAATAATAGGCGATCGTTTCGCGATTTCTTAACCGATTGGTCAGGTAGGCCAGCATAGGATCGAGCAGGCTGTTTTCCACCGTGAACCCGGCCTTGCGTGCCTCGAGTAAGAAGTGCGTAGCATAGACGGTCGTCCACCAATGAGGATAGCCCTCTCCATCCCACAAGGTCAGCGCCCCGTTTTCCACCTGACGCATCTTGATTTTCCGGATGGCTTCCATCACATTGTAATTCGCATTAGAGGCGGCAACGCCTTTCTTATTCATGACATCCACCAGGTCACCAAAGTACAATTGAGGGAAAGCAGCGGATACCGTTTGTTCGGTACAGCCATATGGATACTGAACCAGGTATTCCAATTGTTTGCCCCATTCCAATACCGGGCTCCGGCTTACCACCAATTTATAATCCACACTGGATGGAATAAAATCAGTCGTTCCTATTTGTACAGCCTGTGTTGCACCGGCTTTCACCACCCCACTTCCGGTTAGTTTTTGCAGGGTACTGGCCTGACGGATCGATATCTCTGTTTCATCAAAGAATTTCTCTCCCATGCCATTGACTTCCACCCGCACTTTGGAAACAGCCATCACCGGGTCGGCCACAATACGGAAAGTAGCCCGGCCTTCGCTATTGGCTGCAAGGTCTACAGATTGTGTCGTTCCACCCAGCACTTTCAATGGACCATCGGTCTTTAATTGCGCACTAACCGTAGCTGCTTTAGCAGTTGTATTGCTGAGTGTAACGGGCACAGTTACTGTATCGCCCGGACTTAAGAACCGGGGCAGGGCTGTACTGATCACGACAGGATCTGCAACGGTCATCGTATTCTCTCCTGCACCAAAACTCGATCCTTTGTACGCCACGGCCATCAAACGTATCTCTCCACTGAATTGTGGCACCTGCACATTGAATTTAGCCACACCACTGCCATTGGCTTTTGAAATACCACTCCAGAAAGAAACGACTTTGATGCGTTTTGCGGGCATAGGATTGACGCGTTTCTCCATGGATAGATCACCATCCCCACCCGTACTGCTGAGGCGTCCCCGCACTTCAGGGAACAATAAAGGATAAAGATCATATCCATTTACCTGCAAGGCTTTCTTGCTATAAAAATGATTATAGGGATCCGGTGTTTTAAAACTACTGACCTGTAAAACACCATTGTCTACCGCAGAAAGAGTGACATAACTTCCGGGGTCTGCCTTCACCGTAATCTCCTGACTGGTACGCGACCGAACCGTTTTCTTTGCATCGATCTCAACGGCGATCTTGCGGGATTTATCTTCCACCTGGAGATTCTGATACCCATGTGCCACGGTCAAGGGCATATCAGTAAGTTCATGCGGTTTGATCAGCGTGGCAGTCACATACACATTGGGCAGATGATCCGGAGAAATGGGGAGACTTAATTGCGCCGTACGTTTTTCCACATTTACATAATGATAAGAAACGATCTTATCCGTTTCCATGGTCACCAGCATGCGCCCGTCAAAGGGGGCTTTGAAAGTGACAACCGCCGTTTCGTTCGTGAAATAAGGACTCTTGCCTTTATCCAGGGCAATATCCACATGTCCTTCATTATTCACTTCAAATGTACTGTTGGAGGAACCCCAACCCCAATTGCCATAACTATAGAAGGATTCGCTGATATAGGTGTTGGCATCGGGTGCATACACACGGATCTCATAATCACCCGGTGACCGCGGTACATAGGAATAACTGGACCCATTACCAATGGTCAGTGTTTTTTCTTCCATCAACTTGTCCTCTTTCTGTGATTCATAGCGGAAATATCCTCCGCTTTTCACCAGGTTTGTATGGTATTCATGTTTGATCACCTGAACTTTCGCAGGCGCGGATGTAGCTGCTCCCCCCTTATTCACAGCCGCCAATTTGAATTTAGCCGCCGTGTTCAATGGTTGGTAATAGTAACCTTCCCGTTGAATACCAAAGAATACAGGTTGGGTGTATAAATTCAGACTGGAGCTCCGGCTAACTGGTCTTCCTGTTTCATCAAATACGGTGGTATAAAAGATCGCCTGGAGAAGACCCATATTTTTCAAGACATCGGTCAGGGTATAAGAGCCGGAAACCTGTCCATTGGCATCTGTCTGGCCCTGGGAAACATTTTTATCAAAGACCGAACTCATATTCTCCAGGTTGAAATTATACCCTTCAAATTTTTCTGGCGAGAAATATTGCCTTCTTACCTGAATTTCCAACTCATAGTTGCGATTGGCAGCAGGCGGCCCAAAGAAATTGGTAGCCGTCACCTGTACATTGGCCGTCTCCCCGGTCTGAATCGATTCTTTGTCTAATTTGGATTGAACACGGATACGGTCAGGCACAAATTCTTCCACATTAAAACTTTGGGTTCCCAACAAAACCTCATTGGAGGAATAGACTTCCAAGGTGTACCCGCCGGTGATGGCCGAGGTGGCCAGATCAACCGCGCCTTCGATGCTTCCTTCTTCATTGAGTGTTTTGCGGAAGGTTTTCAATTCCTTACCGTTGGGCATCAGCATCTTCATCAATATGGGTATCTCACCCGGGCTTTTCCATTGGCGGTCGCGGATGATGACGGAGAAATTGATCTTTTCCCCGGGACGATAGATATCCCTTTCCGCATAGATATAGGTATCCAGTCCGGTTGGGTTATTTCGTTTTCCACCCACTTCAAACCGTGAAGTGTTTACCCGCGTGGAATTAAAAGGCAGATAGTTAAAATCATCGGCTGTCTTGGCAATGATCATCGCAGGCTTGAATCCACTAAACTCTTTCTTTGTCATTTCGATCTCTGCCACGCCATCATTGTTAGTGGCACCTGTACCCAAGAGTTGGTTATTGCCTCCATACACCATAATATTCACACCCGCCAACGCGGTCGCACTCTTGATCGAATTAGCAAATACCAACATCTTGTCTATCCCTTCCCGGGCAATCAGCCCGATATCGGATACAGAAACAAAACGGCTGTCCTGCACCCAGTAACTTTCGGTGGACCGCACCACTACATGATAGATGCCGTTGAAATCAGGTAGGCGGTCTTCAAACTGGGAGAAGTTGAGCAGATGTCCGCCTCCACTCCGTGGAAGGCTGCGGGTATCGATCTCCTTTTCATAGATCACATCGCCCAAAACCATATCGTTATAACTCGCATAAGAATATTCATCCTCATAGTAATCGCCATAATAGGAATTCTTCTCCCGGGGCGAATACCCATAGCGCTGGGCCAGCAGGAGGTTATTCTCATATACTTTTGAAACGATCAATTTCACTTTGGGGGTATTGGTGATGCGGATCTCCATGTTCTTCGCCCCCTGTTTGGAAAGATAGATGCCTTTGTTGTTTGTAAAATTGATCCCCGATTCCAATTCCCCAAAAGCGACCTGTTGCGAAACTTCTTCTTTTAATACACCGCCCAATTTACCACGAAGCCCTTTCAGAAAATTCAGGGTATAACTTTTCTCCACATTGAATCCTTCACTCCGGATCAAGGCCCCTGATTCTGTCAGCTCGACGGAATAATTCATTTCGGGGTCGATCTTGATATAGGATTTGATATTCTCGGACACCAATGGCTGACTGGTTCTGATCTCCACACTACCCTCCTGACCATCATGCTGCCCTTCCACACTTTGAATCAGCAATACAAATGGTGAGGGAATATTAAAATTCTCCACTAACTCATCCGGTGTTGCATTATTTCCTTCCACGGGTTTGATCCCTTTTGATAAGGTCACTTTTACCTGATAGTCTTTATCTTCTATTGTCAGATTATTGATCGAAACGGATATCTTATTCTCGGGTGACTGGGTCACCAGGGTGAACTCCTTTTCCTTACCATCCACCGTGATGGCTAATTTATCCTTGATCTCTTCAGGCTTGACGGGATAATTGAAGAACAGATCAACCTGGGGATAAGCATTTTTCCCCGACTCATCCTTGGCTGTCCAAAATACCTGGAGGTCATCCACGTTCAGGTGAGGGGTATGGAACTCGATCTTATCGGCTTTCTCCACCTTTCCAAACTTGCTGTACCGAAGTACTTCATTGGTCATTTTTGCTTTGTAGGTTGTTGCGGGGGCCAGCGGGGCGGCCGGCGAAAAAACCAGCATATCCGGGCTCTCCCAGCGAAAGCGGCCGGGGATCGCGGGTTCGAATTGGATGTACACAGTCGAATACCAACTATTCAGCAATGAATCGGGGGCCAGGGACTTACTAAACCGGAAGTTCAGGTTGGTTAAGCGGGGTACCTCGTCCTTCGCATTGGTGGAGTCGAGTACTACCGCATTTCGGTTACACGAAAGCGTGAGTACACCTGTAGATAACAGGAAAAGGCTGAGCAGTCGGAGACGCATATGAAATGGTTAATGGAGTGGAGAATAAAATAAAGTTGACTAAAAGTACCGAAATCAATGCAATTTTGTACTGATCACAAAAAGAGGCATGCCCAAGCGATTCTCCATAAAGTTTACCCGCAAATCCTTGTTAAAGTTCCTGAAACGGACCGGGCTGGCCCTTGTGGGATTGGTTGTGCTTTTTTTTCTCCTTCATTGGATATTCCCCCCACCCCCACCACCCGATTTCTCCCCTATTGTGACCGACCAGAAAGGGGAGATCATCCATGCTTATCTCACCTCCGATGAAAAATGGAGGATGGTGACCGAATTGGAGGAGATATCCCCGCTTTTACAAAAGACCATCATTGCCAAAGAGGATAAATATTTTTATGCGCACCCAGGCGTCAACCCCGCGGCGGTAACCAGGGCTTTCTTCAAAAACCTGTTTCGGTTAAAAAGAACCTCTGGCGCCAGTACGATCACCATGCAGGTGGCCCGCTTGCTGGAACCACGGAAAAGAAATATCGGCAGTAAACTCATTGAAATGTTCCGGGCCCTGCAACTGGAACTAACATACAGTAAGAAGGAGATTCTGCAACTCTACCTCAACCTGGTACCCTATGGAGGAAATATTGAAGGGGTAAAAGCGGCCGCCTTTTTGTATTTCAACAAGGCGCCGGATCATTTATCACTGGCCGAGATCACGGCACTGTCCATCATCCCCAACCGCCCTTCTTCTCTGGTCATCGGTCGCCATAACGCCCGAATTGTGGAAGAAAGAAACAGATGGCTACAGAAGTTTGCAGCGGAAAAGGTTTTTACACAAAAGGAGATCGCTGATGCCCTGGCCGAACCCATGAACGCCACCCGGGGTACGGTGCCCCGGCATATTCCTCACCTGGCCTACCGGCTCAAAAGACAGGGCGGCCATCTGATCCCTACCTGGATAAACCTGAATACCCAGCTTAAAACGGAGCGGTTGGTGGAAGACTATATCCGTGGTTTGAAACTCCGCCAGATCCGTAATGCGGCCGTGGTCATCATTGACAATAAAACACATCAGGTGATCACCTATGTGGGTTCATCCTCCTTCCAGGATACAACCGATGGCGGACAGGTGAATGGCGCCAAGGCTATACGGCAACCGGGTAGCACTTTAAAACCACTTTTATATGGTCTTTGCATTGATGAGGGATTACTTACCCCTAAGTCAGTAATGACCGATGTGGCCGTCAATTATCAGGGCTATGCCCCTGAAAATTATGATGAGAAATTCAATGGGTATGTAACCATGGAATATGCGCTGGAACATTCCCTCAATATTCCGGCGGTAAAGGGGTTACGCCTGTTGGGCAAGGACAAGTTGGTGAGCAAATTGAGCGCCTGTGATTTCAGGCAGATCCGAAAGGACCAGAACAAACTCGGTCTATCCATGATCCTGGGAGGATGTGGAACCACGCTGGAAGAACTCACGGGCTTGTTTAGTGCCTTTGCACAGGATGGCACCTGGTATGCCCCGCAATATATCCGATCAGGCTCAACGCCCAGACAGGTTCGATTACTTAGCCCGGCGGCCAATTTCATGGTCACTGATATTTTGTCCAAGGTCAACCGCCCGGATTTTCCGCTCAATTGGGGTGCCACCGAAAAAATGCCCCGGATATCCTGGAAGACGGGAACCAGTTATGGGCGCCGGGATGCCTGGAGTATTGGATACAACAAGCATTTTACCGTTGGGGTCTGGGTAGGAAATTTTTCAGGCGTGGGTATCGCTGACCTGAGTGGGGCGCAAACCGCTACGCCCTTGCTTTTTCGCATTTTCAACACCATTGATTATGATACAGAAAATGAATGGAATGCCCCACCGGAGGATTGTGAGCTCCGGCAAGTGTGTTCCGAAACCGGGCTTCTGCCTTCTTCTCAATGTGAACATAAAGTGATGGACTATTTTATTCCACTGATCTCTTCCACCATACCCTGTGCCAACCGGCAGGAAGTAATGATGAGCCCGGATGAAAAGATATCCTATTGTAAATCCTGCATGCCGAGTGCGGGTTATAAGAAAAAAATGATCCGCCTGATTGAACCGGAAATGCAGCGTTGGTATGAAGAAAACCAGCTACAATATGAGCGGGTACCTCCACATAACCCGGAATGTGAAGTGGTATTCAAAGGCAAAGCCCCGTTGATCCTTTCACCAACAGCCAATGGAGAATATTATATAAGTAAGAAGAACCCGGAACCTTTGCAATTGGCCTGTCAAACGGGAAATGATGTGGACAGGGTATATTGGTATGTGGATGATCAGTTTTATCGCTCGGCTTCACCTGCTGAAAAACTCTTTTTTGTACCCCGGGAAGGCCCGGTGAAAATATCCTGTACAGACGACAAAGGGAGGAATAACAATATCCGTATTACGGTAAAGTTTTCCTCCCTTTGAATCCTGTATTTTCCGATCAATTTGCCTTAGAAACACTACCCGCTCCGGATACCGATTGGCTCACAGCCGGATTTCCTTTGTAATGTACCGATCCTGCACCCGAAACACGTACATCCAGTTTTACACTCGCCGAAACCTGGGCACTGCCTGCTCCTGAAATTTCCACTTTGGTGTTCTCTGTCAGCAGGTCATAGCATTTAATATCGGTGCTGCCTGATCCATCCACATCAAAATCTTTTGCTTCGCCCTTGAGTTTGATAGTTCCTGCACCCGACAGGTCGGCTTCCACCATGGGGGATTTAACATCCATCTCCACATCGGAGGCCCCGCTCAGTCGGATGCGTATTTTTTGAGAAGACTGTATCTGATTTTCGCTATAAAGATCGCAGGCACCACTCACTTGAAATTCGGTGAACTGCGGCGCGGACACATACACTTTAAATCCACGGGTCGTACGCAGGTTCATGTTGTCAGTCTCGTGGATGTGGAGGGTATTTCCTTCTTTAACGGTTTCCAGATAAGGCAGAAGATTCTCATCCCCTTCAATACGGATAGAGAATACAGAATCCTGTTTGATATACAGGTCAGCAGCTCCACCAATATCGATTCGGTCAAACCCGGAGACATTTCGAGTCTGGCTGGTAATATTCCCGTTTCCACGCATGCGTTTCCCAAAAACCTGTCTGCAACCGGTCATGACCATCGCGGCCAGGACAATGAATAAAATGCCTTTTTTCATGTTGATTTATTTTAATCCAAATTTTTAGACGATGTCAGGGCGGACCGGGTTACAGGAAATGTAACCTTATTTTCTCGGGAGGATCAGTTTAGCGCCTTAAAGGTACCATCCAGCCACTTGACAAAATAGAGTTTTTTATTCTCAAAATAGTCCAGGGTCAGGGTGTTTCTGTTCATGACTGGCTGAATATCAAAGCTTCGGATCAGGTTGAAGTCCTTACTGCCTAAATTGGAGGAAAGGTCAGTACCATATTTGAGCAGCAGTCGGGCAAATTTCCAGGTGGTCTCATAACCCCGGATCACCATATCGCTTGGTTTTGCGTAGAGGTTTTTGGTAAAATGGTCAATTACGGAAATGCTGACCTTATCGGTGCGGGCATTGAAAAAGGGCGTAGTAAAGAGGATCTCTACCCCTTTCCATTCCGGGCGGGAGAAATCTTCATTGTCCCAGGTGGGCATACCGATCACCAGGGGCTTATAGGATTTAGCCACAATCCCCATTTTATTCAAAATAGAATGGCTGTAAGTGGTATCCAGGCTACCTACGATCGTTACCGTTTTGCGGTTGCTGTCGAGCGGAGCGATCAGTTGTTGTTGGGTGAAATTGATCGGCAGTTCCACAAACCGGATATCTACCGGTAAAGCGGGCGTGTTCTTTGCAAACTCCGTAAAATAATTTTTGATCATATCCTCCATCTGCCCTTTACGGGTGTAAAATACCATCCGGTCGGTGGGGTGGTTCTTTTGCAAATACCGATACATCTCTTCGCAATGAGAACGAAGGGTGGTATTGAGGAGGATAAAATACGGGTTATTGGAAATGCCCCCGTCATTGGGAAGATTGACGTTGAGCACAGGTATCTGACTATCCTTTGCCACTTTGGCAAATTGGAAAAGTTCGCGGCCGGTGATATGGGCAATGATCAATTCCACCTTATTGTTGACGGCCTCGGTCAATTGGTCCACCAAACTTTGGGAAGCGGAGCGGGTATCGTAGATATAAAATTCAAGGGGGAGATTCTCCTTATTGAGTGAATCGATGGCGAGTTGAACCCCTTCATAAAATTCAAGTCCGGGGTTGATGAATTTTGGAAATTCAGTCGCGTAGCGATAATTCTGGTTATTATCAAAAGCTGAATCAAGGAAAAGGGGGCTGAATACGGCAATGCGATGCCTTTCCAGGGACTGGGCATTTAATTGTCCAATAAAGAGGACACTCACCCACATGATCACCCAACATCTTTTCATATTATCGGTTTAATCCACCTCCTATTCCCACTCAATGGTGGCCGGAGGTTTACTGCTGATATCATATACCACACGGTTGATGCCGCGCACATTGTTGATGATCTCATTCGACACATTGGCCAGGAAATCATAAGGCAGGTGGGCCCAATCTGCTGTCATACCATCCACACTGGTCACTGCGCGAAGGGCGACGGTGAACTCATAGGTCCGCTCATCTCCCATTACTCCAACACTTTTTACAGGTAACAAGATTGCCCCGGCCTGCCAAACCGTTGCATAGAGATGGTGTTGTTTCAGGGCATTTACATAAATATCATCTGCTTCCTGCAACAAACGTACCTTTTCCGGGGTCACTTCACCCAGGATACGGATCGCCAGACCTGGCCCCGGGAAGGGGTGGCGGTCGATCATTTCCGCAGGGATACCCAGTTCCCTCCCTACTTTCCTCACCTCATCTTTGAAGAGGTACCGCAAAGGTTCTACCAGTTCAAGGTGCATTTTATCCGGAAGCCCACCCACATTATGGTGCGACTTAATGGTGACCGAAGGCCCATGTACCGACACACTTTCGATCACATCCGGGTAAATGGTTCCTTGTCCAAGTAACCCAATGCCGTCAATATGTTTGGCTTCCTCCTGAAATGTTTCAATGAATAATCGTCCAATGGTCTTACGCTTGGCTTCGGGTTCAGTTTGGCCTGCCAGTTCATCATAAAACAATTCACGGGCATCCACTCCTTTTACATTCAAACCCAGGGTAGCGTAGGTTTTCAATACGCTCTCAAATTCATTTTTGCGCAGCACCCCATTGTCGACAAAAATGCCAAAGAGCCGGTCACCGATCGCGCGGTGAATCAGGGTGGCGGCAACGGTGGAATCCACTCCCCCACTCAGGGCCATGATCACTTTGCGGTCGCCGATCTGTTTGCGCAAGGCCTCCACGGTATCGGAGATGAAATGGGCAGGGGTCCAATCCTGGCTACATCCACACACCTCTACCAGAAAATTGTGTAATATTTTTTTGCCCTCGATGGAATGATATACTTCCGGATGAAATTGCAGCCCATACAGTGGGTGTGCTCCGTTGTTCCGTTTGAACGCTGCCACAGGGATATTCTCCGTCGTAGCTAACAAGTCGAACCCACCTGGTAATTCAAGAATTGTATCTGCATGACTCATCCAAACCTGCGAACTCTCCATTACATTTTTTAACAACACATCTTCTTTCTGGCGATGGAGATAGGCCCGTCCATATTCTCTTTTATTGCTCTTTTCTACCCGACCACCAAATTGTTTGGCGGTCAATTGGGCGCCATAACAAACCCCCAGTACAGGGACATTTCCCGCCAGTGTTTCAACCGGCACTTCCGGTGGCTGGGGGTCATTCACCGAAAAGGGGGAACCACTCAGGATAATACCCTTTAGCCCCGGTCCAAATTCTATGTTTTTATGGTAAGGAATGATCTCGCAATACACATTGGCCTCCCGCACGGCCCTGGCGATCAACTGGGTGTATTGAGAGCCGAAATCAAGGATCAAAATTTTCTCTGTCATGGTGGTGCGAAGATAGGAAATGGCCAAGAGATTAAGCGTATTAACCGCCAGGACACGAGGGCACAAAGTGGCGCCAGCATTACCTTGTGTCTTTGTGTCTTCGCGGTAAATTACCATTGCCTAAATTTGTTCAATGAATAAATCCCTCCTCCTTCTCTTGCTCACTACCCTTGTCGGGCTTTTTTCATTTTTGGCCGACCCGGAGGACGATCCCGTTGCCATTCCACCCAGTCAGCAACGCATGAATGGGGATGTGGAAAAGGGATATCAATACCTGGTGGGGGGTGATTACGTAAAAGGCGGGGTGCCTGAGAATATTTTCCGCATGGGGATCGGAAAACCGGAGATCCTGCTTCAGCGGGATTCACTCAACAAAGGCATACCGCATGAATACACAGCCGTTCGGGCCGATAATGGAGAGATCCTCATTGCCCCGAATTGTTTGCAATGCCATGCTCAGGTATTTGAAGGAAAATTATATATCGGTCTGGGAAATAGTTTTGCGGATTTCAGCGACAGGGAAACGATGAACAATGACCGGCTGGTAAAGGCGGAAAAATTTCTGAAAACCCTACACCCCAAAAAATACCGGGCGGCGGCTTCCTTTTTTGAGGTGGCCAAAACCGTTGGCCCTTATCTCTATACTGAGACCCGGGGTGTAAACGCGGCTGACCGCCTCGCGGCGGTACTTGCGGCCCACCGTGACCCGGTTACCTTTCAGTGGCAAAAGGAAGCCTCGCTGGATATACCCGACCAGGTGATCCCCACCGATGTACCTGCCTGGTGGATCCTGAAAAAAAAGAATGGAATTTTTTACAATGGCTTTGGGCGAGGCGATTTTGGACGTTTCCTGATGGCCTCAAACTTGTTGACGGTAAAAGATACTTCGGAGTCGGCGGAAGTGGATCGGCATATGCCGGATGTACTGGCTTACTTGCGGAGTATTCAACCTCCACCCTATCCACGGGCAACCAATCCGGAACTGGTAACCAAGGGCCGATTGGTGTTCAATGACTACTGCGCTGGATGTCATGGTCGCTATGATGAGGCCGCTCAATATCCAAACCTGCTTATTCCCCAGTCGATGATTCAAACGGACTCCCTTTTGCATAGTGCCAATTACTCAAACCCCCAATTTGTGGAATGGTTCAACCGGAGTTGGTTCACTACCGGTGATCACCCGGCCCGACTCGAACCCTACAAAGGATATATTGCACCTCCCCTGGACGGTATCTGGATCACGGCCCCCTACCTGCACAATGGTTCAGTGCCTACACTCGAAGCATTGCTTAACAGCCCGGTTCGACCTACCTATTGGGCACGGGATTTTGCTAACCCGGTTTACGATTACCAATCGGTTGGCTGGAAGTACACAGTAAAGACAGCCGGTGGCTCCAACCTGATCTACAATACAACCTTGCCTGGATACAGCAACAAAGGGCATTATTTTGGTGACGGATTAAGTGGGGAAGAAAGAAAAGCTGTGATCGAATATTTGAAAACGCTCTAGTTCTGTCTACCGGCTACCATATTATCCGGTCCTGGTTAGCTGCCAAAGGACTAAAACCCTTTCCCTTTCAGGAAGAAGCCTGGTTGCATATAGGCAAAGGTCAGAGTGGGTTGGTGAATGCCCCCACCGGATGTGGGAAAACCTATTCTGTTTTCCTGGGTGCCTTGATCGCATTTATCAACGAGCACCCTACTGATTTTACCCGAAAAAAGAACAACGGGTTACGCTTACTCTGGCTTACCCCCTTGCGTGCGCTGGCCAAGGATATAGGTAGGGCCATGGAAGAAGCGATCACCGAACTGGGTTTGTCCTGGAAAGTGGGAATACGAAATGGAGACACCTCCACCTCCGAAAGGCAACAACAAAAAAGGCAAATGCCTGAGGTGTTGATCATCACGCCGGAGAGCTTGCACCTGTTGTTGGCTCAGAATTGTTACCCCGAACTATTTACCTCTCTGCGTACTATTGCCGTAGATGAGTGGCACGAATTATTGGGGAGTAAACGCGGAGTGCAGGTGGAGCTTGCTTTAGCGCGGGTCATGCACGCGCAAAAAAAAATAGCAATCACACCGGCATCAGTATGGGGAATCTCTGCCACCATTGGGAACCTCGAAGAAGCCACCGAGGTACTTTGGTCACCCTGGGGTGGAAAAGGGGTTTTGGTAAAAGCCCATATGGATAAATTGACCGAAGTGGAATCGATCATACCCGATGAGATCGAAAAATATCCTTGGGCAGGTCACCTGGGCATAAAACTCGCGAAAAAATTATTGCCCATCATTGAGAAAAGCCGCACCACACTCATCTTTATCAATACCCGGGGGATGAGTGAACTCTGGTATCAAACGCTTTTGAATGTGGCACCTGAATTAGCAGGAGCCATCGCATTGCATCACGGCAGTATAGAACAGGAACTCAGAACCTGGGTGGAGGATTCACTCCATACCGGACGTTTAAAGGCAGTGGTTTGTACCGCGAGTCTTGACCTGGGTGTTGATTTTCGTCCGGTAGAGACCGTGATACAAGTGGGTTCGCCCAAGGGGGTGGCCCGGTTTTTACAACGGGCCGGACGAAGTGGGCATCAACCAGGCGATATCAGCCGGATCTATTTTTTACCAACCCATTCACTCGAGTTAGTGGAGGCCGCCGCATTAAAAACAGCAATTGAAGAGAAAGAGATCGAGAGCCGGCCACCATTAATGAATTGTTTTGATGTACTGATCCAATTCCTTTGCACCCTGGCGATCTCCGAAGGTTTCAAATCAGACGAACTCTTTCAGGAGATACGCTCCACTTTTTGTTTTCAGGAAATGACGGAAGAGGAATGGCAGGAGATATTATTGCATATCACAGCAGGTGGAACAGCCTTGCAACAATACGATGAATACCGAAAGGTGGAAAAGATCGATGATCTGTACCGGATCACCAGCCGCCGGATCGCCATGCGACACCGTATGCATATTGGCACCATCGTCAGTGATGCTATGCTAAAGGTTCAATTCATGACCGGAGGGTATGTAGGGCATATTGAAGAGTATTTTATCAGCCGGCTCGAACCGGGAGATGTTTTCACGCTGGCAGGCCGCAACCTGGAACTGGTAGGTATAAAGGATATGACGGTCATGGTCCGGAAATCAACCGCCAAAAAATCCATTGTCCCTTCCTGGAATGGAGGGCGCATGAGTCTGACAGCCAACCTGGGTCATGTGCTGCGCAATACCTTCACCAAGGCCCTGGAGCCTGATGGGATGATCGAGATGGAAAGTTTGCGTCCTTTGTTTGAATTGCAGCGTGACCTGTCTCATATCCCACGCCACGACGAACTGCTCATTGAACAGATCGAAACAAAGCAGGGGTTTCACCTGCTGGTCTATCCCTTTGAGGGAAGGTTTGTTCACGAAGCCATGAGCGCCATTCTGGCTTCCCGTATCGGTCGCATACTGCCCATCACTTTTTCGATCTCCATGAATGATTATGGATTTGAATTGCTGAGTGATAAACCCATCCCGGTGGATGATGCCAATGTGTATGAACTTTTTCATACCGATAACCTTTTTCTGGATATCCAGAAGAGTGTGAACAGCACTGAAATGGCGAGACGGAAATTCAGGGATATCGCGGTCATCGGGGGGCTGATCTTTCAAGGTATGCCGGGTGAAAAGAAAAAAGCCCGTCACCTTCAATCCTCCGCCTCCCTGCTCTTTAATGTTTTCTCGGAATATGAACCAGATAACCTGCTCCTGCGTCAGGCCCATCGCGAAGTGATGGAACAGCAAATGGAAGAAGTGAGGCTAAGACAGGCATTGGACCGTATTCAGAAAAGCAGGATCGTGCTTCGTTTCCCTTCCCAACCAACCCCTTTGAGTTTTCCGATCATTGCCGACGGTCTGAACCGAAATAATGTGACATCGGAAAAAATGGAAGACCGGATCAAACGAATGATCGAATCCCTGAGTTAATATCCTTACATTGTTTTAGTTTTATCCCTAAAATCATTCATGCCCTTTTACCTGGACAAATGGAGCACGCTGGCAAAGAAGGAAACAGACCGTTTCCATCTATACGCCAGTATCTTCCTTTTGCTGGGTCTACTGGTTGCCTATCTCAGTCATCTTGCCTATATCCCTCTTAATAACCAGAATGATGAAGCACGGCGGGCATTGGTGTCACTGGAAATGATCTTATCCGGCGATTACCTTACCCCTACACTCAATGGTGAAATTTATTTAAACAAACCACCCCTCTATAATTGGATCATCATTACCTATGTGAAACTCTTTGGTGATTTTTCGATGTTTGCCTTTCGCTTGCCCGTGATCGTCGCCACAGTATTGATGGGTGGCACCATACACCATTTTACCCGAAAATTCACCACGCCACAGGTGGCCTTTTTCACCGCCTTTGCTTTTATGACCAATGGCCGTATCCTGATCTATGATTCTTTTATCGGGTTGATCGATACCAGTTTCTCGCTGGTGGTCTATTTGCAGTTTATGTGGGTCTATTGGCTGGGGGAAAAGAAAAAATATGCATGGCTCTTCCTGTTGACCTATTTGTTGGCCGCCATCGGGTTTTTGATGAAAGGAATGCCTGCCCTGGTCTTTCAGGGTTTGACCTTGCTCACCTATTTTATCTGGAAAAAGAAATTCAGACTCCTCTTTCATCCGATGCATTTTGCAGGTGTGGGATTATTTCTGTTGATAACAGGCAGTTATTATTATGCCTATTTCACGCGGAATGACCTGGCACCATTGACCTTATTCAATAATCTTTTTACAGAAAGCTCCAAACGAACACCGGCTCATTTCAGTTGGCAACGAACCATACTGCACTTCTTCTCTTTTCCGGTAGAACTGCTTTATCACTATGCCCCATGGACCTTATTTGTTGTGGCGCTGTTCCATAAACAGGCCATCCGTTTCTTAAGGGGAAATGATTTCATGGTTTACAGTTTTCTGGTGCTGGTTGTGAATATTTTTGTGTACTGGCTTTCGCCGGAGGTCTATGCCCGATACCTGTTCATGTTCATCCCCCTGCTTTATTCGCTCTTGTTCTTTGCTTTCTTTTCGCTGGCCAAAACACATTGGTCGAGAAAAATGGTGGAAGGAATAACCCTGTTTCTCTCCCTGGCCCTGGGCATCGGTTTTATCGTCCTGCCGTTTCTGCATGTTGTAAGGGATGGTACAGACCTGTGGTGGCGGTGCTTTGGGTTGGCTGCCGCTTTTTTGATACTCGCTTTTGTGGCCTGGAAGGCCGTACCCCTTCGATTGTATACCTTGATCGCTGCAGTGATTCTTTTCCGGTTTGGGTTCAACTGGTTTATCCTGGCTCCACGGGCAGAAAAATTTGTTGAAGTGGAGAAACTTAGTCACCAGATCGTGACTATGACAAAGGGCCAGCCATTGTATATTCTGCAGGATGCCCAGATAGGTAATTTCGATGGTATGAGTTTTCACATTAGCAAAGCCCGTGGGGAGATCCTGCGCTTTAACAAACAAATGGTGCCCGGGCCATTCTACATTGCTGACAAGAACCAATTGCTAAATAGGCCGCATACTGCTTATCTTTCGTTTTCAAATTATTTGTCGGATTCGCTGTATGTTGTACAATTCAAATAAATATCATTTTTTTTGTTTCTCGCTGCGGCCGCAAAGAGACGCTAAGGATTATTAATTATTAATTACTAATTATTTCATAAGAATAGTAAGTATTGTAATTTTTACGAAATAATCCATAATTAATAATAAATAATCAATGCATAAATCTGATTATAAATAACTATCCTGTTACCCAAATGACAAAACCTGTTCCTTATAAACTTAACGACCACCATTTTTGGCTAAGCCCTGAGCGGTGTATTTATTGGGAGGAGAAAAAAACACTATTCCTGGCTGACCTGCATGCCGGGAAAACAGGCCATTTCCGCAAAGCAGGGATTGCTGTACCGCAAAAAGTTTTCCGGGAAGACTTGCAAAGACTGGTGAGCCAGGTATTGTTTTTTAAAGCCGAGCGGGTAATGGTATTGGGCGATCTTACCCATAGCCGTTCGAACCGTGAATTGGAATTATTCCGCCGCTGGAGAATGGACCTGCAAGCACTTCACGTCATGTTGATCAAAGGAAACCATGACATACTGGATGATGCCTGGTACAAGGATTCAAATATCGAGGTAGTGGAAGATCGTTGGATCGAAGATCATTTCTGTTTTCAGCATGATAGTGATACGGTGGTACTCGATGAACAGGTCCTGTTTGCCTTCACGGGTCATATCCACCCGGGTATCCATATCCGGGGCATGGGTAAACAGTCGCTCCGCTTTCCCTGTTT
This sequence comes from Chitinophagaceae bacterium, assembly GCA_041752235.1. Lineage (GTDB taxonomy): Bacteria > Bacteroidota > Bacteroidia > Chitinophagales > Chitinophagaceae > SpSt-398. Next base: position 17,775 of record JBGSHM010000035.1, read on the forward strand.
TTATTTCTCCGATGATATTTGCGTAATGCCGGCGTTTAGCCAGTTCACCGGATTGGCCGCTATACGACCAGCCCCCCAACATAAGGTCTATGCCATTGTGGAGAAGGAGATCATTCGGGTGAAATGATCAACGCTTTTTTCTAAATTGATTATAATCGAGAAAATAGATCACCCGCACCGTAAGTTCATTGCCATGCGGTAGTTGGAGTACCCTTGAAGCGTTCCGGAAATAATTCCTGTATTTATCACTATCCACCGTTTCCTCCTCACCCAGCCAATTCTTCCAGCCCAGAATGATCCGGCTACCCAATCGGAAATCCCAGGTAAGGAAGGCATCAATATTAAAGAAGTTGGGATTGTTGATATAGGGATGAATATCGGCTGTATTGACAAAAGGATTCACCGTGCCATCCGGATTCACAGATAAAATTTCTTTGAAATTCACACGGCTCCAGTAATGCCGCATCCGCATGGTAAGGTTCATCCGGGGAGTAAAATTATACACCCCTGAAAAGAGGGTGCTGAGTTGCCGGATATCCCGGGTGGCTGCCAGCGGGTCGCCGAGGGAATTGGTCATAAATGCATAGCCACGATTATTGGTAGAATAAAGAGCGTCCACCGAACCGCTAAAGGTAAAACGGTTGCTAAACCGATAGCGCAAACCTAACTGATAGGCTAAAGAATTGGTATTTAATCCAGGCAGTCTTGCAAATGATCCCCCAAAACTCACAAAGGCCCGTTTCCGGCTATCGGTACTCCCAGACATATTCACTGAAAAATTACCTGGAAAAGAGAGATAATGATCGGGTGCTTGTTGCAATTCAAAATAATCATACCAGGTACCGGGGTTATAAAGCAGATTGAAGGAGACATCCCAAAAATTCTTAAATACCAGCAGATTATTAAAGGCCAGGTCGGTGCGGGCATATTTACCTGGACGGTACAATTGTATTCGCTGGGCAATTACTTCATAGATGTAGGTGATGAACTTATCGGTTGGCTGAAATATCTGGTAGCTGATACCTGCCCGGGTGAGTACCTCATTGTTATTGGTCAGAAAACCCAGGTCGCGTGGATCAAACTTATTCGAGATCACCGAACCCAGAACATGATACTGCCAGTTGCCACTTACTTTCCCGGCACGTAGTGAGGCGTTGAACCCATCATAGGAATTCGATCCAAAGATGCGGCTGTATTGAAAAGCCCCTGTAGTGCCAAATACATTTTTGTTACTGTATAACGCATAGTTGATACCCGTCACGTTGGCATCCCGGTCACGCCCATTGCGAATTACATTGGTATTGGTAAACGTGATAAAGTTTTGTCCCTTAAATGCCTTATCGATCACGATGATATTGTAATTGGCCAGGGCTTCAGTGGTAACAACAGAATCCACCCCTGTGTTTCTGTTTCTCAACCTTGCCTGCGCAGGGGCTGTAATGGCATTGAATACCCCAAACCCAAAATTCTTTTGATTACGCCCGGAAAATTTTACGGCATTGTATAACTGGGTCAGCGTAGGATTCTTGATCAGGTCATAAGTTGAAGAGGTATCTGCAAAATTCCGGATCTCCCCGTACCTGGAAGGAGTAGCCCCTACCCTTCGCGAATAGAATAATCCGGCTTTATTGAAAAGTTCGGTGCCTTCTGTGAAAAATGGCCTGTTCTCCGTGAATCGTACTTCGAATGGTGAGAGATTATTGATCACATTGTCTGATACTACCTGGCCAAAATCCGGGATCAGTGTGGCATCCAGCGTAAAGCTTTCATTGATGCCATACTTTACATCCATACCGCCGGAACGAAGGAATTCACTTTTAAAGGTGGACTGCTGGGGTACCGATCGAAATCCTGCGGATAGATACGGGGAAAAGCTCAAGCGCAAAGGAGGTTCGATATTTTCGAGGCTTTCCAGATCGCCAAATTGATTCACAAACCCATTGACCGAGGGATTCACCGGATTCCAGAAGGAGTTTTCATTGGTGCGGCGGGTATGCCGAAGAAAATTCAGTCCCCAGGTTTGGTTATGGTTTTTGGAAAACCGAAGCGAGATATAGGGAATCCGCATTTCAACGATCCAACCGTCTGCACGGGTTGTAACCTTACTTTCCCAAACCGCTTCCCAGGTCTTATCTCCATACTCGCCAAAATCCAGATCGAGATTACTCCCCATCCGGGCGTCTGATTGCACATTGGCAGAAGTGACCAGGAACTGAAATCCATTCTGGTCATCATTATAGGTATCCAGGAACACAGAGAAATAGTCTACATCCTGTCTTTGTTCTCCGTCGCGTACCGTCAATTGTTTTCGGATCAGTGCAGGATCATCATAGAGATAAGCGCCGATATAGATGGCCGCATCATCATACAAAAGTTTGACGCTGGTTTTGTTGGAGGCCGCGGCACCAAAAGAAGGGAAATTTTGAATGAACTGATCGGCTACCGAAGCATTGATCCATGCAGGATCATTCAGGTCACCATCGATGCGTGGCACCTGTGCTGTTTTAACAGCCTTTAATATTTTATTTTGTGCGGAAAGTGGTTGAATAAAAAAGAACGCAGCGATCCACAGCCAACTAAATTTTCTCATAACCCATCAGGGCTGTAAATATAATATTAACAACAGAAACCCATGGGATGAAAACCCTGAAAAAATACGGTCTTAGTTCATCTTCTTTTTCAAGGAGTTAACCTGTTGATTAAGATTTGTAACCATGCTGGCGATCTGATTAATATCCCAGCGCTGTGTCTGCCCGGCGCGGCTGATCACCACCTGGGCCTGCCAGATCTCCAATACTTCTTCGGCACTCAGGGCATAAGGCGGGTAGGCCGGGTTATCGGAGATCATATTCAATTTATTTTTAGAGCGACCATTTTTCTCCACTCTTTTATATACAATGCCTTCGTTTCGCGACACAACGATATAGGTGTTCGTGGAACGGATCTCCTCCATGGAATCGATCTTTTCTCCAACGATAATGGATCCGCTTGGTGTGGGCAGCATGGAATCCCCAATGATCTCAAAGGCGCGGTAATTTCCACCCGAAAGCATGGGGAGGGTAAAGGTGTTCAATTCATCAATGAATTCCGTGTCTGCATAACCGGCGAGATAGCCCGCTGCGGCTTTTACCGGGACAAATGGAATTTCCGATCTTCCTTCCGCCATTTTCATGGCGCGTCGGCGGGCGAGGTAATTCGACTTGGACTCACTCAGGTCCTTTCGGAGCAGATCATCCAGGGTCAACTTGAAAATATCACAAACCACTTCGAGTACATCGATCCGGGGCTCAGCCCTTTCCTCTTCATAGGCCCCAATCAGGGAGCGTTTGATGCCCAATTTATCGGCAAATTCCTGTTGTGTCCAACCACGAAGTTTACGGAGATACTTGAGATTCTGGTTTGAAATGGCCATATTAAGCTAATTGAGTTAGTGCAAATTACTAATTTTTTTAGAAATCCAAATTTATTCATTCCGATAATTTTGGACAGCCGGGAAAAAGGGAACAATTTTGCACCGAAACCAAAGACCATGGCCAAGAAGAGCGGGAAGAAAGATAAGCCAGTTATATTGATCACCAACGACGATGGGGTAACGGCGCCGGGGATTCGCAACCTGGTGGAAGCGGTAAAAGACCTGGGGAAGATCGTCGTCGTAGCACCCGATAAACCCCAATCCGGTATGGGCCATGCGATCACGATTGGTTCTCCGCTCCGGCTCAGCCCGGTCCATATTTTTGAAGGGATAGAAGCCTATCAATGTACGGGCACCCCGGTGGACTGTGTGAAATTGGCGGTTGACAAGGTTCTTCACCGCAAACCCGATCTCTGTCTCAGTGGGATCAACCATGGCGCCAACCATAGCATCAATGTCATCTACTCAGGTACTATGTCAGCCGCTGTGGAAGCCGCGATCGAAAGCATCCCCTCAATCGGATTCTCCTTATTGGACTATAGCATTGAAGCAGACTTTACCGGGGCCAGGCAATATGCGCGGATCATCGTGGAGAAAATGCTCAAAACCCGTCTTGACAAACACACCGTCCTCAATGTCAATATACCTTCCCTTCAACCCGAACTGATCAAAGGAATAAAGATCTGCCGGCAAGCTTATGCGAAATATGAAGAGGATTTTATTGAACGAGTGGACCCCCACGGAAGAAAGTATTTCTGGCTTACCGGGGAATTCGTCAATTTCGATAAAGGAAAAGATACCGATGTTTGGGCCCTGGCCAATAATTATGTGAGTGTGGTGCCGGTACAATTTGACCTGACCAATTACGTTCTTAAGTCTAAACTGGAAAAACAGTGGCAACCTTCTTCCTCAAAAAGGACAACCTGAAGCTCGGATTGGTCCTTGGCATCCTTGGACCCATTCTCGGACTTTTCGTCGTCTATCTATTGAAAGACGATTTTAATGGACTCCCCTTTTCGGATTTCCTTGACCTGTTCCTGCATGACAACAAGATCATCACGTCCATTGGCGCCCTCTGTCTGCTGGCCAATGCCGTGCTTTTCACCATCTACATCAATACGCAACGTGATAAAACGGCCAAGGGCATTTTTGTCACCACCCTGATCTATGGCATCGCCATCCTCGTGCTCAAATTGCTGAACAACTGATCATGAAGTATTATCTCATTGCCGGAGAGGCATCCGGTGACCTGCATGGCAGCAACCTGGTCAGGGAGCTGATCAAACAGGATGCGTCCGCCACCATCCGCTGCTGGGGAGGTGACCTGATGCAGGAGGCCGGTGGCGAGTTGGTGAAACATTACCGCGACCTGGCCTTTATGGGATTTGCTGAAGTCATCAAAAACCTTCCAACCATCTTTCGTAACCTCCGGTTTTGTAAGGAAGATATTCTTTCCTGGAAACCTGATGTGCTCATATTGATCGATTATCCGGGTTTCAATCTCCGCATCGCCAAATGGGCCAAACAACAAGGACTGAAAGTGGTGTACTATATCTCCCCCCAGGTTTGGGCCTGGAAGGAGAACAGGGTCAAAAGCATGAAGACCTGTATTGATAAAATGCTTGTGATCCTGCCCTTTGAAAAGGATTATTATGAAAAAAAATGGGACTGGCCTGTGGAATATGTTGGTCACCCCTTGGTGGAAGTGATCGATCGGTTTCGCGACCAACCAACTAAATTGGAGATCCCAGGAGATGCGGATAAGCCCGTTATTGCCTTGCTACCCGGTAGTCGCAAACAGGAGATCCTGAAGAAACTACCCATCATGCTCGAAGTGACCCGCGCCTACCCCAACTACCGGTTTGTAGTAGCTAAGGCCCCGGGACTTGACCCTTCTTTCTATGAAGAAATGCTTCGGCCATTTGCCAATGTCTATGCCGTATCCAATGCCACCTATGCGTTACTGAATAAATCTAAAGCCGCCCTTGTCACCTCCGGCACGGCAACTTTGGAAACTGCCTTATTTGGAGTTCCCGAAGTGGTTTGCTATAAAGGCTCTTATCTTTCCTACCAGATCGGAAAAAGATTGGTGAAAGTAAAATTCATTTCCCTGGTCAACCTGATCATGGATAAATTGGTAGTCAAAGAATTGATTCAGCACGAACTTAATACCACCCGTCTCCAGGCGGAGTTAGATATCCTGCTGACGAATGAAGAACATCTGGCGCAGGTTCGAAAGGATTACCAGGCACTCCACCAACTCCTGGGGCAGGGCGGTAATGCATCCCAGCAAGCAGCCCGCTCCATTGTGCATTTTTTACAGCATCCCTCAGCGAAGTAATTTAATGGCCAGAATGATCAGGCAAAGCAGAAAGATCAGGATACTGATCCGGTTGATGCCATGCATGTACTTGATCCATTGGGTCTTTGGCCGGTCTGGATCCGGTTTCCGGAGGTAGAGGTATTCGGCAATTTGTTTCATTACTCCCATATTCTAAAGGTAAAACAATGTGGTAAATGCAAAAATTATTGATTATTGATTATTAATTATTTACTCAGGAATGTTAGACGTATTTCGTTCCGCTAAAACCTAAATCCAATAATCAATAATTAATAATTAATAATCCCAAGGGGAAAAAAACCGTAACTTTTAAAAAAATTTATACTATGAGAATGCTAACCACCGCAATTATCGCGCTTTGCATCAGCGCTTTTATCTCCCCTTCTGCTTCCGCGCAATCGCCGGAGGAAATGCAAAAATGGATGGAGGCCATGACCCCTTCCGATGTTCATAAAATGATGGCCGAATGGGATGGAGTGTGGCAGGAAGATGTCAAAATGTGGATGGCTCCCGGAACTCCGGAGCAAACCATGAAAGCAACGGTAGAATGTAAAATGATCCTGGGTGGTCGTTATCAGGAACAAAAGCATAGCGGCGCCATGATGGGTATGCCATTTGAAGGGTATAGCCTGACCGGTTGGGACAATTCCCGCAAGGTCTTTACCAGCACCTGGATGGATAACATGAGCACCTGTATGATGTACATGGAAGGAACCTGGGATGCCGCTACAAAGTCAATGACCCTGAAAGGGAAAATGACCGATCCCATGAGTGGCAAACAGATCGATATTCGTCAGGTACTTTATATTACCAGCAAGGACACCCAAAAACTCGAACAATACTCTACAGTGGATGGGAAAGAGTTTAAGAGTATGGAGATCGTTTTGTCGAGGATGAAATAGCGTGAGGCGTGAAACGTGAGACGTGAGTAGAGTTTTCCTACTCACGACTCACGTCTCACGATTCACGACTAATGTCCCACGCATCACTTCCTCTTCATCTCCTCATACCGCCCCACCCAATCTTCTACCGTCATCTTAGCGGCCAGTTCGCCGATAAGATCGAAGGGGATTTTATCCATGTTCTTGAACCGGATACAACTCTTACCCATATCCAGTTTGCCAATATTGAGCTTTTTGTATTCGCCTTCAAACCACTTCAATATTTTTTGATCGGCATAGATGCCCATATGATAAACGGAGATATTGTTCTTTTGGCTGGCGATATTCATAAATGGCAGCGGCATACTGGGATCGCAATGATACCCTTCGGAATAAAGTTTATGGGGTACCACATACCCGATCATGCCATAGTTCATACATTCCTGAAATCCCTTGGGGATATTCTTTTTGATCACCTTACGAAGCTTGGACATGGCTTCGAGCCGGTGAGCCGGTATTTCTTTCATGTAGGCTTCTACCGTAGTTGCTTTCGATTGCATATAGTTTGATTTATCAGAAAATGATCAACGACTTAGGGCATTAAGCCTTTTCGTTCCTCTCCTAAAATAAATAATTCCCCTGACCGTGCATAATAAAAATCTCATTGACATAATTTAAATATAAAGTTTCTCGCAGCGTCCGCAAAAAACTTAGCGGGCGCTGCGAGAAACCAAAATTCGTATCCACTATCAATTTAGAAAAAGATAATTACATACCGGCCGGGATATTATGCAATCCGATCCGGTTTCCTTCGGTATCGATAAAAACGGCCATATCTCCATATTCCGGTGAAATGGTGGTTTTGGGCATGGCCACTTTTCCTCCGGCTGCTTCCACACGATCAATGATGACCTGCACATCGGGGTTGCCATTTAAATAGATCAATACACCATCGGTACCGGAGGGTTTGTGAAAACCACCGCTATCAACGATGGCGCCTCCGATCCCGGTCATGGGGTCATCCAGCGGGAACATCCGCATCTTCATTCCTTCCATATCCATAGGAAAGAGAGTGCACTTGAAGATCGCTTCGTAGAACTTGGTGGCCCGGTCAATATCCGTGGCAGGGATTTCGAACCAGGAGATGAAATGTTGCATGGGTTTATGTTTTAGATTTTAGTATTTCGATGGTGGTTGACGGATGTTGGATGTTGGATGATGGATGTTGGATGACAGATGACGGCGGCTTTCTGGAAGTGGGGGGGG